>JAXDJV010000013.1:0-363234 GCA_034667465.1 Acidobacteriota bacterium | reverse complement strand
CGGGGCGCGAATCTCTCGCTGTGCGCCCCGCCCGCCCGGATCCTTCGCTGACGCTCAGGATGACTCCCGTACAATCGCGCGATGCCTCGTCTTCTCCTGCTGTTGATTCTCGTCGCGACACCTCTGTTCGCGCAGACCCCGATCACCGCGCTCGTCGACGCATCGAAACTCGACGAGCTCCGCTGGCCGAACTTCGTCGACTACAAAAAGCACCTCATCAATTTCTATCAGCCGCGGGAGTGGAAGACGCAGTGGTCGCGCGACGGCCGCATCACGCCGCAGGCGCGTGCGGTCATCGCGCTCTTCGAAGCGGCCGACGTGAAAGGCGTGCATGCGTCGGACTACGACGGCGGGCGGTGGGCGGCGCGCCTGCGTGCGGTCGAACAATCGCACGATGAGAATGCGCTGGCGCGTTTCGACGTCGCCGTCTCCGCAACGCTGATGCGCTACATTTCCGACCTTCACATCGGCCGCATCAATCCGCACAACGTTCGCTTCGATCTCGATATCGAGAGCAAGAAATATTACCTGCCGACGCTCGTCACCAGCATCACGCAGTCGCCGAATCCTGCGGCGTCGCTCGCGCCGATCGAGCCGCCGTATGACGACTATCGCCGGCTGCAGAACGCACTCGCGATCTATCAGCGCCTCGCTGCCGAAGATGCGAAAGAGCCGCCGTTGCCGGAAGCGTCGGTGAAATCGGGCGAGTCGTATCCGGCCATCGCGCAGCTCGCGCGCATGCTGCGTCGCGTCGGCGATCTGCCGGCGAACGCGAAGGTCGATGCGAAGCGGCTCGTGTACGACGGCGCGCTCGTCGAGGCCGTGAAACGATTTCAGTTGCGCCACGGACTCGAAGGAACCGGCACGCTCGGACCGAAGACCTTCGCGGAACTGAACACGCCGCTCGCGCAGCGGCTGCGCCAGATCGAATGGGCGCTCGAACGCTGGCGCTGGGCGCCGATGGAATTCGACACGCCGCCGATCATCGTCAACATTCCGGAGTTCACGCTGCGCGGATGGAACGCCCAGGGCGGCACCGACATCGGCATGCGTGTCGTCGTCGGTACCGCGTACACGCATCAGACGCCGGTGTTCGAGTCCGACATGAAGTACCTCGTGTTCCGTCCGTTCTGGAACGTGCCGTCGAGCATTCAGACGCACGAGCTCGTGCCGAAGATCGCGAAGAATCCGTCGTATCTCGCGTCGAACGGCTACGAGATCGTCGACGACGACAAGCCGCTCGCAATCACGAGCGTCGACACCGCAACGCTGGCGCGACTGCGGAGCGGCGCGCTGTCGATCCGCCAGAAACCGGGACCGTCGAACGCGCTCGGACTCGTGAAGTTCATGTTCCCGAATCAGAACAACGTCTACCTGCATTCGACGCCGTCGCAGACGCTCTTCTCGCGCTCGCGCCGCGACTTCAGCCACGGCTGCATCCGCGTCGAAGATCCGGCGCGGCTGGCCGCGTGGGTGCTGCGCGATCAGCCCGAATGGACGCCGGAGAAAATCGCGGACGCGATGAACGGCAAAGAACCGAAGACGGTCGTGCTCGCGCGTCCGATTCCGGTGCTCATCATCTACACGACGGCCGTCGTCACCGATGATGGTCTCATCCACTTTTACGAAGACATTTACGGCCACGACACGACGCTCGAAAACGCGCTCGCGGCCGGCTATCCGTATCCGGGATGAAAGAAACCGTCATCCCGAGCGTAGCGAGGGATCCGGGGGGCAGGGACTGGATGCTGCTCGCACCGCCCCCCGGATCCCTCGCTACGCTCGGGATGACATAGAGAGGGACCGATGACTGACGAGAAGCCTTATCCGATCCGCAATGTGATCTTCGCCTCGGCGGCGGGGACGATGATCGAGTGGTACGACTTCTACATCTTCGGCTCGCTGGCGACAGTGATCTCGACGCTCTTCTTTCCGAAGACGAATCCGACCGCCGCGTTTCTGCTGACGCTGGCCACGTTCGCGACCGGCTTCGCGGTGCGGCCGTTCGGCGCGATCGTCTTCGGCCGCATCGGCGATCTCGTCGGCCGCAAGTACGCGTTCCTCGTCACGCTGCTGATCATGGGCGGCTCGACGTTCGCGATCGGACTGCTGCCGACGTATTCGCAGATCGGCATCTTCGCGCCGATGATTCTCGTGCTGCTCCGTCTGCTGCAGGGACTCGCGCTCGGCGGCGAATACGGCGGCGCTGCGGTCTACGTCGCGGAACACGTCCCCGACAAGCGGCGTGGCTACTACACGAGTTTCATTCAGACGACGGCGACGCTCGGTCTCTTCGTCTCGCTCGGCGTCGTCCTCGCGGTGCGGACGTCGATGTCGGAAGTGGACTTCTCATCGTGGGGCTGGCGCGTGCCGTTCCTGCTGTCGATCGTGCTCGTGGCGATGTCGCTCTACATCCGGCTGCGGCTGCGCGAGTCGCCGCTCTTCAGTCAGCTGAAGAGTGAAGGGAAGACGTCGGCGACGCCGCTGCGCGATTCGCTGGGCAACGCGCGCAACTGGAAAATCATCCTGCTCGTGCTCTTCGGCGCCGCCGCCGGACAGGCTGTGGTCTGGTACACCGGCCAGTTCTACGCGCTCTTCTTTTTGCAGAAGGTGCTGAACGTCGAGTTCGTGAAAGCGAACATCATCGTGGCGGTCGCGCTCGCGCTGGCGACGCCGTTCTTCATCGTCTTCGGCGCGCTTTCCGATCGCATCGGCCGCAAGAAAATCATGATGGCCGGCAACCTCCTCGCGGCGCTCTGCTACTACCCGATCTATCGCGCGATGTACGAATACGCGCATCCGGTCAACGCCGTGATGCTCACGCTGCTCGTCTTCATTCAGGTGCTGTTCGTGACGATGGTCTACGGTCCGATCGCCGCATTCCTCGTCGAAGCGTTCCCGGCAAAGATTCGCTACACGTCGCTGTCGCTGCCGTATCACATAGGCAACGGCTGGTTCGGCGGTTTCACGCCGCTCATCGCAACGGCCGTCGTCGCGCGAACCGGCCACATTTACGCCGGACTCTGGTACCCGATCATCGTCGCGTTCTCGACGTTCGTGATCGGCTCGATCTTTCTGAAGGAGACGAACCAGACGCGGATTTGGGACGAAGTCTCAGAACGCTGAATAGTCCTGAGTCCTGAGTCCTTAGTCCTGAGTGCTCGACGCACTTCGCCATGAGCAGGGCGCGTGGTGCCGTGGGTCAAGCACTCAGGACTCAGGACTCAGGACTAAGGACTGGTTCAAGCCATCGCTGCCGACCCGATCTCCGGGTGCGCTTTGACGAACGCGACGAGGTTCGGCAGGTAGTCGCGGAAGCGCGGTACGTCGATGTGCAGATCGCGCTGCGTGTTCGTCGTGTCATACAGCGTCGGATGGACGAAGTAGTCGACCGCGGCGGATGGGATGCGCATCAATCGATAGACGCCCGGAACGTAATCGAGCGCTCCCTTTGCGAGCGCTTTGGTCAGCGGAATACGCAGCACGGTGCGGCCGGTCGCGCGCGCGACGGCGTCGATCGTTTCGTCGACCGTCATCGGCTCGGGATCGGCGAGTTGATAGCAGCGTCCGCGCGAATCGTCGCGCGCGCTGAGTGACTCGATCGCGTCGGTGATGAAGTTGCGCGGCACGACGTTGAAGCGATAGCGCGACGGTCGCCCGACCACCGGCAGCACGGCCAGTCGCGGCTGACGCATCAGCCACTGCATCACGAAGTAGGGACCGTCGAACTTCTGCGTCGCGCCGCTCGCGCTGTCGCCGACCACGACCGACGGACGGTAAATCGTCGCCGGCAGACCGCTCGCCATTCGCGCACGAACGTCGCGTTCGGCGAGGTACTTCGTCTCTTCGTAATGGTTGTTGAAGGTCTGCCCGACGTCGAGATCGTTTTCCGTGAACGTTCCGTCGTAACGGCCGCTGACGTAACAGGTACTAACGTAATGGACGCGCCGCAGTCCGCTGCAACGCTCGGCGAAATCGAGAACGTGGCGCGTACCGTCGACGTTGATCCGCATCCCGAGGTCGCGCTTCACGCTGAGGTCGTAGATCGCCGCGAGGTGATAGATCTCGGAAATGCCATCGGTCGGAACATCCAGCGGCGCCGTGATGTCGCCTTCGATCAGTCGAATGCGTCCCGTTGCAAGTTCCTTCACGCGCTTCGCCGCGAGCGGCGCGAACTTCGGCTGCACGATGCAGAGCGCCTGATCGTGCGGTGCGCGCGCGAGCAGGCGCGGCAGCAGCTCGGAGCCGAGGAAACCGGGGAAGCCGGTAAAGAAGATCGTCGACATTGCGAGGACGGCGATTCTGTCACGGCGCGCAGAGATCGCGCACGACCGCGCTCATGCCGTCGGTCACGCGCGCGAGCGGCGTTCCGCGGAACGTCCGTCCCGGCATTCGCACGAGTGCGAGCCAAGCGAGCGCGATCGCCAGGGCGACGATGACAGCGAGTGATGCGAACGTCGTCAGCACCGGTTTCATGTGCAGACGTAAAGGACGTCGGTCGGATCGATGCGCAGCTCGGGATCGAGCTGGCGGACGATCTCGCCATCGCGATCGATGGCGATCACGCATTCGTGCGCGAGCTCGCCGATCGTCATCCCGCCGTACTCGTGTTCATGCATCCGAACCACGCGGCGCCGCTCATCGCGAGCGCGTCCGCGGCCGAGCAGTCGTGACGACAGCATCTCGCCGGAGATGTCGCTGATCGACAGCGCGTAGTCGGCGCCGGCGCGATGGATGTTGTCGAGGTTGCGCGCGTGATTGACGCGTGCGATGACCGGCACGTCAGGCGCCGCTTCGCGCGCGATCACGCATGCGAAGAGCGTGGCGTCGTCGGTGTTGAGCGCCAGCATCAGCGCACGCGACGTCTGCAGTCCGGCGCGCTCGAGGACGGAGAGATCGAGGACGTCGCCGACGAAATCGACTCCGCGCGCATCGTTCTTTTCCACGACGCAGACCGATTCGCCGGCGTCGGTCAGCAGCTCGTGCAGCTTGCGGCCGACTTCACCGAAGCCGGCGATGAGATACGGTCCGTCGGCGCGAAGCAGCGTAGCGCCGAGGCGCGTGGTGGCTCGCCCGATGGCATCGTGATCGCCGACGACTTCGAGGATCGCGCCCGGCTCGATGATCGTCGACGACGTGCACTTCGGCAGCAGCCGGCTGCGGCTCCACTGGCCGACGATCGTCGCGCCGCCGAACGCCGAGAGCGCCGCTTCGCGAATCGTTTTTCCGGCGAACGCGCTCGACGCCGGTACACGCAACTCGCGGCGGATGAGACCGCCGATCGCTTCCGCTCCCGGCAGCCGCGGACTGATCGCCTCGCTGGCGTGCGCGGCCAGCGCCGCGGCGACGATATGCCGCGGCGTGTACGCGGCCGTCGCGCCGGCGAGCTCCATCGGCTTGCGATGCGCCGGCTCTTCGACGAATGCGTAGATCTCGCGCGTGAAGCCCTGCTGGCGCGCGCGGAGAATCAGTCCGGCGTTCTCTTCATCGCGTCCGTTCGCGACGAGAGCGCGCGCCGTGTCGAGGTTGCAGACGTTGAGCGCATCTTCGTCGGTGCGCGTGAAGACGACCGCCTGCTGCTTTTCGAGTACCGCGCGCGCGGCGGCTTCATCGGTCTCGACGACGAGCGTCGCCACGCCTTCGAGTGCAAGCCGCTGCAGCAGCGTTTCAACCGCCGGCCCATAGCGGAAAACGACGACGTGTTTGCCGATGTGCTCCGGCGCCGCGCGCGGCAGCTTCTCCTCGAATCGCTCTTCGAGGAACGGGACGAGGAAGACGGGAATGATGAGGAAGAAGAGAAAGACGCCGGCGATCTGAATCAGCGAGACGAACAGCACCATCACCGGATGCGACCATTTCGAATCCGCGCCGTACCCGGTCGTGCTCAGCGTTTCCGTCGCCCACTCGAATGCCTGCCAGAACGTGCGCGGCGAATGTTCGAGCCGCGCCATCCCGGCCTGATAAATGAGCGCGGAGAGAATGAGAAACACCACCAGCCCGATGAGGAGCGCGATCAGACGCTTCTGCGAGCGGTGCATAACCGCCATTATGGTGCTTAGTGCGATTGCCAATCAGGTGCTGAGTGCAGAGTGCAGAGTGCTGAGTGCAAGCGCGACCGTCGTGTAGTGCGTTCCCCGACTCAGCACTCTGCACTCTGCACTCTGCACTGCTTTTGTGCACTCAGCACCGATCTCAGGGATGGAGTTTCACCGTCGGCGTCTCCGCTTCGAGAATCATCCCCGTGATCTGCGTCTTCATCCGCTCGCTCGTCACCTTCGGCAGCGCGTTTCGGAGAATCACCAGCGCTTCGGCGCGTTTGCCGCGAGCCATCAGGTCGTATGCGTCGTAGATGTCGGCGACGTAGAGGTTGTCTCTCGCCGTCACGAGCGTTTCGGCGTCGGCGGATTGCACGATGATCGTGTCGTAGATGCGCTGGGCGTCGGCGCGGCGGCGGCTGCGCGCGTAGAGAAAAACGAGATTCGCGGCGACGTCGAGTTGCGCGGGGGCGATGGCGAGGCTTTGTTCGTAGGCGGCGATTCCCGGCGCGACGTCGCCGCGTGTGAAGAGATACGTCGCACCGAGTCCGGCGAAGCCGCGCGGGAGTTGGGGCTGCAGCTCGATGCTCTTCGCGAACATCTTTCGTGCTTCGTCGAGCAGCGCGGTCGGCGGATCGTTGCCGGCGCGATGAATGCGATCGATGCGGTCGAGCAGCTCTTCGCCATACGCCTGGAACGTGCGGTAGTCGCGGCTGCCGACGCTCACCGCTTTCGCGAAGAGTTGCTCCGCGAGACGCTTTTCGCCGGTGGCGCTTTTCACTCGCGCGAGTGCCGCGTATGTCTCGCCGCGCTGCGGTTCGAGTCGCAGCGATTCCTCGAGCAGCGGCGTCGCATCCTCGGCGCGTTTCGTTCGCGACACGACGTCGCCGAGCGCGTAGAGCGCTTCGCCGCGCGTGACTGCGACCGGCGGCGGGATCGTCTTCGCGCCGAGGTCGGCGAGTGTGAAGCGCGAGTGCCGGAGACGCGGACGATTCGCGTAGCTCCGCAGCTCCTTCGTCAGCTGCTCGTACGTCGTCCCGAACGCGGTCGTGAACGCTTCATCGACCGGCTTCTTTGCGGCGACGAGCGCGAGATACGTTTGCAGTTGCGCGCCACGCGCAGGATTGCCGAGCAGCGCGTAATGCACGAACAGCCATGACTCCGCGTAGAAGAAACCGGCGCGCGTTTTCTCGTTGTACTCACGCGACGTCACGTCGGCGTCGAGGAGATCGCGAAGCGGCATGTCGAAACCGTGAGCGTGCAGAAGAGTCAGGTGTTCTTCGAGCGGCAGACCGACAGCCACCGTGTCGCCCGACGCCTCGAACGTCGAGTAGAAATCGGCCAGCCCTTCGTTGAACCAGAGCGGCAGATCGGCGACGGTGTTGCGAACGAAGTAGTGCGTCAGCTCGTGAAAGATGATGCGATTCACCGACGTCGCGCGGTCGCCCTGCACGAGCACGTAATTCCCGTCGTGCGCGCCGTGAAAAACGCCGTCGGCATTGCGCGCCGCGCCGAGCACCGCGTCGCGATACGGCGCGAACGAATCCTCGTTGCGGAAGACGTAGACGGTCGTCGGCAGCGGCGAGCGGACGGTGAACTTCGCCACGCGCGCGAGCGCCTCGCGCATCCGTTCCAGTCGCGACGCCACCTGGCGCGTCACGACGTCGCGCGCCTCGCTGTAGATCGTCAGTCCGGGCAGATCGGTCCGCGTCCAGTGCGCCTTCTCGCCCGGCAGCGGGATGGCGAGCAGGATTGCGAGCGCGGCCGCGGCTTTCACCGCAGCGCCCGATCGATCATCCGCGAGATCTGTTTGCGCAGCCGTTCGGTCGACGCGACTTTCATCGCCGGCCGGAGCAGCTTCAGCGCTTCCTCTTTCTTCGACGCGTTCAGCAGATCGCCGGCGTCGAGGATGTCGGCGGCGAGCAGGTTGTCGCGCGCGACGGCGAGCATCGACGGATCGCCGGCCGGCGCCACGACGCGATCGATGAGCCGCTTCGCTTCGTCGCGACGGCGTGCGCGCGCGTAAAGAAAGACCAGGTTCGTGGCGACGTCGATCTGTCCCGGCGCCAGCGCGAGACTCTTCTCCAGCGCGTCGATGCCGGGCTGCGCGTTCTCGCGCGTGAAGAGATACGTGGCGCCGCGGCCGGCCCACGCCAGCGGATTGTTTTCGTCGAGCTTCAGCGCGACGTCGAACAGCGCGCGTGCCTGCTCGACTTCGTGAAACGGGATGTCGCTACCGCGACGCTGCATCGCGCCGAAACGCGCGAGGAGCGATTCACCGTACAGCACATGCACGCGCGGATCGCGGCTGCCGAGCTTCACCGCTTTGCCGAACAGCTCCGCCGCCTCGGCGCGACGGTCGGTCCGTTCGAGCAGCGTGCCGAGCGACGCCATCGCACCCGTATGCGACGGATTCAGTCGCAGCGCCTCACGCAGCAAATCCTCGGCACCATCATCGCGCGTCCCGTTCGTCAGAAAGTCGCCGAGCGCGAAAAGCAGCTCGTCGCGCGCAAGCGGCGAAGGCTCCGGCATCGGCGTGCCGTGCAGCTCGGGCAGCCCTATCCGCCGCGAATGCCGCCGCATCGTCGCCATGTATTGCCGCAGCTCGGTCGTGATTGCGTCGTATGAGCCGAACGCTTTCGTGAACGCTTCCTCCGGCGATTTCTGCGCGGCGAGCAGCTGGAGATATTCGGCGAGCTGCGGACGGCGATCGGTATCGCCGAGCAGCAGGAAATGTGTGAGCGCCCACGACTCGCCGTAGAAGATGCCGCCCGGCTTCTCATCGTTGAAATCGATGGAGCCGGGCGGCGGATCGACGATCTCGCGCACGTTGACGAGGGTGCGTCCGTTCAGCCATTGCGCGTGATTCGAGACCGGCAGGCCGACGATCACGACGTCGCGGACGACGTTGAATGTCGAGAAGAGCTCGGCCAGTCCTTCGACGAGCCACGGAGGAAGATCGGGACCGAGGCCGCGAATGATCGAGTGAGCGAACTCGTGATAGACGATGCGGTCGACGTCGGCCGCGCTCTTCGTCGAGACGGCGACGTAGTTGCCGAGCGGCGCGGCGATGAACAGACCATCTGCGCCCGAAGGCTGGCCGGCGGCGGTGCGATACGGCGCCAGCTCGGCGCCGTTGCGAAAGATGAAGACGCGCGTCGGCAGCGTGACGCGCAGCGGCAGCCCGGTGACGTGCGCGACCGCTTCGCGCATCCGAATCATTCGCTCGGCGAGCTCGCGCGTCACACCGTCGCGCGCATCGCTGTAAATGGTGAGGTCGCCGAGCGTGATCGTCGTCCAGCGCGCGTCGTCGGAAGGGAGCGGGATCGTGGCCGGAAGCGCCGGCGTTGCGAGCAGCAGGAACGCGACGATGGCGAACGGGGCTCGCATGCGCCGAATTGTAGCCGTACGATGTCGCCCGATTTGGTGACGCTCCTGTGTACGGTCCGCGATTGTCGTCAGCCGCTTGCGAGCGATGAGCGGAGCTTCGCCTGCTGGCGCGGACATTCGTTCGACATCGCGCGCAGCGGCTACGTGAATCTGCTGCAGCCGCAGGAACGGCGCTCGAAAAATCCTGGCGACTCCGCGGAGGCGGTTGCCGCGCGTCGACGTTTTCTCGATCGCGGATTCGCCGATCCGCTGCGTGCGCGGATCGTCGAGCTTGTCGCGCCGCTCGCGCCGAAATCGATTCTCGATTCAGGTTGCGGCGAGGGTTACTACCTCGGTGCGCTCGCAGCGGCGACCGGCGCCGAATCACACGGCATCGACATCTCCACCGCCGCGATCGAAGCGGCGGCGAAGCGCTATCGCGATTGCACCTGGGTCGTCGGCAATGCCGATCGTTTTCTCCCGTACGAGGACCATTCGTTCGACGTCGTGCTGTCGATCACCGGACGAATGAACGTCGATGAACTGCATCGCGTCATCGCGCCAGGCGGCACGATGTTCGTCGCCGTCTCCGCCCCCGAGGATCTCGGCGAATTGCGAGGCGTCGCGAATCGCGATCGCGTGGCGCGAACGATCGAGACCTTCGCGAATCGCTTCGAGTTCGTCGATCAGACGCGAGTGTCGACCGTCGCGCAGCTCGACGATGAATCAGCGCGCGACATTCTCGTCGCGACCTATCGCCCGCGCGACGCCAGCGCGCGACAGGTCACGCTCGCGCTCGATGTGCTGCGCTTCACGCCGCGATCCCTGTCTCCATCAGCTGTTTGAACGTGCGCAACTCTTCCGACACCTGGTGCGCCGGGTCTTCGCCGAACAGCTTTGCGATTGCGGCGCCGACTTTGCCGGCCGGCGGATCGTAGCGAAGGACGACTTTTACGACCGTGCCGCCGCCGTTCGCAGCGGTGCTGAAGTGAACGGAACCGGCGTTATCGACCTGGGAGCCTTCCACGGAACGCCAGCCGATCAGCTCGTTCGGGATTTCGTTGATGATCTCGGCGTCCCATTCCGCATCACTGCCGGCCGGCCCTTTCGCAACCCAGTGCGAACGTCTGTCGTCGATGACTTTGACCGACTGCAGATGATTCATGAACCGCGGCAGGTTCTGGAAGTCTCGCCAGAACGTGTAGAGCTGTTCGGCAGGGACGTCGATCGTCACCGACTGCTCGACGCGAACGCCGCGGCCGTACGGGACGCTGACGTTGTCGCCACGACTCGCCGAGTCCGACGCGGTAGAGATGCCGAGCGATTCATAAACGGCGCAGTGTCCGCTCGCGCCGCGCCAGACGAGGCCGCTGCCGACCGCGGCGAGCACGATGCCGCTGATGTTGCGCCGCGTCAGTCCATACGTTGCGATCGCGGCGCCGGCAACGACTGAGAGCCAGCGCTCCGGATTGCTGACGTTCGGATTGGCGGCGGTGATGCGTTGCGCGAGATTGTGCGAGTCCATCGAAGCTCCTCCGCGGTCGATGGAGGCATGACCTGTGCCCGGTTGGCAGAACCATTGCTCCGGCCTCAGCCGTGCGCAGATTCGCTGTCATTGGAATCCTCGTCGCGGCGTGCAGCGGACAGTCGCCGGATGCGAAGCTCGCGAAGTCGCTCGACGCACCGGCGTCGTGGATGTCGGGGCTGGCGATGATCGCCGAGAAGTGGTCGGCCAACAGCGTACCGCGCGCCTACGTCGAAAAGAGTCTCGATGCGGCCGCGGACGAATTCGACAAGACGACGAAGAGCGTGCGCGAATCGGATGCGTCACCGCTGTTGCGCAACGCGGTGCTGAAACAGCTCGCCGCCGCGCAGGCATCTTCGTCATCGATGCGCGGCGCGATCGAAGCGAACGACCGCGCTCGCGTTGCGCGCGATTCACGGGAGCTCGCGGATGCGGGGAAACAACTCAGCGAGATCGCCGAGGATGCGGCGAAGTGAAGAAAGCACTCCAGCTGGCGCTCGGCATTCTGACCGCCGTCGGCGGCTTCTTCGACGTCGGCAATCTCGCCACCTCCGCGCAGGCCGGCGCGCGGTTTCGCTTTCAGCTGATCTGGTCGCTGCTCTTCGCGACGATTCTGGTGATCTTCCTCGTCGAGATGTCGGGACGTTTCGCGGCCGTATCAGGCAAGGCTCTTCCGTCGGCCATTCGCGATCATCTCGGCTTTTCGTTCTGGCTCGGGCCGTTCGTCATTCTCACGCTCGTGCATCTGCTCGTGCTCGGCGCGGAGATCGGCGGCATCTCCTTCGCGCTGCAGCTCGTCACCGGCATCGGTTTTCAGTGGTGGGCGTTTCCGGTGGCGATCGTGATCTGGCTCTTCCTCTGGCGCGCCACCTTCAGCGCAATCGAGAACAGCACCTCGCTCCTCGGCCTGATCACGCTCTGTTTCGTCGTCGCCGCGGTCGTCCATCATCCGCCGCTGCACCAGGTGGCGGCAGGCGCGCGGCCGACGCTCCCGTCACACGACGGCGCGACCTACTGGTTCATCGCCGTCAGCATCATCGGCTCTGTCATCGCGCCGTACCTCTTCTACTTCTATTCATCCGGCGCGGTCGAAGACAAGTGGGACAAGTCGTACGTCGCGGTGAACCGCGGCATCTCCGTCATCGGCATGACGTTCGGCAGTGCGATTGCGCTCGGCGCGCTCGTCGTTGCGGCGATGGTGCTCGCGCCGCGCGGCATTCACGTCAGCGATTACAACCAGGCGGCGGCGATGCTGACCGATGCCTTCCCGTTCTGGGGCTTCGTGCTTTTTGCGGCGTCGATGGGAATCGCCTGTCTCGGCGCCGCGCTCGAAGTAGCGCTCTCGCTCGCGTACGCGACGTCGCAAACGTTCGGCTGGAACTGGGGTGAGGACCTCCACCCGCGCGAAGACGCTCGCTTCTCGCTGACCTATACCGTCGCGATTTTTCTCTCCGCGCTCATCATCGCCGCCGGCATCGATCCGCTGAAGCTGACGCTCTTCACGATGGTGATCAATGCCGCCGTGCTGCCGTTCGTCACCATCCCGTTTCTCCTGCTGATGAACGATCGCCGGCTGCTCGGCACGAACTGCAACGGCTGGTTCTCGAATGCGATCGTCGTGATGATCGTCATCGTCTCGTTCGTCCTCGCCATCGTTTCCATTCCGCTGGCCTTCATCGGAGGGACGTGATGCACGAGCTCGATCTCGCCCGCGACGTGATGGACAAACAGCTGATCGATCGCGACTGCACGGAGATGGGACGCGTCGACGGCGTGCTGCTCGAGCTCTCCGACGGCTCGCCGCCGCGCGTCGATTCGTTCGAGCTTGGATTCGTCGTGCTCGCCGAGCGCCTTCATCCGCGGCTGCTCGCGCTCCTCGAATGGCTGCGTCGCTGGTCGGTGCGCAAGACGGCGCGTCAGGTCGTGCAGTGGTCGGCGGTCGAGGAGGTGACGGAGCGTTACATCAAGCTCAGCATCGATGCGACCGAGACGCCGGCCTTCGACTGGGAAAAGTGGCTCGGAATGCACGTCGTCGAGCACCTTCCCGGCGGAAAGGAAGAAGAGTGAAGATCCGCGTGCAGCACCTCATCGGAGCACAGGTGCACGACTCGCACGGCAGGAGCATCGGACGGGTGGCGAGTGTCCACGCGCGAACGGAAGGGATGCACTGTTTCGTCTTCGAATATCACGTCGGTCCGGCCGCCGTGCTCGAACGCCTCGGAATGTCGGTCGGTCGTTTGATCGGCTTTCGCGGTCGCAAGCCGCTGCGCATCCCGTGGCAGCAGCTCGACATCACCAACGAACGCGAGCCGCGGCTGCGCTGCTCGCTCGAAGAGTTGCGGGCGATGCAGTAACGCGGTGCGTCGCGGCGGTCCCTTACAATCGCCGCCATGTCAGTCGCCGCCCCGCCCGTTCGTCCCGTCACGCTCCAAGACATCCGCGCCGCTCACGACCGCATTCGCGGCGTCATCACACGCACGCCGCTGATCCGTTTGCGCCACGACACCGCCGCGCCGGAGATCTGGCTGAAGCTCGAGAATCTGCAGCCGATCAACGCGTTCAAGCTGCGCGGCGCGGCGAACGCCGTGGCGCTGCTGTCGCCTGAAGAACGACAGCGCGGCGTCTGGACGATCAGCGCCGGCAACGCCGGCCAGGGCGTCGCATTCGCGGCGCGCGAGCTCGGCGTCGCCTGCACGGTCGTCACCATCGAGACGGCGCCGGAGACGAAGATCGAGCGGATGCGCAAGCTCGGCGCGAAGATCGTCAAGGCGCCGTTCGATGCCTGCTGGAACGCGATGGAAGCGCGCGCGTTCCCCGGAGTCGAAGGGACGTTCGTCCATCCGTTCGACGATCACGATTTCATCGCCGGCAACGCCACGCTCGGTATCGAGATCCTCGAGGATCTGCCGAACGTGAAGACGATCATCACCGCCATCGGCGGCGGCGGCCTGATCACCGGCGTCGGCAGCGCCACGAAAGCGCTCGCACCGCACGTTCGCGTCATTGGTGCGGAGCCGGAGACGGCCGCGCCCGGCGCGATGTCTTTCGAAGCGAATGCGCCGCGCGTATTCGAGAAGTGGGAAGCGTCGTTCGTCGACGGCGCCGGCGGGAAGAGCATCTTTCCGCGCATGTGGGAACGCTTGCGCGACGTCGTCGACGGCACGATCGTCGTGTCGCTCGATGAAGTGAAAGCGGCGATGCGGATGGTCGCCGAAAAAACGCGTGTGATCAGCGAAGGAGCCGGCGCGCTCGGCGTCGCCGCGGCGCTTTCCGGCCGCGCCGGCGAAGGTCCGATCGTGGCCGTCGTTTCCGGCGGGAACATCGATCTGAAGAAGTTCGCGGAGCTGATCGGTCTCTGATGCGCGCAGCGATCGCCGCCGTCGTTCTGCTGTTCGCGCTCACCGCCTCCGCCCAGCAGTTGACCGTCGACTGGCTGACGCGCGATCCGGAACTCCTCGGCTATCAACCGCGCAGCGTCCGCTGGTCACCCGACAGCCGGCGCGTCTTCTTCGAATGGAAGGAACGAACGCGTCCGCTCGAAGCGGACTTCGACACATACGTGGTCGATCGCGACGGCCGCAATCTCCGAAAGCTGTCGATCGATGAAGCGAAGGATGCGCCGCCGGAGGAAGCCCACTGGACGCGCGATCGCCGCCGCGCCGTCTACATCGACGATGACGACGTCGTGTTGTACGACGGTGCGAAACATCGCAACCTGACTTCGACCACCGCCGCGGAATCGAGTCCGCGGTTCACGCGCGACGAGCGGCACATCGCGTTCGTCCGCGACAGCAATCTCTTCGTCGTTTCGCTCGAAGATGGCAGCGTCGAGCAGCTGACCAACATCAACGGCGCCGACGACAAAGGTCCGTACATTGACCTTTTCGAAGAGAAGGACAAGAAGAAAACCGAGAGTCAGAAATGGCTCGAAGCCGAAGAGCGAACGCTGATCGGTACCGTCGACCGCCGCGCGAAGGAAAAGGATGAAGAGAAAGAGCGCGAGCGGCGCGAGCATCCGCGCAAGCCGTTCAAGCTCGAAGCGAAACAGTCGGTGACCGATCTCGAGCTGGCGCCTGACGGCAAATCGGTGCTGGCGTTTCTGCGGACGGAACCGGCGAAGGGAAAGAAGACGATCGTTCCCGATTACGTGACGGCCAGTGCGTACACGGAAACGATTCCGTCGCGGCAGAAGGTCGGCGACGAACTGCCGGCGACGAAGCTGGCGCGGCTCGACGTCGCGACCGGCGAGCAGACGTGGATCGACTTCGGCGTCGATCCGGTGGCAGGCGACGGCATCGTGCACCACACACCCGGATCCCTCGCTACGCTCGGGATGACGGCGGGGCGCGACGACGAGGGGAAATCGCGCGCCGTCGGCATCGAGCAACTCCTCTGGTCCGACGACGGAACGAAGGCGCTCATCGATCTTCGCGCCAGCGACAACAAGGATCGCTGGCTGCTCGCGTACGACCCTGCGACCGCGAAGTCGCGCATCGTCGTGACGATGCACGATCCGGCGTGGGTGAACAACGCCGCGGCGACCGACGCCGGCTGGCTGCGCGACAACGCCACGATCTGGTTCGTCTCGGAAGCGAATGGTTTCGCGCATCTCTACACGGTTGCGTGGGCGGGCGGCGCGACGAAGCAGCTGACGGATGGCAAGTGGGAAGTGATCGCGGCGCAGCTGGCGAATGACGGGAAGTCGTTCGTGCTGACGACGAGCGAAGCGAGCCTGCACGAACATCACATCTATCGGCTGCCGATCGCCGGCGGCTCGCGCGTGCGGCTGACGACCGTCGCGGGGATGCACGAAGCGGTCGCGTCGCCGGACGGCACGACGCTCGCCGACATCTGGTCGTACGCGACGAAACCGCCGGAGCTTTATCTCCAGGCGTCACGTGCCGATGCCACGCCGCTGCGCGTCACGACGTCGCCATCGCCGGAGTTCGCATCGCGCGAATGGCTTGATCCGCCGATCGTCAACGTTCCCGCGCGCGACGGCGCGCAGATTCCGGCGCGCATCTACAAGCCGCGCGATTTCGTGCGCGGCGGACCGGCGGTGATCTTCGTGCACGGCGCCGGCTATCTGCAGAACGTCCATCGCGGCTGGTCTTACTATCAGCACGAGTTCATGTTTCATCACCTGCTGATGGAACGCGGCTACGTCGTGCTCGATCTCGACTATCGCGGCTCGGCCGGTTACGGCCGCGACTGGCGCACGGCGATCTACGATCGCATGGGCGGCAAAGATCTCGACGATCAGGTCGACGCCGCGCAATGGCTCGTGTCGGAGCACGGCGTCGACGCGAAACGGATCGGCATCTACGGCGGCAGTTACGGCGGGTTCATCACGCTGATGGCGATGTTCACCCGTCCCGGCGTCTTCGCCGCCGGCGCTGCGTTGCGGCCGGTCACCGACTGGGCGCATTACAACGTGCCGTACACGTCGAACATCCTCAACAATCCGCAGAGCGATCCCGACGCGTATCGCCACTCGTCGCCGATTTACTTCGCCGACGGACTGCAGGGCTCGCTGCTCATCTGTCACGGCATGGTCGATACGAACGTGCATTTTCAGGACACGGTGCGTCTCGCGCAGCGGCTGATCGAATTGCGGAAAGAGAACTGGGAAGTGGCGGCGTACCCGGTCGAGAATCACGGCTTCATCGAGGGAACGAGCTGGGCCGATGAGTACAAGCGCATTCTGAAACTGTTCGACACGACGCTTCGGCACTAAGTTGCTGCGCGGAGGTGTCGTCATGACACGTGGTGAAGTCGCGGCGAAGAGCGCGATCGCCGTCACCAGCTCGCCGATGCCGACGCCGCAGCCGTCGTTCATCTATCTGCCGAAAGAAAACGCCGCGCAGTTGCAGCTGATGCTGCGGACCGAAAGCGGCCCGGTCAATCGCGATAACGATGGCCGTTTCTTCACCGAGCTGCCGATCGTCCGCGATAGCGATTTCAAAACGGGAACGATGGAGTTCGTCGGCGTGCGCATCGATCCGAACTGGCGCCAGTCGCTGCGGCTCTACGGACTCGATGGTCACGACGTCGCCGACATCGTGATGCGCGTCTATTCAATGAGCAGCAACGCGCTCATCAAAGAAGACACGTTCCACCTCTGGCCTCTCGCCTGGTCGAACGACCTTGGCATGGAAGCCGCGCCAAGCTTCGCAATGGAATGCGACCTGAGTGTCGATCACCAGCAATCGGACGCAGCATTTCTATACACAGCTGCCCGTTAATTGACTCCAAAGGTGCTGAGTGCAGAGTGCTGAGTGCTGAGTCCAAGCGCGACGGTCGTGTAGTGCGTTCTCCGACTCAGCACTCAGCACTCAGCACTCAGCACCTTCGATTCTCAGCACCTTCGAGGTTTCAGCGAACGGTCGCGGGAGTGACGGAGGGCGCCGCCGGCCAGTCGCGCCGATCTTCCATCTGCGCGTATGGCGTTTCCATCACCGGCACGAGTTGTCCGTTGATGTTTGCGGTGGCGCCGGTCGGCTTCGCTTTGTCGATGCTGGCGGCGAGTCGCACCTTCAGCTCTTTCGGCTGCAGGAGCGTGACGCCATCCTTCTTCAACAGCAGCGCGGGGACGAAGACGTCGGCGTTGCCGGGGATGTTTTGCATCACGAGGCGGGCGGCGGGAGCGCCGGGCGCCTGAAAGACGACCGTCACTTTTCCCGGCGGCACGTCGAGCAGCAGGAACGAGCCGTTCTCGGCCATGCCGCCGGAAACGTACGGCGAGTTTTCGACGTAGACGTTGATCGACTGGAAGAGTTGCGCGCGCCGCGCCGCTTCCGTCTCCACCGTCCGATACGTGCTGCCGTCGCCGCCCGAGCCGTCGACGTCGGCGACCCAGCCGCGGACGCTCACCGGTTCGGCGCTCATCACCGGCTGTCCGTTTTTCGGCGGCTCTCCGCTGCAGGCAACGAACAGCAACACCAGACTCGCGGCGACCGGGACCTTCATCGCGAAAGAGCGTACCACGCGCTTCCGATCCATTCGTGGAGCGCGGAAGTGGTCTCTGCGAGCGACGTCTCGTCGGGCAGCAACGCGTTGAAATAGAACACTCGAGCGACGCCGTGCGAGGGCACCGGATGGACGAGCACGGTGCGGAAATGATGGCGAAATTCGTTCACCGCGCGGCGCATGTGCCACGCCGAAGTGACGACGCCGACGCGCGTGTTCGGCGTGATCCCGCGAAGTTTCAGCAGACCGAGCGGATGCTCGCGCGTCGACGTCGACCACGTCTCCAGCTCGATCGAGGACGGCGGCACGCCATGCTCGATGGCGCGGTCGCGCATCACTTCGATCGAGCGCGTCGAGCGTCCGCCCGGCCAGGTGTCGGCGCCGGCGAGAACGAGACGCGTGTGCGGATGCTCGCGCCACCACTGCACGCCGGCGATGACGCGCGCGTTGCTGGAGTATGACGGCGTGTCGAACTCGGGATCGGCGCCGCGAATGACGCCGCCGCTGGCGACGACGATCACGTCAGGCGCCACGTTGTCGGGGTCCGCGTCGATGAAGAGAGAGCGAACCACGAGTCCGGACGCGAGCGGCGTCGACAGCAGCCAGAGCGCGATCGTCAGCAGCATCGAGATGACGATCAGCCGCCGGGCGCTGCCGGAGCTTCGCCGCGCCGCGAAGAACAGCAGAATCGCGACGAGGGTCAGGATGACGAGCAGCGGATCGGTGAGCGTCTTGCCGGCGCTGAAGATAGCGATGCGGAGGAGCATGCGGACCGCCGCGGACGATAGCACGCGCGGCCTCATGCGATAATCCGCGGCGCCCCTCAGGCTCTCGACTATGAAACGATTTCTCCCGCTGCTCGTGATTGCGCTGCTCGCCGCCGCTTCCCTCCTTCTCGCGCAGCCGGCCAGTCAGGCCACGCTTCGCCTGCCCGCCGGCGACAAAGCGGTGACCACCGCCAGCCAGAACGGACAGACATACTTTTCCGCTGAAGAGGTGGTGACGGCAATGAGTGGAACGATCGCGCGCGACGCGAACGGCTTCCGCGTCACCGTCGGCAGTTCCGTCGCGGCCTTTGCGCCGGACAGCCGCTTCGGCGTCATTCGCGACGACCTCATCGAGATGCCGGTTCCGCCGATCGTGATCGACGGCAAGCCGTACGTCCCGTGGCAATTCTTTCAGGGCTTCCTGAGCCGCGCTTCCGATCAGGAAGTGCTGTGGGATGGGGCGGCGCGCGTGCTGACGATCCGCCCGCAGCAGCACAACGCCGTCGGCGTGCAGGTATCGGTCGCGAACATTCAGGGAATCTCGAAGATCGTCGTGACGACCACGGCGCCGGTCGACTACGCGATCATCAAGGAGCAGGGCGCGTACACGGTGCGCTTCAAGTCGCCGATTCGCCCGCCGTTCGTCGAGCAGGCGTTCGAAGATGCGAACGTCGCGAAGGTCGTTTTCGCCGGCACCGACCTGAAGATTCTGCTGACCGCGCCCGACGTCGCCGGCGACGCGTACAAGCTCGAGAATCCGTTCCGGATCATTCTCGATCTGCGCAAAGGTGCGGCCGCGCCGCTCGGCGTCGTGCCGCCGTCCGGCCCGGCGAAACCGGTCGATCTTCCCGGCATCCACACCATCGTCATCGATCCGGGGCACGGCGGCCGCGAAGTCGGCGCCATCGGTCCGGGCGGACTGATGGAGAAAGACGCGACGCTGGCGGTTTGCCGCAAGCTCGCCGAGGCGTTGTCGAACAAATTGAGAGCGAGGGTCGTGCTGACCCGGACTGATGACAGCGTCGTCTCGCTCGACCAGCGGACGGCGATCGCGAATCAGTATCACGCCGATCTTTTTCTCTCCGTCCACATGAACGCCGCGATCGTGAAAGGCGCGAAGGGATCCGAGACCTACTTCCTCTCCGCCGACGCATCGGACGAGCTGGCGAAGAAGGCGGCGGAGCTCGAGAACGCGGCGTCGAAAGCGGCGCCGCAGCCGGCGGCGTCGAGCGATCTGAAACTGATTCTCTGGGATCTCGCGCAGCAGGATTACCTCGTCGAATCGGAGCGGCTGGCGAAGTCGATTCAGGAAGAGATGAACGGCGTGACCGGCGTGACCGGACGCGGCGTGAAGCAGGCGCCGTTCAAGGTGCTGGTCGGCGCGACGATGCCGGCGGCGCTCGTCGAAGTGGCGTTCATCACCAATCCCGATGAAGAGTCGAAGATCAACAGCGATGCGTTTCAGAACATCGTCGTCGATGCGCTGACGCGCGCCGTCGATCGCTACAAGACCGAATACGAAACGCGCATCGGAGTGATTCAGCCGGCGGCGCCCGCGGCTCCGGCGACTACGACGACTCCGCCGCCGGCGACCGCAACGACCACCACCACCAGGACGGGAACGTAGTGCGCAAAACCGCGGTCGTCCTGCTGGTGCTGGCGCTCGCCGCCGGCGCGTGCAAGAAGAAGCCGCTGTCGACGAACCTTAACGTCGAGAACAAGGTCGCGGTGCGGACGGTAACGCTCTACTTCGAAGCGCCCGACATGCTGCTGGCCGCGGAGTCGCGCAACGTCGCGCTTCCCGAGAACCACGCCGGCGCGATGTCCGCCGTCGTGCGCGAGCTGTTCAAAGGCTCCGCGAACACGAGCATTCCGCGAATTTTCCCGGCCGACACCGTCGTCCGCGGCGCGTATCTCCTTCCTGACGGCACCGCGTTCGTCGACCTCGGCGGCGCCACCCTGACGTCCGGATGGGGCACCGGCACGCATGAAGAATTGATGGCCGCCTGGTCCGTCGTGCAGACCATCACGACGAATTTCCCGGAGACGAAGCGCGTCCGGATCCTGATCAACGGAACGCCCGCCGAGACGCTGGCCGGTCACATCGACATCGGCCGCGCGCTCAAACCGAATCCCGCCTGGATTCACCGGTAGTCCCCGCCAGTCCCCCCAGTCATCCTGAGCGTTAGCGAAGGATCGGGGCGGGAGGGGCGGTTAACTGTTGCGTGCCCCTCCCGCCCCGATCCCTCGCTACGCTCGGGATGACGCCGGCTGTGGCCGCAAAAAAACGACCCCGCCGGGTTGCGGCGGGGTCGCGGGAAATCTACTGGATGGGGCCGACGGGACAGCTCAGAGGTGAGAATTGGGATCGGTAAGGTTCAAAGAAGAACTCGAAGCGGAAGTACTCAGGCAGGCTGTTGAAGCAGAAAGCTGATTCTCGCCTGCCCATCCAGTAAAAGTAATAAGCATCGTGACACCGGGGATTATCGCACCACTTTGTGAAAACTTTCTCATGGTAACAGCAATGTGACAAGCCGTTGAGTTTGAGACAGATAAGCGCCGGTTTCGGAAACGCCGTCAAGATATAACAAAACGGTCGTTCGGTCAAAACGGGTGCCGCACTGAATGGCCATTCACCGATGTATACGACTGACGAACCCTTTTCGTTCGACAGAACTTGTGACGAACAGGTGTCAGCCGGCTCAGCCGGACACGACCAGTTGCGCCAGCGCCTGCTCGACCAGCATTCGTGCGTCGGCATTCACCGTCAGCCAGCGCATCGCAGCCATCGTTCCGTCCGCCGCGGCGAGCAGCTTTTCCGGCGGAACTGAAGGAAATCGATCGCTCGCGACCGCTTCGCAGAGCACGTTGCCGAGGAGCGCCATCGCGTCCTGGACCGGATCGTGTGACGCCACCAGCGCGGCGACGCCGAGTAGGGCGGCGCCGTCCCTCTCTTCGACGAAACGGGTGAGCCCGCCGATGATCGCCTGCTCCAGCTCGGCATCGCGCGGCTCGATCCCTCCGAGCTGAAACGGCTGCGAGCGGGAGCGGATCGTTGGCAGCAGCAGATCGGCCGAACGGGTGAGCAGAATGAACGTCGTATCGCTGACCGGCTCCTCGAGCGTTTTCAGCAGCGAGTTCGAGCCGCCGACGCTCAGTCCATCGGCCGGATCGATGATGAAGACCTTCGTGCGACCTTCGTACGGCCGGAGCGATGCTTCGGCGATCAGCTCGCGGATCTGCTCGACGGAGATCATCTTCTTCTCGCCTGCCACTTCGACGAAGTGGACGTCGGGATGCGTGCGGCGATCGATGCGCTGGCACGTCTCGCAATTGTCGCCGGCCGTGCCGTTCGGACAGTTGAGCGCCTTCGCGATCGAGACCGACAGCGCGCGCAGCTCGTCGCGCGCCGGTCCGTGCAGAATGATGGCGTGATGCAGCTCGCCGCGTCGTGCGGTGTCGAGCAGCCGCTGCGCGGCGTCGTTCATGCGATGACTCCCGGCGCGCGTTCTTCGATCGCGGCGCGCGTCCGTGCGAATACTTCATCGACCGAGCCATGCGCGTCGATGACGGCGAAGCGCTTCGGCTCGGCGACGGCGAGCGATCGATACCCTTCGCGCACGCGTCGATGAAAGCGAAGGTCTTCCGCTTCGAAGCGTCCTTCGTCCGTCGACGCCGACGCGTTGCGCGAACGCGCGCGCGTCAGTCCCTCTTCTTCCGGCAGATCGAAGACGAGCGTGAGATCGGGACGCAGCGAATCGGTCGCCCAGTCGTTGAGGGTTCGCAGCTGATCGAGATTGAGCAGACGGCCGAAGCCCTGATAGGCGAGCGTCGCGTCGGTGTATCGATCGCAGAGCACGACGCCGTTCCGCGCCAGCGTCGGGCGGATGACCTCGACGACGTGCTGCCGCCGCGACGCCGCGAAGAGAAACAGCTCGGCGATCGGATCGAGATGCGAGGTGCTGTCGAGGAGGATTGCGCGAATCCGATCGGCGACCGGCGTGCCGCCCGGCTCTTTCGTCGAGACCGCATTCGGGATCAGTTCCGCGACGCGCCGCAGCTGCGTCGACTTTCCCGATCCTTCGATTCCTTCGAACGTGATGAACATCGGACGCGCGAATCTTATCGCGGCTCAGAGTGACGGACTTGCGGCCAGTCCGTCGCGCAAGCCGCGGAGGTAGTGCTCGCGCATCAGCGTCTCGAACGACGCGTTGCGCGCGAGGAATCGGAAACGCTCGCCAAGACGCGCGCTGCGGCGCAGACGCTTCAGCCGGTGCTCATCGGCGAGCGTCCGTGTTTCCAGCTCGTGGACGCCGAGGAAGTGACCGAGCTCGGGATGCTTGCGATAGAAGAGCGCGCCCGATTTGCCGACCGTGTACTGCCGGCGCGCGAAGCTGTCGACGGTCATCTGATGGTAATGGCGCGTCACCGCGGCGGCGTTGTAGTGAATCTTCAGCCCTTTCGCGTCGAGGCGATATGCGAGCTCGATGTCTTCCCAGGCCGCCGACGGAAACGTCGTGTCGAACGGCTGGTCGACAAGTAGTTGACGATCGATGGAGATGTTCGAGGTGTAGAAGAAGTTGAACGGAACGACCGCTCCGTCTTCGATCAGTTTGTAGCCGAACTGCAGGCCGTAGTCGTTGATGTAATCCATGAACGCGGTGACCGGTTCGCCGGCCGGCCAGCCGGTGTAGCCGAGGACTGCGATCAGTGCGTCGTCCGCGGTGACGGCGTGAACGCGGGCGTGTTCGGCGAGGAAGCGCGGCTCCGGCACGGTGTCGTCGCCGATGAAGATGACGAAACGCCCCTTCGCGAGTGACACGCCGTGATTGCGCGCGCGGCCCGGACCGCCATTCGGCTGCGTTCGGAACGTGATGCCGCTGCGCTGCGAGACTACGCGATCGGTGTCGTCAGACGATCCGTCGTTGATGACGATCGTCTCGAACGGCGGCGGATCGACCTGACGTTCGAGCGCGTCGAGAACGCGGAGCAGCATGTCGAGGCGGTTGTACGTGGGGATGACGACGGAGAAGTACATGTGTCTGAACTTTATCCTGAGGAGCGAAGCGACGAAGGATCTCCGGTCCGGCAGCTGTGCATGTGGCGACGACGCAGCTGCTGCACCGGAGATGCTTCGCTGCGCTCAGCATGAACTTCTGCACTCAGGCGGACGCGCCCCCGTCGACGCACAGCACCTGTCCGGTGATCGCGCTTGCTTCATCACTCAGGAGAAACGCGACGGCCGCGGCGACTTCGTCCGGTTTCACGACGCGGCGCATCGGGATCTGGCGGATCATTTCGCGGCGTACTTCGTCGTCGAGTCCCGCGATCATGTCGGTGTCGACGAGTCCCGGCGCGACGCAGTTGACGCGGATGCCGCTGCGCGCCACTTCGCGCGCCAGCGAGCGGGTCATCGCAATCAGTCCGCCTTTCGCGGCGGAGTAGTTGGTCTGCCCGACGACGCCGTGCACGCCGGAGAGCGACGCCACGTTGACGATCGAGCCGCGCCGCTGTTTGAGCATCGCCGGCAGCGCCGCTTTGATCATCGAGAACGCGCCGTTGAGATTCGTATCGATGACCTCGGACCACTGCTCCGCCGACATGTTGTACAGCAGCGAGTCGCGGCGGATGCCGGCGTTGTTGACGAGCGCGTCGATCGCGCCGAAGCGGCCGATGATCTCGTCGACGACCTGACGATTCCACGCGTCGTCGCGCACGTCACCCTGATACGAACAGATGCGCGGCGGCTCGTGCGCGAGAGTCGCCGTCGCTTCTTTTTCGAATGCGAGCGCGGCGTCTTTCGAGTTGTTGTACGTGAATGCGACGGAGTATCCGTCCATCAGCAGACGCATCGCGGTCACGCGCCCGATGCCGCGCGAGCCGCCGGTAATGAGGACCGTTTTCATGTGTTGGTGAACTTTATCCTGAGCGCAGCGAAGGATCTCGGGTGCATCAGCCGCACCCGTCGTGAACGTCGCAGCTGTCGCACCGGAGACTCTTCGATGCGCTCAGAGTAAAGGCGGAAATCACGACTCCTCCTCGTACCGCTCCTTCAGCGATGCAACCACTGTCGGATCGGCGAGCGTCGTCACATCCCCGAGCGCGCGGCCTTCAGCGATGTCGCGCAACAAACGCCGCATGATCTTGCCGCTGCGCGTTTTCGGCAGATCCGACGTCAGCAGGATTTTCTCCGGCCGCGCGATCGCGCCGATCTTGTCCGACACGTGCTGCTTGAGTTCCTGCTCGAACGCCGCGAGATTGTTCTTCGCCGCTTCGGCCGCGGACGACTTCACGATCACGAACGCTGCGATCGCCGTCCCCTTAATCTCGTGATTGATCCCCACCACCGCCGCCTCGGCGATCGCCGGATGATCGACCAGCGCCGACTCCACTTCCATCGTGCCGATGCGATGGCCGGCGACGTTCATGACGTCGTCGACGCGGCCGAGCAGCCAGAAGTAGCCGTCGGCGTCGACGCGTGCGCCGTCACCGGTGAAGTAGATCCCCGGCCACTTCGCCCAGTACTGTTTCTCGTATCGCTCCGGATCGCCCCAGATGCCGCGCAACATCGACGGCCACGGCTCCGTGATCGCGAGGTAGCCGCCGCCGACTTCGACCGGCTGTCCCTGCTGATTGAGGATCCTCGCTTCGATGCCGGGAAACGGTTTCGTCGCAGAGCCGGGCTTCGTCGCCACAATGCCGGGAAGCGGCGTGATCATGATCGCGCCGGTCTCGGTCTGCCACCACGTGTCGACGATCGGACAGCGTTCGCCGCCGATGTTCCGGTGGTACCACATCCACGCTTCGGGATTGATCGGCTCGCCGACGGAACCGAGCAGCCGCAGCGATGAAAGATCGCGCGACTTCGGCAGCGATTCGCCCCACTTCATGAACGCGCGGATCGCGGTCGGCGCGGTGTAGAAGACGGTGACTTTGTGTTTCTCGATCAGCTGCCAGAAGCGATCCTGTCTCGGCCAGTCGGGGGCGCCTTCGTAGATGAAAACCGTCGCGCCGTTTGCAAGCGGACCGTAGACGACGTACGAGTGACCGGTCACCCAGCCGATGTCGGCCGTGCACCAGTAAACGTCATCGTCTTTCAGATCGAAGACCCACTTCGTCGTCGCGTAGCAGCCGGTGAGATAGCCGCCGGTGGTGTGAATGATTCCCTTCGGCTTGCCGGTCGTGCCGGAGGTGTAGAGCGTGTAGAGCATCTGTTCGGAGTCGACCCAGACCGGCTCGCAGTCGGCGCTCTCGCGCGAGATCAGCTCGTGATACCAGCGGTCGCGCGCGTTGACGGTGACGGTGTCGTCGGCTTCGTCGGCCGCGGCGCGGCGCATGACGACGACTACATGCTCGATCGATGGACAATCGGCGACGGCGGCGTCGGCGAGTTTCTTCAGCGGAACGAGGTTGCCGCGGCGATATCCGCTCGTCGCCGTGATCAGCACTTTCGCGCCGGCGTCCTGAATTCGGTCGCGCAGCGCTTCCGATGAGAAGCCGCCGAAGACGACCGAGTGCGCCGCGCCGATGCGCGCGCAGGCGAGCATCGCCACGACCGCTTCCGGAACGAGCGGCATGTAGATGGCGACGCGATCGCCGAGCGTGACGCCGAGTTTCTTCAGCGCGTTCGCGAACTTCGAGACTTCCGCATGCAGCTCGCCGTACGTGTAGCTGCGGACGTCGCCCGGCTCGCCTTCCCAGACGATGGCGAGCTTGCCCGGCTTCGTGGCGAGATGACGATCGAGGCAGTTGTGCGACGCGTTGAGTTTTCCGCCGACGAACCACTTTGCGTACGGCGGCTCCCACTCGAGGACCTTGTCCCACTTCGTCTGCCAGTCGAGCTGTTCCGCCCAGCCGGCCCAGTAGGCCTCGCGATCGTTGTGCGCCGTTTCGTACACGGCGTCGTTGCTGACGTGCGCGTGGTTGCGGAACTCATCGGAGGGCGGAAACGACCGGGTCTCGTGGAGCAGAGCGTCGATCGCGTTCTCCGTTTCTTCAGCCATGGGTGTTCCTCCGGAGCGATGGATTTCCAGGGCATCATACCTGCGATGCGACGGCTGATTCCGGTGGCATTTGTGGTGATTGTCGCCGCCGTGTGGGGCATCGGTCTCATCGTCGGACGGCGAGCCGTCGATGCCGCGGCGTCGGCGCCATGGCCGCTGCAACTCGGGGCGTTGAAGGACGTGCCGGCGCGATATCCGAAGCACAACGCGTCGCCGGCGGCGCTCGCGCTCGGACCGCTCGAAGCAAGACTCGGTATCCGCCTCAATCGTTTCGACAAACGGCCGGTCACGAATGAAGAGCGAGCGTTCTCGCTCGTGAAGGAACCGCTGAGCAAATGGCTGAGCGATGAGCAGGCATCGACTTCGGATGCGATCTCGCCGCAGCCCGCGGAGCTCGTGATTTACCTCGCCGATCATCGCGAGGACATCGATGCCATTCGCGATCACCTGCTCGCGAACGAAACGGCGATTGCCTGGCCGGTCGATCTCTCGCGGCTGTTCGGTGCGCCGCTGCCGAACCTGCTCGCGCACATGGCGGTATCGCGACTCCTCACCGCCTCGGCGCTCGAGCATGGCGGCTGGGATTACCTGCATGCGTCGTGGCTGCTCACGCGCGTGCTCTGGCAGAGACCAGAGACGATCTCGCTTCTCATCGCGCGCGCGGCGACTTCGATGTTGTGCGCCGCAGCACGGAAGGCCCCGACTCCGCCGCCGGCGTGGTTCGCGGAAATCGAACAGTACGACTATCGGCGAGCGATGACCGCCGCCGAGCAATGCGACGCCTGGCTTTTGCTGACGAAGATGCGCGACGATCCATTCGACGCGGAGAGCGTTCCGCGCCGGATTCTTACTTTCCCGTTTCTCCCTTTCGCCAGGATCTGGGCCGCCGATCTCGCAAATCGTGAACGATCGATCGCTGAGCAACTGACAGTGATTCGCGATTGCGCCGTCGAAGGAGATGCCTTTGACCGCCGAATGAAGGCGGCAGTGCCGGATTTTCACGTCTACTCGCGCGTGACGCTGCCGGCCTGGGGCTCGATGTGGCAGCGCATCGCGCGCTTGCGCGCGGAGGTGGAACTGGCGCGGCGCGTGCTCGCATTGAAGACGCGCGGCTGGCCGCCGGCGGCGCCCGATGTCACGGCCTCACAGTGCAGCGACGGCTCGTGGATCTACGTAAACGGCGAGCTGCACTTCAGCCGCGAAATCGCAACGAGAGCGACGCCGTTTCCGCTGCGCTACTCGCGCTAACGAGAGGTGGCATCCAGGGCATGATGTCGGCGCTCGCGATTCCCGCGCGAAAGGAAACTCATGAAACGTCGATCAATGTCTGCCGTCATCTTTCTCGCGCTCGCGATCTCGTCCCACGCCATGGCGCAGACTTCGCTCCCCACATCGGTCGACTGGCGTACGCACGGTGCCGTCTCAGCGGTTCGAAACGTCGGGCAGTGCGACGCCACCTGGGCGTTTGCGGCGGTTGCTGCCGTCGAAGGCGTGACGGCGATCCACTCGGGGAAACTCCCATCGCTCTCCGAGCAGGAACTGATCGACTGCACCGGAGTCGAAGGGAATCACGGTTGCTCCGGCGGCAGCGCTGAGGGCGCGCTGCACTGGATCGCGCGCCACGGAATCACATCGCAGGCGCAGTATCCGTACACCGCTCGCGATCGCCAGTGCCGGCTCGGAAGTCCGGTCGCAGCGAGGATCACCGGTTTTCAGCACGTCGCGACCGACATGCAGTCGCTGATGGCCGCGGTGGCCAAACAACCGGTGGCGGTAATGATCGATGGCAGCGGCGCCGATTTTCATCAGTACGGCGGAGGTCTCTACGGTTGCCACAGCGGTACGCCGAACGTCTGGGTGACGATCGTCGGATACGGAGTTGACTCGGCGAAGCGCGCGTACTGGATCGTGAAGGGCTCGTGGGGAACGGAGTGGGGCGAGCACGGCTACATGCGAATGCCGCGTTCGGCCGACTGCGCGAACATCGGAACCGCGCTCGTACCGACGATGTAACTTCGCGCGACGTCAGACCGTTGCGAAGCTGGCGACGATCGACTTGAAGACGCCGAGACCGTCGGCGTTGCCGAGGAGTGCTTCGGAGCAGCGCTCCGGATGGGGCATCATCCCGAGAACGTTGCGCGACGCGTTGCAGACACCCGCGATGTTGCGCGCGGAGCCGTTCGGATTCGCGTCGCGCAGGACGCGGCCCGATTCGTCGCAGTAGCGAAAGATCACCTGGCGATTGCGCTCCAGCTCATCGAGCGTGGCGTCGTCGGCGAAATAGTTTCCTTCGCCGTGCGCGATCGGAACGCGCATCCGCTGTCCCGCTTCGCATTGATTCGTGAACGGCGTGTCGGTTTCTTCGGTGCGCAGGAAAACATCGCGGCTGATGAAGCGGAGATGTTCGTTGCGCATCAGCGCGCCCGGCAGCAGACCGACTTCGGTCAGCACCTGGAAACCATTGCAGATGCCGAAGACGAGACCGCCGGCGGCG
Organism: Acidobacteriota bacterium; assembly: GCA_034667465.1. Lineage (GTDB taxonomy): Bacteria > Acidobacteriota > Thermoanaerobaculia > Gp7-AA8 > Gp7-AA8 > JAOBAU01. The sequence goes on along the minus strand of JAXDJV010000013.1, from coordinate 334,072 downwards.
GCGTGACGTCGGATCGGTTCCATGATCGGCGCGAACTTCGCCAGCGCGCCGGCGCGAAGGTAATCGCCGTACGCGAAGCCGCCCGGGATGATCACGCAGTCGACCCCTTTGAGGTCAGTGTCCTTGTGCCAGAGGACTTCGGCGTCCGCACCGACGACATGCTTCGTCACGTGCAGCGCATCGTGATCGCAGTTCGAGCCGGGAAGGACGACGACGCCGAATTTCATGAACGGAAGTTTATCGCGCGACCGCGGCGCGCGGCACTTTGTAAATCGTCACGAACCCCGCCTTGTCCGTCGCGATCAGCGTGTTCGCGGCCTTGTCGTACGCGAGCGCGTACGCGTTCACTCCGTACAACGACGTCGGCGTGATCCGTCTACTGCTTCCTGCGAACGTCCCGCTCGACTGGCATCTTCGTTCGGCGAACAGCAGCATGTCGCCGCTGCCGGCCACTGCGATCTGCGCGCCGCTGCCTTCCGGGAGGCAGATGTGATCGCTGTTCACGAGATCGCCGAAGTCGATCGACATTCGCTGGCGTCCGTTCGCTTCGCTCTTCATCGTCTTCGGTGCGCGTGCGTTGATCGGCTTTTCGTACAGCCACTCGCGGCCGGCGGCGATCAGCGCGCGATCGTTTGCCGCGAACAGCGCCGCTTCGATCTTGCGATCGGTCTGCAGCGGCTCGCGCGCGATCTCCGAGAATCCGTTCGTTTCGTACAGCGTCACCGAGGTCGCTTTCGCGTTGCCGAAATCCTCGGTGCCGATGACGGCCAGCGACGCGCCGTCGGACGTCGCCGCGATTGCCATCGGATCTTCGACGTCGAGCGTTCGCAACTCGCGCTCGCCGTTCGCGTCGTAGACGTGGACGCGATGGCCGAGCACGTACAGGTAACGTCCCTTCGGATCGGGAAGCGCATCGCGGATCGCTTCTCCTTCGATGGTGATCTCGCGGACGACGCCGAGGTCGGGCAGCGCGAGGATCGTCACGCTTTCGTCGCTCCCGTTGGCGATGAAGAGCCGCGAGCCGTCGCGATTCGTACGCAGCGTCACCAGCTCTTTCGTCGACGCGATCTCGGCGGAATCGAGCACGACCGTTTTTCGCACGGTACCGCTCTTCGGATCGATCGCCGCCACCGCCTGCGCCTGCGCGAGACCGACGTAGATCGTGCCGTCGGCGCCGAGCGCGACGCCGCGCGGCTCGCCGGCGATCGACCAGCGCTTCACGATCTTCTGATCGCGCGTCGGTGCGAGTGTGAGGTTCGGCTGGAACTGCGCGAAGAGCGGTGCGCCGATCAGGAACGCAAGCAGCGCGAAGCTACTCGAGCGTCCACGAAAAGTTTTCGATGACGGTGTTTGCGAGAAGCCGCTCGCACATGTTGCGCAGCTCTGCTTCGATCTCATCGCGTGACTGTCCTCGGTCGGCAAGCGTCAGGCGAAACAGCTTGCCGGCCCGCACATCTTCCACGCCGTCGAAGCCGAGGGAGCCGAGCGAATGCTGAATCGCTTTCCCCTGCGGGTCGAGGACGGAGCTCTTCAGCTCGACGATGACGGTTGCTTTCATGGCGCGCGATTCTACAACGCGTCAGTGGCGCCACTGGACGCCGGCGCGGAACGATCGCCGATCGAAGGTATGCGCCTCATCGTCAGTAATGTTGATTGCGTCAGCGATCAGCGTGAGCGAGTCGATGACGCGGTATGCGGCGCGGAGATCGACGCGCGTCGATGAGGAGTCGGACGGCAGGGGAGTGTAGGCCGGCGACGAGTCGTATGTGGCGACGGCGCCGAGGTCGAGCTTTGCGAGGGTCGTGGTGACGAGGAGCTTCGCGGTATCGGTATCGACGCTCGCGAGCGGGTAGTGGTTCCGGCCGCGAACGTACGACGTCTGAAGCGACGTTTGCTGAAAGCGGCGCGTCCACTCGAGCTCCACGCCGTCGAAATGCGTGCTCAGCTGCTGAACATATGGCAACGACAGCTCGATGCGCCTGAAGTCGGTGGAGCGATGGATGAGACGCGCGGCGAGACCGGCGCGCGGAACTGAGATCTCTCCGATCGTATCGGTCAGTTCGTACACGTCGTGCTGGGAAATGAAGCCGAGTTGCCAGTCGCCTGTGTATTTGCCGTACGACGCCGCGAGGTGAACCGCGCCACCGTCCGGCCGCCACATCACGGCGAGGCGCGGTTCCCAGTGTGCGCCGTCGCCGTAGAACGACTGCCGGCGCACGCCGCCGTTCACGACGATTGCGTTGCCGGCGTACCAGGTATCGGCGATCCAGAGCGCCGGATTGGAACGCGTTGCCGTCTCCGGGGGAGCGTAAGCTCCGTGGTTCACCGGATAGAAAACGGTTTCTCGCAGAAGTTCTTCGCCTCCCGCGCGAATGACGTGATCGCCGATCGAGTGCGTCGCTCCGATGCGGAGGACGTCGGTCGCGAACTCAACGGGCCAGAAGCTGGAGCGATGGCTGGCGGTCACGTCGACGATCGTGTCGCCGCGCATGATCGTCGCGTTCGCCCCCGCTTCGTGGATCGAGTGCACGCCGACCGCCGTGGCGCTCACATTCGCCGATGGGGAGGCGAGGTAATCGCCCTTCAGCAGCACCTTGTCGCTGGTGAAGTGGTGACGCTGCGTTGCGACGAAAGAATCCTCGTACTCGAAACGGCTCCGTTCGTAGCCGGCGAAGGCGAAGAGACGATCGCGCACGACCGGACCGCCGGCCGTGAAACCGGCGTACGTGCCGCCGAAAGCGTCATCCCAGGGACGGTAATAGAAAAATGCGGTGGCATTTAGCGGGGCGATGGTGTTGCGCGTGACGACGTCGAGGATGCCTGCCTGCGCGCGTCCGTACTCGGCGCCGTGACCTCCGCTCTTCACTGATTCGCTCTCGATGAATTCCGCCGTATCGGTGAAGAAGACCTGACCGATGTGAATTCCGTCGGAGTTCACGTCGAGAAAGGGACCACCGTGCAGGATCCACAACTTCGAGCCGCCGGGAGCTGTGCGGTTCGCCAGTTCAGCCGGCGTCTCCGCCGGCAGCCCTTCGATCAGCTTCGAGTCGAAGGTGACCGCGAGCAGCGGCGACTCCGCATCGACATGCGACGGATCGAGGCCGGTGACGATACCGGGCGACACGATGACTTCGCGCGATGCGGTTCCGTCGACGTACAGCTCGTAGCGCCCCGCGGGAACTTCGAGACGAAAGCGCCCTTCATGCGCCGTCGCTCGCGCGACGACGACGGTGCCGCGGCGGAGCTCCACGATCTTCGCGCCGTCGATGCGTCCGGCGACGGTCCCGCTCGTTTTCTGCGCGAAGAGCGGAAGGGCGATGACGAATAGGAACGGAAGAATTGCAATGCGTCGTGTCATGCGTTTGCGACGCGCATGAACGACAAAGGTTCCAAATGTTTTTCAGCAGCAGCCGGAGCCGGGGAGATGCCGATGATCGGGTCCGGCCGGCAGCGGCACGAGCGACACCGGTTCACCGCGCAACGCGCGCATCCACGCGCGAGCAGAGGCGATCAGAATCACGATCACCGACACCATCAGCGTCGCGGTCAGAATCGAATCGAGCCAGCCGGCGAACGCTTTCTCCGGCTTGAGCGTCAAAGGGAGGAAGTTGTCGAAGATCGAGCGCCAGCCGGCGTACAGCGTCGTCACGACGACGAACGCGAGAGGAGCCATGGTCGTCCACGCATAACGCGCGCGTCCCGAGTTGATGATGACGCTCGTGCCGACGCAAAGCGCGACGGCGGCGAGCAGTTGATTGGCGATGCCGAACATCGGCCAGATCTGCGAGATCGAACCGGTCAGGATGAAGTACGACCAGCCGCCGACGACGAGCGCGGTCGAGATCAGCGCGCCCGGCATCCAGCTCGGATCTTCGAACGGTTTCGCGAAGCGCGCGAGGAACTCCTGCACCATGAAACGCGCCACGCGCGTGCCGGTATCGATCGTCGTCAGAATGAATAGCGCCTCGAACATGATCGCGAAGTGGTACCAGTACGACATCAGTCCGCGCAGGATCGGGATGCCGGCGAAGATCTTCGCGAAGCCGATCGCCAGCGAGACGGCGCCGCCCGTTCGTCCGGCCAGCTCTTCGCCGACGAGCCGTGAGTATTCGGCGAGATGAACGGTTGACATGCCGAGCTTCGCGAACGTTGCCGGCGCGACGTTGATCGCGTAGTAGTCGCCGGGATCGAGCGCGCAGACGGCGATCAGCGCGACGCAGCCGACCAGCCCTTCGCAGAGCATCGCGCCATAGCCGATCATCCGCGCGTCGGATTCGCGATCGATCATCTTCGGCGTCGTTCCCGATCCGACGAGCGCGTGAAAGCCGGAGATCGCGCCGCACGCAATCGTGATGAAGACGAACGGGAAGAGTTTGCCCGGGATGATCGGGCCGCCGCCCGCCGCGTACTGCGAGATGGCAGGCGCGTGAATGTGCGGCGCGACGATGATCGTGCCGATGACGAGCGCCGCGATCGTGCCGAGCTTCATGTACGACGAGAGGTAATCGCGCGGACAGAGCAGCATCCAGACCGGGAGCACCGAGGCGATGAAACCGTAGACGGCGATGGCGATGGTGATCTCGGTGCGCGACAGCATGAACATCTCGCCGAGCGCGGTGCCGGGAACGAAACGGCCGGCGACGACGGCGGCGAGCACCGCCAGCGCGCCGGCGATGGAGCCGTTGCGAATCGCGAACGGCGCTTTCGATTTGTGCAGATAGAGGCCGACCACCAGCGCGATCGGGATCGTCAGGAAGATCGTGAACGTTCCCCACGCCGAATTGGCGAGCGCGTTCACGACGGCGATGCCGAGGCCGGCGAGCGCGATCACGACGATAAAAAGGATTGCGAGAATTGCGGTGGCGCCTGCGACCGGACCGATCTCGCTCCGCGCGATCTCGGCGAGCGAGCGACCGTTGCGGCGCACGCTCGCGGAAAGAATCACGAAGTCGTGCGCCGCGCCGGCGAAGACGACACCGAACGCGAGCCAGAGCAATCCCGGCAGATAGCCGAACTGCGCCGCGAGCACGGGACCGATCAGCGGACCGGCGCCGGAGATCGCCGCGAAGTGATGACCGAACAGCACCCACTTGTTCGTCGGCACGTAGTTCTGGCCATCGGAGAAACGATGCGCAGGCGTGACGCGCGCGTCGTCGAGCACCATCACCTTCGCCGCCAGAAACGCCGAGTAGTAGCGATACGCGATGGCGATCACGGCGAGGAAGAAGAGGATGAGGGGGAGGGCGTTCATTTGAGGGCTGAAGGATGAGGGATGAAGGATGAAGATGACAAGGATGAAGGCAGGGGCTTACGACTTTCTTCATCCTTCATCCTTCATCCCTCATCCTTAAAGACATGCGCCCTCCCGGCCCCACCTCCCTCATCCCCGGCCGCATCCTGCGCGCGATGCAGCGCGATCCGATCACGTTTCTGACGAACACCGCGCGCACGTATGGCGACGTCGCGTTCTTCCGACTCGGGCCGCAGCCGGCGTACCTCGTCTCGCCTCCCGAGCTGATTCGCGAAGTGCTCGTAACGCAGCACCGCTCCTTCCACAAAGGCCGTGCACTGCAGCGCGCGAAGCTCTTCCTCGGCGAAGGTCTGCTCACCAGCGAAGAGGATTTTCATCGGCGTCAGCGGCGCCTCGCGCAGCCGGCCTTTCATCGCGATCGCATCCGCCGCTACGGCGAGGTGATGGTCGAGCACGCGCTGCGCACGCGCGACGAGTGGCGCGACGGCGCGGTTGTCGACATGTCGCGCGAGATGAATCGCCTGACGCTCGCCATCGTCGGCAAGACGCTGTTCGATGCCGACGTCGGCGCGCAGGCGGACGACGTCGGCGGCGCGCTGACCGATCTGATGGAGCTCTTCGGCGCGCTCTTCAATCCGCTCGCGCCGGTCATGCGACGGTTGCCGCTGCCGTCGACGATTCGCTTCAATCGCGCACGCACGCGGCTCGACAAAGTGATCTACGGCATCATCGAAGAGCGGCGCCGTTCGGGTGAGGATCGCGGCGATCTCCTGTCGATGCTGCTCCTCGCGCAGGACGAGGAAGGCGATGGCGGCGGGATGTCGGATCTGCAGGTGCGCGATGAAGCGATGACGATTTTTCTCGCCGGTCACGAGACGACGGCGAACGCGCTGATGTGGACCTGGTATCTGCTCGCTCAACATCCCGATGTGTTCGAGCAGCTCACGCGCGAGCTCGACGAAGTGCTCGGCGATCGCCCGCCGTCACCGGCTGACTATCCGCGACTTCCGTACACGGAAATGGTTTTCGCGGAATCGATGCGTCTCTATCCGCCGGCGTGGCTGGTCGGACGGCTGGCGATCGAAGACGTGTCGCTCGGTGGTTTCACGATTCCGAAAGGCGCCGTCGCGATCGTCTCGCAGATGGTCACGCATCGCGATGAGCGCTTCTGGCCGGAGCCGCTGCGATTCGATCCGCTGCGCTTCACGGCGGATTTGAAAGCGTCACGTCCGAAGTTCGCCTACTTTCCGTTCGGCGGCGGACCGCGCATCTGCATCGGCGAAGGATTCGCGTGGATGGAAGGTGTGCTGCTGCTGGCGACGCTCGCGCAGCGATTCCGCGTCGAGTTGCTGGATCGCAGCGTCGCCATGCAGCCGGTCATTACGCTGCGCGCGAAAGGCGGGATCCGCATGCGCCTCCATGCGCGGGCGTAGAATTGCGGCATGCGCGACATCAACGAATACTTCGCCGATTACGCGTCGTATCACCGGACGAAAGGGAACAAGTGGTTCCATCGCCTCGGCATCCCGCTGATCGTGCTGACGCTGATCGGAATGCTGACGCGCGTGCCGATCGTGCGCGGATTTGACGCGGCGATGCTGCTGATCGTCGTCGCGGAGCTCGTCTACTTCGCGCTCGAATGGCGGCTGGCGATCGCGATGCTCGTCGTCTCCGCCGCGTTCTGGTTCATCGGCGGCGCAATGCCGATGTGGCTCAACGTCGCGCTCTTCGTCCTCGGCTGGATTTTCCAGTTCGTCGGCCACAGCGTCTACGAGAAGCGGCAGCCGGCGTTCCTGAAAAACGCGACGCATCTCCTCGTAGGGCCGCTGTGGATTCTCAATGACGTGGTGCCGGTCGTCAGCTCTTCAACGCCCGATCCAGTTCCGCATCCGTAGGAACGGAGAGCTTCGTCGCGCCGTCGGTGCCGATCTCAACCATCGGGATGCGCCGCTTTCCTTTGTTGAACTCGATGACTTTCTTTTCGCCCGCGGTGTCGCTGTCGATATCGATGTAGTCGTACTGCACGCCGCTCCGGTCGAGGTGACGCAGCGTACGCACCGTGTCACCGCACCAGTCGGCTCCGTAAACTCTGATTTGTTCGGCCATTTGTATCGGTCTCCCTGTCTTTCACGTTGCGAAAGCGCTGCCGATTCGTGGGACCGCTTCTTGCTGCGAATGGAAAGACTTTGTGGCCGAAGCGAAAACGATTGGCGTGCTGGTCGTCGAAGATGACCTGTCGATTCGCCGGCTGCTCACCACGGTGCTCGGGCGCGAAGGTTTCCACGTCGAAACGGCGAGCGACGGCATCGAAGCGGTGCTGAAGCTCGGCCTCTGCGACTACGACGTGATCGTGCTCGATCTGATGATGCCGAACCTCGACGGCTTCGCATTCATCGACAACCTGCGGGAACACGATCCCGGCCGTCTGCAGCGGATCATCGTGACGAGCGCGGCGTCGCCGGCGATCATTCGCGAGCGGTTGCACGGGAAGCCGTTCGCGGTGGTGCCGAAGCCGTTCGATCTGGCGGAGCTGGTGGCGAAGATCCGCGACTGCGCGACGAATGGTGATCGTTAGTTTTCTTCTCGTTGACGTCTGACTCGTCGATCGCCCTCTACACTCGAATCAGCGTGCTGAAGCCAGACGATCCTCTGAAAAACGTTCGCATTGCCGCGCCGTGCTCTGCAGCATGGGAAGGAATGGCGGGTGACGAGCGCGTCCGTCACTGCACATTGTGCAGCCTCAACGTCTACAACTTCGCGGAGATGACGCGCGACGACATTCGTGCGCTTCTCGTTCGGACGGAAGGACGTGTTTGTGCGAGGTTGTACCGGCGCGCCGACGGCACGCTGCTGACGAGCGACTGTCCATCCGGGTTCCAGGTTTTGCGGCAGCGGATGTCCCGAATGGCCGCGACGGTCGGCGCAGCGCTGTTCAGTGTTTCGGCGTTCGCATCCGATGGCGCGACCTGCGAGAAGCCGCTGGTTCATAAGGACGGCACCAAAGTGAAGTTCACGGCCACGCAGGTCGCGACGGCGCGACGGGCCGGGCTCACAGGCGTGGTCACAGCTGCGTTCGGTGATCCCAAAGAAGCGCCATTGCCCGGAGTCCCGGTTACGCTGCGTAATGAGACGACGAAGCGCGAGGTCGTGACTGAGACGGACGCGAACGGCATCTTCACCTTCCCGTCGCTTGACGATGGGCTCTATCGCATGGAAGTGAAGCTCAGTGGTCTGACGCCGGCCGTCGTCGAGCACATGCAGTTGAAGCAGAACCAGATCATGCGCGTCGAGGTCTCGATGCAGGTCCAGGCGCTCATGGGCGAGGTCATTGCCGTTTCGACCAGTACGGGGATGCCGGACGGTCCCGCAACGACGTTTTCGCAGGAACTGATCAACAAGCTTCCAATCTGAATCGCGTCGTAGAATCGGCGCAATGCAGACCTTCGGTTCCGATCGCGTCCGCGAGGGCGACGGCGAGCAGCTCATCCTCTCGTCGCGTCTCTCGAAAGGATGGACGCCGCGGACGCCGAAGTCGCTCACGCATTCCGAGTTTCCCGGCACCGCCGTCTTGTGGGAAGAGCAGTTCTTCGAAGTCGTCGACATCGAACATCTGCCGGCCGGCGGCGTGCGCTACATCCTCGAACCCTGGCGCGACGAACACGCCATGCGCACCACCGATCGCTACGACGCGGAGTCGGAAGCGGCGCGCATCGAAGCGCATCGCGCGGAAGTCATGCGTGAGACGAAGCGGAAGAGCACGACGCTCTTCGGCGTCTTCACCGGCCATCTTCCCGGCGCCGTTCAGGAACATCTCGGCCGCGAGCTCGGTACGAGTCCCGTCAAACTGACGATGCTCTCCGCGATCGCGCTCTTCATCATCTCCGGACCGATCGTCTTCTACTGCTTCGCACTCCTGGTGGGCGGGAGGCCGCTGCCGATTCCGTACTGGCTCTTTGCCCTGCTGAGCTGGTGGACGGCCGCGTCGCTGTTCCGTTTCAACTTCGCATTCGCGTCGTCGCGTCCGCTCGGATCGCTCGAAGGCTACATTGGTTACGGAATCTTCTACGCGCTTGCGCCGAAGAGTCCCGACCGGATCTCGCCGTTCGCGTCGGAGAGAGGCTCGTCGACGAAAGCGGTGCGATTCGATTTCGCGCCGCCCGACGTCGCGCTGCAGGACGCACTGATCATGCGCGAGCCGCTCGTGACGCTCCTGCCGCCGGCGGAACAGCTGCAGATCTCGCTGCGCACCGGCTACGACTACACGCGCAAATCGCTCTCGACCGCGATCTACATCATCGTCATCGCCGGCATCGGTGTCGTCAGCTCGTGGATTTCGCTGCGCTCCGGCCGCGGTTTCAGCGCCTTCACCTCGTTGATCGTGGCCGGCTGGCTCGTCGTCGAGCAGATCATGCGCATCGCGTCGTTCCGCAAAGGTCCGGCCGGCAGCGTGCTCGCGTTCTTCGTCCGGCCCCTTACGCGCAAGCTGCTGTAGCGCCCGTCCGGCACGCGACTCGCACCCGTCGCGCTCGGATGGAGTTCGACGGCAGATCCCGCGTCATCATCGAAGGTGTACAGCCCGCAGTCGACGAAGGACGCTTTCCCGCGAAGCGCGTGATCGGCGATCGCGTGCTGATCGAAGCCGACATTTTCGCCGACGGTCACGACGTGATCCAGGCCGTGATGCTGCACCGTCATTCCACCGAGCGCGCCGCGACGACGACGCGCATGACCGCGCTCCCGAACGATCGCTGGCGCGCCGAACTGATCGTCGATCGCCTCGGCTTTTATCTCTTCACGTTCGAAGCGTGGATCGATCATTTCCTCACCTGGCATCGCGATCTGAAAAAACGCTTCGATGCCGGACAGGAATCGGAGATCGCCGTTCAGCTCCGCATCGGCCTGAAGATGATTCGCGAGGCGGCCACGCTCGCGAAAGGACGCGAGCGCAAACGGCTCGAGCATTACGTCGAAACGATCGAAAGCGATGACGCGATCGCCGACAAGGTGCACGATCTCTTCAATCCCGAACTGCCGGAGCTGATGTGGCGTTTCGGCGAGCGGAAGTTCGTCACAAAACATCAGCGCGAATACACGATCGAAGTCGATCGGCTGAAGGCCGCGTTCAGTACGTGGTACGAGCTGTTCCCGCGCTCCGCCGCCGCGGAGCCGGGGCAACATGGAACTCTTGCCGACGTCGAGCGCCAGCTGCCGCGCATCGCGCGGATGGGATTCGACGTCGTCTATCTGCCGCCCATTCATCCGCTCGGCGCGACGTACCGCAAAGGCCGCAACAATCGCGTGACCGCCGAAGCGAATGACGTCGGCAGTCCGTGGGCGATCGGCGGAGCGGAAGGCGGACACACGGCGATTCATCCGCAGCTCGGCACGCTCGACGATTTCCGGCGGCTGGTTACGCGCGCCTCCGAGCACGGAATCGACGTCGCCATCGACATCGCGTTCCAGGCGTCGCCCGATCATCCGTACGTCGAGCAGCACGAGGAGTGGTTTCAAAAGCGTCCCGACGGCACGATTCAGTACGCGGAGAATCCGCCGAAGAAATATCAGGATATCTATCCGTTCCACTTCGAGAACGCGCAGTGGATGGAGCTCTGGCGCGAGCTGCGCGACGTCTTCCTCTTCTGGGCCGATAAGGGGGTGCGTGCGTTCCGCGTCGACAACCCGCATACGAAGCCGCTGCCGTTCTGGCACTGGGTGATTCGCGAAGTGAAGAAGGATTATCCGGACGCGATTTTCCTGGCCGAAGCGTTCACGCGTCCGCGGATCATGTACTGGCTGGCGAAAGCCGGGTTCTCGCAGTCGTATACGTACTTCGCCTGGCGGAACACGAAATACGAACTGGTCGAATACTTCACGGAAATCACAAAGCCGCCGGTGAGCGACTTCTTCCGTCCGAACGCGTGGCCGAATACGCCCGACATCCTCACCGAATATCTGCAGTACGGCGGCCGTCCGGCGTTCGTGATCCGGCTGATTCTCGCCGCGACGCTCTCGGCGAATTACGGCATTTACGGCGCGCCTTACGAGCGGATCGTCAACGCGCCGCGCGAAGCAGGGAGCGAGGAATACCTCGATTCCGAGAAATACGAGATCAAGCACTGGGAAGAACCGGAGGACAACGTCTCCGACCTGATCGCGGTCGTGAACCGAATCCGCCGCGAGAACAAACCGCTGCAGCAAAACACGACGCTCCGTTTTCACCAAACCGACAACGACGACATCATCTGCTACAGCAAGACCGAAGGCGAGAACGCCATCCTGACGATCGTCAATGTCGACCCGCACAACAGTCAGGCCGGCTGGATCGAGCTCGACCTCGAAGCGCTGAACCTCGACGCCAATCGCCCGTTCCAGGTGCACGATCTTCTCAGCGGTGCACGCCACACCTGGCACGGAGCAAGGAATTACGTGCAACTGAACCCCCACGTCGTCCCCGCCCACATTTTCAGAATTCGGAGACGAGTGCGTTCCGAAAGGGATTTTGAGTATTTCTTATGAGGCATGAGGTATGAGTGATGAGGCATGAGGCAGATCGTCTTTACTCATACCTCATCACTCATGCCTCATTACTGTTATGAACGACTTTTGGTACAAAGACGGCGTAATCTACCAAACCCACGTTCGGGCGTTTTTCGACTCGAACGATGACGGCATTGGTGACTTCCAGGGTCTGACGCGGAAGCTGGATTACCTGCAGGACCTGGGAATCAACATCCTCTGGCTCCTGCCATTTTATCCGTCGCCGCTTCGCGATGATGGCTACGACATCGCCGATTACACGGCTGTTAACTCGAGCTACGGCACGATCGCCGACTTCAAAACCTTCCTGAAAGAAGCGCATCGGCGCGGACTGAAAGTCGTCACCGAGCTGGTCGTCAATCACACCAGTGACCAGCATGCGTGGTTTCAGAAATCACGCCGCGCGAAGCCGGGCTCGCCGTGGCGCGACTTCTATGTCTGGAGCGATACGCCCGATAAATACAAAGACGCGCGCATCATCTTCAAGGATTTCGAGACGTCGAACTGGCAGTGGGATCCGGTCGCGAAGGCGTATTACTGGCACCGCTTCTTCTCGCATCAGCCCGATCTCAATTTCGATAATCCGGCTGTCCACGAAGCGTTGTTCAAAGTGCTCGATTTCTGGATGGACATGGGCGTCGACGCGTTTCGGCTCGATGCGATTCCTTACCTTTACGAACGCGAAGGCACGACGTGCGAGAACCTGCCGGAGACGCACACGTACCTGAAGAGTCTTCGCGCGCACATGGACAAGCATTACCCCGGCCGCATGCTGCTCGCCGAGGCGAATCAATGGCCGGAAGACTCCCTGCCGTATTTCGGGGACGGCGACGAATGCCACATGGCGTTCAATTTCCCGGTCATGCCGCGCATGTATATGGCGCTGGCGCAGGAAGATCGTTTCCCGATCGTCGACATCATGGCGCAGACGCCGGAGATTCCGCCGAACTGCCAGTGGGCGATGTTCCTTCGCAATCACGACGAGCTGACGCTCGAAATGGTCACCGACGAAGACCGCGACTATATGTGGCGGACATACGCCTCGGAACGTCAGGCGCGAATCAATCTCGGCATTCGACGCCGCCTCGCGCCGCTGATGGGAAATCATCGCGGCCGCATTCACCTGATGAACGGACTGCTGTTCTCCCTTCCCGGAACGCCGATCATTTATTACGGCGACGAGATCGGGATGGGCGACAACATTTACCTTGGCGATCGCAACGGCGTCCGCACGCCGATGCAATGGAACGCCGACCGAAACTCCGGCTTCTCGAAGGCGAATCCGCAGCGCCTTTATATGCCGATCATCATCGACCCGCAGTATCACTACGAACAGGTCAACGTCGAAGCGCACCAGAACTCGCAATATTCATTGCTGTGGTGGATGAAGCGGCTGATCGCGCTGCGCAAGCGCTACAAAGCATTCGGCCGCGGGACGATGGAGTTTCTCCATCCCGAGAATCGTAAAGTGCTGGCGTTCATCCGCCGGCATGAGGACGAAGTCATTCTCGTCGTGGCGAATCTCTCGCGCCTCGTACAGTGCTTCGAGCTCGATCTGTCGCATTATCGCGGTATGCAGCCGGTCGAGCTTTCCGGCGGCACGAAGTTTCCCGAAATTGGCGATCGTCCCTATTTCCTCAACCTCGGGCCGTTCGCGTTTTACTGGTTCGCACTGACGCCCGCAACACGCGAAACGACCGCGCCCGCCGACGTGCCGCTCGTCGCCGCGAAAACGATGGAGGAGGTTCTCGCCGACGAGCAGCGCGACTCGCTCAGTATCGCGCTCCAGCAGTACGTCCGCTCGCGCCGCTGGTTCGGTGCAAAAGCGCGAACGCTCGGAAATATCCATGTCCGCGACGCGATGCAGGTCGGCCGCGACGCCGGCTATCTCGCGCTCATCGAGATCGAGTACACCGACGCCGAGCCGGAGCTCTACATGCTGCCGCTCGCAATCAGGAACGCGCGCCGCGCGGACGAGCACGACCTCGGCGGCACGGCAACACTGATCGCACGACTGCGCGACGGTTGCCTTCTCTATGAGCCGGTCCACGAACCGAAATTCGCGAATGCCCTGCTCGACGTCATCGAACGCCGCAAAACGCTCAAAGGCGAACGCGGCTCGGTAACCGGCACGCCGTCGCGGGCGTTCAAACAACTCCGCGGCAGCGGTGAGCTGACGCCGCAGGTGCTGAAAGCGGAACAGAGCAATACGGCGATCGTTTACAGCGAACGTTTCTTCATGAAGCTCTTCCGGCGACTGGAACCGGGCGTCAACAGCGATCTCGAGATCAGCCGGTTCCTCAGCGAAGAAACCGATTTCAAATCGAGCCCGCGCATTGCCGGCGCGCTCGAATATCAGCCGTCGGCGTCCCAGGAGCCGCTGACGCTCGCCATCCTGCAAAGCTACACGCCGAATTCCGGCGATGCGTGGACGTACACGCTCGACGCGCTCGGACGTTTCTTCGATCGACTGCTCAGCGAGCCGGCCGCCGTCGAGAGGCTCGCCAAAGCGACGCCGAACGAATCGCCGGTCGCGCTCGCGTTCAGCGATCGTCAGCCGCCGGAAATCGTCCAGGAGCTGATCGGCGCGTATCTCGGCGACGCCGAGCTCCTCGGCCGCCGCACCGCGCAAATGCATCTCGCACTCGCGTCGCGTGACGACATCGCCGCGTTCGCGCCGGAGCCGATCACGCCGCACTATCAGCGCTCGATCTATCAGTACATCCGCACGCAGGCCGTACAAACGCTGCAGCTCCTTCGCCGCCGCGCAAAGGACAACGCCGACGCCGCGACGCTCATCGAGCGCGAAGCGGAACTGCAGGAACGGATCCGCGCGATTCTCGGCTCGCGCATCGGCGGTACGCGAATCCGCACGCACGGCGACTATCACCTCGGTCAGGTGCTGCACACCGGCGGCGATTTCGTCATCATCGACTTCGAAGGCGAGCCGTCGCGTCCTTTGAGCGAACGGCGCATCAAGCGAAGCGCGCTGCGCGATGTCGCCGGCATGCTGCGCTCGTTCCACTACGCGCCGTTTGCCGCGATCGCCGGACAGGGACAGGGCGTCGTCATTCGCGCCGAGGATCTGCCGTCGGTCGAGAGCGCGGGACGCGCGTGGTATCGCTGGGTTGGCGCGGCGTTCCTCCGCGCGTATCTCGATGAGAGTCGCGCCGGAACCCATCTGCCGAAGACGGCGGATGAAGTGCAGATTCTTCTCGATGCGCATCTGCTCGAGAAGGCGCTGTACGAAGTCGCGTACGAGTTGAACAATCGTCCCGACTGGCTTCGCATCCCGTTGCGCGGCGTCCTGGAACTGCTAGGCTGACGCGATGCAAAAACGCATCGCCGTTCTTTTGATCGCGCTGGCCGCGTTGTCGTGCCGGCATCGCAAAGAGGAAGCAGCCGCGACCGCAACGACCGATTCGGCCGCGGTCGCCGCGCAGTCGGGCTCGCCGCTCGTCGGCACGACGCACAAAGTCGACGAAGCATCGGCGCCCGTCAAACACCTCGGTCCGGAAATCGGCACCGACCTGCCGTCGCCCGGCGCGATCGTCAACGTGCCCGCGCTCGTCGGCCGTTCGCGCGAGCGCATCAACCAAACCCTCGGCGAACCGGAAGACAAATTGAAAGGGATCTACCGCGTCGCCGGTCAGCCGGTGACGATCTATTTCGACCACGGCGATCGCGCCATTTGGTTCGAAATGCAGGTGCCCTGGCCTGTAATGAATGCGGTCGACGCGCTGCGTTTGCTGAGCATCGAGGCGGTCAACATCGTTCCCGCACAGGAATCGGAAGAAAGGGTCGATTACGTCATCGACTTCAGCGGCGTCGAGCTCGACGGCAAGACGGTCTCGAAACTGAACGCGGTGGCGACAAAACCGCAAACAGCTCCCGAATGGACGGACGTTGGCGCAGGGATTCAGCGTCCCGGATTTTCGTGAGGTGACGGGATGACCCAGGCGAAACAGGGCGACACCGTGCATGTGCATTACAAGGGCAGTCTCGAAGATGGGACGCTCTTCGATTCATCCGAGGGGAATGATCCGATCTCGTTCACGATCGGCGCGGGTGAAGTGATCACCGGATTCGAAGAAGCGATCGTCGGCATGTCGGAAGGCGATTCGAAGACGGAGCGGATCGTGCCGGCGCGCGCGTACGGCGACCGTCGCGACGAGCTGGTGTTCAGCGTTGGCCGCGATCAGATGCCGGAAGGCGAGGTCGAGGTCGGCGATATGCTGAGCGTCGGCTTCCCGGATGGACGCACGGCATCGGTACGGATCGCCGAGCTCGACGACGAAAGCGTGACGCTCGATGCAAATCATCCGCTGGCGGGAAAGACGCTGGTGTTTGAGCTGAAGCTGGTATCGATCGATTGAAGTCATCCCGAGCGTGAGGTCATCCCGAGCGTGAGCGAGGGATCTGGCGGGTGGCGGCACGCTGCCGCAGCCTTCGCGCCCCTCCCGCCCGGATCCTTCGCTAACGCTCAGGATGACGTGGCGCGAGGCGCGCGCTTTGCTCCTTATCAAACAAGAAGGCAGGAAGATGGCAACCAGAAGTAAGAACGATTCAAACCCGCTGGCGACTCCCGAGTCGCCGGAAGCGCCGCCGCCGCGTCCCGCGAAATCGCGCAAACGCGCGGTGGTGCCGGAAACTGCGGCGACCGAAAAAAAGCCGGCCACGCGTGCGAAGAAAACGAAGGTCGTTGCGGACGTCCCCGAAAAACCGGCGCGGAAGCCGGCGAAAAAACGTACAGCACCAAAGCCGGCCGTTGCCGGCGAGGAAGTGACGAACGTGCCGACCGCCGAGAACCTGCTGGATGTTTCCGGAGAGCCGCCCAACAGCGGCAGCCTGCTCACCGAACAGGACCTCTATCTCTTCAACGAAGGCAGCCACCATAAATTGTGGGAGAAGCTCGGCGCGCACATCGTCGAGCGCGACGGCGTGCGCGGCACGATGTTCGGCGTCTGGGCGCCGAACGCCGCCGCGGTCAGCGTCATCGGCGACTTCAACGACTGGAACAACGACTCGCATCCGCTCGCCGCGCGCGGCGAATCCGGAATCTGGGAAGGCTTCATTCCGAACGTCGGAAAGGGAACGCACTACAAGTTCCACATCGTCTCGCTCTACAACGACTACTCCGTCGACAAGACCGATCCGTTCGGCATTCATCAGGAGCAGGCGCCGCAAACGGCGTCGATCATCTGGGACCTCGACTACGAGTGGAACGATCACGAATGGATGGCGTCGCGCGCCGAGCGCAACGGCTTCACCGCGCCGCTCTCGATCTACGAAGTGCACCTCGGCTCATGGCGTCGAGTCAGCGACGACGACGGCGTCACCTGGCGCTCGATGACGTTTCGCGAGATCGCCCGGCCACTCGCCGAATACGTGAAGAAGATGAACTTCACGCACATCGAGCTGATGCCGATCATGGAGCATCCGTTCTACGGCTCGTGGGGCTATCAGTGCACCGGTTTCTTTGCACCGACGAGCCGCTACGGAACGCCGCAGGACTTCATGTACTTCGTCGACGTGATGCACGAGAACGGCATCGGCGTCATTCTCGACTGGGTGCCGTCGCACTTTCCGACCGACGAACATGCGCTCTCATACTTCGACGGAACGCACTTATTCGAGCACGCCGATCCACGCAAGGGATTCCACCCCGACTGGAACTCGCTCATCTTCAACTACGGACGAAACGAAGTTCGTTCGTTCCTCTCATCGAGCGCGCTTTACTGGCTCGGCGTCTATCACGCGGACGGCTTGCGCTTCGATGCCGTGGCGTCGATGCTTTACCTCGATTACTCGCGCAAGCACGGCGAATGGATTCCGAACGAGCACGGCGGCCGCGAGAACCTCGAAGCGATTCACTTCCTGCAGCGGCTCAACGAAGACGTCTACAAAGTGCATCCGGACGTGCAGGTCATCGCCGAGGAGTCGACGGCGTGGCCGCTGGTCTCGCGGCCGACGTACATCGGCGGACTCGGCTTCGGCATGAAGTGGGACATGGGCTGGATGCACGACACGCTCGCGTTCTTCGCGAACGATCCGATCCATCGCAAGTTTCATCACAACCAGCTGACCTTCCGGATGATGTACGCGTTCACCGAGAACTTCGTGCTGCCGCTCTCGCACGATGAAGTCGTGCACGGCAAAGGCTCGCTGATCGGCAAAATGCCGGGCAACGAGTGGCAGAAGTTCGCGAACCTGCGGCTGCTCTTCGCGCATATGTATTCGCAGCCGGCGAAGAAGCTGCTCTTCATGGGCGGTGAGTTCGGTCAGAGCCGCGAGTGGAACCACGATGCGTCGCTCGACTGGAATCTCACCGACACGCTGCCGCACGGCACGTTGCAGCGCTGGGTCGAGGACCTCAACAAGTTCTATCGCGACGAGCCGGCGATGCACGAGCTCGATTTCGATCCGGCCGGCTTCGAGTGGATCGACTGCTGCGACACGGAGAACAGCGTCGTCTCGCTGACGCGCCGCTCGAATTCGAGTCCCGATCGCAGCGTCGTCATCGTCCTGAACTTCACGCCGATTCCGCGGCACAACTATCAGGTCGGTGTTCCGGAAGGCGGCTACTGGCGCGAGGTGCTGAACAGCGACGCGACGCTGTACGGCGGCAGCGGGCAGGGAAACATGGGCGGCGTCGACGCCGCGCCGATTCCGCTGCATGCGCGGCGCTGGTCGGCGACGCTGACGCTTCCGCCGCTCGGCGCCGTGTTTCTGATTCGCGATCCGGAAAAGGTACCGATCGAGGAGCCGGCGCTGGTTGCCGAGTCCGAGGAGCCGGAGGAAAGCCCGGTTGCGTAACGACGATACCGTTCCGCCGCATGTCGGTCAGTTCGGAATGGCGGCGCCGGGTGCTGAGCTCCCGCCGGAGATGGAGCTGCGATCGGGAGCGCCGGCCGCGTTGCGAAAGCGGCTCGGTGCGACCGTCATGACGTCCGATCGCACCGAGTTCCGCGTCTGGGCACCCGACCGTCAACGTGTTGACCTTCACCTGATCGCACCGCGCGATGAGCGGATCGCCATGACGAAGACGGACGACGGTTACTTCGAAGCGACCGTCTCGTGCGGCGAAGGCGCGCGCTACAAGTTCGTGCTCGATGAAGCCGAAGAGCGTCCCGATCCTGCGTCACGACTGCAGCCGCTCGGCGTGCACGATCTCTCGGAAGTCGTCGGCGCCGATTTCGACTGGACCGACAACGGCTGGACAGGCGTCGCGCTCGAGGACTCCGTCGTCTACGAGCTGCACGTCGGCACGTTCACGCCGGAAGGAACGTTCGACGCGGTCATCGCGCATCTCGACGAACTGAAAGAGCTCGGAATCACGGTCATCGAGTTGCTGCCGATCGCGCAGTTTCCCGGAACGCGCAACTGGGGCTATGACGGCGTCTACGTCGGCGCGGCGCAGAGTTCGTACGGCGGTCCGCGCGGACTCAAACGACTCGTTGATGCCTGTCACGCGCGCGGTCTCGCACTCGTGCTCGACGTCGTCTACAACCACCACGGCCCCGAGGGGAATTACCTCGCGCAGTTCGGCCCGTACTTCACCGATCGCTACAAAACGCCGTGGGGACTGGCGCTCAACTTCGACGGACCGCGGAGCGATTTCGTTCGCTGGTTTTTCATTCACAACGCGCTGCAGTGGATCGATGAGTTTCACATTGACGGACTGCGCGTCGATGCCGTCCACGCGATCATCGATCACTCCGCCGAGCCGTTCCTGCAGGACCTCTGCGCCGCCGTTCACGAGCGCGCCGAACAACTCGGACGGCGCGCTTATGCGATCGCTGAAAGTGATCTCAACGATCCGCGCGTCATCACTCCGAAAGACGACTTCGGCCTCGGCTTCGACTCGCAGTGGAGCGATGACTTTCATCACTCGCTGCACGTCATCCTGACGGGCGAGCGCGACGGCTACTACTCCGGCTTCTTCGGAGTCAACGACCTCGCCCGCGTCTTCACGACCGGCTATCTGTATGTCGGCCAGCATTCTTCGTATCGTGGACGGAAGTTCGGGCTACGACCGAAAACGAGCGACGGCGCGAAGTTCGTCGTCTGCGCACAAAATCACGACCAGGTCGGCAACCGAATGCTGGGTGAGCGGCTCGCGGCCTTGGTCACGTACGACCAGCTGCGGCTGATCGCCGTCGCGGTCGTCCTCTCGCCATTCATTCCGATGCTCTTCATGGGCGAGGAGTATGGCGAGCAAGCGCCGTTTCTCTACTTCACGTCGCACTCCGACGACGATCTGATCGAAGCCGTTCGCAAAGGACGGAAGGAAGAGTTCGACGACTTCACGTGGGAAGGGGAGCCGCCCGATCCGCATGACGAGGCAACGTTCAATCGCTCGAAACTGCAGTGGGAACGGCTGAAGGTCGAAGAGCACGCGGCGCTGCGGCGGTTCTATGGCGAGTTGCTGCGGCTGCGGCGCGAGATTCCGGCGCTGCGATCGCTCGATTTGCGCGGCGTTGAAACGAAGGCCGACGAGGAACGCGGCACGCTGCTCGTGCGACGCGTCGCCGGCGACGATGAGGTGATCGTCGCGTTCAATTTCAGCAAGAACGTGCAGACGATCGACCTGCCGTGGTCGGGCGAATGGCGTCCATTGCTCAGCGATTCGCCGACGATTTCCCCATCCGGTTTTGCACTGCTCCGAAAGATGGATTAGTCTGCGCAAAACAGATCGAAGAACGGACGGCGCAGCCTCACGGCTGTGCCGTTTCTGTTTTGGGGGAAACGATGAGATTCGCGACGATCGGAATGGCGCTGTTGCTCCTCGCCGGGACGGCGAGCGCCGACGCATGTCCGCCTCTCACAAACTACAACGTCTACATCACCTGGGCGAATGTCAGCGGCAGCTGTTCGTCGCAAGGTGCCGGTTGCGTTGCGTACGATCCGATCGTCTTCGGCTTCGAGACGTTCGGCGTCAGTCTCGCGTGCAGTGTCCATACATTTCAATGGGATTTCGGTGACGGAACCGCGGCCGCGACCGCGCAGAGAGTGGTCCACATCTACGCGCCGGGCACATACAACGTCTCCCTTCGCATTACGTCGCCCGTTCAATCGGTGGTCCTCACTTCCACGATCACTGTCCGGGCGCCGGGCCGGCAACGCGTCGTACGCAGGACATCGCCGCCACCTCCGCCCGGGTTTGGCGGCGGTAACCCATTCGACGCCGTCCGGGCCGAAATGGTCTTCCGCGGCGGGAGGTGGTAGGGCTCGTGCACCCCTCCCGGAACGATGTATCGCGTTCCGGCGGCCACGTACCGCATCCAGTTCAACGCTTCGTTCACATTCGACGACGCTCGCGGCATCGCGTCGTATCTCGCGGACCTCGGCATCTCCGACATCTACGCCTCGCCAATCCTCAAGGCGCGTAAAGGAAGCACGCACGGCTACGACGTCGTCGATGCCACGGCTTTGAATCCGGAGCTCGGCACCGACGACGATTTCAATGCGCTGCACGCCGAGCTGCAGGAACGAAAGCTCGGCTTTCTCCTCGACATCGTGCCGAATCACATGGCCGCCAGCCCGGAGAACGTCTGGTGGATCAGCGTCCTCGAAAACGGGCCGCACTCGCGTTTCCTCCATTACTTCGACATCGACTGGAGTCCGGTCACCGCCCACGGCCGCACCGCGAATCGCGTGCTCCTGCCGATTCTCGGTCGCCCGTACGGCGAAGCGGTCGAAGCGCAGGAAATCCGGCTGGGGTTCGATCAGGACGGATTCTTTTTCCAGTATTACGACCATCGTCTGCCGCTGGCGCCCGAGTCTTATCGACTCGTCCTGCGTGAGTGTGTCGATTCGCTGCCGACCGAAGGCGCCGGCGTCGAATTACGTGAATTGATGGCCGGCGATGAAGCCGTGCCGAACAGCAAATTCCTCAAGAGCACGATCTGGCGGATTTACGAACAGGACGCGCAATTCCGCGACGCGCTCGAACACGCCATTGAGAAACTGAACGGCACCGCCGGCGATGCGGAGAGTTTCAATGCGCTCGACGCGCTGCTCGATGCGCAGTGGTATCGCCTCGCGTACTGGCGCATTGCGAGCGAGAAAATTAATTACCGGCGATTCTTCGACGTCACCGATCTCGTCGGCGTCCGTGTCGAAAATCCGGAAGTTTTCGAAGCGCGCAATCGGCGGACGCTCGAGCTGATCGCGGAGGGGAAAGTAACGGGACTGCGGATCGATCACATCGACGGTCTTTACGATCCGATCGGCCACATGAAGAAAATGCAGTTGCGGCTCGCCGATCCCGACGATTCGGGTTCGAAGCAGTTTTATGTCGTCGTCGAAAAAATCCTCGCGAAGGATGAAGAGCTGCCGGAGGATTTTCCGGTGAGCGGCACGACCGGTTACGACTTCCTCGATACGCTGAATACGGTCTTCATCAACGACGCCGGAGTGGCGGAGCTGACGACCTTCTATCGCGACTTCACCGGCATTACGAAATCGTTTGAAGAGATCGTCTACGAACGCAAGAAGCAGGTCATTCAGGAGCTCTTCTCCGGCGAAATGCGCGCGCTCGGCAAACAAATCTCGAAACTGGCGATGGACGATCGCAACGGCCGCGACTTCGCGCCGACCGATCTGCTGTCCGCTCTTACGGAAATCACCGCGTGCATGCCGGTCTATCGCACCTACATCCGCGAGGGCGAGGTCTCTGACGCCGATCGCCATTACCTCGGCGAAGCGGTCGCAAAGGCTCGGCGTCGCGCATCGTCACTAATCGACGAGCGGATCTTTGCGTTCATGGAACGCGTGCTGCTCGTCGATCCGCCGTCTTATGTGGCGGCGGAGCGCGATCGCTGGCTGGCCTTCGTCCTGCGCTGGCAGCAGTTCACCGGCCGCGTCATGGCGAAAGGAGTCGAGGACACCGCGTTCTATAACTTCAATCGACTGATCTCGATGAACGACGTCGGCGGCGAGCCGGGCCGCGACGCGCCGTTCGACGGACTCGCGGAACTGCATCGCCGCAATGAAGCGATCGCGCATACGTGGCCACATACGCTCAATGCGACGTCGACGCACGACACGAAACGGAGCGAGGATGTGCGCGCGCGAATCAATGTGCTCTCCGAGCTCGCCGGCGAATGGCAGGAGCAGGTGATGCGCTGGTCGGAGCTGACGAAGAAACATCGTCGCGACGGCGTCCCGGCGCCGAACGAAGAACTGCTCGTCTATCAGACGCTCGTCGGTATGTGGCCGCTCGATGAGGAAGAGCAGGCGACGGTCGCCGATCGGCTGAAGCAATATCTCGAGAAGGCCGCGCGCGAGGCGAAGACACATACGAGCTGGATCGCGCCGAACGCCGCATACGAGGAGGCGTTGCTCGCGTTCGGCGAAGCGGTCGTGAACGACGACGAATTCCGCGCCGCGTTCGCCGATTTTCAGAAGCGTGTCGCGTTCTACGGATTTCTCAATTCGATTGCGCAGGTCGTACTGAAGATCGCGTCGCCCGGCGTCCCCGATTTCTATCAGGGAACAGAGTTGTGGGATTTCAGCCTCGTCGATCCCGACAATCGGCGGCCGGTCGATTACGACACGCGTCGCGCCATGCTCAGAAAGCTCGCGACGGCGAAGACGCTCGACTTCGGCACGATGCTGCGCCGCTGGCGCGACGCGCGAGTGAAGCTCTACGTGACGTGGAAAGCGCTGGAGTTGCGCGCGCGGCGGGAGGAGCTGTTTCGCGATGCCGGATACGCGCCGATCGACGGCGGCCCGAACGTCGCCGCATTCGCGCGCGGTGAAGAGCTGGTCGTCGCGGTACCGCACCTCGTGACGAAGCTCGTCGAGCCGGGAACGTCTCCGCTCGGCGAGGTGTGGGGCGATCGGACGATTGCCGTTCCTCCCGAAGGAACATGGCGCAATGTCTTCACCGGGGAGACGTGGAGCGGCGACGCGCTGCGGCTCGCGGATGTATTCGCGACATTTCCGGTGGCGATGCTCGAGCGCGTTTGACGAAGTGGGGCGACCGAGGGAAGATCAAGGCGTGGCGACCGCGACGAAGCTGACTTACGAAGACTACGTCCGCATGCCCGACGACGGGCAGCGGTATGAGCTCATCGATGGAGAGCTTTTCGTGGTTCCTGCGCCAAACAGTCCTCACCAGTTCGCCATCCTGAATATCGCCGCCGCGCTGCACGGCTATCTGCTGCGTGAGGGTGGAGGCCGCGTGGCGATGGCTCCGCTGGACGTCATCCTCTCGCCGGCGAATGTCGTTCAGCCTGACGTTCTCTTTGTCAGAGATCAAAACGCATCGCGAATCGAGTTCCGCGGAGTCGTTGGTGCCCCCGACCTTGTCGTTGAGGCTCTCTCGAACTCGACGAAACGTCGCGACGAAACGGTCAAGCGGGAACTGTACGAACGCTTCGGAGTCACCGAGTACTGGATCGTAGACCCGGCTGCGAAGACGGTGAAAGTTCTCCGCCTTGCCGGTGCCCGCTACGAGACCGTTGCGGAACTGCGGGACAACGACACGCTCACCTCGCCGCAGTTCCCGGGTCTGGCTCTCCCGCTCGCGACCATCTTCGCGTAAGCGTCGCCAGCAGCGCGACGGCACCACATGGCAGCCACACCCAGCGCAACTCGCTCAACAACACGCCGGCGTCGATCGCGCCGATCGGGGAGACTTTGATCGGACGCCACGGAAAGAAGTAGCGGTGATTGCTGAATGGCGAGAAGAAGGCGACGCCGCGGCCGCCGTTCGTCATGGCGTCGAGAATTGGATGAGACAGCGTCGCCAGGAACACGAAAAGAAATGCGTTCCATCGACGCCCGATCAGCGCTCCGGCCGCCCCGCAAAGCAGCGCGAAGACGATCGAATGCGTGAAGCCGCGATGTCCGAACGTGCTTCCGTACGGAATGTGGAAACGGAAGCCGATCACGTCGACGTCGGGCAGGATCGAGCCGATGATCCCGGCAGCGATGACACGCGATGGCAGTTCGCCGAACACTCGGCGCAGCACGAGCGGCACCGCGGGATGTGAGAAGATCGTCGGCACTCGTCAACTCCCCGACATGCGCCGGCTCACGCTCAGCGAGATCATCGTCGCGGCGCTGCTGACCATCGTCTGCACCGCCTTCGCCATCGGTGCGCGCGCCGCGCTGCCGCTCCATCTCGTCATCGCCGTCGCGGTTCTCATCGTCATCGCCGCTGCGCATCGCTTCGACGCGCCGATCGTCAGCGCTATCGCCGTCGTCACCGTGCTGATGACACTCTACTCGACGCTCGCGGAGCCCGGCTTCGTGCTCATGGGACGCTCATTCGATCCGCTGCTCGCACGTTTCGATCGCGCAGTTTTCTTTGGCCACGATCCCGCGCTCGTCGCGCAGCAGTTCGTCACGCCGCGCGTGCTCGAGTTTTTCAGCGCCATCTACGGCATCTTCATCCCGTACCTCTGGCTCTCGATCATGCTCGGCACGATCGGCCGCGAGCGCCACGAGCGCGCCGTCTTCGTCCTCGGGCTCGCCGTCGTCTACGCGATCTCATACCTCGGTTACCTCTTCGTTCCGGCGCGCGGTCCGGTCGAGTACTACGCATTCGCGATGCCGCTGCACGGCGGACGCTTTCACGACCTCGTGCTGCAATCGGTCGCCGCCACCGGCGGCAATCACGGCGCGTTTCCGAGCCTGCACGTCGGCGCGTCGGCGTACCTCTGTCTTTTCGATCTGCGACGCAACCGCGTGCGCGGCCTGACGTGGGCGCCGATCGTGATGCTGATCGCGATCTCGACGATCGTGCTGCGTTACCACTACGTAGCCGACATCCTCGCCGGCTTCGCGATCGCGTTCGTCGCCGATCGCGTGGCGCTGCGCCGATTCGCGCGACCGCGTCTGCAGCACGCGCGAACGCTCTTCGCAGCGCTCTCGCGCGCCGGCGTTTCACTCTTCTTCGATCGTGTCGACGTCGAAGGAGACGTTCCCGCCGGCGGTCCGCTGCTCCTCGTCGCGAATCACACGAACGGTCTCGTCGACGGGCTCGTCGTCACCGCCGCGACGCCGCGACGCGTCGCGCTCACCGCGAAAGCGGCGCTGCGACGCAATCCACTGCTGGCCGCGGTAGCGTGGATCGCCGACGTCGTGCCGTTCTATCGGCCGCAGGACAACGCGCGCGACGTCGTGAAGAACGTCGATTCCTTCGCCGCGATTCGCGAGCGCCTCGCACGCGGCGGCGCCGTCTGCATCTTCCCGGAGGGAATCAGCCACTCCGACGCGTCGATGCGCGAGCTGAAGACCGGCGCCGCGCGGGCCGCGCTCGATTTCGCCGCCGCACACGAGGGACTTCGCATCGTTCCGGTCGGTCTGCACTACGACGCCAAGCAGCGGTTCCGGTCATCGGTGCTCGTCCGATTCGGCGAGCCGTTCGCGATTCCGACCGACGTCGACGCGCGCACGCTCACACAGCTGATCGACGAACGGATCCGCGCGCTGACCGCGAACTTCGGGAGCGTTCGCGAAGCGCTCTGGCTCCGCTGGACCGCGGAGCTGATCGCGACGCGCGGTGAAGAGCCGCGCGCGCTCGATCAGGAAGAGAGCGACTACCGCGCGCGCGCGCAACTCCTCGCGTCGCTGCGCGAGGACTATGACCGTGCCGATCGCGACGAGCTCGCGCCGCTCGTCGCCGGCCTTCGCGACTATCGGCGCGAGTTGCGGCGTCACGGCATCGCGCAGCGCGAGCTCTTTCTCCGGATGCATCCGGCACAGGCGCTCTTCTTCGTCTTTCGCGAAGTCGAGCTGCTCGTTGCCGGCGCCGTCTTCTTCACCATCGGCGTCGTGCAGCACGGAGTCGCCTTCGCGCTCGATCGCGCGCTGACGCGAAAGCTCTCCGTCGACCTCGATCACTGGGCGTCGAACGCGATCTTCTACGGCTTCGCGATCTTTCCGCTGACGTGGCTGATCGGCATCGCGCTCGTCGCGCGGCTGGCCTCACCGATGTGGGCGCTCGCATACGCCCTGGCGCTTCCGTTCACGCTCGTCTATACGATTCACTACTTCGATCGAGCCGGCCGCGCCGTCCGCCGCGCGCGCACGTTCCTTCGATTCGTTTTCAATCGCGGGCTGCATCGCACGCTGCAGCAGCGCGGCCGCGAGCTGCTCGCGCAAATTGAGGAGGCACGACGATGATTCTTTCTTTCGGCGATCCGGCCGCGATGCAGTTGTCGAACAGCGGCGGCAAAGGTGCGAGCCTCGCGAAGCTTTTTCAGGGCGGCTTCAATGTGCCGCCGGGCGTGATCGTTCCCGCTTCCGCATACACGGAGTTCATCGGCGACTTTGATTTCGGATCGCTCGACTACAGCGATCCGGTGAAACTCCGCGATCAGTGCGCGGCGCTTCGCGCGAAGCTCGCCGCGCTGCCAATGCCGGCCGAGCTCGAGCGCGAACTGCGCGAGCAGATCGCTCCATTGATGGAACGCGGTGCAGTCGCGGTGCGCTCGTCATCGACGATGGAAGATCTCGCCGGCGCCGCGTTCGCCGGCCAGCACGACACGTTCCTCGGCGTTCGCGGCGCCGACTCCGTCGTCGACGCCGTTCGCCGCTGCTTCGCCTCACTCTGGGAAGACCGCGCCGCGCACTACCGCCACTCGCGCGGCTTCGATCCGGCGAAAGCGACGATGGCGGTCGTCATCCAGGCGCTCGTCGACAGCGACGTCGCCGGCGTCGCCTTCACGATGAATCCGATCACCGGCAGCAACTCCGAGCTCGTCATCAACGCATCGTACGGACTCGGCGAGACCGTCGTCTCCGGCGCCGGTGACGTCGACCAGTTCGTGATCGACAGGAAAACGGGTGAGATTCGCGAGCGAACGATCGGCGAGAAGGAGCAGATGATCGTCGCCACCGAAGGCGGCGGAACGCGCGAAGTCGAACTGACGGCTGAGCAGCGCGGCGCGTCCTCGCTCGATGATCAACAACTTGATCACCTGCGCGCGCTGCTTATCCGCATCGAGCGCTTCTACGCATTTCCGCAGGACGTCGAGTGGGCGTTCGCCGGCGGCGACCTTTATCTGCTGCAATCGCGGCCGGTGACGAAGTTCCCGCCGAAGTGGACGCGCGGCGAATCGGCGGAACGCTTTCCGAACGTCGTCACGCCGCTGACGTGGGATTACGTCGTCGAAGGCTTTCACGAATCGCTCGCCCATTCGCTCGACCTGATGGGAATGCCGGCGTTCGAAGGACACTGGTTCGAGCTGTTCGACAGCTACGTGTACGGCAACGAAAACGCCGTGAAGCTCTTCACGTCCGGGCAGCAGGTCGCATTCGATTCACTCGATTCGCTGCGCGCGCTGCTGCCGGTGATTCGCGAGCGCTATCAGTGGGTCGTGCAGCTCCCGGTCTCGTGGGCGCGCGATCTCGATTACTACCTGCTCAACCTCGGCGCGCTCGGCGCCGCCGACCTCGAGCGGATGAACGAAGAGCAGCTCTGGCGTCATGTCGCCGCGATCAATCGCGCCGGCAGCGACTACTTCCTGCCGAACATCGCCATCTCGATCACGCACGGCATCCTTCATCGGATGTTGTACGGGCTGGTCACGCTCGTCGTCGGACCGCAGGAAGCGCCGGCGCTCTACGACTCGCTGACCTGCTTCTGCGACACGAAAACGAACCTTGTCAATCTCGACATCCATCGCCTCGCCGCGCTGGTACGCACGATTCCGGCGCTGCGCGATCTCCTTTCGCGGATGCCGCGGCGCAGGATTTGGGAAGAGGGAAAGCTGCGCGCGTTCCCATCGTTCCTGCGCGAGCTCGATCGCTTCCTCGCCAATCACGGACATCGCGAAGTCGACTTCGACACGTATCACGCGACGTGGGTCGGCCAGCCGTGGGTCGTGCTCGAAAACGTGCGACTGATCGCCGAGCGCGGCGACCTTCCCGATCCGTCGGCGCGCGAGATCGAGCTGCGCGAACGGCAGCAGAACGGCGAGCGGCGTTTCAGCGAGCTGGTGCCGGAGGATCTCCGCTACTTCGCGCTCGAGCTCGTCCGTCTGGCGCGTGCGTACACGGCGCTCGACGATCTCGAGCACTACCAGACGACGCGGCTCTCGATTCCGTTTCGCGCGGCGATCGTCGAGCTCGGACGGCGTCTCGTCGACGGGCGCGTGCTCACCGAACCGGAGGACATCTTCTTCATTCGCAAAGCGACGATCGATCTCTACATCGCCGGCGACATCGACGTCGCGGCGGTGACGAAGGAAGCAACGACGAACAAGGACGCGTATCTCGCGAACAAAGCGCGGACGCCGTCGTGGTCGCTCGGCGATGAAGCCGATGCCGCGCCGCTGCCGGGCGATGCGTTACGCGGTTTGCCCGGCTCACCCGGCGTCGCGGCGGGACCGGTGTTCCGACTGCACGGCGTCGACGACTTCGGCCGTTTTCCGCCGGGCAGCGTGCTCGTCGCACGGACGACGAATCCCGCATGGACGCCGCTCTTTCACTCGTCGGTCGCGGTGATCACCGAGAGCGGCGGACCGTTGTCGCACGGTGCCGTCACCGCGCGGGAGGTCGGCATCCCGGCGGTGATGGCGGTGCGCGGCGCGCTGTCGCTGCTCGATGACGGCGAGATCGTGCGCGTGAACGGATCGAACGGGACGGTGACGCGCACGACGTCATCCTGAGACGCGAAGACGGCGAAGGATCTCAAGCTTCGTAACTTGAGATTCTTCGCTGCGCTCAGAATGACGTCTTCAAATTCTGCGCGAGGTTCTTTCTTTCCGGATCAGCGCACCAAAAACGGGCGGCTGTTGACCGGCTGCGGGGGGCGGGCTCCTTCGAACAGGCTCGTGAGTGCCGTGAACTGGCCAGACGAGATCTTCAGGTGCGTTTTCAACACGAAGAAGGTGATGTCCGGGCTGCACGGCGGAGTCGTCAGCGATCCGGTGTAGGTCGTGAAGTTCGTGGTCGACGGCAACAGCGCGGCGAGCGGGAACATCTCCAGCTTCGCCGAGGTGCAGGCTTTCTCCGGTGCTGAATCGATGAGCGCCTGAATCGCCGAATTCGGCGCACCGTCCGAATCGATGAGTACCGCGATGACGTAGCCGCGGTTGTTGTTCGCGTCGACATGCACGAGGTGCAGTTCGGCGACGGCTGCTCCCGACGGATGTTCCGCCGGCGCGTGCAGATGGAACTTCTGCAATCTCGCGTTGACGGTGCCGTACCTCAGGTTGTTCAGCACGCCGAGCGTGTAGACGTTCATTCCGTGTGCGGTCCGCTGGATCGTGATCGAGCTCGATCCGTATTGAGCGGTCAGCGGATTTGGAGCCGTTCCGGTGTTGCCGAGTGGCACCGGCGACTGATGAATCCCCGAATCGCAATCGACATACGCGGGTGCGATCTGCCCCCATCGATCGGGTCCGTTCGATTCTTCGTAACCCCAGTCGGTCTTGCAGACGAGATCGTCAGCTGCGAACGACGGGAGGGCTAGCAGCAGCAAAGCTGTGGCAACAATTAGATTTCTCATGTTTGAGGAGAGCCTCCGATTGCGACTAACCCTACCTCAAATCCGGCCGCTGATCTCGGCGAGCTTCCGCAGACGATCGGCGCGATCGCGCGTCAGCACGCCGGTTTCGAATCGCCACGCCCAGTTGTCGCTGCTGTCGCCGGGGCGATTCATGCGCGCTTCGCTGCCGATGCCGAGGATGTCCTGGAGAGGAACGATGGCGGTGCGCGCGACCGACGTGTACGCGGCGCGGATCATCGCCCACTCGATCTCTTCGCGTCCGGCGCCGAGGTATGCGAGTGCGATTTCGCGCTCGTCGTCGGACGTGCTTTCGAACCAGCCGCGCGCCGTGTCGTTGTCGTGCGTGCCGGTGTAGACGACCGTGTCAGGCTCGTAGCAATGCGGAAGGTGCGCGCTGTTCACCTGACCGAACGCGAACTGGAGGATTTTCATCCCGGGGATTCCGATGCTGTGCCGGAGCTCGTGGACTTCCGGCGTGATGAATCCGAGATCTTCGGCGACGAGCGGAACATCGCCGAGCGAATCGCGGATCGCGTCGAACAGCGCACGGCCGGGACCCGGCATCCAGCGGCCGTGAATCGCGGTCGGCTCGCTCGCCGGCACTTCCCAGTAGGCGGCGAAGCCGCGGAAATGATCGATGCGAATGATGTCTGCGAAGCGGAGCGATGCGCGAATGCGCGCCACCCACCAGCGATAGTGTTCCTGTCGCAGCAGATCCCAGCGATAGAGCGGATTTCCCCAGCGCTGGCCCGTGTCGCTGAAGTAATCGGGCGGCACGCCGGCGACGACCGTCGGCTCACCGTCGGCGTTCAGCTGGAACAGTTCGCGATTCGCCCAGACGTCGGCGCTGTCGCATGCGACGTAGATCGGCACGTCGCCCATGATGCGAATGCCGCGCGCTTCCGCTGCATCGCGCACCGCCGACCACTGCCGGAAAAAGAGCCACTGCACGTAATTGTGAAAGCGAATCTCCGCCGCCAGCTCGCGCTCCGCGGAGGCGAGTGCTTCCGGCTCGCGCATCGCCAGCGGACGATCCCACGCCGACCACTGTTTTCCGCCGTTGCTGTTTTTCAGCGCGGCGTAAAGTCCCCACTCCGAGAGCCAGATGTGCTCGCGCGAAAACTTCGCCAGCTCGGTCTGATGATCGGGACGAGCGTTGTCGATGAAGTGCGTGTATGACTTCCGCAGCAGCGCGTTCTTGAACTCCGCGACGGCGCCGAAGTCGACGACGTGATTGTCGTCGAACGGCGGCACGTCATCGAGCGCGTTCGGCGGCAGCAGTTCATCCTTCAACAATCGCTGCGGCGAGATGAGCAGCGGATTGCCGGCGAACGACGAGAGGCAGCCGTACGGCGAGTTGCCGAAGCCGGGCGGATTCATCGGAAGCGTTTGCCAGATGGTGATGCCGGCCGCTTTCGCCCAGTCGAGCACTTCGATCAGCTCGTCGCCGAGATCGCCGATGCCGTAGCGGCTCGGCAGCGACGTCGGATGCAGCAGCAGTCCGGCGCGCCGGGTCGTATCGCGTGCGGCCGGATCCGATCGATGCTTCACGCCGGACGGCTCTCCAGGCTGATCGACAATTTCTCGCCGAGCGAATCGAACTGCTGCAGCCAGCGGTTCGCGTTCGTCGTTCCGTTCTGTCCCGATGCGATGACCGGCCGCACGGTTTTGCGCAGCCGGTAGTAATCGTTTTGCGGCTTGCGCAGATCGACGTCGACTTCCATCGCGCGGACGATCGAGACGAGCGATTCGAGTTTTTCGAGCCGTTCGACGTTGCGCGGGTCGGCGGCGAAGGCGCGCGAGATTCGTTCGAGCGCGCGCGTGAGCGTCATCAGCGTCGTTTCGTCGAGCGTGATCCGCTCGGCGCGAGCTTCGCGCAGACGCTGCTCGATCTCGGCGAGCGGCAGCTCGTCTTCATCGAGGTAGCGCCGCAGCTGCATGTTGACGTCGAACTCCGCGGCGGTGTGCAGCACTTTCGGCAGCGGCACGCCGAGCGATGAGTGGAAGCGAACGAGCGGGTCGTAGCGCTCGTGCAGCTGGCGGAATGCGGTCTCCGCTTCTTCGAGCGTGGCGTTGCAGATGACGCGGAGGATGCGGCGCTGCTCGTCGCGAAAGAGTGCGCGAATCGACAGCAGCGAATCGCCGAAGTAGTCGTCGACGAGACGGATCACCGACGTGACGCCGTTGTCGTGCAGCTCGGTCGTCAGGACCTGCTTCATCGCTTCGAAGTCGCTCGAGGCCGGGCGAACGCCGCCGGTCAGTTCCGTTTCGCCGAGGTGGATGACGCAGAACTCGTACGACGCTTCCTCGCGAGTGATGCGCGAGATCACCGTGATCGCGCCGATGGCCATCCTGGCGCGGCCGGCGCGATGCGTTTCGAAATCAGCCTGCCGGACGCGATAGCAATAGACCTCAGCCTCGGGCGCAAAATTGTCGAACAGCGAGAGCACCGCGTAGTGCGATGCGACGCGACGAAGATCGATGCGCGTCGGCTTCACTTCACGCTCGTAGATCTGTCGCGCATCGCCATGCTCGCGCAGATTGCTGCGCGCGGCGGCGACCCGCTCGAGGAACTCGAGCTCGAGGCTGCGTCCGCTGATTTTCTCGGCGAGCTGAATCACTCGTGCGGCGTAGTGCAGTACCTGTACCGTTTCGATTCCGGAGATTTCGTTGAAGAACCAGCCGCACGATGTGTACATCAGCATCGCGTTGCGCTGCATCTCGAGGAGCTCGAGCGCGGTGACGTGTCCGTCGCCGTTCGTGGCGTGCTTCGCGAGGAACGCGTCGACGTTCGCGTCGCCGCGATCGAGCACGACGTCGATGTACTCGTCGCGCGCGGTCCAGGGATCGCGAAGAAGCGCCGCGCCGTGGCGTTCGAAGAGCGTGATGCATTCGTCGCGCAGCCAGTCGAGCGATTTGCGCAGCGGATCGCGCCACTGCTGATTCCAGCCGAGGCCTCCGCCGGTGCTGCAACCGCAATCGCGCTCCCAGCGGCCGACGCCGTGACTGCAACTCCACGCGGTGTCTTCGACGATCTCGACTTCATGCTCAGGCAGAATGTCGGCGAGGAACTGCGAGTAGTTCGAGATGCGGGCGAGCTTCCGTTCGTCGATGTAGTCGAGCGCGTAGGCGAGCGCCATGTCGCCGAAGCGGTGGTGATGTCCGTACGTTTCGCCGTCGGTGGCGATGTTGACGAGCTGCGGATGCGTTGGTGCGTCGGAGAACGCGCCGAGCAGACGATGGGCGAGGTTCTCGCCGCGGGCGAGGAGATGTTCGAACGCGACCGCGCGCGAGATCGGACCGTCGTAGAAGAAGATCGCGATCGTCCGGCCGGATGGCAGCGTGCAGAGGTACGGCTGCGTCGGATCGACGCCGTCGGTGTCGTTCCATTCGATCTCGCCAATCCGCCGATGGCGCCCCGCCTGATGCGGCTCGAGGATCGTGTAGACGATTCCTTCCGCCGCGAGCGCTTCGAGCGATTCGACGTCGACCGCGGTTTCGGGCAGCCACATCCCGGCCGGTTTGCGTCCGAAACGCGATTCGAAATCGCGCACGCCCCATCGCACCTGCGTCCGTTTGTCGCGCGCGTTCGCGAGCGGCAGGATCATGTGGTTGTACGCCTGCGAGATCGCGGAGCCGTGGCCGCCGAAACGCTCGCGCGAAAGGCGATCCGCTTCGACGATCGCCGCGTACGTGTCGGGCGCTGACTGCTGCAGCCACGAGAGGAGCGTCGGTCCGAAGTTGAAGTTGATCGACGCGTAGTTGTTGACGATCTTCTCGATGCGGTCGCGTGAATCGAGGATGCGCGACGAGGCGTTCGGACCGTAGCACTCGGCGGTGATCCGCTCGTTCCAGTCGTGCCACGGGTCGGCGGAATCCTGCAGCTCCACCGCTTCGAGCCAGGGGTTTTCGCGAGGGGGTTGGTAGAAGTGTCCGTGAATGCAAATGAAGCGGCGACGCATGGACGAACGATCGTATCCGAAGTTCAGCGCCAAGGTCCCGATCGGTTTCGGTGATGCGGCACTACAATGCGCCGAATGAGCGACGGTACGCTGGGCATCGGCGGCCACGAAGTGCTGCTCGCCGCGACATGAGCGCGCAATTTGTATCGACGCTGCTCAAAGTCGCGATCCTCGCAATCGGCATCATCATCGTCATTGTCGTATCGCGGCTGCGCGGCTTCTCGCTGACGGAAGATCTGCGGCTTGTCTGGCCGCGACCGGCGATCATTCTTCTGTGGCTCGCGATCTGGTGCGGCTGGCTGGTCGCGGGCGAGCTCGCGATCCGACTGTTCGGGATGGAGCAGCCGTCGCACTGGCCCGCGTATCCGCCGCTGATCGTCGCGCTGCGGATTCTCGTCACCGGGCTGTTCGGCCCGATCACCGAGGAGCTCGTGGTGCGCGGACTCATTTTCTTTCGGATCAGCCGGACGAAGATCGGGGCGTGGGGAGCGATCGTCATCTGCGCCGCGCTTTGGGCGGCGGCGCACGTTCAATACGACTGGCGCACGATCGCCCTGATCTTCCTCGATGGTCTGCTCCTCGGCGTTGCGCGGCATCGCAGCCGTTCGACGTTCGTGCCGATGCTGCTGCACGTCATCGCGAATCTCTATTCGATTCTTCAGTCCCTCGGCATCGCTATCTGAGGCAGCGCTCGACGACCGACGCAAGCGCGGCGACGTCGAGCGGTTTGCGAAAGACGCCGCAGATGAGTCCGGGAAAGTGGTGGTCGAGCACGTCCTGCGACAGCAGCGCTTCGGGCGTCGAAGTAATCACGATGATCGCCGGCCAGTCGCTCACACGTGCTCGCTTCAGCGACGGATCGGCGCGGAATGCCTGCAGCGAATCGAGCAGATCGACGCCGCTCATCTTCGGCATCATCACGTCGAGCAACACGACGCGATATTTGCGCGTGGAGATGAGATGCAGCGCTTCCACTCCGTCGCGTGCACTCTCGACGTCGATATGCGTCTGCCGGAGGTACTCGACGAGCAGACGGCGGATGGTATCGTCGTCTTCCACGACCAGCACGTTCGGCTCGGACACAGATTGCGAGGCGAAGCATGAAGTCGGCCAGAAAGAGGTTCCGATGAAGAAGAACGAGGCAGCGGGCTCAAAAGCGCCGCGCAAAACCGAGCGGATCAACATCTGGCTGCCAGCGGACCAGATCGCCTGGCTGAAGAAAAAGAAGAATCAGTCGGACACGATCCGCGCGCTGATTACCGAGGCGATGGCTATGGAGAAGCTGAAAGAGAGCGTCAAAAAGCGATGAGGTGCTGAGTGCTGAGTGCAGAGTGCTGAGAACGAGGGGTTTGACTCAGCATTCTGCACTCAGCACTTTGTCTCTGACCTGTATCAGCTGCGCCACCGCCGACACCGCAATCTCATACGGATGATTCGTCCCGAGCTCCAGCCCGATCGGGCAGTGAAACGCTTCCTTCGCGCTCGCCGGTAATCCCGCCTCTTCCACATCGCGCTTGAGGATGTTTGCTTTGGCGCGGCTGCCGATCACGCCTAAATACGGGAACGTTCTCGTGCGGAGGATCTCGATCAGGATCGGTTTGTCGGTCGTGTGTCCCATCGTCATCAGCACGACGAACGCATCGTCGGGGAGCGTCTTCACCATCGATGGCATGTCCGACGTTTCGATCGCCGTCAGATTCGGCGATTGCGGAAGGCGGTCGAGCCATTCGCGTCGCGGATCGATGCAGGTGACGTGGCAGTCGAAATGGACGAGCAGCGTCACGAGCGCGTTGGCGACGTGACCCGCGCCGAAGATGACGATCTTCCAGCGATGCGCGTTGTGCGCTTCGAAGTAGAGCCGCACCACTCCGCCGCACGTCATACCGACGTCTTTGGCGAGGTTCCACTGCACGAACTTCGTCTTCTCCATCGTCTCGCCGCGCAGCATCGCCTGCGCTTCGGCGATCGCTTTC
Organism: Acidobacteriota bacterium; assembly: GCA_034667465.1. GTDB lineage: Bacteria > Acidobacteriota > Thermoanaerobaculia > Gp7-AA8 > Gp7-AA8 > JAOBAU01. The sequence continues at coordinate 297,877 of JAXDJV010000013.1, read as the reverse complement.
GTTTCGACTTTCCCGCCGCCCACGGTTCCGTAGCGGCGCCCTTCCGCGGTGACGATCGCTTTCGCCCCCTGGTCCTGCGGCACGGAGCCGGTCGTGTCGACGACGGTGATCGTGACGAGCGGCACGTCGGCGGCCATCAACTCGTTCAGTGTTTCGAAAAAGGTCGGCATCGTTCGGGGTCAGGCGCGGACGTCGAGGAGAACATGCTGCCGCCGCTCGCGCACGAGGTCGAGCGCGCTGCGCAATGCACGCGGCAGTTCGCGTGGCGAATCGGCGCGCAGTCCGGTGCCGCCGCACGACTCGGCGAGCTTCGCGAACTGCATGTCGGTGTCGTTCAGCACAACGATCGCGAGCGGTAATCGCCGCTGCGATGCGACGTGATGCGCGGCGAGTGGATTGCCGCGCACGTAACTGGCGGCGTCGAGCGTGGCGACGACCGTCGCATCGGGTGACGCGAACTGCGCGCCGAGCGCGGCGCCGAGCGGCGCGTCGAACCACGTATCGGCGAGACGCCGCGGAACGAGCGATGGATCGGCGCCGCCGTCGTTCACGACGATCGTCGATTCCGTCAGCGCTTCGCCGAGGCAGTAGGAGAGGAAGGCTTTGGTAACGACCGGCTTCGCGGCGTCGCCGATGGCGCGCGACTGCACCTGCTGCAGCGCGCGGCGATGCTCGGACGCGAAGACCTGGCTGCGCGCGTCGTTGCGCGAGCGATCGGGACGCGCTTTGTCGAGCGCGACGCAGAGGCGACGCAGCGTCAGCGACGGATCGCCGGCCAGCGTCAGATCGGCGGGGAAGCCGGACGTCGCGCTCGCGATCTCGAGCGGATCGATTCCGATCTGGATGATGCGCGGGCCGTGCGCGACGTCGTCGTCCTCGGCGATCGTTTCGATGGCGAGGATGATGTCGGACTGCCGCGCGAACGGTGTTGCGTCGAAGCCGAGGTGCAGACTGTGGCGCGTAGGGAAGTTCACGAAACGGCGGCGGCGCGATTCGACGACCGGAATGCCGTGCCGCTGCGCGAGCTGCACGAGCGATTCGATTCCGCCGCGGAACCGGCCGAGCTCACCGACGAGCGCCAGCGGCCGCTGACCGGCGGCGATGAGCTGCACCGCGCGATCGAGTGCGTCGGGTGACGGTTCGAATGACGACTGCGGCATCTGCCGCGGCAGCGACGAATACGAGAAGCCGTCGATCTTCCGTTCGAGGAAGCCGCGCGGAAACGTCAGCGTGACGCAGCCGGCCGGCTCGCTGACCGCGATGGCGATGGCGCGATCGACGAGCGTCTCGAGCTCGAGCGCGCTCGTCAGCTCATGCGTCCACTTCGTCCGTTTCGAGTCGGCGATGATGTGCAGCTTTCCACTGGCGATGACCGCGTGCGCGCGGCCGGTGACGAGCCAGCCGCCGTGCGCCATCGCCAGCGCGGTGTCATCGTCGCCGGCCGACATGCAGCAAACGCCGCGACGATCGAGCAGCGCATCGAGCGCGCCGCGAATCGTCTCGGAATCGGCGAGCTCCGGCGTCGGATCGGGAAAACCGATGCGCTGCGATTCGGAGGCGCGCGCACGAACGAAATGCGCGCGCAGCGCGCGGGTGAATTCGTTCGGATGATCGAGATTCGAGAAGTGGCCGGCGCCGTCGATCGTGACGAGCTCCGCGGCAGGCAGCGAGGAGCGGATGGCCGCGAGCAGCTCCGGCGGCGCGAGCGGATCGTGTGTCGCCGCGACGAGCAGCGCCGGTACGTCGATGAGCTCGATGACGCGGCGGAAGTCGCTGGCGAACATCGCCTGCCACGACGCGGAGTTGACGTGGCGATTCGTCGCCGCGTCGATGCGCGTGGCGCGCTCGACGAGGGCAGGCGGCGTGCCGTCGCCGAAGAGCGCCGCGACCGAAAGCCGCGTCGCCGAATGCGATTCACCATCCGGGTGATACGCCCACGTCGCGGCCAGCGTGAGCGACTGCACGACCTCGGAACGCCGGCGAAAGACTTCCAGCGCAATCGCGCCGCCGAGCCCGAGCCCGACGAGATGCGCGCGCCGGAACCCGTTCTTCTCGATCAGCGCGATGACATCTTTCGCAAACGCGGAGACGCTGATCGCCTCACGAACGATCGTGTCCTCGACGTCGAATGCGCTCCGCCCATGCCCGCGCAGATCGCACGCAAGCGCCGTGTAGCGCTCGCCAATCGCCTCCATCTGCAGATACCACGAGGTGTGATCTCCCCCCGCCGAATGCAGAAAGATGACGAGCTCATCGCCCCCGCCCTTGCGCGCCACAAACAGCCGCGCGCCGGTGGAGAGGTCGACCTGGGTCGAGTCCATCACCACATGATAGTGCTGAGTGCAGATCGAACCGCCCGGTGCTGTGTGCTGAGTGCTGAGTGCTGAATCGACCCCCCCTTCGTTCTCAGCACTCAGCACTCTGCACTCAGCACCTCAGAATCCACGAAGCGCTCGAAGCGCGGTGATATGAGAAACGTGATGCCGCGAATGCCACGCATACAACCCGACCATATTGTCGAGCGTCATCTCGCCGTTTTCGGGGTGGACGAGTTTGCGGCGGAAGTCGGCTTCGCTCATTGAGCGCAGCAGGCGGGTCCAGCGGTCGTGCAGTGAATCGAGCAGCGTCAGCGATGTTTCGATCGGCGTGATGCGCGAGTCCGGGAGCTCGGCCCAGGCGGCTTCGTCGTATGGACGGATCGTCGGGGTCGATTCGGTGAGGGCGATTTTGAAGCGGCAGTACGAGTTCAGGTGGCTGTCGGGGACGTGGTGGACGACCTGTCGCACCGTCCAGCCGCCTTCGCGATACGGCGTATCGAGCTGCTCTTCGGAGAGACCGCGCACCGCGTCGCGCACGCGGGCGGGAGCGGCGGCGATCGTGTCGATCAGCGCGTGGCGCTCCGCGGTGGTCAGTTCGTCGCGCCGTTCGTATTTGCCGATGGGAAATCGAGGATCGCTCATTGGTGAATGATACGGGGATGAGGCATGAGGGATGAGGTATGAGTAAAGGCCCTTCACTCATGCCTCATGCCCCATGCCTCATCCCGTGTCTTTTCCGTTATATTCGCCCCGCCTCAACAGGAAGGAAACGCGCGTGAACTACACACTGACCGAGTGGCTCAATCTCGCTTTCCGGTGGACGCATGTGTTCGCCGCCATCATGTGGGTCGGCCAGACATTTCTCTTCACATGGCTCGATCACACGCTCAGCAAAGAAGGCCAGGTGTGGATGGTCCACAGCGGCGGTTTCTACATCGTCGACAAACAAAAAGTCCCGGAGATGCTGCCGAAGACGCTGCACTGGTTCAAGTGGGAAGCGGCCATCACGTGGCTCTCCGGCGTCTCGCTCTTCATCCTTCTCTATTACGCCGGCGGTCTGATCTCGGCCGGCAATCCGCTCGAGCTGACGAACATGCAGGCCATCGGCATCAGCCTCGCGTCGATCGTGGTCGGCTGGTTCATCTACGACATGCTCTGGATCTCGCCACTCGCGAATCGGTGGAACGTCGCGGTGGTGATCTCGTACGCGCTGCTCGTCGGTGCGATCTACGGCTTCGCGCACATCTTCAGCGGCCGCGCCGCGTATCTGCAGACCGGCGCGCTGCTCGGCACGTTCATGGCGTTCAACGTCTGGGTGCGCATCCTGCCGGCGCAACGCGCGCTCATCGCCGCGGTGAAAGCGGGACAGCAGCCAAACATGATGCTCGCCGAGCGCGCGAAGAATCGCTCGACGCACAACACCTTCATGGTCGTGCCGGTCGTCTTCATGATGCTCAGCAATCACTTCCCGGTGGCGACGTACGGCCACGCGCAGAACTGGATCATCCTCGCCGGACTCGTCCTCGTCGGATGGGTCGTCGCACACCTCATCCGGAGCCATTGAACTGATGCCGATCAAAACCTCGTTCACCGACGCCGACCTCGATCGCGCCGCGAAACCGCTCGAGCAGGCGCTCGCGTCATTCGCGCGACGCTTTCCCGGCGACTCGCCGGCACGCCAGCCGGTACACACCGTTTACGGCGGCGCGCAGCTGTTCAAGTCCGACACGACCGTGAAGCTCGGCCAGCTCGCATTGCGCGCGCTCGGCGAGTTCGCGCCCGATCCGTTCGTCTTCGCACGCGCGATCGGACTGACCGGCGCCGATCGTCTGCCGGAAACAGTCGGCGAGACGCGCGCGATGTTGTCGACGTTGTCGTCGAACTCCGCGGCCGTCCGCGGCGTGAACGATCCGGCGTGGCTCGCGCACACGATCTACTCGCGCGTCGTCGAGAAGCTGAAGCGCGAGCCGGTCGAAGACTTCCGCATCGACTTCGAAGACGGCTACGGCAACCGTCCCGATGATGAAGAGGATGCCGACGCCGCGCGCTGTGCGCGCGAAGTCGCGGCCGGGATGGAGAACGGCACGCTGCCGCCGTTCATCGGCATTCGCATCAAGACGTTCTCGCTCGAGCTGATGCGTCGCGGCATCCGGACGATGGACATCTTCCTGACGACGCTCATCGAGTCGGCCGGCAAACTGCCGCCGTGGTTCGTCGTCACGCTGCCGAAGATTCAGCTGCCAGGACAGGTCACGCTGCTCGCCGATCTCTTCGACGCACTCGAACCGAAGCTTGGACTCGCCGCCGGCACGCTGAAGCTCGAGTTCATGATCGAGACGACGCAGTCGATCATCAGCGAGAACGGCGTCTCGAATCTGCCGCTGTTTCTCGAAGCAGCGCGCGGACGCTGCGTGGCCGCGCATTTCGGAACGTACGACTACACGGCGAGCTGCAACATCACCGCGGCGCATCAGCGGATGGATCATCCGGCCTGCGATTTCGCGCGGCACATGATGCAGGTCGCGTACGCCGGCACCGGCATCTGGCTCTCCGACGGCGCGACGAACATCATGCCGATCGCGCCGCATCGCGCGACGGCCGAACATGCGCTGACGCCCGATGAGATCTTCGAGAATCGGACGATCGTGCATCGCGCGTGGCGGCTGCACGTCGATCACGTTCGGCACTCGCTCGTCAACGCTTACTACCAGGGGTGGGATCTCAATCCCGCGCAACTGCCGACGCGTTACGCCGCCGTCTACTCGTTTTTCATCGAGTCGCTCGGCGCCGCGACCGATCGCCTCAGCAACTTCATTAAGAAAGCAGGGCAGGCGACGCTGGTCGGCGACGTGTTCGACGACGCCGCGACGGGACAGGGTCTCCTCAACTACTTCCTGCGCGGCATGAACTGCGGGGCGATCACGGAAGAAGAGGCGCTCGATACCGGACTCACGCTCGATGAGCTGCGCAGCCGTTCGTTCGTGAAGATCATGAAAGGACGTCGCGCCGCGACCTCATGATCCTCGCCGCGGTCGCACTCACTTACGTGATCCTCGGCGACAGCACCGCGGCCGGCGTCGGCGCCGACTATCAAAAGGGGATTGCGGTCCAAACGACCGCCGAGCTCTCAAAGACGCACACCGTCACCATGACGAACCTCGGCGTCTCCGGCGCGCGCATTCACGATGTCATGGTGGAGCAACTCCCGCGCGCTGAAGCGCTGAAACCTGACCTCGTGCTCCTCGCCGTCGCGCCGAATGACGTGACGCATCTGACATGCATCAGTTCGATGCGCCGCGATCTGATTGCAATCGTTTCCCGCTTACGTGCAGCGAATCCGAACGTGGCGATCGTCGTCACCGGTTCGGCCGACATGTCGACGCCGCCACGCATCCCGCGACTCCTCCGCGGCCTCGCCGGCGCACGTTCACGCGCGGTGAATCGGATGTTCGCGGACGTGGCTGCCGCGCAACATCTGACCTTCGCACCAATCGCCGCAGAAACGGGACCGTTGTTCCGGAAGGATCCGTCGCTGTTCGGTCCGGATCGATTCCATCCGAACGAGCGCGGCTACGCGGTGTGGACCGCCGTGATCAATCGCGCGCTGGCTGACGCGCTGCACTAACGTCATCCTGAGCGTTAGCGAAGGATCCGGGCGGGCGGTGCGCGAAAAACTGCTCCGTACCGCCCCGCCCACCCGGATCCTTCGCTTCGCTCAGGATGACGTGCGGAACTCGCCCGCCGGCTCCGCGGTCGGACTCGCGAGCTCCTCGTTGAACACCGTCCGAATCCCATCGAGCACGTCGAACGGTTTCGCGATCCCTTCCTGCTGCAGCGCGTAGGCGACGTGCCGCGCGACGTCGGCGAGCAGAATCCCCCACGTCGATGCGTTGTCGAACGCGAGCGGCGAGACGCTGCAATGCAGCGCGCCGTCGACAACCCATGCGCGTACCAGCTCCGCGGCTTCCGTCGCCTGCGGTACATCTTCCGGAATCGGCAGCTCGTTCATTGCGGAGTCTCCTTCGGCAGCGCTGTCAGCGCCTTCGTTGCGTTCGCCTTCAGTTTCGGGTTCGTCGTCTTCGCGATCGCCGACTCGAATGACGTCGCTGCATCGCCGATGCGCTTCGCGCGGGCGTGCTCGACGCCACGCTGAAAGTCGGCGATGGCGAGGTTCTCGCGCGCGGCGGCGATCTGCTTTTCATCCGCCGACGGGGCGATGAGCCTTGCGATCAACGCCTCGGCCGTTCGTGTGCGGCCGAACTTCGCATGCAGCAGCACGAGATTGGCGGCGACGTCGGGCTGCGCCGGCTGATCGTTGAGGCTCTTCGTCGATTCGGCGATGCCGGTCGCCGCGTCTTCTCCCGGCAGCGCATAGGTCTCGCCGAGAATCCCGCGGCAGCGCGCGAATTTCGGCGCGAGCTCGAGGCACTTCGTCGCCATTCGCCGCGCGATCGCGATCGTCGCGCCGCTCACTTCCTCGCCGTCACGCGCCTTCGTCTGCAAACGATGCACGAGGCTGCGCGCGTAGTAGAGATACGGGACGAAATCGTTCCCGGCGACTTTGATCGAGCGGTCAAAGAGCGTGTCGGCGACGTCCTGCCGTTCGCCACCGTCAGCGAGCAGAGCGAGGTCGGCCACCGCGTCGGCGCGTTTCGGGTTCAGTTCGATCGACGCATCGAGCAGGTCGCGACCGTCATGTTCCGTCGTATGCACGAGCAGGTCGCCGAGCTGAAAGAGCAGCTCGTCGCGCGGCAACGGCTTTGGTGCGGGCACGTCTCTGATGGCCCCGAGGTCGTCGAGCTTGTACTCGATGTAATTGAATCGCGAGCCGTTCAGGTAGCGGCGTACTTCCCCTTCAATCTCCTCGGGAGTCGCCTTGAACGCCGTTGCAAACGCCTCATCGAGCGACTGCCGCTGTTCGAGCGCCGCGAGCAACACCGGCAGCTGCGCACCGCGCGCCGGATTTCCGATGAGGAGGTAGTGCGTGACGAGCCACGACTCCGCGTAATAGACGCCGCTGACGTCTTCATTCTTGTAGTCGTCAGCTTCGAGCGTCTTCGTCATCAGCTCGCGGAGCGGCTGGAGACCCATCGCGCGCAGGTATTTGAGAAAGTAATCAGGTGGCGCGCCGACGCGCACCGAGTTTCCGACGGCGACGAATGACGAGTAGAAGCCGGCCAGGCCTTCGTCGAGCCATCGCGGGATTCCGGCTACGGTGTTGCGGACGAAGAAGTGCGTCAGCTCGTGGTAGAGAACATCGTCGCGAGCGCTGCTTGCGTCGACGAGCGCGTAGTTCGCGTCGTCGGCGGGAACGAAGACTCCGCGGATGTGTTCGAAATCGCCGACGATGGCGTTCCGATACGGAACGAACGACGCGTGCGTGCGGAAGAGAAACACTTTCGTCGGCACCGGCGACACGATCTGCAACCGTGTGACATGCGTGAGCGCGGCGCGCATGCGCAGCAGCTCGAGCGCGCTCTCGCGAATCACGCCGTCGCGTGCGTTGCTGTAGATGACGACGTCGCCGGCGTCGATCACCTTCCAGACCTCGTTCGGTTGCGGTGCTTCGACCGCGCCAAACATCGGCAGCGCGCAAAAGAGTGCGAGTAGAAACAGAGAGCGTGCGCGCATCACGCTAACTCCCTCGATACGTCGAGTAGCCGAATGGCGAGAGCAGCAGCGGCACGTGATAGTGCTGCGCCGCGTCGCGCACATCGAAGACGATCGACGTCTCCGGGAAAAATCCGTCGGGAAAATAGGCGCGCGTGTCGAACGTGATCCGGTAGGTTCCGACGTCGATGTCAGGACCGGTCAGCGTTCGCAGGCGGCCGTCTGCGTCGGTGACGCCGCTGCCGAGGTGCGTCCACGCTTCGCCGTTGCGGCGTTCGAGCGTGATCGGTATGCCGGCCGCCGGGCGGCCGTTCGCGGTGTCGAGAACGTGCGTCGTGATTCCGCTCATACGAGTTTCAACAGCCGCAGCCTGGTGATCTTCCGCTGCTCTTCTGCCGCGATGCGCAGCTCGTCATCCGCCGTATTCGCCATCCGCTCGCGCGCGAACGCGAGCATCTCGCCGGCGCTGCGTCCGGTGGCGCAAACGAGATAGACGTGACCGTACTTCTCTTCATATTCGCGATTCACCGCTGCGAGCGCCGACATCGTTTCCGCCGACGCGGAAGCAGTGCCCGACTGTTCGCCGGTCGAGAAACGATCCGCTTTTTTCTCGCCGATGCGCGGGTGCGCGGAGAACGCTTCCAGCCACGCATCGCGGCCTAGCTTCAGCCAGATCCGATCGGCAGCCTCGGCGAGTTTCTCCCACGATCCGAACGGCCGCGCCGCGACGAGCTGCTGCACCCAGTCGTTCGACGCGCAGCAGTGACGCAGCTCCGCGAACGCGAGCTCATCGATCAGCGTGTCGATGTGACGCGCCGCCGCGTCGCCGCGTCCGCGTTCCGTCGGCAGGGCGTGCACACGCATCCGCGACACGCCGCCGTCCGGGAAGACATTCAATCGGAGATGCGTGACCGGGCCGATCGGCTTCAGCTCATCGAGGAAGAGATGACGCGTGTCGGCGAGCAGCTTCGTGCGCGGCAGCAGCTCTTCCCAGTCGCCGCCGTCGCGCTTCGCATCGATCGACGCCGTGTCGGGGAAGTTGCCTTTGAAATGGCGCGTGTCGAGCTCGACGCGGCGCACCGTCGCTTCGCAGGCGAGCTGCACGACGACCCAGTCGTGGCCGGGGCCGCGACGCCGTTTCGTCTCCCAGCCGTCGCTCATGTTGTGCGCGCGGCCGGGCATGATCAGGTTGTGCTTCGGTCCGAAAAACATGTCGCTGCACGTCAGCACTTCGCCGCCGTGCTCGACCGCCGCGAGATCCTGTTCGTGTCCGAGGCCGCCGCTGCGGCGCCAGTCGGTGACGACTTCGCCGTGCACGCGGAATCGCGCCACGCCGCCGTCGGGATAGATGTGCAGACGAAGATGCGTGAAGGCGAGCGGGCTGTCGATCTCGAAGAGATTTTCGCCGTCGCCTTTGAGCGGCGACTTCGGCAGGATCTCGATCCAGTTCGCGGCGATCAGCGATTCAACATCCGACTCCGGCCGCATCGACGTCCCTTCGATCGAGCAGTGGTCGGGATAGTTGCCGCGGAAGAATGCGGTGTCGACGACGACGCCGCGCACGACGCCGGGCGCGCCGAGGCGGACGATCGCGAAGTCGTGGCCGGGCGTGCGCTTGCGCCGCGATTCCCAGCCGTCCATCCACTTCCCGCGGTCGGTGTATTCGTGTTCTTTCCAAACGGCTTTCGCCGGTTTGATCAGGTTTTCTTTTTCGGCGAAGAAGTCGTCGGTGGCGTACAGCACGGAGCCGCCGAGGCGCTCGGAGGCGAGGTCGATTCGCTCGCGAAAATCAGTCATCGGCGCACCCACTCTCCTATGTTCGGTCCCACATGCTCTCCATCCTTCCAGACGTTCCGGCCGCGGACGTACGTCTCGCGGACGACGCCGATGAGTTGCTCGCCGGCGTATGGCGTGACTTTGTGGCGATGCTCGACGATGCCCGGCTCGACGTGGAGCGGCGCGGCGTCGTCGAAGATGATGAAGTCGGCGTCGCGGCCCACTTCGATTGCACCTTTGTGATGATCGATGCCGGCGAGAATCGCCGGTCCGGCTGACATCAGCCGCGCGATGTCGACGAGCGTCATGCCGCGGCGCGACGCTGCGGTCCAGACGATCGGCAGCGAGAACTGCAGCGATGAGATTCCGCCCCACGCATTCTCGACGTCGCCGTCGTCGAGCTTCTTGAGCTGCGGCGTGCACGGCGAGTGATCGCTGACGATCGCGAGCAGGAGATCTTCCTCGATGCCGCGCCAGAGCAGTTCACGATTGGCGGCGTCGCGAATCGGCGGCGCGCATTTGTACTCGGGATGTCCATCCGGAATCGACTCGGCGTCGAACCAGAGGTAGTGCGGCGTCGTCTCCGCGGTGAGCGAAACGAATTCTGCCGACGCGCGGCGAATCAGGTCGAGTCCGTGAGCCGATGAAAGATGAACGATGTGCGCGTGGCCGTCAGTGCGCTTCGCGGCGTCGTAGACGAGCTGAATCGCTTCGTCTTCCGCTTCGTGCGGACGCGATGCGACGTAGCGGCGATATGAAGACGGTGCGCCGCGAAGCGCCGCGCGTGCTGCGTCGATCGGACCGGCGAGCTCCGCGTGCACGAGCAGCGGCGCCTGACTTTCGGCGAGGACTCCGAGCGCTTCTTCGAGTCCCCGCGCGTCGAGATTGCCGAACTCCGGCACGCCGGAATCGACGAGGAAGCATTTGAAACCGAGCGCTCCTTCGTCGAGCATCGCCAGCAGTTCGGACGCGTTGCCGGGAACGGCGCCGCCCCAGAGTCCGGTGTCGACGCGAAGCTGTCCGGTCATCGCGCGCACTTTCTGATGCAGCGCATCGACGGAGATCGTCGGCGGGATCGAGTTCAGCGGCATGTCGATGATCGTCGTGACGCCGCCGGCCGCCGCCGCGCGTGTCGCGGTCGCGAAGCCTTCCCATTCCGTGCGGCCTGGCTCGTTCACGTGTACGTGCGAATCGACGATGCCGGGGAGAATGGCGAGGTCGCCGTAGTCGGTGCCTTCGTCTTCGTACGCGCCGAGCTTCTCGATGCGGCCGTTGCGAATGTGGATGGAAGCGGGACGGATTCCGTCGGGTGTGACGACGCGTTTAGAGCGGAACATTGCGGGCGAGATGATAACGGACGAGGAGGCCTCCGGCGGGCGGCCACGGGCCGCAGCGCTTGTTGCCATAGGCTCAGCCGGCGTTTCCGCTCAGAGCGCGTTCGAAGCGAGAGCGTTCCCAACCAAACGCTGCGGGCCGTGCCCGCCCGCCGGAGGCCTCGCGGTCGCGTATCCGGTCAGCCGCATCAGGATCTCTTCGCCGGTGGCCGGCGCGTGCAGCTTCGGGATCTCGTTCGTCACGTAGCTGAGCGCGTTCTTCACCGCCATCCAGACCGAGATGCTCAGCACCAGCGGCGGCTCGCCGACCGCTTTGCTCGAACGGATGTTGAGCTGGTTCTGATCGTTCTTGATCCAGTCGACGTTGAAGACGTCGGGCACATCCTGAATGTTCGGAATCTTGTAGGTCGTCGGTGAATGCGAGAGCAGCACGCCGTCGTCGTTGTAGCGGAGCTCTTCGTTCGTCAGCCAGCCCATTCCCTGAATGAACGCACCGGTGATCTGGCCGCGATCGATGCCGGGATTGATCGACTCGCCGATGTCCATCAGCAGATCGCTGCGGCGGACGCGCATCGCGCCGGTGAAGCGATCGATCTCGACTTCGGAAACGGCGACGCCCTGCGTGAAGTAGAGGAACGGCGTGCCGACGCCGCGCTCGGCGTCCCATTCGAGATTCTTCGTCGCGTAAAAACCGCGCTCGCCGAGCGAGACGCGCTCGAGGTATGACATCTTCACGAGCCCCTGCCACGGCAGCCGTTCGTTCGTCGCGCGGTCGTCGAAGATCTCGCCGCCGTCGAAGATGATGTGGTTCACATCCGCTTCGATGCCGGCGACGCGCGCGAAGTAGTTCGCTGCGACGATCGCCATTCGCGCGCGAATTTTCTGCGCCGCGTCGATGGCCGCGCCGCCGTTGAGATCTGCGCCGCTCGACGCCGCGGTCGCGGAGGTGTTGTTGTTCTTCTCCGTCGACGTCGGCATCAGGATTACGTCTTCCGCGGCGATCGCGAATTCATCAGCGACGAGCTGGCGGATCTTCGTGTTGACGCCCTGACCCATCTCCGTCGCGCCGGTCGAGACCTGCACGGTTCCGTCGAGATAGACGTTGACGAGCGCGTTCCCCTGGTTGAGGAACTTCGTGTTGAACGAGATGCCGAATTTCACCGCCGTGCAGGCGATGCCACGCAGCTGCGTGCGCGAGGTGCCGTTGAACTGCGCGATCTCCACGACGCGCTTTCGATAGTCGCTGCGCGGCTCGATCTCTTCGAAGAGTTTCGGCAGCATGTTGTTGCCGACGCGCTGGCCGTACGGCGTCGTGTTGCGATCGTCGATGCCGTAGCAGTTGCGGCGGCGGATGTCGATCGGATCGACGCCGAGGAAAAGCGCGATCTCTTCGAGCGCGTTCTCGATCGTGGCGACGCCCTGCGGTCCGCCGAATCCTCGGAAGGCGGTGTTCGGCGCGTAATTCGTCCGGCAGACGGTGCCGGTGATGTCGGCGTTCGGCAGGTAGTAGGCGTTGTCGGCGTGCGTCATGGCGCGACCCATCACCGAGGTGGAGAGATCGGCGAACGCACCGCCATCGGAGAAGAAATCGATCTTCGCCGCGGTGATGACGCCGTTCTTATCGAACGCGATTTTGTAATCGTTGCGATACGGATGACGGCCGCCGGTGACCTGCATGTCGTCGTCTTTGCTGTAGACGACGCGCGCGGGACGTTTCGTCTTCACGGCGACGAGCGCCGCCATGACCGCGGGATGCGTGGCCTGACACTCTTTGCCGCCGAAGCCGCCGCCCATCCGCTTCGTGACGATGACGACTTTGTTGAGCGGAATGCCGAGCAGGTGCGCGATGACTTCCTGGACTTCGCTCGGATTCTGCGTCGATGAGTGAACGGTGACGGCATCGTATTCGCCAGGTACCGCGAGCGCCGCCTGCGATTCGAGATAGAAGTGGTCCTGGCCGCCGTTGACGAACACTCCTTCGATTGCGTGCTCGGCGTTGCGGAACGCAGTCTCGACATCGCCGCGCCGAATGAAGCGCGTCGGTCCGATGAAGAGTTTTTTCTCTTTCGCCGCTTCGATCGTGAAGACCGGTTCGAGCGGCTCGATGTCGATGACGATGGCGCGCTTCGCCGCGGCGATCGCTTCGCGCGATTCGGCGGCGATGATGACGATCGGCTGTCCGACGAACGTCACGACGTCTTCGACGAGCAGCAGTTCATCCTGAATGATCGGTCCGAAGATGTTGTGCGCGAGATCGCGATGCGTGTAGAGCGCGACGACGCCGTCGATCTTCTCCGCCGCCGAAAGATCGAGCGAACGAATGCGCGCGTGCGCGATTTTCACCCAGAAGAAATCGACGAGCAGCTCGTTCTTCGCGAACGGCATGTCATCGATGTAGATCGACTCGCCGGTGACGTGACCGGGAGCGGAATCGTGCGGGATGTTGCGTCCGACGGAGCTCATCGCTGAACCTCGAATACGTCGTACCAGAACCGCGACATGATGTTTTCCGCGAGCTGCAGGCGGTACTCCTTCGAGCCGCGGACGTCCGTGATCGGGGCGACTTCGCCGCGCGCGATCGCGCCTGCTTCCGTGAAGAGATCGAGCGATGGCCGTTTGCCGGCGAGGAACGTTTCGGTCTTCGGCAGCCGCAGCACGAGCGGGCCGACGCCGCCGTAAGCGATGCGTGAGGATTGGATCGCGCCGTCGTTCATCACGAGACGAAACGCGGCGGTGAATGCGGAAATGTCGAGATCGCGGCGGCGGCTGACTTTGTAGAGCTTCAGCGTGTCTCTGATGATCGGGACGCGGACGCGCGTGATCAGCTCGTCGCTGCCGAGGTCGAACTGTTTGTAGCCTTTGTAGAAATCGCTGATGACGACGCGTCGCGCGCCGCCGTTGAGCTCGAGCTCGGCGCCGGCGACGATCAGGTACGGCAGCGTGTCGCCGATCGGCGAGCCGTTGGCGATGTTGCCGATGAGCGTGCCGGCGTTTTTGATCTGCGGCGCGCCGAAGATGTTGAGGATGCGGAAGAGCTCCGGGATGCGATGTTCGATGAAGCGCTCGAACGCGGCGAGGGTGACGTTCGTGCCGGCGATGATGACGCCGTCTTCTTCGCGGAGCTCATCGAGCTCGCGCAGTTTCGAGAGCGACAACACGGCGGGCGCGCTGAATGCGCGTTTGTTCACCCAGACGCCGACGTCGGTGCCGCCCTGCACGATGGTGCAGCCGGGATGATCGCGTTTCCATGAGATGGCGTCGTCGAGCGTCGATGGCGCGAAGAAGCGATCGGTCTGCACGGCGTCGCCCGCTTCGGGTAGATCGGGATAGCGATCGCGCATCTTCGCGGCCGATGCGCCGTCGACGGCCAGCGCCGCTTTGATGATCGGCTCGTAGCCGGTGCAGCGGCAGAGATTGCCGGTCAGTCCGTCGCGAACCTGCTTCTCATCGACGCGATCGTTCTTTTCGTACAGCGCCGTCATCGCCACGACGAAGCCGGGCGTGCAGTAACCGCACTGCGCGCCGTGACACGCGACCATCGCTTCCTGAACGGCGCTGAGATTTTCGCCGTCGCGCAAACCTTCGACGGTGACGATCGACATCCCGTCGAGCTGATGCAGCGCCTGGATGCACGAGTTGATCGGCCGGTACTCCTCGGTCGCCGCGCGGCGGACGAGCACCGTGCAGGCGCCGCAGTCTCCCTCTTCGCAGACGACTTTGGTGCCGGTCGCGCAGAGTCCGTAACGGAGGTAATTGGAAAGAGTCGTGAAGAGTTCGCCGGCGCGAACCTGATGTTCGCTGCCGTTGACGTGGAAGAGGATGTGGTCGCGCATGAAGTGCGCGACAGTTTACCGTGCCATTTCGGCGAAGCGACAGCGCAGGCTCACTTCGTCTTTTTCGAAAAGATCGTCACGCCCGCGATGCCGGCGAAGCCCGAGTCGGTCGTCAGCAACTCGGCGCGATACGCGCGCGCGAAGGCCAGCATCATGGCGTCGGCCATCGCGATCCCCTGCGCGAGGCTCAGGTCTGCTGCTGTGAGTGCGATCTCTTCTGTCAGATCGGCAACGACGGTTTTTCTCATCGTCGCGACTGCATCCAGCGCTTCGTCCTCCGATCGTTCGCGCTTGATCCACTTGTACACTTCGTAAATCGCGACCGTCGGCGTGACGATATTCGCGGGCTGGCGCAGGCGACTCGCAAACTCGCCGGCGTATGGTCCGTCGGCGAAGAACTCAAGCCAGCCGGACGAATCCAGAACGATCAAACACGATCCTTCTTCTCTCGGAATCCGGTCGTGCGAATGCCGCGCACGAAGCCACGCATGGACGAGATCGGTCGTTCCGGAACGAGCGTGACCATGCCGTTTTTGGCGATGACCTGAAACTCCTGTCCCACGCGAATGCCCGCGCTTTCGCGCACATCCTTAGGGATCACAACCTGATATTTGGATGACACTTTCGTGCGTCCCATGCGTACTCCCTTCGGCTGATCGATCGGGTATATCGTAAAACGCACCCTCGAAATCCGTCAACGACCCTGCGTGGTACGTTCGCCCGAAATGGCGCAGAAAATCGTGCTCGCCCGGCACGAACGCTCCGCACACGTTCACGCGGAGCGCGTGGCTATCTGAACGGTGGAGGCGGGCGAAGCGCCCGCCTCCACACTGGATGGCTGGATGGCTTCAGAGTCGCACGATGCCGGTGTAGGTCTCGGGCCGGCGGTCGCGGAAGAACTGCCATGTGTTGCGCACTTCGCGGATCTTGTCGAGGTCGAGGTCGGCGACGATCAGCTCGTCCTTGTCGCGCGAGCCGGTCGCGAGGAACTGGCCGCGCGGGTCGACGAAGTAGCTCTGTCCGTAGAACTCGCCGATGTTCCACGGCGCTTCGATCCCGACGCGATTGATGGCGCCGACGAAGTAGCCGTTCGCGACGGCGTGCGCCGGCTGCTCGAGCTTCCAGAGATACTCCGAAAGTCCGGCCACGGTTGCCGACGGATTGAAGACGATCTCCGCGCCGGCCAGTCCGAGCTCACGCGCCCCTTCGGGGAAGTGGCGGTCGTAGCAGATGTAGACGCCGACCTTCGCGTAGCGCGTCTGGAAAACGGGATAGCCCATGTTGCCGGGACGGAAGTAGAACTTCTCCCAGAAACCGGGGGCGACGTGCGGGATGTGGTTCTTGCGGTACTTGCCGAGGTAGGTGCCGTCGGCGTCGATCACGGCGGCGGTGTTGTAGTAAACGCCGGTCGACTCCTCTTCATAGAGCGGGACGATGATGACCATCGAGTACTTTTTCGCGTACTCCTGCATCAGTTGTGTCGTCGGCCCGTCCGGAATCTTCTCCACCGAGTCGTACCAGCGCGTCGACTGTTCGGCGCAAAAGTACGGACCGGTAAAGATCTCCTGCATGCAGATGATCTGGACACCCTGTTCGCCGGCCTGATCGATGTACTTCAACGTCTTCTCGATCTGCGCCTCACGAATCCTGTCGAGCGAATCGTCGGTGCTGCCGGCGAGCGACGTTTGAATCAGACCGCATTTCACAATGGACATCGGGACGGCCTCCGGAAACGAATTTTTGCGCATTATGTCATCCCGAGCGTAGCGAGGGATCGGGGCGGGCGGGGCTGAGTTGCTGCTGTTGCGTGCGCCGCCCACCCGGATCCCTCGCTACGCTCGGGATGACATCCGAGGTAGCCTCGGCAGGGTGAAGATTTACTGCGTTTACATCCTGGCGAGTATCAAGCGTGTGCTCTACGTTGGCGTGACGGGAGACATCGAGCGGCGGCTGTGGCAGCACCGGCTGCGGACCGATCCCTCGTGTTTCACAGCTCGTTACAACGTTGATCGGCTTGTGTACATCGAGGAGTATTCGCGGTCCATCGATGCGATCGCGCGCGAGAAGGAGATCAAGGGATGGCGGCGGGAGAAGAAGGTGCGGCTCATCGAAGACGCGAACCCGTCATGGCGCGATCTTTCGTGCCCCACCCGCCCGGACCCCTCGCTACGCTCGGGGTGACTAGGCGCGGGGTGAGTTGAAGAGGCCGCGCCTGAGGAACTGGCCGCGGCCCGCCTTTCCGACGTACTTTCCTTCTTCGATGACGAGCTCGCCACGCGAGAGGACGGTCTTCGTCACGCCGCGCACGGTTACTCCTTCGTAGCATGAGTAATCGACGTTCATGTGGTGCGTTGCCGCGCTGATGGTCTGCTCTTCGTTCGGATCGAAGATGACGATGTCGGCGTCGGAGCCGACGGCGATCGTCCCTTTTCGCGGGAAGAGTCCGAAGATCTTCGCGGCGTTTGTAGACGTGATCTCGACGAAGCGGTTGACGCTGATCCGTCCGCCGACCACGCCGCCGTTGTAGACGAGACTCATCCGATGCTCGACGCCCGGTCCGCCGTTCGGGATCTTCGTGAAGTCGTCGCGGCCGAGCTGCTTCTGATCCTTGAAGCAGAACGGACAGTGATCGGTGGAGATGACCTGCAGATCGTTGTACTGCAGTCCGCGCCAGAGCTTGTCCTGATTGTGTTTCTCGCGAATGGGCGGCGTCATCACCCATTTCGCCCCTTCGAAATCGGGCTTCTCGTAAACGCTGTAGTCGAGGAAGAGATACTGCGGACACGTTTCCGCGTAGGCCGGGATGCCTTTGTCGCGCGCGCGCGTCACTTCCTGCAGCGCGTCGTCGCATGAGAGATGGACGATGTAGACCGGCGAGTCCGCCATCTCCGCGATGGCGATGGCGCGATGGACGCCTTCCGCTTCCGCGAGCGTCGGCCGCGTCAGCGCGTGATACTTCGGTGCCGTTTTTCCTTCGGCCAGGGCGTGCTTGATGATCTGGTTGATGATGACGCCGTTCTCCGCGTGCATGCAGATCAGACCGCCTGCATTGCCGGCGACGCGCATGGCGTTGTAGATCGTGCCGTCGTCGACGAGAAAGACGCCCGGGTACGCCATGAACAGCTTGAAGCTGCTCACGCCCTCATTGATGAGCGACTTCAGTTCGGGCAGCCGTTCATCGGGCAGGTCGGTGCAGATGAGATGGAATCCATAGTCGACCGATGTCTTCCCCTCGGCCTTGGCATGCCAGTTGTCGAGCGCCTGATTCAGCGACTCGCCTTTGCCCTGGACGGCGAAATCGATGATCGTCGTCGTGCCGCCGTACGCCGCGGCGATCGTGCCGGTCTCGAACGTGTCGGATGCGAACGTGCCGCCAAACGGCAGCTCCATATGCGTGTGCGGATCGATGCCGCCGGGGATGACGAGACGTCCCTTCGCATCGATGACTTTGTCGGCTTCGAAGTCGATCGACTTCGCGATCATCGCCACCTTGCCGTCTTCGATGAGGATGTCGGCGTTGTAGTCGTCGACGGCGGTCACGATGCGGCCGTTGCGGATCACGGTTTTCATTGCGAGTGCTCCCTGCTGTCGATACGGTTTTGGAAAGCGCGGACATTCTAGCGCGCGGTACGGCGAGTCGTGCATGATCGCGCGATGCGCAGACTCGTTTCGTTGTTCGTGATGCTCGCCGCTGCGAAATACGCATGCGCGGCGACGACTCTCGCCGCTGTCGCGAAGCTCGTGCTCGCGGCGGATGCCGGTTCGCTGACCGAGCCATTGACGGCGGCGCTCGCCGATCCGCAACCACTCGCGCGTGCGACGGCGGCGCGCGTCATCGCCGTTCGCGATCTGAAGCCGCTCGTCGCCGCGTTGCGTGAAGCGGTGACGCGCGAGACGGACAGCAGCGCCGCGCGCGAGGAGATTCAGGCGCTGGCGCTCATCGGTTCGAGCGACGACGTGGCGTTCGCCGCGGCTGCGAGTGCGAAGTTGCCTCCGGGCGTCGATGACGCGCTGGCGATTGCGATCGCGCGGCGAGGTGGACAGAACGCGCTGGCGGTTTACGAGACGACATTGCGCGAACGGCCGATCTCGAACCGCCCGGAGTTCTTCCGCATCGCGCTGTGGGGTGAGCCGGGCCTGATTCCCGTCGCGGCCTCGCGAATGGTTGCGACAGGCGACGCCCGCGGCTGGCGAGGGATGCTCTCCACGCTGCGCGAATCGGCGGTCGCGATGCCGCCTTCGATCGTCGCCGCATCGCTTACGTCGCCGGACGAACAGCTGCGTTACGGATCGCTTCACTATCTCGTTCACAGCTATGCACCCGATCCCGCGAAGCTGCCGGAAGTGCTGCGGCCGGCGCTGGCCGAGACGCGAACGGAGAAGTCGAGCGATCGGGAAGACTTCGCGCGGGTGCTGCTCGCGCGGATGCTCGGTGGCGCACGAACCGACGATCCGCGCTGGACGACGTGGATGGAGAGCGCCGAAGCAGGTGAACTGCTCGAGACTGACTCGACCGTGCTGCAGTACCTGACGGATGCCGAGTACGCGGTCCGCCACAATCGCTGCAATATCGAATCGGCTGATTGCCGGTTGCCGGAGAAGCGCCCGGCGATGTCGGCGAGGCTTGCGCCACAGGCGGTGGCGCCGCCGGCGTTCAACCTCCCTGACACGCTTCCCGCAGGACTCGTACACGAAATCATGAGCGAGTCGAAGTGCCGCGACGAGTGGCTCGGAGTGCTGACGGCGACGATCGATACGTCTGGCCGCGTGCAGAAAGTTCCGCTCGACATTGACATCCGGGGCGGCTGTCGTACTGCCCTCGACGAGATCCTGCATCTCTCGTTTGCATCGAATACCTCGCTGCGCAGTCCGCTCACCGGACCGGTTCTCGTGGTGAAAGCGCGCGGACTGGAGCCGTGTCTGGACTGGGAAGTCCCGGAGAAAGTGAACTCGGCGCGCGTTCTTCGTGCCGAAGGAGCGGTGAAGGCTCCGATCATCAAAAAGCGCGTGGAACCGAGGTTTCCCGAAACGGCTCGCTATCAGATGCGCGACGCCGGAGGCAGCAATGCTCTGCTGATCCTCGAATCGGTCATCTCCAGCAGCGGCTGCGTGCGCAGTCTTCGCTTCCTTGCGCAGACGCCGCTGCCGACGCTCAATGGCGCCGCGGCGCTGGCGCTTTCGCAGTGGAAGTTCGTGCCGGGCTACATCAACGGACAGCCTGTAGACGTCATTTTCAATCTCACCGTCAATTTCAAACTTAACTGACCGGTGTAAAGTGCGCGCCGCAAGATGGAACTACGCCCGGACATCGTCCCCGTTTCCGAACTCTCGTCGCTCGACGGGCGCGTGCTCGGCGTCATTCGTTTCGATGAGAGTGTCGCGGCGCAGGCGGGACTGACCCGCGGCTTCGTCGACATCTCACTCCCGCTGCCGATCCTCGGCGACGACGTCGCGGAAGTCTGGCGCTCCGACAGCGACGTCCGTTCGCTGCAGGACGGCGAGTTGTCGCTGGCGATGTCGGACGATTTTCTCTTCGGCGCGATCGTCGCGAATGAAGACGACGCCGGCGCCGCGGCGTCGCGTGTCTACGACGCGATCGTGGTCGCTGCGCGGCGCGAAGGCTTCCCGAATCTGCTGCGCGTCTGGAATCACGTGCGCGGCATCAACTCCGTCGACGGTGAGCTGGAGCGCTATCGCTCGTTCTGCCGCGGACGTCACGACGCCTTCGCGTCGCACGGTTACGGACTGCGCGCCGATCTGCCGGCGGCGAGTGCGGTCGGCATGCGTGAAGGTTCGCTGGCGACGTACTTCGTCGCGTCGCGCGGCGCGGCGGAACAGGTCGAGAATCCGCGGCAGGTGAGCGCGTACGACTATCCGCGCGAGTACGGTCCGCGCAGTCCGTCGTTCTCGCGTGCGACCGTTGCCGGTTCGCTCGTCTTCATCTCCGGAACGGCCAGCATCGTTGGACACGAATCGCGTCATCACGGCAATGTCGACGCGCAGCTCGATGAGACGATCGAGAATCTCGAGCGGGTCTCCGCGGTCTCCGGCGCGACGCTGAACGACATCATCTCGCTCAAGGTTTACGTGCGCGATCGCAACGACTGCGCGCGCATTGCCGAGCGGCTCGCGCCGCGCATCCCGGCGCCGGCGATCTATCTCGAAGCCGACATCTGTCGCGCCGAACTGCTGCTCGAGATCGAAGCGGTCGCGAAGCGCCGCTGATCAGAGCCCGTCGTACTTCGAGTAGCCGCGCTCGGCCCAGAAATCGCGCGGCTCGTTTTCCATGTACGCGATCTTCGTCAGCGCCTTGATGTTTTTCAGGCCGAGCTTCATCGGGACGACGAGCCGCAGCGGCGCACCGTGCGCGAGCGTGAGCGGCGCGCCGTCGTGATGCGTCGCGAGCAGCGACTGCGGATGGCGCGCGGTGTCGAGATCGATGGAGACGTAGTAATCGGTGACGCCCGATTCCATCGCCGCCCACTTGGCGCGCGGATGCGGCGGATACGCGGCGAGCAGATCGGCGAAACGAACGCCGCCCCACCACGCGATGGCGCTCCATCCTTCAACGCAGACGAGTCGCGTGATCTGTTCGCGACGTGCCAGTGGGCGAAGATCGTCGAGCGACAGCACGGCGTCGCGGCCACTGGCGAGTCCGGTCAGCGTCAGCGACCACGTGCTGAGGTAGCCGGGACCGGGAGTAGGGTTGTGGTAGTTGTTGCGCAGCGGCGTGACGTCTTTGCGCGAGTACGTCTGCACGATGCGATTGCGTGAGTAGAGCGCTTCGGCGACGTCGTCATCGAACGTCAGCGCGCGATTGAGAAAGCGTTCGCGCGATGCGCGGACCGCGACGGAATCGAGATGTTTCGGCAGCAGCCACCACGCGCCGGCCGCGGTTGCCGCGACGCCGGCACCGAAGAGGAGAAAGTCGCGGCGGGTTTGTTTGCGGAGGGCCGCCGCTTCGACGACGTGCGGCTCCGCCTGCGTTTCGATGGTGAGTCGATGAAGGATTGAAGGTCGCGGAGGAGGAATGTCATCCCGAGCGTCAGCGAGGGATCCGGGTGGCAGGGGCGCCTCAAGGCTCGCGTCGGCTTCCGCCTCTTCGAGTCCCTCCCGCCCGGATCCCTCGCTTTCGCTCGGGATGACTTCTTCGTCACTCATGCGGAGCTCCCGTTCGCGCCGACCAGCCGGTGACCATCGAGCGCAGCGTGTCCCAGCCGTCGGCAATCGCGAGAAACACGTGCGGAATTGCGAAGGCGATGAACGCCCACATCGTCCAGAAGTGAATGAATCGCGCGCCGTCGTACGAGCCGAACATCCGCGCCAGCCAGCCGAGCTGCGCCGGCTTGTGCATCGCCCAGCCGCTGGCGATGGCGAGCACGCCGAACAGCGGCACCGACGCGTATGCGCCGCGCTGCAACGCGTTGTACTTCGACGTCACGACCGGATGTTTACCGAGTCGCAGGTAGTAGCGAATCATCGCGAACGATTCGCGCACGTCGCCGCGTCGCGGCAGCACGGCGCGATAGCTGCCGCTTCGAAAGATGCCGATCACGTACATCAGTCCGGCCAGCATGAAGAGATACGCGAAGAGCCAGTGCAGACGCAGCGCCTGGGCGAGTTGAAAGACACCGATCGAGAAGTGGTTGTAGAACCACTCGCGCTGCGCCTTCACGTCGCGCACGCCGATATGCCGAGCGACGAACGCGCCGGCATCGGCGAGGTAATCGCGGCTGCCGGTGATGCGATCGGGCGGATGCTGATGCACCGGCGACGCCCAGTAAATCGCGAGGCCGGAGACGATCATCGCCGCGAGAATCGGCACGTTCAGCCAGTGCGACAACCGCACCAGCAAGTGATGCTTCGCAACGATCGCGCGTTCTTCGACTGCTGGCTCGTCCGCCACGGCGTTATGCGGTCACGGGAACTTCCGGTTTCGCGTAACCCTCGACCGGCTCGTCCTGATAGCCGCCGTGATACTCGAGCTGATCGGGACGTTTGATCTGCGAGTGCGGAACGATCCGATCGCGGCGCAGGCCGCGGAACTCCTCGAGGTTCGCGTAGCCGCGGCGTTCCATGAACTCCGCCATCCCGCTGTTCAGCGCCTTGATGACGTTCGGGCCGATCGCGGAGTCGAGCATCGCGGCGGTGCAAACCTGCACGGTGCCGCAGCCGAGGAGGAAGTAGTTGAGCGCGTGTTCGAAGGTGGCCACGCCGCCGATGCCGCTGAACGACTTGTCGGGAAACGCGCGCGTCAGCTGCGACATCTTTGCAAGCGAGAGCGGAAGAATCGCCGGACCGCCGAGGCCGCCGGACGAGACGAAGCCTTCGACGTTCATCTCGAACTCGAGCGTCTCGACGTCGATGAGCGGGAGCGACGGGAACGTATTCGATGACGAGATCGCATCGGCGCCGCCGCGGAAGCTCGCTTCCGCTTCCTCGACGATGTTCGCGGTCGCGGGAGTCAGCTTCACCCACACCGGGATCTTCGCCACTTCCTTCACCGCCATCGTCACGACCGAGCAGAGCACTTTGTCCTTGCCGACGTTCGAACCCATGTCGACGCGGTCCATGTGCGGACAGGAGAAGTTCAGCTCGATGCCGTCGGCGCCGCGCTCCTGAACTGCTTTCGCGAGCTCCTGCCAGTTGTGCAGTTCCTTGTCGTTGCCGGAGCCGGCCATGATCGAAGCGATCAGCACCTTGTTCGGATACGCCTTCTTGATGTTCTCGATGCGCGGCAGCCACCAGTCGATGGTCTTGTCGGAGATCAGTTCCCAGTTCCACGACGAATGGAGGGCCGTATTCGGCCGGCGCTTCATCGACAGCTTGTACGATTCGGCGTCGGCGCGAAGGAACTTCGTCTTCGGTCCCTTCACGTTCACGACCGGATGGAGACCGACAGTTTTGGTAACTACGCCGCCCCAGCCCGCTTCGAACGCGCGCATGATGTTGCTCTCCGATTCGGTCGGCGGCGCGGAAGCGAGGAGAAACGGGTTGTCGAAGCGGATGCCGGTGAACGTGGTCGTGAGATCGGCTGCCATTTGGCTCCTCCTGAATGAGCGGAAGCTGATTACTATAACGCCATGACCGAGGAACGCACTGCGCGCGTTCCTGCTGCCGAGAGAGGATCGACGATGACTATCTCAGAGAGCACCGAACGCACCGCCGCCATGTCTGCCGAGGAGATCGTGTCGCTGACGAAGCGCCACACGATCTTTTCCTGGTCGGCGCAGGGGAGCGTGAATCCGATCCCGATGGTTCGCGGCGAAGGAATCTATTTCTGGGACGCGAACGGCAAGCGCTACATGGACATGAACTCGCAGCTGATGTGCGTGAACATCGGCCACGGCGAGCGGCGCGTCATCGATGCGATCAAGCGTCAGGCCGAGGAGCTGGCGTACGCCGGACCCGGAATGGCGAGCGCCGTTCGTGCGCGCATCGGTCCGCTGCTCGCATCGCTGACGCCGGGCGATCTCGATCGTTTCTTCTTCACGCTCGGCGGCGCCGAGGCAAATGAGAACGCCATTCGGATCGCGCGGACCGTGACCGGCCGGCAGAAGATCATGGTGCGCTATCGCTCGTATCACGGCGCGACGGCCGGCGCGATCTCGCTGACCGGCGATCCGCGCCGCTGGGCGAATGAGCCCGGCATTCCGGGCGTCGTCCGCTTCTTCGATCCGTACAAATACCGCAGCCATCTCTGGCGCGAAGGTGACAGCGATGAGTCGTTCACCGCGCGCTGCTTGGAAGAGATCGAAGAGATCCTTCGCTACGAAGGAGCGCACACCATCGCCGCGATCTTCATCGAGACGGTCACCGGCACGAACGGCATCATCATTCCGCCGGACGGTTACCTGCAGGGGCTGCGCGAGATTTGCAGCCGCCACGGGATTCTGCTCGTCTGCGATGAAGTGATGTGCGGACTCGGCCGAACCGGGCGGTGGTTTGCTGCCGATCACTGGAACGTCGTTCCCGATCTGATCACGATGGCGAAGGGATTGACGTCGGCGTATCTGCCGCTCGGCGCGGTGGCGATGACGGAATCGATCGCGGCGTACTACGACAAGAACGTTTACTACGGCGGGCTGACGTACAACGCGCATCCGATGAGTCTCGCGGCGGCGGAAGCGTGTCTGCAGGTGATGATCGACGACGACATGATCGGCAACACGCAGCGTGTCGGCCGTGTGATGACGGAGCTGCACGCGGCGATGAAGGAGAAGCATCCGTCGGTCGGCGACGTTCGTTCGATCGGACTGTTCGGCGTCCTCGAACTGGTGCGCGATCGCCGGACGAAAGAGCCGATGGCGCCGTTCAACGGGACGAGTCCGGAGATGCAGAAGCTCGCGGCGTTCCTGCGCGAGCAGGGGATGTACGCGTTCGTGAACTGGAACAACCTCTTCACGAATCCGCCGCTCTGCATCACGGAGCAGCAGTTGCGGGAGTCGTTCGAGATCATCGATCGGGCGCTGGAGATCACCGACGCGGCGGTCGCCGGATAAACCCGCGGCGCGCTCGTCCGTATCTTCGGCGCATGAAGAATCCGCTGCGCCTCATCGCGCCGCTGTTTCTGTTGACGTACGTGGCGATGCAGGCGCATGAACTGACGCATCACTTCGTCGGCCGGCTCGTCTGCGGCTGCTGGGGAGCGATGACGTTCCATCAGTTCTCGCTGCCGGTGTCGTGTCTGCAGACGAACGTGTGGCTCTGGTCGACGGCGGCCGGTCCGTCGCTGACTTATCTGTTGATGTGGATCGGTGCGGCGATCGTGATGCTGTCGCCGCGCTTTCGCGTCGCCGGCGCGGTGCTCGTCTTCGCGAATCTGCCGCTGGCGCGTTTCGTCACCTTCATCACCGGCCACGGCGACGAGATGGTCATCGCCCGCATCCTCGGCGGCACTCCGCTGATGATTGCGGCCGGCGCGTTGTGCTGCGCGCTCGTCATCCCGCCGGTCGTGATCGCGTCGCGCGTTTTTGAGAGACGGCGCATCGCGTGGACGATCGGGGCGCTGGCCGCGCCGATGATTTTCGACGCGGCGCTGAAGCTTCCGCTGCTCGAGCCGATGCTGAAGCGGATGACGTCGGCGCCGATTGCAGGCATTCCGCCGGCGATTCTGGTCGCCGACGGTGTCGCGTTACTGCTTGCGGCGGCGCTGCTGGTGCGAATGCGCACCGCGGCGCCGGCACGGAGCTAGTCCGGAAGAGCGATTTCCGCCCACGGCATCTTGCGGACGGCGATGACGCGTGCGTCGAGCTCATCCTGCGTGGCGGAGTTGCCGAGCGTGCGCTGCACGTACGAGATTTCGGTCGAGACGAGCTTGACGGTCAGCAGGCGCGCGGCGGCCTTCTTGACGTTGAGCTCGGAGATCGAGACTTTCGGTGCTTTGCGGACGGCCGGGACTTTTGCGGTGGCTTTCTTCATGGACTTTTCCTCCGAACGACAATTGCGGGGAGAAGCTCACCATGAGCTTCTCCCCGAGCTGGTATTAATTTCAGGAAGCCGGAGCGGCTGTCGGCGCGTCGCTCTTGCGAGGGCGCGCTTCGCTGACCTTCAGCGACTGGCCGCTGACTTCTTTGCCGTCGAGGCCGGCGATCGCCGCGCGGGCGTGGTCGGCATCGTTGTAAACGGCGAAGCCGAAACCTTTCGAACCGCCGTCGCGGTCGGTTGCGAGCTCGATCGACGAGGTCTCGCCGAACGGCGTGATCAGGTCTTTGAGCTGGGCTTCAGTCATGTCTTTGGCGAGATTTCCGATATGCAGTTTCATTGAGAGACTCCCGTGGCCGATTCGCGGCCAAACAACAGGGTGGTGGAACTCTAAGAAGGCGGGTTCAGGATCGCTGACTTAGTTCAACGACTCTGAAGGGTGAGGAGATTTCCTCAACACATGCACCATACACCTTCAAGGCGGATAAGTCACGCCTTATCTGTGATGTAGCACACTCAGCCGATCGAACGCGCGTAAAATCTCCGCCTTGCGCGTCCTCGGCATCGGCAAAGGAAACGACCTCGCGGACATCTATCTCCGCCTGCAATCGGCCGGTCATGACGTTCGTGTGTTCGTCGGCGATCCCGAAGCGCACGATATTTTCCGCGGGATGCTCGTTTTCACCGACGACTGGCAGCGCGAGCTCGCCTGGGTCCGCGACGACGGTTTCATCCTCTTCGAAGGAATCGGCTGGGGCGAAACGCAGGATCGATTGCGCGCCGAGGGCTATCGCGTCATCGGCGGGAGCGCGCTCGGCGACCGGCTCGAGACCGATCGCGCATTCGGACAGGAAGTGCTCCGCGGTATTGGATTGCTGACTGCTGCCTCGCACGAGTTCGATGATTTCGATGCCGCGATTCGCTTCGTTGCGCAAACGCGTGCGCGCTATGTATTGAAGTTCAGCGGCCAGGGATTCGCGTCGACGCGCAATTACGTCGGCGAGATGGAGAACGGTGACGACGTCGCGGCGGTCCTTCGTCTGCAACGCGATCGCTGGTCATACGACGAGCGGCCGAGCTTCATCCTGATGGAGCACGTCACCGGCGTCGAGGTGGGCGTCGGCGCGTTCTTCAACGGCCGCGAGTTTCTCGAGCCGGCCAATCTCGACTGGGAGCACAAACGTTTCTTCAACGGCAATCTCGGCGAGCTGACCGGCGAGATGGGAACGCTGCTGACGTATCGCGGCGCCGCGCCGCTGTTCGATCGGACGCTCCGAAAGCTCGCGCCGCTGCTCGCCGAATCGGGTTACGTCGGTTACATCAACCTGAACACGATCGTGAACGACCGCGGCATCTTTCCGCTCGAGCTGACCTGCCGCTTCGGCTATCCCGGATTCGCGATTCTCGACGCGATGCACATCGACGGATGGAGTGCCATCTTCCAGCATCTCCTCGGCGGCGCGACGAGCATCGAGACATATGACGGCTACGCGATCTGCGTCGTGCTGACGGTGCCGACATTTCCGTACTACCACGGCTACGAATCGCTCTCGAAAGGGGCGCCGATCCTCTTTCGCGATTCGCTCACCGACGCCGATCGCGAGCAGCTCCATTTCGCGGAAGTGACGATGGATGGCGAGCAGCTCGTCACCGCCGGATCGGTCGGCTACGTGATGGTGGTCACGGGACGCGGCGCAACGGTGGAGGAAGCGCGCGACGATGCGTATGCGCGCACGCGCAAAGTCGTCATTCCGAATCTCCGCTATCGCACCGACATCGGCGAGCAGTTTGTCCTGCGCGATCGCGAAGCGATGCAGCGGCTCGGCTACCTGTGACGATCCGTCAGCCCGAGCTCCGCGCGATAACGAACGAACGATCGTGCTCCCGCGTTCAGGCGCATCAGCGCGCCGGTCGCAATCGCGCGCGCAACGCGCGGGTCGTCGCGAACGAGCGGCACGACGATCTCCGCGTTCCACGACGCGGAGTGGCGAATGTCGAGCGTCGCGTGCAGCGCGTAGTAACGGCGCGTCCGCAGCGGAACGCCGAGCCGTTCCAGGCCTGCGCTGACACACGCGGCGCGGCCGGGCGCGGTCAGCTCGATGACGCCGAGCGCACCGATCGACTCAAACGCGGTGGCGCGATTGGCGGCGAGTCCCATCAGCAGATTTCCGACCGCGGTCGCTTCCCAGACGATCGTGTGCTGGCGCGCGCTCAGGTTGAGATCGGCGGCGAGACGATCGAGCATCGGACCGTGCATTCCGTCCGCTTTGCCACGGCCCATTTCATCCCAGTAATTGCGCGCCAGTTCCAGCTTCGCGCGGACCGGCATCTTCAACTGCGTCAGCGCGACGAGATCATCGAAGCCCGCTTCGCCGGCGACTTCCTGCGACAGAAACCAGGCAAGCTGTTCGAGCGAGGCCTGCTCCGCGAGCCACGGAAAGAGCGGATCGTGCTGGCCGGGTCCGCTGTCGCGCAACTCCTCAAACCACGCCAGAAACGCATCGGGATCCGAGGGCGCAGTGGCAGCACGTTCCGCGATCGCCTCCCGCTCCGTCGCGAGAAACGATGCTTCCGTCCGGCGCAACTTCATCTCCTCGGCGAGCGACAGCGGCGATTCGTTCAAACGAGGACGAAGGCGAGCGTCGTTGAGACGCGCAAGGCGCTCCTGAATCGCGAACTGCTCGCGATCGTTGCGCGAGATGAAACGTTCGATAGCTGCCGATGACATGCTCACTCCGCCAGCACTTAGTGCATGCAGCCTGCCCGCGGCGCGGTCTGCTCAGCGGATGCTGACGTCGAGCGCGACCACGGCGATCCGCTCCGCGGAGCGGTAGGCGTCACGATCGAGCTCTTCATTAAAGACGTCCGGATCGAGCTCTTTGTACCGGATGTCTGCACTTTTTTCCATCAGCAGCGGTTCGACCGCTTTCCGGAACGTATCCGTTCCTTCAACGATGGCTGAGGCGGTGTACAAAATCAGCCGTCCGCCGCTGCTCAGACGATCGAGCGACTGCCGGACGATCTCGAGCGACAGCCACTCGCCGAATCGCCCGCCGCCGTCGCGGTACAAGCGCGCGTCGTCATCGACGAGATACGGCGGGTTGGCGATGATCAGATCGACGTCACCGTCGACGCCGCGCAGCACGTCGCTGGCGACGATCTCCACGTTTTCGACGCCGTTCAACTCGGCGTTGATGCGCGAGTATCGGAGCGCGACGTCGTTGATGTCCGCGAGCACGACGCTGCCGCAATTGCGCGCGATGAACAGCCCGCCCGCGCCGCTGCCGCAGCCGATGTCGACCGCCCGCAGCGCGCGCGGCGCGAGCCATTCGAGCAGCGACAGATAGCGATACGTGTCGGGCCCGAAGAAGACCGCGTCGGCGCCGGTCGTCGGAAACGCGGAGTGGACGAAGAGCAACTCGCCGCGCGTCGAGAATCGGACGCCGCTGCGGAGAAGATCACCGTCATCGAGCAATTCTCCCGCTTCGCGCAGCAACTCGATCATCTGCGGCGCGAGCAGCGTTCGCGGAAAGGGACGACTCCAGCCGAAGACGTCGCGCAGCGAGCGCGCGACCGCGTTTTCCGGCCGCGCGTTCACGCGTCGATGGGAGACGGGCGTGATCGTCGTGAAGGAGTAGCCGCTGTCGCGGAGCAGGCGGCCGAGGGTGAGGAGAGGTGGATTCACGAGAGGGAATCGTACAGGGATGACTGCGGACTTTGGCCGTGCGAGAAATTATTTGTTACTATTTCGCGTCCTTAGTCCAAGTCCACGGTTCCCGAGATCCCGATGAAGCGACTCCTTTTCTCATTTGTCCTCGCTGCTGCGTTCGTCATGCCCGCGCATGCGGCCGGCGATCCCAATGACGCCGTCATGGCGTCGCTGCTGCGTCAGGCTCCCGGTCTGCGTTCCGAAGTCCTTCGCATGGCGATGGAAGCGGCGACGAAAGCGGCCGAACGCGGCCTCATCAAACGCCGCGAGCTCCTCACCGTCATCGACTACTCGCTCCCCTCATCCGAGCCGCGGCTCTTCGTCTTCGATCTCGCCGCGCACAAGCTCCTCTTTCGCGAGCTCGTCGCGCACGGCAAAAACAGCGGCGGCGATCGCGCCAGCTTCTTCTCGAATGCCTCCGGCAGTCTCGCCACGAGCCTCGGGCTCTTCGTTACGGCCGACACCTACTTCGGCAGCAACGGCTACTCGCTTCGTCTGAAAGGCCTCGAAGAAGGGGTCAACGACATGGCGTGGGATCGCCTGATCGTCATGCACGGCGCGTCGTATGTGAGCCGTGAAGCGATTCGCGTGCTCGGACGTCTCGGCCGCAGCTGGGGATGTCCGGCCGTTCGTCCCGAAGTGGCGAAGCAGATCATCGACACGGTTCGCGGCGGCAGCCCGATCTTCGCGTATTACCCGGAGAAAAGCTGGCTGCAGTCGTCGCACTTTTTCCACTACGCCGCCGAAGCGCTCAAGTCGGCGCGCGGCGGAAAGTAAGGAGTGCGGCGTACGCGCGCCGCACCCCTCTAAAGTCAACTTCGGGGGTCAGACCCCCGAAGTTGACTTTAGCGCCGCTACTTCATCCGGAGCAACGCCACTCCACCCAGCACGATCGCCATCGCGATCAGCGCCCAGGTCGACAACGCAGGAATCGGCGAGCCGACCGGAACCGCGGGAGCGGAACCGCCGTTGTTGCCGGGATTCGAGTCGGTCTCGGTTCCTGAAACGGTCGCGCTGTTCGTGATCGAACCGCTGTTCGACGTCACCTGCGCCTGCAGCGTGACGGTCGCGTTTGCGCCGCCGAGGATCGTGCCGAGGGAACAGGTCACGGTGGTGGTGCCGGAGCAGGAACCCTGCGATGGGACGGCGCTGACGAACTGCAGGCCGGCCGGCAACACATCGACCATCGTCACGTTCGTCGCGGTCGACGGACCGGCGTTGGCGACCGCGATCGTGTAGCTGATCGTGCTGCCGGTTGTCGTCGACGTTGATGGCGTCGTCTTCGTGAGCGAGAGATCGATCGACGGCGGGAGGACGGTGACCGGCGTCGCGGAGCCGGAACCGTTGCCGGCATTCGGATCGCCGGTTGCGCTGGAAATGCTCGCGCTGTTCGTGATGCTGCCGCTTGCGTTCGCGGCGACGCGAACCGTCAGCGTGAACGTTGCGGTCGCGCCGTTTGCGAGCGTGGCACCGTTGCAGGTGATCGTGCCGGTTGCGCCGGCTGCCGGCGTCGTGCAGCTGAAACCGGCCGGTGCGACGATCGACTGGAAGAGCAGCGATGCCGGCAGCGTGTCGGTGACGACGACGGTCGATGCGGCATTCGGTCCTGCATTCTGCGCGGTCAGCGTGTAGGTGATCGTCGCGCCTGGCGCGGCGCCCGCCGACTGCGTCGTCTTCGTCATCGACAGATCGGCGCTCGGCCCGTTGTTGACGGCGACGGCCGGCGCATTGCCGGACGCGTTGCCGCTGTTCGGATCGAACGTCGCGCTCGAGACGGCGGCGCTGTTGTTGATCGAGCCGGTGGCGTTGTTCGCGATCGTCGTCGTCAGCGTGAAGACCGCGTTCGCGCCGTTGGTCAGCGTCGCACCGTTGCAGGTGATTGCGCCGGTTGCGCCGACTGCCGGCGTCGTGCAGTTGAATCCTGCCGGCGCGACGATCGACTGGAAGAGCAGCGAGGCCGGCAGTGTGTCGGTCATCACGACGCTCGTCGCGCTGCTCGGTCCGGCGTTGTGAATCGTGATCGTGTACGTGACGGTGCCGCCGGGAGCGACGCTCGTCGCGCCGGTCGTCTTCGCGATCGAGAGATCCGCCGAGTCGATGGTCGTCACGGCGGTTGCGGAGTTGTTGCCGATCACGTTGTCGAAGTTGTCGCTCGACGCCGTGACGGTTTCGCTGATCGAGCCGGACGTCGCGGTGACGTTGACGACGACCGTGAAGGATGCGCTGCCGGCGTTCGCCAGCGATGCGATCGAACAGTTGATCGTGCCGCCCGCGCCGACCGCCGGCATCGTGCACGACCATCCTCCCGGTGCGACCATCGACTGGAACGTCACGCCGGCCGGCAGCGTCTGGATCATCTTCGCGTTCGCCGCGGCGTCGGGACCGTTGTTGGTGATCGTCTGCGTGTACGTGATCGTGTTCCCCGGCACGACCGGATCGGGCGCGTCGCTGTTCGTCGCGACCAGGTTCGACGTCAGCGTCGTGTACGTCGTCGTCACCTGCGTCGTGTTGTTCGCCTGCGTCGAATCCTGCGCGTCGTTCGACGTGACGAACGTCTGCTGGATCGTGCCGCCCGGTCCGTTGTTCAGCGACGGGCTAACCTGCGCGACGAGCGTGAAGACTACTGTGGACATCGGCATCGACGCGATCTGGCAATCGACGATGCCGTTCGCGCCGACCGAAGGCTGTGTGCACGACCAGCCGGCCGGCAGAGCGATCGACTGGAACGTCAGATTCGCATTGAGCGGCGCCGTCATGTGCGCGTTCGTGGCGGCGTCGGGACCGCCGTTCGTGACGTTGATCGTGTACGTGATGTTTTGTCCGGGCGTGACCGGATCGGGCGCATCGCTCGCCGTCACGCTCATGTCGGCGTCCGGCGTTACGTACGCGGTCGAGACGGTGACGTTGTTGTTGGCGTTGTTCGGATCGGAGAGATCGCTGTTCACTCCGAAGAGCTGATTGATGGTCTGGTCATTGACGCCGAACTGCGCCGAGCCTGCCTTCAGCACGATTGTGAATTGCGAGGTCGACACCGGAAACGTCGCCGCGGTGCAGGTGATCGACGCGCCGTATCCGACCGGCAGCGCCGGACAGCTCCATCCTGCCGGAGCGACGATCGACTGATAGAGCAGCGTACCGTTCAGGACGATGTTGAGCCGCGCGTTCTGCGTGGCGTCCGGTCCGCCGTTCGTGACGTTGACCGTGTAGGTGATGTTGCCGTCGGGCGCGACCGGATCGGGCGCATCGCTCGCCGTGATGCTCATGTCGGAATCGGGCGTGACGTACGCGGTCGAGACGGTGACGTTGTCGTTGCCGTTGTTCGGATCGGCGAGAGCGCTGTTTACGCCGAAGAGCTGATTGATGGTCGTGTCGTTGACGCCGAACTGCGCCTTCCCGGCGTTCAGCACGACCGTGAATGGCGATACGCCGACCGCCAGCACCGCCGCCGTGCAGGTGATCGATCCGCCGTAGCCGACCGGGATTACGCCGCAGTTCCAGCCGGCCGGCGCCGTGATCGACTGAAACAACAGCGTGCCGTTCATAACGATATTCAGGTGCGCGTTCGTCGTCGCGCTCGGACCGGCGTTCGTGACGGTCACGCTGTAGGTGATGTTGCCGTCGGGCGCGACCGGGTCGGGCGAGTCGCTCGCGGTGATCTGCATGTCGGCCTGGGCGAACACGAGAGTCGGGACAAGACAGAGGAAGAGCGCAAAGATGGCGCGGCGCAGGGTCGGCATAGACGAGAAGCTCCTTCTGATAGAGGTTGCGCAAAGCGCCGGCAAACTCCCTCATCGCGTCCCGTACAATCATCGAAATTCCAATGTCTGATGTCACCCGGTTGCTGCGTGAGTGGAACGCCGGAGCGCCCGATGCGCGCGACCGCCTGATGCAGATGCTCTACGAGCCGCTGCGCGAAATGGCCGATCGCCATCTCATCCGCGAGCGCAATGGACACACGCTGCAGCCGACGGCGCTCGTGCACGAGGTCTATCTGCGGCTCGCCGATCAGCGTCACGTCGAGTGGCGCGATCGTCTGCATTTCTTCGCGGTCGCCGCGCAGGTGATGCGACGAATCCTCGTCGACCATGCACGCCGCCGGAAGAGTGAAAAGCGCGGCGGCGGCGAGATCCCGATCGCCATCGATCTCGCCGTCGAGCTTTGCGAAGAACGCGACTTCGATCTGATCGCGCTCGATCTCGCGCTCGATCGGCTCGCGGCGATCTATCCGAAACAGGCGAAGCTCGTCGAGCTTCGTTTCTTCGCCGGACTGACGCTCGATGAAACAGCCGAGGCGTTGTCGATCTCTCCCGCGACGGTCAGCCGCGAATGGACGCTGGCGCGCGCGTGGCTGCGGCGGGCGATGAGCGTCGCATGACGACCGAGACCGCAACCGATCCGTTCTGGGAACGGGTTCGCGAGCTGTTCCACGCGTGCGCCGAGTTGCCGCCCGCGGAGCGCGTCGCACTGCTCGAACGCGAATCCGACGCCGCGGTTCGCGAGGAGACCGAAGCACTGCTCGCGGAACACGACCACACCGGCGGATTTCTCGACGAGTCGTTGTGGGAGCTGAGCCGCGGAATGCCGCGCGAGCAGTCGATCGGTCCGTATCGCCTGATCCGTCAGCTCGGGAACGGCGGTATGGGCGCCGTCTACCTCGGCGAGCGCGAAGGGGAACAGTTCACGCAGCGCGTCGCCGTGAAGCTCGTGCGCGCCGACGCCGCCGGCACGGCGATGCTTCGCCGGTTTCGCCAGGAGCGGCAAATCCTCGCCGCGCTCGAGCATCCGAATATCGCGCGACTGCTCGATGGCGGCACGTCCGCGACCGGTCTGCCGTTTCTCGCGATGGAGTACGTCGAAGGAACGACGATCGATGCGTACTGCCGCGATCACTCGCTGTCCGTCGAAGCGCGCCTCCGGCTTTTCCTTCCGCTCTGCGACGCCGTGCAGTACGCGCATCGCAATCTCGTCATTCATCGCGACATCAAACCTGCGAACGTGCTCGTCACCACCGACGGCATCCCGAAGCTGCTCGATTTCGGCATCGCCAAACTGACGTCCGACACGATTCCGGCCGACGCGACGATCACGCGTCTGATGACGCCCGACTACGCGAGTCCCGAGCAACTCCTCGGCCGCCTCGTCACGACGGCGACCGATGTCTATTCGCTCGGCGTGCTGCTCTTCGAGCTGCTGACAGGAAGGAAACCGTTCGCCGGCCAGGAGCGTCTGCCACTCGCGGAAGCACCGCGCGCCAGCACGATCAATCGCGCGCTCCGCGGCGATCTCGACTGCATCCTCGGCGTCGCACTCGATCCCGATCCGAATCGCCGCTACGCCTCCGTCGAAAAATTCGCGGACGACATTCGCAGCCATCTCGGCGGGCATCCGATCGCCGCACGCGGCGCGACGTTCGGCTATCGCACCGCGAAGTTCGTTCGCCGCAATCGGTTCGTGGTCGCCGCGGCGGTCGCGGTGGTGGTCGTGATCGCCGTCGCATTCACGGTGACGCTGCGGCAGAAACGGGTCGCCGAGCGGCGCTTCGATCTCGTTCGCACACTGGCGCGCTCGATCGTCTTCGAGCTCCACGATTCCATCGCTACGCTGCCGGGTTCCACGCCCGCGCGCGAGCTGCTCGTCCGCCGCGCGCTCGTCTATCTCGACGCGCTCGCCGCCGACGCCAGCGACAACGCGCCGCTGCAGATGGAGCTGGTTGGCGCATACGAACGAATCGGCGACGTGCAGGGTCTCCCCTATCGTCCGAACCTCGGCGATTCGACCGGCGCGCTTCGCAGCTATCGCAAAGCGCTGGCGATCGCGAGCGAGCTGCATCGCCGCGACCGTCAAAATCGTCAGGTGCTGACGCTGCTCGCCGATCTTCACGACCGCGCCGGACTCGTCGAGCAGCGCGCGCTGCATTTCAGCGAGTCGCTCGCCGATCATCAGGCGGCGCGCGCGATTTGGGAAGCGATGCCGGATCGCGGCATTGCCGGCGATCTCGCACTCGCACGCTCATGGGTCGCGATCGGCGATTCGATCTATCTCAGCGGCGCGCTGACGCCCGCGCATGCCGACGGCGTTGCGCCGCGCGGCGCGTACGAATCGGCGCTGAAGATCCTGGCGAAGATCGCGCCGAACGGTCCGCATCGCCGCGATCTGCTGAAGGAGATCGCACGCGCCAATCAGCGGCTCGGCGGCTGGTACACGCGCGGCGCGCTGCGCAGTCCGGAGCAGTCGCTCGCGCATCACAACGCGTCGCTCGCCGCGCTGCAGGAACGCGCCGCGCTCGCGCCGCAGGATGGCGTGGCGCGGCGAGACGTCGCCGATCAGCTGGTGATGACGGCGACGCTCTACAACTCCATCAGCGACGGCCGGCGCGCACTCGACGCCACGACGGAAGCGCTCGTGACGCTGCGCGAGCTCGCGGCCGCCGATCCGAACAACATCGAAGCGGAGCACGATCTGGCCTTTGCGTACGAACAGCAGGCCAGCGCGCTGCTCACTCTCGATCGATGGAACGAAGCGCAGCAGTCGTTCGACCAGGCGCTGGCGATTCGACGGAAGCTCGTCGAAGCCGATCCCGGAAATCGCGAAGATCAGCGCGGCATTGCCGGTCTGTACGGAATGCTGGCCGGCATGCACGAACGCCGCGGTGATCTTTCCGAGGCAAAGCGATGGACCGAGAAGACAAATGAGATCATCGAGCAGCTGAAGAAATGACAGCTACTCCCGCGGTTCGACGACCGACAGGAAGTTGCCGTCGGGATCCCTGAACCAGGCGATCGCTTTCGGACCGCGATCGCCGCGCATGATGCCTTTGGCGTCGGTCTTCATGTCGCCGTCGTTGTACTTCTCGAACCGCACGCCGCGCTGTGCGAGCTCGTCGACGGTCGCTTCGACGCTGCTTACCACGAAGTTGAGCACCGTGAAGGTGGCGGGGGTGTGGTCGGGTTTCGGGTAGAGGAAGATTGACGCGCCGCTGCCGGTGGTGATCTCGAGCCCTTCCGGACGCTGCGCGACGTCGAGGCCGAGCGTCTCGCCGTAGAAAGTTTTCGCCGTCGCCGGATCTTTGACGGAAAACGATGAAAAAGTTTTCGCTTCTCTGAGCATGGATTACCTCGCGTTCATCATCTGTAGCAGATTGCGGTCCCGTTCGAGCGACGGGCGAAGCAGGTCGATCGTTTCTTCTTCGATATGGACGAACGTTTTGAACGCGCTGACCGCCGCGGAGCCGCCGACGATCGACACATCATGCGGCGCCGGCGGTAGGTCTCGGCACGCGCGCAGATGCGTCGCCGCGCTTTCCAGTTGCGTCACTGCTTCGCGAACCGCTTCCTCGACGCGTACGTACGCGACCAGCTCCTTTTCCGCATTTTCATCCCGACCGTCGAGCGCCCGCTGATGCACGGCGAGCACCGCAAGCGCACGCATCAGCTCACCGAGTTTCGACGGCAGCGCCGCACGCTCCGCCATTCCCGCGCCGCACGTTAGCAATTCGCTCATCGCGACAATGCATAGCAACTCGCGCGCCCCCACGAAAGTCGCGCATAAGTGTCTTGCTCAGCCATGGGCAGACAACTCGTGGCCGCGGTCGTGTTGCTGTTGCTTTGTGCTGTCGCAAACGCGGCGACAGAGATCAGTGTCGAGCCGCGGTCGATCTCGTTCGGCGAACTGCGCGCAGGCGAATCGAGCGAAGAGCACGACCTGGTGCTGACGAGCGAGCGGAACGCGATCGTTTCCATCGCGCTCGAGCCGGTCGCCGGCGTGACGATGCTGCGCCAGGACAACGTCGTCGTCACGCCGTCGGCGCCGGCGCACGTCCGGCTTCGACTGACGGTCGACCGCGACGCGGAGCCGGGCGTGCGCGAGATTGGCATTCGGATCGGGGAGAAGCTGCGCGTGCCGTCGATCGTCGCGATCATCGCGCCACCGCCGCTGCTGCGCGGTGAAACGTGGATCGGCGCGCTGGCGATCGTCCTCGTTCCCGGCCTGATCGCCTTCGGTGTCTACCGTCGCCGCGAGCGCGATTATCTCGAAGGCGAGATCGAAGTGGTCGCACCGCAAGTGCCGCCCGATACGGCCTTTGTCGCGCTTCAATCGAAACGAGCGAAAGAGGTCGCGATCAGCACAATTGTTCCGGCGGACGCGCTCGGCGGTGCCGACGCGCGCATCTTCTCCCACCGCCGATGCGGAACGAAGACGGTCTGGATCGCCGCCGACAAAGGAACGCTGCGCGTCAACGATATCGATGTGCCGATGACCGAGCTTTATGACTCCGACACGATCGAGATCGGCGCCGCGACGCTGCGCTTCAATCGGTTCACGCGTGCCAGTCTGTTGTCACAGGACCTATCGTTAAGGACATGACAACCAGGCACGAGGGAACCGAGTCGCCGGAGAGCGCTCTCACACGCTTCTTTGCCAGATACAGTCCCGAAGTTGCAACAGTCGGAAGAGAGGCGCTCGACGCGATGCGCGCGTATCTGCCCGGCGCGGTGCAGCTTGTCTATGACAACTACAACGCACTCGTGATTGCATTCGGCCCGACCGAGCGAACTTCGGAAGTGGTGCTCTCGCTTGCGTTGTACCCGCGCTGGGTGAATCTCTTTTTCGCGCACGGCGCGCGACTCCCGGATCCGGAGAAAATCCTGAAGGGCGGCGGCAAAATCGTGCGCAGTATCAGGCTCTCCGCCGCCGCGGATATCAAGCGTCCGGAGGTACTCGCATTGATCGATGCTGCCCTGGAAGAGACAGGCTGGACCCTGAATCGCGCAGCGAAGGGCAGGCTGGTCATCAAATTGGTTTCGGCGAAACAACGGCCACGCCGACCGAGCAGCGGCGGCGCCTGATTCATGGGGAAAAACGGGAGATTGCGATGCCGACTTTGATTGACACCGAAACCTGGGACTGCCCGAATCATGCGCATTGCGGTGCGAGGGCTTACATCAAGACGTACAACTGCGGTTGCGTTCGGGTCCATTGGGAAGATCGCGGAACGTATGATCCGAGTCGTTGCGCGCACAATCCGAAGGAAGTCTACGGGCCGAATTATCCTGATTGCGACGATTAGCGCTCAACGCTTCCGCTTATGCGGTGGCACTGACTCGCATACGAACCGTTCGATCGACCAGGTTGTTGGCGTGATCAGCGCGGCTCCGCGGGTGGCGGCGCCGGTGAGCGCGAATAGTTGTTCGAGCGGGGAAAGCGTTTGCGGTCCGCGGGTGCGCACTCCGTTCCACTCCAGAATTCCGGGATCGGGGAGCGGTTCGTCGGTCGTCAGCAGATAGTACGTATCGACGCCGTATGGCGGCTCGACCTCGAGCCTGACAGCGCCGAGCGGGATTTCGCGCGGCGGTGTTCCGTCCGGAGGGAGACGATTCTCGACCGAACTTTCGCGGGGAAAGAGCAGCGTGCTGTTGCCCCAGCTGTCGATCGTGAACACATAGATGTATCGCGGTTCGACACGTCGCGGCAGCGGAATTGAGCGCGCGCGCAGCAGGAGTCCGTACTGGTCGCCGCCGGTGATGCTGTCGCCGCGAACGACCTCGTCGTCGCGCTGGCGGCGCAATGCGAGAGAGTACGGCGAGCGCGTATGCCGCGGCGATTCGAGAAGATGCCATGCGTGAATGCGGCGCAATCCGAGCACCGCGTCGCGCAGCACGATGATTCCTTCCTGCAGCGTTTCTTTATGACCATCGAGCGATACCCACGTCGTCCGTACCGGTAATCCGCTCTTGCGCCGATCCGACTTTTTCACCGAAGGCCGCAGCCACGCGTATGTGATTCGCTTCGCCGAATAACGACCGGCGAGGACGTAGTCCGCGTTCGATGGCTGATCGGTTGGATCGATCCCGTCGCGATCGGTGCCCGGTCCGACGGAGATGTTGTCGATCACCATTGCGGGTGCGGGGAACTGCACGAACAATGACGCTCCGTTCGGAAGTTTCGCGATGGCTGCGATCGCCGCACGGTCCGCGCCGACCATTTCAATATTGCCGTCGGCATCGACGAGCTCCCAGCCGTTGATCGCGTAATGAAGGAGGTGAGTCGGCGTCGTCGCGGTCGGATCGGTCACCCAGCGGATGTTGTGCTTCGTCGCTTCTGCCTTGAGCTGTCGCGCAAGCTCCGTCAGCTTTTTCACATCCATCGCCGCGCGCGGCATCGATACGCGCATGGCGCGACCGGGAGGTACGGCCCAGCCGACGACTTCGAGCAGCGCGCCGGAGTGAATGGCCTGCGGCATCGCGGAGTCGTTCGACTGCAGCCGCGCGTAACTTTCCGTCAGTCCGTTTACCGCGGTGACGACGAGCCGCTGCGTCATGCGCGTTTCCGTCGCGACGCGCAACTCCGTTCCTTTGGCGAGACCGTTCACCCATCCACCCTGCAGCACGATCGTCCCGTCGCTTCGGATTTTTTCGACGGCGACGACGGCGCGATCGCCGACTCGCCGATCGGTGCGCGTGGTGAGCAGCGGATTGAAGCGCGCCTCGATGTTGCCCGCCATGACCGGCTCCTGATATGGCGTTTCCGCGCGAAGCCGCGCCTGCGCGCGCAGAAACGTGTCGCGAGCCGGCTCATTGGGTTCCGCCTCGCGCATCGCGCGCAGCAACGCCCACGTAAATGCGCCGTGAAACGCACCATCCTCG
This sequence comes from Acidobacteriota bacterium, assembly GCA_034667465.1. Classification (GTDB taxonomy): domain Bacteria; phylum Acidobacteriota; class Thermoanaerobaculia; order Gp7-AA8; family Gp7-AA8; genus JAOBAU01. The sequence continues at coordinate 257,230 of JAXDJV010000013.1, read as the reverse complement.
TCGCGCGTTTCCCACGCGCGATCGAAATCCTCGGCCGCCGACAGCACGAGCGCGCCGCGCTCTTCCGGCCGCGGACCGTAGCCGGAACCGTCGGCAACGTCGCGGCGATCGGCTTTCAATCCGCGCGGACGAAGACCGGTCAGCAGGCCGCGCGCGCCGGAGCCGCTGTGGCAATTGTCGAGAATGACGGTCAGCCGCGCGCCGCGATCGAGGATGAGATTGAACAGCCGGCGGAGCTCCTTGTCGCGAATGTCGGGAACGCCGAGGCGCGAATCGGCGGGAACGATCGACTCGTCGAGCTTGTCCGGTTCATCAGACAACGAGTTGCGCACCTGCGAGCCGTGTCCGGCGAAATAGAACAGCAGGACGTCGTCTTTTTGAGCGGGCTTCAACAGCAGCTCATCGACCGCGCGCAGAATCGCGTCGCGCGTCGCCGATTGATCCGTCAATGTCACGACGTCGCGCGGATCGAAGCCATAGAGCAACGGGAGCATTTGCTGCAGGATGCCGGCGTCGGGGACGGCGCCGCTGAGATTCGGCCAGTCGCGGCCGGGAACCGCCGGCGCGAACGGGCGTGTGCCGAGGCGCGACGCACTGTAGTCGTTGATTCCGATGATCAGCGCGCGGCGCCGTCCGGGTGTTTGTCCGTTGAGCTGACTCGCGAAAAGCAGGCTGCAGACGATGAGCAACCCGAGTGGGCTGCGAATGCGCATTTGGGGACCTCCGTCCCTTCAACGACACGTTTCGCGCGGAATTGTGTCTTCCTCCCGAGCCCGTTCGAGAGGAGACAAAAAATGAGACACGTTATGGCCATTGTGGTGGCGCTGACGTTTGGTGCCTGCGGTATGGCAATTGGAGGAGTGCGCGTCGTCGACCCGTTGCGCGCCGCGATCGACGCGCCGTTCGACCCGGCGCAGTCGGCGGCTCTGTTCGTCGGTGTGCGCGACTTCACTCACGACAAAACGCTGACGGAGGTGCGGTATGCGGTCGACGATGCCGTCGATCTCGCGTATCTGCTGGCCATCGAATCGAAGCCGGCGCTCGTTTCTCCGGAGCGGGTCGTGCTGGCATTATCGGGCGAAGCGCAGAAGCCGGAGTCACGCCAGAGACTCGCAGCGCTGGTCGCGGCCGGCGCACAGGAACAGCATGCCGAACTGTCCGACATTCTCCTCGCGCTCGAACGGCAGGCGCGCGTCGCCGAGGGAAGTGGGTTGCTGATATTCGCCTTTGCGACGCATGGGATTAATGACGAAGGTGCGCAATATCTGCTGGCGGCCGACTCGCTGTTGCGCCGCCATCACGAGACGGCTATTGCCGAGACGACGGTGCGCAATATCGCGTCGGAGTCGCACGCCGGAAGATCGCTCGTGCTGATCGACGCCTGCCGCAAGAAACTGACGTCCGATTCCCGCGGCGGCGAGCCCGATCCGCGTTGTGCGGCGGCGCTCGTTCGTGCAATGAGCCGCGTTCATGGCCAGGTCGTTTTCTCTGCGGCCGCGGCCGGCGAATATGCGTATGACGACGACGTCCGCAAGAATGGCGTCTTCACCGCTGCAATTATCGACGGACTTCGTTGTGCGATGAAGCGCAAGCCCAACGGAATCATTACGGCGGACGCGCTGGCGACGATGGTCAACGCGCAGGTGCTGACCTGGATTCAGAAGCACCACGATCCTTATGCACGCCGCGGTACGCAGTTCACCGCGGACGGGATGGCGAAGTCGATGCCGCTCGCCATCTGCGGTGCTTCCAGGCGTCAATGACATGACGTCAATGCCTCGGTCGAGGATATTTCACCGTAGGTCCAGATGCGCCCTGATACGTCCCTGTATGCAATCCCACGGAACGAATGGTCTTGTGAAAATCGCTGCACGCCGCCTGGATAAACGTCATAGGCTCCGGCACCATAATGCAACGCTTCGACCATCGATTCTTCGAGGATGATTGAAGCGTCGACGAACAGGATGCTGCAGTCGGAGCCGGCTGCATGCCCGCGAACATTCCAGCTCGCAAGGCGCGATTGTGAGTATTTCCTTGTAAAGAGATTCGCGGCGGAGATGCGGACGTCTCTGTTGCGCATTGGAGAGCGGTTCGATTTGCAGGCGCTGCCGGAGATGGCGAGTGCGAGCACGACCGCATAAACGACCTGTCGCATTGGAGTTCCTCTAATGGAGAAAATGGTCCGCCACCGTTGTGGTGGCGGACCGTGAGTGAGTCTCTTACGGCAGCGTGTCCTTGCCGGGAGGGCAGAGCGCCTGCTCGTAGGCCGTGCGGCCGATGTTCAGCCGGATTTTGTTGAGTAGCTCCGACCAGAGGGCGTTCGATGGATGGATGTCCTGCCACGACACTTCCGGATACGAGCCGAGCGTCGGCGCGGCGCCGGCGAACGGTACGAAGCGGGTTGCTTCCGACGGCGGCGTTTCGACGATGTCGTAATACGACTCGAAGTGTTTGCCGACGTCCGGCGTCCCGGTGAACGGTGGTGCCGGCGGCACGAACGGCGGGAGGTTCAGCACCGCGATTTCGACTTTGCCGGTCGAATCGGGCGAAAGGGTCATCGTCCGGCCGGGATCGCCATTGAATTTCTCCTCGTCGATCTCGATGCTGTCAGCTGAGACTTCAATGTCGGCGCCGACCCACGTCGCGATCGACTGTGAATAGGTCAAGGTCGAGCCGGTTTCGTCGAGCCGTTTGAAATGCACCGGCGTGACGTCGCTGCCGATGCGTGCGACGGAGTAGGTGAAGATTTTCCCGCTCTTCAGCTTGAGGCGCGCCGCGACGAGGCCGGGCGGGTTCTCGCCGAGCAGATCGGTGTTGACGGTGCAGTTGGTCGGACAGATCTGTTTGAGATCGGCGACCCAGCTGAAATCCTCGCGCTCCGCCGAGGTCGTCGGAATCGGCAGCGGCTGTCCATTGGCAGTACCGCGCGCGTCATCGCGAAAAACGAGGTCGGGAAGATCGGGATCGTTCGTGCTCGCCTTGTTCACGGCGAGGTCGGAACCGTCGAGCGCCCACGCGCCGCCGCCCGCGACCGCTTCCTCGAGCGAGTCCTGGGCGGCACTGAGCGATTTGTCGGCGTAAATGAATTGCGCGATTTCGGCGTCGCGCTTCGGACAATCGCCCGTGCAGTCGCCGGCGCGTGCGATGAGCAGAGGTTTGTGATGACTGAGCTCGGTGTCGTCGGAAAGATGCTTGTGATCGACGTTGAGCAGCAGAACGGTTACTTCAGTGCCGTCCTGACTGGGAATGAACGTCATGAGGCCGCTGAACAGAATTCGCAACATGAAAGTCACGGTGGTTTCTCCTTTTTCAATCCGGCGTTGGGCGCGAACGGTGACGATGCGTGACCGATCACCTGAAACGAGGCCCACGTCAGTTTTTTCTTCAGCATTTCGATCTGGGCCGCCTGCAGCGCAACCGCCGCGTCGCTGCCCATTCGATAGTGCTGATGAAATGACACGAACAGATCGGCGGCTGTGGCGTCGTTGACCGGCCATAACGAGCCGATGACCGCGGGAGCGCCGGCCGCAATGAGCGGCCGGACCAGTGGCGCGACCCCTTCGGGACCGACCGGAAGTCCTCCCGCGCTGCTGCACGCCGAGAGGACGACCAGCCGCGTCCGATCGAGTTTTAATTCCTTTAGAAGTGTTTGTGCGTCGAGTACGCCGTCGTTTCCCGGCGATGGCGCCAGTATGAGAGCCGAGCGGGAAGGCGCGGTCGCATCAACGACGCCGTGCGCCGCGAGCTGAATGAACGCGCTCTCTTTGGCCAGTCTCAGGAATTCGGGAATCGTTGCTTCACGATCGACGAGCATCGTGACGCGCGGCTCATAGAGTTTGCGCAGCCGCTCGACTTCGCTCCGCGCGCCGCTGAGGCGCTGCAGGCCGCGCGCGCGCGGCAGCCGTTCATTGAATGCGGGATCGCCGACAAGGAGCGCCGATGAATTGCCCGAAGATGCCAGCTCGGCATCGCGCGCCAGCGCGAGTAAATAGAGAGTCGCGCTGCCGTCGACCTCGACCGGCATCTCTTCAATGAGATACGTGCGCGGCTGCGAATTTCTGCTCGACGCGGCGAGCGGCAGTCCATGCATCGCATCGTCAGGAATGATGACGAGCCGCTCTGGAGCGCGGCCGCCGGACATTTTCATCGCTGCGCGAAGCGGTGCGGCGATCAGTCCGTCGTATTGCGCGAAGAGCACCGTGTCGAATGCCGTGATGTCGGGCCGCTTGACGGCGCGTTGCAACTGCGCGCTCCAGCGCCTGATCCGTTCGCGTGGGACGAGCTGCGTTACGACGTCGAAGCCGTCACGCGAAATGATCCACGTGTAGGTTCGATCGTCGAGGACGCAATATTCGAAAAGGAACGTCCCGCGCGGCAGCTCCTGCCGAACGCGATCGAGAGACGCCGGCTCTCCGGCGGCGCTGATTCCGTTGAACGATCCCGGCGCCGGATGTCGCGCCATGACGAGATTCAGCGGCTCATACCCGCGCGCCTTTTCCGCGTAATGGAACGCTTCTTCCCACTGATGCTCTTCGACGAGCTGGCGGATGAGCAGCCGGTATGTCTCCTGGAATCTGGCGAAATAGGCGCTCCATAATTCGTCGTCGACCTTCGCCGGACGATTTTTCAGTACGCCCGCCTCTTCGCTTCGCAGTTCCTGGAGCGCGGAACGGAGATCGTTTTTCGCATCCAGCGTCCGTCCCGAGCGCCGCCACGCCGCGGCTCGCTGCGCGAAGAGGCGCGTGCGGAATGTCCGGTAATCGGTTCCTTCGCTGAGCGCCAGCGCGTGCGTGAAAGCCTCCGCGGACGCTTTCGGGTCGATCTGCAGCAGTGTCTGTCCCTTTGCCTCCTCGAAGTTCGCCTGTAACGCGCGCGTCAATGGGTCATCGTCTTTTTGCGAAAGACGAATCGCTTCATTGATGTCGGCCGGCGCATCAGGCAGATGGCCGATTGCCTTGATGCCGGCGCGTGCGCGCAATGCCATTGCGAGATTCGATTGCAGATGACTGATTTCGGCCGGCTCGACCGTCGCGATCAGGCTTCGCTGAATGAGACGGATCGCTGCGTTCTGATATGCGAGCCCAATGCGCGGGAATCCGGCCTCGGCGGCCGTTGCCGCGGCCTCGCCGAAGAGCGCGTGCCGGCGCGCGGTATCGACGATGCGCATTGCCCGGCGAACGGCCGGCACGGCTTCGCGCCACGCGATGTCGAGCTGTCCCGCCGTGCGGTGAAGCCCGATCGCCGCAATAGCGGTGTTATCGATGCTTTCCTGATCGCCGAGAGGTTCGTATTCGTCGAGCGAGTTCTCCAGATCGGACAGTGCTTCGATCGGATGCCCTTCGTAGAAAAGAAGATTCGAGCGATTGCCGTGAATGCGAGCGAGGAGATGCGGATAGTTGTGTATCCGCACTGTCGCCTCGAGCTCGTTGATCGTTGCGAGCGCGTCATTGGGACGATCGAACCGCAGCGAGTTGGCGTTGCCGAGCTCCGCGAGCAGCCGGAAAGGACTGTCGCTCTTCGCGAACATCGCCGCCGCCTGCGCATACGCCTCGGCGGCGTTCTTCGTCTTGTAAACGTGCGTATTCTTCCGCGCGTCGGCCAGACGGAGATGAGCCTCGCGCAGCGTCGTGGCATTTTGAGACGACGCGCGTTTAATCGCCTGAATCGCTTCAACATCGAACGGATCTCTCAATCGCTGCGACAGCTCCGTCGCGAGGAGGCGCGCTTCTTCGAAATGCTCCGGTGTCGGTTCGGTCGCCCATCGCGGCAACGCGATTTCTTCAAAGTATTTCTGCGCGCTGAACGGTAATTCCGCGATGAGCGCAGCGACGGCGATGCGGTCGCCCCGTCGAAGGGCATCGGGAAGTTCTTCCTTCGCGGTAATCCATTGTGCAGCGGCGTCATTCGCTGCGATCTCGTGCAAGCGCGCGAGGTGTTCGCGAGCGTCGTTCGTCCAGTCGGTACGATCGAGCTTCAGGAGTTGCTGCCATGACCCGATCGCGTCTTCGCTGAGGCCGAGCGCTTCCTGTGCGAGTGCGCGATTGAAGAGCGCCTGCGGCGAATTGCCATCGGCGGCATCGAGTGAGCGCAGCAGATCGAGCGGCTGCTGATCGCGTTGTGCGCGAACGTAATACGCCGCGGCCAGATCGCTCTTTGCCGCTGCGTCCGTGGCCGCGAAATTCTCGAGCGCGGCGATCGCGTGGTCGATGCAGGAATCGCTGGAGAGAAACAGCTTTACCGCGGCTCCGCGAGAACCGATCAGGCTATTGCACGAGCGATTCGCCGTCGATGCTGCATTGCCGCAGCGACCGTCATTACACGACTGCCAGGTCACGCCGGCGAAACGCGACTCCGTCGTGCGTCGCCACCCTTTCACCCCGTTCGTGTCTTCTCTGCTGCAGGCCATTGCACAACTGCAGAGGACGAGGGCAATGAAGACGAGCTTTTTCACGCAGCAACCAGGATACGCTCGCGGGAACGAGACCGGCCGATGATGACGCGATTTGGCAGCCGCAATGGCGACCGGTTCAGTGAACTTTACGCGAAGTACTACCGGCGGATCATCTACTTCTACGTGCGCGCCTTTCGGCTGCCGGAAGAAGAAGCCGAGGAGCTCGCGCAGGATACGTTCCTGAAATTCTTTGAAGCGATGGACGAGTATCGAGGCGAAGCCGAATGGGCGTTCCTCGAAACGATCGCGCGGAACGTCGCGTTCAATCGCCTGCGGTCGCTGCATACGGCGAAGCGCAGCGCGAAAACGATCAACATCGACGATCCCGATTTCAGCCAGTACGAGCCGGCGGCGCCGCCGGAGCGCGACTACGCCGATCGTGAGCAGGACGCGCTGCACAGGAAACTGCTGCACGACGCCATCGCGGAACTGCCGCCGGGCCAGCGACAGTGCATGCAGCTCTGGCTCGAGGATTTTAAATACGGAGAGATCGCGAAGGCGTTGCGGATCTCGATGGACGCGGTGCGCTCGAGGCTGCGCGACGCGAAGCGCCTTCTGCGCGAACGACTGGGAGATGACAACGAGCTCCCGGAGGACGACGAATGATCACGAAATCCGAATTGCACGACGCGCATCGCAGGATGCTCGATGAAAAGCGCGCACAGCTCGGCGATCCGCCGACGGCGAGAGAGATGCTCGCTTACAGCCGCGGCGAGCTGTCGCCCGATGAAGAGGAGCGGATTCGCGAACTGCTGGCCGGCTATCCCGAGCTTGCGCGAACGCTGACCGCACCGTTCCCGACGGATGAACCGAAGCCGGGTGAGCCGGGTTACGTTTCTGACGATCAGCTCAAACAGCGGTGGAGCGCGCTCGAGAAACATCTGTATGCACCGCCGGCACAGCCGGGCGCGCGCGTGTTGCAGTTCTGGCGCGTCGCGAGCGCACTTGCCGCTGCGATCGCGCTGACCTTCGGCGCGCTGCTGTGGCAGGCGCGTTTGGAGCTCGGGCGTCCGCGCGTCGCTTCCGAGTCGCGGTACCTGTCGCCGGACGATCGCTATCGCGGCGAAGGAACGACCGCGACGCTGACGCCTGGCGGCGACGCGTACACGCTCGTCACACCACTGATGTCGCAGCCGATCTTCGCGGCGTACCGCCTGGAAATCGTCGACGCCCGCGACCGCTCGCTCTGGAAGAGCGGCCCGCTCGTCGAACGCGACAACGATACGTTCGTGATCCTCGTGCCGCGCGCGTTCCTCGCGCCCGGCTCGTACAAAGTCGTTCTCTACGGAGTGGGCAACAGCGGAGAGAAGCAGCTCGACAAGTTCTCGATGACCATCAATCCGTGATCACTGCCTCGTTCGCACGATCGATGCGATCACCGCGATCGCGAGGATGCCGATGATCACGCCGAGCGACACGAGCGTCGGCATCGGCCAGACGCCGGCGAGGAGCATCTTCACGCCGACGAACGTCAGCACCGCCGACAGGCCGAGCTTCAGGTAGACGAACTTCGACATCATCCCGGCCAGTGCGAAGTAGAGCGAGCGGAGACCGAGGATCGCGCAGACGTTCGACGTGTAAACGATGAACGGATTCGACGTCACCGCGAAGATGGCCGGGATCGAATCGACGGCGAAAATCAGATCGGTCGATTCGACGATCAGCAGCGCGAGCAGGAGCGGCGTCGCGGCGCGGCGTCCGTTCACGCGCGTGAAGAAACGCTGGCCGTCGTAATCGCTCGACACCGGCAGGATCCGTTTCGCGATCCGCATCATCATGCTGTCGGCGGGATCGAACGACTCGTCGCGCTCGAGCGCCATCCGAATGCCGGTGATGACGAGAAATCCGCCGAAGATGTAGATCACCCAGTGGAAGTGTTCGAGCAGCGCGGCGCCGCCGGCGATGAATCCGCCGCGCATGACCAGCGCGCCGAGGATGCCCCAGAAGAGAACGCGGTGCTGCAGCTCCGCCGGTACGCGGAAGAAGGCGAAGATCAGCACGATGACAAAGATGTTGTCGACGCTGAGCGACTTCTCGATGACGTACCCGGTGAGGAACTCGAGCGCCGGCCCGCTGCCGAGCCAGAAGTAGATGAGCGCGTTGAACGCGAGCGAGAGCGCGATCCAGACCGCGCTCCAGCCGAGCGCATCGCGCACCGAAACGACATGGACCTTGCGATGGAACACGCCAAGGTCGAGGGCGAGGAGAGCGAGGACAGCGAGATTGAAGAAAACCCAGGGCCACAAACCGAGTTGCACAGTTCCTCCGGTGGAGCCGCGCAAATGAAAAAGCGAGACCCCACGATGGTTAATCGCGGTGGTCTCGCCTTCGCGCGTTCAGCGCGATTGATCCGCCGGAAGCTCTCGCAACGTGTTGACGACGGATCAGCCCGGTGAAGGGTAGCTACTCCCCAGCCGAGCAGAGCTTACTGCAAGAAGTCATCCCGAGCGTAGCGAGGGATCCGGGCGGGCGGGGCACGAGAGAGCGGTTCGCCCCGCCCACCCGGATCCCTCGCTACGCTCGGGATGACGTTACGGTAGCTGCGGCGCGACGCGGCGCTTCGTCGCCTGTTCGAACGCGTACGCGAGCCGCAGCAGCGTCGGCTCGCTGCAGGCCATTCCGGTGAAGCTGACGCCGTACGGCTGCGGTTTCGCTTTGAACGAATCGGGGAACGCCGGCGTCGGCGCATTCGGAATCGTTGCGAACGGTACGATGACAGTTGGATAGCCGGGACGTGCTGCGATCGACGCACCGCCCGGTCCGGGAAACAGCAGCGCATCGAGCTTCTGCGCCTTCATCACCTCATCGATTCCATGCGTCGCGGAGAGACGAAGATCGTTCGCGCGATCCGATTCGTAGCGCGCGCGGAACAGCTCCTGATCCATCGCGTCGGAGATGTCGAGCAGTGACTGCCCGTACTTGATCGCGCCGCTCTTCGAATGATTCGTGTTCCATTCGCGCAGATCGGTCAGCGACTTCACCGGCGCTTTCTCGCCGAGTGATTTCAGCCACGCGTTGAAATCGCGCTCCATTCCGTACGCGAGATCGACGGAGCACTTCTTCTCTTTGACGTCGTCCATGTCGCCGCAGACGCCCCAGAGCCAGAAGTTGTTCTTCGGATCCTTGTCGACGACCGACGGAATGTCAGCCGGGTCGACGATCACCGCGCCCTGCTGCTTCAGCACTTCGATCGCCTCGTTGATCGCTTTCGTCTGGTCGGGATTCAGACCGCCGCGCGGCTTCTCGGTGCCTGGCAGCGTGATCTTGTCGTAGTAGCCGGCGCGCGGAATGCCGATGCGCGCGCCTTTCAGTCCGTCCTTCTTCAGGAACTGCGTGTAGTCGCGCACCGGCGTGCAGTTCTTCGTCGCCGGATCGTTCGGATCGGGCGATGCGCTTTCAAGTGCGCCGAGCATGATCGCGGCGTCGGTGACGAACTTCGCCATCGGGCCGGGCGTGTCCTGATCGGCGGTGATCGGAATGACGCCGTAGCGCGAGATGCGGCCGACGGTCGGCTTCACCGCGGCGAGCATGTTCTGATTCGACGGACTGAGAATCGAGCCCGACGTTTCCGTCCCGACGTTCGCCGCCCAGAAACTCGCCGCGGTTCCGGCGCCGGAGCTCGAGCCGCCGGTGTTGAGCACGGGACGTCCGTCGTTCGTCGCCTCGCGCGGATCGCGGCGCGGATCGTACGGATTGAATCCATAGCCGTTCAGCGAGTTGTAGTTGTTCGGCATCGACGGATTGCCGGCCACCCAGTTCGCGAGCTCGGTCATCTGCGTCTTGGCGATGATGATTGCGCCGGCGTCGCGGAGGTTCTTCGTGATCGTCGCTTCATACGGCGGCACGAGCTCGGCGAACGCCAGCGCGCCGCCGGTGGTCGGCATGTCTGTCGTATGAATGTTGTCTTTCAGCGCGACCGGAATGCCGTGCAGCGGACCGCGAATCTGCCCGGAGGCGCGCTCGCGATCGCGTTCGTCAGCCTCTTCGAGCGCGCGAGGATTGACGGTGATGACCGCGTGCAGCTTCGCGTCATACGTCGCGATGCGCGTGAGGTATTGCTGCACGAGCTCGCGCGATGTGACGCGGCCTTCGCGCAGCGCCGCCTGCATGTCGGAGATCGAAGCTTCGACGACGGAGAACGGTTTCGCCGGCGTTTTTTTCGACGCGGCGAATGCGGGAAGCGAGGCGGCGAGGGTGATCAGAGCGGCGAGCAGCAGTCGTTTCATGAACGGCGATTGTACGTTCAGCGCCGCGCTACAATCGCCGCCATGCCGAACACAGCCGAAGTGATCCAGCACGACGATGGCCGCGTCGAATTGCGCGACCGCTCCTCGATCGAATCGAGTCCGCTCTACAGCGAAGACCTCGCGCCGGTGCCGGTCGCGAAACGCGACTGGACTACGTACAACTACGCCGCGCTCTGGATCTCGATGGCGCACTGCATCCCGACGTACATGATGTCGTCGGCTCTCATCAGCTCAGGCATGAACTGGTGGCAGGCGCTCCTCACCATCCTCCTCGGCAACGTGATCGTGCTCATCCCGATCCTCCTCAACTCGCATCCCGGCACGAAGTACGGCATCCCGTTTCCCGTCTTCGCGCGCGCCGCCTACGGCACGTACGGCTCGAATCTGCCGGCGCTGATGCGGGCGATCGTCGCCTGCGGCTGGTTCGGCATTCAGGCGTGGATCGGCGGCCAGGCGCTGCAAACATTTTTCGGCGCGATCATCCCCGGCTGGACGAACCTCCTCGGTTCATTCGGCGGTCACCCCACGACGCAATGGCTCTCATTCATGCTCTTCTGGGGGATGAACATCTACATCATCTATCGCGGCATGGATCTGCTGCGCCGCGTCGAGAACTGGGCCGCGCCATTCGTGCTCGTCATGACGGCGCTGCTCCTCGCGTGGGCGGTCTGGCGCGCCGGCGGACTCGGATATCTCATCGATCATCCCGGCAAACTTCGGACGTGGGCGGAGTTCAGGCCGGTCTTCATTCCGTCACTGACCGGCATGATCGGTTTCTGGGCGACGCTGTCGCTGAACATGCCTGACTTCACCCGCTTCGGGCGGAGCCAGCGCGAGCAGGTCATCGGACAGTCGGTCGCGCTGCCGTCGACGATGACGCTCTTCGCCGCGATGGGAGTGATCATCACCTCCGCCGCCGTCGTCATCTATCCGCAGTCAAAGATGAGCGAGCTGTGGGATCCGATCGTGCTCGTCGGCCACTTCACGCAGGTGTGGGTGATCGCAATCTCGATGTTCACGATCGTGGTCGCGACACTGTCGGTGAACATCGCCGCGAATGTGGTCTCGCCCGCGAACGATTTCGCGAACGCGTTCCCGAAATGGATCTCATTCCGGACCGGCGGTCTGATCACCGGCATCCTCGGCATCATCATGCAGCCCTGGCGCCTGATCGCCGATCCTTCCGGCTACATCTTCGACTGGCTGGTCGCTTACTCCGGAGGTCTCGGCTCGATCGCCGGCGTGCTCATCGCCGATTACTGGCTGATCCGCGACAAGAACCTCGTGCTGCCCGATCTCTATCGCGAAACCGGCGAGTATCGGTACGCGAAGGGATGGAACTGGCGCGCGGTCGTCGCGACGGTGATCGCCTGTTTCTTCGCGTGGATCGGGAGATTCGTGCCGTCGATGAAGACGTTGTACGACTACGCGTGGTTCGTCGGCTTCGGCGTGGCGCTCGTCGTCTATTACGCGCTGATGAAGATCGCGAAGCCGGTGGCGGCAGAGGCGACGGCGTAGGGTCATGCCGTGGCCGCCGCGCTCGTGCTGCGACTGATGTTCGAGGACGCCGCGATTAATGCCTGAGCGACTGCAGGAAGGCGTCGACGGCCTTCGTGTATGCCGACGGTTTTTCGAGATCTTCGTTGATCTCGCGATGCGGCTTCTCTTCAAGCACCGATGTCGTGGACGTCTGCGATGTGGTTGGCTCTTTCAACTCTGTTAGCGGCGGTTGCGCCTCAGCGATGAGTCCTGCCGCACGAGACGACGAAGTAAGAGGGCTTCGGTCGGCGTGGTATGGCTCCGACCGCGCCTGAGCTCGTAGTCGGTCAGGTAACCTCGGTTTCGTCGCGCTCAGGTGTTAATGTTGAGCTGAGGACTTTGCGGTGAGATCACTGCGGAGCTGCGAGGAATGCAGCCGTGACACGTTTGGCGCGCCTGAGCGTGCGAGGGTTCAAGTCGATCCGGGAGCTGGATAACTTCCAGCTTGCGTCGCAATTAAACGTCCTGATCGGGGCCAACGGCGCCGGAAAAACGAACTTCATCAGCCTCTTTCGCATGCTGGCCGAGATGATGGACGGCCGGCTGCAGCTCTACGTGAAGAGCGAATATGGACCGGACGCGCTCCTGTTCGGGGGACGAAAGCGAACACGCGAGATCGACATTGAGCTGTACTTCGCGAAGAATGGCTATCACTTCAGCCTGATCCCGGCCGCCAACCACCTCGCGTTCTCGCGCGAGGAAACCTATTTCGCGGGGAACTACGGGAACTCGAATCGATCGCTCGGCAGCGGACACACCGAGGCGAGGTTGCCGACAGTTGAAGGCGACATGATCGCGAGCTACGTGTTGCCGGCAGTTCGCAGCTGGCGCGTCTTCCATTTCCACGATACGAGCGCCAGCGCGCCCGTTCGTTTGGCGCAAGCGGTGCGCGACAATCTTCGATTGAAGCCGGATGCGTCGAATCTGGCGCCGTTTCTCCGGATGCTTCGGGAGAAGCACAAGAGCAGCTATAGCTCGATCATCGAAACCGTGCGGATGGTTGCACCGTTCTTCGGTGACTTCGTCGAGCGCAGTGATCCCGGCGAAAAGATCGAGTTGGAATGGCTGGAAGTCGATGACCGGGATACGCCACGTGGACCACTGCAGTTGTCTGACGGTACGTTGCGGTTCATCTGTCTGGCGACATTGTTGCTGCAGCCGACGAACCTGCAGCCCGACACGATCATCGTCGATGAGCCGGAGCTTGGTTTGCACCCGTACGCGCTGGCGGTTCTCGGAGGATTGCTTCGACAGGCGTCGGAACGAAAGCAGATCGTCGTCTCCACGCAGTCGGTCGAACTGGTTAATCAGTTGGCGCCCGAAGATGTGATCATCGCCGAGCGACACGAGGGCGCATCTGTCTTCCGGCGACTCGACGCCGAGCACCTGAAGGAATGGTTGGAAGACTACGCGCTCGGTGAACTCTGGAAGATGAACGTCGTCGGTGGGAGACCGACGAGGTGATTGAGGTCATGGTCGTCGGCGAAGGCCAGACCGAAGAGACGTTCATTCGAGACGTGCTCGCGCCCAGGCTGGCGGACCGCGATATCAGTTTACAGCCGCGCTTGATCGCCACGTCGCAAGGAGCGGTCGGCGGCGCTTTGACGCCTGAGCGCGTGCTGCGCCATCTTCGGAACACATTGCGCGAACGCGCAGACACATACGTGACGACACTGTTCGATCTGTATGGTTTGCAAGCCGACTTCCCGGGCATCGCTGAAGGCCGTCTAGAGAACGATGCGATTAGCCGGTGCCGTGTGATCGAAGCTGTTTTTGGCGCAGCCGTGGCGAAAGTGAGCGATCGACGCGCGGACCGCTTCATCGCGCATGTCCAGCCCTACGAGTTCGAGGCACTGCTTTTCTCGGATGTGGCTTGCTTCGCGACTGTGCGGTCGGATTGGTCTCGTTTTTGTCGATGAACTGCAGCGCGTGCGCGACGCGGCAGATTCGCCTGAACACATTAACGACGGGCCAGACACGCACCCTTCCGCGCGACTGAAGAAGTTGCAGCCCTCGTACGACAAGGTGCTGCACGGGAGTGGCGTTGCGAAATGCATCGGCGTAGACCGCATTCGTGCGGAGTGCCTGCACTTCGACGGATGGTTAAAGAGGCTGGAGGCTCTGCCTCCTCTGCGATGAGCGGCGACGCGGCGCGCATTCGGCGCGTTGCCGAAGGTGTGGCCGTACAGAGGCATCGGACGTGACTCCGTTTTTGGATCGCCGCGCACGCGTTGTGCGAGCGCGAGTGACCTTGCTCTCGTACATACGCGCGATCGCTTTGTCGCCGCGCTCCCCGCTGCCGCGTACCATCAGAATCACCGGCGCGGCGTGCGCGCTCGGCGGCGCGCACGACAGCGACCGCGATGACAATCCTGTGTCGCATTGATGACCAAACGCTAACGCATCACGATGCCGGAGTTACACTCCCGCGCATGAAATCGGCACGCCTTTGCCTGCTCTTCCTGCTCGCCGCCGCACTTCCGCTTCTCGCCGTCAACACCACCGACACGCGGCTGCTCACGACGCCGACGGTCGGCGCGAACGGCATCGCGTTCGGATATGCGAACGATATCTGGACCGCGAACCTCGACGGCTCGGGCGTGCGGCGATTGACGTCGCATCCCGGCGTCGAAACGCTGCCGCGCTATTCGCCCGACGGATCGCTGCTCGCGTTCAGCGGTTCGTATGAAGGGAACGTCGATGTCTACGTGATGCCGGCCGCCGGCGGCGTGCCGAAGCGTCTGACGTGGCATCCCGACGCCGACGCCGTGCTCGGTTTCACACCGGACGGCAAGTCGATTCTCTTCACGTCGCCGCGCGAGGTTTACACGCGCCGCTACCAGCAGCTCTTCACCGTGCCGGTCGGCGGCGGCGCCGTCACGAAGCTGCCGATTCCGAATGCGTCGACGGCCGCGTACTCGCCGGACGGAAAGACGATCGCGTTCGTCCCGCTGCGCGAAGCGTTCGCGCAGTGGAAGCGTTACCGCGGCGGCGCCACCGCGCGCATCTTCCTCTTCGACGTCGCCACGAACGCCGTCGAACAGGTGCCGCAGCCGGCCGCGCGCAGCAACGACACCGATCCGATCTTCATCGGCGACACGCTCTACTTCCGCTCCGATCGCAACGGCG
This sequence comes from Acidobacteriota bacterium, assembly GCA_034667465.1. Classification (GTDB taxonomy): domain Bacteria; phylum Acidobacteriota; class Thermoanaerobaculia; order Gp7-AA8; family Gp7-AA8; genus JAOBAU01. The sequence continues at coordinate 241,864 of JAXDJV010000013.1, read as the reverse complement.
AGTTCAACCTCTACTCGTTCGACCGCGGCACGAAAGAAGTAAAGCAGTTGACGAAGTACTCCGACTTCCCGGTGACGGCGGTGAACGGCGGCGCCGGAAAGCTGATCTTCGAACAGGCCGGTTACCTTCATCTGTATGAACCGTCCGCCGCGCGCGACACGCGCCTGAAGATCGGCGTCGCCGCCGACCTCGTCGAAACGCGCCCGCGTTTCGTGAAGGGGGCGAAGTACATCCGCAACGCATCGCTCTCGCCGGCCGGACAGCGCGCCGTCCTCGAGTATCGCGGCGAGATCATCACGCTGCCGGCCGAGAAAGGCGACGACCGCAATCTGACGCAGTCGCCCGGCGCAAACGACCGCTCGCCGGCCTGGTCGCCGGACGGCAAATCGATCGCCTGGTTCACCGATGAAACCGGCGAGTACGAGCTGCGCATCGCGCCGCAGGACGGCCGCGGCGACGTTCGAAAGATCAAACTGAACGGCGCCGGCTTTTACGAGAATCCGAAGTGGTCGCCTGACGGAAAGCTGATCAGCTATCTCGACAACTCCCGCTCGGTCTACGTGCTCGACGTCGCGTCGGGAACGTCGACGAAGATCTCGCAGAACACGATGTACGGTCCGTTCCGCGACCTCGATCACAACTGGTCGCCCGATTCGAAGTGGCTCGCCTACACGACGAACTCGCAGAACTTCTTCCACACCGTCCACGTCTGGTCGGTGGCCACGAAGACGTCATCGCCGGTGACGGACGGCTACAGCGACGCCATGTCGCCGGTCTTCGATCCGAACGGCAAATACCTCTACTTCCTCGCGTCGACAAACGCCGGTCCGGTCGAAGACTGGTTCGCGCTCTCGAACACCGATCTCCGCGCCACGAGCGCGATCTACATGGTCGTCCTGCCGAAGGGCGTCGTCTCGCCGCTGGCAAAAGAGAGCGACGAGGAAGCGGCGAAGAAAGCCGACGAAGCCGCCGATAAATCGGACGACAAAAAGAAAGCCGACGAAAAGAAGGAAGAGTCGAAGGACGTGAAAGTCGTCATCGACTTCGAGCGCCTCTCGCAGCGCATTCAGGCGCTGCCGGTGCCGGAGGCGATCTACTCCGATCTCGCCATCGCGAAAACCGGACAGCTGCTCTATCTGAAAGCGACCAGCCCGGAAATTCACGACGACAAGTTCGACACGAGCCTGATGCGTTTCGATCTGACGAAGCGCAAGGAAGACACGCTGCTCGAGAAGTGCGACAGCTTCGAAGTCTCGCGCGACGGCAAACGAATCCTCGTCAAAGCCGGCATGCGCTGGTCGATCGCCGACATGGGCGACAAGGTTGATATCTCGAAGCGTCCGCTGCCGGTCGATCAGATCGCGGTGAAGATCGAGCCGACCGTCGAATGGAAACAGATCTTCGACGAAGCGTGGCGCATCAATCGCGATTACTTCTACGACCCGGCCATGCACGGCGTCGACTGGAAGGCGATGCACGACAAGTACGCGGCGATGCTCGGCGACGTCTCCGTTCGCCAGGATCTGAATCGTCTGATGCGCGCGATGGCCAGCGAGCTTTCGGTCGGCCATTCGTATCTGACCGGCGGCGAGTCGCTCGCGAATGTCGACACGATCCCGGGCGGTCTCCTCGGCGCCGACTACAAGATCGACAACAACCGCTATCGCTTCGCGAAGGTTTACGGCGGCCTGAACTGGAATCCGGAACTGCGCGCGCCGCTGACCGAACCCGGTGTCGACGTCCGCGAAGGTGAGTATCTGCTCGCCGTCGACGGCAAGGATCTCCGCTATCCGGACAATCTCTACGCGCGTTTCGAGCGCACCGCCGGCCGCATCGTCGAGATCACGGTCGGACCGAATGCCGACGGCAGCGGCTCGCGCGTCGTGAAGGTCGTGCCGATCGAGAACGAAGCGAATCTCCGCAACCGCGCGTGGATCGAGAACAACATCCGCTACGTGACCGAGAAGACGAACGGCCGCGTCGCGTACGTCTATCTGCCGAACACGAGCACGGCCGGATACGAGTCGTTCCGCCGCTACTTCTTCCCGCAGGCGAATCGCGAAGCGGCCATTCTCGATGAGCGCTACAACGGCGGCGGCTCGTTCCCCGATTACTACATCGACATTCTCAATCGTCCGTTCATCGCCAACTGGGCGACGCGCTACGGCGCCGACATGAAGACGCCGCTCGCATCGATTCAGGGTCCGAAGGTGATGCTGATCGACGAGAACGCCGGCTCCGGCGGCGATCTGCTGCCGTGGATGTTCCGCAAGCTCAATCTCGGCCCGCTCATCGGCCGCCGCACATGGGGCGGTCTCGTCGGCATCCTCGGCTTCCCCGATCTGATGGACGGCGGCAACATCACCGCCCCGAACTTCGGCTTCTGGACCGAGGAGGGATGGAAGGTCGAGAACGAAGGCGTCGCGCCCGATATTGAAGTGGAGCAAACGCCGGCCGATGTCATCGCCGGCCGCGACCCGCAGCTCGATCGCGCGATCGCGGAGGTCATGAAGAAGTTGCCCGCGACGCCGGCGACGCCGATGAAGCGGCCCGCGTTCCCGAACAAAGTCGCCGCAACGAACTCGCGGTAGGGATTTGCCGTCTCCGATCACTCCCTGAAAGGGGAGTGGTCGGATGACGACATTCAAGGCGGCGTTCCGGAGGGAGTTGGAGAGTCTCAAGGTCGCGGGCGAGCCGAAGGTTGCTTTCAGCGGCTCGCTCGCTGATGGGGATGCGACGGAGCGACCGCCGCTGGATCCCGGCGCCGAGCCGTTTGCGGTTGGAGTGCCGGCCGATCTCGCAGGCCTCGCGCTCTCCGGCGGCGGGATCCGCAGTGCGACGTTCAACCTCGGTCTGCTGCAGGGACTCGCTGATCGCGACGTGCTTCGGCATTTTCATTACGTCAGCACCGTGTCAGGCGGCGGCTATGTTGGCGGCTTCTGGAGTGCGTGGCGCGCGCGTCACCCGGAACCTGCGACGACGTCGGAAGGCCGCCCCGGACCGGTGCCCTTCCCGACCGCGGCCGACGCGGAAGCGGCGCGATCCGAACACGAAGCGATTCGTCACCTTCGAGAGTTCAGTCGATTTCTCGCGCCGCGGTGGGGACTCTTCGAGCTCGAAACGTGGCAGTTTTTCGGCGGCGCCATCTCCGCGATCCTCCCGACGATCATCGTCGGCCTCTCGGTGCTCACGCTCGTAGTTTGGTTCGCCGTCGTGGTGAGTGGCGCGAGCCTCGGCTTCAACTCCGCGCTGCCGCTTCCCGCAATCATTTCCGTGGGGGCGGCGCTTCACGTGCAGGCCATGCTCGCAATCATGGCGATCTCGACGATCTTTGTATTGACGGCGTACGAGTTGAAGACGGCGGCCGTGGAACGCCATGGCGGCGAGCCTTATTACCTCTGGCTGTATGCGACTGCCGGCGCGATCGCGATCGCCGTGGCGCTCAGCGTCACCGGATACGTCGCCGGAAAGCATGGGGTGGCGGATTTCGGAGAGTTTCCAGGTCCCGAGATGAGGTGGCCGACTTTTCTCGCGCCCGCGATTGGCTGGCTGGCCGCGATGGTCGCCCTCATCTTTGTCCGGACGTGGTCTTCAGTTTTCATCTCCGATCCGACGATCGGTTCCTATCGCGCGGCGTTCGATCGTGTCATCGCAAGGCTGCTCGGTCTCTCCGTGTTCTGGATGGGCATGATCGCGTTTCTGATCGTCGCGTTCATGCTGTTCGGTTACACGAAGCGGGAGTTCGTGACCGCCGGCGCAGGTGGCGTCGCGACGGCGCTCTACGCGGTTCTCCAGAAGTTTCTGTCGCGTCAGCCGAACCGCGCGAAAACAGGATTCGTCGGCAAGGTGCTGCAGCGGTATGCGCAGCCGTTGCTCGCGATCGCGGCGCTCATCGCATTCGCGCTCGCCGCGGCATTCCTGGTATTCACGGATCTCAGCTACCGGTCATTCATCTCAGCCATGATCGCGGCCGCGATCGTCGTCATGGCGCTGCTGCTGTACAACCCGAACGAGATCGGGATGCACGCGCTCTATCGCTCGCGGCTGGCGCGTTCCTACCTCGGCGCATCGAATACAAAGGCGAGCTGCGCCACCGAAAATCGGCAGTCAACACAACGGCCAGGCGACGACATCCTGATGCAGGATCTCAGGACCTCGGCGCCGATTCATCTTGTCTGCTGCACGGCGAACGACCTCTCCGGCAATCACCTCGCGAACCTCAGCCGCGGTGGCCGCAGCGCAACGTTGTCGCCGTTCGGAATCACGCTGGCGAACCGCTTTCAGCAATGGAAAGACGCGACGACTCAGGTCTCGCTAGCTTCGGCGATGACCGCATCGGCGGCAGCGTTCAACTCGAACATGGGTTCCGTTTCAATGGACATCGGTCCCTCGGCGACGTTCCTGATGGCATCGCTGAATCTCCGTCTCGGCTACTGGTACCGCTTTACGAAAGCGTGGAGCCTGCCCGGCACCGATCTCCTCGCGGAAATGTTCAGTCGCACCTACTCCGGTCCCGAATCGCAGTCGGTGCATCTGTCTGACGGCGGCCACTTCGAAAACCTCGGTCTCTACGAACTGCTGCGCCGTCGCTGCAAGTACATCATCGTCTCTGATTGCGGCGCCGATCCCGACGTCGCATTCGACGACGTCGGCAACGCGCTGCGCCGCGCACGCGAGGACTTCGGCGTCGAGATCGAGATGGATCTCGGCGTACTCAAGCCGGACGATAAACGCTACTCGCGGCAGCACCTCGCGGTCGGCGACATCCAATACCCGGACGGCGATCGCGGCATTCTGCTGCTATTCAAGCCAACGCTCGTCGGCGACGAGCCGGGCGACATCCTGCAGTACCGAGCGCGCAACGAGCAGTTCCCGCACGAATCGACGGGCGATCAGTTTTACGACGAGAAGCAGTGGGAGTCATATCGTCGCCTCGGCCTGCATGCGGCACGCGCCGCATTCGAATTCGTCGCTGATGCCGGCGCCGCCGAGACTGACACGAGCGAGCTTTTCGGCGATGCCCGCTGGAAGTGGCTCCCGGTTCCCGCCGATCTCGAAGCGCAACTCCTCGGACGCACGAACCAGCTCGAGCAATTGCAGCGGCAGCTCATCGATGCCGATGAGTCACTCGTTCGCGACCTCTTCCCGGAGTTGAAGTGGGATGCGGACACGCCGCCGCTGACACACAAACTGACGCCGGAAAAATTCGCGCATGTCGTTCCGCTCTTCACGCAGGTCATCCAGCTGATGGAAGACGTCTACATCGGCTGTCAGATGGAACGCTACTCGACGCATCCGCTGAACCTCGGCTGGCTCAACGAGTTTGGTCGCTGGACGACGACGCAGGCTTTCCGCGAGCTCTGGCCCTTCTTTGCGCCGATGTACAACCCGCAGATGGTGCGCTTCATCGAACAGCGCTTCGATCTGTCGTCGACGCGAAACAAGAAACGTCTCGGCGCGCAACTCGTCCCCCTCACGACCCGCGCGGGAGTTGCGTTCGAACTATGGAAGGCGATGTATCCCGGCAAGGCGGCCGCACTCGATTCGGCCGCGGACATCCGCAGCTACGAGATCACCGTGGAGAATCGAACCGTCAGCGTCGGTCTACTGTTCGCGCAGAAAAACGGGACGGTGCTGGAGTGGAAAGATGGTGACCTCTTCGTGCCGCCGAGCTTCTGGGGCGCACGCATCGGCAACAACATTCTCGAACTGCTCACCGGACCGGCGCGCGTGAAGATCGACGATCTGCCGTCACGGCGGAAGGAGATCAACAATCTGACGCAGCTCTATCGCCAGGCGGGATTCCGTCAGGTCGACGGCGGCAGTTCGAAAGAAATCGTGATGGAGCGCGGCTTGTAGCGCCGCGCTCCGTCACTCCTACGACATCCAGTTCGTGCCGGCTTCCTTCGACCACTTCGTCGTCATCTTCTTTGGCTTCGTCAGGAACTCGATCGAGCCGCGGCCGGTGATGTCGCCGGCGCCGAACTTCGAGTCGTTCCAGCCGCCGAATGAAAACGGCTCGCGCGGCACCGGGACGCCGACGTTCACGCCGACCATTCCCGCGCTGGCCTTCTCCATCACGTGACGGGCAATGCCGCCGCTCTCCGTGAAGACGCTGGCCGCGTTTCCGTATGGCGATTTGTTTTGCACGCGGATCGCTTCATCGACGTTGTCCGCGCGAATGATCACCATCACCGGACCGAACACCTCTTCCTGCGCGATGCGCATCTCCGGCTTCACGTGATCGATCAGCGTCGGGCCGACGTAGTAACCCTCTTCCTTGCCCGGGACCACGTATCCGCGTCCATCGACCAGCACCTTCGCCCCCTGCTGCTCCGCTTCGGTGATGTACGCCTCGATTTTTTCCTTCGCCGCGCGCGAGATCACGGGACCGAGATGCTTGCCGGGAACCATCGCGCGCACGATGTTCACCATCTTGTCGATGATGTGATCGGTTTTGCCGACCGCCATCATTACTGACGCAGCCATGCAACGCTGACCGGCGCAGCCGGACATCGACGCGACCACGTTCGATGACGTCATCTCCGGCTCCGCGTCCGGCATCACGATGAGGTGATTCTTCGCGCCGCCGAGTGCGAGGACGCGCTTCAGATTCTGCGTGCCGCGCCGATAGACGATCTTCGCGACTTTGGTCGAGCCGACGAACGTGATCGCTTCGATATCGGGGTGATCGCAGATCGCTTCGACCGTCTGCTGTCCGCCGTGCACGATGTTCAGCACGCCGTCGGGCAGACCTGCTTCGCGCAACAGCTCGGCGATGCGGCCGGCGCTGATCGGCACGAGCTCGGACGGTTTGAGGATCATGCAGTTTCCGAGTGCCAGCGCATTCGGGATCGTCCAGTTCGGAACCATGTTCGGGAAGTTGAACGGCGTAATCGACGCCACGATGCCGACCGGATAACGCTCGATGCGGCATTCGACGCCGCGGCTCACTTCGAGCACTTCGCCGGCGGTGATTTGCGGCAGCGAGCAGGCGAACTCCGTCAGCTCCGCCGACTTCAACACCTCGGCGCGCGCTTCGCTGTCGATCTTCCCGTTCTCCTCGGTGACGATGCGCGCGAGCTCGTCGATGTTCTGCTCGAGCAGCGTCTTGTAGCGGAAGAACACCTGCACGCGCTCCTTGATCGGCGTCGCCGACCAGGCGGGAAAGGCTTTCTTCGCCGCGGCCACCGCGCGGTCGACTTCTTCGGAGGCGGAGAGTGGAACGCGTGAGATCACGCGGCCGTCGATCGGGGAGAAAACATCGAGGTGTTTCTGTTCGCCGGGATCGACGAATGCTCCACCGATGTAGTTGCGGACGTCAGGGTATGTGCTGATTGCGCTCATGATCGGTGCAGTGTAGTGCGACGACTGTTCATTTCCGAACAGGAGCGTTCAGTCGCGCACACCGGCATCAACGTAAGTCATGGAAAATACGTACAGATAAGCTGGCAGCCCGTTCGCTGTGAACGGCGCTCAGCATGGATCGGGAAATCACAGCAGACATTCGGCGCCGGCGCCTCATCCGGCGCGTGGCGACGGTGATCGTCGCAATTGCGGCAATCGCGTTTTCATTCGCGGCGACAGTGCAGTGGCTGCGTCCGTCGGTGAAGCGCCGCAACATTCAGACGGCGCGCGTCGAGCGTGGCGCGGTTGACGCGTCGCTGCAGGCGAGCGGCACCGTCGTGCCAGCGACCGAGCAGGTCGTCTCGAGTCCGGTCGAAGCGCGAGTATTGCGCATCGTCCGCCGCGCCGGCGATCGCGTTCGCGCCGGTGATGAAGTGATCGCGCTCGACACATCGGCGACGCGACTCGATGCCGAGCGGCTCGCCGATCGCGTCGCGCAGAAAGAAAGCGAAGAAGCACAGCTGCGGCTGCGCGTCGAAGAGACGATCGCGACGCTGCGCGCGCAGATCGAACAGAAGAAACTCGACCGCGAGATCGTCGCTTTCAAAGCGGAACAGAACGCGAAGCTCAGCCGCGAAGGGCTGATCACCACGCAGGAAAATCTCGCCGCCGCGACCGCGGTGAAGAAGACCGACATCGAGCTGACGCAGCTTCATGACGCGCTGACGCGTGCGCAACGCAATGCCGAAGCGCAGCTCGCCGGCTCGGCGATGGAACTGCGGACGCTGCGCAAAGAGATGGCCGAGTCCAACCGCCAGGTTGGGCTCGCGATGATGCGCGCCGATCGCGATGGCGTCGTGACGTGGGCGGTGCAGGACGCCGGCGCCACGATCCGCCGCGGAGATGTGGTGGCGCGCATTGCCGACCTCTCGTCGTTTCGGGTGGTGGCGACGATCTCCGACGTGCACGTCGCGAAGCTCTCCGCCGGGATGCCGGCGCGCGTTCGTCTCGACGACTCGACGCTCGTCGACGGCACCATCGCCGGCATCGATCCGCGCATCGAGAACGGGACGGCGCGGTTTTACGTCGATCTCGCGCAACCGTCGCACGCGAAGCTGCGCAACAACCTGCGCGTCGACGTCTTCGTCGTCACCGGCCGCCGCAACGGCGCGCTTCGCGTTCGCCGCGGCGCGCTCGGACAGGGCGAGCGCGAAGAGGTCTTTGTCGTCCGCGGCGACGAGCTCGTTCGCGTCCCGGCGCAGTGGGGACTGGCGGGTGAAGAAACGATTGAAGTAACGGGCGGCCTCCGCGAAGGCGACGAGGTCGTCATCTCGAACATGAACGATTACGCCGGAGTGAAGAAGCTCCGGCTCGAGTGAGGAAAGCATGATCAGACTGGAAAACGTAGACAAGGTGTACCGGACCGAACGCGTCGAAACGCTGGCGCTGCAGAACATCAATCTCGACGTCACGCAGGGCGAGTTCATCTCGATCATGGGGCCGTCGGGCTGCGGCAAAAGCACGCTGCTCAATCTGATCGGACTGCTCGACGCGCCGAGCTCCGGCACGCTGGCGCTCGACGGTGAAGCGCTCGGAAAATCGGGTGACAAAAAACTCTCGAAGGTGCGCAACGAGAAGCTCGGATTCGTCTTTCAGAGCTTCCACCTCGTGCCCGATCTGACGGTCGTCGACAACGTCGAGATCCCGCTGCTGTATCGAAAGATGGGATCGGCGGAGCGCCGGCGGCTGGCGCTTGCGGCACTCGATCGCGTCGGACTCGCGTCGCGCGTGCATCACTTTCCGACGCAACTCTCCGGCGGTCAGCAGCAGCGCGTCGCCATCGCTCGCGCGATCGTCGGACGTCCGCGCGTGCTGCTCGCCGATGAGCCGACCGGCAACCTCGATTCGCAGATGGGCGACGAGATCATGGAGATCCTCCACGCGCTCAACCGCGACGACAAGACGACGATCGTGATGGTCACGCACGACGACCGCTTCGCGAAGCAGACGAACCGGATCGTGCGTCTGTTCGACGGGCGGCAGGTGGCTTAGGTGAAAACTCAACTCAAACTCGCACTGAAGGTTCTTGCGCGGCGCAAGTTCTTCACCTTCATCTCGCTCTTCGGCATCAGCGTCACGCTGCTCGTGCTGATGGTGGCGACGGCGGTGCTCGACAACGTCTACTCGCCGCGCACGCCGGAGGGACGGTTCGACCGCGTGCTCTGCATTCTCTCGATGGCGCAGATCGGACCGACCGCCACGATGACGACGAATCCCGGCTACGGTTTTCTCAACCGCTACGTCCGTCCGCTGCCCGGCATCGAAGCGTCCTCGATCTACAGCGAAGCGCGGCAGACGCGTCTCTACCTGGGCGACGGACGCATCGACACGTTCTTCAAACGCACCGACGGCAGCTTCTGGCGCATCTGCGACTTCACCTTTCTCGAAGGACGACCGTACACGCAGCAGGAAGACGACGCCGGCGCGCACGTCGCCGTCATCAGCGACAAGCTGCGCGAGAAGCTGTTCGGCAAGGCGCTCGCGGTCGGCAAAACGATCGAGGTCGAAGGCGATCGCTTCCGCATCATCGGCGTCGTGCCGTCGGTCGCGCTGACGCGCATCGCCGCATACGCGGAGATCTGGGCGCCGATCGGCACGATGCGCTCGTCGACGTATCGCGACGAGTTCACCGGCGACTTCAACGCCATCGTCATGGCGAAGAGCCGCGGCGATCTGCCTCGCGTCAAACGTGACTTCGCGGCGGTGATGCAGCGAGTGCAGTCTCCCGATCCGAAAACGTTCACGCAGGTGCAGGCAGGACTTGACACGACGTTCGAAGCGTCGGCGCGCGGCATGTTCGCCGGTACGCGCTTTCGCGATCGCGCGCCGTTCTTTCTCGCGCTCATCCTCGTGCTCGCCGGCATTCTGTTCATGACGCTGCCGGCGCTGAACCTCATCACGCTGAACCTCAGCCGCACACTCGAGCGGGCGTCGGAGATCGGCGTGCGCAAAGCGTTCGGCGCGCCGCGCCGCGCGCTCATGTCGCAGTTCGTCTTCGAGAACATCGTCATCACCGTCGTCGGCGGTCTGATCGGCTTCGTGCTCGCCGCGATCGCCATTCAGGTGCTGAACGCGGCCGATCTGCTTCCCGACATGCGCTTCGATCTCAACCCGCGCATCTTCGGCTACGGCATGCTCATCGCCGTCTTCTTCGGCATCTTCTCCGGCGTCTATCCCGCGTGGCGCATGGCGCGCCTCAATCCCGTCAACGCTCTTCGCGGAGGTGTGCAATGACGCTTCATCTGCTGAAACTGGTCTGGCATCGCAAGCGTGCGAACTCGCTCGTGATGGCCGAGATCTTCTTCTCCTTCCTCGTCCTCTTCACCGTGCTGACTGCCGGCGCAACCGTTGTTTCGCGCTGGAATGATCCACTCGGGTTCGAGTGGCAGAACGTCTGGGTCATCCGCTTCGACACGAACGGACACGATCCCGATCCGAATGAAGACGACGGCGAGTTCCGTTTCACGATGCAGAAGCTGTTGAACGAAGTGAAGAGCTTCCCGCAGGTCGTCGATGCGGCCGCAGGCATGACGCCGCCGTACGGCAACTCGACGTCGTCCGGCAGCTGGAAGATCGACGGAAAGAAAATCGATCTGACGCGCGACGAAGTCACCGACTCCTACGCGAACACGATGAGAATGAAAGTCGTGCGCGGGCGCTGGTTCCGTCCTGATGATGATGCGGCGACGTTCAAGCCGATGGTCATCGACGCCGATCTGGCGAAGGCGATGTACGGCGATCGCGACCCGATCGGACAGAAGTTCGACAGCGACGGCGACGTCGTCTGGCGCGTGGTCGGCGTCGTGCCGCCGTATCGCAAGAACGGCGAGATCTCGACCGCAGGCGTGAACATGGCGTTCGCGCGCGTGTCATTCGCGAGCAAGGGGCGCGTGCCGCGCAACATCCTCGTGCGGATGCAGCCCGGCACTCCGGCGCAGATCGAAGAGGAGATGACGAAGCGGCTGCACGCCGTGGAGCCGAGCGCGTCGTTTCGCATCCGCCGAATGGATTCGATGCGCACGATGATGCTGCAGTCGCGCGTGTCGCCGATCATCATCCTCGGCATCGTCGCGCTCTTCCTGATCTCGATGGTCGCGCTCGGACTGACCGGCGTGTTGTGGCAGAACGTCACGCGGCGGACGCGCGAGCTCGGCCTGCGTCGCGCGCTAGGCGCGAGCGGCGCGGACGTGCGCCACCAGGTGTTGGCCGAGGTGGCGTTGTTGTCGACGCTGGCCGTATCGATCGGTGTCGTGATCGTGCTCCAGCTCCCGATCCTCGGCGTCTTCGCGCTCGTCTCGCCGGCCACGTTCACGTTCGGACTGATCGCATCGCTTGTTCTGATCTACGCGATCACGCTACTTTGCGCCGCATATCCGAGTTGGCTGGCGTCGGTGGTGGAACCGGCGGAGGCGCTCAGGTACGAATGAAAGTGCTGAGTGCTGAGTGCAGAGTGCTGAGTCAAACCGGCCGGCACGAAGGCTTTTCGACTCAGCACTCAGCACTCAGCACTCTGCACTGATTTTATGATCCTGATCGTCGACGACGACCCGTCCATTACCGCCTCGCTGGCGTTGCTGCTGAAGCAGCACGGCTACCGCACCGCGACGGCGCAGACGGCTGACGAGGCGCTCGCACGCATCCGCGGCGAGCGTCCTCGCCTTGTCGTGCAGGACATGAATTTCACGCGGCGGACGACGGGCGAAGAAGGGCTGCAGCTCCTTTCGCAAATTCGCGAGGCCGAACCGTCGCTGCCGGTGATTCTGATGACGGCGTGGGGCTCGATCGCACTTGCCGTCGAAGGGATGAAGCGCGGCGCCGCCGACTTCATCACCAAGCCGTGGTCGAACGCGCATGTCGTGCAGTCGATCGAGACGGCACTCGGACTCGCGGATGCGAAGACGACCGCCGTCGAATCATCGACGCGCGCGGAGCTCGATGAACGCTACGATTTCTCGTACATCATCGGCAGCGATCCGAAAGTTCTCCGCCTCCTCAATCTCGTTGGACGCGTCGCGCCGACCGACGCCTCGGTGCTCATCACCGGCGAGAGCGGCACCGGCAAAGAGCTCGTCGCCGAGGCGATCCATCGCAACAGCCGCCGCCGCGGCGGCCCGTTCGTCAAAGTGAATCTCGGCGGGATCTCGGCGTCGCTCTTCGAAAGCGAAATGTTCGGCCACGTGCGCGGCGCGTTCACCGACGCGCGCCAGGATCGCAAAGGCCGCTTCGAAATGGCCGATGGCGGCACGATCTTTCTCGACGAGATCGGCGAGCTCGATCCGTCGTCGCAGGTGAAGCTGCTGCGCGTGTTGCAGGACCGGACGTTCGAAGTGCTCGGATCGAGCCGCGCGCGCACGGTCGACGTGCGCGTCGTCGCCGCGACGAACCGCGTGCTGCCCGATCTCGTCGCGCGCGGCGAGTTTCGCGAAGATCTGCTCTATCGACTCAACCTCATCACGCTCACGCTGCCGCCGTTGCGCGAACGCCGCGGCGATGTGCCGCCGCTTGCCGCGCACTTTCTGCATCGCGCCAGCCAGGCGTACGGCGCCGAGGTCGACTCGATCACGCCGCGCGCGCTGGAGTGGCTGAAAGGACAGAGCTGGCCGGGCAACATTCGCCAGTTGCGTCATCTGATCGAGCGCGCTGTATTGATTCGCGGCGGACTCGCGCTCGACGTCGACGATTTCGCCGCCGTGCGCGACGTCGCGTCGGCGGAGTCGCGCGAAGAAGCGCTGCCGGAAGCGGGCGCGATGACGCTCGATCAGATCGAGCAGGCGATGATCGAGAAGTGCATGCGGCATTACGACGCGAACATCTCGCGCGCCGCGGAAGCGCTCGGCCTCAGCCGCGCCGCGCTTTACCGGCGGCTCGAAAAATACGGCATCGACGCGGGGGAGCGGTGAGGCCGCTGCTTACGCTACGTGGCAAGATCGCCATCTACTTCATTGCGCTCCATCTCGTCGTCGCCACGGCGGCGCTCTTCGTCCTGCTTGAGAACCGCCTGCTGCTGTTCGGCGTCGAAGCGCTCTTCATCATCTCGATCGTCGTCAGCTATCGGCTCGTCGTCGCGCTCTTCGTCCCGTTCGATTTGATTCGCACCGGCGCGGAGTTGATCGCGGAGCGCGACTTCACCTCGCGTTTCGTACCGGTCGGACAGCCGGAGATGGACGACCTCATCGGCGTCTACAACGGCATGATCGATCGGCTGCGCGAAGAGCGGCTGAAAGTCGAAGAGCAGCATCACTTCTTCGCGCGCGTCGTCGAATCGTCGCCATCCGGAATCGTCATCTGCGACTTCGACGGAAAAGCAGCCGAGCTCAATCCGGCAGCGAAAACGCTGATGACGCCGGAGCTGATGACCGAGCTGAAATCGCTCGCGCCGGGAGAATCACGGCTCGTCACGCAGGCCGGACCGCGGCGTTTGAAAATCTGGCGCGCCGAGTTTCGTGACCGCGGCTTCTCGAAGACGTTCTTTCTGATCGATGAGATGACCGACGAGCTGCGGCTCTCGGAAAAAGCCGCGTACGAAAAGCTGATTCGGATGATGTCGCACGAAGTGAACAACTCTGTCGGGGCGGTTCGCTCGCTGATCGATTCGTCGCTGCGCTACGCGCCGCAGGTCGGCGAAAGCGATCGCAGCGATTTCGTCAACGCATTGACCATCGCCTCGTCGCGGATCGACGCGCTGAATCGATTCATGAGCGCCTTCGCCGACGTCGTCCGCATTCCGCTGCCGCATCGCGTGCCGATCCGGCTCGACGCCGTCGTGGCGCGCATCGCGGCGCTGATGCGGCCGGAAGCGGAGTCGCGCGGTATCACGATCGCGGTCGACGCCGACGAAAGCATCGCCGGCGTCGACGAGCATCAGTTCGAGCAGGTCGTCGTCAACATCCTCCGCAATGCCATCGACGCGATTGACGGCGATGGTGCGATCGACATCACGCTGCGCGACGGGACGCTGATCGTTGCCGACAGCGGTTCCGGCATCGCCGGCGAAGTGGTCCCCGATCTCTTCACGCCGTTCTTCACGACGAAGCGCGAAGGCCGCGGGCTCGGACTGACGATCGTCCAGGAAATCCTGACGAACCACGGATTCACGTACGCGTTGCGCAATCGCGCCGGCGGCGGCGCGGAGTTCGTGATCGCAACGTAGAGGGTTTGGACCGCGGGCGTCTTCGCCCGCTGGACGCGAGGGCGTCTCGCCCTCGCCTCGCCCCTGAAGCCCGGCGAGACGCCGGCCTGTCCAGCGGGCGAGGACGCCCGCGGTCCTAAGGCCGCACGAGCGACGACGCGGCGACGCGGATCCACTCGCACGTCGCGGCGATGCGATTGCGGAACGGGATCAGCAGCAGCGCCATGCCGCGCTCTTCGCGCGCGTCGCTGTAGGTGAGTCCGGTGCCGGCGTTCGAGCGCGAGAGTCGCCACTCGCGGAACGAGCGCATCGCGGCGGCGATCGGGACGAAGCTGTTCTTCGGCTCCGAACCGCCGGCGAGCGCGCCGTTGTCGTCCCACGTCACGTGATCGTCGTCGTCCGGACGGAGGACGATGTCGGCGCGGCCTTTGGAGACGATGCGCACTTCATTGCACGACGTCTGTTCGACGGTGAGGAATCTGACGCCGGCGAGCGGCGTGCCGTCGGGAAGCTGCAGATCGGTGAGCGGCTTCGGCTCTTCCTGAATGCAGCTCGACGGTTCGTAAAGTCCGCTGAGCTGCGCGCACTGGCGGACCGATGACGTTGACGTTGCGCATCCGGCCATTGCCAGCGCCACCCCGGCCATCCACATCTGCCCGCGCATCTGGCCAGGGATTGTATGCGGTTCCAGTGCCGCGGCCGCCGCAATTCCCCTATCATTCGCCCCACACATGTCACTCATCAGTCAACTGTTGCGCACGAAATCGCTGGATGACCTCGTTGCGGAGACGCATCAGGAAGGTCATCAACTGAAGAAGGTCCTCGGGCCGTGGAACCTGGTCGCGCTCGGTGTCGGAGCGATCATCGGCGCCGGCATCTTCGCGACGATCGGTACCGCGGCGGCCGGCGATCACCTCCGTCCCGGCGCCGGTCCGGCATTGATGCTCTCGTTCGTGCTGACCGCGATCGTCTGCGCGTTCACGGCTCTCTGCTACGCCGAGTTCGCTTCGATGGTGCCGGTCTCGGGCTCCGCGTACACGTATTCATACGCGACGCTCGGCGAGCTGGTGGCGTGGATCATCGGCTGGGATCTCATCATCGAATACGCGATCGGCAACGTCGCGGTCGCCATCTCCTGGGCGAACTACTTCAATACGTTTCTCGCGGGATTCAAGCTCAAAATCCCGCTCTGGTTGTCGGTCGACTACGGCACCGCGGTGCGGAAGATGCCGAACGTCGTCGCATCGGCGCCGCACATCTTCGGCTTCCCGATCATCTTCAATCTCTTCGCGGTGCTGATCGTCGCGGCGATCACGGTCGTTCTGGTCTGGGGCATCCGCGAATCGGCGAGCTTCAACTTCGTGATGGTGGCGATCAAGCTGGTCGTCCTCGCGTTCTTCGTCATCGTCTGCTTCAAGTACGTTCGCCCCGAGAACTGGCATCCGTTCGCGCCGAACGGCTTCAAAGGAATCGGTGCCGGCGCGGCGATCGTCTTCTTCGCGTACATCGGTTTCGATGCGGTCTCGACGACCGCCGAGGAGGCGAAGAATCCGACGAGAGACATGCCGATCGGGATCATTGGATCGCTGATCGTCTGCACGATCATCTACGCGTTCATCGCCGCGGTCTTCACCGGACTGATTCCGTATCACGCACTGGTCAAGACGTTGTCGACCGAACAGGCGGAGCCGCTCACGCTGGCGATGAAGTACGTCTCGATGCCGAACTGGATGATCGGCGTCGTGGCGCTCGGGTCGGTCGTCGCACACACCGCCGTGCTGCTCGTCTTTCAGCTCGGCCAGCCGCGCATTTTCTTCGCGATGTCGCGCGACGGACTGCTGCCCGGCTGGATGGCGAAAGTGCATCCGAAGTACGGCACGCCGCACGTCGCCACGATCATCACCGGCATCGGCGTCGGCGTCACGGCGATGTTCACGTCGCTCGACGAGATGGTCGACCTGACGAACATCGGGACGCTCTTCGCCTTCATCCTCGTCTGCATGGGCATCATGATCCTGCGCATCAAGGATCCGAATCGCCCGCGGCCGTTTCGCGTTCCCGGCGGCACGTATCTCTTCCCGATTCTCGGCGCGTTGTCGTGCATCGGACTCGCGTATTACCTGCCGCCGAGCTCGTGGATGCGGTTCTTCGTCTGGCTCGTGGTCGGACTCGAGGTTTACACCGCGTACGGTCTGCGCGCGATCGTGTATGCGGGACGCAAGGGGCGTGTGCTGTTCGCGCTGGCGTTCTTCGGCATCGCGGCGATCGGCGCATTCTTCACGTGGGAAGTGTGGAACCATCGCGCGCAGATCACCACTCCGATTCTCGCGATCATCGCGATCATCACCGCGTCGCTCGTGCTCACCGGCATCTTCACCGTGCGGCGCCTGCACGACATCGATCGTCCGGGCCGCGATTACTGGCGTCTCTGGATTCCGGTCTACAACGTTTTCTTTCTGACGATGCTGGTGATGCGTCCGGGAACGCCGGGACCGAATCGCTACGACGGACCGCAGCCGCCGCGCCGCGGAATGCCGTCGACCGCCGCGATCCTGCCGGACTTCAATCCGGAGCAGCAGCTGCCGGAAGCGGACGTGGAGAAGTAGACAGGGCCGGCGAGGGCGCGCGCGGAGCCTGTCAGCGGTGAGATTCAGAGCGCCCAGGGTGGTGAGAACGGTGTCTCATGGCCGACGCGCGCCTTTCCGCCGGCTGTCATGCAGGCGACTGCTTCAAAGGTCTCCACACCGTCATTGCGAATCTGGAACGGCGTGGACGGCGGCACTGACAGGCCATCCCCGTGCGAGAAAGAGAATTCCTCGCCGTCCAGGATGACGACGGCTGTGCCTCGAAGGGCCACGAACGCCTCATCGGTTGTCAACTCGTGAACGGGGCTGCTCGCTCCCGGGTGCAGCACCAGCTTCCATGTGCTGACGCTCGCGCAGCCGCGCGCCGGTGATGCGTAGCCGGTGATGGTCACACCTTCGACCTCGAAACGTGGGGCATCGGCGTGGCGAAACAATGTACGGGGCATCGCTTGACCTCCAGTCAGCCCAAAACATATAGTCAACAGACATTGACTGTCAATCGAGATAGACGAGCGCCGAAGCCGGATCTGGCCCTTCTGATCACGGCTGCTTATGTCGGAATGGTCGATCGGCTGCTGCAGGCGATGGTCGCGGCTGATCTCGGCGACATGCGGCCGGCCTACGGCTTTGTCATTCGTGCCGTCGCGGCCGAGGCACTCACCGTTACGCAACTCGCAGGAGCGTTGGACGTGTCGAAACAGGCCGCGAGCAAGCTGGTCGACGACATGGAGGGGAAGGGATTTATCCGCCGGGCCGCGCATCTCACCGACCGTCGGGCCGTGCGCCTCGAGCTTACTGACAAAGGGAAGAACGTCCTGCGCCGCGCTCTGGCGACGAGCGCGCGTCTCGAGCGCAAGCTGGAAGCGGAGGTCGGCAGACGGAACCTGACCGCGTTCCGGCGAGTGTTGATGGTCTTCCTCCGGCAGAACGGCGGAGCGGAAGACGTGCTGGCCCGGCGGGTCAGAGCGTTGTGGTCCTGATTGCCGCCGCGCACGCCGGTCGCGTCCAGCCTGGCTGGTGTGCCGTTAGCGCGACGCGAGCGGTTCGACGCGCGCGATCGTCGCGTCGAGCCGCCGCCGCGTCTGCGGCACTTTGCGCATGTAGTGCTGCGTTTCCGGCAGCGACGCGATCAGTCCCGCGAGCATTCGCTTCACGTTGTGCGAGCCGCCGTTGTAAAGCGCGGCGGTCATCTCCTCGATGCGATCGTCGTCATCGGAATCGGAGAGGCGTCGTGCTTCCTCCGATTTCCGTTCGAGATGGCGCACGAGAAACGCCGCCATCTGTCGCGCGGAGAAACGAAGGTCGAGCTCGGACGCAAGGTATTCGCCGGCTTCGTATGGCTGTTCCTTCTTCACGACGGCGGCGCTGCGGCCGAAGTGTTCTTCGAGCGCGCGATCGCGAGCGGCGATGAGGTCGTCCTGATAGCGCTTCCACGTCACGACCTGCGTCTGTTTTAGTGAGCGGTATTCGCCGCGCACGTTGTCGCGGTAACGACGCAGCGCGCGTTTGTCACGGTGCGCGAGGAGCTTCTTCAATTCGCGAAGGCGCGTCAGATTGTGCTCGTCGGCGCGATCGACGGAGGCCGCGAAGCGCGGCGATGCGAATCGATCGAGCAGCGCGAGCTCGTCGACCCCTTCGCGCCGCAGTTCGAACGCCGACGCGAGAAGGCGCTTCGCGCGAGCGCGCCGCTTCGGATCGTCTTTCGTCAGCAGCATCGACGCGATCGTGTCGGCGTCGCCGAGCGGCTTCTTCATGATGTAGGCGCGCGAGCCGGTGAGGTAGTCGGCGGTGACGAACATTTTTCCGTCGAGCTCTTCCTGCCGAATCGCCACCGGCGTCGCCTGCGCGAGTCCGACCGCTCCCGCTTCCGAGACGTCGAGGATCTCGCCGTTTGTTTCCGCGTGCGCGATGGCGAGGAGCAGCGTCACGGACGGCGAGCGCGGATCGCTCTTCGCGGCGTCATCGACGACGGCCACGAGCTCTTCCGGATTGCGCGTCCACATCGAGGCGAGCTCGCCGGCCAGCGCTTTCACTCGACGATCGATCGCGCTTTGCGCAGCCTCGGCGAGCGTCGGCACATTTCGCGACGGTTCGGCGGGCGGCAGCGGATCGATCGCGGCACAAGTTTCCGCCGGCGCGACGATCGGTTTCTTCGCGACGACGCTCGTGCGCGTCTTCGGCGAGCTCGTCGTGCAGGTGACGATCAGCGCCGCGGCGCCGATGGTGATGAGGAGAGCGAGGACGATTTGCAACGCACGACGGTTGCCGGACATGAAGCGAATGTACACCTCTGCCCGGCAGAATTACGCCAGGAGAATGTGACAGTTACGCGAAACCCGTTCGTTACTTCAGCGGTTTTTCGAGCCGGATGGAGACCCAGACGACCGCGAATGAGGCGACGGTGGCGGCCGTCAATCCTGCGACATTCCAGCCGTTGAGCGTGATGAGAGCGAGAGCGTTCATGGTTCGGCGCGGTGCGAAATTCCTGCCTGAATGCCCGGCCCTCGACCCAGGACGACGTTCATCGCGCGGGCGATTCGAGCTCAGCAAATGTCGGATCGAGCTCCGGTGCCGACCACGTGAACGGTCCGACCGGAATCAGTCCGGCGGCTCTGAACGTCTTGCGATACCACGCCGCGGGACGGCGCAGGAGCGAGTCGAGATCGCCGACGATCTCATCTTCTTTCGTCAGTACTTCGAGAAATGCCACGCCGTCGAGAAGACGAACGAGCTCGCGAATGCCCGGCGCAACTTCGGCGTCGGGGACGTAATGCAGGGCATCCGAACAGATGATCAGATCGTACGAGTCGTCGAGCCGGAGCGACGGCAGCTCGCCGAATGCGGCCTTCCGGATGTTGCGCTTTTTTCCGAAACGCGCCACGGCGTAATCACTCGGATCGAGCCCGAGGTATGCGACGCGCGGGCGAAGCTCGCGGAGATGCGGAAGCCACGCGCCTTCGCCGCAGCCGACGTCGAGCACGTTGCGGATCGGACGCCGCAGAAAGTATTCGGCGATCGAAACGGCGAGGACGACTTTGCGCCGCACCTCGGCGCGCGTGCTGACGCGATTGCGTCCGCGGTACCAGCGGTCGAAATACGCTTTGTCGTAATGCTTCGGCACGCGGCTACAGCGCCCGCCCTTTGCGGCGGAGCTCGGGATACGCGAGCGCGAACTCCTGGAGAGCCGACATCGCTTCCACGACCCCTTCCGGAATCTCCCGCATCCGCAGCCAGTAACAGCCGGGATCGAGGAGGCTGCGCAGCAATTCGATGAACTGATTCAGGCTGACGTAGGTCGTCTGATAGAGCTTGCCGCGCGACTCCGCGATCTCTTTTCGCTCGCGCACGATTTTGCTGACGATGCGCGCCGCGAGGTAGTACGGCGTCTGCAGCAGGTCGAACTCATCGTGCGACATGCGCGGCCCTTTGGTGATGTGCTGCCGGTTGAGCACCGCCTGCAGAAACTCGAGCATGACCATCACGGCCATTTTCGGCACGGGGCCGCAGCGCGCGGTCTCGACGGCGTTGCCGAGAAACTGAGAGAGAGTTTTCGTCTGTTCGGAGTCGGGATATACGAGCTCCTTCAGCCCGTACTTCCTTGCGATGCTGCGCTCGTCGAACGCTTCGTTCGAAGCGTCGAGCGTGCGTTTGTCATCATTCAATTGGATGGTCCTCAGTTGCGGAAGTAATTGTCAGGATAGCACCCTCACGGTTTGGTGAATTCCACCGTCAGCGACGGGCGATTCGCTTCGACCGCGATCTGACGGCTGTCGAACATCTTCGCAGTCCGGGCCGTCGACTCCGGACCGACGAGCAGCCAGCCGAAGTTGGTTGCCGGCTGATCGACCCACGACTGGACGCGAGCCACCATCGACGCCGACGTTCCCCACGTGTAGTTGCCGAAGTCGCTGACGTCCGTCGTCGAATCGGCCGCCGCGTCGAAATCGCCGCCCGCTTTACTCCAGGCTCTGCTCGGGAATGACGCGTGAATCCACGTCGGGTCGGAAGTCTTCGATTGCGCGCCGATCCCGTCACGCGCACCGCCGGCGTTCGACGTTCCTTCGCTCCAGTCGGCCAGCACGCGGCGAAGCTGTATCGACTCCGTTCCGGCGATCGTTCGCGTCATATGCATCGTCAGCGATGCGCGCGTGATCGTGCTGCCGGGTGGAATCTTCGACGCGACGTCGAACGCCAGCAGCGCGCGGCGAACCTGCGAACCGTTCGTCGTGCCGGCGAAGAGGTGAATGCCGATGCTGTTCGCGAGCGAGCCGTCGCCGGTCTCGTAAAGCGTGGCGTCTTTCGAAGCTGTGATGACGATCGTCTCCGGCGTCGAAGGTTGCGGCTGTGGCTGCGGTTGCGGCGCCGGTGCGACGGCGACTACTCGATGACGTGACGTCGTCGTCGCGGCGGGGAAGGTTGAATGCTCTTCGTCATAGCCGAAGATCACGACCGGCTGCGGCGACGTGAACGTCAGCCGATCGCCGAACGCATCGAACAGACGATCCATCCGAATGAAGCGCATGCCGCGCGCGGGAACGATGATCGAGACGCGATCGATAAGGTTGCCGTCGCTGGTCAGCTCGATGCCGACGACGACCTCCCCATTTGCCGGGTTCACGACGCCGATCGATGTCTGTCGCGCATCGAGCGTTCCGCCTGCGAACGCTTTCTGCGCGTCGAACAGCGGTCCGCCGTTCACGGTGAGCGGCTCGCTCATCACGATCCGCACCGCGCCGAATCCCGATCCGTTCCAGCGGAGCTCTTCGCCCGGCGCGAGAGTCGCGTGCGTCGTTTTCGACGGCGCGAGCGCCGCGGTCTCGAGCAACTCGATGGTGACGTTCGCGCGGCGTTCCGTCGGATTGACGATCCGCAGCGCCGCGTCACCGCTCATCGGAACGTAAAGCTCCGCAGCGAACGCGGAGGTCGCCAGCGTTGCAACGATCAGCAGCAGTGCGCGTTTCATGACTGAAGTATGGGCTCAGATCGCGGGTTCGGGAAGATGTCCGCCATCGCAATGGTTGGGCTCCCATGTAATGAGCGACAGCCGCAGAATCCTTGAATCGATCCGCCGCCTCGTGCGACTCCTCCGCGTCGCCGACCGTGCCGCGCAAACTGACACCGGGCTTTCCGCCGCGCAACTCTTCGTGCTCGCCGAGCTCGGCCGAACGCCCGAGCAGTCACTCAGCGATCTCGCGGAACGGACGCGCACCGATCAGAGCTCGGTCTCCGTCGTCGTCAGCCGGCTCGCCGAGGCGGGATTCGTGGCGCGTGAACGCCATGCGGAAGATGCGCGGCGTCTCGTGCTGACGCTCACGCGCAGCGGACATGCGGCGCTGCAGAAAGCGCCGCCGATCGCGCAGGAACGACTGATCGAAGCGATCGAAGCGCTGCCGGCGCGCGAGCGGGCGGCGTTCGCGAAGACGTTCGAGAAGATCGTCGCGTCGCTCGACTCCGACACGTCGCCGGCGCCGATGTTCTTTGAAGAGCGAAAGGGAAAATGAAAAAGCACGAAGCATCTGATCTGGAAGTGGAGCGCGGCGCGACGAGCGACGGACTGCCGATCGCTCCGTCGATGGCCGATTCGATCGAAGCGGCGCGCATCCCGGTGGAACGATCGCTCATCGACAAGCGCGTCGTCGTCATCTGCATGTGGGCGATGCTCCTCGCGTTCGTCACCGGCTTCATCGCGCAAATCCTCGTCGCGCTGATCGGCATCGTGACGAACATCGCGTTCTACGGACGTTTCTCGACCGCGCTCGTTTCGCCCGCCGGCAATCACCTCGGCTGGCTCGTCCTCTTCATTCCGGTCATCGGCGGATTGATCGTCGGCGTCATGGCGCGCTACGGCTCGAAAGCGATTCGCGGCCACGGCATCCCGGAAGCGATGGAGCAGGTCCTGCTCAACGAAAGCAGGATCCCGGCGCGCGTCACGTTTCTGAAGCCGTTGTCGGCGGCGATCTCGATCGGCACCGGCGGACCGTTTGGCGCCGAGGGACCGATCATCGCGACCGGCGGCGCGCTCGGATCGCTCGTTGGTCAGGTATTGAAGATGAGCGCGCAGGAGCGGAAGACGCTGCTCGCCGCGGGCGCAGCGGCCGGCATGGCGGCGACGTTCGGCTCGCCGGTCTCCGCGGTGCTGCTCGCGATCGAATTGCTGCTGTTCGAGTTTCGTCCGCGGTCGCTCGTTCCTGTTGCGCTTGCGGCCGTGACGGCGACCGCCGTGCGGATGGCGTACGCCGGCACCGCGCCGATCTTCGCGATGCCGCTGCTCGCGCGTCCTACGGAAGAAGCGCTGGCGATGTACGCCTTGATCGGCGCGCTCGTCGGCTGGCTCTCCGTTTACGTCACGCGCGCGGTCTACTGGATTGAAGATCTGTTCGAGCATCTGCCGATTCACTGGATGTGGTGGCCGGCGCTCGGCGGTCTCGCCGTCGGCGCCGTCGGCATCTTCGCGCCGCACACGCTCGGCGTCGGTTACGACAACATCGAAGGACTCGTCTCGGGACACATCGCCGGCAAAGCGGTGCTCATCCTCTGCATTTTCAAATTCATCTCATGGTCGATCTCGCTCGGCAGCGGCACGTCGGGCGGAACTCTGGCGCCACTCTTCACGATCGGCGGCGGCGCCGGAGTCGTGATCGGCGAAATCGCGGCGCGCGCGTTTCCGTCGGTCGGCGTCGACGTGCGGATCTGCGCGCTGGTCGGGATGGCGGCGATGTTCGCCGGCGCATCGCGAGCGCTGCTCGCGTCGGTCGTCTTCGCATTCGAGACGACGCTGCAGCCGATCGGTCTGCTGCCGCTGCTCGCCGGCTGTACCGCCGGCTATCTCGTCTCGTCGCTGCTGATGCGAAACACGATCATGACCGAGAAGCTGGCGCGCCGCGGCGTGCGCGTGCCGAGCGAATACTCGGCCGACTATCTCGATCGAATTGCGGTCGGCGACGCCTGCTCACGAAACGTCGTCGTGTTCCGCGATACTCAGACGCTCGGCGAAGTGACGGCGATCGTCAATTCGCATCAGGGATTTCCGGTCGTCGACGGCCACGACAATCTCCTCGGCATGATCACGCGCCGCGACGTGCTCGGGCGCGACGCGTCGACGCACATCGGTGAGCTGATTCATCGTCCGCCGGCCGTCGCGTTTCCCGACTCATCGCTGCGCGACGCCGCCGATCACATGGTGCGCGAGCACGTCGGGCGGCTCGCCGTCGTCGAGCGCGATGCGCCGCGGCGCGTGGTCGGGATCATCACGCGCAGCGATCTGTTGAGCGCTCACGCCCGGCGCCTCGCGGAGGATTGAGCGCGTCTCATCTGCTAATCTCATTTGCATGTCGATGTCTCGTCAGGAACTACTTGCGAACATCCCGATCTTCGAGTCGCTGACCGCGGACGATTTGCAATCGCTCGTCTCGCGCCTCGAGGAGATCTCGTACGCGCAGGACGAGGTGATCTTCAACCAGGGCGACGAAGGCTCGTCGCTCTTCATCGTTGAAGACGGCGCGGTCGACATCTCGTACGGCGAAGGGCGGACGAAAGTCAGCCTGGCGAGTCTTTATCCTGGACAGTTCTTCGGCGAGTTGTCGCTGTTCGACGGCGCGCCGCGTTCGGCGACGGCGACAGCGATCAAACCTGCGCGGCTGGTGAGACTCGATCGCGATGATTTCGCCGACTTCCTCAACAAGAATCCTGCGGCGTCGATGCGGATCATCGCGGAGCTGAGCGATCGCCTGCGGCAGACGAATGAGCTGATGTCGCGTCAGGTCTCGCGCAACGTCCTCGAAGAACAGGAAGGGGCGCTGACGTTCGGTCAGCGCGTCGCCGATCGCGTCGCGGCGTTCGGCGGCTCGTGGCCGTTCATCTTCATGTTCGCGGCCATCATGACGATCTGGATGGGCGTGAACATCGCGCGCCGAGCGGACTTCGATCCGTATCCGTTCATCCTGCTCAACCTCTGTCTGTCGACCGTCGCCGCGCTGCAGGCGCCGATCATCATGATGAGTCAGAACCGGCAGTCGATGAAGGACAAGCTCCTCGCCGAGAACGACTATCAGGTGAATCTGAAAGCGGAGATGGAGATCACGGCGCTGCTTCGCGGACAGTCGGAATTGATCGCGCGCGTTGCGCTGCTCGAGCGGATGCTGCTGCGGCGCCAGCAGGTCGACGTCGAGATCACGTCAGGCTGAGACGTCGGTCGCGAAGCCTTCGCGCACCCACGCCGACGTACCGCCGGCGACGTTGATCACATGCGCGAAACCGGCCTGCGCGAGCAGACTCGCGGCCGCCGATGAGCGATAGCCGCCGGCGCAGATCACGGCGAGTGCGCCATCGCGATCGATCTCGCCGAGCCGCGCGGAAAGCTCGGGCAGCGGAATGTTGATCGCGTCGGGAACGTGACCCGCGCTGTACTCGCCGGGACCGCGGACGTCGACCACGCGCAGCGGGGCGGCGTGCAGTTCGGCGACGCTCATCTGTCCGAGCGGCGCGACTTCGAAGCCATCGAGCGACGTCGTGTAACCGGCGACGTTTTCGTAGCCGATGCGCGCGAGACGCATCACCGCTTCGGCCGCTTTCTGCGTGGACGCGGCGAAGACGACGAGCGTCGCGTCGGAGCGAAGCAGCGTGCCGCACCACGATGCGAACTGACCATCGAGACCGATGTTGACGGCGCTGGCGACATGACCTGCGCCGAATGACGCGGCGTCGCGGACGTCGAGAATCGTTGCGCGCATTGCGCGGATCTCATCAGCAGCGAGCGGCTTCGCGGTCAGTTCCGCGAGCGGACGCGCGCCGCGGCGATTCAGCTCCGCGTCGTACGGAAAGTACGCCGGCGGCGCCGAGATGCCGGTAGTCATCATGTTGACGAACTCCTCGCGCGACATCGGCGCGAGCGCGTGGTTGGTCCGGCGCTGCACGCCGATCGTCGACGATGTTTCTTTCGAGATGTTCCGTCCGCATGCCGACCCTGCGCCATGCGCCGGCCAGACTTCGACATCGTCGGGAAGCGCGAGCAGCTTCTCGTGCAGCGAGTCGTAAAGCATCGACGCCATCTGCTCCGACGTGAATCCGCGCGAGCCGGCGAGATCGGGACGGCCGACGTCGCCGATGAACAGCGTGTCGCCGGTCAGCACGCGCCGCGGCACGCCGTCTTCAATGATCAGCCACGAGATCGACTCCGGCGTATGTCCCGGCGTTTCCATGGCGCGCAACTCCAGCGCGCCAACGCGCAGCACATCGCCATCACGCACCGCGCGATGCGGCAACTCCGCCGCCGCCCGCGCCCCAAACACGATCTCCGCCCCGGTCCGCTCCGCCAGCTCCCGATGCCCGCTCACGAAATCGGCATGCAGATGCGTCTCAATGACGTAACGAATCGTCAGCCCATGCTCGCGCGCGAATTCGATGTACTCATCGACATCACGCCGCGGATCAACGATCGCCGCCTCGCCGTTGGAGGCGATTACGTAGGAGGCGTGGGCGAGGCAGGGGAGGTAGAACTGCTTAAAGAGAGGCATGAGGTATGAGTAATGAGGCATGAGTAATGAGGCATGAGTAATGAGGCATGAGTAATGAGGCATGAGTGATGAGGCATGAGTGGTGAGTCAGAGGCTTTTACTCATGCCTCATTACTCATACCTCATGCCTTCATCTCCAGGCCATCTCAAACGTACAAGAAGCATCCCCATGCGTCTGACATCTCGTCTCGTTCACGCTCGGATCGGTTCCGCCGTGGCGGAGGATTGATTCGAGGAAGAAGCCGAGGGCGCTGGCGCAGAAGATGGGGGAGTAGCAGGGGTAGTCGGTGTAGATCATTCGGCCGCCATTCGGCGTCTTCTCGAACTTCACGCGGCCGAACTTCTGATACTGCGTGTGAAAGAGCGCGATGCTCTCCAGGAACTTCAGCAGTTCCGTGCTGTCGAGCGATTTGTACACCTTGCCGATGCCGAGCTCCGCGGATGCGGCGCCGATCAGCGCGAGCACGTTCGGATGCTTTGCTTTCAGCTCGTCGTAGATCGCGCGATCGAGCTCCACCAGCGATTCGAACTCGCACCAGCTCGACGCCAGCGGCGTCTTCACGTAGCCGGCGGTGCGCGGTGAAAGCCGCGCTACGACGCGGGCCAGGCCTTCCTCGCCGACGGTGTCGACGAGAAACTGTTTGCGCGCGCCGAACATCACGCCCTTCACGCGGGAGACGCTCGGGTCGGGACCGACGAGCAGCTCTTTTCCGTCGAGGCGAGGCGGCGCACTGGGGTTCTTGCGTTGAGCGAGGAGCGACATGCGGCGGGATTCTATGCCTGACGCAGCGTTTCGTCGAAGAGTCCGCTGGCCAGCTCGATCGAATGCGAGACAGGAGCGGGCGTCCGATTCAGCGTCGCGTCTTCGAGCGCCAGATCGATCTGCGCTTCGATCCGCTCCAGGTCGCTCTCGATCTGCGAGAGGAGCGTCTCGCGGCGCGTCACGTTGTCGAGCCGGCGACGAAGAATCGCAGCCGTCGCCGCGCGCGATTCGCGCAGCTCTTCCGACTCGGCGACGGCGATCGACGTCTCCGCCGACGCGATCTGTTTGCGCAGCGACGGCGCGTCCTTCACGACGTCGAGCGTGATGATCTCGCGATGCGCGGTGAGGAGACGGAGGTGCATCCGCGTCAGCTCTTCGAGCGCCCGGCGATTGCCGTCGATGACGAGATCGTCCGACGTGCCGTACGCCGCGAGCGTCTTCGCGCACTTCGCCGCCAGCGCTTTGGCGCGATCGCGCGCCGGCGTGCCGAGCTGACGCAGCGCCGCGTCATGCTCGCTGGGCGGCAGCGTGTGCATCGCCCGAAATCTCGCCTCGGCGTTGCGCACCCACATCGTGGCCGCGCCGCCGGCGAGGAGAGCGAGTCCGAAGAGCTCCAGCCCGCTGATCACTTCGGCGGGATCAGTTTCACGTCGACGGCGTGCGGCAGAGCGCCTTCGGTCGTCGCGGTTCCCGTCCCCTCGATCTGGAAGCCTTCGCGCGCGACGAACTCATCGAGTGCCTGCGCTTCCAGCGCGCGCTGCTCTTCTTCTTTCAGCGCCAGTTCGGACGTCGACAGCGTGTCGCGCGCGACGCGTGCGCGTCCTGCTGCTTTCTCGCGTTCTTCTTCGACCATCGTGTGCAGACGATCGAGCGTGTCGCCCGAGCCGCCGATGGTCGTGATCATTCCGGACGCCATCTCGGTAAGCTCGGCGGTGGCGCGCTTGATCTTCAGATCGTCGAGCGAATGTTTGAGGGAAGCGAGCTTTACCTGCGCCGCTTTCACGGCGACGTCGCGCGCCTTGATCAGTTCGCGATAGGTCGTCTCGCCATGTTCGAGCTGCAGCCGCGTCTCGGCGAGATTTTCGGTGATGCTCTGCAGCCGCAGCGCGTGCTGCGCGGCAATCTCACGATTGCCCGCGCGGAGATTCGCGGCCGTCTTCGCGCGCGCGTCGCGCTCGTCCGTTTCGAGCTTGCGGACCTGCGTCATCAGCCGCTCGCAAAGTCCGGCATGCGCGGCGAGCCCCTGGTTGTAGCTCGCGATCTGCTTGCGAAGATTTTCCTTCTCCACTTCGAGCAGCGCCTCCGGATTGCGACGCTCCATGCCGGAGACGAAGAGGCCGAAGAAACCGCGGAAGAGGTTCCCGATGCGATTGAACATGCCGTAAATCATAGTCCCGCCGCCCGAGCCTGTGAGGTGCTGAGTGCTGAGTGCAGAGTGCTGAGTCAGGTGCGACCGCCAATTTTCCGACTCAGCACTCAGCACTTCGCACTCAGCACCTTTCCCGGCTTGACAGACGCGCCCGGCAGACCTAACATTCGCGCCATCACAACAAACCGACCGCCCGGACGGCAAATGACGAGTAAGAAACTGCGCGTCATGCCCGCGTCGAGCACTCAGGACTCAGGACTCAGGACTGCTTTAAAAGGACTAACGATGCGAAAAACGGCGGTGCTCCTCGCGTTCCTCCTTCTCTTCTCGATTAACGCTTTTGCTCAGATCGACAAAGGCTCCATCGAAGCGATCGCGCTCGATCAGGCGCGCTCGCCGCTTCCGGGCGTGACCGTCACGGTCGCGCGGCCGGAGACCGGCTTCACAACCACGGCGGTCACCGACTCAGCCGGCAGCGCTCGCTTCCTCGCGCTGACGCCGGGGAACTATCGCGTGCAGTTCATGCTCGAAGGATTCGCGCCGGTGCGCGAACAGAACCTGACGATCCGCGTCGGACAGGAAGCGAAGCTGAGCGTCGCGATGCACGCGCAGGCGAGCGAGACGATCACGGTCAGCGCCGAGTCGCCGATCGTCGACGTCATGAAGACCGACAGCTCGACGAACATTCTTCCCGAGCAGATCGCCGCGCTGCCGGTCGCCGATCGCGACTTCCAGCGCCTCGCATTCATCGCCCCCGGCGTCCAGCGCGAGCGCGGCGGCTTCCGCTTCATCAACGGCGGACCGGTCGTCGGCGCCGGCGGCAACGCGTCGCAGACGACGATCTTTGTGAACGGCGTCGATCTCACCGACCAGGTCAACGGTCTGGCCCGCGCGCGCTTCAGTCAGGACGCGGTGCGCGAGTTCCGCGTCATCACGAATCGCTTCGACACGGAGATCGGCGGCTCCGCCGGCGGCGCGCTCTCGATCGTCACCAAGTCGGGAACGAACGACATCAGCGGCAGCGTCTTCGGTTTCTTCCGCGACAGCGCACTCCGTTCGCAGGGGGCGCTCGACCTGAAGAAGAACGATGACTACTCGCGCCGCCAGCTCGGCTTCACCATCGGCGGTCCGGCCATGCGCGACAAGTTGTTCTACTTCGGCTCCGTCGAGCAGATCAACGAGAAGAACATCGTCCTCTATCGTCCCGGCGGCGCGTTCGCATCGCGGGCCGCAGACATTTCGCATCCGTTCGATCAGACGCTCGTCTTCGGCAGCCTCGACACGAACCTCAGCGCGACGATGACGGCCGGCGTCAAAGCGGTCTACGAGAATTACACCGAAGACAACTTCCGCGTCGGCGGCGTCGCAGATGCGTCGTACGGTCAGACGCTCGAGCGCAAGAACTGGAACACGACCTTCGAGCACAACACGTTCATCTCCGGCTCGACTTCGAACGAGGCACGTGCGCAATACGGCACGCGCCGTTTTTTTGAGCCGACGAATTCGAACGGCGTCGCGGAGTGGTACTCGTCCGGCAACACATTGATGACCGGCTCGAACATCCTCGGCGATCTGCTCGGCGACGGTTCGAACTGGGAACTGCGCGACACGCTGCATCACCATCTCGCCGCCGGCAACGGCTCGCACGACCTCAAAGGCGGCGTTTCGCTGCAGCACGTTTCGGAGCGCCTGCGCATCGACACGTATCAGGAAGGGCTCTTCATCTATCTGACCGATACGAAGGCGCTGCCGCTTGCGTACGCGTACGGCGTCGGATCGTCGGACGTCGACACGAGCACGAATCTTTACGGCGCCTTCATCGAAGATTCGTGGCGCCCGTCGACGAAGCTCCTCGTCAACCTCGGTCTTCGCTACGACCTCGATACGAACGGCAACAACGCCGGCTTCCATCACGCGCTGATTCCGAATCCGCGCAAGCGCGACACGAACAACTATCAGCCGCGCGCATCCTTCAACTACGACCTGCGCGGCGACGGCACCAGCGTCGTTCGCGGCGGCGCGGGCCGCTTCACCGGCCGCTTCCTCCTCGTGCCGGCACTCACCGAACTGCAGCAGAATGGCGAGACCGGACGCGTCACCTACACGCGCATCAACGGCGCGCTCCTCGGCTTCCCGTCGCTGGCGCTCGATCCGAACAACCCGCGCAATACCGGCATCGTTTCGAAGCCGGCCATCGCGCTGCTCGCGCCCGATCTCGAGTCGCCGGAATCGACGCAGGTCTCACTCGGCTACACGATGAAGCTCGGCGACTCGCGTCTCTATCTCGACACCGAAGGAATCTACGTGAAGGGCGAGCACGAGATCGTCATTCGCGATGTGAACTGGAGCGGCAACGCCACGCACGTTCGCCCGAACACCTCGTACGACCAGATCAACATGTACACGAACGACGGCCGCTCGCGTTATCGCGCGATCGTCGTCAGCCTCAACGGCTCGATCCGGAAGAACGATCTGATCACCGCGTCGCTCACCGTCGCCGACAAGGACAACATCAGCGACGACTTCAGCCCCGACTTCCCGACCGGCTACCCGAGCGATCCGGCCAGCATCAATTCCGAATACGGCCGCGCGCGCGGCGACGAGCATTACCGCGTCGTCGTCAGCGGCATCTTCCACGCGCCGTACGGCATTCTCGTCGCGCCGATTTACGAGTACGGTTCGGGCCAGCCGTGGACGCATCGCCTCGGCTACGACTACAACGGCGACGGCAAGAACTCCGATCGTCCGCTCGGCGTTGGCCGCAACACCGAGAACGGTCCGCCGTTTCGCCAGCTCTCGCTTCGTCTGACGAAGGGATTCGCGATCGGCTGGGGTCAGGTCGAAGCGATCGCCGAATGCTTCAATCTCACCAACGTCGTCAACTACGACGTGCAGTCGATCAACGGCGCGCAGTTCCTGAGCGGTCCGACCATCGCGAATCCGGCGGCGGCTTACGTTCCGAATCCCGGCTACGGCGCTGCACGCGCAACGCTCCCGGCTCGCGAGTTCCAGCTCGGTCTTCGCTGGGTGTTCTAGTGATCCCGAGCGGGCTCCGCGACAAAATCGTCATCGTCACCGGTGGCGCGGCAGGAATCGGCCGCGCCACCGCCGAACGCTTCGCTGATGAAGGAGCGAAGGTCGTCGTATGGGACATCACCAGCGAACCGCGCATCGACGTCACCAGTCGTGAGTCGGTTGATGCGGCCGTTGCGGAAGTGCTGGCGCAACACGGACGGATCGACGTCCTCGTCAACAACGCCGGCATCGTGCGCGACGCGCAGCTGGTGAAAGTGAAGGACGGCGAGATCGTCTCGACGATGGATGATGCGACGTTCGATGCGGTCGTCAACGTCAACCTCAAAGGGGTCTTCGTCTGCACGCGCGCGGTCGTGCCGCAGATGATCAAACAGCGAAGCGGTGTCGTGCTGAACGCATCGTCGATCGTCGGTCTCTACGGAAATTTCGGTCAGACGAATTACGCGGCGACGAAAGCAGGCGTGATCAGTTTCACGCAGACGTGGGCGCGCGAGCTCGGGAAGTTCGGGATTCGCGTGAACGCGGTCGCTCCCGGTTTCATCGCCACCGACATGATCAAAGCGATGCCGCAGAAAGTGCTCGACACGATGGCGCAGAAAGCGCCGCTCGGGATGCTTGGTGAGCCGGACGACATCGCCAACGCGTATGTCTGGCTGGCGTCCGACGCCGCGAAGTTCATCCACGGAACGGTGCTGTCAGTTGACGGGGGACTCGTCCTTGGCACCTGAGCCCGCATACGCGAGCATCGTCGCGACGTCGTCGTACCTTCCCGAGACGGAAGTGACGAACGATGAGTTGCGCGCGCGTTTCAGCGAGAGTGCGCCAACGTTCGTCGACAAGATGGAAGCGGCGAGCGGGATTCGCAGCCGCTGGCGCGCGCCGTCGGACTGGGCGGCGTCCGATCTCGCGAAGCGTGCGGCAGAACAGGCGCTCGCGAACGCGGGCCGCAAAGCGGAAGAGCTCGACCTCATCATTCTCGGAACCGATTCGCCCGACTACATCACGCCGGCGACGTCGGTCGTGTTGCAGTCGAAGCTCGGCGCGAAGAACGCCGGCACGTTCGATGTCGCCTGCGCCTGCGCGTCGTTTCCGACCGCGCTCGCGAACGCGGCCGGTTTGATGGCGACGAATCCTCAGCTGAGGACGGTGCTCGTCGTCGGCGTCTACCTGATGCACAAGCTCGCCGATCCCGACGATCCGATGACGTTCTTTTACGGCGACGGCGCCGGCGCGGCGATCCTCGAGCGAAGCAGCGAGCCGGGCTTCATCGCCGCGGCGTTCGCGGCCGACGGAACTCTGCATCGCAACTGGCTGATTCCGGCCGGCGGCACCGTCGAGCCGATCACCGCCGACTCATTCGCGAACGGACGGACGCGCGTGAAGATGATCGAGCGCTATCCGCCCGAGATCAACAACGACGGCTGGCCGAAGCTCGTCCGCGCCGTCGCGAAGAACGGTGGATTCGCCGTCGGCGAAATCGATTTTCTGATCTTCACCCAGGTGCGCAAGCCGACCATCGAGCTGGTCATGAACGACCTCGGGCTTCCGATGGAAAAGACGCACACCGTGATGGAGAAATGGGGCTACACCGGTTCGGCCTGCATCCCGATGGCGTTTCATGACGCGCTGCGGCAGAAGAAGATCCGCGGCGGCGAGCTCGTCGTGCTGATCGGCTCCGGCGTCGGCTACAACCAGGCCGCGGTCGCGTTTCGCCTGCCGAAAAACGAGGAGAGACTCCTTGCCTGATTCGAGCGTGCCTGATTCGACTGCTGTCGATCCGATCGCAACATTCATCGCCGCCACGCGCGCCGCGCTCGCGATGTCGGGACTAACGCGCCACGAAGAAGATGGCCGCGTCTGGTTCAGCGGCGGAAAGGGCGACGAAACGATCGTGCTCATTCACGGCGTGAACGATCAGGCCGGAACATGGGCCGCCGTCGTGCCGGCGCTGGCCGCGAAGTATCGGCTGGTCATTCCGGATCTTGCGGGACATGGCGAAAGCGCGCCTCTCGACGGCCCGATCGATCTGATGCGCGTCGTCGACGATCTCTCCGCGATCATCGATCGAGAGACGGGTGGGAAAGTCACGCTCGTCGGCAACTCGATGGGCGGCTGGATGAGCATGTTGTACGCGCTCCGGCATCCGGAACGCGTCACGCAACTCGCGCTCGAAGATACCGGCGGCATGTCGTGGCCGATGACGGTGCCGCTGGTCGCGAACACGCGCGAGCAGGCGGCGGTGATGATGCGAGCAGTGAACGGTCCCGCCGACGCGACGCCGGAGTTCGTCATCGACGCATTCCTCGCGCGCGCAAACGGTTCGCCGATGCTGCGCGTCATGCAGACGAACATCGTGACGCACATGATGGACGGACGTTTCGGCGAGCTGCGCGTGCCGGTGAAATTGATCTGGGGCAAAGACGATGGCGTGCTGCCGCTCGATTACGCGGAAGCGCTGCAGAAGAAGATTGAAGGAGCGGAGCTGCATGTCATCGACGGAGCCGCGCACATTCCGCATCGCCAGCAGCCGGAGCGCTTCATCGCATGTTTGACGGGGACCTGTTAGCCGAGCGCGCACGCATTACGCCGGACAAGCTCGCTCTCGTCGAGATCGAGAGCGGCGCGCGTTTCACGTATCGCGATCTCGATCTGCGCGCACAGGCGGCGGCCGTCACACTGCGCGAAGCAGGAGTTGAAGCCGGCGATCGCTACGGAATCCTCGCGTACAACTGCGTCGAGTTCCTCGCGTTCTTCTTCGCCGCGGCGAAATGCGGAGCGATCGTCGTGCCGCTGTCGACGCGCGCGACCGAGCACGAGTTGCGCGGCATCATCGAAGACTGCGCGATGAAGGTGTTGTTCGTCGGTGAAGAGTTCGCGAAGCTCGATTTGCCGGTCGCGATGTGCGCGCTGCGCAGCGGTGAAGGAGCATGCGAGCCACTCCGCGCCGACGCCGAATCAATCTACTGTCTCCTGTACACCTCCGGCACGACCGGCAAACCGAAAGGCGTGATGATCCCGAAGCGCCAGCTCTGGTGGAACGGCTACAACACCGCCGTGAACTGGGGACTGCGCGAAGACGACGTCACTCCGATTTTCACGCCGCTCTATCACGCGGGTGGCGTCGCGGCGTTTCTCATCCCGATCTTCAGCGTCGGCGGCACGATCGTGCTGCACAAAAACTTCGACGCGCGCGTCGTCTGGCCGACGATCGAGCGCGAGCGCTGCACGGTCGTCCTCGGCGTCCCGACAATCTGGAAGCTGCTGATGGACGATCCCGGATTTGCGACCGCCGATCTCCGCCACGTCCGCTGGTTCATCAGCGGTGGCGCGCCGCTGCCCGCGTACATCCAACAGGCGTATCTCGCGCGCGGCGTGCCGATGAAGCAGGGCTATGGAATGACCGAGGTCGGCGTGAACTGCTTCACGATGACGGTCGAGGATGCGGCACAGAAGCCGGGCTCGATCGGGCGGCCGCTGCTCTTCACCGAAGTACGGCTGATCGACAGCGATGGCAACGAAGTCGCGGAAGACGAGATCGGCGAAATGTCGATTCGCGGACCGCATGTCAGCAGCGGCTACTGGAACAACGAAGAAGCGACGCGCGCGGCGTACGGCGACGACGGCTGGTTCCATACCGGCGATCTCGCGCGGCGCGACGCCGACGGATTCTTTTTCATCGCCGGCCGCCGCAAAGAGATGTTCATCAGCGGCGGCGTCAATGTTTATCCGGCCGAGATCGAAGCGGAGCTGGTCACGCATCCGCTGGTCGCCGACGCCGCGATCGTGCCGGTGCCGGACGACGTCTGGGGCGAGGTCGCGGTCGCGTTCATCGTAGGCCGCGCCGCGCAGCACGAGCTCGAAACGTACCTCGCGGCGCGTATTGCGAAGTACAAGTTGCCGAAGCGTTACGTATTCATGGACGTACTTCCGCGGACGCCTTACGGAAAGGTCGAAAAAGCGAAGCTGCGCGAAGCGATACACTGAGGATTCAATGAACCAGGAAGAACGCTCCGAACGGAGCCGCGCCCAGATCCTGGAAGCGGCGCTGAAACTCTTTTCCCATCACGGGTATGGGGCGACGAGCGTCCGTGACATCGCCGAGGCGGCGGGAGTTTCCAAAGGAAACGTCTATCACCACTTTCCTGACAAAGAGACGATTTTCCGCGAGCTGCTCGATCAGTATTTCCAGGCGATGTCGACGCCGGACTTTCCATTCAATCGCGCGCTGGCCGGCAGCACCTTTCCCGAAAATCTCGAAGAGCTCGGACATGCGGCGCGCGAAACGGTCGCTGAATATCGCGATCACGTCGCGCTGATTTACGTCGACGTCGTCGAGTTCGACGGTTCGCACATTCGCAAGTTCTATTCGGACATGTCGAGCCGGTTCGAATCCTTCCTGAAGTCGCATCACATGGAAGACGAGCTGAAAGCGAAATTGCAGGAAGGGTTGTCGCCGGCCGCAGCGGTCATGCTGGCGACGCGGATCTTCTATAACTATTTCTCGATCGAGATCATCTTCGGCGTCAAAGAACATTTCGGGAAAGACACCGAGGCGGTGGTGAGCGAGATCTCGCGAATCCTGCGGCACGGAATGCTGCGCAGCGACGCCGGCGCCATCACGAAACAGTGACGGAGTCGCGCGGGCGGGCGCGACTCTCCTAAGATGTCGCGTCAGGAGATCCTGATGCCGCCGCTCGCTCGTATTGCGTGTGTCGCGCTGCTCATGGCAGGCGCGGCGCGCGGGCAACTGCAGGAGAGCGTCAACGTTCACGTGGTCGAGGTGCCGGTCACGGTCGTCGATCGCGACGGCAATCCGGTGCGCGGACTGACGGAGGCCAACTTCGAGCTGCTCGACGGCGGCCACAGGCAGGCGGTGACGGCGTTTGACGCGATCGACTTCGCATCGTTCGAGTCGGTGAAATCGCTGTCGCGTTTGAATCCGGTCGCGCGCCGCAACTTCCTCCTTCTCTTCGATCTCTCGTACACCTCGCCGACGTCGATCGCGAAAGCGCAGAACGCCGCGCGCGACTTCCTCGTGCGTGGCGCCGGACGTCGCGACCTGATCGGCGTCGCGACCGTCGATGCCGATCGCGGATTCCGAATGCTCACGGCGTTCACGACCGATCGCAATCTGCTGAATGCTGCGATCGCCGATCCGCGCTCGTTCCGCGGGAACGATCCGCTGCAGATCGCCGGGACTCCGGTCGTTGATATGGCCGCGATGTCGCGTCCCGGCGAGATGCCGTCCGGTCGCGTCGACGAAGGCGCGATCATGTTTCAGGAAATGCTGAAGCAGCAGCAGCGGCTCGACGATCAGTTCATGCGCACGCGGATCCTTCGTCAGTTCGGCGCACTCGCAGAGCTGGCGAAAACGCTGCGCGCAGTACCGGGTCGCAAGCAGATCATCATGTTCTCCGACGGCTTCGATCCGCGGCTCGTGCGCGGACGTGAAGCCGGTTCGACTGCCGAACAACGGGAAGAGCTCGAGCAGATCCTCACCGGCGAGCTGTGGCGTACTGATCCCGACGCGCGATTCGGCACGTCCGACACGCAGACCGCGCTCCAGCGGATGGCGCACGAGTTCCGCGCCGCCGATGTCGTGCTGCACGCCATCGACACCAAAGGGGTTCGCGTCAACAACGACCTCTCGCACGGCGCACAGATCAACTCCAACGAAGCGCTCTTCCTCGTCGCCAACCCAACCGGCGGCGCCGTCTTTCAGAACTCCAACGATCTCGATGACGATCTGCATCGCATGCTGCGCGCGCAGGAAGTCGTCTACGTCCTCGCGTTTCGTGCGGCGGCGGAAAAGCCGGGAACGTTTCACGAGCTGAAGGTGCGGTTGCTCGACGCGCCGCGCGGCACGCGCGTTTTTCATCGCGCCGGTTACTACGAAGCC
Source organism: Acidobacteriota bacterium (assembly GCA_034667465.1). Taxonomy (GTDB): domain Bacteria; phylum Acidobacteriota; class Thermoanaerobaculia; order Gp7-AA8; family Gp7-AA8; genus JAOBAU01. The sequence goes on along the minus strand of JAXDJV010000013.1, from coordinate 204,164 downwards.
GGAACGCAGACCGCGCTGGAGCGATCGCTCACGAACGCGGAGATCGTGTTGAACGACATCGCGCAGACGGAGGTCCATGTCGATGCGCTGGCGGCCGCGTTTCCGACGACGGGCGTGCAGTCGCAGGTGCCGGTCGTGCTCGAGATCGACGGTCCGTCGCTGCTGGAAGGAGCGAACGCGAAGACGGCGCTTGCCGATGTCTTCATCTACGCGTTCGATGACGACGGCCTCGTGCGCGATCGTCTCTATCAGCGGCTGACGCTCGACGTCGGCAAGGTCGGAGCGCAGTTGCGCGCCAGCGGAATCAAGTATTACGCGACGCTCAGCCTTCCGGAAGGTCACTACCAGGTGAAGAGTCTCGTTCGCGTGATCGACAGCGATCGCAAAGGCTTCGCGCGCGTCGACGTCGTCGTGCCGCATGCCGATGATGTGTCGGTGCTGCCGCCGCTCTTTTTCGATCAACCGTCGGAGTGGTTGCTCGTACGCGGCGCGTCGCACGATCGGAGCGGTGCCGCCTATCCGTTCATGCTCAACGGCGAGCCGTTCATGCCGAGCTCCGCGGCGCGTGTGACGAACGGCGTGCATCGCAAATACGCGCTGTTCGTCTATAACGCCAACGCGGAAGAGATGACGTTCGAGACTGCCGCGGGCGGCGCCGTCGTGACGCCGGCCGTCGTATCGAAAGTGCGCGCGCGCGACGCCGAGCTGACCAAGCTCGTCTTCGACCTCGCGCCGCAGGGACTTGTACGCGGCAGCTCCAGTTTCGATGTCACCGTTCGCAGCAAAGGATCGGCCGACGCGCGCAAGGCGAGCGTGGCGCTGATCGTCAAGTAAATCCAACAGGTGGAGAAACGATGAAAGCGATTCTGAGCCGTTTGCTGCTGCTGGCCGTCATTGGTGTGCCGCTTCTCGCGCAGGTGAAAGAGACGGTGAACGTCCAGATCGTCGAGGTGCCGGTGACGGTCGTCGATCGCGACGGCAATCCGGTGCGCGGACTGACGGCCGCGAACTTCCAGCTGATCGACGACGGCAAGCCGATCAGCGTGACGTCGTTCGACAAGATCGACTTCGCATCGGAAGAGTCGGTGAAAGCGATCTCGCCGCTGAACCCCGCGGCGCGGCGCAACTTCATGCTGCTCTTCGATCTGACGTACTCGTCGCCGGCGTCGATGGTGCGCGCGCAGGACGCGGCGCGTTCGTTTCTGAAGACGAGCGTTCGTCCGCGCGATCTCGTCGCGATTGCGACGATCGACGCGGAGAAGGGTTATCGGCTCACGACCGCGTTCACCACCGACCGCGATCTGCTCGCGAGCGCGATCAGCAATCCGCAAACGTTTCATGGGACCGATCCGCTGCAGATCGCCGGAACGACGACCTATGACGCGAAGGACCAGAACCTGAAGGGCGGCCGTGGCGCCGCCGCCGAGCAGGTCCAGGAAATCTCGCGCGGCGTCAGCCGGAGCAACGACGCATTCAATCGCGGCCGCATCGAGAAGCAGCTGACGACACTCGGCAATCTCGCCCGAACGCTGCGTGCCGTCTCGGGACGCAAGCAGATCATCCTCCTGTCGGAAGGGTTCGATCCGAAACTGGTGCAGGGGCGAGGTCCCGGATCGAGCGAAGAAGTCCGGAAGGAAAACGAAGCGGTGCTGACCGGTCAGGCGTACACCGTCGATTCCGATGCGCGTTACGGCAGCTCGAGCAGCGTCACGATCATCGAGGAAATGGCGCGCATCTTTCGCGGCTCCGACGTCGTGCTCAACGCGTTCGACATTCAGGGCGTGCGCGTGAACGGCGATCTGCAGACCGGCGCGCGCAACGACACCAGCGGCAATACGCGCGTGAATTCGAACGAAGCGCTGTTCCTCGTTTCGAAGCCGACGGGCGGCGAAGTCTTCCGCAACTCGAACAGCATCAGCGACGACTTCGCACGCATGCTTCGCCAGCAGGAGGTCGTCTACGTCCTCGGCTTCCAGTCGCCGACCGCGAAGCCGGGCCGCTTCCACGATCTGAAAGTGAAGCTCGTCAATGTGCCGTCGGGTTCGCGCGCGTCGCATCGCGCCGGTTACTACGAGCTCGGCGGCGAGACCGCGGCGGAACGCTCCCTTTCGAACGCGGAGATCATCCTCAACGACATCCCGCAAAGCGGCCTCGGCGTCGCCGCGCTGACCGCGGCGTTCCCGACCACCGGCGCGAACGCGCAGGTCCCGGTCATCCTCGAGATCAACGGTACGGACCTAACGAAGAACGCGAAAGGAAACACGCTCAACGCCGAGATCTTCATCTACGCATTCGACGACAGCGGCGTCGTGCGCGACCGCCTCTATCAGAAGATGTCGCTCGATCTGACGAAGGTCGGCGACAAGCTGCGCGCCAGCGGCATCAAGTATTACGGGACGCTCAGCGTGCCGCCAGGAACGTACGCGGTGAAATCACTCGTGCGCGTACCGGAGACGGAAGCGCGCGGCTTCGCACGTTCCGAGCTGACCGTGCCGCGCGCGAACGAGGTCGCCGTCACGCCGCCGCTGTTCATCGAAGAAGGCGGCAACTGGGTGATGGTGAAAGGCGGCTCGCACGATCAGACCAACGCCGGCTATCCGTTCGAGATCGGCGGCGAGATGTTCATCCCGAGCGCCGCGGTGCGCGTGAAGAACGGACAGCCGCGCAAGTTCACGGTCTTCGTCTACAACGCGTCACCCGACGAACTGACGTGGGAAGCGACGCCGCGCGCGAAGAACCTCGGGCAGGTGAAGAACGGCAGCGCGACGAAGCTCGTCATGCAGCTCGATTCCGTTCCGGCCGGCGCGTCGGCGCTCGACGTCGTCGTGAAAAAGAAAAACGCCGCCGACTCGATGAAGAGCACGGCGGCGATCGTGCCGCAGTAAAGTCAATTTCGGGGGTCAGACCCCCGAAGTTGACTTTAGAGTCCGAGGACGTAGGCGAAGATCAGCGGCGCGACGATTGCCGCGTCCGACTCGATCACGTGGCTCGGCGTGTCGACGCCGAGTTTGCCCCACGTGATTTTCTCGTTCGGCACCGCGCCCGAATACGAGCCGTAGCTCGTCGTCGAATCGCTGATCTGGCAGAAGTAGCCCCACAGCGGAACGTTCGTGCGCTGCAGATCCTGATGGAGCATCGGCACGACGCAGATCGGGAAATCGCCGGCGATGCCGCCGCCGATCTGGAAGAAACCGATCGACTGCGACTCGGTCGTTTTCGTGTAGTACTCGGCGAGCTCGATCATGTACTCGATGCCGGTGCGAACGGTGTGAACGTTCTTCACGTCGCCCGAGATGCAGTGGCCGGAGTACATGTTGCCGAGCGTCGAGTCTTCCCAGCCGGGAACGAACATCGGCAGGTTCTTCTCGGCCGCGGCGACCATCCACGAATCCTTCGGATCGATCTGATAGAACTCGGCGATCGAGCCGTCGCGCAGAATCTCGAACATGAACTCGTGCGGGAAGAGTCGCTTGCCCTGCCTGTCCTTGTCGACCCAGTGCTTCAGCACGGCCGATTCGATGCGGCGCATCGCTTCACCTTCCGGGATGCAGGTGTCGGTGACGCGGTTCATGTGGCGATCGAGAAGTTTCTTCTCGTCGGCGGCGGAGAGATAGCGATAGTTCGGCACGCGCTCGTAATGGTCGTGCGCGACGAGGTTGAAGATGTCTTCCTCGAGGTTCGCGCCGGTGCAGCTGATGGCGTGCACTTTGTCCTGCCGGATCATTTCGGCGAGCGAGATTCCGAGCTCCGCGGTCGACATTGCGCCGGCAAGCGTGACGAGCATCCTGTTCCCGGCGTTGAGGTGTTTGATGTAGTCGTCGGCCGCGGCGCGCAAAGCGGCCGCGTTGAAGTGGCGATAGTGGTGCTGGATGAACTCTGTAATCGGTCCCGGCATGGCGGCGCGAATGATACCCGATACACTATTGCGCGATGCCTTCCGAGTTCGCGATCGAAGTCCCCACGGAACGTCTCGCGGAGTTCGCGAAGAAGTGGAGGATCATCGAGCTGTCGCTGTTCGGCTCGGTGGTGAACGGCGATTTTCGCGAGGATAGTGATGTGGATGTCCTCGTGAAGTTCGAGGACGACGCGCCGTGGAGTTTTTCGGATTACCTCGACATGAAAGACGAACTGGAATCGTTCTTCGGGCGTGAAGTGGATCTCGTCGAACGTGATCTCGTGACGAATCCGTTTCGCCGGCACAGCATCATGCGGACGAGGAGGATCGTCTATGCAGCCTGACGAACGCGATGCCGCGAATCTTTGGGATCTCAGAAAGTTCGCGATCGAGCTTTCCATGATCAGTGAAGGCATGTCCGCGGCGGACTACACAAACGACCCGGTGCGACGGCGCGCGCTGGAGCGGGTTCTCGGCCTTGTTGGTGAGGCCGCTCGTCGCGTTAGTGAGCCGTTCCGCGCTGCGCATCCGGAAATCGCGTGGCGTCAGATCGTCGGGCTGCGCAATCTTCTCGCGCACGAGTACGAGCGCGTTGACGACGCGGTGGTTTGGCAAATCATCAGCGGCAGCGTACCGCCGCTGATCGAAGCGGTGACCGCAATGCTGCCGCCGCTTCCTACCGACGAACCGTAACGGTCGTCCTCGCCGTCACCGGCTGTCCAGTGTCATCGGTCGCGTCGACCGTGATTTCCGCGGCGACACTCCCGAACAGACGATCGTCCGGCACGTCGCGGCGAGGATTGAATCGGTAGCGCAGCGTTCCGTTCGCGGGGATGCTCGTCGGGTAGCCGAGTGCCGTGATGTGCGCGGCGTTGTATGACTCGTTCGCGACGTGAAGCGCGCCGAGCGCGGTGACGTCGGCCGTGACGCGATTTACATTCACGGTGTGTCCGCCGCTTTCGCGCACCACGACTTCGAACGGGAACTCGTACGTGTCGTCGCTGATCTTCGTGGCGACGATCGGATTGGGGACGATCTCGATCGTGATTACGCCGTGACCTGGCGCGACGAACGGGCCGGACCGCGTCGTCGATGACGACGCGCAGGCGGCGAGAAGCAGCACGAGGGCGATGCTCAGTCGTTTCATTCTGCGGCTCCGATGTGACTCGGAGCCGCAGAGGTGCACCACGCCTGCCATCAGTGGCTCATGTGCTCCATGCCGCCTTCCATCGACTGCACGATGCCGCAGGCGATGCGCGCGCCGGCGTTGCCGCTCGGCTGCGTGGTGAGATCGTCGGCGTTCGCGTGCAGGATGATGGCGTGACCGGCGACCGACGTCGGGCCGGGGCTGACCGTGATCGAGCGCGTGGTGAACGTCGTGTTCACGACGCCATTTTCATTCGCGGTCACGTTGCCGAAGTCGCCGGCATGTTTCGATGCGGCGTCCGGTCCGGCGTGCGGTGCGCTGAGCGGGTTGTAATGTCCGCCGGACGCCATGCCGTTGTCGCTGCAGTCGCCTTTGTCATGCGCGTGAAAACCGTGCACACCGGCCGGAACGCCGGTGAGGTCGACCTGCACCTCGACGCTGCCGTCGCGGTTCTCCATGAAGTGAATCATTCCTTTGGCGGTCTGATTGGCGGTGGGAACGAGCATCGCCATTGCCATCGGCATCGGCTTGGACGAAGAGCAGGCGGCGAGCGGCAGCATTGCGACGAGTGTGATCAGCAGTTTCTTCATTTTTTCTCCAGTCGTGGTTTGAGAACGATCGTGACTTTGGTCCCTTTCGGGGGAAGTCGTTTTGCGATGGATGAGTAGACGACGCCGTCGCGAACGTAGTCGCGGATCGGGTGCGCGTGGTTCCCGACGGCGCCTCCGGGACAGGAGTACAGGCAAATGATGCACCCGGATCGGAAGTCCTTCTGAAATCGCTCGTTACCGCCGTAGCGAAAGTCGAGCGCCGGCGCACTGCGATTCTTTTCAGTGATGAGCTCGGCAAGCGGATAGCGTCGATTTCCGAACTCGACGAAGACGTCGATCGGCGTTCCTTCGACGCGCTTGTCCGGCTCTTTGCTCTTCGCGTCGTCGCGATCGTTCCACGATTTCGGCGTCAGGTTCTCGCCGCGCGTTGCGCCGAGCGAATCGAGTGCGACGCGAACGTCGTGATCGCTGGCGTCGGCGACGAACAGCGCCCAGTGCCGCGCGCGTCCGCCGCTCCAGACCACGGCGTGATGTCCTTCGACGCCGAACGGACGCGACATCGCTTCAGGCTGAACGATGGCTGAGATGCGAACTTCGCCGTGCGTGCGATCGACGATCAGCGTGGCGGCGAGCAACAACGGCACGAGCATCGTCGCGGATTCTACTGGCTCCATGCCGCGATCCGTTTGCCGATCGCGCCGAGCCATGAGCTGCCGAGGTCCTGGTAATAGAGCGACGCCGCTTTTTGCGTGGCGTCGGCGAGCGACGGATAGGGCGAGATTCGTTGTGCGAGGTCGCCGATCTTCATCCCTTTCTTTCGTGCGAGGACGACTTCGGCGATGACCGTCGATGCGTTTGCGCAGAGCGCGTGCGCGCCGAGGATGCGACCCTTCGTGTCGCAGACGAACTTGATGAAACCGGCCGGCGTGCGATCGACGACGGCGCGATCGACTTCCGCCATTTCGACGGTGTACGTCTTCACCGCGTCGTCGCCGTGCGCCGCTTTCGCTTCCGATTCGGTCATGCCGATGTGGCCGACTTCGGGATCGGTATAGAGCGCCCACGGAATGTCGCTGTAGCTGACCGCCGAGCGGCCGGGGAAGAGCATGTTGCGCACGAGCTTCACCGCTTCGTACGCGGCGACATGCGTGAATTGCAGACCGCCGTGAATGTCGCCGCACGCCCAGATGCGCGGGACGCTCGTCGAAAGGTATTTGTCGACCGTGACGAATGTCTTCTCGACGTTCACGCCGATCGCTTCGAGCCCGAGGTTTTCGCTGTTACCGCGGCGGCCGGAAGCGACGAAGACTTCATCGACCGCGACCTCCTGCGATTCGCCGATCCTGTTTTCGATCCGGACGATTTTCTTTCCGCCTTCGACGCGAACCGACTTCGCCGCCCAGCCGGTGCGGAGCTCGATCCCTTCGTCGACGAGCAGCTGACGAACGCGCGCGATGACATCGTGATCTTCCTTGTTGATGATCTCGTCGAGCATTTCGACGACGACGACGCGCGAGCCGAAGCGGCGAAAGATTTGCGCGAACTCGATGCCGATGTAGCCGCCGCCGAGGATCACGAGCGAGGCCGGAAACGAATCCTGCGCGAGGAAGGAGACGTGATCGAGGAAGCCGCTTTCTTTCAATCCGTCGATCGGCGGCACGTTCGTTCGCGCGCCGGTGGCGAGCACGATGTCTTTTGCGATCAGCCGCCGTCCGCCGGCTTCCACTTCGCTGCTAGCGACGAGCTTCGCATCGCCTTCAATGACGTCGATGCCGAGCCTGCGAAACTTCTCCGGGTCGTCGTGATGCTCGATGGCGCGCCGCTGCGCACGCATCGATTCCATCACCGCACGCGGCGAGATGTCCGGCGCATGCGCCGAGAGTCCGTAACGATCGGCATGACGCATCTGCTCGGCGAGCTTCGCCGTGGCGACCAGCGCCTTCGTCGGCACGCAGCCGGTCCAGAGACAATCGCCGCCGAGCTTTTCCCGCTCGATCATCGCCACGCGCCGCCCAAGCCGCGCGCAGCCGGAGGCGGTGACGAGGCCGGCGGTACCGCCGCCGATGACGACTATGTCGAAGGATTCGGGCATTTCAAACCTCGAAGGTGCAGAGTGCTGAGTGCAGAGTGCTGAGTCGGGGACCGGTTTTACTCAGCACTCAGCACTCTGCACTCAGCACAGGTTGGTTAAGTCACATACACCGTCACATCCCGCTCCCTCGGCCCGTCGAGTTCGATGAAGTAAATCGCCTGCCACTGCCCGAGCACGAGTTTGCCTTTGCGGTAGGGCCATGACAGCGACGTACCGATCAGCATCGACAGCAGATGCGCGTCCGAGTTGCCTTCGTCGTGCTCGAACTTCACGTTCGGGATCATGGCGCGCAGCGCTTTGGTCAGGTCTCGCGGGACGTCCGGGTCAGCGTTCTCATTCACGGAGATTGCGCAGGTCGTGTGTGGCGTGACGATCGTGCAGATTCCGTCGTCCTGCGTCAGCGCGCCGAGAGCTTTATCGACCTCAGCGGTTATGAGGCGAATTTCTTCCCGAGCCGCTGTACGCACCGTAAATGTCTGTTCCCGCACCCGGGCATCTTATAATCGGTGAAACCGAGGTCCAGCCCCCATGTCCTTCTTCTGCATTCACTGCAGATCGGAAATCGATCCGCGCTATAAAGCCTGCCCCCATTGCGGCGAGGCTGTCACCGATTTTCTTCGCAAATATCTCGAGACGCCGATCGATGGGAAGTATCAGATCCTGTCGCGCCTCGGCGTCGGCGGCATGGGCGAGGTCTACAAGGCGCTGCACATCCATCTGAACTCGATCCGCGTCATCAAGTTGATGCGCGCGAACATCGCAGGTGACGCGGGCGCGCACGATCGCTTCCTCCGCGAGGCGCGACTTGCAACACGCATCAGCCATCCGAACGTCGCCGCGCTCTACGATTTCTCCACGCTCGACGACACCGCGCGCTACATGGTGTGGGAGTACATCGAAGGGATCAACCTGCACGAACTGATCGCGCAGCGTGGTCCGCTTTCGCCGCGCTATGCGGCGACGATCGCCATTCAGGCGCTGCTCGGACTCGACGCCGTTCATCGCGCAGGCATCGTCCATCGCGACGTCAGCCCCGAGAACATCATGATCGCGCGCAGCGAAGACGGCGACGAGCGCGTCAAGATTATCGACCTCGGCATCGCCAAGCAGGGCAACGGCGAAGACGACAACAAAACCAAGACCGGCATGTTCGTCGGCAAGTGGAAGTACTGCTCGCCCGAACACCTCGGCATGCTCGGCGAGAACGAGCGGATCGACGGCCGCGCCGATCTCTATTCGTTCGGCATCGTTCTCTACGAGATGCTGACCGGCGTTCCGCCGTTCCAGGCCGACACGCCGCACAAATACCTGATGCTCCACGCGTCGGAACGGCCTCGCGCGCTGCGCGATGTGAATCCGACGACGACCGCATCGGCGGCGCTTGAAGCGCTGATCTTCAAAGCGCTGGAGAAAGATCGCACGAACCGTTTTGCGACCGCGCGCGAATTTTCGAAAGCGCTCGAAGAGCTGCTGCCGTCGCTCGACGACACGCCGGGGGCGCCGGCCCCACTGCCGGTCGAAGCGGAGCTGACGTTCGAGCCGACGCGCGTCTCGCGTCCGGCGCAGGACGAAGTTGCGACCGTGTTCACGAAGAGCGGTCCGGCCGGTGCGGAGACGGTGAAGACGCTCAGCGGCGGACGGACGCCGGTCGACGATCGAGAGCTGGTGAAAGTGCCGCCGGCGGAATCGGCGTCTGCTCCTGTCAATCGCGGACCGATCGTGAAGTGGCTCATTGCCGCGGGTGTTGCCGTTGCGATGACCAGCGGCGCGGCGATGTGGATGCGTCACAAGTCGGATGTCGATCCGTCCAGTCTTCCGGCGGTGGCGAGCCAGTCGATCGTCACGCCGGCCGCGCAGGGACACATCGGTATCAACGCGTATCCGTGGGGCGAAGTGACGAGCATCAAAAATCTCGAGACGGGCGAACCCGTCGAACTGAAAGCGCCGCTCGTGACGCCGGCGCCGCTCGACCTTCCGCCGGGACGGTACGAGATCACGCTTTCGAATCCGCAGTTCCGGCTTCCGAAGCGCGGAGAGATTGAAGTGAAAGCCGGCGCCGACGAACAGGTCGACATTCATTTCTCCGATCCCAATCGTGCCGAGCTCCCGCGATTTGAAGGGAGCGCGCAGTGAAGCGGCTCCTGATCGCGATGCTCGTTTTTGCAGCGCTGCCGCTGGCCGCTGCCGACAAACCGGGCGATGCGTACAGGCGCGGAGTCGAAGCCGTACGCGCGAAGAACTACGCGGCCGGCGCGGAGTTGCTGCAGCGCGCCATCGCGGAGAATCCGACCGAGAACGGCGCGCTGCGGTTGCGCAACGAGATCATCACGTACGTGCCGCATTTCTGGCTCGGCATCGCAAAGCTGAATCTCGATGACGTCGACGGCGCGCTGCGCGAACTGAAGACGTCGGAAGATCAGGGCGTCGTGCAGTCGACGCAGTACTACGCGTCGTTGCGCGACTGGATGTCGCGCGCGCAGTCGCAGAAACAGAAGAGCTCCGAGGCTGGGGCGGCGGAAAGTCGGAACGCGGCGACGACGGCGATCAGCGCGGCGATGCGTGCGCAGAACGACGCCGTGGCGGCGGGCGCGGATCGCACCGACGGCTATCGCGCCGCGCAGCGAAAACTGCAGGAAGCGAAAGAGCAGGCGAAGGAGGCGGGAACTGACTCACGCCTCTTCCGCCGCGCGGCAGATACCGCCTCGCAGGCAGCATCGATGTTTGCGTCGACCGCGGAAGACGCGCGGAAGCAACGCGCCAATCGAACGGTGCAGGTCGCGAAGCAGACGACGCCGGCGATTCAGCCGCAGCCGGTTCCTCCGCCGCAACCGCAGCCGCAACCGGTCTCCGTGCCGGTGATGCCGCCGACGGTCACCGCGACCGTCGCGGACAAAAAGGCTGTCGTCGCTGCTCCGGCTCCGGCGCCGGTGCAGATTGAAAGCGAAGCGCTCGTCGATGCGCGGCTCGCGGTGCAGCAGTATCGGCGGCATCTCGTCGATTCCGGTGTCGCATCGAACGCGCAGTTGAAAGAAGTGACGTCGATCGAAAAGCAGCTCGCCGCGAATGCGAGCGATGCGACGATTCGGAAGATCACCGACAGGATCGCTGCGAACGAGAAGACGTTGTCAGCGCGGATGCCGCAGGTCAAAACAGCGACGGTGACGATCGTTGATCCGACGCTCGAGCTCGCTTACCGCGCCTATGCGGCGGGCGACCTTGCGCGCGCCGATGAACTGCTCAGCCGGCTGCTCGAATCGAAGCGCTCGCCGGAAGCGCTGCTGTTGCGCGGCTGCACGCGGTATACGCGCTCGGTGCTTTCGCGTCAGCCGAACCTGGCGGCGGCCGCGAACGCGGACCTCAAAGCGGCGCTGTCGCTCAACACGAGCCTGCGTCTCGATCCGAAATCGTTCTCGCCGAAGCTGGTGGCGTGGTTCGATCAGGTCAGGCGCCAGTAAAAACAGCGACGGTTTTTGCAGGGACTGCGTATCAGTTCCGATGAAACTCGCCGCCGCCATTCTCGCGTCGCTGCTCCTCGCTTCGGTTGCGTCCGCCGGGCTCTACACCGTCACGACGACCGATGACTCCGGTCCCGGCTCGCTGCGCGACGGAATCCTCGCCGCCAACAGCCGCGTCATATGCGATTCGCCGTGCTACATCGTCTTCAATCTGCCGCCGCCGGTGCCTGCATCGGGATGGTTCACGATCCGTCCGCAGTCGCCGCTGCCGGTGCTCGCCGGCTGGCGCATGGTGATCGACGGTCATTCGCAAACGCTCGCCACCGGCGACACGAATCCGCTCGGTCCGGAGATCGAGCTCGATGGTGAAAACGCCGGTCTCGCTCCCGGGTTGAAGATCCACTTCAACAGCAGTGCGGGGATTTTCGGACTCGCGATCAATCGCTTCGGCGGCAACGGAATCGTCATCGAAGGTGGCGACAACAATCGCGTCGGTCCGAATCCGTACTCACCGATCGAAACGCAGCCGTCGAACTACATCGGCGTCGATCCGACCGGCACGCGTGCGCTGCCGAACGGATACAACGGCGTGCTGTTGATTCGGACGTTCCTGCCGCGCATCGAGCACAACCTGATCTCCGGCAATCGCGGTAACGGCATCTTCGGTGCCGAACTGCGTGACGGCATGATCTTCGACAACGTGATCGGAACCGGCAACTCGGATGACGTCGAGCTTGGAAACGGCGTGAACGGCATCGACGTCAACGGCAGCACGAAGTTCGGTACCGTCATCACCATTTCGCAGAACCACATCGCGTACAACGGCGCGAGCGGCATCGCGACGCAGCCTGCAACGACGCTCGTCAGCGTCATCGGCAACACGATCTTTCGCAACGCGCTGATGTCGATCGACGTCGGCCACGACGGCGTATCACCGAACTCCATTCAGCCGCCGCTGCTGACGTTCGCGAACACCATCGGTTCATTCAACGTGCATGGCGTGCTGACCGCCGCGCCGAACACGAACGTGCATATCGAGATTTTCGCGAGCGCCGATCGGACGCCGCTCGGACTTGCAGAAGGCCGCAGGTTCCTCGGCAGTATCGACATTCGCACCGATACGCGCGGCGAAGCGCGTTTCGACGTCGATCGCCGTAACGGCATCAGCGAAGCCGCGTCGGGAGAATTTGTCGCCGCCACCGCGACGACGACCGGCGCCGGAACGTCGGAGATGAGCGATCCGCTGCGCGTGCAGTAACGCTACTTGCGCAGCTCGACGCCGTTCGCGACGAACGACACTTCGCGCGCGGTGCCGTCTTCGTTGCGCGCGAGCGTGGCGCCTTCGCCGGCGAGATGATCGGCCTCTTCTTTCGAGAGCGTCTTCACCACCGCCACTCCTTCGGCGCGCGCTTTCATCCCTTTCGCATCGAGCGGGATGAAGAAGCCGTAGTCTTTGAACGTCACGCGAACGCCATCCTTGTCGGCGGCGGGCGCGAGCTGCATCCAGCAGCCTTTGCGCGTGCACGACTTCGCGATCACGCCTTCGACGATGACGGCGTCGGTCGTGTACTTGTCGGGATTCGCAAGGACGTCGGCGAGCGAAGCGCTCTTCGCGGTCTTCGAGATCGCCGAGCCGCGGCGGACGATCGTGTCGGCGGCGAAAGCGGACAGAGCGAGTGCGAGCGTGCAGAGAATGACGGCGAGTCGTTTCATGATGAGGAGATTCTAACGGCGCCGTCTTCCATCGCCTTGTGAAGCTTTCGCATCTCTGTCAGGAGCGCGTCGGTTTCGTAAGGCTTTTGCAGCCAGGCGACGTTCGGGCGTTCGAGCCGATCGCCGAGGAGTTTCTCGTCGCCGTGACCGGTGGAGAAGAGCACCGGGAGATTCGGCCAGCGTGCGGAGATGCGATCGAAGACGACGAGGCCGCTGATATCGGGGAGGCCGATGTCGAGGACGACCGCTTCAGGCTTGTGCTCCTCGATGCGGTTGACCGCTTCGCCGCCGGTGGGAACGATGTCGACGGAGACGCCGTCCAGCGCCAGGACTGCAGCGAGTCCGTCGGCGACCGACTCGTTGTCTTCGACGAGCGTGATGCGTGCGAAGGGCCATCTCATCTCGATCGGATACGCTCCGCTCGTCCGTTTTGTTTCGGCGGGCGTTTCTTTCGACAGCGGGATGCGGAGGTGGAACGTGCTGCCGCGTCCCGGCTCGCTTTCTGCGGTGATGTTGCCGTCCTGACGCTGCATCAGTTGATAGGCGATGGCCAGTCCGAGTCCATTGCCACCCGATTTTTTCGTCGTGAAGAGCGGCTCGAAAATCATCGCCAGCGTTTCCGGCGACATGCCGCTGCCGGTATCGCGGACGACGATGTGAGCCGATTTACCCTCGGCTGAGGCATCGATGAACAGCTGTCCGCCGAGCGGCATCGCATCGGCAGCATTGACGACCAGATTCGAGAGGACCTGCCGGAGCTGTTCGTCATCGGCGAGCATCGTCAGCTGATCGCTGTGAACTGCGAGACTGACGCGCGGGCCCGCGAGCTGCCGCAGATCGGGCTCGACGCGATGCAGCCACGACGCGACGTCGATGCTGCGCAGCACCGGATCGGGCGTGCGCGTGAAACGGAGAATGTCCTGCGTAATGCGCTTGCCGCGCGCCACGCTGCCGGCGATCTGGGTCGCGGCGTTCGTGATCGTTTCGTCGCCGTTGGCGCGGCGCGAGATCAGCTCCGCGAACGGCTGAATGCCCATGAGGATGTTGTTGAACTCGTGCGCGACCGACGAAGCGAGCCGGCCGATGCTGGAGACGCGCTCGGCCTGTTGCAGACGATCTTCGAGACGTTTGCGCTCGGTGATGTTCTGCACGACGCCGGCGATGCGCAGCGGCTCACCGTCGTCGCCGCGAACGAGCTCACCGCGCGAATGGATGATGCGGTACTTCCCGTCGTAAAGGCAGATCCGGTATTCGACTTCGAACGTGCGGCCGGTCAGTTCCGTTTCTGCAAGTGCCGCCAGCACGCGGTCGCGATCGGAGGGATGAATGAGATCGATGATCTCGTCGAGCGGAACGTCCGCCGGCAGAAGAAGCGATGCGCTGTCGATGCCCCACCCTTCTTCGGAGTGGCAGACGCGCTTGCGCAGGTCGAGATCCCAGCTGGCGATGCGCGCGACTTTCTGCGCTTCGCGCAACTGCAGTTCGCGTCCGCGCAACCGCTCTTCGGATTCGCGGCGCGACGTGATGTCGATGACGGTGGCGCGCGTGCCGCGAAAGTTTCCCGCGGGGTCCTTCATCGGACGCGACTCGATCAGCACCCAGAACCGCGTGCCGTCCGTGCGCTGCATGCGGAGCTCGTACTGCTCGGAGATCGACTCGCCATGGCGCGCATTCTTTTCATTGATGCGGGCGTGTTCCTCTTCCGGCAGGAACTCGAGCATGTGGCGGCCGAGCGTTTTTTCTGCGGAGTAGCCGACCATTTCGGCGAAGCGGTCGTTCGCGTACATGACGCGTCCGTTCACGTCGCTCATCATGATTCCTTCCTGGGCGCTCTCGACGATGTCGCGATAGAACGCTTCGGATTCGGCGCGGATCTGCGGAACGTCGAACTGCTCGAGCGCCGCGGAAACGCCGACGATGGAAGTGGTCTCGCCGTTTTCGTTTGCGAGCGCCGTGTTCGAGACGAGCGCAACGAACTCGGAGCCGTCGCGGCGGCGCACGCGAAATGCGCCCGACCAGTCCTTTCGGCCGCAGCGATTTTCCATGATCTCGCCGGCGCGCGCCAATGCCGGTACCGGTACCGTGACTTCAGAGATCCGGCGGCCGATGACCTCTTCGCTTTTCCATCCGTACAGCCGCTCGGCGCCACCGTTCCAGTAGGTGATGATTCCGCTCGGGTCAGTGGCGATGATCGCCTGAGGAACTACATCCAGCAGCTGGTTTGGATCGATCATCTTTTGCTCAGAACCGGAGGGCGGTCGCGAAAATTTGGCCTGGACGTCGTGCAGTGTGCATAAACCTCACAGACACATGCAAGCAGGCGAAAAATGTGTCCCTCATGAGAGTCACGCATGCAACAAAAAGCCCCGGGCACAGTCGCCCGGGGCCGGATTGGATCGATCTTTTGCGAGCTACGCCTGAGCTTCGGTCGAACCGATGCGCATGCCGTAAAACGAGCGGTAGACGAACACCATCGAGATGATGAAGAAAACCGCGGAAAGAACGCGCAGCAGACTGCCCTGTCCGTTCTTCGTCATCTCCACCGCGAGCTCGACGGCGAGGAGGCCGAAAAGCGTCGTGAATTTGATGACCGGGTTCATCGCAACCGACGACGTGTCCTTGAACGGATCGCCGACCGTGTCGCCGACGACGCATGCAGCGTGCAGCGGCGTGCCCTTCTCTTTCAGCTCCGTCTCGACGATCTTCTTTGCGTTGTCCCAGGCGCCGCCGGCGTTCGCCATGAAGATCGCCTGGTAGAGACCGAAGAGTGCAATCGAGATCAGGTAACCGATGAAGAAGAACGGCTCGAAGCAGGCGAAGGCCAGCGTCGAGAAGAAGATGGTGAGGAAGATGTTGAACATGCCTTTCTGCGCGTACTTCGTGCAGATGGCAACGACGGCTTTCGAGTCTTCGATCGACGCTTTCGTCGCGCCGCTGTCGAGCTTGATGTTCGCTTTGATGAATTCGACCGCGCGATATGCGCCGGTCGAAACGGCCTGCGTAGAGGCACCGGTGAACCAGTAGATCACCGCGCCGCCGAGCACGAGGCCGAGCAGGAACTGCGGATGCATCAGCGAGAGCTTGTCCATGTCGACGGTGAGCCCGTTGGTCAGCATCACGATGATGGAGAAGATCATCGTCGTCGCGCCGACGACCGCGGTACCGATGAGCACCGGCTTCGCCGTCGCCTTGAACGTGTTGCCGGCGCCGTCGTTCTCTTCGAGGAACTGCTTGCCCTTCTCGAACTGCGGGCGGAAGCCGAAGTCGCGATTCACTTCGTCTTCGATTCCCGGCAGCTGTTCGATGGTCGAGAGCTCGAAGACCGACTGCGCGTTGTCGGTGACCGGACCGTACGAGTCGACTGCGATCGTGACCGGACCCATGCCGAGGAAGCCGAAGGCGATGAGACCGAACGCGAAGATCGCCGGAGCGATCATCAGTGCGCCGGCGCCGACCGGGAACATGCTGCTGATCCACGCGCCGACGCCCATCAGCGCGGTGATGGTGATGCCCATCCAGTAGGCGCTGAAGTTTCCGGCGATGAGGCCGGAGAGGATGTTGAGCGACGCTCCACCTTCACGCGAAGCAGCAACGACTTCGCGAACGTGACGCGATTCCGTCGACGTGAAGACCTTCACGAGCTCGGGGATGATCGCGCCGGCAAGCGTGCCGCAGGTGATGATCGTGGAGAGCTTCCACCACATCGTGCTGTCACCGCCGAGGTTCGGGATGAGGAGATAGGAAACGGCGTAGGTGACGATGACCGAAAGGATCGACGTGAGCCACACGAGCGACGTGAGCGGCGCCTCGAAGTTCATCGTCGTCGAGTTGCCGTATTTGGCTTTTGCGACAGCCGCGTTGATCCAGTAGGAGACGGCCGACGTGATGATCATCAGCACGCGCATGACGAAGATCCAGACGAGGAGCTGCGTCTGCACGGTCGCGTCGCTGACCGCGAGCAGAATGAATGTGATCAGTGCGACGCCGGTGACGCCGTAGGTTTCGAAGCCGTCGGCAGTCGGACCGACCGAGTCGCCGGCGTTGTCGCCGGTGCAGTCGGCGATGACGCCGGGGTTGCGCGCGTCGTCTTCCTTGATGTCGAAGACGATCTTCATCAGGTCGGAGCCGATGTCGGCGATCTTCGTGAAGATGCCGCCGGCGATACGAAGCGCGGCAGCGCCGAGCGACTCACCGATCGCGAAGCCGATGAAGCAGGGGCCGGCGTAATCACGCGGCACGAAGAGGAGGATGAGCAGCATCAGCACGAGCTCGGTGGAGATGAGCAGCATGCCGATCGACATGCCGGCTTTGAGCGGAATGTCGTAAGTGGGGAACGGCTTGCCGCGCAGCGACGCGAACGCGGCGCGCGAGTTCGCGAACGTGTTGACGCGGATGCCGAACCAGGCGACGCCGTAGCTGCCGGCGATGCCGATCAGCGAGAAGATGATGATGACGGTGGTTCGGGTCAGGCCGTAGTGGCGGAGGAACCCGAAGTAAAACACCATGATCACGCCGATGAAGAGCTCGAGGATCAGGATGAATTTTCCCTGCGTCTGCAGGTAGGTCTTGCACGTCTCGTAGATGAGCTCCGAGATCTCGCGCATCGAGCTGTGAACCGGAAGGTTCTTCAGTTCGATGTAGATCATGAAGCCGAACAGGAGACCGAGGACGCAGACGATGAGGCCGGAGAGCAGCAGCGTGCGTCCCGACATGCCCATGAACTGCACCGACCCGAGGTCGGGAAGGACGAGGTTGGCCTCGGTTTTTGCTTCGGTCGGCTGACCGGCGACTGCCGATTCCTGCGCCGCCACGGCGGGATTCGCCGACGGGTGTGATTCCTGCGCGATGGCCATCGATGCGGTACAGACGAGAAGCATCGCGAGGACCAGCGCGCGCGTGATCCAGGACTTCATAATTCCTCCGTTTTTCGGTGAGGTCCCGCGCCGTTCGAAGATTCGGTGACGGGAGGGGTTGTTACGGGGGGCGGATTCTAACCGATCGGAGGGGATTTTGGGGGAAGTGGGGGAGAGGCGGCTGCCTCTCCCCGTGCGGAAGAGTTGCGTTACTTACTGCGTCGCGCGGATGTGAATCTCGACGCGGCGGTTGAGCTGACGGCCTTCCGCCGTGCTGTTCGACGCCTTCGGCATCGTCTCGCCGTAGCCGCGCGCGCTGATGCGCGACGTCGGAACACCCTGGTCGATGAGGTAGCTGCGCACCGAATCAGCGCGGTTCTCCGACAGCGTCTGGTTGTGCGCCGGCGTGCCGGTCGAATCGGTGTGTCCGGCGACGTCGATCACTTCATCCGGATACTGGCGGAAGTTCGTGGCGAGGTCGCGCAGCGTCGAGCGCGAATCGCTGCGAAGCGATGCAGAGTCGACATCAAAGAGGATGTCGCTGGTCAGACGAACATCAATCTGTCCCTCGGACGGACGCGTGACTTCGACACCGGGAATCTGCTGGAGCTCGGCCTGCTGCTTGTCCATGCGATGGCCGACCGCTGCACCGATTGCGGCACCGGCCGCTGCGCCGACCACTGCGCCGGTTCTGTTGTTTCCCGACTGGTTGCCGATCACGGCGCCGACCACTGCACCGGCGGCTGCGCCGGCTCCGGCGCCGCGCTTGGCGCGCTGGTTCGGATCGTCAGCGCTGACACAACCGACGGCGAGTGCTGTTGCGAGTAAAGCTGCGGATACGTTTCGAATCATGTTGCCTCCAAAAAGTTGATGCTGGTGCAAAGGACTGGCCTGAAACGAAAAGGGCGCTCACGCTGGAGCGCCCTTTCGTCGTGCGACTAACGCGATCAGGTCGCGCGGATGCGAATCTCGACGCGGCGGTTCTGCTGACGGCCGCTCGCGGTGTTGTTGCTCGACCGCGGGCTCGATTCGCCGTAGCCGACCGTGTCGATGCGCGAGCTGCGGACGCCGAGGTTCTCGAGATAGCCGCCAACCGAATTCGCGCGACGTTCCGAGAGACGCTGGTTGTACGAAGCGGCGCCGACCGAGTCGGTGTGACCCTGCACCGAGATGCGCGTGTTCGGATACTTGTCGAATACGTCGGCCATCTCACGGAGTGCCGAACGCGACGCCGAGCGAAGCGATGACGAGCCGGTGTCAAAGAGCACATCGTTCTTCACCGTGACTTTCAGTTCGTCATCCGCGGTGCGCTGGACGTTGACGCCGTCGATCTGACGGAGCTCGCGCTCCTGCTTGTCCATCATCGCGCCGACGATCGCACCGGCTGCCGTTCCGGCGACTGCGCCGACGATCGCACCGCGCTTCGCGCTGTGGTGGCCGCGGTTGTTTCCGAGGACTGCGCCGACCGCGGTGCCGAGGACGCCGCCGATGATCGCGCCTTTCTTCGTCTTGTCCCGCTCCGTGGCGACATCACCCGCGTATGCGGTGGTCAGCGTCATCATCAGGACCAGGATTGAAGAGATGTACTTTTTCATGGCTTCCTCCGTTGTTGCTGGCCGATACCATCGCAACCGAGGTGCCACGGGGCCGCCGAGCTCGCCTTGTTTTCGTTGTGGTCGGTGTACGATTGACGCCGATGCCGGCTGAAGCCTCCATGCGCGACGTGCTCCGTAACTCTTTGCAATATGGAGACTTGTCGTTTCATGATTTCGTCGAGCTGGCGCTCTATCATCCCGAATTCGGCTATTACGCGACGGCGAGATCGCCGGTCGGAAAGGCTGCTGACTTCGTCACGTCGCCGGCCATCAGTCCGGTATTTGCCTACGCGCTCGGCAGACTCGTCCGTGAATTTGTGAGCCGTAACGGCGACGAGCCGTCCGACATAGTGGACGTTGGCTGCGGCGATGGGGAGCTCATCCGTGAGCTGGCGCGACTCTGCGAGGGGACTGGTCACTTCACCGGGATCGATCGCGCGCTCTCCCGCGTCGATTCCGAGAGCGGCGTCACCTTCGCGGACTCCATTGACCGCCTCCCGCCCGGCCGCCCGCGTCTCATCTTCAGCAATGAGCTTTTCGACGCGCTGCCGTTCGCGCGGCTCGTCATGCGCGGGGAGCACCTTCATGAATTGTGGGTAACGGAGCGCGACGGCGCGCTCGACTGGAGCGAGCACGAAGCGCCGCCACAGTACGACGACTACTTCGAGTCCCAGGGGATCACGTTATCTGACGGACAGTTCGCCGACATCTCGCTGGAGTGGGGCGCGCTCTACGCCGATCTCTGCCGCGCGACCTCGCGCGGGCTGATCGTCACCTTTGATTATGGGTTTCCGCGTCA
The DNA here is from genome assembly GCA_034667465.1 of Acidobacteriota bacterium. GTDB lineage: Bacteria > Acidobacteriota > Thermoanaerobaculia > Gp7-AA8 > Gp7-AA8 > JAOBAU01. Next base: position 184,064 of record JAXDJV010000013.1, on the reverse strand, counting down.
GCAGCTCTTCCATTCGCGGATCCGGCGCTTCGGAACGGCGGCCGCGTATTCGCAGCAGCGCGTCACGCGCGATCTGCTCGCGAATCCCGGCGAACAGGACCTGACGGCGCACATCAACTTCTCCGATTTGATCGATTCCGGCGAGCGGGAAGGGTTCAAAACGCTCTTTTTCGATCGCCAGGCGAAGTTTCTCCTCTCCCTGGGCATCACCGAGCATGAGCTCTTCGCACCGATCGAAACGATCTCGCCGGCGAACCTTGCGGAAGGGGTCGATTTGCTCGATGCGCGAGACCAGGCGCGGCGTCTCGTGCTTCCCGACGGCATCGGCGAAGACATCCGCGTGCTCGTTCAGGGGAGAGGAATCGCGCTCGAAACCTGGTCATTTCAACGCGATCTCTTCTAATGTGTTGACTCCTCGATATGCCCGTTTACAATTACCCGCGGTTTCCACCGAGAGCTAAAAACACATGGCGAACTATGCGGTTCTGCTGGTAGCTGCCCTCATCGTCATCTCGCTGCCGGTGTTGACTTTGTTCATTCTGGCGCCGCTGGTCCGCGCCTCCCGTGCAAACAAGGTGAAGCTCGAGCCGTACGAGTGCGGAGTTCCCGCCACCTCGCACGCCTTCGATCACCGATTTTCGGTGCGGTACTTTCTGATCGCCGTGCTCTTCATCATCTTCGACGTCGAGACGGTTTTCCTCTTTCCCTGGGCGATTCGATTCAAGCAGCTCGGCTGGTTCGGAGCTGTCGAGATGGCGGCGTTTCTCGCGATTCTGTTGATCGGATACTTCTACGCGTGGAAGAGGAAGGTCCTTTCATGGGTCTGATCGAGAACCGCTTTGATTTCGCCCCCGGAACCGCCGGGAACATCCTCACCACCAAAGTCGACAAAATCTTCAACTGGGCGCGAAAGTCGTCGCTCTGGCCGATGCAGTTCGGTCTCGCATGCTGCGCGATCGAGATGATGGCCGTCCTCGATCCGCGTCACGACATGGCGCGCTTCGGCGCAGAAGTCTTTCGCGCGACGCCGCGTCAGAGCGATCTGATGATCGTCGCCGGCACCGTCGTCGAGAAGATGGCGCCGATCGTCAAGCGTCTCTACGACCAGATGCCGGATCCGAAGTGGGTGATCGCGATGGGCTCGTGCGCGACGTGCGGCGGTCCATACGACACGTACGCGGTCACGCAGGGTGTCGATCGCCTCGTCCCGGTCGATGTCTACGTTCCCGGTTGTCCTCCGCGTCCCGAAGCGTTGATCTGGGGATTGATGGAGCTGCAGAAGAAGATCGACAAAATGCACGTCCTGCGGAAGGGCGGCGAAGCGTACGACTTCGCGCGCGCTGCCGTTCGCGATTCGTTGCGGCCGGAGCATGAAGGTCCGGCGCTTCGCGCCGAACAGGCGGCGCAGCTTCGTCCCGCGCCGGCAGTCGGCGTGAAACGCGTTCCTGCCGAGGCGAAGCCGCCGGCTCCTGCGGCGAAACAACCGTCGCAGCCGACGTCGGATGCGCCGGTGCCGGTTGCCGCACCGATCGACCCAAGCGCCGCGGCGATTCAGGAAGCGGCCGCGCCGGAAGTCGTGCCGGGCGACGGAACCGACGGCGCGTCGCCGGCCGCTCCGTTCCATCGCGAAGATCTCACGCTCCCCGAGCGGATGAAGATGGCCGCAGAGATGGGCGCCAACCTCGAGACGAACCTGTTCGCGGCGATGGCGCAAACCGATTGCGGTGCATGCGGATGGGATTGCGAGGGTTACGCGAACGCGATCGCAACCGGCGAAACGAAAGACATTACTTTGTGCGTCCCCGGCGAGACCGAGACGCTCGATGAACTGAAGAAACTGATGACTGCGGCGGGACGCGAGTACGAGGGATGACCCAGATACCGGAGCAGAAGGTCGCCCGCACCGCCGATGAGATCCGGCGCGATCCGTTGATCGCGGCCGCGATCAACCGCGCGGGCGACGCCGTCACCGACGCGAAAGAGTTCGCCGGCGAGATCACCCTGATGGTCACGCGCGAGCGGATCGTCGATGTCTGCGCCGCCATGAAAGCCGAGGGCTTCAACTACCTCGTCGATCTCTCCGGACTCGACTACTCGAAATATCCGGGTCACGCCGGTCCGCGGTTCGGTGTCTCGTACACGCTCTATTCGTTCTCGAAGAATAATCGCGTGCGGCTGAAAGTCGCGACCGATGAAACGACGGCGATTCCTTCCGTCACCTCGGTTTGGAAGACCGCCAACTGGCACGAGCGCGAGACGTACGACATGCTCGGCATCGTCTTCTCCGACCATCCGAACCTCGAGCGCATTCTGATGTGGGAAGGCTTCAACGGCTTTCCGCTCCGCAAAGACTTTCCGATCCGCGGCATCGACACCGGCGCGCGTATTTATCCCGAAGTCTTCCCGCCCGGCGGCGGTCCGATGCCCGGCTCGACCGGCAAAGATGTCAAAGACGTCAACATCTTCAAAGGCGAGTGGTCGCATTACGGACTCGCGCCTGTTGCCGAGATCGCGCAGCGCGCGAAAGAAGGCGCGCAGCCGCCGAAGCCGGAGCTGGCGAACGTCGTCGCCGACACCGCCAAGCCAACCGAGGAAGCGCCGTGGCACAACCCGGACCTCGGACTTGGCGAGCGGATGGAGATGGCGAAAGCCGGCAGCCTGAAAGACAAGCTCTTCGCCGCAATGGCGCAGACTGACTGCACCGCGTGCGGCTGGGACTGCGAAGGCTATGCGGAAGCGATCGCCAACGGGGAGTCGAAAGATCTCACGCTCTGCGTCCCCGGCGAACAGGAAACCGAGTCGATGCTCAAGCAGCTGATGGCAGGGAAGGTTTAGCGCCGCATGTTCGACGTTCACGAAATGGAAGTGAACTTCGGGCCGCAGCACCCGTCGACTCACGGCGTGCTGCGCGTCATCCTGAAGATCGACGGCGAGCGGATCATCGAAGCGAAGCCGATCATCGGCTACCTCCATCGCGGCACTGAAAAACTGTTCGAGCACATGGCCTATCCGCAGTGCATTCCGCACACGGATCGGATGGATTACGTCGCATCGGCGACGAACAATCTCGGCTTCGTTGAAACGGTCGAGAAGCTGATGGGCATCACCGGCCAGATTCCGAAACGGGCGCAGCTGATGCGCGTGGTGCTGTCGGAATTGCAGCGCATGTCGTCGCATCTTCTCTGGCTCGCGACGCACGCGATCGACATCGGTGCGATGACGCCGTTCTTCTACTGCTTCCGCGAGCGCGAACAGATTCTCGATCTCTTCGAGGAGTATTGCGGCGCGCGGCTCACGCTGAACTGCATGCGCATCGGCGGCATGCCGGACGACGTCACGCCGCAGTGGATCGATGACGTCGAGCGCTTCAACGAGAAGTTCGACGTCGCCATCGATGAATACGAATCACTCCTGACCAACAATCGCATCTGGAAACGCCGCACCGTCGGCATCGGCGTCATCTCGCCGGAAGAAGCGATCGACTGGGGCATCACCGGCCCGCCGCTGCGCGGCTCGGGCGTCGAATGGGATCTGCGGAAAGCGCTGCCGTACGAGTGCTACCCGGAGCTCGAGTTCGACGTGCCGGTCGGAAAGAACGGCGACACGTACGATCGCTATCTCGTCCGGATGGAAGAGATGCGGCAGTCGCGTCGGATCATTCGGCAGGCGCTGCCGATGCTGCGCGCCACGACGCCGGGCGACATCAAAGCAAAGATCTCGCGCGTGATTCGTCCGCCGGAAGGCGAGGTTTATCACGGCATCGAATCACCGAAAGGTGAGCTCGGCTACTACATCGTCAGCGACGGAAAATCGCAGATGGCGTACCGCTGCCACGTCCGTCCGCCGAGCTTCGTGAATCTGCAGGCGCTGCCGGCGATGGCGAAGGGACATCTCGTCTCGGATCTCGTGGCGCTGATCGGAACGATCGACATCGTGCTCGGCGAGGTGGACCGATGAAACAAAGGATGAAGGATGAAGGCAGAAGGATGAAGGGCGGCTTCGCAAGATTCATCCTTCATCCTTCATCCTTGCGAGCCACGAAGCGGGGTCGGCGCGATGAATCCCTGGATGCAGTACCTCGTCTGGCCGCTGATCAAGTTCCTGATCGCGTTCGTCATCGTGCAGGTGATCGTCGCGGCGATGAACTGGATCGAGCGCCGCGTGCTCGGGCTCATTCAGGCGCGGCTCGGTCCGAATCGCGTCGGTCCGTGGGGACTGCTGCAGATCGTCGCCGATCCGATCAAGTTCCTCCTCAAGGAAGACATCGTTCCGTCGAGCGCCGAGAAGATCGCCTACTTCCTCGGGCCGATGCTGCCGCTCGTGCCGGCGTTCATCGTCTTCTGTCTGATTCCGTTCGGACCGCCGCCGACATTCGCGGTCACGCACACGAACGTCGGACTGCTGCTCATCCTCGCGCTGACGTCGACCGGCGTCTACGGAATCATCCTCGGCGGCTGGGCATCGAACAACAAGTACTCGCTGATGGGCGGACTTCGTTCCGCCGCGCAGATGGTGTCGTACGAAGTGCCGTTCGGACTTTCGATCGTCGGCGTGCTGATGCTCTGCGGCTCGCTCGATCTCGTGCACATCATCAACTACCAGGCGCATCACGTCTGGAATCTCTTCCCGCAGCTCATTGCCGCCTTCATCTTCTTCGTCTCGATGAACGCGGAGAACAACCGCACGCCGTTCGATTTGCCGGAAGCGGAGTCGGAGCTGGTGGCCGGCTATCACACCGAGTATTCGGCGATGAAGTTCGCGTTCTTCATGCTCGCCGAGTATTCGGCGATGCTCGTCAACTGCTGCCTGATGGTGAGTCTCTTCCTCGGCGGCTGGACGCTGGCGATCGGCGGCTACGGTCTGACGACGGCAACGCTGAAGAGCATGGGCTTCATGGGCGGGCTGCTCGGCACCGTCATCTTCGTCGTGAAGGTGATGACCTTCATGATGATTTACATCTGGTTCCGCGCGACTTTCCCGCGTTTCCGCTTCGACCAGCTGATGGACCTAGGCTGGAAGTGGATGATCCCGCTCGCGCTGATCAACATCTTCGTGACCGGCATCGTCGTCCTCGCCGCGCCGGAGATGATCATCAACGGTTCGGTCGTGCCGATCGGTGAAACGATCCTCGCGGTTGCCGGCGCCGCAACCGTTGCGCTCACCATGTTCCTGATCATGAAACCCCGGGCGCACGCGCCGAAGGTGATCCATGCAAGTCGAGTATCCGAAGCATAAGTGGACGGACAAGTTCCTCCTCCTCGACATGTTCGAGGGGTTGAAGACCACGTTCCGTGAACTGTGGAAGCCGAAGGTGACGGTGCGCTATCCGGAAGAGCGGATGGAGCCGTCCGATCGTTTCCGCGGCATGTTTCGTTTCTCGTTCGACCGCTGCATCGCCTGCAAGCTCTGCGCGATCGCCTGTCCGATCGACATCATCTACATCGACGTCCACGACGAAACGCTCGAACAGGCCGACGGCAAAAAGAAGAAGGTCAAGGTTCTCGATCGCTACGACATCGACGTGAAGCGCTGCATGTTCTGCTCGCTCTGCGAAGAAGCGTGTCCGACGAAACCGAAGTCGATCTGGCTGACGACGAAAACGTACGAGCTCGCGACGTACGATCGCGGCGATCTGTACTTCAACATGCAGCAGCTCGAGTACTGGGACGAGCGTCCCGAGTATCCGGGACTGCCGGATGAAGATGCGCCGCCGCTTGCGCCGGGACTCGTTCCCGCCGATCGTCAGCTCAGCGGAGGCGCGAAGTAATGGAACAGCTCACCGCCAGCATGCCGCTGATCGTCTTCGTCATGATCGGGACAGTGGCGGTGGCGTCGTCGATCCTCGTCGTGGCGATGCGCAACCCGGTGCATTCCGCGCTCTTTCTGCTGCTGACGTTCCTCTGCGTCGCGGTGCTCTTCGTGATGCAGAAAGCGGAGTTCGTCGGCGCCGTCCAGGTGCTGGTCTACGCGGGCGGCATCATGGTGCTCTTCCTCTTCGTGGTCATGCTGATCAACGTGCGGCATCTTCCGGATGAACGCGTGCTGTCGAATTTCTGGAAGGGCGGATTTCTCGTCGGAATCGCGGTCTTCGCGCTCTTCGTCACGCTCGTTCGTCCCGGCGTCTATCACGACGAGAACGCGAACAAGTCGAAGCTCTCGACCGTGCGCGACCGCGTCGTGATCAACTCAACGAAGCATCCGGGAAGCGTCGGACACAAACGCGTCACGCGCCACAACGTGAACTCCGAAGCGGTCGCGGATGCGCTCTACACCGATTACCTCGTGCCGTTCGAAGTGGCGTCGCTCTTTCTGCTCGTAGCGATGATCGGCGCCATCGTCATCGGCAAGCGCGAGCTGAGCGCGATCGAAGAAGAGACCGCGCCCGACTACATGCTCGCGCGCGTCGAGACCGAGCGTGAAGTGAAGGAGGCGATGAATGCCGGCAATTGACGCATGGCTCATGCTGTCCGGCACGATCTTCACCGTCGGCCTGGTCGGCGTGATCATCCGCCGCAACATGATCACGGTGCTGATGTGCATCGAGCTGATGCTCAACGCCGTGAACATCAACCTCGTCGCGTTCTCGCATCGCCTTGGCTCGCTCGAGGGACAGGTCTTCACGATCTTCATCATCACCGTCGCGGCAGGCGAGGCGGCGGTCGGACTGGCGATCATCATTCAGCTGTACCGGCTGCGCAGCAGCATCAATGTTGATGAGGCGAGGGAGCTGAATGGTTAGGACTCAGCCACACTTCATCCTGAGCGAAGCGAAGGATCTCCGGTCCTTCAGCCGGGTCGCATCCTCATCGCGAGTCTCACCGCAGATGCTTCGCTCCGCTCAGCATAAATTTTCCGAGGGGAGCGACAATGGTTAATCCCGTTCTCCTCCTTCTGATCCCGCTGCTCCCCGCGCTCGGCGCGGCGATCAACGGCTTCCGCGCTTTCTGGTGGCCGAAGACTCCGAAGAACCGCGCGATCACGAATGCGATCGCGATCGGTTCGACCGCGCTCTCCGCGCTGCTCGCCGCGTACAGCGTCATCTCGTACGTTCGCGGCGGAACGGAGCATGCGTTCCAGCACGTCTATTACACGTGGATCCCGGCCGGCCTCGGTCAGGTCACCGGCGGATTCATTTCGAACTTCGGAATCGACTTCGCGTTCCGCCTCGATCCGCTGTCGTGCACGATGCTGCTGATCGTCACCTGGGTCGGCTGCCTGATCCACATCTACGCGACCGGCTACATGTCGCACGACACCGGCTACACGCGCTTCTTCACCTACCTGAATCTCTTCATGTTCATGATGTTGCTCCTCGTGCTCGGAGCGAACTACATGGTCATGTTCGTCGGCTGGGAAGGGGTCGGGCTCTGCTCGTATCTGCTGATCGGTTTCTATTACGACAAGAACTTCGCGGCGGAAGCGGGAAAGAAAGCGTTCATCGCCAACCGTGTCGGCGACTTCGGTTTCATCCTCGGCATCTTCCTGATCTTCAACACTTTCGGCACTTCGGATTACGGCCACGTCTTCGCGCAGATCACCGCGCACGGGAACGCGTACGCCGGCGTCGCGACGGCGATCTGTCTGCTGCTGTTCGTCGGCGCGTGCGGCAAGTCGGCGCAGATTCCGTTGTACGTCTGGCTGCCTGACGCGATGGCCGGCCCGACGCCGGTCTCCGCACTCATCCACGCCGCGACGATGGTCACCGCCGGCGTCTACATGGTCGTCCGCTCGAACGCGCTCTTCCGGCTCTCGCCGACCGCGATGGCGGTCGTGGCGATCGTCGGCGCGATCACCGCGATCTTCGCCGCGTCGATCGGCCTCGTGCAGAACGACATCAAGAAAGTCCTCGCGTACTCGACTGTCTCGCAGCTCGGCTTCATGTTCCTCGCTGCCGGCGTCGGCGCTTTCACCGCGGCAATCTTCCACGTCATGACGCACGCGTTCTTCAAGGCGTGCCTCTTCCTCGGCGCCGGCTCCGTCATTCACGGATGCGGCGGCGAACAGGACATGCGGAAGATGGGCGGGCTGAAGGAGTACATGCCGAAGACGCACATGACGATGCTGCTCGCGACGATCGCGATCTCCGGCATCCCGCCGCTGGCCGGCTTCTTCTCGAAAGACGAGATCCTCGCCAACGCATTCGGCTACTCGATTCCGCTGTGGCTCATCGCGGTCGTCGCCGCGACGTTCACCGCCTTCTACATGTTCCGCCTCTACTTCATGACGTTCCAGGGCAAATACCGCGGAGCGCATGTCGAGGGAATCGAAGAGTCGGAACCGAAGCATGCGGGGCACGATTTGATCGGCTCGCATACGCACCTCGATCAGGGCGATCAACACAGCGACAAAGGCCACGGTCATCACGACGATGTGCATTTGCCGCATGAATCGCCTGGCTCAATGACCGGCGTGCTCTGGATTCTCGCGATTCTCTCCCTCATCGGCGGTCTGGTCGGTTTCCCGACGGGACTCTTTGGCGGCGCGAAGGAGACGATCTTCCAGCGCTGGCTCGAGCCGATCCTCGTACCGATCGGAGAGCACCATTTCCATTTCCACGAAGCGAGTCAATCGACCGAGGTGGTGTTGATTCTTGTTTCGATCGGCGTCGCTGTTTTCGGCATTCTGCTGGCGCGACGCTGGTACTTCAGCGACGCGTCGTGGTCGACGCCGAAGAGTCTCGCGGCCACCTTCCCATTCGTTCACCGAGTGCTCGAGAACAAGTACTACGTCGACGAGCTCTATAACGCGACCGCGATCGGCGGCACCGTCAAGCTGGCGCGCGCGCTGTCGTGGTTCGACGCGAACATTCTCGACGGTCTGGTCAATCTCGTCCGCCACATCACCGTCATCGTCCTCGGCCACGGCTCGTCGATGTTCGACAAGTACGTCGTCGACGGCGCGGTGAACGGAGTAGGGGCCGGGGCGCGCGGCGGGTCATCGGCGCTGCGGCGGATGCAGAGCGGGTTCGTGCAGAACTACGCGCTGGTGATGGGCGGCGGGATCGTGCTGCTCGCGGCTGTGTACATGTTCACGAAGGCATGATTCGAGGAGAGAAGCGCTGATGGGCATTTACGGCAATCCGAACATACCGATCCTCTCGATCATCACGTACATCCCGTTGATCGGCGCGCTCTTCATTGCGTTCTTCTACAACCGTGAAAACGCCAACGCGATCAAACGCACCGCGCTCGCCGTGGCCGTCATCGACTTCCTCGTTTCCGTTCCGCTCTGGATCGCATTCGACGCAAAGAAAGCCGGCGTTGCCAACTTCCAGTTCAACGAACAGTGGAGCTGGATTCCGTCACTCGGCGTGCAGTATCACTTCGCCATCGACGGCATCGCGCTGCTGCTCATCCTCCTGACGACGCTCACCGGCTGTATCGCCATCTACTCGTCGTTCGACGCCATCAATCATCGGCAGAAGGAGTACTACGTTCTGCTGCTCCTGCTGCAGACCGGCATGATCGGCACGTTCTGCGCGCTCGACTTCTTCCTCTTCTACGTCTTCTGGGAAGTGATGCTCGTGCCGATGTACTTCATCATCGGGATCTGGGGCGGCACGCGGAAACTCTACGCGGCGATCAAGTTCTTCCTCTACACGCTCGCCGGTTCCGTGCTGATGCTGCTGTCGATCCTCGCGCTCTATTTCTTCAACGACGGCGGTATCCCGTTCCTCAACATCAAAGGACTCGGCAACGCGCCGACGTTCGACGTGCTGCAGTACCACAACATCGGACACCTCATCCCGCCGTCGCTGCAGTTCTGGATCTTCCTCGGCTTCTTCTTCGGCTTCGCGATCAAAGTGCCGATGTTCCCGTTCCACACATGGCTGCCCGACGCGCACGTTGAAGCGCCGACGGCCGGCTCCGTCATCCTCGCCGCGGTTCTGCTGAAGATGGGAACGTACGGATTCATTCGCTTCGCACTGCCGATTCTTCCAGACGGCACGAAGCAACTTCTTCCGGTCATCGTCGCTCTCGCGATCATAGGCATCATCTACGGCGCGCTCGTGTCGCTCGTGCAGAAGGACATGAAGAAGCTCGTCGCGTATTCATCGGTCTCGCATCTCGGCTTCGTGATGCTCGGGATGTTCGCGCTGAACCCGATGGGCATTCAGGGCTCGGTGCTGCAGATGATCAATCACGGCATCTCGACCGGCGCGCTCTTCCTGCTCGTCGGCATCATCTACGAGCGGCGGCACACGCGTCTGATCTCCGAGTACGGCGGCCTCGCCAAACAGATGCCGATGTACGCGACGCTCTTCCTCATTGCCGCGCTCTCCTCGATGGGATTGCCGGCGTTGAACGGATTCATCGGTGAGTTCACGATTCTTCTCGGCGCCGCGAACCGCAACATCTGGTGGGCGGTCTTCGCCGCGGTCGGTATCGTCCTCGGCGCCGCGTATCTGCTGTGGCTCTATCAGCGCGTCTTCTGGGGACCGCTCGACAATCCGAAGAATCAGAACCTGCTCGACGTGAATCGCCGCGAGCTCATCACACTTCTCCCGCTTGTCGCCTGCATGATCTGGATCGGCATCGCGCCGGGGATCTTCTTCGAGACGATTGACGAGCCGGTGAAGTACCTCGTGCAGAAAGTCGATCCCGGCTACTACAACAAGCCGGTGCTCGCCGTTGCGCCGGTTGAAGCGGCGGCGGGAACTGCCGCCGTGGTCGCCGAGGGCGCGAGATGAGCTGGAGCGACACCGTCTTTTTGCTGCCGGAGATCGTGATCGCGCTCGGCGCGTCGCTCCTGCTTTGTCTGCCGGTGCTTGGCGGCCGGCGTGATCCGGCGATGGCGAAATGGTGGACGCTGGCCGTCCTTGCGATCACTGCAGTGACGGTGCTTTACTGCTCGCATCGCGTCGAGCATCTGACGCAGACTCGCGGCTTCGCGGCGATGTTCGCGCTCGACTCTTTCGCGATCTTCTTCAAGATGCTCTTCATCGCGACGATCGCACTCGTCGTGATTCTTTCCGACGAATACCTGCTCTCGTCCCGCTATTCGCCGTGGGAATATTACTCGCTCCTCGGCTTCGCGCTCTGCGGCATGATGTTCATGGCGTCGGGCGTTCATCTCATCTCGATCTACATCGGCCTTGAGCTGCTCTCGCTCTCGAGCTACGTGCTCGCCGGCTACTTCAAGACCGAAGAGAAATCGACGGAAGCGGCGATGAAGTACTTCATCCTCGGCGCGGTCAGCTCGGCGATTCTGCTGTACGGAATCTCGCTGATCTACGGCGTGTGCGGCTCGCTCAATCTCTTCGTCATCGCGCGCTCGATGTCGTCGATCGTCTCGAATGACGCGCTGATGTTCGGCATCCTGCTGCTCGCGGCGGGACTCTGTTTCAAAGTTGCGGCCGTCCCGTTCCACGTCTGGACGCCCGACGTCTACGAGGGTGCGCCGACGCCGATCACCGCGTTTCTGTCGACTGCCTCGAAGACCGCGGCGTTCGCCGTCTTCGCTCGCGTCTTCTACACCGCGCTGCACGACTTTCAGGTCGACTGGAGCAACGTCCTCGCGGTGATCTCCGCGCTGTCGATGATCGTCGGCAACTTCGCGGCGATCACGCAGACCAGCGTGAAGCGAATGCTCGCGTACTCATCAATCGGACATGCCGGCTACGTGCTGCTCGGCGTCGTCGCGCTGAGTCCGATGGGCATTCGCGGTATCCTCGTGTACTCGATCGTCTACGTCTTCGCGAACCTCGGCATCTGGGCGACGGTGCTGATGCTGCGCCGTCATGGATACGCGACCGAAGAGGTCGACGACTTCAACGGCCTCGCGAAGCGCTCGCCGTTCTGGGCGTTCGCGATGATCGTCTTCCTGCTTTCGCTCGGCGGCATACCGCCGACGGCCGGATTCATCGGCAAGTACTATCTCTTCTATGCCGCTATGCAGGCGGGCTTCGGCAAGCTGGCGGTCATCGCCGTGCTGATGTCGGCCGTGTCGATGTTTTACTACCTGCGACTGGTCATGGCCATGTACCTGAAAGAGGGGACGGAAGCCGACGTCGTGATCACGCGGCCGCTGCAGTTCGTCGCCGCGGTCTGTCTGCTCGTCACGTTCTTCTACGGCGTTTATCCGTCGCCGCTTGCGAAAGTGACGACCGATTCGTCGGCCTGGATCTCTTCGCATTCGACGCCGGTCGCGAATGGCGGACGATAAACGTTCGCAGGCGCGGCAGATCCTCGAGGCATCGTCGATCGGGTGGATGTTTCCGCTCGCCATCGGCATCGGCTTTTTGTGGGGACGATGGCTCGACAAGGTTTTTCACACCGCGCCGTGGCTGACCGGGATCTTCGCCCTGTTCGGCGTGATCGCCGCGTTCATCAACCTGTTTCGGACGGCGAAAAGTGACGACACCGGAGGAACTCCCCCCGACGACACCGGAAGCGCCTGAGCCGACGCCGAGCGAGCGCGAACCGCCCTCGCTCGTGCTGCGCCGCGTGCGCCGGATCAGTGTCGTCGCGTACGTCCTGTTTGCGGCGTTTTCCCTGTATACAGGCGGGTTTTACGCACTCATCGGATTGACTTGCAGCGGGGCCGTCGTTATGATCAACTTCCTTTGGCTGGAGGGGATCGTCGACTCGGTTCTCCAGCCGGCGCCCCACCCGAAACCATGGAGATTGACGCTGCGCAGCCTGGCGCGCTTCGGTCTCTTCGGTGTGGCGTTATCGGTCGCCATCTTCGTCGCTCGTTTCAACGCATCAAGTGTGCTGCTGGGATTCTCGATCGTGGTGGTGGGAATCATCGGTGAAGCTCTGTACAGCGTGTACAGGGTAATCGCCGAGTCGAGGTAACTGACGTTTCATGGAACACGAAAGTTCGATACTTTACGAGCCGTTCAACCGGTACATCTGGCGTGGCGCATTCGGCTACACCGTCCCCGACCACGTCATCATGGCGTTGCTGGTGCTTGTCGTCAGCTGCATCATCTTTCCGCTGGCGACGCGGCGTGTCAGCAAAGACAATCCGAGCGGCTTTCAGCATTTTCTCGAGCTGATCGTCGGCGGACTGAAGGCGCTGCTCGAAGACATCGTCGGCCATGGAGCCTCGAAACGCTTCCTGAACATCATCGGAGGCTTCGCGGCGTTCATCTTCATCTCGAACATCTTCGGCCTGTTCTTCTTCCTGCAGCCGCCGACGTCGAATCCAAACACGACCTTCGGACTCGGCGCGTGTGCGTTCCTCTATTACAACTACCAGGGCGTCAAGGCGCAGGGGCTGTGGCATTACCTGAAGCACTTCGCCGGACCGATGCCGCTGCTTGCGCCGCTGATGATCCCGATCGAGATCATCGGCCATCTGGCGCGCATCCTGTCGCTCGGAATGCGCCTCTTCGGCAACATCTTCGGTGAGCACACCGCCACCGGGATCTTCATGGGGATGCTGCCGTTCGTGCTTCCCTGGCCGATGATGGGACTCGGCATCTTCGGCGCGTTTCTTCAGACCTTCGTCTTCATCATGCTGACGATGGTTTACATCGGCGGTGCGACCACCGTCGAGGAACACTGACCACAATTCAACGGAACTCAGGTTTCGGGAAAATCAAAAAGGAGGAGATTCAAAAGTGAACAAGAAAGTCATCATCATGATGTTCGTCATGCTGGCGCTGCTCAGCGTGTCGGCGTTCGCGCAGAGCGCGCCGGCGACCACGGCGGCTGCCGGCAGCAATCCGGTTCGGTGGGGTGCGCTCTCCGCAGCGTTCGTCCTCGGACTCGCTGCAGCGGCCGGCGCCATCGGCCAGTCCCGCGCGATCGTCGCTGCCTGCGAAGGCATCGCTCGCAACCCCGGCGCTGCCGGCGCCATCCGCCTCTCGATGATCATCGGTCTCGCGCTCATCGAGTCGCTCGTCATCTACGCGCTGCTCATCGCCTTCTTCGTCTACCAGCTGTAAGCGAAAGCGATCCGTTCGCAATGCTCAAAGGCCCGACGCCGCAAGGCGCCGGGCCTTTTCATTTGTGCGTGGCACTTCCATTGCTGAGCCTCCCGTGAGGAGGAGTGCCGTGAACTGGTTTAATCTCGCATTCGTCGGATGGGTGATCGTCATCATCGCCCTTGCCCTCGCCGCGTACATGATGAAAGCACCACCTGTGTGGATCGCGATCGGATCGCTCGCGTTGCTCGGCGTCGGCATCATCACGTCGGTCAGCCGCGCGAAGCCGCGCATCTGACGACTCCCTCGCGCGCAACGATGCGCGTCACAAAACAGAAGAGCCGGCGTTGCCGCCGGCTCTTTTCGTTTTGCGTGTGAGTAGTTCGGGCTTATTCGGCTGCGCTGATCATCCGGCTGAGGGCCGTGACGGTCGCATCGACCGAGAGACGATCGTTGAGCGGCAGAGAGGTGAGCGACGACCACTTGCCGTCAGAGTAGACGAGGTAGTTCACCGCGCTCTCGGTCACGTTGTAGAGCACCAGCCTGTCGCTCGAGACGCGGCCGTTCGCCAGCGCGTCGACGCGGCCGTTCCAGTCCGACGAGAAGTTGCCCGGAGGGGAGAAGCGAGTCGGCCGCGGGGCGTCTTTCGAAATGCCGACCGGAATGCGCAGACGACCCTCGGAGATGATCGGGTGGAGCGTCGTGCGGTTGAAGCTCTTCGTTTTGACGTCGCCGAAGATGGCGTCGACCGAATCGAGCGCCGCGGAGTCGACGAGCGCCGGGTGGCGAAGAAGCTCGGCGTTGAAGTTGGCCGGCATTTCGTAGCCGGGATTCTGAATGGCCGCGAAGTCGTTCAGGTCGTGAATCTGCTCTTTCGGATCGGTGAAGATGATGTGGCCCTGATCGACCGGCAGCATCGCGTAACGAGCGGTCTCGCTGTCGCCCTTCATCTCCCACCACACCGCGTGGATGATGAGTTTCGAGATGTCGATCACGCTGCCGTCGCGCTGCATCTGCGCGACGCGGTGAGTCATGGAGATGCGGAGGTTGTAGCGCGAAGTCAGCGGCGTGTCGTCGATCGAGATCGCCGGGCTCCACCTGTTGTTCTGATATGACGCGACGAGGAGCTCGCTCGACATCCCGTTCGGAGTGCGAAGCCAGAAGACGAACAGCGTGTCGGAATCGGTGTCGTAAACGAGCGCCGGGCCGCGATGCAGCCCTTCCATCGTCGACTCGGGAACGATCGTGCGCGTGACTTTCTGCGCCGTCTTCACCGTCAGTACCAGGTACTGAGTCGTATTCGGATGGCTGCTGTCTGCAAGCTCGCTCTCGATCGTGTACAGCGTGCCGCTTTTCGTGAGCAGCACGTCGCGATCAACCGTCTGCGCGAATACCGCGGACGGGAGGAGAACCAGGGCGATGACGAACAGAAGACGTTTCATAGTTTCAGGTTGACCATCGACCGGAGATCGATCGCGAACAGCAGGCTCTTGAGATGGCGAAACTCGGGATAGAACTTCGCCAGACAATCGAAGTGGTAATCGGCCGCTTCGGAATCGCCGGATTTGTAGGCGACTTCGCCGAGCAGGTAGTGAGCGTTGCGGATCTGACGGTTGTCGCGCGCGACTTCGAGGCCGGCATCGCCGTAAAAGCGCGCCCGCTCGAGATCTTCGAGCTCGAGGTAGCCGTAGCAGAGATCGATGTAGGCCTCGGCCGTGCCGAGAGGATCGGTGAGCATCTGCGCCGCGTCATGGATCAGCGCGAGACCTTCGCGAATGTTGCCTTCGAGCAGCTTGCAGTACCCGAGGTTCTCGAGCGTGTAGCCGCGGCTCATCAGATCGTAGCCGTTGCCGTGCGACGCGTCGGTGATCGTCAGCGCTTCTTCGAAGCACTCGATCGCTTTCGGGATCTGCGAGTCCATCTCGTAGACGTTGCCGAGGTCGACGAGCGCCGCCCGTTTCCACGAGAGGTCGTTCGCTTCATCGGCGCTGCGCAGTGCGAGCTGACCGTAGAACAGCGCGCGCTTGAACTCACCTTCGAGACGATGCTTGTACTGCAGCGCGTACGCGGCGAGATAGACGTGGCGCGGATTGCGCCGGCGCATGATGACGCGCGCGAGCTCCTGCACCTCAGGACCGGTGCGCTCGAGTGTGATGAGCGCGTCAGCCTTGTTGATGGTGATCAGCTCGGAGACTTCTTCGTCATCGGCGATCGCGAGGGCGTCGTCATACAGCGCGAGCGCTGCCTCGATCTCGTTCGCACGGACTTTTTCGAGCGCCGCCTGGCGCAGTTCTTCGACTCTTGTCATGATCAAAAGGTCAGACATCGCCGCCCTCGCCCTCACCCGTGTCTGTATCCCACGCGTCATCCTGCTCCTGACGCCGCTTGAATTCAATGAAATTCTCAACTTCCTTCTGCGCGACCGAGCTGAGAGACTTGTACTTGTCGAACACATTCGCACCGCGACTGCTCTCGTCGAAGAAGTCGCCGATGCTCAGATCGAACGTCTGAAGGATCTTGAGGAGTGTGTCGAGACCGACTTTGTACTCCCCCTGCTCCATCCGCGAGAGATCGGACTGATGAATGCCGATACGCTCGGCAAGCTCCACCTGCGTGAGCTTCTTCTGGCGGCGGAGCTGGCGGATTTTGCGTCCTACGAGCTCGAGTTGGGCGGGTTTGTTCATGCGGGTTTCGTTGACTTTTTATGCTGTCGCGAAATAAAGTCGCAGCGGTCAATCTACGGACGCGGTCCGTGCTTGTCAAGCCGAGGCCTCGATTTACAAGAACCTGAACCTGCTGCGTGAGCTCGTACGGCGTGATTTCAACGCCCGCTTCACCGGCTCGGCCCTCGGTGTGGCGTGGGCTGTCCTCCAGCCGCTCAGCCTCGTCGTCCTCTACTGGTTCGTCTTCACCTATATGTTTACCCGCGGTCCCGGCAGCACTTCCTCGGGATACATCAACTTCCTCATCTCCGGCCTCATCCCGTGGCTGGCCATCAACGAAGGGATCGTCCGCGCGACCACGAGCATCGTCGAAAACGCCCCGATGGTCCGCCGTCTGGCCTTCCGCAGCGAACTGCTCGTCCTCGTCCCGAACGCCTCTGCCATCATTTTCGAAGTCGTCGGTCTCACGCTCTTCGTCATCTTTCTGCTCGCGCGTGGTGTCTTTCCCGGCTATCTCTGGCTGCTTCCCGTCGCGCTGCTCATCCAGTTCACGCTGCAGGCGGGGATCGGCTGGCTGCTCGCCGCCACGTATGTTTTCTTCCGCGACCTGACGCAGATCCTCGGGTTTCTGATGTCGATCCTCTTCTATCTGAGCCCAATCCTCTATCCGGTGGCCGGCAGGTTCGAGCGCTTCTTCGCGTGGAATCCGCTGACGCCTCTTCTCGGTTTGTTCCGCAGCGCTTTGCTGTCGGCACCGTTACCTCCGCTCGGCTCGATCGTATTTCTGTTGGTCGTTGCCTCGGCGGCGTTCGTCGGCGGGCTGATGTTCTTTCGCCGTGCGCAGTCGACCCTCGCCGATCTCATCTGAGCTCGCGACCCCGAATTTTTCAAGGAGAGAAGAATGCTCTACAGGAAGTTGATGATTGCTCTCTGCCTGGCAACCGCTTCATCGGTTCCGGCACAGACGCAGGAGGCGAAGCCGGCGCCGGCTCCTCAGCCCGCTGCCCAGGCGGCGAAAGTCCCCGACGATGCCGGCGGTCCGCTGGAGTTCATCAAGCCGGAAACGCCCGAGCAGCGGAAGGCGCGCATCGGCCTTGCCGAAGATCCCGGCCCGAACCCCGACCCGTCGAAGAAGTTTTTCCGCTTCGGCAAGTGGCAGCACATCGAACGGTACGATCGCCGCTGGACCGTCTACGAAGGTGGCGACGAGGGTTACGTTCGTCCGTTCGGCTTCATCAACGTCTACCGCGAGCTCTATCGGCAGGACGCGAAGTACGTGTGGGCCTGGGTCGATGAGCCGAAAGAAGAGGCATCACCCGAGAAGGTCGCTGAAGAAGCCGAGGCCGCGGGCTACCGCAAGTTCGGCGAGGAAGACATCAGGTTCTTCCAGGCGATTCGTTCCGAGTTCTCGGAGCTGACGCCGCCGCCGAGCGACACCGTCATCCGCTTCGAAGATTCGTCCGAGGGCTTGCCGAAGAACGGATCGTGGCGCAACTCGATGGCCGTGGCCGACATGAACGGCGACGGGTTCCTCGATCTCATCGCGCCGCCTGAGCGCGCCGGCGGCAACGTGCCGGTCATCTTCCTCGGCGACGGAACCGGCAAGTGGAAAGTGTGGCCGGCGAAATGGCCGCATGGACTCGACTACGGCAGCGTCGTCGCAGCGGACTTCAACAAAGACGGCAAGATGGATCTGGCGTTCGGCGTTCACCTCACCGGCGTCTACGTTTTCCTTGGCGATGGAAAGGGGACGTTCACCGACGTCACCACCATTCCGCATGACTTCGGCACGCGCCGCGTCATCGTCACCGACGTCGATCGCGACGGCTGGCCGGACGTCGTCGCCGTCACCGAAGGTCCGACCGCCGTGCAGCGGCCGGAAGATCCGAACTACGGCCGCATCCGCGCATATCTGAATCGCGACAAGGGTGCGCGCTGGGAAGGGATCAACGTCGCCGATCCGGCGAGCCGCTTCGGCGGTGACTGGCTGTCCGTCGGCAACTTCAACAACGACACGTATCCCGACTTCGCGTCGGCCAGCATTTTCTTCAACTCTTCGGAGACGATCTGGGTCAGCAAGGGTCTGCGCAAGTGGAGCCCGGTCGTGAACGGGAAAGACTCGTGGGTCGTGCCGTACCTCTCGTATTACTTCGCGAGCGCGGTTGGGCGGTTCGCGAAGAACGCGAAGGCGGACGAGATCGCCGTTTCGTTCGCGCGCTTCTGGCCGACCGATTTGAATCCGCGCACCGTGCCGGAGCCGCCGACGAAGACTGTCGTCGGAATCGACCGCATTTCGTTCGTCGACGGTAAAGCGAAGCGGACTCCGATCACGCGATGGGCGAGCCCGCGCGGTCTGATGGGTGTCGCGACGGCCGACTTCGACGGCGACGGCAATGCGGACATCATGTACACGCGCTACGACCCGCGCGAAGGCGTCATGCTTCTCGGAGACGGGAAGGGCGGATTCGCGCGTGGAAAGATCGAAGGACTGAAGCTCGATCCGAACACGAACTACGACCTGCGGGTTGCGGACGTGAACGGCGACAAACGTCCGGACATCATCGTGATGTACGAGGCGTCGGGCAAGGGCGCGTTCGCGTCGCGCGACGGATCGATCCACGTCTATCTCAACCGCGGCACCGGTCCGGCGACGGCTGCGACGAAATAAGTCGAGTCAGAATGCTGTGATGGAAGGCTCTCCGTAACGCGGGGAGCCTTTTTTTTGCGTGGCGTGGTCATCCGCAGGGTGACAAAGTTGGTATCCGCGTTGAAGGCGGAGACGCGGAAACGCACGCGCAACAGGGAGTTGCGGGTGTGACGAAGAGGACGGGCCGACGCGATTGGTGGTTGCCAGAGCGAGGCTTTCGGGTATAATCCGCCCACTTTTTCCCCGGTACCGTATGGCGTAATCCCATAAAAGTGCCATCCGCGTATTGACTTCTCGAATCATTGGTCTTACTTTTGGCGAAACAGATTCGCTGAAAGTTTTAAAAAACGGCGCGGGAGGTGATCGTATCGTCGAGAGAGGGTGACGCGTGACCGAACAAAGAAGAGTTCAATCAACGATGTGTAGGAGATAAACATGAAGAAACTATTGGTTCTGGCCATGATGGCCACCCTCCTGATGGCGGGTTCGGCTTTCGCGGCACACCCGAAGTCGCTTACCCCGAACGCCACGTTCCAGTTTGGCGTCGGCGGCGCGGCTTTCGGCCCGAGCACGACCAACAACGACGACTCGTGCGACATCAGTGTTGCGCCGGCCGCTACGCTGTTGCTTCCGTACTTCGAGGTCGATTTCACCTCGCCGCAGTCGACGGCGCGTACGACCCTTTTCACGATCACCAACACGAGCCGCGTGCCGCAGATCGCACACGTCACGGTTTGGACCGACTGGTCGTTCCCGATCCTCGACTTCAACATCTTCCTGACCGGCTATGACGTTCAGTCGATCAACCTGTACGACATGCTCAACCGCGGCATCATCGCGCCGGGCACGCCGCCGGGAACCTCGATTGATGTCGACGCTCCGGATTTCGTTGCCACGGCAGGTTCGAATCCGCTCGCGAACACCGCGAACCCGAACTTCCTCCCGACGGCGGCTTCGCGCTGCGCGGCAGGTCTGCTCCCGGGCAACATTCCTCCGACGAACCTTGCGGACCTCCGCACGGCTCTGACGACCGGTCTCTACAGCGGTTGCGGCGCGACCCGCGTCGGCGGCACGCACACGAACGCCATCGGTTACATCACGATGGACGTCGCGGCGACCTGCTCGACCTCGCTGCCGACCACTTCGTCGTACTTCTCGACGGAAATCCTGTTCGACAACGTTCTGATCGGCGACTATCAGGACATCAACCCGAACGCCACCACTGGTAACTATGCCGGTGGCAACCCGATGGTTCACATCCGCGCCATCCCCGAGGGTGGTCCGGCTGGCTCCATCCCGGCGCCGTCCATCACCAACCTGCCGTACACGTTCTACGATCGTTACACCGCTGCGCCGCTTGCGCTGCGCACGATCGATCGTCGCCAGCCGCTGCCGTCGACCTTTGCCGCCCGCTACATCCAGGGTGGAACGGGCGACTTCACGACTCGCTACAAGATGTGGCGTGAAGGCGTGACCGGCGCCAGCCTCACCTGCAGCACCTTCGCAGCGAACTCGAACCTTCCGATCGCGGAAGTGGTTCGCTTCGACGAGCACGAGAACTCGTTCATCCCGGGCACCGGCGTCGTTATCTCGCCGCCGCCTCCGGGCCAGCCGGGTACTGCTGAGACCCAGGCCGTTCTGACGTCGTCGTCGCTGTTCCCGCAGAACTCGGGCACTGCCGACATCGCCGGCTGGATGTACCTGAACCTCAACAACCTCGGTTCGCTCAACTACAGCTCCCAGCGCGCAGGCTTCAGCGGTCCGGCCACCAGCACCACGATCGGAACCCGCCAGAGCCAGAACTGGGTCATCGTCTCGATGTTCGCAGAAGGCCGTTACTCGGTTGACTTCGACGCCGCGTGGCTCGGCAACGGCTGCTCGCCGTCTCCGGCCGCTGGCTCGACGATCGGACCGGCCGGTGGTACTCCGGTTTGCCCGCCGAACGTGGCTGGCTGCACGCCGGGTGTCGCTCCGTACATCGGAACCAACACCACCCCGTAATCTCGTCTCAAATCGCAGTAGCCTGAAAGGGCGGGCCGGAATCTCCGGCCCGCCTTTTCTTTTTTGATGTCGTCTCTTCCAATCCGGTTCTGATTTGGTACAATAACTTCCAATTCTTGCCTGATGTCGATGAACGTCTGCCATTCCGTCCCGCTCGCGGCCGGTCCGCAGCATGAGAAATAGAGTGATGCCCAAGGGGGGAGATGTGAACCAACGCTACAGCCGAGTCCTATTCGTCATCTGCGCAGTGCTGCTGATGACCTCAGCTTCGGTGTTCGCGCAGGGTTGGGCGATGCCCGCGAAGACGCCGAATACCCTCGCGACCTGCTCCGGCTGTCTCGGGTCGCTCAAGAACAAGCCGGCCGTCGGATACTCGGCGCCGATCTCGAAGTTCACGGGGCGTTTCCTCGACTCGAGCAGCACCACCGACTTCCAGGCGTACTACCGGACCGCACGCGCCGACTCCGTACAGCTGTCGCAGGATGGGACGCGGCTCTATTTCAAAATCGGCGCAGGCGTCATGGCCTATGACGCGGCGAGTTTCATCGGGCGGCTGAATTCCGGCACCGGCATGATCACCGCCGGCGGCATTCCGACGAGTCCCCCCAATTCCGGCGGTGCGGTGGCGAGCTGTTGCCGCAAGACGGCGCCATACGAAGACCTGCTGCAGTTTGATACGTGGTTTTATCCGGAATGGACATCGATCAGCTGCTCCTCCTCCGGCCATCAGGATGCCTGCTGGAATCTCCAGGTTGCTGACGGCCAGGATCGTCTTTTCGGCGTGTATGTGGACGATCAGAAATACGTCTATATGGCGTACGAGATCTTCGGCTGGGGCATTGCGAAGGATCCGGGCGGCGCCGACGGCTCACTGATGACGAGCATGACGCAGCAGACCGGCATGACCGGTCCCACCTACATCGCCGGCTTCAAGAGCAGCCCCACGCAGTATTACGCGCTCGTGAGCGACCGCAAGGGAAGCACGAAGCTTTATGACGTCAGCAACCGGTCCAATCCGACGCCGGCGGTACTGCGCGCGGGGCAGAATCTGTACACCGCTGTGCACGATTCCACAGCAACCAAAATTGCCTATCTTACCGACGACGGCTACCTGTCCATTTGGGACGGTACCGCGCTCGCCGGGGGTGGCTCCGCGCTGGTTCCTGCGCGGAAGGCCTCCGATGGTTCCGCTTTCAATGAAGTGACTTCGGACGGAACGAACTTCTACGCGCTCTCCGGCAACAGCGGAGCGAACATGGTGTTCACGGTCTTTTCCCCGTCGGGAAATACCTTTGTTCAGTCCGCACAATACTCAGTCCCTACCGGCATCTCTGCAGTCCAGCTTCACTACGGCGCCGGTTATCTCGTTGTCTCGGGCACCTCGACGTCCGGTGGCTGGGATTCACGCATTCTCAAATTGCAGGGTACCAAGCCGGTCGAACTGGTCATGGCGCCGTATTACGACGGAGCTGTCCAGCCGCTCAGCGGCAGCCAGACCAGATCCTATATTCGCGCCTTTTATTCGAATCCGCCCACCGGCTACGTTTATCCGTCTTATACGAATATCCGGGACGGCATGGTCATCAGGCAGGGCGGCAAGGACTATCTGATCGTCTGCGCGAAGGGTATCGGCGACGTATATGAGATCACCGGTACCGACAGCATTACAGCCACTGTCACCGGTCGCAGCGGAACCCCGAATCCACATACGCCGGCCAGCGCCGGAACGGCGCCCGTGTACGGCGATGCTGTGACGTTCACTGCAACGGGAACAGGGTCTACAGCGTCAATTCCGATTCAGTGGAATTTCGGAAATCCGCTTGCGCTCGTCGATCCGAATATTTTCCCGAGCTTCACCGGCACCACCCCTGTCACACACCAGTACTCCGGTGATTCGGTCGCGACCGGTACCGCTTTACGCACCGTGACGGCTACCAGCACCAGCGACAGCACTGTAGTCGGCTCAACGACCCTTCAATTGAAGTCTCCGGTACCGCGTTTCGGCCTTACCGGATTTACTACGCTCGTCACTGCACCGGCGGCTAATTCGTCGCTGCCGATCGTCGTTGGAGATACGTTCTTCGACGCCTCCGACGGTACGATCCAGAGCCATTACGCAACGTGGGTTATTGATGGAGTCGAGACGCGCGGCACGCCGAGCGAGACTCCGCAGGTCGGCGTTTGCGCCGCACATCACAATCTCAGCTTCGATGCGCACTACGGTCCGTACAGCGGCACTGGCTCGGGCATTACCGCCCGTAATGGCGCTGATTTCGCCGTCGGCATTCACGGCAGCGGTTCCGACTTCGGCTATTCAGTACGTCCGTTCGCGGCGTCGGTTGCAGTGACGTCGGACACAACGAACGTCACGTTCACGAGCAACTCGCGAGCGACGGACAATACCGGCGCGCTTTCGTCTGCACCGGCGGCGGCGCTGACGTACAAATGGGAACTGATGAGCAGCGCCAACGCGGTGTTGCTTGCAGGACCGACAGGAACTGCGGCCGTCACTGCAATTCCGGCATGGAACGTACCCAAGACGTCGTTTGGCGGAATCGGTATTCATGGTCGTCTGACTATCACCTCACCGACGCTGCTCGTCGGTTCCTGCGCCGGCCTCTCGTTCGAGACGAGCTCGTTCGACACGGCGCCGCTCAATGGTCCTGACCCGGCGATCACCGGCGATTGCACCGCGGGCGGACCGCCCTGCGTCTTCACCGCGACGTCGGCAACGAACGTCGATCAGGCTGCGGACGGCTGGACGTATGCCTGGTCCGCAACGCCGGCGGGCACCGTTACCGCCGCCAACAGCAACACGAAGACATGGTCTCCGACCTTTACGGCGGTCGGCCCGTACACCGTCAGTCTCACCGTCACCAACGCGCTTGGCTTCAGCAAGACGGTGACGAAGTCGGTCACTGTGACTTCGGCGGGCTCGCTCTGCGGTGACATGATTCCCGGTACCACGGCGTACATCTCCTACTCCGGCCCGTCGACCGGCTGCAACGCAAACTCCGGTACATGCTCGCCCGGCGAGAACGTCGGCTTCAACGTCGAGTTCTATAACTACTTTGTGACGTGTGCGCCGCACACCTATAACTGGACGTTCCCCGACGGGTCGCATGCGTCGACGAAGGCGGCCTCGAAGTCGTTCAATGCCGGCGGTACTTACAGTGTGAGCGTTGTCGTCAGCAACGGTTCGCAGTCCGTTACCCTGACAGCGAACGTGACGGTCGGCGCGCCACCTCCGCCTCCGCCTCCGCCGCCACCACCACCGGGCGCATGCGAGACGATGTCGAACAACAACATCTTCATCGTGTTCACCGGCCCGCAGTCGAACTGCAGCTATGTCAGCACGGCGCCCTGCAGTACGGCCGAAACCGTTTCCTTCAACGCCTCTCCATCCGGATATGCCTTCACGTGCGCGAGTCACACGTTCAGCTGGAGCTTCGGTGACGGCGGAACGGGCACCGGCCTCAGCACGACGCACAAGTACACGGCCGGCGGCACGTACAACGTCTCAGTGACGATCCGAAACGGTTCGCAGACGTTTACCGCCACAGCGCCTGTCACAGTGGGCGGCGGCGGCGGTGGAGTGTGCGGCACGATGACTACGTCGAACATCTACGCGCAGTACTCGGGAGTCGCCAGCGGTTGCTCGTCGGGCAATCCGACAGCATCCTGCACGACCGGCGAGTCGGTGAGCTTCAGCGCCGGCTCCTCTTCGTATCTCTTCAGCTGCGCGACTCATACCTACAGCTGGAGCTACGGCGATGGCGGCACTGGAACGGGCGCCACTCCGGTCCATCAATACGCAGCGGCGGGCAACTACACCGCATCAGTGACGATCAATAGTCCGACGCAGTCGGTCACCGTTTCGACGCCGGTCAAGGTCGGCAGCGGAAATCCAGGCAATTGCGGCGAGATGACGGCCAACAAGCTGTTCATCGTTTATAGCAACGCAAGCGGTACCTGCAGCCAGGCGTCCCCGACGAGCCGCTGCCAGACCGGTGAGCTCGTGTCGTTCAACGTCGACATCTCCAATTACAACCTCGCCTGTGCCACGCACACGTTCTCGTGGGACTTCGGCGATGGCACGACCGCAACCGGTCGCACCGTGCAGCACAGGTTCAACGCGGAGCGTTCGTATACGGTCAAAGCGACGGTGAACAATGGAGCGAACACGCTCGATTTGACGTCGCCGGTGCAGGTCTTCGGTCTCGGGACCGGAGTGACCGTTCATGTCGACTTCACCATTTCGCCGATTACCGGCGTGACGAACGGCTACATCTTCACGCCGATCGTCGATCACGACGGCATCGTTACGAGGTGGATTTGGGATTTCGGCGACAACTCCGGAACCCAGACCGTCAACAGCTCGACTCCGTCGCCGCAGTCGCATATCTACAGCAGCCCTGGTCCGCACACGATCACGCTGCACGTTGAAGACGGAAGCGGCGCGCTCGCACAGGCCGATCACACGATCGGTCTCGTGACGCGCACGCGTCGAGCGGCACACTGATCCGGACTTTCACGCAACGAACCAGAGCGGCGGGCTTCGGCCCGCCGCTTTTTTTTGCGGCGCAGCCGTTTGGACGGTGCCCGAAGGAAGCCCGTAGAATGTCGGCGATGGACTTTGCTGTCCGTGCCGTCGAGCTGACGAAGCACTACGACATTTATCCGCGACCGCTCGACCGCCTCCTCGAGATCGTCACCGGAAGAGCGCGCCACACGGTTTTTCCGGCGCTGCAGGACGTTTCGTTCGAAGTTGAGCGCGGCGAGACGATCGGCATCATCGGGCAGAACGGCGCCGGTAAAAGCACGCTGCTCAAGCTCCTGTGCAATGTCACAGGTCCGAGCAGCGGCGCGCTCGAAACGCGCGGCAGCATCGCGTCGATCCTCGAGCTCGGCACCGGTTTCCATCCCGAGTTCAGCGGCCGCGATAACGCCGCGCTCAACGCCGCAATCCTGGGGCTTTCTCCCGCTGAGATTCGAAAAAAGCTCCCGTCGATCCTCGAGTTTTCGGAGCTCGGAACGTTTCTCGATCGTCCGGTGAAAACGTACTCCTCCGGCATGTACATGCGCCTCGCGTTCTCCGTCGCGGTGAACGTCGATCCCGACATCCTCATCATCGATGAAGCGCTGGCAGTCGGTGACGGTCACTTCCAGAAGAAGTGCGTCGACAAGATTCGCGAGTTCCAGGAAGCGGGGAAGACGATTCTCTTCTGCTCGCACGCGCTCTACTACATCTCTTCGATTTGCCGCCGCGCGCTCTGGCTCGATCACGGAACGGTCGTTCGCTGTGGTCCCGCGCTCGACGTCGTGCATGAGTACGAGACGTTTCTCCTGCAGCGCGATCGCGAGCATCCGGCGAGCGAAGGGGAGCCTGTGCCGGAGCGCGTCGCGGCGCCGGCCCGCTTCACGGAAATCACTGTTTGCGATCCCACAGGACGCCCGCGCGATCGCTTCGATCGCGGCGACGACATTCACGTACGCATCCGAGTGCGTTCCGAGGCTGCTGAGCAGCCGCTGCATCTCATCGTTGGTATTCATCGTTCGGCGGATGATCTGCAGTGCTTCGCGGTCGGGACGCACGCCGATTCGCTCGCGCCGCTTTCCGGCCGCAACGATTACGACCTCGTCGTGCAATTGCGCGACGTGCCGCTGCTGCGCGGCGATTACTCGATCATCGCGTTCGTCGGCGACGAGAATGCGATGACGGTCTTCGATCGCCGCGATCTCCGGCCGGCGTTCTCGATGACCGGCGATCGCTACGAGATCGGCCTGCTCGCCGTGAAGCATCGCTGGCAGCTCGAGCCGGTCGAAGCGGTCGCCGCCGAGCGGACATGAGTCGTTCGCTTCTCGTCGTCAACTATCGAACGGCGACGCTGGCGCACGAAGCGATCCGCACCGCGCGTGCTGCATCGCGCGAGCCGCTGCAGGTCGTCGTCGTCGACAACAGCGTCGATGCGCGAGAAGCAGAGGCATTGGGCGGCGTCGCCGATACGCTGATCGTCGCCGAGACAAATCTCGGCTACGGCGCCGCGATCAATCGCGGTCGTCGGGCGTGTGATGGCGACACGATCATCGTGACGAATCCCGACGTACGTTTTGGTGAAGCGTCGATCGATCGACTCGTCGAAAGCGGCGCCGACGTCGCCGGTCCTGCACTCTACTGGGATGACGCGCACGAATGGCTGCTGCCGCCCGCCGATTTGCACACAACCGGCGATCGCCTCGAACACGGACTAGCGACGCGCTCACGATTCGTGCAGCATCGCCGCGACGCCCGCCGCATTCGCGAACGAATCGCGTTCTGGTCGCTCGTGTCGCCAACACCGGTGCGCGCAATCTCAGGTGCGGTGATGGCGATTCGTACGCGCGCGCTCGACGCCGGCGGCTTCGACGAGCGCTTTCGTCTTTACTTCGAAGAGACCGATTTCCTGCGTCGCGTTCGCGGCGAGATCGCTTACGTTCCCGGCGCGAAGTGCCGTCATCTGTACAACCAGAGCGCGGGCGTTTCACCTGAAGCCGCAACGATGTATGCGCAGTCGGAGCGCGCGTATCTGCGCAAGTGGAGCGGAGCGATCGCGGCATCGTCGATCAAGGCGCTCGAGCGTCCGCCGCACGCCGAAAACGTTCCTTCAATCGATGGACCGATTGCCGTCGAGCAGGACGATGTCGCGATCGAGGCGTCGCCTCATCCGCAGTTCGAGACTGCCGCGGGACGCTTCGCAACGCGGGGATCGGTCGACCTTCCTCCGGACGTGCTCGCCGCGTGGCGCGGCGGACCGCTCTATCTGCGCATCATCGATCGTCGCTCCGGCCGGGTCCTTGCCGCGTACCAGCGGATTAGAATGACGTCATGACGGCGACCAGCGTTTCGGTCCTCGTGCCGCTCGCCGGCCCGTGCGCCGAGCTGCCCGACACGCTCGAAGCGATCGAGCGCTATCTGCAGTCGACCGGCTTCGCGTTCGACGTTCGCGTTGTCGATTCACGCGACGGTTCCGGCCTCGGCGCGATGCTTCGCCGCGGCGGACTCGATGCGAAGGGGAGTGTCGTCGTCATCGTCGATCCCGATCTCCCGTACCCGGCCGGCGCAATCGGCAACGCGGTTGCGATGATCGAGTCGGGCGCGACCGATGTCGTGTTCGGCGTGCGCGAAGGTCATCGCGAAGCGCGCCGCCATGTTCTTCTTCGCTGGTTCCTCGTGCCGGCGCTGCCCGATCCATGCGTGCGGCTGAAAGCCTTTTCGTCTGATGCCGCACGGCTGTTGTTCGCGGAAGCAAAGCAGGACGGCGGCGGATTCGATCTCGAGCTTGCGTACCTTGCGAACAAGTACGGCTTTCGTGTCGAGCCGCTCACCGTTGCCGCGACGCATGCGCCGCGCGCGAAGACGTTTGGTGCGATCGGCGGCTTGTTCGCGGTGACGTCGATTCGTCTCACCGATCGCAACAACGGCTATCGCGCCACGCGGCGATGCCTCGTCTGTTTCTCTTCCGAGGTTTGGACGTGTGCGCAGATCGACGGCAACATCGTGCGGTCGTGCAGTCGCTGTAAGTGCCGCTATCTCAATCAGTTCGCGAACCTCGACGACACGCAGCCGGTTCGCCGCGTGTTGCGCTCGCATCATCCGGCCAGCGACTCGGAACGCGAGCGTCCGTCGGAACCGGCGCGCGAAAAGACGAGCCGGCGCCGGCTTGCTGCATTGCGCCGACAGCTCGGATCTCGCGCGCGCGTGCTCGAGATCGGCGTGCGCGATGGCAGCTTCGGAATTGCTACCGCGAGCGAGTTCGAATACGTCGGCATCGATGCGTCGTCGCCGGTCGCACGTGCAGCGCGCGCGCGCGGACTCGACGTTTACTGCGCGACGCTTTCGAATTTCGTGAACACCGGCCCAGCCTTCGACGCCGTCACCATCGATCACGTGCTCGAGAACATGGCCGATCCGCACGACTCGCTGGCGCGCATCAAAGATCTGCTGAAGCCTGGCGGAACGTTGTTCCTTTCGACGTTCGACACGGAGGCGCTGTTGTATCTGCTGAGCGAACGCCGGCGCGTCGCGCACTACTTCCGAACGCACCTCGTGCTTTATTCGCGCTCGGCGCTCATCGAGTTGCTCGAACACTCCGGCTTCGAGATCGCGAGTGTCGGTCCCGACTTTCAGTACCGCGACCAGAAGTTCCTTCGCCACGTCCTTGGCGCGCGCTCGCCGTTGCTTGCGCGCGTCGCGAGCGTAGTGATGAAGATCCTTCCCGACCCGCTCCTGGTCGGCTCCGGCTCGATTCGCATCGTGGCGAGACGCCGCGCCGGCACGCCGACCAACATCCGCGCAATCCGTGCCGTCGAACCGACGCATGCTCGTTGAAACGCGGCCGTATCGCTCCGGCGACGAAACGGCAATCCTCGAGCTGTTCGCGAAATCGTTCCCGCACGCACCGCGCTCGCTCGAACATTTCAACTGGAAGTTCCGCGGCAATCCGGCCGGCAATGAACGAATCAGCCTGACGTTCGAAGGGGAGCGGCTCGTCGCGCATTACGCCGGCTATCCGGTGATCTTCGACGAGGATGGCCGCGAGCTCGTCGCGCAGCAGATCGGCGACACGATGACCCATCCGTCCGTGCGACACATCGGCCGCGGCGCGAGCTCGATGCTCGGCCGGACCGCGCTCCATTTCTACGAACAGTTTTGCGAAAGAGAGGTCGCCTTCAACTACGGCTTCAACGTCGCGAACATTCAGAAGTTCTCGCTCCGTTTTTTGCGCAGCGATCGCGTCGAGCTGGTCACGTATCGCGTGCGCGACGCGCGAACGATTCGCCCGATCTCGCGATCGGAACAGCTGCTGCGTGGTTACCGGCTGCGCATCGTGAAGAGTGCTGGTGCGGAGCTCGATGGTTTTTACGCGCGCGTGCGCGGTGCATACGAATTTCTCGCGCGCCGCGACGCGCGCTACATCCGCTGGCGTTATCTCGAGCACCCCGACTCGCCCTATGTCATCGTCGCGATTCACAAGTGGCATCGCCTCGCGGGCTGGATTGTGCTGCGCATTCGCGACAACCGGCTGATGATCGGCGATGCGCTGTTCGATCCCTTCCATCTCGATGCCTTCGAGGTCGCGTTGCGGCACATCGTTCCCGGTTATCCGGTCGACCTGGTCGAGGCGTGGTTTCCGCCGCGCCCGCTCTGGTTCGATGACGCCCTCAATCACGCCGGCTTCGAAACTCGTCCCGAACCGCAGGATCTCTCGCTGATGTCTGTTCCGTTTACGATGGCGGACGCGACAGAGCGGATGCGCAGGGATCTCTATTACACGTGGGGCGACAGCGACCTCTTCTGAGAAGAGGCGCGCGATTCGCATCGCGGTCTCAGCTGTGAGCTATTTACAATGACAGACGTGCAGCGGCAGGAAGTGGCGCCGGAAAAGCGCGTGGCGGACGTCGATCGCAAGAGCGTGCTCGTCATTGACGACGATCTGCCGCTTCGCGGGATGCTCGCCGCGGCGCTGCGACAGCACGGATTTCAGGTGCTGCTCGCCGGCGACGGCGCCGAGGGACATCGCGCGCTGCTGATCCACAAGCCAGACGTCGTGCTGCTCGATCTCGCCATGCCGAACGTCAACGGCTGGGACTTTCTGCAAAAGCTGCAGGAGACCGGACATCGCGGCTCGTTTCCGATCATCGTCGTCTCCGCGCACCTTCGCTCCGATCCGCAGGCCGTGCTGCAAATGGGCGTCACGGCAATCCTGCCGAAGCCATTCCATCTTCCCGATCTCATCGGTCTGATCGAGCACCTCGCGTCGTGATGCGCGAGGCCGCGCGCGATCGCGTCGCATCGCTGTTCGATACGCGCTTTCTGCAGTACTACACGCGCGGAAAACTGTCGCGCGATCCCGTTTACGACGCGGTGATCGCACGATTGCGCGGCTCGACGCTGCCGCTGCTCGACGTCGGTTGCGGCGCCGGGATCTTCGCGTTCTATCTGCGCGAATGCGGACTGGAGATGCCGCTGACCGGGATCGATCACGACGCGAAGAAGATCGCCGTCGCGAACACGGTCGCATCCCGCTACGCGAACGTTTCGTTTCGCCAGGGAGATGCGCGCGAGCCGCTCGCACATCACGGCAGCGTCGTCATGCTCGATCTTCTGCACTACTTCGATGACGCAACGCAGTCGCGAATTCTCACCAACGCTGCCGCATGCGTAGCGCCGGGCGGCGTGCTGATCGTTCGCGATGCCATTCGCGACGGCTCATGGCGTTATCGCGTCACGTACGCGCAGGAGATGCTCGCGCGTTCCGTTCGCTGGCTGAAGGCGGAGCGGCTCAACTTTCCGGCGTGGCCGACGCTTGCGGCGTTGCAGGGATTCGAAGAGGAGATCGTGCCGATGTGGGGACGGACGCCGTTCAACAACTATCTCTTCGTCTTCAGGCGCGTGTCGTCCGGAATGACGAACGAGTAGCCGCGCGCCTGCAGCTGATCGACGGCTGCCGCGATCGTGCGCGCCGACCATTCGCGTCCCTGATGCATGACGATGATGCCGCCCGGTTGCGTGTCGCGCTGAATGCGATGCATCACCTTGTCGAACTCGTCGCGCACCGCGTCGAAGGAACGGACGCTCCAGCCGATGAGTCGCAGCCCTCGGCGCGCCAGCGCCGGATGCACGCCCGGATTTTTCATCCCGACCGGCGCGCGGAACCAGCGCTGTGGTCCCGGAACGACGGCGGTGAGCGACGCCGCGCATCCGTCGATCTCCGTCGCGAGCCCGGCAGGCGGAAGACACCACCACCTGCCGGCCGGATGCGTGTCGCTGTGATTCGCAACCGTGTGTCCGCGCGAGACGATCTCGCGGACGAGCTCTTCGTGCTCGCGAACGAGCGTCCCTTTCACGAAGAACGTCGCTTTCGCGCCGCGTGATTCGAGGGCATCGAGGATCGCCGTCGTGTCTTCCGTCGGACCGTCATCGATCGTCAGCCAGACTTCGTTCGCGCCGGTCTCGAAACCGGTGACGACCGGACCGAACCACTGCACGTTCGGACGCACCGTCGGATAGAGCAGCAGCGCATGCGAGAGAGCGAGGATCGCCACGCCGGCGAGCGGCGCGTGCGGCCAGAGCAGCAGGAGGACGATCGGTGCGACGACGGCGAATCCGACGATTAGGCTTCGCATCGGCGTTCCATGGCCGCGGCGGTTCCGCGCAGCATCCACATCACCACGGCCGCCACCGCGTTGAGCGCCACGACGCCGAGGAAAAACCAGGCGATGAAACGGACCGGCGAAGTCGTGGTGGCGAAGTATGACGACGC
The DNA here is from genome assembly GCA_034667465.1 of Acidobacteriota bacterium. Lineage (GTDB taxonomy): Bacteria > Acidobacteriota > Thermoanaerobaculia > Gp7-AA8 > Gp7-AA8 > JAOBAU01. The sequence goes on along the minus strand of JAXDJV010000013.1, from coordinate 151,574 downwards.
GATGAGCATCATTCCCATCGTCAGCACGCCGTTGAGCTTTCGATTGTCCCTGCCGCCGAAGAGTCCGGCGATCCAGCCGACGAGAAAACACGGCGCGTGAATCAGGAAGCCGGCGATCCACGGCATCAGAATCCACGCAATCGGATGAGTCGCGGCCATCAGATACGCGGTGCCGGTCACGTAAAGCCAGATCGCGACCGAATAGTTTTCGAGCGTGCTCTGATCGCGGTCGATCGCGTAGATCAGCTTGATCGGGCTCTGCGCGCGCGGCGCCGGTTTCATCGCGATCATTCCGATCAGCTTCGCCAGCGCGAAGTGATGCCGCGACGGCAGCCATCGCGCTTCATCGCGATCACGAATCACCCTCACGCCGCCTCCTCCGAGTACGGTTCGAACGTGAACCACTGGAACCACCACTCGGCGATCACCGATTCGAGTTGCTCCGTCCACTGCGCGACGGCGATGCCGATGTCTTCGTCGCGATTGCGTCCGCGGCGAACGACTTCGATCGGCTGACGCGCGACGAGCCGGTAACGCCGCCGTCCGCGCCGCACGACGAAGACCGGATAGATCGGCACGCGCGCCGTCATCGCCAGCGCGAACGGACCGGCCGGCAGCAGGATCGGCCGGCCGAAGAGCGTCGTTGCGTACGGCGAAACGCCGGGCGTTACGCGGTCACCCTGAATCGCCGCGACCTCGCCGTTGCGGACCGATTCGAGCAGATCCAGGGCGATCTCGCTCGCGCTCTCGTTGAAGGCGATGCGATAGCGCTCGATGTCGCGCTGGTGCAGCGACTGCTCGTACGCGCGCGTGTCGGGATCGACTTCCGGCGCGCGCACCATGATGATCTTTCGCTGCGACGTCTCGCCGAAGAGTTGTGCGCCGAGGTCGTAGGAGCCCATGTGCGCGGTGAGGATGATCGAGCCGCCTTCGCGGTTTTCCATGTGCTCGAAGTTGTCGAAGCCGTCGAACTCCCAGTCGGGAAGCGACTGCAGTTCGCGATAGCGCGCGTTGTCGGTGATCGTCCACGCGTAATTCCAGAAGACGCGGTACGTGCGGAAGAAGTTCGCGAACGACGACGAGCCCGGTTTGATCGCGGTCAGGTTCGTCATGACGCCGCGGCGTCCCGGTCCCCACAGCAGGAAAAAAGAAGCCCACCACGCGATGACGATCGGTTCCAGCCAGGCCGGAATGTTCAGCACGGCCCAGCGGAGCAATTGCCGCCAGAAGACTCCCTTGACCAGGAAACGCTGCCACCAGGCACGGCGCGTCACGTGCGGATGATATCGCCCAGCTCGCGCTCCGCCGAAGAGACGGCGGGACGAAGGATGCGGAAGAGAGGATTGCGCAGCAGCTCGTCATCGCCGGGATAGGTCGGGACGAAGTGAAGCGGGAAGCGGTCGAAGACTTCGCGATCGGTCCGCTTGCGGCGGCGTTGCACGACGGCGCGCTTCGCGGCGATACGGTCGGAGTTCTTCACGATCCAGTCGAAAGCGCGGAACTGCATGGCGGTGAGCGGATCGTCGATGGTGGCCAGTCCTTCGCGGCCGGCGATGCGGCGGCGGATACGATGTTTGAGCGAGCGGCTGTGCGGCGGCGGAACGGTTGCGGCGGTTCCGAACGGCGTCCGCGTCAGCTCGGTCACGTTCGTGTTGCGCGTCGTCGCGTAGTGATGCAGACGATGCAGGTACGTGAAGAAGATCGAGCCTGAGATTTCGCGCAGCAGCTCGTCATCATAGTTCTTCATCGCCGTCTGAAGCGCATTCCGTTCGAAGAGGACGCCGCGCTCGAAATTGCCGAGCCGATTGGAGGTTGCGCTGGAGTGATGGCGCACCACGGCGCGCGACGCGAAGATGTGGCGGAAGCCGCTCACCCAGCTGCGCCAGCCGAAGTCGACGTCTTCGAGATAGGCGAAGTAATCGTCATCGAAACCGCCGAGGTCGAGGAGAGGTTCGCGGCGCGAGATCATGTTGCCGCCGCAGGCGAAGAAAATCTCCGCACCGTCGGCCGGCTCTTCGCGCGAGCCGAGCGGAAAACGAAAACCGTTCTGGAACGCGTGACCGTCGAACGTCATCACGCCGCCGATGAAATCGATCAGCTGTCCGGTCGTGTCGATGATCTTTCCGCCGGACGAGATGACATCGGGCGGCGCGTCATCGATCGATTTCACGAGCTCCGCGAGCCAGTCGCGCTCCGGGATCGCGTCGTTGTTGAGGAAGATGACGTTGCGCGCGACCGAGCGAACGAGTCCCGCCGCGATGCCGCCGGTGAACCCGCGATTCTCCGGCAGCGGAATGAAGCGGACGTTCGGGAAGCGGGTCGTTACCTCGGCGATCGAGCCGTCGGTCGAACCGTTGTCGACGACGGTGACCACCGCGCCGTCGACCGACGCCAGCTGCGGCATCAGCGCGTCGAGACACGTCACCGTCTCCTCGAGGTTGTTCCAGTTGACGATGATGACGTCGACCGCGGGCGCGCTCAGAACGAGCCTCCGATGCGGCGTTTGATTCTGTCGAGCATCGACGCCGGCCGCTCCGGCAACTGCGGCCGCGTCGCGAATTCTTCCTTGCCGGCGCCGTAATGCGGCGCGCGGCAGAACTCGAGCAGCGGTTCGAGCACGCGCGGCCACTGATGTTCGGCGACGAATCGCTGCGTCGCGGCGAAGAGCTGTTCGTGGTTTGGGTTGAGGGCGTTGATGAGTGCGGCGGCGTAGATGTCAGGCGCGGCGGGCGGAGCGCCCGCCGCCACACTCGCCGCTACTACGACGATTCCTGCGCCGTAGCGCGCGAGCAGCTCGTCGGTGCCGGGCGCGGAGCTCGTGACGATCGGCAGTCCGCCCCAGAGATAGTCGTAGATACGCGTCCGCATCGAGAGATCGGTCTCGAGCGATTGCGGGAACGTCAGCAACGCCAGCGCGAAGCGCTCGAAGAATGCGGCGCGTTCGTCGTACGCCGCCCACGGCTCGAAGCGGATGAAATCGCCGAAGCCGTGGCGCTTCACGTACGACATCGCCGCGCCGGTTTTTCCCTGCGGCGTCAGCGACGGATTCGGATGCGTCGTGAAGGTGAGCGTGATGTCGGCGATCGTCTGCCGCGCCAGCGCGATCGCGTCGATGGCGAGGATCGGGTCGTACCAGTCGTAGATCCCGCCGAACAGCACGTCGTGCGACGTGTTGCGCTGCGCATTCGGTCGCGGAGGTTGCACGCCGAACGGCGCCACGGCGATCAGCGAAGCGAGCCGCCGATCATCTTCGAACGCGATCGGATTCAGCCGGCCGACCGCCATCAGCATCCCGAGCCAGAAGAGACGCTGTGCGTCCGACGCGCAGAGAAAAAAGTCGCCGCGCAGCAACGAGTTGATCAGCGTCGCATGATCGTGCGTGAAGACTTCCGCGCCGCGAGTCTCGTAGTAATGCAGATTCTCGACGATGAACGGATCGTACAGATCGACGACCGTCGGGATCGGCCGCGCGTGCGCGAAGAGATCGTTAGCGACGTGGCCCTGCGCGAACGCCATGTCGGCGTCGGCGCTGAAGCGTGCGATGTTTTCCGGCGTGACGTCGAGCTCGCCGCCGTCGCGCGAGAGCGTCGTCACGCGATGACCGTCATCGGACAGCGCTTTCGCGATCTCGAGAAAACGGATGCCGATTCCGGCCGGCTGACCGTGCGTGAGCGGCTCGGGACAGACGAGCAGCACGCGCGTCACGAACGGCCCTTCAACTTCTCGACCATCGCGTGCACTTTCCACGTGCGCGACGCGAAGATCGCATCGAGCACCGACTGCAGGCGATGGATCTCCTGGTAGAGCGCTTTCGTCGTCTCTTCGGACTGCACGACGAACGGCTCGAGTTGCGCGACGCGCGAACGGAGATTCGCGAGTTCGATGGCGCGCGCTTCCAGCTCGCGCGTCGCTTCCGCGTATGCGCCGTTGATCGCGTGAAACGCGCCTTCCGACTCTGCGACGCGCATGGTCAACTCGTTGACCGTCGTCTGCAGCCGCGCGAGCTCGTGTCCGAGCAGCCGCTTCTCGCGCTCCATCCGCTCGACGTCGAGCTCGAGGTGCGAGCGGACGCCGTTGGTCTCCACGAGCTCGGTAAACGTCGCGCCGGCGCGGCTCTTCTGCAGCTCGAACGCATTGGCGATGACGTCGTTGTCGATGAGCTTCGCGTGCTTGCGCCACACCTGCAGCTTGGCGTCGCGAAACGCGCGCGATCCTTCCGGGTTCTCGCGCGTGATCGAATTGCTCTCGTCGAACTGGCGGATCTCGCAGGTGATACGCGGGACGCGAATGAGCCGGTCGTGTTGCGACAGGCGAATCAGGAAGTCCCAGTCTTCGAACAGATCGAACGCCGGATCGAAACCGCCGACGTCGAGGAACGTTTCGCGCTCGACGAGGAGCGTCGGCAGCGGGATGTAGTTGTCGAGCAGCAGCAGATCGCGATCGAAGTCCTGCGCGAAGAGCCGCAGCTTCGTGACCGTCGGCACGATCGCGTTCTTCTTCCGCTGCGAGAAAGCGGAGACCGCGTCGGTGTACCAGCCGGCCGCTGATGTCTCCGTCGCTTTGGCCAGCGTTTCGAGATGCTCGGGGTAATAGAGATCGTCGTCGTCGAGGAAGGCCACGAATTTCGACGTCGCCGCGCGCACGCCGCTGTTCATCGCTTCGGAACGTCCGCGCGATGTTTCATGCTCGATGAGCGTTTCGTTGAGCAGGAGCGGCCTCGGGCCGCCGTCGTTCACGACGATGACCTCGCACGGATAGCCGGTCTTCGTGATCGAGTTCAGCGCTTCGCGGAGCAGCCGCAGACGATCTTTCGTCCGGACGATGACGCTGATCGGCACCGTCTCGCGCGTGACCTCGATCAGCCGCGCATCGCCGATCGTGCTTTGCAGCGCCGTAAACGCGGTCGTTCGCAGCTCCGACAGCGGCAGTACGTAATACGCCTCAGCCGCACGCACCGCCGGCGGCAGCGTCATCGCGCGATAGGCGTTCAGGCCGCGCGCGTACGCGCCGTAATCGCGGATCGCATGCTGCGACGCGTGCGCTGCGATCGCCGCCGACTTCGCATCGGCGACGTCGGTGATGTCGACCAGCGTGTTCGGACGGATCGGCTGTCCGACTTCGTAGAACGCCACGCGCGACATCGCCAGCTCCGAGAAAAGCGTCTCGTCGCGCTGCACGAGCTCGCAGAATGCGCGCGCCAGCGCGGAGTGATCGGGATGAATCTCGATCGGCGAGGGAACGGCGATCAGGTCGGGGCGAAAGCGGCGAAGCAGAAGCCCGAGCGAGTAGTGAAGCTGCGCGATCGACTGGCCGAGCGCGCGGTCGGGAAGGCGGAGAAACTCGATCTCGACCTCGCCGCGGTTGCCGAGCTGCGCCAGCGCCGCGCGCGACTCCTCCTCGCGCAACTCCCGGTACGCATTGCGGTTCGGCACCGCTTCTGCTTCCGCTCCATCCGTCGTAACAACGACGCGGACGGCGCGCCGTTCGCGCAGATGCTGCGCGACGAGACCGCCGCAACCGATCACTTCATCGTCGGGGTGGGGAGCGAGCACCAGAAGCCGCTCGCCGCGAAGGAGCTCCGGCGTATAAGGAATCGCCTCCGCTTCACGGATCATCTTCGGTGCATTATAGGGGCGAGCGCGATCGGGTCTCGCGCTCCGGCCCCGCTCTATAATTTGGGAACGCACGTGGATCAAAATCAGCAGCAGGTCAGTCATGTGCTGTCGCTCGTGCAGCGGCTCACCGGACAAATCTCGGGAGCGTCGTCGCTCTCCGAGCTTTTCAGCTCCGCTTTCCGGACGCTGCACGAGACAGTGCCGTTCGACGTCGCGGTGTCGCTGATGCTCGAGCAGCACCTCGATCTCTACATGCTTTCGCGCTCCGCCGCGGAGTCGATGATCAACGACGAGCTCGTCCGCCGGATGCGCCAGACGCTCGAATCGCAAATCCCCGTCCCGTTCGAAGGGACCGACGTCGTCGTGAAGCTGGAGCTCGCCGATCTTCCCGACATCGAGGGACCGCAGACGCTCGAACATGAAATGCACACGATCCTCAAGCAGGACAACCGCATCGCCGGCATCCTGCTGCTCTATCGCTCAGCGCCGCCGTTCGACGCGTTCGAGCGTCAGGTCCTCGAAATCTTTTCCGCGCAAACCTCCATGCTCCTCGGCAACATCCGCGCGCGCGAACAGATCCTCGAGCTGGCCGACACCGACGACCTCACCGGCATCTGGAACAAGCGCTACTTCCGCCGCCATCTGCCGCAGGAGTTCGAGCGCGCACGCGTCTACAGCCTGCCGCTGTCGCTGCTGATGTTCGACGTCGATGACTTCAAGCAGATCAACGACGGCTTCGGTCACACGGTCGGCGACGTCGTGCTGTCGGAGCTTTGCGGCACGGTGCGCGAGACGCTCCGTCCGCCCGATCTCTTCGCGCGCTTCGGCGGCGATGAGTTCGCGATCATCCTCCCGCACACCGATCTGCACGGCGCGTTTGCGGTCGCCGATCGAATCATGAGCCGCGTGCGGCGTCTGACGATTCCGACCGACGAAGAAGGGGCGATTCAGTGCTCGATCTCGATCGGCATCGCCGACAACGCGCCTGCCGATGAAACGGCCGCCGATCTGCTGCGGCGCGCCGACGAGCAGTTATACGCGGCGAAACGCGAGGGGAAGAATCGCTACGCCGGAGGCGTGACGTAGACTGCGTCCCCGCATGCGCAACCGTTACCTGATCGCCAACTGGAAGATGAATCTCCCGCCGGAAGGGATCCGTCCGTATCTCGCGGCGGTTGCGGTCGTGGAGATGAACGGCGTCGAGCTCGTCGTCGCTCCTCCGTTTCCGTATCTTCGCGACGTCACCCGCGCGCACGATCGCATTTTCGCCGGCGCGCAAAACTGCTCCGATCAGAAATCGGGTGCGTTCACCGGCGAAGTCTCTCCATGGATGTTGCAGGAGCTGGGTGTTCGTTACGCGATCGTCGGCCACTCGGAACGTCGCGCGCTTTACGGTGAGACCGATGCGCTGCTGCAGCGCAAGCTCACCGCGGTGCTCGAAGCGGGACTGACTCCGGTGCTTTGCGTCGGCGAGGATCTGCGCGTGCGCGAAGCGGGTCACGTCGCGCGTCACCTGGCGGAACAGATTCGCGCGGTCGTCACGCCGGCGCTCGAAAGCGCGCGTGAGGTCGTGGTTGCATACGAGCCGGTCTGGGCGATCGGAACGGGACGCAACGCCAGCGGCGCGATGGTCGCGGAAACGGTCGCCGACATTCGCGACGCGCTGGCCCGTTTCTGGCCGGCACGTTATCGGGATGACGCGCCGATTCTTTACGGCGGGAGCGTTACGCCGGACAACGTTGCCGATCTCGAAGCGAACGGCGGCATGGATGGATATCTCGTTGGCGGCGCAAGTCTTTCATCGGAGAAGTTCCTCGCGATTTTCGACGCGATGAAGGCGTCTTGACATCACCGGTCAATCCGGGAAGAATTCGCCCCCTTGACCGGTTAGCTGCCATCGCATCGGAGAACCCATGACCGTATTCCTCGTCATTCTGCACGTCATCATCAGCCTCTTCCTGATCCTCGTCGTCCTTATCCAGCAGGGTAAAGGCGCGGATCTGGCGGGCGCATTCGGTGGCGGCGGCTCGCAGACGGCGTTCGGCGCGCGCGGCGCGACCACGCTTCTGCACAAACTCACCACCGGATTTTTCGTCGCGTTCGTTCTGACGTCGCTCTCCCTCGCGATCCTTCAGGCTCGTCCGCGTTCCTCGGTCATGAGCGGCCACCCTTCAGCCGCTCCGACAGCCCCGAAGAAATAGTCACGCAGTAACGCTCTTTGCATCAGCCCAAGTGGCGGAATTGGTAGACGCGCACGTTTGAGGGGCGTGTGGGGAAACCCGTGCCGGTTCGAGTCCGGCCTTGGGCACCAGAGGTAAACTCGATGAAAGGCTCGCTTCGGCGAGCCTTTTTTCGTTTTTCGTTTTTATTGTGCAGCGGATCCGCTCAAATCAACATCATCGATCATCGCCGGACCTGAAGGCAGCGTCACCGTGCGGCTCACCACGTGGCCGCTGCTGATGGCAGTCAGCGTGAACGTGCCGGCCGGCATCGAACGGAAGACGAAGTTTCCGGCGGCGTCGACGGGAGCTCTCCTTCGCAGCGATTCGATCAGCACTTCCGCAGCGCCGTGAGCGCGGCCGCCGATGCTTCGCCGCGCCGCTGCTTCAAACGAGATCGATTGCGGGCGGTCGGTTTCGGCGAGGCCGCTTCGTTCGAGCTCTCCGGCAATGGTGTATCCGGCGGGAAGAGATTCCGGCGCGAGGACGATGCGAAACGTTCCGGGCGGAACGGCGAAGACGAATCGGCCTTCGGCGTCGCTCCTCGCGCTGATCGGTACGCCATTCAGCGCGACGGCGGAGAAGTGTGCGTTCGGGATGCCGGTTCCTGCTTCGTTGATGAGACGGCCGTCGATGCGAGCGGCGGCCCACACCAGTCCGAAGTCGACGTGTGCTGCGACCTTCGTCGTCGAGTGAGACGGTGTGGTGAAGAAGGCGCGCGGCGAGTCGGGGAGTTGCGCCGCAATCTGATGAGGTCCGCGTGAAACGTGTTGAAACGCGTAGGCACCGCGGCTGTCCGTTCGTGCCGTGCGCGTTCCATCGAGTGTCACGATGATCTCCGCCAGCGGCGTTGTCTCTGCGGTGCGGATGCCGCCCATGTTCGGATCGAGGAATGCGAATCCTTCGATCGTTCCACTGCGCCGCAGGAAACTCGGCAGGCCGTTGAACTGTTGCCGCAACCCGACGTCGATTGAGCTTCGCGAGTCGCGTAACGCGCCGGCATTCGTACGCCACGATGAGAAGGAGCCATAGAGATCGGTCGCTGCAAAGATGCGACGGCTATAAGTCAGCGTCGCGATCATGCTGTCTCGCGTCGCGCTGATTCCTTCATCGCGACTGTAGACGGCGAGAAGCCGCAGCTGATCGCGCTGTTCCGATCCGAGCCAGCCGAGGTTCATGCCCGCCTGCAATCGCCGCGGTGTCAGGTTCACATTTACTCCGGTGATGAAGCCGAGGTCGATGAGCGCCGCGTTGTCGCGGAGAGCGCGCGCGACATCTTCCGGATTGCGTACGGCGATGCCGAGACGCAGCAGCGCGAGATCGAGCCCGGGCGCGTCGCGAAAGATCAGTTCGAGCGTCGGCGCGTTGCGCTGTCGTTCCACCCAGGCGCTGGCGTTGAGCCGGCCGCGGCTCCCGCGAGTGCTCAGGCGAAGTGCATCGCCGCGGCGTGACGTCGTCGAGTCATCGAGCAGGCGCCACGAAGCCGCCAGACCGAACGCCGGCGCGTCATACGCCGCTCCGAGCGGAAGACCGATCGTCCGAATCGACGTCGTGAGCGAGCGCACCGTTGTCGCATCGACTCCGCCGAGGAGTGAGAGGCGTGTGGTCAGGAGATATCTGAAGCCCGCACCGGCAGCACCGATCGTTTGCGGAAGTGCCGCCAGATGAAGCCGGTCGTATGTGCCGCGCGACGTCAGCGAAAGGCGATCGGTCGAGCGGTAGCCCGCGTCGATCTCCACGTGCGTGCCTGTCGCATCGGCCAGTCCGACGGTCGGGAAGTTCTCCGATTTGTGTGAGACCGATGCGCGGATCTGACCGCGCGCCGATGTGTAGCGCAGCTCGCCCGCTGCCGCGAGTGAACGGCTGACGCCGATCTCTCCCCGCATGAAGAGCGTCTCGCCGCTGCGATGTTCGGCGGACAATGCGCCGACGACGCCGCGTCGTGCTTCCGTCCCGTCGGGATGTGAGAAGAACCCGTAGAGCGAGGGTGTCAGTCGCGTCGAACGAACGTCAATGCTGTAGCCGGCGCCAGCAGCCCATCGACGATCGACGGGGAGGAACAGGTCGTCGTACATCGTCGGTGAGGCGTAGCCGGCATGCACTTCGAGCGCTCCCTTTTTCAGATGCAACCCGCGCAGCTGCACGTTGCTCAGCGTTATCCGCGAGACGTCCACCAGCTCATCAAGCAGCGTCAATTCATATCGCGGCGTGATGCGGCGGTAATAGATCGAGGCGATACCGTCCGGTGATTCGCCGGAAGCGCTGTCCAGATCGCGAATGTGCAGGATGTGGAACTCCGAACGCCGCTCGCCGTTGTTGATGACGACGTCGAATGTGTTGCGGAGCCGCGCGACGGCGCTCGAGTAACGTCCGTCGTAAAGCATCACCGGATCGTCCGCATCGGGCCGGACAGCGGATCGAACGAACGCGGCGGCGACCGTGATGAGAAACGTTTGTGTGCCGCCGGCAGTGATGACGGTGAGATGCGTCGTTCCGGCGCTGTGTGCGGCCACCGAGAGACGGTTCCCGGCAGTGGTTACCTCCGCGATTTCGGGGTTCGTCGTCCACGCCGCGGTCACGCCGGCAATCTCGATGATCACCTGCTCCTGATTTCGCAGCGTGATGCTCTCGGCGTACGCGGCGTGCGCCAGGAGCAGCGAGGCGGCGAATGCCAGGCGGATTCTCAATTCACGGTGAATTCCGCGGTGGACGTGAGCGTCTTTTCGGTCAGGTCGTACGTGGTGAGCGCCTGATAACGGCCCGACGCGAGGTTGCCGTCGTATTGCACGCGGATATCCGTTTGCTCACCCGGCAACATGCGCCATCCCGGAATTGCCTGTTTGCCGATCAGAGCACCTGCCGCATTGAGGATCACCAGCATCCCGCTTGCGACGATCGGCTCCGTCCCGCTGTTTGCAACCTGCTGTACGGCGACGAAGTTCGAGCTCGCCGTCGGAAGATGAATGAGCAGCGGCGACACGGTTCCCGCGATTTCATCGCCTGTGAGCGCAAACGTGAGAAGCGTGCCGATTGATGCAGTCATCCGCATCGGTCCTCTGGCGAATTCCGTCGTGCCCGAGCACATGATTGCGACGGCGCGCACCGCCGACCGCGGAGGAATCGTGACGGTCACATTGATGCTGACCGTCTCTCCCGGTGCGGCAGTGAAAGCGTTCGGCGAGAATGCAGCGGTTGCGGCGATGCTTCCCGGCTGCGTGCCCGCTTCGACATACGAGCGCTTGCCGTCACGGACGACCGCGTCCTGCGCAATCATCGCGAACGACAAAGAGCGCGACGTGTTGTTCGTGAAGGAGAGAGTCTGCGTGGTCGTCTGTCCGACATCACCGCGCAGCGTTACCTCTGACGGCGAAACCGACATCGATTCGGCCGCCGGGAGGAGGCGTGTCGCGGCGAGTGCGGTGAACAGAATGGCAAACAGCGTTCGTTCCATCGTCGTCGTCATTGAATCTCCCCGAATCGTCCGGCCGGCTCAAAAGCTCGTGCCGAAGGAGCGTTTCCGCTGCTTCGGCACGAGTGCTCCTATCGAACGAATCAGCCGGAGATCGCCGAGAACTGGATGACGTTGTCGATCGGCGACGCCGTCGGCAGAGAATCAGGAATCTGAATGCTCCAGACGTAGGTAGGCGAGGAGCCCCATGCAGCGGCCGCGGTCAGCGCGCTTACGGTCGCGGCGTTGAGCGTCACGGCATGCACCTTCCAAACGACGCCGGTGGCGGGCGCCGAGGCGAGCTTCGCGTTCAGCGTGTAGGCGGTGCTGATGCTGTTCGCCTTCGTCACGGTCACGCCGATGCTCGATGAGAGCGTCCAGTCGGTGGCGGTCGTCGCTCGTGTGAAGGAGGTCGGCAACGCGCCGAACTTGCTGATGGAGCCGAGATCGGAGGTGGCCGCGGCAGTTCCGCCGCCGGAGAACGTGCCGCCCGCCGAATCAATCGTCAGGCTGATCGAGCTGACGACCGTACCGGTGACGGTCAGTAAGCCGGATGCCGTGTCCTGCGCTTTCAGATACGACGGCGCTGCGATCGCTGCGATGATGAAACAACCGATGATTGCCTTATTCATTTGGTTCTCCTTTGTTGCTGCTTGCGTGCTCCGGCTCAACTCACGTTGCGGGCCACAAGAGGCAGGAGTGTTAAGTGCAGTGTTCACTGGAATTTATGAATAAGGTTGTATTTCGATATGTGTCGAAATACCGAATTGCGGCTGATTTTTGGACGCTTTACCCGATTGCGGGCCACTCGGGCGTCGGCCGCCCAAGCCACAGCCACGCGATGTAATCGACGAGCGGCGGTTCGTGTCCGAGCTCGCGCAGCCGCATGTTCACCTGTCCGCGGTGATACGTGCTGTGGCTCGGCAGCTGAACGAACGTGTCGCGCAGCGTGACCGGCGCCGGCGTTCCGAACGCCTCGACGAGCCGCGCCGCCCACGGAAACTCGATGACGCGTTCGAGCTCCGTCGCATTCGCGGCATACGGAAGCAGCTCGGCGTAATTGCCGCGCGCCCACGCGATCGTTTCCGCCGCGGTGTCGAACGGTTTCCACGGCAGCTCGAGCACGCCGCCGGTCCAGACGACATAGAACGCGCGCTGCGTCAGATGGATGTGATGCAGTTTCTCGCGCAGCGTCTGATCGCTGAACGCGTCCGCTTCGACCACCGCGCGCCAGACGCGCGCGTCCGCCCACTCCATGTGCGCGAACAGGTCGCCGATCATCTACCGCTCCGCGATGCGCCTGTCGTAATCCGCCGCGCGATCGAGAAAGCCTTCGATGTTCCGCGCCAGCGACAACTTGTCCGCCAGCTCCTCGGCTTTATCGAACTCGATGCGCAGCCGCTGCGCTTCCGCGAGGTAGTAATCGCGCAGGCCGACTTCGATTTTGAACTCCGGATATTTCTCCGCGAGCGTGCGCAGCCACTCTTCGACCTGACGCCGGCGGTCTTTGTCGCCGGTGCCGCTTTTCAAATCGGTGATCAGCGTCTCGATGACTCCGGAGATGAGCTGCTGCCTTTGTTCGGTGATCGAGGCGGTGGGAGTTCCGTCAGTCATGCGGCGCATCGTACCAGCGCTGTACAATCGCGCGCCGTGAAAGTGCTCATCGCCAACCGCGGAGAGATCGCCGTGCGCGTCATCCGCGCGTGCCGCGAGCTCGGCTATCCGACCGTCGCCGTCTATTCGGAGCCCGATCGCGCCGCGCTGCACGTTCTTTATGCAGACGAGGCGATGCCGATCGGTCCCGCGCCGTCGCGCGAAAGCTATCTCCGCGTCGACCGCATTCTCGAAGCAGCGAAGAAAACCGGCGCCGAAGCGATCCATCCCGGCTACGGATTCCTCGCCGAAAACGCCTCATTCGCGCGCGCCTGCGCCGCCGCCGGCATCATCTTCATCGGACCTTCTCCCGAGTCGATCGACGCGATGGGCTCGAAGACGGAGTCGCGTCAGCGGATGCAGGCGGCCGGCGTTCCGGTCGTCCCCGGTCTCACCGAGGCGGTGAAGTCGTTCGATGAGATCGCCGCGTTCGCGAAAACCGCCGGCCTGCCGATCATGATCAAGGCCAGCGCGGGCGGCGGCGGCAAAGGAATGCGACTCGTCGAGCGCGAGGAAGATCTTCGCTCGTCATACGAGCGCGTCACCAGCGAAGCGCAATCGTTTTTCGGCGACGGTTCCGTCTATGCCGAGAAGTTCATCCCTTCGCCGCGCCACATCGAAGTGCAAATCCTCGGCGATCAGCACGGCAATCTCATTCACCTCGGCGAGCGCGAATGCACGCTCCAGCGCCGCCATCAGAAAGTCGTCGAAGAATGTCCGTCGCCGGTCGTCGATGAAGAGCTTCGCCAGCGCCTCGGCGCGATGGCGGTGAAAGCCGCGGCCGCCGTGAACTACTACTCCGCCGGCACGATCGAATGTCTGATGGGACCCGATCGCGAGTTCTACTTCCTCGAGATGAACACGCGGCTCCAGGTCGAGCATCCGGTCACCGAAATGGTCTGGGGCGTCGATCTCGTGAAAGAGCAGCTGCGCGTCGCGCGGGGCGAGAAACTCTCCGTCACGCAGGACGACGTGCGGCCGTCCGGACACGCCATCGAGTGCCGCATTTACGCTGAAGATCCGTCGAGAAACTTTGCGCCGTCGCCCGGGTTGATTCGGTATCTGAATCTGCCGCAGGGACCGGGAGTGCGCAACGAGAACGGCGTCTACTCCGGCTACACGGTTCCCGTTTATTACGATCCGATGTTGTCGAAGCTCGTCTGTCACGCGGCCACGCGCGAGGATGCGATCGCGCGGATGAAGCGCGCGCTGATGGAGTATCGAGTCGACGGCATCCAGACGACGATTCCCTTCTTCAATTTCCTGATGGATCACGCCGACTTCCACGCGGCGAAGTTCGACACCGGCTTCATCGATCGGCTGCTTCCGGAGATGAACCTTGAGCACGCCAGTGTCGGCGACGATCACGTCGATGCCGCGATCGTCGCGGCTGCGATTCTCGCGTTCGAGGAATCGCAGCGCGTGAAGCTGCCGGTCGAAAGCGACTCGCTCTGGAAACGGGCGGGACGCCTCGAAGCGGTCGGCAGGGGAGCGCGATGAGGCTGATCGCGCGATACGACGGCAACGACATCGAAGTCGTCGTCGAGCGTCACGGCAGCGGCTATCGCGTGAAGCTCGGCGATCGCTGGATCGAAGCCGATCTCGCCGATGCCGGTCCGGCGCTGCGCTCGCTGCGGCTCGCCGACGGCACGCAGTTCTCGCTCACGCATCATCGCGAGGGAAACACGCATCAGGTCACGCTCGCCGATTCGACGTTCTACGTCGACATCACCGACCCGCTCTCACTCAAGCGCGGACGCCGCGAAGATGAAGCGGGCGGCGGCGGTGTGATCAAGGCGCTGATGCCCGGCCGCATCGTTCGCATCCTCGTCAGCTCCGGCGACATCGTCCGCAAAGGACAGGGCGTGATGATCCTCGAAGCGATGAAGATGGAGAACGAGATTCACGCCGCCGCGGACGGCACGGTCGACGAGATCTTCGTCATCGCGGGGCAAACCGTGGAAGCCGGCGCGGACCTCCTGCACGTCGCACCTCTATAATTCGCTCCATGTCGTCCATCGACCCGGTTGCTCCGGGAGCTTCACTGCTTCACTACCGTCTCGCCGATCGCATCGGCCCGACGGTCTGGTCGGCCGAAGATACGCGCAGCGGCAAGCTCGTCGCCGTCAAAATCCTGACGCGGCAGCTGCCGAAAGATTCGTTCAAACGCGAGTCGCTGATCCGCGACGTTCGCATCGGCGCCGCGCTCTATCACTCGTTTCTCGTCAACATCATCGAGATCGCCGAAGCGGGCGACGTGCTCCTGATGGCGATGGATCTCGTCGACGGCCAGCCGCTGTCGCGACTCGCGAAAACGAAGCCGGCCGATCGGACGGAGTTCTTCCGCATCGCGTGGCAGCTCGTCGACGTCATCAAGCTGCTGCACGCTCGCGACCTGACGCATCTCAACATCAACGGCGATTCGGTGATGGTGACGTCGCAGGGGCAGGTGCGGCTCGGCGGCCTCAACGTCAACAACCTGATGAAGCGCGATTCCCAGGCGGTGTTTCAGCAGCGCGCCGGCGATTCGCGCACGATCGCGTACATGGCGCCGGAACAGATCGGCGGCGAAGCGGTGACGCCGCAGGCCGACATCTGGTCGATCGGCGTCGTGCTGTATGAACTCGGGACGGGCAGACTGCCGTTCACCGGCTCGAACCCAACCGAGCTCGCGCAGCGCATTCTCGAAGGACAGCCGTCGTCGCCGAAAGCGGCGCGGCCCGACATCGATCCGCAGGTGCTGGCGGTGATGGGGCGCTGTCTCTTCAAGGATCCGTACCGTCGTCACAAAGACGCGAAGACGATGCTCGAGGAGATCGGGAAGGTCGAGCCCGACGCGCAGAAGTTCGCACAGGAGCTGGCGAAGAGCGGAACCGTCGCGCCGGTCGCGCAGTCGACGACGCGCGATGCGCTGCTGTTCGTCGCCGACGTCGCCAACTACGACGAGCTCGCAGCGTCCGATCCCGCGATCGCGACCAAAGCGGCCGCGCGCATGCAGCAGATCCTCGGCGAATCCGTTTATCTCTTCGACGGCGCGGTCGTCGATCCATTCGGCAAGCGGATGCTCGCGGAGCTGCCGAGCGTCGAGAACGCGGTCGAAGCGGCGCGAAAAGGGGAGTTCGATTTCTCGCCCGCGCAGCAGGACGGCGATCCGCTTCAGGTGCGCATGTTGTTGCACGCCGGCAGCGTGACCGTGACCGACAGCGGCATCTCGGGCGAGCCGGTCGATCGCGCGAGCGGACTGTTGTCGGAACTGCCGCCGATGAAACTCTTCATCACGGAAGACTTTCTGAAGCGCGGCCGCGGCACGCTGCGATTCCGCGACGCCGGCGCGCGCGCGGGGATGAAGCTCTATCAGATCGTCGATCCCGATCCGGATGTCGTCGTGCCGCTGCCGCCGGAGGAAACGACCGCGGAGATTGAAGCGGCCGAAGCCGAAGCGGCCATCGCCGATGCGCAATACGCCGCCGAACAGAAGAAGAAGCAACGCACGCGCATCCTCGCGGTCGTTTTCGGGGTGCTGGCAGTCCTCGTCCTCGGATTCGTGATCTTCCGGCCGAAGCCGCGGGAAGGGACGACGGCTGTCGTGCACAAAGGTCCCGCGCCGCTGCCGCCTGCGACCGCTGCGACGCCGCGCAAAGTGCAGGTGAGCGTGAGCGCTGCCGATCCGGCGCTCGCCGATCGCGCCAAAGCGATCTCTCTCGCCGTCGCCGGCATCCTCGGCACGTATCCCGAAGTTCGCGTTGCCGACAAGGCCGGCGCGGACGTGACGCCGTTCACCGCAACGCTGCGCACCGGCGCCGCGGGCGCGGAAATCGTCAGCGGCAAAGACGCGCCGATTCCCGCGCCTGATGCCGCGAGCGCGATCACGAAAGTGCTGCAAACGATCTCGACGGAGCTGAAGCTGCCGGCGCGAGAAGCGGCGCTGCCGGCGGCGTACGAGTCGTATGCCGATGCCGTCGCCGCGAACGTGGCGCACGACAACGCGAAGACTGACGCGTCGGTTCGTGCAGCGATGAAAGCCGATCCGAAGTTTCTTCCGGCGCAGCTCCTCGCGCTGGAGTTCTTCAGCGCGCAGGGGAAAGAGAAGGATGCAGTCGACGCGGCGCGGCAGGTGTTCGCGCTCGATCCGACGAACATCGCCGCCGCGCGCCGTCTTGCGCGTGCGTCGCTGATGGAAGGGAAGATCGCCGATTCGTTTGCGACCTATGACGCGATCCTGCAGCGCGATCGCAACGACGCCGAGGCGTTGAATACGCTGGCGAGATACGCGGCGGCGGCCGGCGATGAGGACAAGTTCCGCGCCGCGCTCACACGCCTTCGGAAGCTGCCGCCGGCACAGGTGGGATCGCACGAGCCCGATCTGCTCGCGGCCGCCGGCAAGCTCGACGCGGCGGGCGACAAGTACTACGACGTTGAAGTGAACGTGCCGCGCAACGCCGCGCTGGCGCTCAAGATCGGACGCATCTCGGTACTCCGTCATGCGATGCCGATTGCCGACATCGAGCTGCAGAAACTGCAGGAGCTCGATCCGAACTACGGCTATCACATCCTCAAGGCGTACATCGCGACGCAGTCGGGCGCGAAAGCCGATGCGGAAGCGGAGCTGAAACTGGCGCGCACGGCGTCGACGCCGGGCGATGACTACTGGACGAGCGTCGCCGAGATCGCGGCGATGTCGGCCGATTCGAAGACGGTCTTCACCGCGCTCGAGAACGCGATCGCTCGCAAGGAGCCAACAGCGAGCTATGTGTTGACGCATCCACTCTTCCGTTACCTGCAGAGCGATGCCGGCTTCGAAAAGATTCGGTTGATGTTGCAGCAACAGCAGCAAGAGATTCGCGCGGCGCTCGCGAAGGTGGTGCTGTGATCGTCACGGCCCGGCTGACTTTTTCGGCGGCGCATCGTCTGAACAATCCGAAGTACGACGCGGAGTGGAATCGCCGCATCTACGCGAAGTGCGACAACCCGAAAGGGCACGGCCACAACTACGTGATCACCGTCAGCGTGCAGGGAAAGATCGATCCGGAAACCGGAATGGTCATCGACCTGAAAAAGCTGAAGGACATCGTGCGCCGCCGCGTCACCGATCGCGTCGATCACACGAACCTGAATGAAGACGTCGATTTTCTGCAGGGCGTGATTCCGACCGCGGAAAACCTCGCGCGCGCGTTCTGGCACGAGCTGGCGCCGGCCATCGATCAGGGAACGTTGCACGAAATCGTGCTGCAGGAAACCGAGAAGAACAGCGTGGTCTATCGGGGAGAAGACGAATGAACGTCGAGCTCGCAATGATGGCTCTGGAAGGGCTCGCGAAAGCGCCGGTGACCGTGACGCATGACGGCGCGAACGTCATCATCGAAGGATCGCCCTCGGCGCTGAAAGAGATCGCGCGGTTGTTCCTGCTGCTTGGCGCCGGCAACGGTGATGAATTCGACCTGCAGCCGGGCGTGCACGTGACCGCGGGTTCGCCGCGGATCGTGATGCGCACAACCCCGTCATCCCGAGCGTAGCGAGGGATCCGGGCCGGGTGGGGCACGCTACTCCTTCGTACCCCGCCCCCCCCGGATCCCTCGCTACGCTCGGGATGACGTTACGAGTCGTAATCGGGGCTGTACGTAACCAGCTCGCGCAAGAACGTCGCGCGATCGCGGCTTGCATCGCAATCGAGCTGCATCAGATCGCGCAGCGAGATCATCCCGAGCAGGTTGCCGTGATCGACGACCGGCAGATGGCGGCAGCCGAGCGAATGCATCTTTTGCACTGCGGAGCTGACGTCGTCGATCGGATCGGCGACCACGAGGTTCTTCGTCATTACCGCGGAGACTGCGGTGTCATCGGGATCGAGCCCGGCGGCGACGACGCGCGTCATCAGATCGCGTTCGGAGAAAAGGCCGACGAGTTTTCCTCCTTCGAGGATCGCCACCGCACCGATGTTGCGGTCGCTCATCTTCCTCGCCACGGTGCGCACGTTGTCGCCGATGTCCGCATGAATGAGAGGACGTCCTTCGATCAGTTCCGAGATCTGCTTCATGGTGCAGGCTCCTGTCCGGGAAGGGTCTTCGGTTTCAGCGTCAGACTGCCGAGTGCGTCGTATGCGGCGTACTTGTAAGCCTCCCCGAGCGTCGGGAAGTTGAAGACGGAATCGATGAACGCATTGATCGTACCGCCGAACTGCATCGCCATCATCCCGGTGTGCAACAACTCCGATGCGCTCTCGCCGACGATGTGCACGCCGAGCAGCTTCAGCGTCGCCTTCTCGAAGACGAGCTTGAGCATTCCTTTCGTATCGCCGGTGATCTGGCCGCGGGCGTTGTGGCGATAGAACGCGCGTCCGGCGCCGTATGCGATTCCTTTCATTTTGCAATCGTCTTCGGTCATGCCGACCGTGGCGAGCTCGGGGATCGTATAGATCGCGTACGGCAGGAGCGCGGCGACGTGCGTTTTGTATTTGAGATCGAATGCGTGACACATCGCCACGCGTCCCTGCTCCATCGACGTCGACGCGAGCGCGGGGAAGCCGATGACGTCGCCGGCCGCGTAGATGTTGTCGACGTTGGTCTGGTAATGCTCGTTGACGAGGATGAGCCCGCGGTTGCCGGTCCTCACGCCGGCGTCTTCGAGTCCGAGCTTCGCGGTGTTGCTGTTGCGGCCGGCGGCGAAGAGCACCTGATCGGTGATGATCGTCTCGCCGTCCTTCAGCGTCATGGTGACGTGGCTGTTGTTCTTCACGATCGAGTCGACGTCGACGCCGAGGTGGAGGATGACGCCGAGACGGTTCTGCATCTCGCCGAGAAGGACGCGGACGATCTCGCGATCGATGTGCGGAAGGAGCGTGGTGCGGCCGTCGATGAGATGCACTTCGACGCCGAGCGCGGCGAAGATCGATGCGTACTCGCAGCCGATGACGCCGGCGCCGACGACCGCGAGGACTTTCGGGATGCGGTCGATGTTGAGAATCGTGTCGCTGTCGCAGATCGACTGATCGTCGAACGGAACGGTGGTCGGACGATACGGCGAGGAGCCGGTGGCGATGAGGATCTTGTCGCCTTCGAGTACGGTCTCTTCGCCGTCGTTGCTGGTGATGACGATCTCGTGCGGCGAGCGAAAACGCGCGGTGCCGGCGAAGCGCTCGATGCGATGACGGCGCAGATTGGTCGCGATCCGTTCCCACTCTTTTTCGACGACGAGATCTTTGCGGTACATGAAGTACTGCACGGAGATGTCGGTCTTGACGTGGAGGTCGACGGCGCTCTGATAACCGAGCTGGTCGAAGCCGGAGAGATGCAGCGCCGATTCGCGCAGCGTCTTCGAAGGAATGGTTCCGGTGTTGACGCACGCGCCGCCGAGCACCGGCTCACGCTCGATCAGAGCGACACGTTTCCCGAAGAACGCCGCCTGCGCGGCGCCCTTCTCGCCCGCCGGCCCGGAGCCGATGACGATCAGGTCGAACATGGGTAAGAGTGATGAGGTATGAGTAATGAGGCATGAGTAAGTCGGATCAGTCGCCTTTACTCATGCCTCATACCTCATGCCTCATTACTCGTACCTCAGTACTGAATCAGCGAGTTCACGACAACGTCGCCCAACTTCTTCCGGCCTTCCAGAAACGCGAGCTCGATCAGGAAGCCGGCGCCGACGAGCGTTGCGCCGAACTCTTTGATGAGCGCGATCGCGGCGGCGGCGGTGCCGCCGGTGGCGAGGACGTCGTCGATGAGAAGAACGCGATCGCTTTCGATGATCGCATCGTCATGAATCTCTAACGCGTCGGTGCCGTATTCGAGGATGTATTCGTTGCGGCGTTTCGTCCACGGGAGTTTTCCGGGTTTGCGGATCGGGACGAAGCCGGCGCCGAGGATGCGGGCGACGCAGCTGCCGAAGATGAAGCCGCGCGATTCGATGGCGGCGACGCAGCTGATGCGCTCCGATGCGAACGGCGCGGCGAGCTGTTCGACGCAGGCGCCGAAGGCGCCGGCGGAGCGGAGCAGCGGCGTGATGTCTTTGAAGAGAATGCCCGGCTTCGGAAAGTCGGGCACGTCACGGATGAACGTGCGGAGGTCGAGGTTTGCGGCCACGTTCAGAACTTCACGTCGAAGTCACCGAGGCGGCCGGTGTACTCCTTCGTCTCCTGATCAATCTTCGTGACTTCGGCGTAGCGCGGACCTTCTTTCAGCTCTTCGAGCCAGTCATCGATCGATTTTTTCTCCCCTTCGACGACCGCTTCGACGATGCCGTCGCGCAGGTTTTCGATGGAGCCCTTGAGGCCGAGGCGTCGAGCGACGCGTGTAGCGAAGAAGCGATAACCCACGCCCTGCACTTTGCCGTGGATTCGGATGACACGAAGTTCCTTCGACATGGCGCGATTATGCGTCAGCGCCGGCGTTTTTTTACCGGCACTTTCTTCTTCGCGTGCGGCGGAGCCGGCTTCGCCACCGGCTGCGGCACCGGCGCGGGAGGCGGCGGCGCGACCTTCGCCGCCTCCACCTTCGCTCCCAGCGCCGTGAGCGCTTTCTGCTGCACGTCGACAACTCTCTGCAGCGACACGATGTCGTTCGCAAGCTGCTGCCGTTCTTCGTTGGCGAGCGCGACCAGCGCGACGGTCGCGGCAGCCGCCGCATCGGTGCGCGGATACTGCTGCACGATTTTCGACAGCGTCGCACGCGCCGTTTCGTTGTCGTGCGCGGCGAGCGATTTCTTCGCCGACTGCAACATCGCTCCGGCCTGGAGATCGTTCGGAACGGTGAGGACGAGATAGACGGCGACGGCGCCGAGCAGCGACGAAACGATGGCCGTCAAAACCACCATCGTCCGCAGTCGCATCGTTACTCTTTCCAGCCGAAGCGGCCGACGAGCGGCACGAATTCCGCGCTTCCGCAGTCTTCGATCTTCACGCCGGTGCCGGCGCGCGTGACACGCGCGAGCCGTTGATTGCCGGCCGGTCCGATTGGGATGACGAGCTTGCCGGTGCGCGCCAGCTGCTGCACCAGCGGTTCGGGGACGGACGGCGCGGCGGCGGCGACGATGATCCGATCGAACGGCGCCTGATCGGACCAGCCGTAGGTACCGTCGAATACTTTCACCGTCGCGTTGTAGATCTTCATTTCGCGGATCAGCTCCGCGGCGCGCAATGCGAGCTCGTTGAGTCGCTCGATCGAGAAGACTTTCGCGCAAAGTTTGGAGAGCACGACCGCCTGATATCCGGTTCCCGTGCCAATCTCGAGCACCTTCTCTTTGCCGCTCAGCTCGAGCAGCTCGATCATCCGGCCGACGATGTACGGCTGCGAGATCGTCTGCTTGCCGCCGATCGGCAGCGCTCCCGGGCCGTACGCTTTCGACGCCACGAGCGACGGCACGAAGAGATGGCGCGGCACTTCGCGCATCGCCTGAAGGACGCGCGGATCGCTGACGCCGCGCGCGGCGACGTAGCGTTCGACCATCAGCGTCCGCTGATGGTGCAGCTCCCGCTCGAGCTGCGCTTTGTCATCCGTTCGCCGGGACGTTGCCAGGGATTTCCTCCAGGTCTTTCAGCCGCGCGATCGAATCATGATGCGTGAGGTCGAGATGCAGCGGCGTGATGGAGACGTAGCCTTCCTGCACCGCGCTGTAGTCGGTTCCTTCACCGGGATGCCAGACCGGCGTTTCGCTGCCGATCCAGTAGTACTTCCGGCCGCGCGGATCAACGCGCTCGTGCACGCCGTCGAAGTACGTGCGGCGGCCGAGCGTGGTGATCTTCACGCCGCGAAACTCGGCGACCGGGAAGTTGACGTTGAGGATGATGCGCGGGTCGTGATTCCGCGCGAGCACGTTGCGCGTCAATTCGGCGGCGAACGTCGCGCAGCGATCGAACGAGAAGTGCTCGCCGACGAGCGCCGAGAAGGCGATCGACGGGATGTCGAAGAGCGAGCCTTCGAACGCGGCGGAGATCGTGCCGGAGTAGGTGACGTCGTCGCCGAGGTTCGGACCGAAGTTGATGCCGGAGACGACGATGTCGGGACGATGCTCGCGGAGAAGATTCAGCACCGCGAGATTGACGCAGTCGGTCGGCGTCCCGTCGACGATCCACTCGTTCTCTTCGAGCTTCAGGATCCGCAGCGGACGATTGAGCGTCAGCGCATGCGACGCCGCGCTCTGCTCCCGATCGGGAGCGACGATGATGACCTCACCGAGCGAGCGCAGCGCCGCCGCAAGCTTGCGGATTCCTTCGCTGTAGATGCCGTCGTCGTTGGTGACCAGAATGCGGGGCATGCGCGCGCATCGTAACTCAGGGGATGAGGCATGAGGCACGGGGTATGACGCATGAGTGAGCGACGACCGCTTTTACTCATACCTCATGCCTCATGCCCCATGCCCTCGCGTTAGTACGCCCCCTTGATAAAGCTCCGAATCGCCGCCGACAACCGCGCATGTTGTCGTTTATCGATGTACATCATGTGTCCCGCTTCGTAGTAATCCATCGACAGGTTTTTGCGCACTTCGGGGTCGAGCTGCATCCGGTTGAACGTGTAGCGGGTCGCGGCGAACGGCGTGGCGAGGTCGTAGTAGCCGTTGGCGACGAACACCTTCAGATACGGGTTCTGCGACATCGCGCCGCGCAGCGTTTCGCCGACGTCGACGTAGCGATTCTGCGCTTTGTCGAACGACCATGGCCGCACTTTGCCGGTCAGGATCTCGTACGGCTGATCGGTCTCGTACTTCAGTTCGCGGCGGACGTAATCGTTCATCACCGCGGTGTACTCGCCCATGATCGCGGAGTACGACGGATCGAACTCGGTGTCTTCGCCGGCGGCGTCGCGATCGATGCCGGTGAAGCGGCCGTCGAGACGTCCGACGGTGCGGCGCTGATCGCGAAGGAGCTCTTTGTCGAAGCGATCGATCTGCACACGAAGATTCGCACGGTCGACGTAATCGGCGGTCAGTCCGGTGAAGCGGGCCACTTTCTGCGCGATCGCTTTTCGATCGGCGTCCGGCAGCGCATCGCCGCGCATCAGCGCCGACGTGTAGTCGCCGAGCGCGAACTGTTCCGCGGCGCTGGTGAGCTGCTCGATCGTCAGCGACTGCAGATCGGACGGCAGTCGCTTGTGATACCAGGCGATCGCGCTGTACGTCGGCAGAAAGAGGATGTACGGCAGGTCGTTGCCGCTGTCGAACCGCGCGGTGCCGAAGTTGAGGATCGACGAGATCAGCGCGATGCCGTTCACGTACATCCCTTCGCCCTGCAGGTAACCGGAGAGTCCGGCCGCGCGCGTGGTGCCGTAGCTTTCGCCGGCGAGGAACTTCGGCGACGCCCAGCGGCCGTTGCGCGAAGTCCAGAGGCGGATGAAGTCGCCGACCGATTGAATGTCGGCATCGACGCCGTGGAACTTGCCGGCGTCTTTGAACGGAATGGCGCGGCTGAATCCGGTCGTGACCGGATCGATGAAGACGAGATCGGTGACGTCGAGCAGCGAGTAGTCGTTGTCGACGGTGCGATACGGCGGGCGGGCCGCGTGGCCGTCGTCATCGGCGTAGACGACGCGCTTCGGACCGAACGCCCCCATGTGCAGCCAGACCGACGACGAGCCGGGGCCGCCGTTGAAGGTGTAGGTGACCGGACGTTTCGCCGGATCGGCGCCATCCTTCGTGTAAGCGACGAAGAAGATGCTGGCGCGCGGCGTGCCGTCGTCGTCTTTCATGATCATCGTGCCGGCGCGCGCGGTGTACGCGATGGCCTGACCGTTGATCGTGACTGTGTGCGTCGTCGTGACGATCTGATCGCGGGCCGTCTCTTTCGGTGGCGCATCCGCTTTCTTTTCAGCGGCCGCGGGAGGAGCGGGACGCGGCGGCGCGTCGTCTTCCTGCGCGATCGCGGATGCGCAGACGGACAGCGCGAGGAGTACTGCGAAGAGATGCTTCATCGGAGAGAAACTCCTTTCGGACGCGGTTACTTCGCCGCGATTTTAGCGCGCGCGAAGCCGCTCGAGCTCGTGATCCGATCGATCACGCCGACCGACAAGACGTGCTCGCCCTTCTGCACGATGAGATTGGCGTTGAAGACGAGCGGTCCTTTCTTCAGCGCCTCAGCGGCACCGGTCGGGACGCGGACGATCTGTCCCTTCTTCGTGATCGACGACATCGCGCCGTCTTCGTTGCCGACTGCGATGTAGACGTCGAAGCCGCCAAGCACTTCCTTACCGTCGGGAATCATGGTGATGTCGGACGCCGGCAGTGAGACCGAGATCGGGACGAGCCATTCCTTGCCCTGGCGTTTCAGGCCGCCGGTGGTCAGTGACACGGTGAGGTCGCTCTGCATGGAGCGATGGAAGAGGTTCGCGACGACGCGGTCGCTCATCGTGTCCTGCGGCGACTTGCTCCGATACGAATGGCGCGCACGCACGGTGACGCCGGGGCGTTTGCACTTCACGACGATGGAGCGCTCGCCTTCGTTCTGGCGCGCGTCCGGTTTGAAGCCGAGGGAGTAGTAGGAGTTGAGATCCCGCGCGAGGGTGTCGAGTGCGAAATCAAAACCGTTCGCGCGCGTCAGCGCCATGCCGCCGGTGGAGCCGGCCACCGCGGCGAACGCCGTCAGCGTGCTCGCGTACGACGTAAATGAGCTCGAGACGTCGACCGCTTCCACCGACGATTCCGCGTTCGGCATGAAGCCCTTCATGTTGTCCGCGGCGTCGATCATGTACATCGTGATGCCGTTCGCATTCGCATGGCGCGCGACGTTATCGAGCGAAGACGTCAGCACGCGGCGGCCGCGCATCGTGAACGTCGATGGCTGCATGTCTTTGAGGTACGGCTGGAACGTATCGTCGACCCACTGGAAGAGGTCGAGACCGGGATGGTCGGGGAGATGCGCGCCCGCGAAGACCATCACCTTCTTCCCCTCGACGCCGCCGAGCGTTGCCAGCATCGTGTCGATCGCCGACGTGAGCGAGCGCTCCACAGTGAAGAGATCCTCGGCCTGCAAGGTGGCCATCGACAAACACTCTTCATGCGCGCGCGGAATGCCGGGACCTTTGATTCCCATCGAGCGCGCGTCGTCGAGAATGTTCAGGCAGCGAGACTTCATCCGATCGACTTCGTTGTCCATCGACATGCCGCCGCTCGACGATTTCGCAAGCTCTCCGAGCGACGCTTCGAGCAGATCGAGATCGCCGGTGAACGAGCGGATCATCTTCAGGTTGCGGTTCCAGGTGACGATGGCCGCTTCATCGCCCGGCACCAGCAGGCGGTTGAAGAACTTCTGGATCGACCGAATGACCTCGGCGCGCTTCGATGGATGCATCGAATAGTTGTCGATGAAGAAGATGACGCGGCGCGGCCGCGGATCTTTCATCGCCGCCGCTTCCGGTGCCGCTGCGTCGCTCTTTCCGCGGGTCTCGACGCTCTCACGCACTTCGTAAAAATTCGAGAGCGGCTTCAGCTTGCCATCTTCGTAGATCTCGAAATCCTCTTTGGTGAGGCCGGTGACCGGATGTCCGGCGCGGTCGAGCACGACGACGTCGATGTTGGTGACGCGCACTTCGATCGACTCGACGAGCTGTTCGAGCTGAGCGTTCGCGGTCGCGGCGTACAGCGCGATGAGGAGCGTTGCGGTGAGTTTTCGCATGTGGCTTCGCGACATCGTACGTGACGCTCGTGAGAACGCTGTGACGCGGGTGTCACACTCCCGATGCCGATCTGAGAAGCAGTGCAAGCGTTTCTTTTGCCTGGACTTCCTGTTACTCTCCGTTTCACCAAATAACTCGTTCCCACCGAAAGGATTCCTTTGTTCAAATTCACGCGACTTTCCACCGCGGCTGCCGCCGTGCTGCTATCCGTCTCCGCGCTGTTCGCAGCGGCCGATCCGACGTACACGGCGCTCCGCGCCGCGCGTCCCGACGGACGAACGATTGCCGTCAGCAATCTCGTTTTCGATCGCGACGTCTATCACTTCACGCTCAACGGCACGCTGCATCTCCTGGCGCCTGTCGACGGCAAGACCGCCGGCGCCGTCTTTCGCGGTCAGGGCGCGTACACGCTGACGCCGGTGCTGCCCGACGATCGCCACGCGCTCGCCATGAACGCAGGCGACGACAAGCTGACGGTGCTCAGCGATACGTTCGACTCCGCGGTTTTCTTCGACACCGTGCTGCTCGCCGACGCCGAGAAAGCTGCCGGCGCGCCGAAGAGCGGCGTCGCATCGAGCGATGCGCAGGACGTCTTCAACGAATACCTGAAGCGCCAGAAGAAAGACCTGCACACGAACTTGCACGTTCGTATTCTCGAATCGCAGCTCAATCAGAGTCCTTCCCCCGACCAGCTTTTCCTCGGCTGGTTGAAGTCGAAGAAGTATCCGGCGGCGCTCGTGGCGGTCGATCCGCTCGGCGTCGAGTCGCTCGGCCTCGGCTATCCGCATCTCGGCGGCGAGCAGACCGCGCTCTACACGTACGACGATCGCAAGCGCGGCTTCTGGTATCTCAGCCATCTGAAGAGTGAGATCGAGAAGCGTCAGGCCAGCGTCTATGCGCCGATCGCCGACGGCGAGCATTACGTCGTCGACATGACCATCGCGTCGAACGCCGACATCTCCGGCACGACGACGATGACGTTCACGAACAATCACGAAGGCACTCGCGTCGTGCCGCTGAATCTCGTCAGCAGAGTGCGCCTGAAGGACGTGTCGTTCGCTCCTGCCGGTGACGCGCCGCAGTGGACGCCGGTCTCCTTCATTCAGGAAGATCAGGATGACGACGCGGACGCCGCGGTGGTCTTTCCGGCCGGACTTAAGCGCGGTGAGAAATACCTGCTGAAGCTGACGTACTCGGGCGGGAAGGAAGTTTTGCAGAACGCCGGTGATGGAAATTACTCCGTCGGCGCGCGCGAGAGCTGGTATCCGAACGTCGGTACGTTCGAGGACACCGCGACGTTCGATCTGACGTTCCACATTCCGCAGAAGATGCAGATCGTCGCCGTCGGCGAGGAAGTGTCGAACACGGTCAGCGGCAACGACCGCATCGCTGTCTGGAAGGCCGCCGTGCCGCTGCGTGTCGCCGGCTTCAACTACGGCAAGTTCAAGAAGCTGTCTCAGAGCGACAAAGAGAGCGGCTTCACCGTCGACGTCTACACGAACCCCGGCACGCCGGACATCATCCGCGAGATCAATCAGTACCTCGAGGCGGCGACAGAAAACCGCACGAATGGCGAGATCGGCGACGGCTATGTCGGTCCGAGTCACGTGCGTGTCGACACCGGCAGCCTGGCGCAGTCGGCGATGGCGGACGGCATCAACACCGCGCGCACGGCAAAGGCGTTCTTCGGCGTGATGCCGCAGACGCGCGTTTCCATCACGCAGCAGACGGCGTGGTTCTCCGGCCAGTCATGGCCGCAGCTCATCTATCTTCCGTACCTCGCATTCCTCGACGGCACGACGCGCAACACGCTCGGGCTGAACGGCGTGAAGGACTTCATCGATGAAGTCGGCCCGCACGAGGTCGCGCATCAGTGGTGGGGACACGCCGTCGCGCCGAAGACATATCACGACGAATGGATCTCGGAAGGCTTCTCCGAATTCACCGCGGGCCTGGTGTTGCAGCAGACCGGCGGCTGGCCGGCATACAACGCGTTCTGGGAGCGCAAGCGGAAATCGATTCTCGACAAGGGGCGCGGCTCGATGATGTCGAACGATCAGGCCGGTCCGATCTCGCAGGGCTTTCGCCTTTCCACCTGGCAGACGCCCGACGGTTACGACACGATCGTGTACGCGAAGGGCGCGTACGTGCTCCACATGCTGCGCATGACGATGCAGGATCGCTCGAAGAAGAATCCCGACGAGCCGTTCATGGAGATGATGACCGACTTCGCGAAGTCGTACGCCGGCAAGAACGTCACCACCGCCGATTTCCAGCACGTCGTCGAGCGCCACATGTCGCCGTCGCTGAAGCTGACCGCCGACGGCAAGGCCGACTGGTTCTTCCAGCAGTGGGTTTACGGAACGACGATCCCGCGCCTGACACAGAAGCTCGACGTCGCCGACGCCGGCAACGGGAAGTACCGCATCACCGGCACGATCGCGCAGTCGGACGTGCCGGACAACTTCGTCGTGGTCGTGCCGATCTACGTCTATTTCGACAAGAACGCGTGGGCGCGTCTCGGCGCGCTGACGCTCGTCGGCAACAAGTCGCAGGACGTGAACATCGAGCTGGCGCTGCCGCGCAAGCCGGCGAAGATCGTCGCGAACGCGATGCACGACATCCTGACCCGGTAAGTAATGTCACGTGTGGAGTCGGCCGCTTCGGCCGACTCGGCGGGCGAAGCGCCCGCCGCCACAAAGGGCACGTGGGTCGAGTCCTTCCGGACTCGGCCCGCGTTTGTGTAGATTGGCGTCATGTTCAGGAAACTGACGCCCGTTCTGATCGTTCACGCCATCGAGCCGATCCTGCCGCTGTGGGACGCGCTCGGATTTGCTCGTGTCGCCGAAGTGCCGCACGGCGATGCTCTCGGATTCGTCATCCTCCTGCGCGATGGCGTCGAGGTGATGTATCAGACACTCGACAGCGTTCGCGGCGATGAACCGAAAGTGCTCGAAGGTGGCGACAAGGTTGGCGGTGCGATGCTCTTCATCGAAGTCGACGATCTCGATGCCGTGACGTCTCTCGTGCCGCAGGACGCGGATGTCGTCGTTCGGCGCCGCACGACGAGCTACGGCGCGACCGAGATGTTCATCCGCGATCTCGCCGGAAACGTCATCGCCTTCGCACAGATGAGCTGACGTAAACAGACGGCCTGCATCGTGCGTATAAGTGCGGAATGAAGCGCTCTCTGCTCGTTCTCTCTCTGCTCCTGATCGCCGTTCCGTCCTTCGCCCAGCGCCGCCGCGCTGTGGCGACAACCACCGTGCCGCTCTTTCCCGACTGTTCCTCCGTCGATGGCACACCGGCGGTCACGTTCTCACGCGATCGCGGCGCGACGCTCGCGCCGGTCATCCAAAAACTCGACGGCATCGGTTACTCGTACGGACTGGCGATTCTTACCGACGACCTGCTGCTTGCCACGCACAAGCAGACGCTCGCGCTTTCCACCGATGGCGGCTGCACGTGGCGCGGGATCGGAACGCTGGAAGGGGAGCAGTTCTATCGCATCACCACCGGCGCCAACGGCCGCAACTACATTTGGGATGACAATCGCGACGATCTGGTGCGTTACGACATTCCGGCAGGCGCGCTGACGAAACTGAAGCCGCCCGTCAGCACCATCGGCCTCGGAACCGATCCGGCCGACGGCAGGCACATCATCATCGGCGGCAGCGATGGAACCGTTTGGGAATCGCGCGACGCCGGCGTGACGTGGACGCAGCGCGGTTCACTGCCGCGGCTGACGTTCCCGATCTACTACCGGTTCGAGTTCGATGCGCGCGACGTTAACCACATCGTCGCAGGCGTCGCGAACAACGGCGCGTACTACACGGGCGACGGCGGCTTGACGTGGTTGAAGTCGTCCATCGCCGGCTCGACCGAGACGAACGTCTTCAGCATCGTCATCTCGCCGGTCAATCGCGACATCGTCTGGGCGATGGGGATCAATCTACAGGAGAGCAATGCGAACGTTCCCTCGCACGGACGTCACATCTATCTCTCGACCGATGGCGGCGCCACGTTCTTTCCGGACGTCGACGAATCGGCCACCGTGCATCTGGTCAATCAGCCGGTCATGGCTGCCGATCCGCGCAACGCGGACGTCCTCTACTTCATCTTCGGAACGTACTTTCAGGGATACGGCACCGACATCTATCGCTACGACGCCGCAGCGCGCGCGCTTGAGACGTTCCACAACGACTACGACGACATCAACGCCATCGCCATCTCGCAGAGCCACGAGGGTGTGATGTACTTCGGCCTCGAGACCGAGAAGCGTACCGCGCCGTAAAACGCGCATAACAAAAAAGCGAGCCGGGTTTCCCCGGCTCGCTCGATTTGAATTCGTGTCGCTTGAGGCTTAGTACATTCCGCCCATGCCGCCGGGTCCACCCTGACCACCAGCCTGCGGCTTCTCGTCTTCCTTGATCTCGGAAACGAGCGCTTCGGTGGTGAGCATGAGACCGGCGATCGAGGAGGCGTTCTGGAGCGCCTGCTTCGTCACCTTGGCCGGATCGATGATGCCTGCTTCCAGCATGTCGACCATCTCGCCGGTGCGAGCGTCGAAGCCGAACGTGCCGCCCTTGGCGCGGACTTCGTTCAGCAGGACCGAGCCTTCCAGACCGGCGTTGAAGACGATCTGGCGGAACGGCTCTTCAACCGCGCGCTTGATGATGTTGACGCCGGTGCGAACGTCGCCCTCGGCCTTCACCGCGTTGATCGCATCGACCACTCGGAGCAGCGCGACGCCGCCGCCCGGAACGATGCCTTCTTCGACGGCTGCCTTCGTGGCGTGCATCGCATCTTCGACGCGCGCCTTCTTTTCCTTCATCTCGGTCTCGGTCGCAGCGCCGACCTTGATCACGGCCACGCCGCCGACGAGCTTCGCGAGACGCTCCTGGAGCTTCTCACGATCGTAGTCGGAGGTCGTGTCGTCGATCATCGTGCGGATCTGTTTCACGCGGCCGGCGATGGTGTCCTTGCGGGCCTTGTCGTCGGCATCGGTGACGAGCGTGGTGGTGTCCTTGTCGATGGCGACGCGCTTCGCATCGCCGAGGTCTTCCCACTTCACGCTCTCGAGCTTCACGCCGATGTCTTCCGAGATCAGCTTGCCGCCCGTGAGAATGGCGATGTCTTCGAGCATCGCCTTGCGACGATCGCCGAAGCCCGGCGCCTTGACGGCGGCAACGTTGAGCGTGCCGCGCAGCTTGTTCACGACGAGCGTGGCCAGAGCCTCGCCCTCGATGTCTTCAGCGATGATGAGGAACGGCTTGCCCTGACGGGCGACCTGCTCGAGGATCGGCAGGAGATCTTTCATCGACGAGATCTTCTTCTCGTAGATCAGGATCTTCGCGTTCTCGAGAACCGACTCCATCCGCTCCGGGTCGGTCACGAAGTACGGCGAGAGATAGCCGCGGTCGAACTGCATGCCTTCGACGACTTCGAGGACGGTGTCGAGGCCGCGTGCTTCTTCGACGGTGATGACGCCGTCTTTGCCGACTTTGCCCATCGCCTCGGCGATGATCGTGCCGATCTCTTCATCGTTGTTCGCCGAGATGGTTCCGATGTGGGCGATGTCCTTGCCCTCGACCGGCTTGGCCATCTTGTCGATCGCGTCGACCGCGGCGCGCACGGCGAGCTCGATGCCGCGCTTGAGGTCCATCGGGTTCGCACCGGCGGTGACGTTCTTGATGCCTTCGCGATAGATCGCCTGGGCGAGCACGGTTGCGGTGGTGGTTCCGTCGCCGGCGGTGTCGGAGGTCTTCGAAGCGACCTCGCGAACCATCTGCGCGCCGGCATTCTCGAGCTCATCTTTCAGCTCGATTTCCTTGGCGACGGTGACGCCGTCCTTGGTGATCGTCGGCGAGCCGAATTTCTTCTCGATGACGACGTTGCGACCTTTCGGGCCGAGGGTGACTTTCACCGCGTCGGCGAGCTTGTTGACGCCTTTGAGGATCGCCTGGCGAGCCTCTTCTCCGTACGTGATTCTTTTAGCCATTGAGTCTCTCCTTACTGAAGTGGTTACTCGACGATGGCGAGAACTTCGTCCTCGCGCAGGATTGTGTACTCGACGTCTTCCAGCTTGATGTCGGTACCCGAGTACTTGCCAATGAGGACGGTGTCGCCCTTCTTGACGTCGAGCTTCATGCGCTTGCCGTCATCGGACCACTTGCCATCGCCAACGGCGATGACTTCGGCTTCCTGCGGCTTCTCTTTTGCGGTATCCGGGATGATGATCCCGCCGCGAACCTGCTCTCCCGCCTCTTTGCGCTTGACAACGATGCGGTCGTACAACGGACGTAGATTCATGGACATACGTGAACTCCTTCGGTTGATTTTCAGCGATAGCGCCGTTCCTGAAACTCCGGTCCGGGTGGTGAGTTGCTGGCACTCACCTTCTGTGAGTGCTAACGATATGCGCGGCAATTTATTCTGTCAAGACTCGTCGCGTGAGCCGTGCGAAGACGATGAAATCGCTGCTGGCGGCGCTCGCCGAGCTCGACGATTCGGGCGGCCGTGCGACCGCGCGGCCGTTTCCTTTCCGCGCCTCTTCGACTACATTGAGGTTTCCCTATGAAGATCGCTTTCATCAAACCGCCGGTCGGCGGCATCCTCGGGCTCGAGATGCTGACATTCGTCGAGCCTCTCGGCCCGATCTGCGTTGCCGCCTGTCTCGAAGCTGACGGTCACGAGTGCAAAGTCTTCGATCTCCGCATCGACGGCGAAGAAGCCGGACTCGAAGCGTGTCGCAGCTTCGCGCCGGATGTTGTCGGACTGCAGTGCAACTTCACGACAGAGCGCAATCGCACCGTCCGTCTCGCGCAACGCATCAAACGCGAGCTGCCGCGGACCGTGGTGATCGTCGGTGGGCACGACGCCTCGCGCGATCCGAAGTGGTTTCATCACGACGCCATCGACTTCATCGCCTGTGGCGACGGCGAAGAAGTGCTGCCGCCGCTCGTCGAAGCGCTGCGCGCCGGAACCGATCCGGCCGTCGTGCGCGGGCTGACGTTCCGCCGCAAGGACGAATGGATCTCAACCGGCGACGTCGTGGTGCGGCCGAATCTCGATTCGTATCCGCTGCCGGCGCGGCATCTCATCAGCCACTACGCCGATCACTACTACATCAACTTCCGGAAGCCGCTGGCGCTGATGGAAACCGCTCGCGGTTGCCCGTTCAAATGCAACTTCTGCTCGGTGTGGAAGTTTCACGAGAGCACGTTCCGCGAGAAGTCTCCGGAGCGTGTCGTTCAGGAGCTGCTGACCATCGACGCGCCGAACATCTTCATTACCGACGACATCTTCTGGATGAACGTGAAGCGCGGCGAAGAGATGGCGCGGCAGATCAAAGCGGCCGGAATCAAGAAGTACTTCACGGTGCAGACGCGCACCGACATCATCGTGAAGTTCCCGCATCTCATCGAGATGTGGAAGGACTGCGGCAACCTTTCGATCTTCCTCGGGCTGGAATCAGTCACCGATGAAGGGCTGGCGCTGGTCAACAAGAAGAACAAGGCCTGCAACAACGTTCAGGCGATCGAGATCCTGCGCGATCTCGGCGTCGGCTACACGCCGAACTTCATCGTCGATCCCGCCTGGGATCACGAGGACTTCGCGCGGCTGCGCGAATGGATCGATCAGATGGGCGCGTACAACAGCGGTTTCTCGATCCTGACGCCGCTGCCGGGAACCGATCTCTGGGACACCGCGAGTCAGAATGTGACGACGCACGACTGGGAGATGTACGACATCGTCCACGCCGTCCTGCCGACGAAGCTCCCGCTGCGCGATTTCTACGATGAGTATTCAGGACTGTGGCGGCATGCGCTCGATGTTCGCTATCGCCATCGCGGAAAGCTGCGGACGTACGTGCAGCTCGGCGCCGCGCTCGCGACGCGCAAGGTGACGTTGTCGGCGGTGAAGAACGGAATGAACATCGCGAAGGTGTTCTCGAAGCCGGAGACGTTCTTGCGCGCGCACGGCGACTCCGTCATCCCGAGCGTTTAGCGAGGGATCCGGGCGGGAGGGGGGCGGTTCTGCCGGCTGCGCGCCCCGCCCACCCGGATCCCTCGCTACGCTCGGGATGACGTCAGTAGCCTTTCGCCTTGTCGACGAGGTTCACCAGCGGTTCTCCGTCCTGGAACCGCCGCAGATTCTCCAGAAAGAACTGCATCGTCCGATCGTGCGCGTCGTCGGTGTGATCGGCGCAGTGCGGCGAGAGCAGCACGTTTTCCATCGACCAGAACGGATGCCCGGCCGCGAGCGGCTCATTCTCGAATACATCGAGCGCGGCGCCGCGAATGCGTCCTGCGCGCAGCGTGTCGATCAGCGCCGCTTCATCGACGACGGCGCCGCGGCCGATGTTGATGAGCACCGCATTCGGTTTCATCAGCGCGAGCTCGCGTGCGGCGATGAGTCGTCGCGTCTCGGGCGTGAGCGGTGTCGAGATCACGACGTAGTCGGCAGCGGCGAGCAACTCATCGAGCGGAGTCGCGCGCGTGGCGACGATCCTCATGTCCAGCGCCTCTGCACGCCGGGCGACTGCGCGTCCGATGGAACCGAAGCCGATGATCCCGACCGTCGCTGCTTCGAGTCGCGTCACATTGAACGGCGCCCACAGAGAAGCGTCCTGATTGCGCACGAGGCGACGAAGATCCTTCGCGAAGAAGAGCATCGCAGCCAACGCCCATTCGCCGAGCGCATCTGCAAAGATTCCGCGTGAATTCGTGAGCGTGACGTCGAGCTCCGGAAACACGAGCGATTCGACGCCGGCTGCAAGCGCATGCACCCAGCGAACGCGCGCTGCGTGCGGCCAAACTTCGCGAAGCAGTCGGCCTTCGCGCGGCGCGACGACGATCACGTCGGCATCGCGGAGTGCGTCGCGAAGCACATCAACATCGTTGGAGATGACGACATCGCGCACCGCGGTGCGGAGCATCGGCAGCGATGCGAACTCCGGCGCTGCGATCGCGACGATGCGCAAGCGCTACGCTTCCACCGGTTCCGGTTCGCGCACCAGTTCGTCGAGCGACATCTGCGCATCATCATTCTTCGGCTTGCGGCGCAGCTTCTCCATGTAGAGGAAGAAGACCGGCGTCACGTAGAGCGTCAGTGTCTGCGAGAAGATCAGACCGCCGACCACCGCGAGGCCGAGCGGGCGACGCGATTCCGCACCGGCGCCGAACCCGAGCGCGAGCGGCAGCGTCCCCATCAGCGCCGCCATCGTCGTCATCATGATCGGCCGGAAGCGGACGACGCACGCTTCGTAAATCGCTTCCTCCGCGCTCTTTCCCTGCTTCTGCGCGTCGAGTGCGAAGTCGATCATCATGATCCCGTTCTTCTTGACGAGACCGACCAGCATGATG
Source organism: Acidobacteriota bacterium (assembly GCA_034667465.1). Lineage (GTDB taxonomy): Bacteria > Acidobacteriota > Thermoanaerobaculia > Gp7-AA8 > Gp7-AA8 > JAOBAU01. The sequence goes on along the minus strand of JAXDJV010000013.1, from coordinate 115,676 downwards.
ATGCCGACGAATGCGTAGATCGACAGATCGACGCGGAAGACGAGCAGCGTCAGCAGCGCGCCGAAGCCGGCGAACGGCAGCGCCGAGAGAATCGTCAGCGGATGAATGAAGCTCTCGTAGAGGATGCCGAGGACCATGTAGATCACCGCGATGGCCATGATCAGCAGGAGTCCGAGACCCTGGAGCGATGACTGGAACGCCTGCGCGGTTCCCTGGAAGCTCGTCGAGATGCTCGACGGCAATGCGCCCGCCGCGGTCTTGTTGATTTCGTCGACCGCGGCGCCGAGCGACACGCCCGGCTTCAGGTTGAACGAGATCGTCACCGACGGCAGCTGACCGGAGTGATTGACGGCCAGCGGTCCGACTGACGGGACGAGTTTCGCGAGCGTGTCGAGCGGCACGAGCTCGCCCGATGCTGCGCGGACGTAGAGCATCGACAGCGCCTGCGGATTCGCCTGGAACTGCGGGTCGAGCTCCATGATGACCTGATAGGCATTCGTCGGCGCGTAGATCGTCGACACCTGCCGCGTCGCATATGCGGAGAAGAGAGCGTCTTCGACCTGTTGCGCGGTGAGGCCGAGTGCGGCGGCGCGCTCGCGATCGATCTCGACGTTCACCGTCGGGTTGCGCAGCAGCAGGTCGGTGTTGACGTCGATGAATCCCGGCAGCGCACGTATTTTCTCGACCATCGTTTGCGACGACGTGTAGAGCGCCGTGGTGTCTCCCGACTGCAGCGTGTATTGATACTGCGACGTCGACTGTCGGCCGCCGAGCCGGATCGGCGGCGGATTCTGGAGCGATGCACGAATGCCCGGAATCGCATTCAGTTTCGGACGCAGTTCTTCGATGATCTGGTCGACCGACTGCTTGCGCTGCGCTCGCGGCACGAGGCGCAGCGAGAGCGTGCCGGTGTTCGCGGCGCCGCGTCCGCCGCCGGCGAACGAGAAGAACGTCGCCACGCGCGGATCTTTTTCGACGATCGCCATCGCCGCCCGCTGGTGGCGGACGAGGTCGACGAACGAGATGCCCTGCACCGCCTCGAGGCTGATGCGAATCTCGCCGGAGTCTTCGTTCGGGATGAAGCCTTTCGGCACGGCATTGAACAGCCAGACGGTTGCGGCGAGTACAACGAGCGAGAGGACGAGCGTTGCGGCGCGGCGGCGAAGGGCGAGACGCAGTCCGCGCTCGTAGAAGGCGAGCATGCCGTCGAACATCCGCTCGGTAGCCTGATAGAGGCGGCCATGTTTTTCGTTCGCGTGCGGGCGAAGGAACTTCGCTGAGAGCAACGGCGTCAGTGAAAGCGAGACGAAGCCGGAGACGAGAATGGCGGTGCCGATCGTGACCGCGAATTCGTGGAAGAGACGGCCGAGGATGCCGCCCATGAAGAGAATCGGAATGAAGACCGCGGCGAGCGAGATCGTCATCGAGATGATCGTGAAGCTGATCTCCTTCGATCCCTTCAGCGCCGCTTCGAGCGGTTTTTCGCCCATCTCCATATGCCGGACGATGTTCTCGAGCATGACGATGGCGTCGTCGACGACGAAGCCGACCGACAGCGTGATCGCCATCAGCGACAGATTGTCGAGTGAGTAGCCGAAGAGATGCATGACCGCGAACGTGCCGACGATCGAGAGCGGCAGCGCGAGGCTGGGAATCAGCGTCGCGGAGAGATTCCGGAGGAAGAGGAAGATCACCATGATGACCAGGGCGAGGGTCAGCATCAGCGTGAACTTCACGTCGTCGACCGATGCGCGAATCGATTCGGCGCGATCGCGATGGATCTGCAGCTGAACGGACGGCGGCAGGTCGTTGCGGAATTGCGGCAGCAGCGCGCGGACGCGATCCGAGACGTCGACGGCGTTCGTGCCCGGCTGTTTCTGCACGGCGAGAACGAAGCCGCGTTTGTCGCGGAACCACGCGGCGGCCTGATTGTTCTCGACGTCGTCGAGCACCTTGCCGAGGTCTTCGAGATGGACCGGCGCGCCGTTCTTGTACGCGACGGTGATGCGCCGATATTCGGCGGCTTTGAAGAGCTGTCCGTTCGCCTGCAGCGTGTACGCGGTGTACGGACCGTTGAGCACACCGGTGGGAAGGTTGACGTTCGAGTTGCGGATGGCGGTGACGACTTCATCGATGCCGACGCCGCGCGTGGCGATCTCGCGCGGATCGAGCTGCACGCGGACGGCGTATTTCTGCGCGCCGTAGACCTGCACCTGCGCGACGCCGGGAACGGTCGAGATGCGCTGCGCCATCATCGTCTCGGCGTATTCGTCGAGCTCGTACAGCGGCATCGTGTCGGAGACGAGCGCGAGATAGATGACCGGCGTGTCGGCCGGATTGACTTTGCTGTACGACGGCGGCGACGGCATGTTCGGCGGCAGCTGACGCGCGGCCGCGGCGATGGCCGCCTGCACGTCCTGCGCGGCGGAGTCGAGATCGCGCGAGAGGTTGAACTGGAGCGTGATGGAGGTCGAGCCGAGATACGACGCCGAGGTCATCGAGTCGAGGCCGGCGATCGTGGAGAACTGCCGCTCGAGGGGAGTAGCGACCGACGCCGCCATCGTCTCCGGACTCGCGCCGGGAAGCGACGCATTGACGTTGATCGTCGGAAAGTCGACGTTCGGCAGATCGCTGACCGGCAGCTCGCGATACGCCATGATTCCGAACAGCAGAATGGCGACCATGACGAGCGTCGTCATGACAGGGCGGCGGATGAACGGCTCGGCTGGATTCATAGAATTTCGCTGGCTGGGCTTCGTGCTCAATTACCGAGGTGCTGAGTGCTGAGTGCAGAGTGCAGAGTCACATGCGTGGTTCGGATTGTTTTGACTCAGCACTCAGCACTCTGCACCTTCTCCCGGTCATAACTGCTTCTTCACTTCCACGTGCGATTTCGGCGTGAGCCGAATCTGCCCGTCCGTAACGACTGTCTCTCCCGGTGCCACACCTTTGTCGATGATCGTGCTCTGGTCGACGGCCATGGCGACGCTGACCTGGCGCATTTCTACGGCTCCGTCGTTCTTCACTACATAAACGTACTGCCCTCGCTGGCCGTTTTGCACGGCCTGCGTTGGAACGACGGTTGCGCCGGTGCGGCTGGAGAGCGTCACCGAGACGTTCACGAACTGGCCGGGCCAGAGCGCGCGATTGGTGTTGTCGAAGAGTCCTTTGAGCGTGATCGTGCCGGTGGTCCGGTCGACGGCGTTGTCGACGAACGACAGTTTTCCCTGCGCGACGGCAGTCGTGTTTCCCTGCGGCGATGCGCTGACCGGGATCGCCGCGGTGCCGAAGGTCGCGCGCAGTTTGGCGAGATCGCGTTCCGGTACCGAGAACTGCACGTAGATCGGCTGCACCTGATTGATGACGACGAGCGGCGTCGTGTCGTTGGCGCGAAGGATGTTGCCGGCGTGAACCTGCAGGCTGCCGGTGCGACCGTCGATCGGCGCCTGGATGCGGCAGTAGGCGAGCGAGAGCGCGGCGTTCTGAATGTCCGCGCGATCCGAGGCTGCGACCGCTCGTGCCGACTCGGCGGCGGCGACGATCCTGCCGTAGTCCTCGCGCGTGACGTAGTCCTTCTTCACCAGATCGGCGTAACGCGTCCGCTCCGCTTCGGCGTTGCGCAAATCCGCCTCGTCGCGCGCGAGCGCCGCGCGTGCTTTGGAGAGCGCCGCTTCGTATGGACGCGGATCGATCGTGAAGAGCAATGCGCCGCGGCGCACTTCATCGCCTTCACGGAAGTGCACCTGCATCAGCTGTCCGGGAACCTGCGCGCGGACCGCGACCGTCGAGTGCGGCTGCACGCTCCCGATCACCCGCAACTGCACCGGCACGTCGCGCTGCTCGGCGATCGCCACCGTGACCGGAACCTTCTCGTCGCGCGCTTTCGGCGCCGGTTTTGCGCACGCGACCAACAGCGCGAGGCAAATGATGAATGATGAATGATGAATGATGAATGACAGCTTCCGGGACAGGTTCATGGTCGATCTACGATTCATCATTCATCATTCCGCATTCATCATTTGTGTCAGCGAGCCGGTGTCATGCGCGAGTTGCGCGACGGAGAGAAACCAGTCGGTACGAGCCTGCACTTCCTCTGCGCGGGCGTTTTCGAGCGCCGCTTCGGCTGTCAGAAAATCGAGAATCGTGCCGACTCCCGAGCGGTAGCGGCCGCTGGCGACGTCAGCCGATTGCTGCGCGCTCGACAGCAGTTCGCGCGCGGTGGCGAGACGCTGTTCCGCGGTCTGCAGCGCGTAATAGCTGCTCCACACTTCGAGGTCGACCTTTTGCTGCAGTGAGCGAACGTTCTCGCGCGCGAGCTCCTCTTCGAGCTGCGCGGCGCGCGTGTCGTTCGCGATGCGGCCGCCGGTGAAGAGCGGAACGCGCAGCGCCAGCGCGGCGGAGTACGGCGTGACCGGACCGCCGCTGAGAAACGTCTGACCGATGCTCGACGTCAGTCCGATCGTCGGCAGTCCCTGCGCGCGCACTTCGCGAACGCGAGCGCCGGCGCGTTGCACGTCGGCGCGCGCGGCGGCGAGCTCCGGCCGCTGCACGACGGCGCGCGCGAGGAGCGCATCGACCTGTTCCGAAACCTGCCGCGCCGGAATCTCCAGCGGCAGCGTGCCGAAATCGAATCGCGTCGACGCCGGCAGGCCCATCGTCGTCGCCAGCAGTCCTTCGACCGTGCGCAGATTTCCTTCGATCGTCTCGCGCGTCAGCTGCGCCTGCGAGCGAGCCGTGCGCGCCTGCAGCACATCGGCGATCGTCGCCACTCCGGCGCGATGCCGCGCGTCGGCGGCGTCGAGCGCGGTCTGGCGTTCTTTCAGCGTCGCGTCCTGCGCTTCGAGCAGCGCCTTCGAATCGAGATAGCTGTAATACGCCTGCTGCGCCTGCAGCACGACGTCCTGAATCGCCTGGTTGTGCTCGAAGCCAGCGGCGATCAGCGACTGGCGCGCCTGCTCGACGACGGCATCACGTCCGCCGAAATCGAAGAGGAGCCAGTTGAGTGCGATCGATGGTGCGAGCGCTGTCTGCGCGTCGCCGGAGAGCGTTTTCTGCCGCGACGCGATCACGGCCGCGTCGATCTCCGGCAGGTACGCCGATTCGCTGCTGGCCAGCTGCGCTTCGGCGACGCGCGCGCGCAGCCACGCCGAGCGCGTCTGAGGATTGTTCGAGAGCGCGACGTCGATGATCTGCGCGAGCGACACGGTCGCGCCCGGCGCCAGATTCGCCGGCAGCGTTACCGGCGCGGCGGTCTCGACGGGAGGAACTGCGCTCGCCGGCGGGGTCCACGTCGTGCCGGGAGCCGGCGACGGTGCGATGGCGTGGTTGTCGTGCGGACGGAATGCCGTGCAGCCGGCGAGGAGCAGCGCCAGCGCCGTGGCGATGCGCCTGAGGTCGGTGCGTCTGTTGAAAATCATCGTCTGGTTCGCGCCGTTCTGACCGGCGGGTCATGTCGTTATACGCGTGAGTCACGAAAACGCGGAGTTACGAAGCGGTGAAGTTGGCACTGCTCACAACCGCGAAGACCGACGGCTCCTCGGTCCCGCGCCTCTGATCCAGCCCTTGCGCCAGAACCAGATGGTCATCACGCCGGTCGTCGCCACCATCAACCCGAGCGCGAACGGATAGCCGTGCAGCCAGTGCAGCTCCGGCATGTGATCGAAGTTCATTCCGTAGATTCCGGCGATCAGCGTGAGCGGCAGCATGATCGCCGAAAAAACGGTCAGCACTTTCATGATGTCGTTCGTCCGGTTGGCGACGACGGAGAGATACGCCTCCATCGTTCCCGACATCATGTCGCGCTCGACGTCGATGGTCTCGCTGATGCGGAACATGTGGTCGTAGGCGTCGCGGAAGTAGATGAGATGCTCGCGGCGGATGAACTGCGCGTCGCCGCGCGAGATCTGATTCAGCAGCTCGCGTTGCGGGAGCGAATGGCGGCGCAGCACGTTGACGTCGCGCTTGAGATGGAGGAGCTCGTCGAGATGGCTTTCGCGTGCGTCGGCGAAGATCGATTCCTGCAGCGCATCGACGCATTCCTCCATCTGCTCGAGCAGCGGGAAGTGCGCGTCGACGATGTGATCGACGATCGTGTAGAGCAGAAAGTCGGGACCGCGCTGCAGCGGACGGCGATCGCCGGGCAGTCGCTTCCAGGTGTCATCGACGGAGCGCATCGCTTCGCGATGAATGGTGATCACGAAGTCGGTGCCGAGGAACGCGGCGAGCTTGTAGGTTTGCGAGCCGTGCACGCTGAGGTCGACGTCGACCGCGCGGAAGATGAAGAAGTCGTAGGTCGAGAAGGCGTCGTACTTCGGCAGCGTGTTGTCGGAGAGCGAGTCTTCCGCCGCCAGCTCGTGAAATCCGAAACGCCCTTCGATGAGCGGCTCGAGCGATTCCTGCCGCGGGTCTTCGATGTCGACCCACAGCCGATCGCCCGAGCCGGCGGTCCATTCGTGCGCGAGCTCGGTGCTGCCGGTGAGGAGTTGCTCGCCGCGAAGCAGCGCGACACGGACGGTGGTCATTACAGAAGCGACTGCAGCGAGGTGTACTCGCGTCCCTGCGACTCGGCCACCGCCTGGTAAGTGATTTTTCCTTTGTACACGTTCACGCCCTCGGCGAGGCCGGGATCCTGCGCGATCGCTTTCTCGAATCCGAGCTTCGCCAGGCGCCGCGCGTATGGCAGCGTGGCGTTGTTCAGCGCCATCGTCGACGTGCGCGGGAACGCGCCCGGCATGTTGGCAACGCAGTAGTGCACGACGCCGTCGACGACGTACGTCGGATTCGAATGCGTGGTCGCGTGCGCGGTCTCGACGCAGCCGCCCTGATCGATGGCGACGTCGACGATGACGGAGCCCGGCTTCATCTCCTGAATCATCTTGCGCGTGACGAGCTTCGGCGCAGCGGCGCCCGGAATGAGCACGCCGCCGATCAGCAGATCGGCGTGGCGGCACGCTTCCTCGAGATGCGCTTTGTTCGAGGCAAGCGTGTTGATGCTGCCGCGGAAGATGTCGTCGAGGTAGCGGAGGCGGTCGAGATTCGTGTCGAGGATCGTGACGCGCGCGCCGAGGCCGACGGCCATCTTCGCGGCGTTGATGCCGACGATGCCGCCGCCGATGATCACGACGTCAGCGGGAAGCACGCCCGGCACGCCGCCGAGCAGCACGCCGCGTCCGCCGTTCGGCTTCTGCAGGTAATACGCGCCGACGTGAATCGACATGCGGCCGGCCACTTCCGACATCGGCGTCAGCAGCGGCAGCGAGTTGCGTCCGCCGGTGATCGTCTCGTAGGCGATGCCGGTGATTTTCTTTTCGAGCAGCGCGGCGGTGAGATCGGGAACCGGCGCGAGGTGAAGATAGGTGAAGAGGAGCTGGCCTTCTTTGAGGCGCTTCAGATCGGCTTCGATCGGCTCTTTGACCTTGATGATCATGTCGGCCGCCTGGTAAACCTCGTCGGCAGCCGGCAGGATCGTCGCGCCGGCCATGATGTATTCGTCGTCGGAGAAGCCGCTGCCATCGCCGGCTCCCTGCTGGACGAACACTTCGTGTCCGTCGCCGGTGAGGTCATGAACGCCGGACGGTACGAGCCCCACGCGATATTCGTTGTCTTTGATCTCGGACGGTACGCCGATACGCATTGCGATGTTCTCCCTGGCCGGCACGACCGGCTGCGGCCGGTACGACCGGCTTCGCTGGTTCGCAAGCGTCGGCGTACGGCTTCGCGGCGAATGTTAGCCGACTCTGCGCATTCGCGGGAGACTGCTCAATGCCCGACGCGGCGGCGGGGCGGGGATGGCAGTCCGAACAGCGCGGGCGCGATCTGGCGGGCGGCGGTTGTCGCGTCGATGAGGCCGTAGCCGAATCGCGCGTCGAAGCCGGCGTCTCCGAGATCGTGCGCGCCGCGAATCAGTGCGTTTCTCACATCTGATGCGCTCGCATCCGGCGCGAGCGACCAGAGCAGCGCTGCCACGCCGCTGACGTGCGGCGTCGCCATCGACGTTCCGCTGTAGCTCGTGTAATCCTCCGACCAGCCGCCCATCGTCACGGTGGTCGTGGTGCCATCGATCTGCACGAGCTTCTCGCCATCCGCTTTCGTCAGCGCGACGGTCGGCGCCCAGTCGAAGGTGACGTCCGGCTCGTAGTCGTGGCAGCTGGTCGTGTCGCAATCGGGACGGATCAGCGTCCAGGTCGAACGATCGTCGCGATCGACGTCGTTGTAGACGATCACGCCGATTGCGCCGCCGGCGCGTGCGTTGCGCCCTTTCTCCGCGAACTTCAGGATGCCGCGCTGCATGACGGCGATCCTGCCGTGCGCTCTGCCGTCCGCGAAGTCGCTCTCCGCGCCGTAACCGCAGAAGACGAATGGCGCCGTGACCTCTTTGCGCGGCGAGCCGGTGAGCGGCACCGCGTCGAGACGCGCGCCGCCGGCTGCCTGCACGGCGCCCGCTTTGATCAGCCCGACCGGAACGGTCGAGATCACGTCGACGCCCGGCGCGGCGACCTGAAGCCCGGCGCCGCCGCTGGAGAATTCGGCGATGTGGGATTCCGAATCGACGGCGGCGACCGCGACCACGTTCGGATACGCGGCCGGGTAATGAGGCGTCGTCAGTCCGGTGTTGCCGGCGGCGGCGACGCTCAGGATTCCGTCGGCAGTCGCGCGCGCAAACGCTTCGGCTTCGAGCGGCGAGTTGATGTCCGAGCCGAGCGACATCGAAACGATCCACTGTCCGCCGTGCTGCTGCTTCATCGTACGAACCCACTCGAGCGCGGCGATGACGTTCTCGTCTTCGCCGGTGCCGCGGCTGTTGAGAACCTTCACCGCCCAGATGTGTGTCTCGGGTGCGATGCCGACGACACCGATGCTGTTGTCGGCGGCGGCGATCGTTCCGGCGACGTGCGTGCCGTGACGATGATCGTCGACCGGATCGTTGAGTTTCGTGAAGGTGTTGTAGCCGCCGGCGTAGTTCGCCTTCAAATCGGGATGCGTGGCATCGATGCCGGTGTCGAGGATGGCGACGTTGATCGCGCCGCCGCCTTTCGTGAGCGGCCAGAGCTCGCGTGCGTGCACGAGATCGACGCCGTACGGAACCTGCTGCGTGTCGCCGAAGTGATCGAAGGTCGTGGCGATGCGAAGCGGCGTCTGCTCCGCCGTTGCATCGAGCAGATGGCGTTCGACGGTTCGCGTGAGGAAGCGAACCTCCGGGGACTTCCGCAGCGCTGCTGCTTCTTCGTCGGTGAGATCGGCCGCGAACGCGTCGATGGATGCGAGCTCGCGCACGTCATGGCGTTCCGCATCGATCGGATCGCGTACGAGCGACAGCTTCTTCGACGCGGCAGGCCGCGTGGCGACGAGATACCGCGCGGTTTCCGCGGCATGCAGCGAGGTTGCGATGAAAAGGGCGACTGCGAGGACGATTCGATTCATGTCTGCAGCGTTGTACGGATCGCGACGCGGCGGCGTTTGCGCCGCGTCGCGATCCACTGCTTCACTGAGCTGGCGGAGTGGGCGGGGTGTACAGCAGGCCGCAGTCGCCAAAAACACTGACGCTGAGCAAGCGATTCGGACTGGTATCCGAAGTCGACAACTTCATGACCGGATTAGCCTCATTGATGAGCAGCGTTCGCAGTTGAGCGGGCGAATAGCGGTATCCGCCAGCGTTGAGGAACACCGCTGCGGCGCCAGCAACGAGCGGGGCCGCGAATGAGGTGCCGTTATTGCCCGGATTACAGTCGACGTCGCCCTGTACGCGCGCGAGTCCGACGGCTTGTCCTGGCGCAAAGAGTGCGACGCAAGTGCCTCCATTCGAGAAACTGGCTCTGGTATCGGTCTTCGTTGACGCGGCGACCGTCAGGACACCCGCGACGCGTCCAGGCGAGGAGTTGCACGCATCCCCTCCTGCGTTACCTGCCGCCGCTACGAGAAGGACACCATCGTTGATCAAGCTCGTTGCGGCGCGATCGATATTTGATGATGTCGGCATGGTGATGCTCAGGTTGGCGATGGCCGTCGTTCCCCAATGATTGTCGATGATCCAGTTGAATGCAGAGATGAGATTCGACTCTGAAGGGCTGGAATTGCATTTTGACACTCGGACCGGGATGACCTTTGCGTCTCTGGCGACGCCCACCGTGCGACCTATCGCCGCGCTTGCGACCGCCGTGCCGTGAAAACTGCACGAAACATTCGTGCCGAGGCCATCGCCGGCGAAGTCGACGCCAGGCAACACGCGGATAACACCTGCCCCGCGAGCACTCGTAAATTCATAATTGCTCGCGGAGATGCCGTCATCGATGACGTAGATGTCGATTCCCGATCCTTGCTGCTGGCCATTTCTCCAATACTTGACGTTCAGCGGCAGGTTGTACTGGTCGATCCGGTCGAGCTGCCACGGGATCCAGCCGTCGGCGCAACGCGCATGCTCCTGTGGGCATGACCAGTCGCTCGGAGTTGCCAGTGCATCCTCCTCGACATTTTCGACACGCGCGTCGGAACTAACCGCAGCAGCTGCCGCGGCCGTCATGTCCATTGAGAAGCCTTCAAATGCCCCATGCCAGACTTGCTTCTTAACGCCACCGTGCGACGCGTGATATTGATCTGCTACTGCGTCGGCCGAACCGACAAACGAGTCGTATAGCTTTACCACATAGCTGTCCTGAACTTTGTCAACATGAGCGACGATAGCGCCGTCGCCGCAATAGCCGATTGAACATACAAAAGCAAATACACATCCGAGCAGAATGCGGTTCATCGCCTCCGGAAACAAAATCATTGGATGAGAGAGTATAGGGCCGATCACGTTCCGTTGTAGGTTATCGTCCGCCACGCTTTAGAAACTGCCGACCCGTAGGAGACAACGGTTCCGCGGGACTCTGCGACGACGTCGACCATCCGATGTCGATCAACTCATTAATCGTGATGTCGAGATCGTGAGTGAGATCGCTGTTGATGTTAGGCTCCATTAACAAATTCGGTGAGGCCACGACGTCCCAATGGGATATCGAGGATCCGGCAGCGACGACACATGGCGCATACAAGCGCACATTCCCGGCGGCGTCCGAGCCGGAACGGAAGGTGTGATCGACCTGAATCGTGCCGTTGATGCCGCCGGCCAATTGCGCTTTGATGGCATCAGCATCGATTGCGTTTACGCTTATTGTGGGAATTGAGACAGGCGACTCATCTCCGCCATTTGCCATACCGGGCGCTAGACAGGTATCACGTTTGTTGTCGAGGACGAGCAGTGCTTTAGCGCCCGCCTTCTCGGCGTTCCTGGTCTTTACGATGAAATTGCAATTGCCGCGGTCGACCACGGCGATATTGCCGGTCACTACTGCAGGGTTCGTGAACGCCGAGCAGCCGTCAAATGCCGAAAGTCCCGCTGTATCGGCTGGATCGGTGGCGACGATGAGTTGTCCGTTGATGATCGATTTGTCCGCAGCCGGGCCGTACGAAGCAAAGCCGAGGTCATAGTTGCGCGTACCGATCGTGAGGACGGCTGCGGACTGCAGCAATTTCGCCGCCGCTGTCCTCGTAGATTGACCGTCCCATACGAGATGGCCGGTATTGATCATCGACGCGAGGCGCTGGTTCACCTCCATCTGGGTCCAGCGGCGGCCGGTGGCGTTGTCGAGTACGTTCAAATCGAACGCGCTCGGGCGGTTACCGGAGGCGTAGCGCCCGGTGTCGGGATTGACACCGCTCGCGAAACCGAGGCCGTGTCCGATCTCGTGCAGCACGACCGCCACGAGGTCTTCATCCTTGCCGTGCTTCGCGTCAAAACCGTAATACCAGTTCGTGTCGGTGGTGCCGTCGTTGAGACAGTCCTTGCTGTCGACCGTCGTGCTGAACTGCGCGAGGATGTGCGGCTGCCCGGGAGTCAGATCGGTGCCGGCAAACTTGTTCGCGAGCGCAACCGGATAGTTCACGTCGCTCTTCGGCGCGTTCGGAAAATTTGCAGCGACGGTGAATGCGCGCGCCTGTCCGAGGGTGGCGCCGGTGGCATCGCACGGCAGATTGACCATCGAAGCCTGCACGAGGATGTCGACGTTCGAGTCGAGCACCTGCGACCAGATGTCGGCGGCGTGCTGGAAAACGTTCAGCCGCTGCTGGCCGATCGTCGTGCCGGGATTTCCGCCGATCGGCGTGGCGGGAGTGGCGTCGTTGAATCCGACTCCCGGATCGTTGATGTTCTGAATGGTGATCTTCACTTTCGCGAAGGCGCTGGTGGAGAGGGTGAGCGCGATGAGCGCGATGACGAATCTGCGCGTCATGGCTTACTCCTTCTCCGCTTTGGCCGGCTTGCCTTCGCCCGCCAGAAACGCGCGAGCGGCCTTCTCGCTGTTGACGCAGGCGGTGCTGCGCGTGCCGTCCGCTTCTATGCGAACGACCACGACGTCCGGCATCGTCACTTTCATGATCACGAAGCCGTGCGGACCGGTCATGACTTCGAGGTTGTCGGCGACTTCCGCAAAGATCGCGCTGAGCGTGATCGGTGCGCTGGCCGCCGCTTTCGCGGCATTGGCGACTTCCTGCGCGGCGGTGCGTGAGTCGGAAGCTCCCTTCGTCTCGGCGGCGCCGGCGAACGACGCGACGGCGAACAAGGCAGCGAAAGACAGCGCAACTGCGTTACGGCGTGGGGTCATCGATAAGTCTCCTGGTGGAACCGTCAATCAATATGCGTCGTCAGTGGCCGCGCTTCAACACGGTCCGTCCGGTCGTCGTCGGAGTCGACGGCGGTCCGGGCGTTGCTCCGCTTCCGAACTTCTGCGGAGCGAGCTGCTTCGCGGCTGAGAGAGCGTCGACGAGACCGAAGCCGTAGACGTTGTCGCGTCCCGTCGAGCCGAGATCGACGGCTGTCTGCTCGATCGCATTCTTCACGGCTGTCGACTTCGCGTCGGCCGCGGCGGACCAGACCAGCGCCGCCACTCCGGCGACGTGCGGCGTCGCCATCGACGTGCCGCTCTTCAAACCGTAGTCGTCCGAGATGGTGGTGAGGGTGAGCGTTCCGCCGCTCGCGGCGGCGGCGAGTGCTTCGCCTTCACTCTGTGGGATGGCGACCGTGATCGGCCACGCGAAGGTGAGGTCGCCCGGCGGGCTGCTCGAGTTGACGAGGGTGAAGGTGAGCGCGGACGAGTCGTAGTTGAAGATCACGACCGCCGCCGCGCCTGCACTCACGGCATTTTTCGCTTTGTCGGCGAAGAAGTTCTCGCCGCGTTTGACGAGTGCGATTTTGCCGGCCACGGAAGCCGGAAAGTCCTGCGGGCGGCCGAGTCCGCAGTAGACGTATTGTCCGGTGAACGTGCCGTTCTTCGTGCCGGTCAGCGCAGCGCTTTCGATGACGCCTTTCGGCGCGGTGACGAGGCTGGCGGAGTTCGAACCGGACGGCAGCGTCGACAACACCGAGACGCCCGGGGCGACGACGGAAAGCTCCGTTCCCTGATTGGAGAACGAGGCGATGCGGCTCGCCGAGTCGATCGCGCCGACGGCGATCATTCCGGGATACGCGGCCGGATAGGCGACCGGAGCCGGTTTCCCTGTGCTCGACTCATTGCCGGACGCGGCAACGGCGAGGATGCCGTTGTCGATCGTTCGTTGAAAGGCTTCGCTCTCGAAGGTGCTTGCTTTGTCGGACCCGAGCGAGAGGCTCACGATCCAGTCGCCGCCGCGCGCCGTTTTCTGCGAGATCACCCAGTCGAGTGCGGTGACGACGTTCTCGGTCGAACCGGCTCCCGTCTTGTCGAGCGCCTTCGCGCTCCAGAGGTTGATGCCGGGCGCGACGCCGACGACGCCTTCGGTGTTGTTTGAGGCCGCGACGATGCCGGCGCAGTGCGTGCCGTGACCGTTGTCGTCCATCGGATCGTTGCTGTTCGTGAACGTGTTCAGCCCGCCGGTGTAGATGTTCTTCAGCTCGGGATGGCGATAGTCGACGCCGGTATCGATGACGACGACGTTGATCCCCTGGCCGGTCACGACCGGCCACGTTTCCGGTGCGCGGACGAGGCTGATTCCGTACGGCAGCGTCTGCGATGGGAGCGCTGTGGCGGCGATATCGAATGCGTGACGTTCCATCACCGGTTCGATGAGACGGATCGCTGACGAGCTGCGCAGTTCGGCAACTTCCGCATCCGTGAGATCGGCCGCATAGCCGTCGAGGTTGGAGAAGGTCCGCACGTTTTCGCCGAGTGGCGTGTCGGCGGGATCTTTCGCCAGCGTGCCGTGCGCAACGTGACGCGTTGCAACGAGGTAGCGATGCGTCGAGCCGTCGGCGAACAACGAGCCGGGCAGAGCCACGAGTACAGCGAGCAGTACCAATCGTTTCATTGCGGACGGACCTTTCGTCTTGTTGTTATTTGCTTCGAGCTAAGGAGTTCTTCGGCGACGAAATTCCGAGAGGAACGCGGAGTGCAGCATGCACAATGCACACTGAAATGGGGGAGCAATCGATGTCCGACTGGAAGTCCAATCTCATCAGCGACAGCGCCGGGATCCTTGAAGTAGTCCGCGAATCGAAGACCATTGCCGTGCTCGGAATCAAGCCGGAATCTCATGGGGATCAGGCCGCGCATTATGTACCCGCTCATATGGCTGCTGCTGGATACGAAATCATCCCCGTTCCCGTTTACTACCCGGAGGTCACCGAGATCCTCGGCGCGAAAGTTTTCCGAAAGCTGTCAGAGATCGGCCGTCCGATCGACATGGTGAACGTTTTCCGGCGCCCGAGCGACATTCCGCCGCACGTCGACGACATCATCGCCGCGAAGCCGAAGAGCGTCTGGTTTCAGCTCGGCATTCGCAACGATGAAGCTGCGCGGCGCCTCGCCGAGGCGGGGATCAGGGTGGTGCAGGACCGTTGTCTGATGGTGGAGGAAGGACGCTTAAGCCGCTGAAGCATCACGAAGTTCACCTGCTGCCGTACTCGTTCTGGGAGACGCGCACCGGCAGCGGCTCGCCGGTCGCGCTGATCCACGGACTGGGCGGCTCATCGCGCTGGTGGCGGAAGAACTTCGCCGCGCTTGCGGCTCGGCACACGGTCGCGGCGCTCGACCTCGTTGGCTTCGGACGAAACGTCCATTTCTTCGCGCCGCCGCGGCCGATCCCGCCGTTCAGCGAGACGTCGGCGCTGGTGGCGCGATGGCTGGAGACGTTCGACGAGCGCGTGCATCTCGTCGCGCATTCGATGGGCGGGCTGATCGCGATCCGTCTCGCGGCGGAACGCCCGGAGCTGCTGCGCTCGCTGACGCTCGTCTCCGCGGCCGGGATTCCGTTCGCGCTCGATCCCGCGCCGCATCTGCGCGCGATGCCGCAGCCGATTCGCGGCGCGGTGAAAATCACCCGCTTCGCACTGCCCGATTTTCTGCGCGCCGGTCCGACCGCGGTGGCGGTCGCCGGCGCGCGCATTCTGCTGACCGACGTTCGCGAATGGCTCGCGGCGATCGAAGTGCCGGCGCTGATCGTCTGGGGCGAGCACGATCCGGTCGTGCCGCTGCATTACGGCGAGGAGATGCATCGCGCCATTCGCGGCTCGCGATTCGTCGTGCTGCGCAATGCCGCGCATGTACCGATGTTCGAGGAGCCGGAAGCGTTCGACGCTGCCGCGACGCAGTTCATCGATGAATGCGATCAGCTCCCGCCGCATGAGGCGACCGGCCGCGCATTCACGTGGGGAATCGCCGGCTGGACGAACGGCATCGCGCACCGGCAGTCGGGCCGCCGGCCGAACGTGGTCCTGATCCATGGATTAGGGTTGTCCGGCGCCTACTTCGAACGGTTTGCACGCGAGCTGTTCGCGCGCGGGCTGCAGCCGATCGCCCCCGATCTGCCGGGTTTCGGAGAGAGTGCCGACGCGCCGGCGGCGACGCCGGAAGAACACGCGCGAATCCTCGCGTCGTGGGCCGACGCGCTGCAGATTCGCGACGCGCACTGGATCGGACATTCGGTCGGTTGCAATGCGGTCGCGCATCTGACGAAGCTGCGTCCCGATCTCGTCCGTGATGCGGTGTACATCGGCGCGGTGTGGCGACGCGGCGGACATTCGGTCGCGAACCTGGCGCTGCTGCTGTCGCTCGATGCGCTGCGCGAGCCGGCAGCGCTCTGGCCGCAGGTCGCGAGCGCGTACTGGCGCGCCGGCGTGGCGCGCTGGCTCAAAACCTTCCTGCGCTATCAACGCGACGCGCATTGCGAATCGCGTCCGTCGTCGGGACTCTTTCTCAGCGGGCGTCGCGATCCGATCGTCGACCGAACGTGTCTCGACGCGCGCGAAGTCGACGGCGCGCATGCGTGCCACTTCTCGCATCCGGCGCAGTGCGCCGAGGCGGTTCAGTCGTTCGTCGCGCCGTTCGAGATGACCCAGTCGCGATAATCGTTCGGCGTCATGCCGTAGACGCGGCGAAAGGCGCGGAAGAAACTGCGCGCGGTGCCGAAGCCCGCTTCGATGCCGATGCGCGCGGCGCTGATCTCGGTCGTGACGAGCAGCGTTTTGGCGAGGTCGAGCTGACGCTCTTTCAGGTAGTCGCCGACGTTCGCGCCGACCGCGTCGCGGAACTCGCGCGCGAGCTGCGTCGGCGACAGGTTCAGCCGCTGAGCAAGCTCGGACGCCCGAACGGACGTCCGGAGCTCCTGACACTCCGTGACGTATCGCTCGGCTTCCGCAACCCAGAAGCCGCGCCGCCGCCGCAGGACGTCAATGTCGGCGTCACTGATCTTCGCCATCCTAAGACGCTTATTTTCCACATTTTCGGCGAGACATCGGCACGAATCGGATGCCATTCCGTTCCTGCTCCTCGCCGGTTGCTTCGAAGCCGAGCCTTACGTATGCCGGGACGGCATTGGGTGTGGCGTTCAGCGTCATGACTTCCGCGTCGCTCATCGCATCCGCCGCGGCGAGCAGCAGCCGTCCGATTCCACGCCGCTGCTCGCTCGGAGAGACGAAGAGCATCGAGACGTGGGCGGCGCCGCGCAGCTCGAGCATCCCGATGATCTCGCCATCACGCTCTGCGACGAGGAGGCGATGATCGCCGGCGCGCGAGGCGAAGTTCGCGGCGGTTGCGTAGTCGCGATATGACGCGATCCCTTCGGCTGAATAGGTCGGCGCGATTGATTCGTCGAAGACACGCGTCGCGAGTGCGGCGACTTCCGGCAGCTCTTCGGCACGCATTGGACGGATGTGCGTGCGGAGCAGTTGCAGCAGAAACGCGCATGCGCCGGCCGCGAGAACGTTCACGATCACGAACGATTCGTCGAGGTGCATCAGGCCGATTGATAACCAGGTTGCGAAGCCTCCGGTCGCGGTGACCTTGATCGCGCCGTGTGCGAAGGTGACGCCGGCGATCGCGAAGAGTCCATTGCGAACCGCGAATGCGAATGGTCCGATCGCGACGTTGACGACCTGCGGCGCCTGCACGAAGAGAGAAAGCCAAAGTCCGTGCCTCGTTCGCCGCCAAAGCTCGACAGCCGCCCAGAGGTCCAGCACGATCAGCGCGAGGAGGATCGCCAGCGCTGCGCCGCGCGTCGAAGCAAGGAGACTCGCTGCGGTCAACGCACCGAGAAACTGCGAGGCAGCGATGATTCGTCGCCACGGCCGCACACGGCGCTCGCGGGGTGGCTCCGGTCTGGACGGTTCCGCTGCGCGACGGCGCAGCTCGTCACGGACGATCGCCCATCGCTCCGGAAACGCTTCCCGATCGATATGTCGCGCGACGTCTTCGAGATCCGCGCGCGACATCGAGCGGTAGTCGGGCGTGTCGTCCACCTATTTCCGCAACGCTTTCAACAGCTCCTCGCGGAAGTAGCCGGAAGGAATCGAGCCCTGCTCGATGAACAGCAGGTGGAATCGTTTCAGATCGAACGCGCTGCCGAGCTCCTGCTCCGCATCTTTCCGCAGTGCGTAGATTTCATCCTTGCCGAGCCGATAGGTGATCGCCTGCGTCGGCCACTTCGAATAGCGGAAGATTGCTCCCTCCGCGCTTTTGCAGCTGGCCGCTTTCGTGTCGTTCTTCAGCGCGTTTTCATCGCGGCACGAGCCGGTCGTGAAGTTGACGACCTGCGAGAAGAGATCGACCGCATCGTCGTACGACATCCGCCCGGTGTGGATTCCGATGTCGACGCGGACGCGGAGGTCGCGATAGAGCTTCCCCTGCAGCTGATAGAGACGTTCCTCCGGGGTGTAGAAGCCGGTCGGTGCGCCGGGCTGCGGCTCGGCCATCAGAGCTTCGGCATAGAGTCCCCATCCTTCGCCCGACATCGAGTCTTCCCACATCGACGAGGAGTCTTCGACAGCGCCCGGCGTCAGCCAGCGGATCGGCGACACGGCGCCGCGCTTCGCGGTCATCACTTTGTAGTACCAATCGTGACCGGGGAAACCTTCGTGCGCCGAGAGGTCGGCGAGTGCGGAACGGTTGTTCTCTTTCAGCGCGGCGACGTCGTTGCCGGTCGGCGAAACGTAGAACCGTCCTACGCCGGTAGTCTTGAACGGAGGCGCCGGATAGTACGCCGCGCCATCGATCGACGACTGCAGCGGCGGCGGTGTCTCGACGACTTCGAGTTTGTAGTCGGCCGGCACATCGAAGATGCCGGTCCTGCGCGAATAGTCGACGAGCCGGAACGCCGCGTCGCGATACCAGTCGATCATCTCCGCATCTGTCTTCGGGTAGTCCTTCCCGAGCTCGTCGAAAACGAAGCGGACCGCTTCATTGCCGTTTTCCGGCAGCGTCCAGCCGTGCTTCGCGCCGATCTGTCGCGCGAGGTCGACCATCTCCCGCTGCGTGGCTTCGACGATCGGCCACGCTTCGTCATAAAGCTGCGCCGCGGTTTTCTTCACCCGCAGGTTGTTCGCCAGCGCCCAGTTGTACTCCGCTTCGCTGAACGCGAACCGATCGCCGGCAAACTCTTTCTTCACGCCGTGCTCTTTCGTCGGATCGTCGAAGTACGTCGTCGCGACGAAGTCGCGGAAACGCCGATATGCAGCGGCCGCGAATCCCGAGCCGCGCGCGATTCGCGCGACGAGCGCATCGTGCTGCGGTCCGCTCAGTCGCTCGGCGGCCAGCTTCGGCAGCGTCGTCTCGAAATACTTCGCGTCGCTCTCGGAAGTGGTGATGCCGTTCCGAAAGAGCATCCGGAAATCAGCGGAGTTGTTCGCGGCGATGCCGGCGCGCATCTGTTCCTGCGCCGTGCTGAGAAACTGCGGAATGGCCTCGAGGCGCTGCGCGACGAGCGTCCATTCGTCGGCAGTGCCGTACGTCGACGGGCCGGTCTGCGTCATTCCCTGCAGCTGAAAGTCGACGGCGCGAAACGGCTCGTCGGTGTAGGTGTCGACGGCCCGCTGCTGGTGGCGTCGCACCTGATGGAGATGAAGCTGATAGTGGATCTGCGCGAGGGCGACGTCGCGGTCGATGCGGTTCTGTGCCGAGAGCGTCGCGCCGTCGATCGACAGCATCGTCTTCTCGGTTTCGGCGAGCCAGCGATCCTCGAGATCGAGCGCGGCCTGGGAGTGATCGCGCAGGCGGCCGTCGACGTCGCGGAGCGAGGGATCGAGTCCCGCGCCGCCGAGATAAGTGTTGACGGCGGGATTGCGCCGCAGGAATTCGACGACGTAAGCGTCGTGCAGACGGCGGAACGATTCGTCGTAGCTTCGAGCGGCCGGCGGCATCGGTGTGGTCGTGCAGGCGAACGCGGTGAGAGCGATGAGGAGCAGAGCGATCGTGCGCATGGCGCGCGAGTCTACAAGAGCTACGGACCGGTCGTTGAGTCGCGCCCGCGACGTTTGTGGAAGAGGCGATGAACGAGCCCTTCGATCGGCCCGCCGACGATGAGGATGAGGAGCGCGAAGCCGACCGCGATCAGGCCCGCGAACCACTGTCCCGCGCCGCACGCAATTCCGAGCGACGC
Organism: Acidobacteriota bacterium; assembly: GCA_034667465.1. Lineage (GTDB taxonomy): Bacteria > Acidobacteriota > Thermoanaerobaculia > Gp7-AA8 > Gp7-AA8 > JAOBAU01. Next base: position 95,798 of record JAXDJV010000013.1, on the reverse strand, counting down.
GACGAACCAGATCGTCGCCGCGGTCGTCAGCCCCTGCACCATCTCTGTGTTGGTGCCGTTGGTCTTGAGGATCGCCCCGGCTCCGAGAAATCCGACGCCGGCAACGATCCCCTGAATGGCGCGGCTGATCGCATTCGCATCAACGATTCCCTCTCCCGTCAACCGGATGGTGACGATGGTGACGAGCGCCGCGCCGAGCGAAACCAGCGCATGCGTCCGCAGCCCCGCCGGCTTCCCGCGTGCCTCCCGATCGACCCCGATCAAACCGCCAATCACGGTCGCCGCAGAAAGCCGCATGACGAGGTCCGCCACGCCGGTCGGATGCACAAACTCCATGGCGGGCGATGATAGACGATCAGAGCGAGGGCGGGCGGCGGGAGGAGTGGCGGATGGCGAGGATGCGTACTTCATCGCGCACGACGCGATAGTAAACGTCGTAGCGGATTCGTTCGAGGTGCAGCTTCCGTACGTCTCTTCGGCGTCCGAATCGGACTGGCACACCGACGCCCGGCTCGCGCCGGATGAGCAGGAACCCTTCGGCCAGATCGTCGTCAAACGCGTCCGGCGCCTTGTCTCTATGCTTCCGCCGCCACTGCGCTGCCGCCCGAAGTTGCCGCCACGCCGGTGTTAGAAAGCGCAGTCGCAGCATCAACGCGGGCGCAAGCTGGGGAACTCAGCGTAGACAGCTTCTTCGTCAACGAAGTCGCCCGCCTCCTCGGCGTCGATCGCCGCGTCAAGCATCGCCTCTTCCTCCGGCGTAAGCTCGACTTCTTCCTCTTCCTTCACCAACGATTTCATCGCGTCCATCGTACCTCGGTCGCACGCAGGTGGCGCTCAGAGCCGGGGCGGGCGGCGGGAGGCGTGGCATATGGCGAGGACGCGAATAGCGTCGGGCACGACCTGGTAGTAGATGAGGTAACGGACTCGTTCGAGGTAGAGACGCCGAACGTTGGAGTGTCTTCCGTATCGGACGGGAACGCCGACGCCCGGCTCGCGGCGAATGAGCAGCAGACCCGCTTCAATATCGTCGCGGAACGCGTTGGGTGCTTTGTCGCGATGCTTTGTCCACCAGCCACCAGCGCGGAAATACTGACGCCATGCCGCGTCCGTGAAGCGAAGTTGCCGCATCAGCGCGGGCGCAACTTCGGGAACTCAGCGTAGACGACTTCTTCGTCGACGAAGTTGCCCGCCTCAGCCTCCGCGATCGCCGCGTCAAGCATTGCCTCTTCCTCCGGCGTGAGCTCGACGACTTCTTCCTCTTCCTTCACCAGCGGTTTCATCGCGTTCATCGTACCTCGGTCGCCCAGAAGTGGCGATCAGAGCCGCGGCGGGCGGCGGGAGGCGTGGCGGATGGCGAGGATCAACACCTCATCGTTCACCACCCGATAGTAGATGTAATACCGGATCCGCTCGAGGTAGAGCCGCCGAACGTCGGAATGTCTGCCATATCGGGCGGGAACGCCGACCCCCGGCTCGCGGCGAATGAGCGCGAACGCCTCGTCGATGTCGTCATCGAACGCGTGAGGCGCTTTGTCGCGGTGCCTTCGCCACCACTCAGCGGCTGCGCGAATCTGGCGCGTCGCAGATGCGACGATGTGCATTCGCCGCATCAGCGCAGCGGCCGCGCCGCGCGAAGCTCGGCGAGGAAAACGTCGGCATCAACATACTCGCCGGCATCTGCCTCCGCGATCGCCGCGTCGAGCATCGCCTCTTCCTCCGGCGTAAGCTCGACCTCTTCCTCTTCCTTCACCAGCGGTTTCATCACGTTCATCGTACCTCGGTCGCACGCAGGTAGCGATCAGAGCCGGGGCGGGCGGCGGGAGGCGTGCCAGATCGTGATGATGCCGACCTCGCGCTCGCTCACACGGTAGTAGATGTAGTAACGAATCTCCGTAGCGGTCGGCCGCTGCGAGAGCGCACCGCGGTTCCGCATAGAGGCTCGCGCAGAATTAGTTCAAGAGAGTCGCGAATGTCGTCGTCGAAAGCGGCAGGCGCTTTGTGCCGGTTGCGGAGCCACCAACTGCGTGCAGTTTCGAGATCACGACGAGCGCGAAGGGATACAACGAGCTGCCTCGACGTCACTGCTGTTGATTTCGGAGTTGCCGAAGAAACTCGAACGCGTCCATCGACTCACCGCGATCCAGATCGGCGATGCCTTCCTCGATTGCGGCTTCCAGCTCGGGATCGTCTACGACGTAGACCTCTTCCTCTTCCTTCACCAGCGGTTTCATCACGCTTATCGTACCTCGGTCGCACAGAAGTGGCGATCAGAGCCGGGGCGGGCGGCGGGAGGCGTGCCAGATCGTCAGCACTTCGACCGCGTCGTCGGTCACGCGGTAGTAGATGTAGTAGCGGATTCGTTCGGCAAGAACGCGTCGCGTTCGACGGCCGCGGCGGTCGCGGCTCTCGACACCGTTGAAGGGCTGCTCAACGACATGGCTGAAGGCTTCCTCGACATCGTCGTCGAATGCGGCCGGGGCTTTATCCCGATTGCGGCGCCACCAGCCGCGCGCTGATTCAAGAGCGCGAAGACCGCGCGGCGACACGATCAGCCGTCTCGACGTCACTGCTGCTGGCGCAATTGCCGAAGGAACTCAAACGCGTCCATCCCTTCACCACGGTCGAGTTCCTCAATCGCAGCGTCGAGCTCCGCCTGCAACTCCGGGTCGTCGATGACGAATCCGTTTTCCTCTTCCTGCACCTGCGGTTTCATCGTCTTCATCGTACCTCGGCCATCTCTTTCTTCGACAGCAGGCGGGTCAGCCAGAGGTTTGCCAGTTTCTCGGTCACGGTGTTCTGGCGGAGTCTGGCGCGGAGGTTCGCGAAGTCGACGTCGTCGAGCGGCTGGTCCTGGTTGAAGCACGAAAAGATGAACGTCTCTTTTCCGGTCTTCGGGTCGACGTGGCGCTGGAGGCATTGTGCGCAGACCTGTTTCATCATGCATTGCATCGGTGAGTTGATCGAGCCGATGCCGATGTGAGTCGGAGCGAGGTGCGGGGCGAGCACTCCGTGGCGCGCGTCTTTGACCGCTCGCATCATTCCGTCGGAGCCGATGGCGATTACGCGCGTGGCTTCGCGCAGGTCGATCTCCGGTGCATTCGTCGCGTAGGCGAGCATTGATTGCACGATGTTGCCGACAAACGCGCGGTCCTGCGGACGTCGCGGCACGATCCCTTCTCCTGCGTCGACCGACCAGATCACCTGATCGGTACCGAGCTCGATCTCGTCGCGCTTGAAGACGTCTTCCTTCTTCTTGTAACCGGCGAAGTAGACGACGCGGCAGCCGGCGTCTTTCAACGCCTTCGCGATCGAGAAGAGCACGGCGTTGCCGAGGCCGCCGCCAGCGAGGAGGATCGTTTCGTTGTGCGGGATCTCGGTCGGCGTGCCGGTCGGTCCCATCACGACGACCGGTTCGCCCGGTCGCAGGTGCGCGCACAAACGCGATGAGCCGCCCATCTCGAGGATGATCAGCGACAAGAGACCGCGATCCGGATCGGTCCACGCGCCGGTGAGCGCGATTCCCTCCATCACCAGCTTCGTGCCGTCGACGTCCACCGCGTGCGATTCGAAATTCTGCAAACGGAAGAACTGGCCCGGCTCGAAATGGCGCGCGGCGAACTGCGCGCGAACGACGACCTCGACGATCGTCGGCGTCAGTCGATTGACTTCGTGCACGTGCGCGAGCAACCCATCGTCCAGTGTTTCGACGAGGGACTGCCAGCGATCGTCGCGCGCCGACTGCGCTTCATCGCTGCGATCGAGCTCCATCAACTCGCGCGCGAAAAGCGCGGTCACGTGCGGATAGCCGTCCTTCGCCGACGCCATCGCTTTCACGACATTTCCCGCGTAACGCGGATGGTTGTCGCCGTAAAACGTGATCAGCTTTTTGTGATCGGCGGCGTGCTGATACGACGTGAAGAATCCCTGCTCGTGGTTCGGGTCGATTTCGATCAGTTCATTCGACGGCGTAACCGCGAAACTCTGGAAGAACTGTCCGTACTTGTCGAGACGGAACGTCTTCGGATGCTCTTTCTCATAGATGACGTTCGGACTCGTGCCGGCGGCGACCATCAGCGATCGCGCGTTCAGAGTCACCAGCTCCGCGGAATCTTTCCACCGTCCGTCTTCGACGATCTGCTTCGCGAAAACGATCGAGCTGAGGTGTCCGAACTCGTCGTTCATCGCTTCGATCGGCGAGAGATTTTCGGCGTACGCGATCCCTTCCTCGAACGCTTTGATGACCTCTTCGTGATTGAGGCGATACGCCGGCGAATCGAGGAGCGACTTGCGATAGGCGATCGTCACGCCGCCCCACTCGCGCACGAGCGGCACGAAGTCCGGTTTCACGTTTGCGTCCGCGGCGCGCTGTCGTTCCTCGCGAACGGCGCGGCCGTGCGCGAGGAACTCATCGAGGATCTGTTTTTCTTCGGCGTCGTATGCGGCGCGCACAACCTCTTCGCCGAACTCCGCCGCCATCGCTTCATAGCGATCGAGGATCTTCTCGACCTGAATCGGGTAGTAGGCGAACAGTTCCGTCGCGGTGTCGATCGCCGTCAGTCCGCCGCCGATCACTACTGCCGGCAGCCTTACCTGCAGATTGGACATCGATGACTTCTTGAACGTGCCGCCGAGCTGCAGCGCCATCAGGAAGTCGGACGCCTTGCGAATGCCGCGAATGAGGTTGTTCTTCATTCGGACGATCGTCGGCGTTCCGGCGCCGGCGGCGATGGCGATGTGATCGACGCCGAGCTTGTCGAACGCGTCTTCGATCATCAGCGTGCCGCCGAAACGGACGCCGCCGTAGACCTTCAGATTCGCGCGCCGTTCGAGCGCGATGCGGATCACTTTCAGGAAGTTCTTGTCCCAGCGGACGGTGATTCCGTACTCGGAAACACCGCCGAATCCGGCGAGGATGCGATCGTCGAGCTGCTCCCACAGAACCTTCGCATCGCGGATCGGCTCGTGCAGCAGCTTCTCATCGAGCGGTTCGATTTTCAGTCCGTCGATGGCGATGACGCCGAAGCCTTCGTTGGCCAGGTAATGCGCGAGCGTGTAGCCGGCCGGCCCGAGGCCGACGACGAGGACGTTCTTCCCGTTGTAGGGGAGCGCCATCGGACGGCGAACGTTCAGCGGGTTCCAGCGAGTGAGCAGCGAGTAGATTTCGAAGCCCCACGGAATGAAGAGCACGTCGGTCAGGACGCCGGTCTCGATCTGCGGAATGTCGACCGGATCCTGCTTCTGAAAAATGCACGAGCGCATGCAGTCATTGCAGATGCGATGGCCGGTGCCGGGGCACATCGGGTTGTCGATCATCACCATCGCCAGTGACGCGATCGATTCGCCCTGCGCGCGGAGAATGTTCATCTCGCCGATGCGCTCGTCGAGCGGACAGCCGGCCAGCGGCATACCGAGCGGGTTGACCTTGAACGTGTCGTCTTTCTCCGGAAAGCCGTGCGCACAGGAATCCTTTTTCCGCTCGTGACACCAGATGCAGTAATGCGATTGATCGGTGATCTGACGCGGCGTGGCGCGGTTGTCGGTGAGCGCGAAGCCGTCGCGGCGGCGGAGATGATGCGAGTCGCCGGTGACGCTGTTGGAGTCGCGCGTTTCCGTCGCCACGAGATGATCGAAGACGAGCGGCTTCGGCAGATGAAACGACGTGAAGCCGTCGAAGCGTCCTTCCTTCCAGCGCGCGGCGCACCAGTCGATGAGGAGATCGATGATGCCGTGCAGCGCCGTCGCTTCACGCGCCAGCGCTTCGGGCGAATCGACGCGTTCCTTGCGGACGAGCGTGTCTTCGAAGACGTCCGCGGCGCGCAACTCGTCGCGCAGCTGGCGCAATGCGGCGCGCGATTCCTCAGACGGCGTGGCCGCTTTCGCACCGCGCGGATACTCGCGCTCGAGATCGAGCAGTCGATTGGCGGTCGCGGCGAGCGCGTATTCCTGATCGCGTTCGCGCGCGCCGGCGATGATGCGCATCAGCGCCTGGACGGCGGCATCAAGCGTCGACGGGTCGGCGATTGGCGTCGTTACTTTCGCGACGCGTTTGCCGACGAACTCTTTCTTGAACTTCGCGACCTGCGTGTCGCGCATCGTCCGCGTGCGGATCGGCGTCGCATCGGTATGGAAGAGTTGTTCGGTGAAGGCGCCGAGATGTTTCGAGACGTCGATGAGCAGCGCCGACTCTTCGGGCGCCGCCAGTCCGCCATGCGCGATGCCGGTCTGCATCGCCGCGCGGTAACCGTCGAAACGGCTGAAGAGCTCAGGGTCGCGTTCCGCGAGGAGCCGATCGAACGTCAGCGCGAGCTGCTGCAGTCGTTTGTAATCGTAGAGGTCCGCGTAGCTGTAATCGTCGATGCCGAGTTTCATTTCACCATCCGTCAACAGGACGGATGGTACGAGCATTCGCGACGCGGCGCAGAAGCGCGGGTAGAACCCCACGTCATCCTGAGCGAAGCGAAGGATCCGGGAGGGCGGCGCACGAAAACCGCGGCCTGTCGCCCCGCCCTCCCGGATCCCTCGCTACGCTCGGGATGACATTAGGGAATCGCGTTACGAAGTGGTAGTCGTTACTTGCGCCGGACGTAGATCACCTTCTCGACACTCGCGTGCACGACGCCCTGCTCATCGGCGAGGTCGACGTGATAAACGCGGTCGACAGGCTCTCCGTTTGCCGTCGCCAATCGGATTGCTTCGAGCTCCGCTTCGTCGATCGTGAACGTCGCATACAACGTCGTGCGTCCCGGCTTGCGAAAACGGATCGTCGCAGATTTGTCCCAGACTATGTAGTCGCGCCCGAGGAGCTGGATGAGCATGATCATGAAGATCGGATCGACGGCGCCGTAAAGGCTGCCTCCGAAGATCGTGCCGACGTAATTGCGCGTGCGCCATGAGAGCGGCAGGCGGACGCGAACTTCGCGATAGTCGGCTGCGATGTACGCGATCCGGCCGCCGGTGCCGCGGTACGCGGGAAAGAGATTGAAGCGCCAGCGGAGCCAGCGCGTCGCGCGCGACTCAGGCACGCTGCGTTTCCTTTGGCCACGCGAAGAACGAGATGACGATGACGATCGCGACGAGCTCGGCGACGCCGTTCGCCTGCAGATCGAAGCGATGGTTGCGCATCATCGACGAGGCGTTCTGCAGCGTCATGGCGATGAAGATCGCGATCGGATAAGCGAGAACGTTGTCGCGAAGAATCCAGCGAACGATCACGTAGCCGAGGATCGCGATCGTGATCGCGGATGCGAGCATGAGCGGCATCTGATGCGGTTCGACCGATGAGTCGAGCGCGGAGCAGAAGAGCGCCAGCATCGAGACGGCGGCGGTGACGGCCGGACGTTTGAACGAGCGGACCGCGACGATGAACAGCGCCAGAGCGGCGGAGAGTTGCACCGCCCGCAGGAGCGCTTCGCCGAGCTCGAACAATGCGGGAACCGGGATGGCGACGGCCGACGAAATGTCGGGCGCGTGAATCGAGATCAGCGACGGGAAACGCTGCGCGATCATGCGCAGGACGAGACGAACGGCGGTGAACGTCGCGATTGCGGTGAGTGCACGAATGACGGCGCCGCGTCCGAGCCGCGCACGCGTTTCGCGCGTGCCGAGCGAGGCCGCGTACGGCACGAATGCGTCAATGGCGACGAGCGCGAGGAAGAGCAGGCCGAGCTGCAGGCCGAGCGTGCGAACGCCGTCGGTGATCTCGTTCGAGAGGAACGTCCACCACTGAATCGACGTCTGGTAGCCGAACGCGATCGAGTCAGGATCGGCGATCGCGCCGGCGATCGGCACGATTGACAGGATGAGCGTCCAGCGAAGCGCGCGACGCCACGGAAATCCTGCGCGACGCGAAACGATCACGAAGCCGGCGACGATCAGCGCGATGATTGCGACGGCGCCCGCGATGCGGGTGAGGCTGAGGATCGTGTTGATGAGCGTCGTGGTGTTCGCTTCGCGATATGCGGCGTCCGGAACTTTGACGGTGGTGACGACCTGCGTGACGTCGGCGCCCATGATGCGCACCGTGACGCGGCGCCAGGCATCGGGTGCGAGCGGGTTTTTCTGCTGAAAGTGAAAGAGCCAGTCGCGGCGATTCGGCTGCTGAAAATTGAGCGCTTCCTTCAGCTCGAAGTTGCGCGTGTCGAAGCCGTAATCGTGCAGCGCGCGCGTGGCGATCCCGGTCGCTGCCGGCTGTTCGAGTCGCGGCCCGGGCGCGGTTTCGTCGCGATACTCGGTGAAGCCGATGACCCGTTTCTCGCGCGGATCGATCTCGACGAACACTTCCCGTTTCTGCAGCGGCGTGAAGAAGCGGACGATCCAGTTCCCGGCCGGAACCTGCGTCCGCATGATCTGCGTCAGCTGTTCGATCGAGACGCCGTGATGCACGAGGTAGTCAGCGGCGATCGTGTCAAACGGCGACGGTGCGCCGCCATCCTGGCGACCCGACTTTTCGTTCCAGGAGCGGAACCCGTTTTGTTCTGTCGCGGCGACGCGTTCCGGCAGCGGCTGGTGCGTGGTCGCGCGCAGATGCTGCGTCGCCAGCGCCACGGCTTCTTTGCGCGGCTGCTGATAGTCGATCGCTTCATCGATCGAAGGTGGTTGATTGATGACGGCGATCGCGGCGAGCGCGATGGCGATCGCACACACCGCGAGTCGCCATGGCGTGATGACGTCGGGCGGCGGCAGCGTGCGCTCATCGCTGCGCGGCGACTGCACGATCTCCGGCGCCGTGCCGACTGACGCATTGAGCAACTCGTCATCGGCTGCGAAGCCGCGGTTCTTCAGATAGAGCGCGATTGACGCAATCATCGGAATCGCGAAGACGAGACTCGAGATCGCGGCGGAGATGACGTAGTAACGATTGCCCGATCGGAAGAGCAGCAGCGCGGTGTAGAGCGCATCGATGGTGAAGTGCCACATCACCAGCGGCAGAATGCCGAAGCGATACATCAGGAATCCGAGGATCACGCCGGCGAGACCGACCTCGACGCCGCGGATGTAGAAAGGCTGGTTCGCGTATCCGGCGTGGCCGAAGCCCCAGATGAAAGCGGAGATGACGATCGCGGCGACGCGCGAGCGGAACAGGCGCTCGAAGAACGGAATCGAGAATGCGCGGGACATGAACTCTTCCGAAACGCCGGGAAGAAATCCGGCGAACAGCACGGCGATCCACGGCACGGCGCTGTTCAGAATCGAGTCGTACGGCACTTCTGCCGGCGACCAGGCGCCGAGCCGTGTGGCGATCAGATAGAAGGCGACCTGATACGCGAGGAACGCGGCGGTCAGCGTGTACGCGAGCACGAATGCGCGAAAGACGCGGCGCGATTCGAGAGCGCGACGCGACCAGATGCGTGACAGCGCGAGATGCTGCGGCAGACGTTCTCGATAGAGCGATTCGCCGGCGCCAACGACGACGATGAGAAACATCGTCGCCCCGACCGCTCCGATCAGCACGTTCCACAACACGAAGCGCGCAAGAAACGCCGCCCACGACGATGTCGTGTCGTAGAGCGCCAGCTCGCTCGGAAAGTTGTTGATGGCGACGCCGGCGGTGAGAACGATCGTGACGATTCCAACACCGCCCAGCAGTCGCAGCTGCAGGTCGCCGCGCAGCAGACGGACGATGAAGATGACGACGATCGCCACGACCGTGATCGCGAAGAAGATCGTGTCGATGTTGCCGGCGAGAAAGTTCTTCGAGCGCAGCTCGGCGTAGCCGCGGCGCCACGCGTCCGGCACCTGCACGTGTTGCGAGTAGTTCGTGACGACGTTGCCGTCGATCGTGACGGTGAAGCGATACGGCGCGCCCGCCGGATGGAGCGAGCGCGAGTCCCACGTGAAGATGCGCTGCACGCGATGCGGGAGCGTTCGTTCGCTTTGCGCGACGAGCTGCAAATCGCCGAAGTTCGCCCCCGCACTCCGCAAAAACTCCTCGGCGATCGCGCGCGCCGCGTCGACGCTGCCGGACGGAATCGCGCGCGCTTCCGGGATGTGCCGCACGTACGAAACGAGCTCGCCGGTCGGCGCGACGTCGACGCGATACTCCTCTTCCTGCAGCGGCCGGAACCAGCGGTGCTGCCAGTACCAGAGATGTACGTCGCGCTTCATCAGCGCGTTCGCTTTGCCGAGGCCGAGGGAACGCTCGAGAAAAATCTTCGCCGCGTCGTCGTCGTCGAAAACGGTGGTGTGCTTCAGCCGCGAAACGTCGACATGCTGCGCGCGAAGGAGACGCTCGGCGATCGGCGCCGACGATTTCCGGTCGTATCGAAAGTCGATCGACGCCTCGGGGAACGCGGAGCCGAACCAGCGAAAAACGACGAAGAGCGAGCCGCCCGCGACCAGCGCGCAGGCGAGGATGAAGAGCCAGTCGTTGCGAGTGAGTTTTTCGCGCATGTAACGCCGGCGTTCGGCGGCGTTACGCCAGTTCCTTCAGCGCTTTCTCCATCCGGCGAATCCCTTCCGCAGCCTCATCCATCGAAAGGTTGAGCGCCGGGCGGAAGCGGATCGACTGATGGCCGGACGACAGCACCATTACGTCCTGCGCCATCATCGCGTTGATCGCCGTGTCGCGCTGCTCGCCGCTCGGCAGGTCGAACGCAGCCATCAGACCGCGGCCGCGGACGTTCGAAACGAGATTCGGGAAGTCGCTCGCGAAGCGCGTCAGCTCGCCGATGAAGTACGCGCCGACCGTTGCCGTGTTCTCGACGACCTTCTCTTCATCGATGATCTCGAAGTAGCGCTGCGAGCGAACCATGTCGGTCAGGTTGCCGCCCCACGTCGAGTTGATGCGCGACGAAACGGTGAAGACGTTCTCGTCGATGTCGAAGATGCGATCGTTCGATGCGAAGCCGCAGACCTGCGTCTTCTTGCCGAAGCAGAACATGTCCGGCTCGACCTCGAAGTGCTGGAACGACCACATCTTGCCGGTGACGCCGACGCCCGACTGCACCTCATCGAAGATGAGCATCATTTCGTTTTCATCGCAGAGCTGGCGAACGGTGCGGAAGAATTCGGGACGGAAGTGGTTGTCGCCGCCTTCGCCCTGAATCGGCTCCATGATCAGCGCGCAGATCTCGTCTTTGCGCTCGGCGAGGAACTGCTTCGCCTGCGCGATGGCAGCCTGCTCGCGCTGCTCGACGTCGGCGATCGACGCTGCATCGAGCGGGAATTTGATTTTCGGATTCTCGATGCGCGGCCAGTCGAACTTCGGGAAGTACTGCGTCTTGCGCGGATCGGCGGTGTTGGTGAGCGAAAGCGTGTAGCCGGTGCGGCCGTGGAAGCATTCGCGCAGATGCATGATCTGCGTGCCGCGCTCGTCGGTGTAGCCGCGTTTCATGTTCTTGCGGACTTTCCAGTCCATCGCCGCTTTGAGCGCGTTCTCGATGCCGAGCGCGCCGCCTTCGATGAAGAACATGTGCTTGTTGAATGCGGGCGGAACGGCGACGCGCGCGAAGGTCTCGACGAACTCCGCCATGTAGGTCGTATAGATGTCCGAGTTGGCCGGCTTGTTGAGCGCGACCTCGGCGATCTTGTCGCGGAACGCCGGCGTGTCGAGGCCGGGGTGGTTGTAACCGATCGGCACCGAGGCGAAGTTCGTGAAGAAGTCGAGCACCTGCCGTCCGCGGCGTGAGTCGAAGACCCATGAGCCTTTCGACTTCTTCAGGTCCATGACGATGTCGTATCCGTCGGCGAGCATGTGACGGCCGAGGACGCGATGGACTTCCGCCGGCTGAATGAGCAGGCGACGATCGGTAATGGCGGAGGTGGTTGACATAGACGACTCCTAAGGTGAGGTGGGGGATCGGCGGCGCGCATTCTACCGTGAGTCGTTCCCGCCGGGAATTGCGCCGCTGTTTTACACGATGATAGAAAGTCGCAAGAGCATCCACGCAAGGAGCATCAAGTGAAAGAAATCGTCATCCTCGGCGGCGCGCGCACTCCCATCGGCTCGTTCATGGGCACGCTGTCGTCGCTTTCCGCACCGAAACTCGGCTCGATCGCGATCAGGTGCGCGCTCGAAAACTCGGGCGTGCAGCCGGAACAGGTGCAGCAGGTCATCATGGGGAACGTCCTCCAGGCGGCGATCGGTCAGGCACCGGCGCGGCAGGCAGGTATCGGCGCCGGAATCCCGGTCAGCGCCGGAGCCGTCACCGTGAATAAGGTGTGCGGCTCGGGAATGAAGGCGGTCATGTACGCCGCGAATGACATTCGCTGTGGCGAATATGATCTGGCGGTCGCCGGCGGCATGGAGTCGATGTCGAACGCGCCGTACGCGCTGCCGCAGGCGCGCAGCGGGTATCGCATGGGCAACGGCAAAATGATCGATACGATGATCCACGACGGCCTGTGGGATCCGTACGGCGACAAGCACATGGGCAATTGCGCGGAGACGTGCGCTGCCGAGTACAAGTTCACGCGCGAAGAGCAGGACGCGTACGCGCTCGAGTCGTACAAACGTGCGCAGGATGCGTCGAAGAGCGGAAAGTTCCGCGCCGAGATCGCGGTCGTCGAGATCGAAGGGAAGAAGGGGAAGACCGTCGTCAGCGAGGATGAGGAGCCGTTCGCGGCGCCGCTCGAGAAGATGGGCGGACTTCGTCCCGCGTTCCAGAAAGACGGGACAGTCACGGCCGCGAATGCGTCGAAGATCAACGATGGCGCTTCGGCGCTGGTGATCACGTCGGCGGAGTATGCGGAGCAGAACGGACTGAAGCCGATCGCGCGCATCGTCGCGCAGGCGACGGCGGCGCATGAGCCGGAATGGTTCACGACCGCGCCGGCGAAAGCGATCGATCTCGTGCTGAAGCGCGCAAAGCTGACCGTCGACGACATCGATCTGTTCGAGGTCAACGAAGCGTTCGCGCTCGTCGCGATGGCCGCGGTGAAGGATGCGAAGATCCCGCACGAGAAGATGAATGTGAACGGTGGCGCGGTGGCGCTCGGGCATCCGATCGGCTCGAGCGGCTCGCGCATTCTGGTGACGCTGATCCACGCCCTGAAGGATCGTGGTTTGAAGCGCGGACTGGCGGCGATCTGCATCGGCGGCGGCGAGGCCGGCGCGATGATCGTCGAGCTGGTCTGATTGATTAGGTAGGGAACCGCTCGTTTCCGTCACTCCTCAGATGACAGCCTTCCGTCCCGACGCAGCGGGTGGCGTCAACACCCTCCGATCCGGCCGTCGGCTACACCCGCCGTCGGCCGGATCGTTTTTGGGATCGTGACGCCATGAAACCGGCCGAGCGGCTCCTGGCTCACTTCGATGCGATCGGCGGCTCGGAGGCGGCGTTCCGAACGGTTTCGCCGCCCGGGGCGATGCCGGCGCTTCACGTCGCCATCTACCGTGATGCGCCCGAGCCGGGGGCAATCACAGGATTCTCGTTCGGGCTGTCGCTCGTGCATCCCGTCGATGGACCGCCGGACGTACACCGAGAACTGATGGTGGCGATGCTCGACGATGATGAATCGTGGGCGCTGGCCGCGGGATTCGTTGCGTACGAGCTGCGCGAGCAGTGCTCGTTCGTCTGCGGGGATACGATCAACTTTCGCGAGCAGATCTCTCCGCGATCCGCAATGAACAGCTTTCTGGTGACGCATCCGCTGCTGCTGCCGCCGAATGCGCGCGAGGTCGACATCGGAGTCCGGCGAGTGCGGCTCGTGCAGTTCATCCCGCTGTACGAGGAGGAGCGCATCCGGCTTGCGGACCGCGCGGCTCAGGCGCCGTTCCTCAGGGCGTTCTCACCTCGTGAACTGATGAATCCTTTTCGGGCGAGCTACCGGCCATGAAAGTCGTCATCCCGGGTGGCAGCGGTCAGGTCGGAACGTTACTCGCGCGTGCGTTCGTTGCTGGCGGTGACGAAGTCGTCGTGTTGAGCCGGACGCCGAAGCCGACGCCGTGGCGCATCGTCGCTTGGGACGGCAAGACGCTCGGCGACTGGGCGCGCGAGCTCGATGGCGCGGACGTCGTCATCAACCTCGCAGGGCTTTCTGTCAACTGTCGCTACACGGCGGAGAATCGGCGGCTGATCATGGAGTCGCGCGTCGACTCGGTTCGCGTCGTCGGCGAAGCGATCGCACGCGCGACTTCGCCGCCGCGAACGTGGCTGCAGGCGTCGACGGCGACGATCTATGAACACCGCTACGACGCGGCGAACGATGAGCGCACCGGCATTCTCGGCGGCAGGGAGCCGGACGCGCCCGACACGTGGAAGTTCAGCATTGAAGTGGCGACGTCGTGGGAGCGCGCGCTCGATGAAGCGATCGTGCCTGCGACGCGCAAAGTGAAACTGCGCGCGGCGATGGTGATGAGTCCCGATCGCGGCGGCGTCTTCGACACGCTCTACACGCTCGTGCGGTGCGGTCTCGGCGGCAAGGTCGGCGACGGCCGGCAGTTCGTCTCGTGGATCCACGAATACGATCTCATTCGCGCCGTTCGCTGGCTCATCGAGCACGAAGAGGTCGACGGCGCCGTGAATCTCGCCGCGCCGAATCCGCTGCCGTATTCGGAATTCGTTCGCGCGATGCGAGTCGCAGCGGGCGTGCGCGTCGGATTGCCGGCGACGAAGTGGATGCTCGAGATCGCGGCGTTCTTCATGCGAACGGAGAGCGAGCTGGTACTGAAGAGTCGCCGCGTCGTGCCGGGGCGATTGCTCGAGCAGGGATTCGTCTTCGACCATCCGACGTGGCCGGAAGCCGCGCGAGAGCTCGCTGCGCGTCACCGTTCGTTGAGCGCCGCCAGTCCGGTCAGATCGTAAAACTCGTACGTCGGCGCGCCGCCGGGCAATTGTGATTCGTGCTTGCGATTGATCCACGCGTTCGGAATGCCCAGGGTGTTCGTCGGCACGATGTCGTGGAAGTTGCTCTCCGCTGCGTGGAGCCAGCTGCTCTGCGCGATGCGGTTGCGTGTGGCCAGAAAATGCGGGTGACGTGGTTTGTACGAGTAGACCTGGTCGGCAGTGATGACGAAGTCGAATTCGACGGGGAAATGACGTTGCGTCTCCATGAGCAGGTCGCCGTCCGTATTCGACAGGATGCCGAGTCCCACGCCGGCTGCGCTCAGTCTCTCGAGCGACGGATTCGTATCGAGGAACGGCTTCCATGATGGAAGGCTGTCGGCGAGGAAGCGTGCGCGTTCCTTTGTGAGTGCCCAGCCGAGCGTTTCCGCGACGCGCAGTGCCGCCTCCGTAAGCACGTCGCGATAGCTGCGATACGTATCGCTCTCGATCGCGCGCTCCGCGTTCGCATACGCGCGCAGGATCGTGTCGCGGTCGTGCGGTGCGCCCGCTTCGATGAACGCGTTCGCGATACCGCTCTCCCAGTCGATGAGCGTTCCGTAGCAGTCGAAGGTGATGAAGTCATAAGCGGCCATCCGCCGATTATGGTTCGTGTGAGCCGGATCACACGAGCGCCTTTCGGGCGGGTGTTACATCCTTCGTAAATTTCAGCAATCGTTCGTTTTTTCGGTAAGATCACGTCACTCCACAAACTGGCCATGCAGGAAGCCGCAGCACGCAACTTGCGAACGGCAGAGCGTTTTCTGCTCGCGCCGCCGCTTGCCGCCGAATTCGGCGCTGCTGCAGTCTCGATCTGCGACATCTCCGCAAAAGGCGCACGGCTCAAGCACGTGAGTCCGCTGGAGATGGGACGAAAGTCGATTCTTCGCCTGGCGGTCGACGGCCGTCCCGCTTCGGTGGCGTTCGAAGCGATCGTCGTCTGGACGCAGGCGGACAGCGGCGCTGAGGGACGCTATGTCTCCGGCATTCGCACGTATGGTCCCGCTGAGGCGATGTCGGGACTCATCACGCAGCTGCAGACGTCAAAACGAACGACGCGCATCGAGGAGATGCGCAGCGCCGATCGTTTCCTGATCACGCCCGCGTTGCCCGCGCTCTGGAACGACGACATGGTGCGCATTGAAGATCTCTCGACGCGCGGCGCGCGCATCGAAACGGTCTCGCGCTTCAGCGGCGCCGCGCGCGGCACGCTTCGCTTCCATGTACCGGCGGCGTCGATCACGGTGGCGGTCGACGCGAATGTGGTCTGGTCGCGCGTGAAAGCAATCGATCCCGACAACAGTTCGCGCCATAGCGCCGGGCTTCTCATCAACGAAAAGCCGGAGCTGCTGCGCCTCGCAATCGGTCATCTCTGCGAGACCGGCCGCGCCGCACTCGACACGTACTCGCTCCGCCTCAAGCTGAAGGTTCTCCGCGCCCGAGCGCGTGACCTCGCGCCGGAGCTCGCCAATCACGGACCGTCCGGAGTTCCCGCCGAACAGTACCTGCTGATCCAGGGCGTCCGCGAAGAGCTGCGCATGAATCCTGAGGAAGCGTTGCACTGGTACCGCCGCGCGCGCATCACGATTGCCGATCCGGCGACACGCGCGCTCGCGCCGACGATTGCCGATCATCCCGATGCAATCGCGGTGTGGGAGTACCTCGATCGCACCGTCGATCCGACGATGATCAGCCGGACGCTGGCGATTCGCGAGGGTTAGGCGCCGAGTACGGGGAAGTTCATCGAGCGAGCGGCGGTGGCGAGTTGCCGATCGTGGGTCGCGAACGTCACTTGTTCGAATGGCTGTTCATCTCGACAAACGATCGCGGTTGCGAGGTGGACCGAATCGAGCGCTGCGACGTATTTGGGGAAGGGTCGTGCGGCTATGTCAATGACGGACGCAGAAACATCCCAAAGCAGACATCGCCGCAGGATCGCTTCCACTTCCGCGCGCGCAGCGTCTATGACAGTCTCCTCGGCGTCCTTACGCTCCCCGATACGCATGAGCGCTCGCCGACATTCAACGACTGCCAGCCAGCTGGTCACGGCGTGAGTGACCTCAGGCCATTCACGCAGCGGCTCCGATTCCTGCAGCGCAATTCGCAGAATCACTGAACTGTCGAGGTAAGCGATCACCACTTCTTCCGGTTGCGCTCTTCCTCTCGCTCCGCAAGAAGTGTCTCCACTGCACTGACAGGCAGCGGTCGGGGAAGCGGTTTCGGGCGGTACTGTCCGATCGGGCCGAGCGCGGGATCCGGGATGTGCATGTAACTCAGCCCTCCGCGAACGGGCCGGATCTCGGCGATCGTCTTTTCGTTATCAACGATCTCGATCGGGTCTCGCAGTTCCCGAATCCTCTCCGCCAGCTCCGCTGGCAACTCATCCAACGTCACTTTCGTCACCCCATCACTTTCCCTCGGTCCCACGCCACTGTCAAACAACGCCTCCACGTTCCTCTGCATGCCCGCGAGCTTCGCGCGTTTGATCGCGCTCTTTCTAAACAACGTAGAGAACTCGTTCTGTTCGAAGCGGAGGAGATCCGTCACCGGCGTTGCGCGGTATTCGTCGCGCGCGGCGAATGACGGGTGCGCGGCGGCGGGGTCGTGGTTCCAGGGGCAGGCTTCCTGGCAGATGTCGCAGCCGAAAGCGTTGCCGGCGAGCGGGAGGTCGGGCGGGAGGGGGCCGCGGTGCTCGATGGTTGCGTAGCTGATGCAGAGGTTGGAGTCGAGGGTTCGGTCGGGGAGGATGGCGTTGGTCGGACAGGCATCGAGACAGCGCGTGCAGGTTCCGCAACGATCGGCGACGGCGTGTGGGGCGACGTCGTTTTCGAGCGAGGTGAGGAGCGTGCCGATGAAGAAGTACGAGCCGAGCTCCTGATTGATCAGCATGCCGTTGCGGGCGATCCAGCCGAGTCCCGATTGCGCGCCGTACGCGCGATCGGAGAGCGGGCCGGTGTCGACATAGCGCCAGGTTTTTACCCCTTCGCCGAAAACGCCTTCGAGCTCGCGGAGGATGCGATCGAGCACTTCGTGATAGTCGTCGCCGAGCGCGTAACGGGCGATGTGATTTGTGAGCGATCCCTCCGGCGCTTCGGGACGTTCGGCGCTGTACGGCACCAGGATCACGATCACCGACTTCGCCCACGGAAAGCGCGATGCCGGATCGTGGCGCGCGTCGCGATTCTTCGCGAGGTAATGCATCGTCGCGTGATGGCCGCGATCGAGCCACGTTTCGAACAGCTCCGCATGCGTGTCGGCGAGGTCGCTGGCGCCAAGACGGACAACGCCGTTCGCGTCGGCGACGCGCTCGATGGCCGGCCAGTATTGCGAGAGTCGGGTCATGTGCGATGGCCGCGGCGAAGGACGAACGTCGCCACTTCGGGGCGGCAGAGGATGCGCAGCGGCGGAATCGATCCGAGTCCACGGCTGACGTACATCAACACGTTGCCGACGCGGTGAAATCCTGACGCAAATTCATCTTCGTGCGCGGACGGCACGACGATGGCGCCGAAGAACGGGAAGCGGATCTGGCCTCCATGCGTGTGGCCGCAGACGAGGAGATCGACGACGCGCCCGCCGAGGAGATCGATGACGTCGGGATGGTGACTGACGGCGAGCGTCGGCAGCGACGGATCGATGTTCTCGAATGCTGCGCCGACGTCCGGCGTGCCGCGATAGATCTCGTCGACGCCGAGCAGCTGGATGCGATCGTCACCGCGTTGAATCGTGACGTTGCGATTGGTGAGGAACTCCACGCCGCGCGCTTCCATTGCGGCGCGCACCTCATCCGCCTTCGACCAGTAATCATGATTGCCGAGAACCGCGTAGACGCCGTCGCGCGCGGTGAGATCGGTCAGCAGCAGCTCGGACATCAGCGCGATGTGGCGATTGAACGAAACGAAATCGCCGCCAAGCAGCACGAGATCGGGATCGAATCGCGTCACCTGCGCGACCGCCTCGGTATAGAACGCCGGACGGATGATCGGCGCGACATGCGTGTCGGTCAGAAGCGCGATGCGGTAACCGTCGAACGCTTCCGGCAGGTGATCGATGAAGAGCTCGTGCTTCGTCACCTCGATGTCGTAGACGTCGTTGTGTGCGCCGAGCCGGCGAAGCCACGCGAACGGAACGTGCGCGCGGCGAAGCCGGATCACTTCCGACGGCAGTGTGCGCGTGCCGGCGAGTGTCACTTCGCCGAACGCGTTCGCGCGGATTCGTTCGAGGATCCAGACGCAGCCGACGCCGGCCGCGATGATCAGCCAGACGCCGCCGATCTTCGCAAGCAGGAGGCTCCAGTCGATCGTTTCGAATCGCTCCGGCGTGAAGCGTTCGACGAATCGAGTCTCGAGCGCACGCTCGATCCAGTCGTCGACCGGACGAAAGAGCAGCGTCAGTCCGAGCAGCAGCGGGGGAACGATGAAGATGAGCGGATTCCACGGCGAATGCTCGTCGCGATGACTGCCGAAGACGAGGCGATTGAGGATGAAGAGGAAGATCCGAGCGTCGCCGAGAAGTGCGAGCACGACGAGGATGGCGAAGACGACGCGGACGGGCATGGGAGGCGAATGATGAATTAGGAATGATGAATGATGAATGGACGCCTCACATTCATCATTCATCATTCCTGATTCATCATTGCCTCTTCATCCTTTCCAGAATCGGGCCGATCAGCTCTTCAGGCACCTTCACCGTCCCGAGCGTTTCGACTTTCTTCACGCTGCCGTGGTCGTCGGAGCCGCCGGTGACGAACTTGTTCCGGAACCTGGCGATGCTCCGCAGCCGTTCGCGCGACTTCGCTGGAACCTCCGGATGGAACGCTTCGACGGCGTCGACGCCGGCGTCGAGCACGGCGGCGGTCAGTGTTTCCCAGTTCGGATAAAGCGTCGGATGGGCGACTGACGTCACGCCGCCGCAGCGCTTGATGAGTGCGACCGCTTCGTCGATGCGGAAGCGCTCCTTTTCAATGTAGGCCGGCTTGCCGGTGCCGAGGAACTTGTCGAAGGCGGAAGAGACATCGGTGACGTAGCCTGCTTCGACGAGCGCGCGGGCGACGTGCGGCCGTCCAAGCGCGCCCCCTGCGGCGAGCTCTTCGACGCGCGACGCGCGGATGTCGATGCCGAGCGCGCGCAGACGTTCCACCATCCGCATGCCGCGCTGCTGCCGCGTTTCGCGGAATTGCTGCAGCCGCGCGGCGAGCTGCTCATCGTGCGGATCGAACGCGTACGCGAGGACGTGGACGTCGACGCCTTCGTAACCGCACGAGAGCTCGATCGCGGGAATCAGCGTCACGCGCTGTTCGTCGGCGTACTGTTTGATCTCGAAATACGCGGCGATGTTGTCGTGATCGCTGATCGCCAGCAGCTCGATGCCGTGCGACTTCGCGACGTCGACGACCTCCTTCGGCGAACGCGTACCGTCGGAATGGTACGTGTGCGTGTGGAGGTCGGCGACGCGCATCAGACCGTCGGCATTTCGCGCGGAGCTAGCGAATCGACGACGCTCGCGCAACGCGCGCAGAGCTCGAGATCGTTCGCCACTTCGACGCGATACGACCAGCAGCGGCCGCACTTGCGACCGCGCGCCGGCAGCATTGAGACGCCGATCTTTCCGACCCCTTCGACCTCGACGAAGTCGGCCAGCTCGGTCGTTCCCGGCGCGAAGTCGACGTGCGACACGATGAAGAGCTTCGCGAGGTCGACGTTCAAGCCGCCGAGCAGAGCTTCACTCGTGACGTCGCCATGCAGCGTGATGTCGGCTTCGAGTGACTGGCCGATCTGCTTTGCAGCACGGGCGCGCTCGAGCACTTTCGACACGACTTCGCGGACGCGGAAGATCCGTTCCCACTTCGCCATGTCGGTCGTGACGCCTTCGATGCGCGGGAAGTCGGCGAGATGCACCGATGCGAGTTTGTTCTCGCCCGGCATCGCTTCGTAGATTTCTTCGGACGTGAACGAGAGGATCGGCGCGATGGCGATCGTGATCGCCTTCAGCAACTCATACATCGCCGTCTGCGCGGAGCGCCGCGACGCCGACGCCGGAGCGTCGCAGTACATCGTGTCTTTCGAGACGTCGATGTAGACCGACGAGACGTCGACGGTGCAGAGATCGAGGATGCGGTGATAGACGATGTGGAACTCGTACTCGTCATACGCCTTGCGGCAACGCTCGAGAACTTCCGCCGCGCGCGCGACCGCCCAGCGATCGATGTCGAGCAGCTGATCGAACGGAACGGCGTCGGTGGCCGGATTGAAATCGGTGAGATTGCCGAGCAGAAAGCGGGCGGTGTTGCGGATCTTGCGATACGCATCGCCGACGCGCGTCATGATCTGCGGACCGAACGTCATGTCGTCGCTGTAGTCGACGTTCGCGACCCAGAGACGGAGGATGTCGGCGCCGCTCTGTTTGATGACGTCCTGCGGCGAGAGTGCGTTGCCGCGCGACTTCGACATCTTGTCGCCGACTTCATTGAGGACGAAGCCGCAGGTGACGACCTGCGTGTACGGCGCGCTTCCTTCCAGTCCGGCGCCGACGAGCAGCGACGACTGGAACCAGCCGCGATGCTGATCGTGTCCTTCGAGATACATCCCGGCCGGCCACGTCAGCTCGGGACGCGAGCGAAGAACGGCGAGGTGCGAGCAGCCGGAGTCGAACCAGACGTCGAGAATGTCGAGCTCGCGCCGGAACTCGGCGCCGCCGCATTTCGCGCAGGTGGTTCCGGGCGGGAGGAAGTCGGACGGCGGATGTTCGTACCAAGCGTCGGCGCCCTCTTTGCGGAAGAGCTCCGTCACCTTCGCGAAGAACTCCGGCGACGAGATCGACTCGTTGCATTTGTCGCAATAGAGAACGGTGATCGGTACGCCCCACAGCCGCTGGCGCGAGATGCACCAGTCGGGACGGTTCTCGACCATGCCGCGAATCCGCTCTTCGCCCCAGCGCGGGAACCATTCCACTTTGCCGATCGCCTGGAGCGCTTTCGCGCGGAGGTTGTCGGCGTCCATCGAGATGAACCACTGCTCGGTGGCGCGGAAGATGACCGGGTTGTGGCAGCGCCAGCAGTGCGGATACGAATGCGTGATCTGTTCGGTGGCGACGAGTGCACCGCGCTCGCGCAGCCGTTCGACGATGAGCGGGTTTGCTTTGAAGACGTGCATCCCGGCCCACTCGATCTCGTCGGTGAACTCGCCGCGATGATTGACCGGCGTGTAGATGTCGAGACCGTAGCGGCGGCCGGTGTTGAAGTCGTCGGCGCCGTGTCCGGGGGCGGTGTGCACGAGTCCCGTTCCGGCTTCGACCGTGACGTAATCGCCGAGGACGAAGATGCCTTCGCGAGGAAGGAAGGCGTGGCGGTAGCGAAGGTGCTCGAAGACCGAACCCTTGAAGATTTTTCCGACGCGATAATCCGTCCATCCCGCTTTCGCGGCGACGGCATTCACGAGCTCCGAGGCGATGATGTGATTCGCGCCGTCGTGCTCGACGACCGCGTATTCGAAATCGGGTTTGACGGCGATGGCGAGGTTGGCCGGCAGCGTCCACGGCGTCGTCGTCCAGATCACCGCATACGCGGGAAGCTCGATCGGGAGATCGAGTGACTGCACCGATTCATCTGTCAGCCGGAAGCGGACGTAGACCGAAGGTGACGTGTGCTCTTCGTACTCGACTTCGGCTTCGGCGAGCGCCGACTGGTCGTATGTACACCAGTGCACCGGCTTTTTGCCTTTGTAGACGGAGCCGGTCTCGAAGAAGCGGCCGAGCGCTCCGGCGATGTCGGCTTCGTAGTCGAAGGCCATCGTCATGTAGGGATGTTCCCAGTCGCCGAAGACGCCGAGGCGGATGAAATCTTCGCGCTGGATATCGATGTATTTGGCGGCGAACTGGCGGCAGGCGCGACGGATGTCGGCGGCGCTCATCTCGCGCTTTTTCGAGCCGAGCTCCTTGTCGACGGCGTGTTCGATCGGCAGGCCGTGGCAGTCCCAGCCGGGGACGTACGGCGAGTCGTAGCCGAGCATCGTTTTCGATTTGACGACGATGTCTTTGAGGATCTTGTTGAGGGCGTGGCCGGTGTGAATGCGCCCGTTCGCGTACGGCGGTCCGTCATGGAGGACGAACTTCGGCCGGCCTTCCGACTTTTCGCGAATGCGCGCGTAGAGACCGAGCTGCTGCCAGTGCTCGAGGCGTTTGGGCTCGTTCTGCGGCAGGTTCGCGCGCATCGGGAAGCCGGTCTCGGGAAGGTTGAGAGTTGCTTTGTAGTCGCTGGTGGTCTCGGCCATGGTGACCGCGCAAACTAACAGGCCGGTTCTGCCAACGTCAATCCTGAGCGAAGCCGAAGGATCAACGGTGCATCAGCCGGGGCGTGGCTCGTTGCGCGGTTGTCGCTGACGCACCGTTGATCCTTCGCTGCGCTCAGGATTGGGGAATGCTAAGAGCCCGCGGTCATCGTGCGACCCGCCGTCACCCGCAGCTTCTCGCCTGGATGCAGCTTGTGCGAGTGCTTCAGGTCATTCAGCTCGAGCAGCTCATCGACCGTCAGATCGTGCTTCTTCGCGATCGAGTAGTACGTATCGCCCTTCGCGACCGCGTAGTAGATCTCGCTGCTGTGAGCGAGGAGGTTGCCGAGCTCGCGGGCGCGAACCGGGAGGTAGATCGAATCGCCGGCATGCAGACGCTCGGCGCTGCGGACGTCGTTCATCGCCAGGATCGTTTCCGGCGTCGTGCCGATCGCACGTGCGATGCGCGCGATCGAATCGCTGCCGCGCAACGTGAACGAACAGATGGCGACATTGGCGTCGTCATTCTTCAGCGTCGTGGCGCGTGCGGCGATCGTCTCGGCCGCTTTCGACGGAACGCGAATGGCGACGCGGCCGGGCGGGACGATGCCGCGCCGCAGCGCGGGATTCAGCGACGCCAGCAAAGTCGGATCGACCTGCGCCGCTTCGGCGAGATATGCGAGCGACAACGGTCCGGATACTTCGACGCGCTTCTCATCGATGTCGGCCGGATCGTTCAGACGAAAGCCGTAGGTCGACGGATCGGACGCGATCATCAGCGTCGCGAAAAACGTCGGCACGTAGCCGCGCGTTTCTTTCGGGATTGCGCCCAGATCCGAGAGCTGCCAGAAAGTGGAAACGTTGTTCGATTCGAGAGCACGGCGGATGCGGCCGGGACCGGCGTTGTACGCGGCCAGCGTCAGCGACCAGTCGTTGAACTGGCGATAAAGGTCGCGCAGATAGGCGGCGGCTGCGCGCGTGGAACGCTCGGGATCGGCGCGCTCGTCGACCCACCAGTCGACGCGCAATCCGTATTCGCGCGCGGTGTCGGGCATGAACTGCCAGATCCCGTGCGCGCCGGCGCGCGACGTCAGCGTCGGCACATAAGCGCTCTCGATGACCGGCAGATACGCGAGCCCTTTCGGCAGCTTGTATTCGTCGAGCGCTTTGTCGATCAGCTTGCGGTACTTCGCGGAGCGAAGGAGCGACTCCTGAATCGACGGCTTGAGATCGGTCGTGAAATAGGTCAGCGCGCCGCGGACGGTTTTGTGATCGGGGATCTCCATCGAGACGGCCGCTTCGACGTCGACGTGCGGCGCGTTCACCGGGACGCCTTCGCGCGCGACGATGTGCGAGTACGCATCTTCGAGTGCGGCGCGATACGCGGATGAATCGACGTGCGGCGGTGGTGTAATTGGCGGCGCCGGAACGGGAGAGCGCGGCGGTGGAATGCTGCCGGCGCAGGCGGCGGTGAGAATCGAAAGCAACAGCAGCAGCGTGCGCTTTTCGTTCATCCCGTCCTTCCCGCCCCGTTAGGAATCGATCCTGATGTTCAACGTCACCGACTGAATGTCGGAAGCATCGTCCAGTTCCACGAACTGCTCCTGCTTCTGCACGACGCCGTCTTCGTTTTCAAAGGATACGCTAACTCGCAGCGTGCGGGTCTGCGGCATGACTCCGGGAGCGGCGGGAACCTGCAGCGACTTCACGACGTCGCGTTTCGGTTTCGGCGTTTCGATGACGATGTCGGCGGCGACCGTTTCTTTCTTCGGCGCCTTCGGCGTGCTTTGCGTGGCGCGTTTCCGCAGCCCTTCCAGCTCCGCCATGATGTCGACCGACGAGCGCACTTTGACGTGCTTCACCTCAGGTGATTTCGCCGGCTTCTCCGTCTGGCTGAAATCGATCTCGGGCTCGGGAATCGGTGCGGGCGGCGGGGGAGGTGGAGGCGGAAGCGGCTCGGGCTCGGCGACAAACTCGGCGACCGGTGCGGCCGCGAACGGCGGCGGCTCCTCGATCGGCGCGTCGGCGATGATGCTGCTGTCGACGTCGTCGAAGGTCGGCGGTGGCGCGATGATCTCGTCGGCAGCCGGAATCTCTTCGATCTCTTCGATCTGCGGCGGTGGCGGCACGATCGCGGTCAGATCGACGGTCGCAGTCGCGGTCGCAGTGGTGGCGGCCGCCGCCGGCGTCGTGAATGAAGGCGAGGGGCTCGCGACCTGGGGAATCGGCGTCGAGCCGGCGATCGTGCGCGGGCCGCTCGAGTGATCCTGCACGCGGAATGTCGACATCTCGCCGATCGGTCTGCGCGGCGGCGCGGGACTGGCCGGCTTCACCGGCTCCTCGCCGGTCATCCGGCGGCGCAGCGTCCGCAGCGTCAGCTTCGAGATCTGCTTGAGCGTTTCGAAAACGCCGTCGCCTTTTGCGGCGATCGCTTCGGAGTGCTCGTACTTCCGCTCCGGATCGAGCGTGTCGAGGATCGTGTTGACGTCGGCGATGTTCGGGAGATCGCGTTTGTTGAGCTGGACGACGAGCGGGATGTCGTCGAGCTCGAGCCCGATCTCGGCGAGGTTCTCACGCAGATTCTTGAAGCTCTCGACGTTCGCATCGAGCATCGCTTTCTGCGAATCGGCGACGAAGACGATTCCGTCGACGCCCTTGAGCACGAGCTTGCGCGTGGTGTTGTAGAAGACCTGGCCGGGAATCGTGTAGAGCTGCAGGCGGGTCTTGAATCCGCCGATGACACCGACGTCGATCGGCAGCAGATCGAAGAAGAGAGTTCGGTCGGTCTCGGTCTCGAGACTGACCATCTCGCCGCGGCTCTGCGGCGACGTCTTCGCGTAGATGTGATGGAGGTTTGTGGTCTTCCCGCAGAGGCCCGGACCGTAATAAACGATCTTCGCGGCCATCTGCATCGTCGCGTAATTGAAGAAGACCATACTCTTGCGGGGCTCCGTGAAACTGAGGGTCGATGTTAGCACCCGCTATTCACGGGCGGCAAGAATGCGATCCGCCAGAAGTCGATAGATTGCAAAGATCTCCGGCCGATCGGCGAGCGCGGACAGATGACGTTCGATGGTCTCACCGTCGCCGCGCGCCGCCGGACCGGTGAAGCGGCGCGCGTCATCGTGCGTGCGCCAGTTCGCGATCGCCGACTGCGCGAGCGCCACGAGATCGTCGCGGATGTCGTCGCGAACATCGTCGATGCCGATCAGCTCCTGCGCGAGCTCGAGCATGAGCGCGACGTAGTTCGAGCCGAAGACGGCCGCCGCGTGATACGCCACTTTCTTTTCCGGCGCGATCTCCGCGAAACGCGCGCCGGCGGCGTCAGCGATTTCTTTCGCGACGCCGCGATGATTTCCTTCGAAGACAAGCAGCGTGTCGCGCAGATCGGACGGCTCGCCGGCCGGCGGCAGCGCGCGCAGCGGATGGAGCGAGAAGCCGCCGCGCACGGCCGTCAGCGAGCCGCTCGGATGAAAGACGATCGCGCGCGATTCAGGGAGCGATGCCGCAATCTCCGCGATGGCGCGATCACTGATCGCGAGGAGGAGAAGGTCAGCGTCATGCGCCAGCTCCGTCGCGGTGCGCCGCGGAGCATTCAGCAGCGATGCGATCGGCGACGCCGAACCTTCGCGCAGCGACACGCCGGCAATCGGCCAGCCGATGCGGCGCCACGTCGCGCCAAATGCCCACGCGGCACGTCCGCCGCCGATGATGCCGAGACGCATACAATGGTCCGTCGATGAAACGGACGGCCATTCTCGCACTCCTGCTTGCCACGACGACCGGCGCATTCGCCGCCCCGCCGTCGACCTGCGGCGCGAAGGACGACTACGGCCGCGCCCTCTGCGCCTATCAGCGGCGCCAGTTCGTCGAAGCCGAAGCCGGTTTCCGCCTCCTCATCGAAAAGAACGAGCAGGCCCCGCAATCCGTCCGCGCTCTCTACTTCCTGGCAAGAACCGAGATGAAGCTCGGCCGCTTCGACGAAGCCTCCCCGCTCTTCATCAGAATCTACGGGATGGATCCGGGGTTTTATGCGTCGTGGAACTGCGATTATCTGCTCGGGCTTTGTCGGAAAGCTTCGGGGAAGGTATGAGGTATGAGGCATGAGTGATGAGTCGCTCCGCGTCGCCGATCATCGTCGCTGTCGCGAAGCGTCCCTCATCACTCATGCCTCATGCCTCATGCCTCATACCTCGTAACTAATGGCTCAATCCACTTCCTTCGAACTCCGCCGCAAACTCCTCCAACTGGAGGCGTTATACGACGTTGGCCGCGCGCTGAATACTCTGCGACCTGAGGGAGAACTGCTCGAAGAGCTGATGCAGCGGGCCATTGCGGTGCTCGATGCGACGACCGGCTTCGTCTTTTCGCTCGATGAAAAGCTGAACGTGCAGCAGCTCTTCACGTTCGAGCTCGATTCGCCGCCGGTTGCCGGCGCGATCCTCAATGAAGCGCCGATCAAACAGGTGCTCGCGTCGCGCGAGCCGATCTCTCTTACCGTCTCGAAGTTCCTCGGCGGTCCCGGCGGCGATCTCCTCATCGCCCCGATGGTTGCCGGCGATGTCATCGTCGGCATCCTCGGCGTCGGCGGCAAGGAAGAGCGCGGCGCGAAGTCGGGGAGCTTTGCCGGCGACGATCTCCGCTTCCTCGCCTCACTCTCCGCGATCGGCGCCGCGGCGATCGACAACACTCGCAACTTCCATCGGCTGAATCTCGTTCGCGAATCGCTCGAAGACGAGAACCGCAATCTCAAGCGCCGCATGCAGCGCGAATACAGCGACCGCCTCATGGTCGGCGAATCGTCGAAGATGCAGCGCGTCATCGATCTCGTCGCGCGCGTCGCCGACTCCCAGGCGAACGTCCTCATTCGCGGCGAGTCCGGCACGGGCAAAGAGATGGTGGCGCGACTTATTCACGGCAACTCGCCGCGCAAAGACGGTCCGTTCGTCGCACTGAACTGCGCGGCGCTCCCCGAAACGCTCCTCGAGTCGGAGCTCTTCGGCATCGAGCGCGGCGTCGCCACCGGCGTCGAAGCGCGTCCCGGCAAATTCGAGCTGGCACGCGGCGGCACTGTCTTCCTCGACGAGATCGGCGACATCCCGGTCACGCTGCAGGCCAAACTTCTGCGCGTGCTGCAGGAGCGCGAGATCGAAAAGCTCGGCGGCCGGCGAAAGATCCCGATCGACGTCCGCATCCTCTGCGCCACGCATCGCGATCTCGAGCAGATGATCGAGACGGGCGAGTTCCGTCAGGATCTCTACTATCGATTGAAAGTCGTCGAGATCGTCCTGCCGCCGCTGCGCGAACGGAAAGAAGACATTCCGAAGCTCGTTCGCTTTTTTCTCGACAAATACGGGAAGCGCGAAGGGCTGCACGACGTCCGGATCACGCAGGACGCGCTGCAGAAGCTGATGCGCTATCCGTTCCCCGGCAACGTCCGCGAGCTGGAGAACCTCATCGAAGGGGCGCTGGCGCTGACGACCGATCCGGTCATCGATCCGGGCGATCTGCTGATGCCGGAAACAAGTGTAAGTACCGAAGATCGAGAGCTTTCCGGCGATCTTCCGAGCCTCGGCGAGCTGGAGCGGCGCTATGTTGCGCGGGTGCTCGCGTTTACGAAGGGAAACATGTCGAAAGCGGCGAAGATCCTGGGGGTCGACCGAAAGACGCTCTATCGGATGAAAGACTTGTCCCAAAATGACACACCTGTGGAGTTTTGGGACATTCACTGATAAGTTGCTTGAAACAGGCATGTTGCGACGTCAAATGTCAGGCGATTTCGCGTTGTGGGGCAAAACGCCACAGATTGCAAATTGGCTTCCCGTTCGCCGTTCATCGTGTAAACTACGCAGCATCAGAGGATTAGGAGAGATTTCGCTGATCCGGCGCCGGTGGCAGTCACGTTGCTCATGGAACCCCCCGACACAAGGGGGCAATCATGAACAACATCGCACAAATCGCACAGACCCGGACCCGGACCAGAATCGATACGGCCACAATTCCGTACGCGCTGCCGATGCTGCTGGCTGTAAACACCTTCGCTCTGGTCGCGCTCGAGCACCTCGGCGGAATCCCGGTCTGGATCAAGTCGGCGGTCGCCGTCTTCCTCTCCTTTTAGCCGCACCCGTCGTCAGGACATCCTTGAAATGACCATGGCCGCCGAAAGGCAGATGGAGCTGACTCTCCCGATGGTGGACGACATCGAGATTGCTGCCGCCCGCGCGGCCGGTAACCTCGCTCGCGAACTGGGGATGAGCTCCGAGAAGATCGACGAGATGACGCACGCGATCATCGAAGCGTGCATCAACGCTCGCGAACACTCGGGTTGCGCCGACAATCGGATCTACCTAAGATTCGTCGGCACTTCCATCGGCGAAGGTC
This sequence comes from Acidobacteriota bacterium, assembly GCA_034667465.1. Taxonomy (GTDB): domain Bacteria; phylum Acidobacteriota; class Thermoanaerobaculia; order Gp7-AA8; family Gp7-AA8; genus JAOBAU01. The sequence goes on along the minus strand of JAXDJV010000013.1, from coordinate 66,391 downwards.
CGCGCATCGACGTCTGGATCAGCGACCACGGCAAAGGGTTCGATCCGGCTGAAGCACGCTCCCGTCGTCCCGCGCCAGGAATGGCTCACAAGCGCGGACGCGGTCTGCAACTCATCGAGGCACACATGGACGAGGTCGACATCACTACGCAGCAGGGTGGTGGGACGACGATCCACATGGTCAAATACGAGAAGAAATCATGAACGAGGAATTGAGAGTGGCGGTCGACCGGCGCACCAACGGAGCGATCCTCTACACGAAGGGCTACATCAACAACGTCGGCGGCGAAGAGATCGCCAATCGCGCCTACGAGCTGATGGACGCCGACGTCCGCACGCTGCTGCTGAATCTGCGCGAAACGAAGATCGTCAACTCGATCGGCATCTCGATCCTCATCGAGATCATCGAGAAGATGATGGACAAGGGCGGGAAGATCGCTTTCTGCTGCCTCACGCCTGTCATCCACAAGACGTTCCAGATCATGGGTCTCGCGAACTACGCGACGATCTACGAGAACGAGGAAGCGGCCGTGCAGGATCTGGCCCTGTAGTATCCTCCGGCACCATGCCGCCCGGCCGTCGGTTCAGCGATTTCCTCCACGAAATCCAGCAGATCGAAAAGAGCGCGACGCGCGGCGAAGCAATCCTTCAGGCGTTCACCCGCCACACCCCGTTCGAATCAGGCGCCGTCTATCTGCGCGACGGCCGCGACACGCCGTATCGGCTCTCCGCGAAAACAGCGCAATGGGTCGCCGCAGAGATCCTCGACACCGAGCCTCCGATTGACTTGACGTCGTTCGGCGGGATCATCTTCGTGCCGCTGCGCACTCCGCGCGAATGCCACGGTGCAGTGACGCTCGCGCACAGCGATTCGCATTCCGAGGACGATCTCGAAATGCTGCGGGTCGCCGGCGCGCTGCTCGGCGCGGTGATGACCAATCAGCGGCTCGCGCACGAAATGCGCGAGGGCGATTTTCAGCTGAAGTACCGGCTGTGGGAGCTCGAGTCGCTGTACGACATCGGTCTCTCCATCGCCGCGACGCTGAACATCGACGAGCTCGCCGACGAGATTCTCTTCCGGACGATCTCGCTGACGAACGCGCGACGCGCGGCGCTCTTTCTCCGCGAAGGAAATCGCTTCAAGGTCTATCGCTCGTTCGGCGACGTCCGCGGCGATTTCCTCGATGACGAGCTCGCGGCGCAAGTGGTGAAACAGGGCACGCCGATGAGCTTCGAGGAAGGGGCCGACTGCATTTTCCCCGGCTGCCTTGCCTTCGTCGCGCTGCCGATCAAAGGCAACAACGAATCGATCGGCGTCCTCGCCGCGGCCGATCGCGAGACGCGCGACGGCGGCATCGGCGCGTTCGACACGAACGATCTCCGGCTGCTGTCATCGTTCGCCAGCCAGGTCGGCATCGCGCTCGAGAATTCGCGGCTGCATCGCGAAGCACTCGAGAAGCAGGCGATGGAGCGCGAGCTCGAGCTGGCCGCGACGATCCAGCGCGACATTCTTCCGAAGTCGCTGCCGGACGTTGAAGGAATCGAGGTCGCGGTGCTCGCGCGTCCGGCGCGCCAGGTCGGCGGCGACTACCACGTCTTTTTCGATCGCGAAGGCGTCCTGACGATGATCGTCGCCGACGTCGCCGGCAAGTCGATGCCGGCCGCGCTCCTCGTCTCCGCTCTGCACGCCGCGGTGCAGCTTCTGTACGCGGAAGGACGCGAGCTCGCCGAGATTGCAACGGAACTGAACAAACACATCCATCGCTGGTCGGCGGAGAACAAGTTCATCACGATGGTGCTCGTCGAGATCGACCGCGAAGCGGAAACGATCCGCTTCGTCAACGCGGGACACAATCCGTCGTACGTCATCAGCGACTCCGGCATCGAGCAGCTTCGCTCGCACGGACTGCCGGTCGGCATCCTCAGCACGTCGACGTACAAAACGCAGACGCGTCCGTTCCCGGCCGGATCGGTCGTCGTCCTCTACAGCGACGGCATCACCGAAGCCGAAGACGTCGCAGGCGAAGAGTTCGAGAACGACCGGCTCGAGCAGATCCTCGCGCAACACGGGAAGGAAGCGCCGTCGATTCTGCGCGACCGGATCACCGAAGCGGTCGATGCGTTCACGCTCGGCGCGCCGCAGAAAGATGATCAGACGCTGGTCATCGCCCGCACCGCGCGCTAACCGTTGCCATTGAATGTGGGGCGGCCGCTCCGGCCGCCCAGGCGGGCGAAGCGCCCGCCTCCACACCCGAACCGGTCACTCGCCGCGGAAGGCGGGAGCGCGTTTCTCGAAGAACGCCGCCATCCCTTCCGCGGCGTCACTCGATGCGAACGCCTGCAGCTGATTCGCGGTCTCGAGATCGACCTGTGCGCCAAGATCATTCGACTCGGATGCAGCCAGCGCGCGCTTGATTCCGGCGAGCGGAATCGGCGGCGCCGACGCGAGCGCATTCGCGAGTTGCTCTGTCGCTGATGTGAGATCGTCCGCCGCGACGACGCGATCGACGAGCCCGATGGTGAGCGCTTCCGCCGCATCGATCATCCGTCCGGTCATCAGCAATTCCAGCGCGCGGCTGCGGCCGACGAGTCGCGGCAGCAGCCACGTCCCGCCCCAGTCAGGATGCATCCCGATCTTCACGAACGATTCGCTGAACTTCGCCGTCTCGGATGCAATCCGATAATCACAAGCCAGCGCGAGATTGCATCCCGCCCCCGCCGCCACGCCGTTCACCGCAGCGATCACCGGCTTCGGCATCGCTGCAATCGTCGTCACGATCGCCCGCCCCGCATCGAGCAGCTTCCGAAATGCAGCAACGTCACCGTTCTTCTGCAGCCCGCTCATGTACTCGATGTCACCCCCCGCACAAAACCCACGCCCCGCGCCCGTAATGATGACGACGCGACAACTCGCATCCGCTTCCGCCGCGCGCAGCGCATCGATCAGCTCCTCGCGCATCGTGCCCGCGAAGGCGTTCAACTTCTCCGGACGGTTTAGCGTGATGGTCGTGATTGGGCCGGTGGTGGTGGTTATGAGCATGCGGCGATTCTAGTGCTGAGGCATGAGGTAGGAGGTATGAGTCGCTCCGCGTCGGCGTGGATCGTCGCGTACGCGAAGCGACTCATACCTCATGCCCCATGCCTCATCCTGTATTCTTTCGCCCGCATGAAGCGCGCCGCCACCTACCTCTTCTACGCCGCCATCCCGTTCGCGATTTACCTGCAGTTCTTCGGGCACAACCTCGTGCTGCAGTTCATCGTGGCGTGTCTGGCGGTGTTGCCGCTGGCGGCGTGGATCGGATCCAGCACCGAGCAGCTCGCGCATCGGATGGGACCGACGTACGGCGCGCTCTTCAACGCCACGTTCGGCAACTTCGCGGAGCTGATCATCGCCATCTTCGCGATCCGCGCCGGGTTGCCGGACGTCGTTCGCGCATCGCTCACCGGCTCGATTCTCGGCAACCTGCTTTTCGTCGCCGGACTGTCGATGCTCGTCGGCGGCTGGAACCGCGAGACGCTGAAGTTCAACGCGCTCGCCGCGGAGTCGCAGGCCGGTCAGCTGATTCTCGCGGTCAGCGCGTTCCTCGTGCCGGCGCTCTTCTTTCGCCAGGCGCTGCACGCGCATCATCCGGAGCTGATCCATCAGGTCTCGGTCGGCACTTCCGTCATCCTCATCGTCACCTACGCACTCGGACTCCTCTTCAGTTTCAAAACGCATCGCGAGCGGCTCAGCGCCATTGCCGGCGAGCCGGCCGATGAGCTCGAGAATCCGTGGTCGATGCGACGCGCTGTCGGTCTGCTGCTCCTCGCCAGCGGTCTGATGGGCGTCGTCGCCGAGGGGCTTGTGCATGCGGTTGGCGCCGCGGGACGGGCGTGGGGGATGAACGAGATCTTCCTCGGCTTCGTCGTCGTCGCCATCGTCGGCAACGCCGCCGAACATTCGACCGCCGTGATTCTCGCGCGGAAGAATCAGATGGACACGGCGCTCAACATCTCGATGCAGTCGAGCGTGCAGATCGCGCTCTTCGTCACGCCGCTGCTCGTCTTCCTCTCGTATCCGCTCGGCCATCCGCTCGATCTGCTCTTCACGCCGTTCGAGATGCTCGCCGTCGGACTCGCCGTCGCGATCTTCGCCTACCTCGTGATGGACGGCGAGACGAACTGGTACGAGGGCATTCAGCTGCTCGCCGTCTACGCGATCATCGCGGTCGCGCTCTACTTCCTGCCGGCAACGCCGATCGCCGTTCATGAGTGATCCGAAGATCGCGCGCGCCGTTCACCGGCCGTATTTCTTCGAGCTCTTCACGATCGCGAATCTGCTGATCATTCACGGAGTCCTGCTCCGCTACGGCATCGCCGGCGCGCTTTACAGCATGCCGAAGATGATGCTGCAGCTGATTCCGCCCGCGATCGTTCAGCTCATCGCCGGCGTCATCATCCGCGCCGTCGTCGCGCACTTCCGCGGAAACGGCGAGCTTCGCGCGTACCTCAAAATCGTCCGCTCGAAAGCGTGGCTGCTCGACTCCGCGCGGCTGCTCTTCTTCATCACGCTGACGATTCACACCTACGCGTGGATCAAGCTGACGATCCCGGTCATGCATCCGCGACTCTTCGATCAGCAGCTGTGGGATCTCGATCGCGCCATCTCGTTCGGCCTCTCGCCGACGGTCTTCTTCCTCAGCATCTTCTCGAACGCGGCCGCGCTGCGCTTCGTCGACTTCACGTATGCGTACGTCTTCGTCGCCAGCATCAACATCGCCTTCATCTATTTCCTCTCGTCGCCGAGCCGCCGCGTTCGCATCGCGTTCAACGACGGCAACACGCTGATGTGGATCGCCAGCGCGTGGCTTTACGTGCTCGTGCCGTCGCTCGGTCCGGCGTATCGCTTTCCGCAGGTCTGGCTCGAATACGCGCCGCTCCTCGTGCACACGCAGTATCTGCAGTCGATGCTGATGACGAACTATCAGCTCGTCATCCATCACGCCATCACGCCCGACAGGCCGATCGGCATTCTCCTCGGCGTCGCCGCATTTCCGAGCATGCACGTCGCGTTTCAAATGTACGTCTTTCTCTGGATGCGGCGGCTCTGGCGCTACGGCGGAATCGTCTTCGGCATCTTCACGCTCTTCATCTTCATCGGCTCGGTCGTGACCGGCTGGCACTACCTCATCGATTCGATTGCCGGACTCGTGCTTGCGTACGTTTCGTACGCGATCTTCGCGCGCATCTACCGGCTCAATCGCTGGCTGAAACTGGGCGAAATCGTGCATGGGTGACGCTTGTTTTATCCGTCATGCCTGCCGCACAAACGAAATCGACGCTCGGTGATCTCCTCGCGCGACGCACCGCGGAAGGCGCTCCCGAGCTTTACGACAAGCTGGAAAACAACGCCGTGCGCTGCTACGCGTGCGGGCATCGCTGCAAAATCCTCGACGGACTGAGCGGGATCTGCAAGGTCCGCTTCAATGAAGGCGGCGTGTTGAAAGTGCCGCGCGGTTATGCCGCGGCGCTGCAGGTCGATCCGATCGAGAAGAAGCCGTTCTTTCACGCGTACCCCGGCGCGCTCGCGCTGTCATTCGGGATGCTCGGCTGCGATTACCACTGCGGCTATTGTCAGAACTGGGTGACGTCGCAGGCGCTGCGCGATCCGGTTGCCGGCGCGGCGCCGACCGATCTCGAGCCGGCCGATCTCATTCGTCTCGCGAAGCGTCACGGGGCGAAGGTCATCACGTCGACGTACAACGAACCGCTCATCACCAGCGAATGGGCGGTGGAGATTTTCCGTGAAGCGAAGCGGGAAGGGCTCATCTGTTCGTATGTCTCGAACGGCAACGGAACGGAACAGGTTCTCGATTACATCGCGCCCTATGTCGAGCTCTACAAAGTCGATCTGAAGGGCTTCACACAGAAGGCGTATCGCGATCTCGGCGGCCAGCTCGAGCCGGTGCTCGAAACGATCAAAGGATTGAAGCAGCGCGGCATCTGGGTCGAGATCGTCACGCTCGTCGTTCCCGGCTTCAACGATTCGGATGAAGAGCTGACGCACATGGCCGAGTTCATCGCGAGCGTCGACGTCGACATCCCCTGGCACATCACCGCGTTTCATCAGGATTACAAAATGACGGCGAACCCGAACACGACCGCCAGCCATCTCCTGCGCGCATACGAGATCGGACGCCGCGCCGGACTGCGCTACATCTACCCCGGCAACATTCCCGGCGCGTTCGGCGATCGCGAAGGAACGCACTGCCCGACCTGCAACAACATCGTCATCGGCCGCGAAGGTTTCCGCGTGACGTCGTTCGATATGCACGAGGGAGCATGCGCGAAGTGCGGAACCGAGATTCCCGGGCGGTGGGATGGGACGGCGGCGGTGGGACGGAATGGTGTTCCGCGGGCGGTGGCGCTTCGATGACGATTCAGTGCTGAGTGCAGAGTGCTGAGTCGCTTCGCGTCGGCCTGCTTTTACTCAGCACTCAGCACTCAGCACTCTGCACTGGGGGTTAGGGTACTATCCGCGCCTCGAATGACCGACTTCATCGACGTCGCGAGCGTCAGCGAGTTGCCTGCGGGACGCGTGAAGGGAGTGGCCATCGGGGAGCGGCGGGTCGCGCTCTGTCATACCGCCGCCGGATTTTTTGCAACCGACAACACCTGTCCGCATCGCGGCGGTCCGCTGTCTGAGGGGGACATCATCGGGAACGAGATCGTCTGTCCGTGGCATTTGTGGGGATTCGATGTTGCGACCGGACTTTGTGCCGGGAATCCGGACATTTCCGTCGGCACGCATGAAGTTCGCATCGAAGGCGATCGCATCCTGGTGAAGCTCTCGTGAATCCGAAACCTCTCCGTCACGTCGATCTCTTTTCGAGCGCCGGCCGTCTCGAAGCGCTCTACCGCGAACTGCAGGATCCGGCCGGCGTCGCCGTCGTCTGTCATCCGCATCCGCTCGGCGGCGGCACGCTGCACAACAAGGTCGTCTTTCGCGCCGCGCGCGGACTCGAAGCCGCCAACGTCGCGACGCTCCGCTTCAACTTCCGCGGTGTCGGCGCGAGCGCCGGCACTCACGATGAAGGCGATGGCGAACAGTCCGACGTCATGGCCGCCATCGACTGGATCGTGAAAAAGCATCCGGGCAAAAAGCTGTTCGTCGGCGGCTTCTCATTCGGTTCGTGGGTCGCGTCGCGCGTTGCGTGCGAGCTGTCGTACGTCGACGCGATCTTCCTCATCGGAACGCCGGTCAACAAATACGACTTCAGCTATCTCCGCCACTGCGAGAAGCCGATGCTGTTGCTGCACGGCACGCAGGACGAGCACGGCGAGCTGGCGAAATTCGAGAAGCTCGTGCCGCAGATTCGCAACGCCGAGAGCGTCATCGTCACCGGCGCCGATCACTTCTTCACCAAGCAGATCGACGCCGTCGAAGAGACGATCAGAAACTGGGCGGAAGAGATTCTCGCAACGTAGTTGCGAGGAAGCGCAGCCCTTCGATCGTCCGCGTTCCGTGCCACGTGAAGAGATGGCCGGGAAACGGTCCGACCACGCGCGCATTCGATGACTCGCGAATCTCCGCCGCCTCCTCCTCGGTGAAGAGAAACGGCTCATCAGGCAGGAAGATCACGTCCGGCTCGAGCGCCAGCGCGCAGTCGAGATCCAGCGACGGATAACGCTCGCGATCGCGCATCAGGTTGCGGCCGCCGGCGCTCTCGACGAGATTTGAAACGTAGGTGTCGCCGCCGCACCACATCCACGGCTTCTTCCAGATCGGACAGAGAAACCTGAACGACGGCGCGGTGAATCGCGCGGCGTTCAGCGCACCGTTCAGGGCAGCGACGAGCGGCTGCGAATCGCGATGATGAATCGCGCCGAGCGTCGCGATGAGCGACGCGACGTCGTCGACGCTCTTCGGCTCCGTGACGAACAGCGGCGCGAACGCTTCGATCGCATCGCCGTGCCGTTTCACGTTCTCCTCGAGGTTCATGTAGACGAGGTCGGGCTCGAGCGCGCGAATCGCATCAACGTCGGGATTCTTCGTTCCGCCGACGCGCGGTAATGCGAGGCCGGGCGGGAAGATGCAGAAGTCAGTGATGGCGACGACGACATCGCCCGCTCCGAGATCGAAGAGCGATTCGGTGAGTGACGGGACGAGCGAGACGACACGGCGTGGCGCGCGGGTGAAATCGTGTTCGACTCCGCGCACGTCGCGAACGATCATCGTACGAACTTCCCCGCGAAGAAGTCGCCCGCTTTCCAGTGCGGCGCTGATGGCGCGTTCGCGAGCTCGACGCCGAGGAGGAAGTTCGCGTACGCGTAGCGCGCGCCCGACGGCCAGTCGATCGGCTGCGATGATTCGTCCCGCGGCGAGTGGTAGAACTCGCGCAGCCATTCCTTCGACAGTTTCATCGCATCGATCTTCGGATCGCGGCTCTGCAATCCCGCCTTGATGTGAATGGCCGGGATTCCTTTCTTCACGAACGCGTACTGATCGCTGCGGACGAATCGCACTTCTTCCGGCTGCGGATCGGGCGAGACGATGAAGCCGGCCGCGCGTGCGGCGCGCGCCGCCGATTCGCCGAGCGTGCTGTGTTCGCCGCCGAGGAGCACGACGTCTTTCACCGGATACAACATCATGAACATGTCCATGTTGATGTCGGCGATCAGCTTCTCTTTCGATCGATCGGCGAACGCGGCCGCGCCCTGTTCGCCCTTTTCTTCCGCTGTCAGCGCGACGAACAGGATCGAGCGCTTCGGTCTTTGCGGCAGCGCTGCGAATGCTTTCGCGATCTCGATCAGCTCCGCGACGCCGGACGCGTTGTCGAGCGCGCCGTTGTAGATCGGGTCGGTCTTGTTGTCCGGATCGACGCCGAGGTGATCGACGTGCGCGCTGTAGACGATGTGCTCAGCACGCAGCGTCGGATCGCTGCCGCGCAACAGCGCAACGATGTTTTCGCTGACGATGTCGGAGAAGGTCGTCGTCGTGTGCATGGCGACGCGTGTCTCGAGCGGGAAAGAGCGAGTGAGACCGCGCTCGACGTCGGCGAGTGCGGCAGCGAGCGGCATCTGCGCGTGCGCGAAGAGCGCGGCCGCGACCGTGATGCTGACGCTCGCCCGTCCGCGGATTTGCGGGAACGCTCCTTCGATCTCGCCGTTTGCATTCACGTAGTTCATCGGCGCGGCCGGCGGTCGCGCGAGCTCGACGGAGAAGGGGAGCCGCGCTTCTTCGACCGGACCTTTGACGCTGATCATTCCGATCGCGCCGCGCTCCGCGGCGAAGTGTCCTTTGACGGCGCCGGTCGAGTAATACGCGCGCGGGTCGTTCGCAAACGACGCAGGCGCGCCGCGAACGGTCATCACGATCTTCCCCTTCACGTCGATGCCGGCGTAGTCGTCATGATTCAACTCCGGTGCGACGACGCCGTAGCCGGCGAAGACGACCGGCGCGTCGACGTCGGCGAGCGGAGTGAGTCCCGGCGCGATCGACACGTCTTTGCGATGCACGAACTCGAGCCGGCGATCTCCGTCGAGCACGGCGAACGATGACGATTCCGGCACGAGCCGCGAGCCTCGCAGCGGCACGCGCTGAAAGAACGTGTTGCCGTCGCCGGCCGGCGTCAGTCCGGCCGCGGCGAACTGCGCGGCGACGTAACGCGCGGCGATTGCGTGTCCGCGGCTGCCGGTTTCACGACCTTCGAGCAGATCGTCGGCGAGGAAGCGGACGTGCGCGGCAATCGCTTCCGGCTTGATCGGATTGGCGGGGCTGAGCGGGAGCGCGGCGAGAAGGAGGAAGAGCGCGACGAGCGGCCGAGTCATCGCCCATATGTTAGCGTTCGCGCCGTGCGCGTCCTTCGTCTCTTTCTCCTCGTCGTCGTTGTCGCTCTCTTCGTCCACCTCGGCGGCTTTCCGCTGTTCGACGCCGACGAAGGACGAAACGCCGAAGTCGGCCGCGAGATGGCGGCGACGAACGATTACGTGATGCCGCGGCTCGACACGCTGCCGTATCTCGACAAGCCGATCATCTATTTCGCAGCCGAGGCCGCATGCATGGAAGTGATCGGCGCGAATGAGCTGGCGGCGCGACTGCCGGCGCTCCTCTTCACCCTCGCGACGGCTGTCGTGTTGTTTGCGTTCGCGCGACGCGTGTGGGGAGAAGAGCAGGGGTGGATCGCGACGATCGTGATGTTGTCGCAGCCGCTGACGATCGCCTTTTCGCGAACGGTGATTTTCGACAGTGCGCTGACGTTCTTCATCGTCGTTGCGATCGTCGCGTTCTACTTCGCGATCGTCGACGCGAACAAGCGGTGGACGCTCCTCGCGTGGTCCGCGATCGCCCTCGGCGTGCTGACGAAAGGTCCGGTCGCGATCCTCCTTCCGCTCATCATTGCGATCCCGTTCGCGATCGTGCAGAAGCGCTTCAAGGCTCTCTGGTCGTGGGGCGGTCTGGCGCTTTTCGTCGTCATCATCGCGCCGTGGGTTTGGGCGGTCTCGCAGGTCATCCCCGATTTTCTCCACTACGTCGTCGTCACCGAAACCGCGCAGCGGCTCGCGACGAAAGCGCTCAAGCGGACCGGTCCGCCGTGGTACTTCATCCCGTATCTCCTCGGCGGCGCGATGCCGTGGTCGTTCGTCGCGCTCTTCGGCGCGCGGCGCGACGACGTCCGCGCGCGCGATGCGCGGCTCTATGTCCTGCTCTGGATCGCGATTCCGTTTCTCTTCTTCTCGATCTCGCAGTCGAAGCGGCCGCAGTACATCCTGCCGGTGATGCCGGCGATCGCGCTGCTCGTCGCGTATCTCTGGAGCGATGAGACGCGGCGCCGCATCGGGACGCGTGCGGCCGCGATCATCTTCGCGATCCTCGGCGCGGTGCTGATTGCCGCGCCGGTCGTCATCAGCGCGCGGCACATGAAGCCGGGCGTGCTCGAAGCGTCCGAATCGACCGCGATCGTGATCGGAGTCGTGGCGCTCGTCTGCGGCATCGTCGCGTTTGTGCTCGAACGACGACCGCACGTCGCATTCATCGCGCTCGCGCTTCCCGTGATCCTCATCCCGATCCTCGGCAATCCGCTGATGAACGCCGTCGGCGAGCGGCGCTCGACGCGAACCTTCATCGCGCAGCTGCGGCCGTATGCGAACGGCGCGGAAGTCGTCGGGGTCGAAGCGTTCACCGGCTCGATGGCGTTCTACCTCGGCCGCCCGATCACCGTGATCAGTCCCGACGCGGAAGAGTTCACGAGCAACTACCTCATCCGCCACTACGGAAGCTTCGCGAATGCGCCCGGTTCGCCGCTGCGTACCGTCGATCGGCTCGCGTCGATGTTCGACGGCAAACCGCGCCTCTTCATCGTCCGCAACAACGACACGAAAAATCGCGCCGCGGTCGAGGCGCACGGTGCGAAGCTCGTCGCGGAAAACCCGCATTTCGTGGCGTATACAATGCCCCGCTGATGTGCGGCATATACGGGATGGTCGCCGACAACGGCAGCGCGCTGCGCTACCCGTCGGTGCTGGATGAAATGGGAGCCGCGCTGCGGCACCGCGGGCCGGACGGCCACGCGGCGTTCACGCATCCCGATGCGGTGATCGGCACCGAGCGGCTGCGCATCATCGATCTGCACGAGCGCGCCGATCAGCCGTTCGCCGCCCCCGGCTCGCAGGTCTGGCTCGAGTGCAACGGTGAGATTTACAACGCCGCGTCGATCCGTGCGCGCTATCCGCAATATCCGTATCGATCGCACTCCGACGTCGAGACGATCCTGCCTCTGTATCTCGAGCGCGGCGCCGCGGCGGTCGAAGAGCTCGACGGCATGTTCGGCCTCGCGATCTGGGACGATCGCACGCGCACGCTCATTCTCGCGCGCGACCGCGCGGGCGAGAAGCCGCTCTTCTATGCGCGCATCGGACACGAGATTCTTTTCGCGTCCGAGCTGCAGTGCATTCTTCGCTATCCCGATCTTCCGCGCGAACTCGACGATGCGGCGCTCGCCGATTACCTTCGCCTCGGCTACGTGCCGGAGCCGCGCACGATGTTCCGCGCCATCCGCCGCGTGGAAGCGGGAACGTATGTTCGCTTTCGCGAGGACTCCGAGCAGGTCGTTCGCTACTGGGATCCGTCGTCGTTCGAGATCGAGCCGCGCTCATCGTCAAACGCGGTTAAGACGCTGCGCGAGCTGATGGAAGAGGCGGTGCGCAAGCAGGTCATCGCTGATGTTCCCGTTGGCGTATTCATCAGCGGCGGCATGGACTCGTCGATTCTCGCGACGCTCGCCGCGCAGACGATCGGCGTCGGGAAGGTGCACACGTTCTCGGCCCAGTTCGCGGAGAAGTCGTACGACGAGAGCGGCGACGCGGCGATCCTCGCGAGACAGATCGGCACGCAGCACGTTCCGGTGCGCAGCGATGAAGAGGCGCTGCTCGAAGCGTTGCAAAACGTGACGACACGCGTCGCGGAGCCGCTCGCCGATCCGGCCATTCTCCCGACGTTTCTCCTCGCGCGCGCCGCGCGTCAGCATGTGAAAGTCATCCTCAGCGGCGAGGGAGCCGACGAGCTGTTCGGCGGTTACCCGACCTACCTCGGCCACAAAGTCGCGCCGCTTTACGACGCGCTGCCGGCGCCGGTTCGCGCCGCAATTCGCAAAGCGGTGTCGGGTCTTCGCGCGTCCGACAAGAAGGTGACGATCGAATTTCTGCTGAAGAAGTTCGTCGCCGACGCGGAACGTCCGTGGATCGATCGGCATCTCGCATGGTTCGGCACCGGACTCTCCGATCGCATCCACATGAAGTCGCCGTCACCGCTGACGCTTCCCGAGTTGCCGGCGAACGCCGATCCGCTCGCGTCGGCGATGCTGCTCGACTATCGCAGCTACCTGCGCGACAACCTCCTGGTGAAAGTCGATCGCGCCACGATGCTTTCATCGGTCGAAGCGCGCGCGCCGTTCCTCGATCGCGATCTGACGCGCTTCGCGCTGACGCTGCCGACGTCGGTGCGCGTGAAGCGGCTCGAGACGAAGTGGGTGCTGAAGAAGGCAGCGGAGAAGTGGTTGCCGAAAGACGTCATCTATCGCCGCAAGCGCGGACTCTCGGTGCCGGTCGCAAGCTGGCTGAACGGCGGGCTGCGTGGTGAAGTCGATCGGCTGCTCGATCCCGGCCGCCTGAAATCGCAGGGACTGGTGAACGCGCCGTATGTCGGTGAGCTCCTCGCCGCACATCGCGCGCATCGCGCCAATCATGCGAAGCCGTTGTGGGCGCTGGTGATGCTGCAGTACTGGCTCGAGCGCTGGACGTAGCGCGCGCTACGTTCGCTCGAAATCGCGCACTGCGCGATCCTGCGCGATGGCCATCTGATACGACAGCTCGTCCTCGAAACCGCGCACGCAGAGACGCACGAGCGTGCCGAGGTCGGCGACTTCGAATGGCTTGCGAATGACGCCGGCGACGATATGCGGATCGACCTCTTTGAACTTCTGATCGGCGTAGGCCGAGATGACGAGCACGATCGGCTTCACCTTTGGCGGATGCGTGCGGAGATATTCGATCACGCCGAATCCATCGAGCCGCGGCATCATCAAATCGAGCAGGATGACGTTGTACTCGTGCTGCTTCAGACACTCGATTGCTCCGAGTCCATCGGCGGCAGAATCGATCTTGAAATGTTCGCGGCGGACGATTGTGCTGACGAGATGCCGGATCGACCGGTCGTCATCGGCAACGAGCACTCGCGATTCGGGGTAACTGTTTGATATCACTGCCATAACGCCCTAATGCAGTGAAAGGCATGTGCCACGTTCCGAAAGTGGCGTAATGGCCGTCACGGCTCCAGGATGTCGTCGATTCGGATCTCGTTCGTGAGCGTTTTGTAGACCGGACAACGCTTCGCCGCGGAGAGCAAACGCTCGCGCTGTTCGGTCGTCAGCGTGCCGAGGAGTTTGATACGAACCGTGAATCGATGGATGTAGCCGTTCGCGGTCATGCAGTCCGCGCAATCCTTCGCGTACATCCGATCGTTGGTGACCGAGATCTCGGTTCCTTCGAGCGGAATGTTGTCGCGTTGCGCGAGGAAGCGGATCGTCATCGCGGTACACGACCCGAGCGCGGCGGAGAGGAAGTCGTAGGGCGTCGGTCCGCCGTCGGTTCCGCCGGCATCGGAGGGCTCGTCAGCAATCAGCCGATGAGTTCCGGCGTCAATCTCATTGCGAAAACCGGCAAGCGCGCGAAGGACGACAGGTCCGCTCATGAGCGAATGGTACGCTCGGCGCGGCGATGGTGTTCGTTCCGATTGTCGTGTTCGCGATCGCGGCATTCGCCGTTCCGTTTCTCATGCACCGTCACGCGATTCGCCTCCTGCGCGAATTTGCTCGACGCGCCGGTTGGGAAGACGGAGAGTACGACTGGCTCATGTCGACGATGGAGTCGCGGTGGAATAGAGTCCCGGTCTCGTTTTGGCGCGTGCGAAACCGCTCGCGTCTTCGGCTGGAACGACCGTCAGCGGTCACGCTGCACATGACTCGAAAGAGCGACGCGCTCGCGTGGCTCAACGACGCGTTCCGTGCCGACGTCATCGAAATCGAGCCGAGCGTGTTCCGCTTTCACGGCGACGCCGTTGAGCTCGCGCGCGCTCTCAACAGCAATGACGAAATCGCGTTCGCGATGCACGAAGTTCCGTACGGCGGCGCGGAGCTGATCATCGATCGCGAAGGAATCACCGTCACTGCTCGCAGCTATTGGAACGAAACACCCGACGCCGCGTGGCGACTCATCCTCGCCGTCGACCGCCTGCTCACTCCTGAACGCCGAGCCCTCTGACGCGGCCGGCCAGCCACTTGCCGTTTCGCTCGTTCACCGGGATCCAGAACCAGAGCGATGACTCGCCGCCGAGGGAGAGACGGAGGAGCACGCCGACGTCCGTCTTCAGGAACGGATTCACGAACGGCGCGGAGATCTGCACGACCATGACGTCCGAGTCGCGGCGGCGATCGAGGCGCGTCACAGCGTTCCACGGACAGACATCTGACGCGATGTCGATCGGCAGCTCGGGCAGATTCGCGTTCAGCTGGTCGGCGACGTCGGCCGCGTTGTGCAGCGCCTTCATCGAACGTTCGGCGAGTCCGGTCAGCGCCGCGGCACTGACCGGCTGCGTTGATGAGACGACGTTGACCGGGTTCTCACGCGCGAGCCCTTCCGCGCGTGCTTCGACGCAGAACGCGTCGAGCACGGTGCGCGGAACCGACGACCATTGCGGCACCTTCGCCGGCGGCGCGCTGGCGCAGGCGACGAACACGATTGCGGAGAGAGGAACGAGCGCGCGGCGAATCATCGCAGCAGGATACGCGACTGCGACGCGCCTCAGCGCAGCAGCCGCAACTGCGGCGTCGCCTTCGCTTCGAAGAACGCCTGCACTTCGCTCGCCGCTTTGCGCGTGACCAGCTCGCGCGGCGACTCCTCGTACCAGTCGGTGGGGAAGTAACGCGTGTAGCTTTCCTGCGTGAAGCGCCGGCAGAGCAGCGCGATGATGCCGACGTCGTGCTCGCTGCGGATCACCCGTCCGGCCGACTGCACGACGCGCGTCATCCCCGGAATCAGATACGCGAACTCGAAGCCGGCGCCGTACTGATCGTCGTAGTAGCGCTTCAGCAACTCCTGCTCGAAGCTGACCTGCGGCAGCGCCGGTCCGATCACCATCACGCCCGACAGCATGTCACCCTGATAGTCGATTCCTTCCGCGTACATGCCGCCCGACACGGCGAGGATGAGATTTCCGCGCCGCGGTTTGTCGCGCAGGATGTCGAGGATGGCGTTGCGCTCGTAGTCGGTCATATCGCTGCGCTGCACCATGATGTTCTTGCGCAGCGGCGGCATCCGATCGGAGATCTCGCGGAGAAACGCGTAGCTCGGAAAGAGCGCGAGGTAGTTGCCGTCGCTCGCTTCCGAGATCTGCGCGACCGTCTCCGCGATCTTGTCGTAGTGGTTCGCGCGCTGTTTGTACGTCGTGTCGAGATCGGGAACGATGACGATCTTCCGGTTGTCGCGCGGAAAGGGCGACGGCAGCGACAGCTCGGCGACGCGCTGCGTCGGAAAGCCGAGCGTCTTGCGATAGAAATCGAACGGCTCGAGCGTCGCCGAGAGCGCGATGGTCGCGTGCGCCGAATCGAAAATCTTGCCGAGGAACCGCGATGGATCTTTGCAGAAGATCTTCAGCTTCAGACCTTCGTTCGTTCTCTCGATGAGGTGCGCGAACTCGTCGCCCTCTTCTCCGAGAAGGTTCGCGAATTTCACGAGCTTGAAATAGAAATCGATGAGCGGGTCGTCCTCTTCGGCGATCCGGTTGTCGATCTTCCAGCCGATGTACTCGAGGACGATGCGCTCCCATTCCGCGCGCTGCTCGATGAAGAGATCGCGCAGCGGCGAGCAGAGCGCCTGCTTCTGGCCGGCCTCTTCGTCGATCGATTCGGCGAGCTCTCGGAAGTGATCCTCGAGGATGACGAGCAGCGCTTCCCAGCCGTCGATCCAGCAGTTGCGGCCGCGCAGATGATTGCGAATCTCATCGAACGACTTCGCGTGCAGCTCCGGCGAGTACCAGCCGCGGCCGCGGTCGACGAGGTTGTGCGCTTCGTCGATGACGAGCACGCAGTCGCCGTAATCGCCGTCGTGCTGATACGCCTTCAGCCCGACGTACGGATCGAAGATGTAGTTGTAATCGCAGACGATGACGTCCGCTTCGTCGATCAGCTCCAGCGAGACTTCGAACGGACAGACTTCCTTCGACTTCGCCAGCTCGAAGGTGATGTCGGGATCGAAGTAACTCATCGACGTTGTGATCTCGGAGCGCAGTCCCGACTTCTCCATCTTCTCGGAGTAGCGCGCCGCGAACGGACAGAAGTCCTCGTGGCAGATCATCTCCGTGTGCGCGCACATCTTCTGTTTGGAACGGATGCGCAGCACGCGGAACGAGCCATCGTTGATCATCGTCAGTGCGCTGACGGCCGCGTCCTGCTGCAGCGTTTTCGAGGTGAGGAAAAAGAGCTTCTTCCCGGCGCTCAGCGATTCGCGCACGGCCGGAAAGAGCGCGGCGATCGTCTTGCCGACGCCGGTCGGCGCCGAGACGAGCAACGCCTCGCGCTGGCGAATCGTCCGGCCGACGGCATCGATCATCTCCTGCTGAAACGGCCGCACTTCGTCGTACGGAAACGGCATCGTCTCCGCGAACGCTTTCTTGGCGATCAGCAGCGAGTGCGCGGTTTCGAGCTCGTCGACGAGATGATCGAGCGACGCGCCGAGCGCCGACTCGATGTGGCCGCGATCGAAATCGGCGTCGACGAGCCGCGTGTCGCCGGAGAGCAGATCGATCAGCACCAGTTGCGGCTTGAAGTCATAGCCTTCGAGATCGGGCTGCCTCGAAAGAAAGAACGCGTAGAGCAGCAGCTGGTAGAGATGGCGCTGCAGTTTCTCGGAACGGAAAAGCGCTTCGAGCTCGAGATCGAAGTGAATCGACTTCACCTCTTCGATGGAAACGATGCGCCGTTCTTTATCGATGGAGAGGCCGTCGATGCGTCCCTGCACCGTAACGTCCCACTCGCGAATCCGTGTCCGATGGATGACGTGAACTTCGGCGCGATACGCCGGATCCTCCGCCGCCCGCAGCTCCGCGCGGCGCGTGTGGATGTCCTGACCGATCCACATCCGCCGGAAACCGTCGCCCCGCTCCACGCCGATGCGGCGGTAGGTCGACTCGTAAACGAGGTCGCCGACCGAGCAGACGAGCTCCCGCTTTTCGTGATCCACGCGCATGGTTATTCATCGTAACAGGCGAGGGTCAGGACTCGGTGCGATTTCGGAAGATCTACAGCTTCTCGACGACTTTCCCGAGCACGAACGCGTCGTACTTGTCGCTGAGCCGGAAGTTCGCGAGCGTCAGCGGCGACTCATCGACGCGCAGCGAAAGCTGCTGATAGATATCGCG
Source organism: Acidobacteriota bacterium (assembly GCA_034667465.1). GTDB lineage: Bacteria > Acidobacteriota > Thermoanaerobaculia > Gp7-AA8 > Gp7-AA8 > JAOBAU01. The sequence goes on along the minus strand of JAXDJV010000013.1, from coordinate 48,442 downwards.
TACGTTCTGCTTGCGCACCGTCAGCTTCTCGGTCGTCAGCGCGCCTTCCATCGAGAACATCGTGTTGAAGTCGCCGCGCGGGAGGCGCAGCGGATTGCGCACGTCATCCGACAGCTGGTCCCATTCGCCGATCACGATCTCGGTCTGAGCGACGTCGCCGCAAACGACAATGTCGTTCGAAGCGCCTTCCGGCACGTTCGCTTCGTCGGCCGGCCGCGGCGTCTCCTCGGCGGGCACATCGCTCTGCTGGTGATACTCCTGACGCAGCGCGACGACGAGCGGATCGTTGCCGTCGAGCGGCGTCGCTTCGATCTCGCCCGACGCGAACGGCGCGATCTCGCCGATCTCGATTCGATCGAGTCCTTTCAGCGACACCATGCCGATCAGCCGCAGGCCGATGAAATCGAGTCCGGGGAGCGACGGCGCGAAGCCGATGTAGTTTCCCCACGGCGCGCGCAGCCGATACAGCGGCTGCGATTCGCTCAGCAGTTCCGTCGACAGCTCCTGCAGGAACTCCCACGAGCCGACGATCCCTTCGTTGACGAGATGGCCGTTGTTGTCGACGTACGCGTAGAACTCGCGCGCGTGCTGCGTGTGATCGACGAGATCGACGCCGCGCGCCAGCGGCGCAAAGAAACGCTGCACGTTCTGCTGCTCGAATCCGTGCGAGACGAGGAACGCCGCGATCTCCTCGATCTCCTTGTTCGCCTTGCCGGTCGTGAGCCGCGACAGCTCGACGATGCCGGGTCCGTAAAACTCGGTGATGCGATCGTTCGGATCGCTGCCGGTGCGCAGCGGCAGCAGCCGGTAGTAACCGTAGTTGATGGCGATACGCAGCCCTTTGTTGAAGGCGAAGCCTTTGCGCTTCATCTCCGAGTAGTTGCGCTGGATTTCGACGGCCGCGTGCACGAGCCGCAGCGCGCGGCGCGTCGTGTAAAACGCGCCGTCGCCGAGGAACTTTTCGAACTGCAGGAGGTGGCGCTGAGCGATCGTTTCGAGGCGGCGCTGGAAGAGCAGCATCTGGCGATACGAGCTCACTTCTTCCTTGCGGCCGCCGCGGCGGATGTTGCCGAGCGTTTCGGAGAAGGCGGAGATGTCGTAGATGAGACCGAAGCGATGCACCATCGGATCGACGACGCCCGGCTTGCCGAAATCCATCGGGCGCGTGGCGCGCGAATAGGCGTACGCCATCGACGATCGCTTGTCGGTCGAGATCACGTGGCCGTCCGGCGTCGTCGTCATGAAGACGATGCCGCGCCGCAGCTGACTGAGCACCGCGAACTCGCGCAGACGCCGCGTCAGCTGCAGGAAAAATTCACGCTCTTCGCCCTTCGCCGCGTTCTGCACCGACTGCTGTTCGAAAAGGAACGTCTGAAAGCGAGCGTCGAGGATGAGCGCCAGCGTGATGCCGCTGTCGGGATTCGCTCCGAACAGCGGCAGCGCCGCGCGGAACGTTTTGTCTTTCTGCAGCAGATCGGTGGCCGCGTTGCGGATGCGATCGAAGACGTCTTTGAAGATCTGATGTTCTTTCCGCAGGTAGCCGTTGATGAACGATCTCAGCTCGCGCAAATCCGGCCCGATGAACTCCTCGGTGAGCAGCAGGATGTCGTCCTGCAGCAGACGAAGAAAGCGGATGCTTCGCTGCTCTTCGCCGTCGAGCACCGCCGACGCGCGCGCCGCCGCCTGCGACATCAGGTCGCGGATGTCGTTCGACCAGCGCGCGTAGATCCGGTACTTCAGCGCGTCGCCCTGCGTCCGGCCGATCTGCGTGTCGACCGCGCTCGTCCGCCGCGGAATCGATGCGAACTGCTTCGCCAGATCGAACGAATGCGCGAGCCAGAACGCGGCGTGGTAATCGTTGAGGACGTTCGACAGCAGCGCGTTCTCGGCGACCTTGATGAGCGGCCCCGAATACGCCGCGAACGACAGCTGCGCCTTCTCGCGCGCACCCGACTGGCGGCTGACGTGCGATGCGATCTCGTCCGTGATCCAGCGATCGAGCTTCGCGTCGAGCTCTTTCATGACGAGCGCTTCCGCGACCGGAAAGCCGAGCAGCGGCGCGTGCGCCTCGTTCGCCGGATAAATCTTCATCGGCTGCGGCAGCGCCGCCTCCCCGCCAGGGATGAGCTCATCGATCGTCCTGCGCAGCTCGGAGGCCAGCAGGAACGTACCGGTGTCAGCGCGCGCCGCGAGGTACGGGATGAGGGTGGACATTGCCGAAACCGGAAGTATACCCGCCCGTGCTGAGGGGAAGGTGCTGAGTGCTGAGTGCAGAGTGCTGAGAAAGACCGAAGTTCGTTCCCCGACTCAGCACTCTGCACTCAGCACTCAGCACCTCTTATACTTTGAGCCATGTCCGTGCTGGCCCCTCCCACCCTCTGCCCCCGTTGTAATGGTTCGGGATGGGTTCCGCTTTCCGGCGATTCGCTGCGCGTCGAGGCGTGTCTTTGTCAGGGGGATTTGCGGCGGCGGCAGCGGATTGCGGCGGCGAACATTCCGCGGCGCTATCTCGATCACTGCACGCTGCACACGTTCTACGAGAAGAACAATGCGTCGCTGTTCACGGCGAAGCGGCGCGTGCAGGAGTTCTGCGATGCGTGGCCGATGACCGACAGCGGCCGCGGGCTGCTGCTCGTCGGCGCCTGTGGCGTCGGGAAGACGCACCTCGCCGTCGCGGCGCTGATGGAACTGATCAGCAGTGACAAACGCGGGCGACTGCTCTTCAGCAACTTCCAGGATCTCATCCAGGAAATTCAGGCGTCGTTCGATGAAGGATCGGCCGTGAGCAAGTCGGAGCTGCTGCGGCCTCTCATCGAAGCCGATCTCCTCGTGCTCGACGAGCTCGGCTCGCAGAAGCCGACGACGTTCGTGCAGGACATGCTCTATTACATCGTCAACACGCGTTACAACGACGAACGTGCGACGATCTTCACCACGAACTACTTCGACGACGCTGCGGTCGACGGCCAGCGCCTCGCCGACCGCATCGGCGATCGTCTTCGCAGCCGGCTCCACGAAATGACGGAGCTCGTCGCGATCAAAGGCGCGCCCGATCACCGCATCACGTCGAAGATGAAGCAGAACACGATTTGAAGCGACCTGTCTCAGACGTCATCCGCCGCGGGTTCAGCAACACGCTTGCGAACTGGCAGCTCCTGTTGATTCGCGTCGCCGAATCGGCGGTCGCGTTCATGATCGTGATCGCCACGCTCCTCGCCGCGGTTGTGCCGGTGGTCGTCACCGCGTTCCGCGGCTCCGGTTTCGATCTCGAGCATCCCGATCGCTTCCTCGATTCAGTCATCGAGCTCATCACCGAGCACTACCTTCTGATCGCGTGGCTCGTCGTCCTGGCGACACTCGTCCTCGGGTTGATCCTCGCCGTCCGCTCGTTCGTCGAAGCGGGAACGGCACGCATCTTCTTCGATGGCGAAGCGGCGGAAACGACCACCGGAAAGTTCGCGGCCTTCGATGTGCAGCGCTGGTTCGACGGCGGAAAGCAGTCGTGGTGGCCGGTCTTCCTGATCTACAACATCGTCGGATGCATTGCGCTCCTCGTCGCGATCGTGCCGATCCTCCTCGTGGCGATGGTGTTCACGATCGGCGGTACGGAGTCGACGATGCTCGGCTGTCTCGTCATTCCACTCGTCATCCTTTCGTTGGTCGCGATGGCGATCGTCGCCGCACTCTGGAACCAGAAAGCGATCGTCGTCTGCGTCGCGCGCGGGCTTGGCGGCGTCGCCGCGGTGCGCGCCGGCTGGCGCGAGTTGATGGACGATTTCCCGCGTCACCTCGGCGTCGGCGTCCTCATCGCGCTGCTCACCTTTGGCGCCGCGATGCTGCTGTCGCTGATGAGCATCGGCGCCGGTTTCAGCAACCACAACGGCATGGCCACGGCGTTTGCGCCGATGCAGATGATCGCGTCGTTCGCGCAGACTTCTGTCTCCGCGATCGCCGGCACCTGGTTCATCGCCTGCTTCGTCGCGCTCACCAGCGATAATCGCAGCTGATGTACGACGCGTTTTTCTCGCACGACGCCACCAACTTCCGCCCGTCCGCGATCCGCGCGTTCGCGAAGCTGATCAACGATCCGAACATCATCTCGTTCGCCGGCGGCGTCCCGAGTCCGGAGACGTTTCCGGCCGAACGGATCGCCGAGATCGCCGCGCGCGTGATCCGCGAGCGGCGCGCGGTCGCGCTGCAATACGGACCGACGCGCGGTCTGCCGCGGCTTTGCGAGTTCATCGCGACGCTCTGCCGCACGCGCGGCGTCGACTGCACCGCCGACGATGTGCTGACGACGACCGGCTCGCAGCAGGCGCTCGATCTGATCGCGCACACGCTGCTCGATCCCGGCGACGTCGTGCTGGTTGAACTGCCGACGTACATCGGCGGCTCGGCGTCGTTCTTCGCGCGCAGCGCGGAGCTCGAAGGGGTCGCGCAGGATGACGACGGCATCGTTCCCGAGTCGCTGCGCGAAGTGGCGACGCGCGTCCGCGCGGCGGGACGCCGCATCAAGCTGCTCTACACGATCCCGAATTTTCAGAATCCGTCGGGACGCCTGATGACGCAGCAGCGCCGCGATGAGGTGCTGCAAATCGCCGCCGAGCACGACTTCCTCGTGATCGAAGACGATCCGTACGGCGAGCTGGTTTACGTCGACGATGCCGACACGACCGCGATGAAGTCACGCGACCGCGAAGGTCGCGTGTTGTATCTCGGCTCGTTTTCGAAAGTGCTCGCGCCCGGATTGCGCTGCGGCTGGATCGTCGCGCCGGCGGCGCTCCTCGCAAAACTCGAGATCGCGAAACAGGCCGCCGATCTCTGCTCGGCGATGCTCGATCAATCGATCGTCGACGAGCTCTGCCACGGCGGCGAGCTGCCGCCGCAAATCGCGAAAGTGCGTGATTTCTATCGCGGCAAACGCGGCGTGTTGATCGCGGAGCTCGAGCGTCATTTCTCGTCGCGCGCGACATGGACGCCGGCCGATGGCGGGCTCTTCACCTTCGTCACAATGAACGACGACGTCGATACCGCTGCGCTCATCGCCGACGCCGTCGCGCGCGGCGTTGCGTACATTCCGGGCGGACCATTTTTCGTTGACGGCAGCGGCCGCAACACGATGCGGCTGACGTTCGCGAAAGAGCCGGACGATCGAATTCGCGAGGGGATCGCGCGGCTGGCCAGCGTTTTTGCATAGGCTGCACGCATGAAGTCGTATACGGCCGTAATCGCTCTCTGTCTGCTCGCGTCGTGCGCCGGTTCTCCCGCGCCGAAATCGACTCCGGCCTCTGCGCCGAAGCCGAGCGCCACACTTCCGCCGCCGCCCGCGCCGAATGCGCTCGCCGACGTTGCGAACGTCGCCAAAACAATCGCCGAGCCGCGCATCCGCGTCGGACTGCTCAGCGATCAAACCACCGTCACCTTTCCGCGCATCGATGGCGGTTACTACCTCGTCACGGCAACGCGTTCGATGGCGCTGCGCCGCGGTTTCACCGCGACGCCGCCGCTCAGCGATACGACGAAACGCTACGCGGTGCAGGCCAGCACGATCTCCGACGTCACCAGCGCGCAGGCGTTCGCCGACAAGATTCGCAAAGACACGGCTCAGCGTGTTGACGCGATTTTCGATCCGGCCGGCGGCGCGTATCGCGTCCTCGTCGGCGACTTCGCCGATTCGACGTCCGCGAATCCGTTGCGCGATCAGTTGCAGTCCGGCGGTTACGGTCAGGGAATGTTGATCGTGCGCCGTCCGAGCGATGCGCAGTTCGAACGGAAGCACGTTCTCGTCGACGACGAGGGCGAGCGCTACACGATCGATGGCGATTCGATTCTGGTCATGCCGATGACCGCCGACACGGTCGCGATCGGCGAGAAGCAGTACCGCACCGCGGCGCGCATCTACATCAATCCGCGCGGGCTCTACAACGTCATCAACGAGTTGAACATGGAGGATTACCTGCGCGGTGTCGTGCCGGCGGAGATGGGCTCGAAGGTGTACGACGAGCTTGAAGCGCTGAAGGCGCAGGCGATCGCGGCGCGGACGTACGCCGTGAAAAACATGAACGGCTTTCGCACCGAGGGGTACGACATTTGTCCGGGACCGGCGTGTCAGGCCTACAACGGATTTTCCGGCGAAGAGGCGATGACGACGCAGGCGGTGAAGGAGACGGCGGGACAGATCCTGACGTATGACGGGAAGCCGATCGATGCGTTGTACACGTCGACGTGCGGCGGCGAGACGTCCGACGTCGGCGTGATGTTTCCGGGCCGCAACGAGCCGTATCTGAAGCGCGCGCGCTGCATCGAATTCGAGATGACGACGCTGGCCGGTCGCGCCGACAGCGGACTGCTGACGGAATCGCAACTGAACGGGCGTTACTTTTCGGCGGTCGCAGGATTGTCGGACAACGCTTCGAGCTGGAGTGCGCGTGACGTCGTCGCCGCGGTGACGAAAGCGACGCAGGCGATCGGCTACACGATTCCTGATGGCGTCGCGCAGCCGGCGTCATCGCGTCGCGGCGACGTGCTGACATATCTCGCGAACGTGACGAAGTTCGATCAGAACGCGAAGGTGCTGACGCTGCCCGAAGATCGGCAGTACTACTTTCCGCAGAGCGCGCAGCCGGAGTCGATCGCGAATCTCGCCGCGGCGTTTCTCATCAAGTTCGGATTTCTCCCGACGCAGAATCTCGATCGCATCGACATGAACGCCGCGATGCCGCGCGAGGAGTTGTACGGCGTCCTCGGCTCGTGGCTGCGCAAACACGACGCGCTGCGCGAAGTGACCGGGAAGATCTTGTCGCTCAACGGTCGAACGATCGCGCTGAAGGCGGAAGGAAAGTCGACGACGTACACGCTGCCGGACGGCATCCCGGTCTTCCGCCGCATCGGCGATCGCGTGCAGGAGTACAAGTCGGCGCCGGTAATGCTCGGCGATCGCGCGTTCCTGCAACTCGACGCGCGCAAACGCCCCGTCGCCATCACGATCCTCGGCAACTTCGACGGAGCGTCATTCGACCGCACCTCGAGCTTCGCCGACTGGACCCGCTCCTATCGCGCCGACGAGCTCGTCGCGTCAATCAACAAACGCAACCCCATCAAACAACTCCTCGGCATCCGCCCGCTCGTCGTTGATGCTTCACAACGCGTCGCCGAGATGGAAGTCACGGCGGAGGGCGGACGAACGTTCGTGCTGAAGGGTCTCCCGGTCCGCTGGTCGCTAAACATCCCCGACAACCTGTTCGTCTACGAAGTGACGAAAGACGCGGACGGAATGGACCGCTACACGTTCTACGGAAAAGGGTGGGGACACGGCATCGGCTTCTGCCAGGTCGGCGCATATGGAATGGCGTTCCGCGGCTGGACGGCCGAGCAGATTCTCAAGCATTACTACGCGGGGGTGGAGTTGACCGCGGCGGCGGGAACGCATTAGTTCCTGTTTGACAACTGGCAGGCGGTATGTATAGCCTCTCTTCCGGGGATAAGAGGAGGCGTCATGCGTGCTGTTGTTGTATTCATTCTTTCTCTGATCCCGGCGATCGTCTTTGGCGGACAGCTTTCCACCGCGTCGTTTCATGGCGACGTCGTAGTCAGGAGCAGCGGCCCGCAGCAGATGGCTATTCTCCTCGACGCTTACGGGCGTGGAGATGGCCACGACGGACTTGTAGATCACGCGTGGGTGATCGCATCTGAAACTGCCTACGCTGATCCGCTCTCGATCTTTTTGCGTGCAGCGCGTGTCACGTCGGAACCCGGACGAATTACCGTCTACTCGGCAGCGGATCACACAGCGGTGGTGTTCCTCTTCGACGGTGCTCAGGACGACGATGGCTGGGCTCCGGCTGGAACTGCGGTTCATCGGTACGCGGGGTACGGCATCTCGCATTACAAGGGCGTGCTCGACCTCCCGCCGATCACAAGCAATGGCCCGGAACACACTCCGGTGCCGTATTCACTGCAGGATCCCGATCCGTGGGGCACTGGAGGAGAGGCTGCGGGCGGGTGCCAGTCCGGCGGCCTGGGGTCGAACAGTTGCAGCCTGAGTTGTTCCGGCACAAGCAATTGCGAGACCTCCTGCAATGCCGGCTACTACTCGTGCTGCTACTGCACGGGGCGGACCGCGTACTGCAGATGTCTCCGCACTGGCGGCTGACCGTCCGGCAATAGTTCATGCTTGCCGTGCAGCCGTCACGCCGGATATAGTCGTGAAATGCGACTTTCGACTGCGTCCAGCACGGACATCAAAGACCCTCAATAGTTCCTTCCGCGTATCATCCCTGCATGTCGTCCGATTTCATTCGTCGCATCAAGAACGAGATCACGCGCGCTGAGGGGGCATCGGGGGAGATTCTTGCGCAGATCGAGGAAGAGCTCGACCGCGCGCCTTCCGCCGAGCTTTGGATCCTGCTCGGCGATGCCATTCAGCTCAGTGACGATGACGACGTCGACCTCGACGACGTCGAGGCGAGTTACCTCGCGGCGCTGGAGCTCGATCCGAATTCCGCGGACGCGTACGAATCGCTCGGCCACTTCGCGTTCGGCGTTGCCGACGATGCGCGGGCGGCGGCGGAGTATTTTCGCGCTGCGATCAGGCATGGCGCAGGGAAGGGAGCGCGGGAAGGTTTGGCGGAAGCCGAGGACGAGCTGGCGGAGCTCGGCTGACGGCTACGGCTCGGCGCCGAGGACCAGCGTCGCGATCGCGATCGCCACGCGTCGGTCGAGCAGACGCGCGCCGTCTTCGGTGAGATCGAGCAGATCGACGACGCCGTCGGTGTCGGGACGGCGAACGATCCAGCCCGCATCCTTATCGAGATAGTGAATGCGGACGTTCGATTCGAAGTCGGGCGAAAACTTTCCGCCGAGCTTGCGGATCATCGCGCGCGACAGCGATTCCTCGGCGGCGTAGCCAAGGACGCGATCGGCGTCGCCGGAAAGAATGGTCCAGCGATTGCGGCCGAAGCGCGCCATCACGTTTTTGCGCAGACGTGCGATCGGACGTCCTTCGCGTCCGATGACGGCATGCGTGACGCTCGGGAAGGCGAGGTTCGACTCCTGCGCGATCGTGATCACCGGCGTCGTTCCTTCGAAGATCGTGACGTTGATCGACGGGACGAGCATGGCGATGACGACCGCGAATCCGGCGCTGAGCATCAGCGCGAGGATGGCCGGCGCGACGCGACCTTCCGCGACGAGGAAGCCGACGGCGGCGAGTCCCGCGATCAGCACGACGCCGGAGACGAGCGCGGCGATCACGCCGACGACGCTGGCGAAGCTGCGGTAGCCGAGGAGGATTTCGCCGGAGTCATCGCGAACGCGCGCGGTCTCGCCGGCGGGGATTCCGCTCATGAAGCGATAGCGTGTGCGCTCGAAGACGGATGCGTGTGATGGTGTGGCGGCGGGCGCTTCGTCCGGGACTCGGCGGCCGGGAGCGGCCGCCGCCACACCGGGAGCGGCGACCGGTTCGTCGTCATCGACTTCCTCGGCTTCGGGCAGCGAGTACTCGAGCGTCGACTTCGGAACGCCGTTGCCGTCGAACGGCTCGGTCGGACCATCGTCAAGCACACCGACGGTGTCAGACGAAAGCGGTACTAAGCTTTTTTTTTTAAGTCGTCTTCCGACATCTTCTCGTGCGGAAGCGTTTGCATTTGCACGCGCACCGCGGATGTCGGCATGCCGGCCAGCTCGCCCGGATACGGCGAAGGCAACGGCTGTTCGAGCGGCTCGGCCGATCCATCAGCCTCGGTCGGGAGCTCTTCGGAGAATCGTCCGTAGCTGTTGCCGAGACGAAGTTTTGCGCCGTGTGTAAGCGGCGCGACGCGCACTCGTTTGCTGTTGACGTACGTGCCGTTGGCGCTGGCGAGATCGTGGAGGACGAAGAATCCGCGCTCGAAAACGATCTCCGCGTGATGCCGCGAAACCTTCGGGTCGCGAAGGATGATGTCGTTGCCGGGATCGCGTCCAACCGTGAAGGGACGGTGGGTCTGCAGGCGGTAGCTCTTCTCCGTCCCGTCGAGCCCGACGAAAAACAATTTCGCCATGAAGTCTCAGATTCTAGCCTAACCGGCCGCTGCGCTACTGCGGATCGTTGCCGGAACGCTGAAGAACGGTCACCAGTTCATCGATCCCGACCGGCTTCGTGAGCCAGCAGCGGATACGCGGATCGAGGTGATCCTCGGGCGGCGCGGGCTGTCCGCTGATGACGATGATGGAGATCGCCGAGGCGCCGTTGCTGCCGATCCGCTCGAGCACTTCGCCGCCGTTCATGAGGGGCATCAGCCAGTCGAGGAGGATGAAATCGGGTTTCTCGGCCTCGATCCGTTCGACCGCTTCAGCGCCATTTGCCGCGAGCTTTACTTCGTATCCGCGCTGATTCAGGCCGATTGCATAGAGTCTGCGCACGTCCGAGTTGTCTTCGACGATCAGAACTCGCGGACGTGTCATCGGGACCGCCAGGTGCAGTTTTCATGCTCGGTTACAATGCCCGCCATGCGTGCGGACTGGAACGAATACTTCATGGGAATCGCGCAGCAGGCGGCTACGCGCTCGACCTGCGCGCGCAAACACGTCGGCGCGGTGATCGTGCGCGATCGCACGGTCCTCTCGACCGGCTACAACGGCTCGCTGCGCGGACTTCCGCACTGCGACGACGTCGGTTGCGTCGTCGAAGACGGTCACTGCATCACCACCGTGCACGCCGAAGCGAACGCAATCCTGCAGGCCGCGAAAAACGGCGTTTCGATCGAAGGGAGCGAGCTCTACACAACCGCCTCCCCATGCTGGAATTGCTTCAAGCTCATCGCCAACGCCGGCATCCGCCGCATCTACTACGGCGAGTTCTATCGCGAAGAGCGGTCGAGGGATGTGGCGAAGCAGGTGGGAATTGAGCTTATTGATCTTCGGATGCCGTCACCCGCGGTATGAGGCATGAGGTATGAGGCATGAGTGGTGATGCCTCGGCCTTTGCCTTTACTCATGCCCCATGCCTCATGCCTTCGCCATGCTAATTCTCTCCATCGACACCTCCCTCCCAATCATGTCCGTTGCGTTGCTGCGCGACGCGGTGTTGCTCGGTGCTGTGGCGCTGGAAGGGAAGGGATCGCGTAATGAGAAGCTGCTTCCTTCGATCGACTGGCTGCTAAGTGAATCGGGCGTCGATCGGCGGAGCATCGAGCTGTTTGCGGTGACGCGCGGGCCGGGTTCTTTTACCGGCGTTCGGATTGGGCTGGCGACGACACAGGGTTTGGCGCTTGCGCTTGGCCGGCCGGTCTGTGCGATGTCGACGCATGAGGCGATCGCGCTTGGTGAGGCGTCGCTCGATCATCCGCTCGATCGGATGGTCGTGTACGACGATGCGGGACGCGGCGAGCATTACGTCACTCAGTTCGAGGGCGAGAGCGAATCGATCGCGCCGCGGCTGGCGCGCGCTGAGGAGCTCGACACGCTCGTGCATGAAGCGGCGCTGGCGATTTCGGTCGCCGATTTTCTGCAGCACGGAAACGTCGCCATCGCCTGCGCGCGACGCGCACGCATCATTGCGGAACGGGGGATGCTCGCGGCGTACGCGGACGTCACTCCGATCTACGTGCGGCTTGCGGAAGCCGAGGTGAAGTTGCAGCAGAAGGCGAATGAGTGACGTCGTCCTCTCGTTCGCGGCGCCGGGCGACGTCGACGAGATCCATCGCCTCGAGTGTGATTCGTTTCCCGCGCCGTGGCGGCGAGCGTTCTTCGATCAGGAACTGATCGCCAGCGGCCGCTTCAACCTCGTCGCGAAACGCGAGGGCCGCATCATCGGCTACCTCTTCGCGATGTGGTTCTTCGACGAGATGCACGTCAACAAGATCGCCGTCAATGAGAGCGAGCGCCGCCAGGGAATCGCACACAAGCTGATGGATCGCTGCATCGATTTCGCGCGCAGCCATGGCGTGAAGACGATCGCGCTCGAAGTGCGCAAGTCGAACGACGGCGCGCAGGAGTTTTATCGATTCCTGAACTTCGAGCCGACGTATGTTCGTCCGCGTTACTACCCCGATGGCGAAGCAGCCGTCGTGATGACGAAGACGCTCCCGTCATCCTGAGCGTGAGCGAAGGATCTGCGTGGGTGGTGCGCGCAGCGAGTCCCACCGCCCGGATCCTTCGCTTCGCTCAGGATGACGGAGCGGGCTACTCGGCCCAGCGAACGCGGTAGCTGCTCGCCGGCTGGAGCAGTTTTGTCAGGGCCTGCTCGATCTCGAGCGCGGTGACGAGCGGCGCCGCTTTCCGTGGTTCGGCGGCAAGCGCTGCGATGTCGATCGGTTTGTCGCCTTCGCGACGATGAAGCTGCAGCAGCAGCGGATCGGGCTCGAGCCATTTTCCCTCGAGCGTCGCGACCGCTTCGAGCAGCGTCGGACGCGTGATCGTTACGCTCCGTTCGTGGCGCTCGAATCCTTCACTGACGAGGATCGCACCCGGCACGCGCACGGTCACATCCGTCGACAGCGGTTGCGTCACCAGATCCGCCTCCTCGGTGAGTGAATAGACGTTCTCACCGACTGCATCGAGACGGCTCTGCAGCTCGCTCATCGCTCCCCCCGCGGTGTTGACGAGCGCCTTTTCATCCTCGGTGAGAATGAGGTCGGGATCGTTCGCGATCAGCGCGGCGAACATGATCTCCGCGCGACGCGGGTTCGCATCGAGGTACGAGTAGATCTCGCGCATCGACGCGAGGTAATGCGCGGCCCCTTCCGCCCAGAAGTGCAGCGTTCGTTCGTAATGCTCGCGCTGTTCTCGCGATGCGCGCGAGCTCGAGGCCGGATAGATCGACAGCTCGCTCCAGCCGTCGCCGCGCGTCAGCTGCACGGTCACGGGAAGATCGGCGAAGAACTTGTGGAGATCGTCGCGGCTCACGATCGCGGAATGCTCGACGCTCTGCAGCGACCCGCGGGTCTTATCGAAGATCACCCGTTCGTTCGCCGGCGACACTTGCGCGAAACGGATCCCCCATTCGTCGCGGCCGGCGACGATCGCTTCACGCTGTGCATCGACCCGCTCGGTCAGTTCGCGCGGCGAGTCGGCGCTGACGTTGAACGTCATGGCGGCGATGACGCGAACCGAATTCGGATCGCGGTCGTCTGCGAAATCGAGCGTGAGGTGATCACGTACCGGACGCTCCGGATTGCAGGCCGCGAGAACGAGAGTGCAGACCGCTGCGATGAGAACTCTGCGCATCGTCATTCCTCGCGAATGGCGGCGATCGGATCGAGACGCGACGCGAGCCGCGCCGGATACCACGTCGTCAACACTGACAGCGTGATGGCGATCAGATTCACGACGAGGACGTCGCTGAAATCGAGCGAGAAGGGGAGAAAGGTGTGTGGAGAGATATCGCCGGGCAGCGGCACGAGATGAAAACGATTCGACGCCCAGGAAACGCCGATGCCGAGGATGTTGCCGAGGAGCGTGCCGGTCAGGCCGATGAAAAGACCGACCTGGAGAAACGTCGAGAGGATTGTTCGCTCGGTCGCGCCGAGCGTGCGGAGGATGCCGACGTGCGGCCGCTTTTCGACGATCAGCATCGACATCGACGAGATGAGATTCAGCGCCGCGACGAAGATGATCAGCGAGATGGTGGCGAACATCACGATTTTTTCGAGGCGCAGCGCGAGGAAGAGCGGGCGGTTGATCTCCTTCCATGTTTTGACGAGCAGCGACGGGAAATGTTGCGCGAGCTGTGCCTGCGCCGGCTCGGCGAGCTCGGTCGGACCGTACATCTCGATCGACGTCGGTTTGCCGTTCGTGCCGAAGAGACTTTCCGCTTCTTCGAGCGGCAGCATGGCGTCGCCGGCGTTTTCCTGCGTTGATGGCGGGACGATGCGCTCGATTCGATAACGTCGCCACACCGGTACGGGACCGAACGGCGTGAGTCGCGTGCGCGGCGCGACGACGGTCAGCGCATCGCCGGTGTCGAGTCCGACCGCGGACGCGAAGTCGCGCGTGACGACGATCGTTGCGTCGGCCGGCAGCGGCTCATCGGGTTTCGGTTCGTACGAATGAATGCGCACCGGACGTCCGCGCTTTTCCTCTTCGTTCGCGCCCCAGCCGATGCCGCTGACGATCGGATGAATCTCGGTCATGCCGGCGCGTTTGCCGTCGGCGATGACGCGCGCCGCGTCGTCGATCGTGTTCGCTTTCGCCGGCTCGATGAGGAGTTGCGGACTCGATGCGATCAGACGCTGTTTGATCTGTCCCTGCAGTCCGGAGAGAAGCGCGATCGAGACGAGCAGCGCCGCGACGCCGATGGCGAGCCCGAGGATGCTGATGGTCGACATGACCACGGTGTGCGCGCGTCGCCGCGCGCTCCAGAGGTAACGGCGAGCGATGCGCGATTCGATCATCGGGCGGTCAGGCGCGCGGCCGCATCAGCGGAAACAAAATCACGTCGCGGATCGACGCCGAATCCGTGAGGATCATCGCCACGCGATCGATGCCGATTCCTTCGCCGGCGGTCGGCGGCATTCCGTACTCGAGCGCGTTCACGTAGTCATCGTCGGCCTGATGCGCTTCGTCGTCGCCGCGCTCGCGCTCGGCGATCTGCTGCGCGAAACGGCGCGCCTGTTCGTCGGCGTCGTTGAGCTCGGAGAAGGCGTTCGCCACTTCCATGCCGCCAATGTAAAGCTCGAAGCGCTCGACGTAGCGCGGATCGTCTTTGCGCTGTTTCGAGAGCGGCGAGATCTCGGTCGGGAAGTCGGTGATGAACGTCGGATTGATCAGCTGCTTTTCGGCGACGATCTCGAAGAGCAGCGCGAGAAGCTTGCCGTCGATCAGCGACTCCGCGTATTCGCGGCTGACGCCGTCGCCGCGTGCGACGACTTCATCGATGAGCGTCGCGCGATTCTCGACGTCGGCAATCGCGCCGAAGTGCGCGATCGCTTCCTTCATCGAGTAGCGCGCGAACGGTGTCGCGAACGAGATCTCGTTGCCGCGGAACGTCAGCGTCTCGCCGCCGCGCACTTCGCGAACCAAGCCGCTCAACAGCTCCTGGGTCTCGGCAATCAAGACTTCGTAATCGGCATACGCCTGGTAAAACTCGAGCATCGTGAACTCGGGGTTGTGCTGCGTCGAGATCCCCTCGTTCCGGAAGTTGCGGTTGATCTCGTAGACGCGCGACATGCCGCCGACGATCAGCCGTTTCAGGTAGAGCTCCGGCGCAATGCGCAGGAACAGGCTCATGTCGAGCGCGTTGTGTTTCGTGATGAATGGCCGCGCCGCGGCGCCGCCGGCAATCGGCTGCATCATCGGCGTCTCGACTTCGATGAAGCCGTGCGAGTCGAACCAGTTGCGGATGTATTTGATGATGCGCGCGCGCGTCTCGAACGTCGTCTTCACATCGTCGTTGACGATCAGGTCGACGTAACGCTGGCGATAGCGCTGCTCGACGTCGGTCAGTCCGTGCCACTTCGACGGCAGTGGGCGAAGCGCCTTCACGAGGAAATCGAGCTTCTCCGCTTTGACCGACAGCTCGTTGGTCTTCGTCCGGAAGAGCGTTCCTTCGACGGAGACCCAGTCGCCGGAATCGAGGTTGCGATAGAGCTCCCACTCGCGTTCCGGCAACATGTCTTTGCGGCAGTACGCCTGGATGCGCGCGGTCTTTTCGGAGAGGACGAGGAACGCGGTCTTGCCGAATTCGCGGATCGTCATGATCCGGCCGGCGATGCGGACGCGCGGCTTTTCGGCTTCGAGCTCGGCAGTGGTTTTGTCGCCGTACGTTGCGACCACTTCAGCGATCGTCGTATCGACGTTCGCTTTGGTCGGATAAGCGTCGTAGCCGAGGGCCACGATGCGCTCGAGCTTCTCGCGGCGGACGCGGATCAGTTCCGACTCTTCGACTTCGGCTGTTTCGACTGGCGGCTGATCGCTCATAACGCCTTCAATGCCTCGACAGCCTGATCGATCACGTCCATCGACGTCGAGAATGACATCCGCAGAAACCCTTCACCTTCCGGACCGAAGACGACGCCCGGCACCGCGGCGATCGATGTGCGAGCGAGCAGCGTTTCCATCGCTTCCCACGAATTGTTGCCGAGCCGCTCGCGCGCGTCGGCGAAGAGATAGAACGCGCCGTGCGGCGGCACGCAGCGGAATCCGGCGCCGGTCAGTCCGCGCGCGAGGCGATCGCGGCGCTCGCGATATTCGGGAACGATCGAATCGATGAATTGCCGTCCGTTGGTAATAGCCGCGGCTGCTGCGAATTGCGACGGTGTCGAGACACCGTTGATCGAATTGAGGACGAGCTTTTTCAGCGCGTCCATCCAGAGATTGCCGGCGACGAGATAGCCGACGCGCCAGCCGGTCATCGCGAAACTTTTCGACAGCGTGTAGACGCTGATCGTCCGTTCGCGCATGCCGGGAAGCGATGCGAGCGAGACGTGCTCGCCGTCATAGACGAGATCTTCGTACGCTTCGTCGGAGATGACGATGAGGTCGTGCTTTATCGCGAAACGCGCGATCGATTCGAGCTGGCCGCGCGACAACACGTCGCCGGTCGGGTTGGATGGCGTGTTGACGTAGAAGACGCGAGTCTTGTCAGTGAAGTGCGAGCGGAGCGTGTCGCCGAGATCGTCGACGCCGCGCGTTTCGCTCCAGGGAACGCGAACGAGCTCGCCGCCGCAGTAGTGAACCTGATCGCGGATCGGCGTCCACCACGGCGCGAAGAGCATCACGTCATCGCCCGGATTGACGGTCGCCTGGAACGCGCAGAAGAGTCCGTGCGCGCCGCCGGAGGTGACGATGACGTCGCCTTCGACGCCGTTGCGCGCGGCGAGCTTCGCGCGGATGGCGTCGAGGAGCTCCGGGACGCCGGACGACGGCGCGTAACGCGTCTGGTTGGCGTCGAGCGCTTCCTTCATCGCATCTTTGATGAAAGCCGGCGTCGGCATGTACGGCTCGCCTCCTTCGAGGCGAAGCACCCGCTCACCGCGCGCCTGCATATCGAGGACGCGGTTGCGGATTTTGACGATGTCTGAGAATCCGAGGAGCTCGGTACGGTTGGAATGTCGCAAAGCGCGCGGATTGTAGCAGCGCGAGCGGGATGAGGCATGGGTTATGAGGTATGAGTAAAACCGCCTTTACTCATACCTCGTCACTCATGCCGCGTTATGGCTTGGGCGTTGGTGGCGGTGACTGCATCGCCGGACTCGTGATCGGCGCTGACGGCGTCACGATGTTCTGCGGTGCGGCCTGCGGCGACACTGCCGGCGCCGCGGTCGGCTGCGCGTAACCCGGCGGCGTTCCCTGGAACGCCATCGATTCGCGGTTGTGCTCGCTCGGATAGAGCCCGATCAGCGCGACCGGAATCAGCTTCGAGTCGAGCACGCGCGGATTCACGCGCACGTCGAGCAGCTGATGATTGATCGACAACGCTTTCACGTAGTAATGGACGGCGGCGTCGCTGTTGTGACGACGCTCTTCCATCAGTCCCAGCTGGAACAGCGCGTTGGCGTGACCCGGCTTGAGATCGACCGTCTCTTTGAACGACGAGCGGGCGCCGGAGAAATCATCGTGCGCCGACTGCAGCAGCCCGAGGTTGTACCAGGCGGGATAGAACCTCTTGTCGTCCGCGACCGCGCGATGGAACTCGACCTCGGCGTCCTTCGGAAATCCCTTCTGCACGAGCAGCTGGCCGAGATCGTTATGCACGTGAGCGGAGTGCGGATTGGCGCGAAGCTGATCGAGGTCGCGCTGAATGGCCGCATCGAGCTGACTCGCCGGCGGATTCAGATACTTCGCGTAAAACGGCGCCTTCGAATAGGCGTTGTCGAAGTTGCGGTGCAGAGTCATGGAGCAGCCGGCCAGCGCCGTCGCCGCGATTGCAAGCAGAGTCAGTCGTTTCATCGTCAGTCCTGAATTGGTTTCGCTTTCAACTTCACCTTGCCGTCGACCGTCTCGACGCGGAAGGCGACCGTGTTCACCTGGTAGCGGGTTCGGACGACTTCCGACTGCTTCTGGATCATCGCCGAGAGCTGTTCGAACGTCATGTTTGGCTGCTTTCCCTGTTTCAGATGTTCTTTCTGAATCTCGTCGTAGAGCCGCTTCATCTCTTCGCCGTTCGAGCCCGGCGCCATTCGTACATACGGATCGGCAGCCGTGGACGTTACGCGCTCCGGCGCACGTGGCGGCGGCGGAGGCGGCTCGACCGGTCCCGCCATCACCGCCTGGCGGCGACGGAAGTCCATCGGACCTTCCTCGCGCTCGCGCATCTTCCGGCCCCACAACTCGCGCAGCTGGTTCATCCGGCTGACGAGCTGATTGAAACGGAAGCGGCGGGCGTTGTCGCGCATCTTCAGCTTGAGCAGTTCGTGGACGTAGACCTCGACCTGCCGCCGGTCGTGCAGTGGCGGTGCTTTCTGGATGCCGGCGAAGAACTGGTCGTACTTGTTCTTCAGCCGCCGAAGGTCTTCTTCGAGTTTGTCGAGCTCGTCGTCCTGTTTGATCACGAGGTGGCCGTTACAATACGCGCGTTCGGTGCCATGCGTAAAACCGTTGCCAGCACAGGAGATTCCGACGCGGAGACGCTCCGCGCGATCCCTTCTGTCGAACGGATTCTGAGCGCCGAATCTTTCGCGCCGCTCGTCGATTCTTTCGGGCGCGGACGGGTGAAGGACGCCGTCGTAGAGCACCTCTCGGTCGTCCGCGCGAACCGCGATGCGTATCGCGAAGTCGACGCGCTGAGCGCCGTGCGCGGCTCGCTGTCGTTCGCGACCGCCTCAACGCTCCGCCGCGTGATCAACGCCACCGGCGTGATCATCCACACCAACCTCGGCCGTTCGCCGATCGATCCGGCGCTCCTGCAGCGCGCCGGCGACGTCGTCACCGGCTACTCGAATCTCGAATTCGATCTCGAACAGGGCGAGCGCGGCAGGCGCGACGAGCATCTGGCCTCGCTCTGTTACACGCTCTTCGGCAGCGAAGCGGCCGTGCTGACGAACAACAACGCCGCCGGAACGCTGCTGCTCCTGGCGGCGGTCGCCTCGGGACGCGAAGTGCTCGTCTCGCGCGGCGAGCTGGTCGAGATCGGCGGCGCGTTCCGCGTGCCCGACGTGATCGAACAGGGCGGCGCAAAGCTGCGCGAAGTCGGGACGACCAATCGAACGCGCGCGAGCGATTACGCCGAGGCGGTGACGAAGAAGACCGCGGCGATGCTGCGCGTCCATCGCTCGAACTTCGACATTGTCGGATTCACCGAAACGCCGTCGATTGAGGAGATGGTGAGCGTTGCGCGGACGAAGAAAGTGCCGCTGCTGTTCGATGAAGGAAGCGGCCGCGTCGTCGATCTCGCGCCGTACGGATTCGCGCCGCACGATACGGTCCGCCAGCTGCTCGCGAAGGGCGTCGACGTCGTCACCTGCTCGACCGACAAGCTGATTGGCGCGACGCAGGGCGGCCTGATCCTCGGCAGCGAGGCGTTCGTCGCGCGCGTTCGCAAACATCCGCTGATGCGCGCACTTCGCGCCGGAAAAGAAAGCTACGCGGTGATCGCAGAGACGCTGCGCGCATTCGCCGTCGGTCGCCACGAAACGGATGTGCCGATCTATCGGATGCTGGCGACGCCGATCGATGCGTTGCGTGAACGCGCGCAATCGCTCATCGCAGGAACGCGCTGTTCGATCGTCGAGTCGCAATGCGCGCTCGGCGGCGGCACGACGCCGACGGAGACCATTCCATCGATCGCCATCGAAGTTCCCGGCAACGCCGCCGCGCTGTACGACCGCTTCCTGACGAACGATCCGCCGATCGCCGGCCGCGTGCAGAACGACCGCTTCACGCTCGAAGTGCGCACACTGCTCGATGCCGATCTCGCCACGATCGCCGCTGCGCTGCGCGCCGCCTGAGCCGCTACACTTGCGCGATGCGCCGCTTCGCTCTGTTCGTCATTCTGCTCACCGCCGTTCTCGCGCCCGTCGCCATCACGCAGGAAGCGAACGATCGCCGCTCCGAAAAGCGGCAGCTCGTGCACGAGCTGCTGAAAGTCATCGACATGAAGCAGTTCACGCAGTCGCTGCTCGACGTCACCTTCGACAGGCTCACCGAGCATTTCGCGCAGCCGGCGGCGAATCTGACGGAGGAACAGCGGAAGGAGCTCGAAACGGCGCGGTCGAAGCAGACCGCGCAGATGAACGCCTTCCGCGAGCGGCTCTACACGCGCATCGACTACGACAAGATCAGCGACGAGCTGTATGTGCCGTACTTCGAGAAGACGTTCAGCGCCGACGAGCTGCGCACGCTGATCGCGTTCTACAAGACGAAGGAAGGCCAGAAGATGGCGCGCGCGATGCCGGAGCTGACGATCGGCTCGATGATGAAGACGATGGGACTCCTGCAGGAGCTCGGTCAGACCATCAGCGAAGAGATATCCAAAGAGGAAGAGGCAAAGAAGCCGCCGTACAGCCGGACGATGGCCGACCTCCGTTCGATGGCGACCGCAGCCGAGGCGTACGCAACGGACGAGAATCATTATCCGAAAGCGTCGAGCATGCGAGACCTCGGCGGCATCCTCTCGCCGACCTACATCCGCGCGATGCCGGAGAAGGACGGATGGGGCAACGAGTACGAATACTTCGTGTCGTCCGATCTCGCGCGCTATCGGTTCGTGAGCGGCGGCAGCGACAGCAGCGTCGACGGCGGCAGCCGTCTCATCGAACCGCTGCCCGCCGAGGCGCAGATGCGCGTCATGGACAAGCCGGGCGCCGACATCATTTATCAGGACGGGCAGTTCGTGCAGATTCCGGCGGACGCGCAGAAAGAGCCGGGAGCGCCGAAGAATTAAGACGCTGCAGGTTTGAACAGCAGCGCTTCCACCTGTGAGCGTGCCGCGTTCGACAGCGCGTCTTTGTCGCGCACGCTGAACGTCGATGGATCGATCGGCGTGCCGAGTCTCACCGTCACGCGCCCCGGCGTGACGCGCTTTGCGCCGACGCGGAAGACGTCGTATGTGCCGTCGATCGCGACCGGAAGCAGCGGCAGTCCCGACTTCTTCGCGAGGAGAAACGCGCCGCGCTGGAACTCGCGCAGCTCGCGCGTGGCGGTGCGGCCGCCTTCCGGAAAGATCACGATCGAGTTTTGTTTGCGGATTCGTTCCGCCGCCATGCCGAACGACCTCGATGCTTTGCTGCGGTCCTTGCGATCGACCGGAATGAATCCGGCGCGGCCGATGGCCCAGCCGAACATCGGGATGCGGAAGAGACTCGCTTTGGCCATGAAGCGGATCGGATGTTCGATCGCCGCGAGCACGCACGGGATGTCGTAGTACGAGTAGTGATTCGGCACCAGCACGTAGCGCTGCGACCAGTCGATCGTTTCGCCGCCATGGAGATGGAGATCGACGCCGGCGGCGCGCAAAAGCATCCGCGCCCAGAAGCGAATCAGCGAGTCGATCATCGGCGCTGACGAGCTGAAGAGCGACACGACGATCACGCAGAACGCGACCGGCAGCGTGACGAGCACCGCGACGAACGCGGCAAAGATGGTGCGCAGCATCGGCAACATGATAGCGGCGTACAATTGCCCGCACTCGAAAACGGAATCAGCCCGACCTCCAACCTCCAACCATAGGAGACTCAGCGTGTCTGACACCCAAACCGATTCGGCCGTCCTTGAAGCACCGGCCGAAGGCCAGGAACCGATCGTCAACGACTTGACCATTCACGTCGCAACGGTCAACGGCTCCGGCTCGCAGTCATCGAACAACGTATTGATGCGCTCCATCTTCCAGATGGGCGTTCCGGTCAGCGGGAAGAACATGTTCCCGTCGAACATCGCCGGCCTTCCCACCTGGTTCACGATTCGCGCAAACAAAGACGGCTGGATCGCCCGCAAAAAAGAGGTCGACCTGATGATCTGCATGAACGTGCAGACCGCCAGGGAAGACGTCGAAGGTCTCCCGCCCGGCGCGATGTGCATCTATGACGCGCCGCTCAACTGCAAACAGTATCGAGAGGACGTCGCGTTCTTCGAAGTGCCGTTTGCGAAGCTCGCCGGCGAAGTCTCGACCGACTCGCGCCTCCGCAAACTGCTGACGAACATGATCTACGTCGGCATCGTCGCGGAGCTGATCGGCATCGATCGCGCCGAGATCGTCGCCGCGATCACGAAGCAGTTCAAAGGCAAACAGAAAGCGATCGATCCGAACGTCAACGCCATCGACAAAGGGATCGAATACGCCGCTACGCATCTCTCGAAGCAAACGCGTTATCGCATCGAGCGGATGAACGCTACCGCCGGCAAGATCATCATCGACGGCAACGCGGCGGCCGCGATCGGCGCGATGTTCGGCGGCGTCACCGTCGTCACCTGGTATCCGATCACGCCGTCGTCATCGCTTTGCGAATCGCTGATCGAATATCTGCGCGAGTACCGCATCGAAAACGACAAAGCGACGTTCGCGGTCGTGCAGGCCGAGGATGAACTGGCGGCGGTCGGGATGGTGCTTGGAGCGGGATGGGCGGGCGCGCGGTCGATGACGTCGACCTCCGGTCCCGGCGTCTCGCTGATGGCCGAATTCGTCGGCCTCGGCTACTTCGCGGAACTGCCCGGCGTCATCTGGGACATTCAGCGCGTCGGTCCGTCGACCGGACTGCCGACTCGCACCGCGCAGGGCGACATCCTCGAAGCGATCACGCTCTCGCACGGCGACACGCAGCACATCGCGCTCATCCCCGGCAGCGTCGCCGAATGTTTCGAATTCGCCGGCGACGCACTCGATCTCGCCGAGCAGTTCCAAACTCCGATCTTCGTCCTCTCCGATCTCGACCTCGGCATGAACAACTGGATGTCCGATCCGTTCCCGTATCCCGAGAAACCGATCAAGCGCGGCAAGGTGCTGTCGAAAGAAAAACTCGACGAGCTCGGCGGAAAGTGGGGACGCTACGCCGACGTCGATGGCGACGGAATCCCGTACCGCACGCTTCCCGGCACCGATCATCAGGACGCGTCGTACTTCACGCGCGGTTCCGGCCACGACTCGCAGGCGCGTTACTCCGAACGTCCGCAGGATTACAAAGCGACCGTCGATCGGCTCGCGAAGAAACTCGAGACGGCGAAGCAGTACGTGCCAAAGCCGAAAGTCGACGTGCGCGACGGCGCGAAGATCGGCCTGATCGCATTCGGCACCACCGACTTCGCGCTCGAAGAAGCGCGTCATCAGCTGCGCAGCGAGCGTGGCGTCGAGACGAGCTATCTGCGGCTGCGCGCGTATCCGTTCACCGAAGAGGTGCGCGACTTCGTCGCCACGCACGATCGCATTTACGTCGTCGAACAAAACCGCGACGGCCAGATGGGCGATCTGCTGCGGCTCGACCTCGGCCGGATGCAGGACAAGATCCGCAAAGTGCTGCACTACACCGGGCTGCCGTGCGATGCGCGGTCGATCAGCGATGCCGTGCTGCAGATGGAAGCGACGATTGCGTATCCGGAACCGCTGCTGCTCGTGCGCGCCGATGCTCCGATGGTGCGCGCCGCCGCGGCCGCCACGCCGCTTCGCGGACCGGCTCCGCGCGGCGAAGCTCGGATGGAGGATTAACCGATGGCTGACAGCACACTGAAAGTAAGCAACGCCGAAGCGCCGAAAGAGAATCGCGTCGGTCTGAAAGCGACCGATTACTCCGGCGGCAAGTCGACGCTCTGCGCCGGCTGCGGCCACGACGCCATCTCCAATCAGATCATCCGCGCGTTTTACGAAATGAGCGTGAAACCGGAGCGGGTCGCGAAGTTCAGCGGCATCGGCTGCTCGTCGAAAACGCCGGCGTATTTTCTTTCGCGCTCGCACGGATTCAACAGCGTGCACGGACGCATGCCGGCCGTTGCCACCGGCGCGATGCTCGCCAATCATCAGCTCGTCGGCATCGGGGTTTCCGGCGACGGCGACACCGCATCGATCGGCCTCGGCCAGTTCATGCACATGGTCCGGCGCAACATCCCGATCGTCTACATCATCGAGAACAACGGCGTGTACGGACTGACCAAAGGCCAGTTCTCGGCGACGGCGGATGAAGGTTCGAAGCTGAAGACCGGTGTGATCAACGATCTGCCGCCGATGGATCTCTGCGCGCTCGCCGTCGAGCTCGGATGCGGTTACGTCGCGCGCGGCTTCGCCGGCGATCCGAAGCAGATGATCAACATTCTGAAAGGTGCGATCGCGCACGATGGCACAGCCGTCATCGACGTCATCTCGCCATGCGTCACCTTCAACAATCACGAAGGTTCGACGAAGGGCTATCAGTACGCGAAAGAACATCAGGAGCTGTTGCAGCAGATCGGCTTCGTGCAGTCGTACGAGCAGATCGAAGTCGAGTACGAGCCGGGAACGGTGAAGGAAGTGGAGCTGCACGACGGCTCGCGCATTCTCCTGAAAAAACTCGAAGAGGATTACGACCCTGGCGACGCCGTTCAGGCGCTGCAGCGACTGCATCGCGCCGTCGACGCCGGCCAGATGCTGACCGGCCTCGTCTATCTGAAACCGGAAAAGAAGAGCTTCCTCAAGCAGCTGAACATGGTCGACGATCCGCTCTGGTCGCTGTCGCAGGAACGGACGCGCCCGTCTCGCGAAGCGCTCGACGAAATCATGCGCGATCTCATGTAGGACGCTTCACGACGTTTCTCCGTAAAAGGAGCACGATGCCCGTGCTCCTTTTTCTTTTCTCGCTGTTCGTCTCGCCGCCGCAGCCGGCGCCCGCCGCGCGCTACCGAACGCAGCCGGAGATCGCATTTTCCGGCGATCGATATCTCGCGGTCTGGCAGGACCGTCGCGACTGCGACGACAACGAAGGGCGAACGGTTTACGGCGCACGCTTCGATCGCAACGGACAGATCCTCGATCCGAAAGGCTTCGTGATCCGGCCCTGCAATGTGGCCAGCGGTTACGGAACGTCCCGGGTCTTTGCCGAGCCTGATGGCTGGAGCATTTCGTTGTCGGACGCGCACGCAGTGACGGTCGTTCACGTGTCGCCGGAAGGAACGCTCGGCGCCGCCCGCAGCATCGCCATCCCGTCGCTCTACGATCCCCGTCTGACACGCAGCGATCGCGGCTGGCTGATTCACAACACGATCGGCAACGAGTCGGCGATCGTGACTGATCTCTCGCTCAAGCCGCTCGGTGCGTTCGATGTGGACCGCTTCGGCATCGCGTTCGATAACGCGAGCGACGGCAGCGACTACCTCGCGGTTCACGAAAGCTTTGAGTACGACGTCGATCGCAGCAAGCTCACGGCCGAGTTCATCGGCGGCGATGGCACTCAGAAGCGGAGCGGTGTCGTGCTCGTCGACGGATTGCGACCGCTCGTCATCGTTTCGGTTTCTGTCGTCTGGACCGGCAGCGACTATCTCGTCGCGTGGATCGAGGCTGACAGCAGGGCGACGTCTCCGATTGTGGAGCGCCGCATCATGACTACGCGCGTGAGTCGCGATGCGAGCAGCGTCGAAACGCCGCGCCTGCTCGCGCGCGTAACGACGGGCACAACGCTGGCCGTCGATACGATTCAAATCCGCCGCGACATGACGCTGGTTACCTGGGGTGGCGAGACTTCGAAGTTCGGCACGATCATCGGCTGCGACGCCACGCCGTTCGAACTGGCGCGAGCACGTTCATTCGCGACTGACGGAGCATCGCTCCTTCGCGTCCGCAGCGATGACGTGAAGGATGGATCGGGAGAGAGGCGGCGCAATGATCTCTATTCGGCGATTGCGCCGATCGGCTGCAACGCGCCGCAATGGAGCAGCGAGCAACTCGTGTCCGGCGCGACGATCGCGCAGGAATTGCCGGCCGTCGCCGGCGATGCGATCGCGTGGATTGACGTGCAGCCATCGAAGCTTCGCGGCGTTCGTCTCGACGCGAACGGTTCCATCGCCGGCGAGCTTCGTTTTCCGCCGCACGTTTCGCCGCGCAGCGTTCGTCTCGCAACCGACGGCGTTGATTACCTGGCCGTCTGGACCGACGGCGGTCTGCTGAAAGCGGGACGCGTCGTCGACAGCACTTCGATCGAGCAGCCGGAAGCGCATGTCATCGCCAATCTCTCGTACTACCCGCGCGGCTACAAAGTGACATGGAGCGGCAGCGAGTTCCTCGTCATCTACACTGCCGTTTACGGAGAGTTGCGCGTAGCGCGCTTCGACGCGAACGGCACGCCGATCCTCGCCGCCAGCGCAGGGATGCGTCATCGCACGGCGCGTTTCGGCGGATTGAACGGCGAGATTCTCGTGCCTGTAACGCCGAGCGGCTATGCCTTCTCCGGTGCGCCGGTACCGAAAGTCGCCTGGAGCGGAAGCGAAGGTCTTCTCGTCTGGCAGATCGGCGCACCGTGCGGAGTCATCCCGGAGTGCTTCCCGCCGCGAACGCTGATGATGCGAATCGATGCGCACGGCCGCGCGCTCGATGCGCCGCGCAGCGTCGCAAGCGACAACGGCGTGAATCCAGACGTGATCTGGACCGGTAGCGAATATCTCGTCGCGTGGTCCAACATTTCAATCATGGCGCGACGTTTCACCCGCGACGGTCAGCCGATCGATACCGCCGCCGTCAGCCTTGGCATCACGCCAACGGAAGCACCGATTTCACTGACGATGCTCGGCAATCGTCCGCTGATCGTTGTCGCGCGAAAGGAAGCGATCGAAGGCTACCTGCTCGATTCACAGCTGCAGCTGGAGCGTTTCCTCATCGCCGACACGACCGGAAGCGGACGGACGTTCGCCGATGCCACTACGCGCGGCATCGGCGCACTCGTCGCGTTCCATCATTCGGTTCCGGGTGAGGTGTACGGCGGCTCGACGCGCGTGTCGTATGCGGTGGTGCCGCGGCGGTGAGCCTGTCAGCTTCGCGACTCGCGACGCGGCGGTCTGACAGGTTTGCCGCTCCGCTCCTCTTTGATTTTTTCGGCCAGAAAAACCTTGAGCAAAGACTGGTACGGGACATCTCGCTGATTGGCGAGCAGTTTGAGCTCCGATCATTGACTCGGGCAGGCGCAGTCGAGCTTCGCCACGCGTCATGTATATCGCAGGAGTATACGTTCGGAACAAGCCTTGAACCTCATTGATGGGCGCGGTGATCAGTCCGGCGGCGCGAGCGTTTGGTGTTCGCATCCTGCTGCAACGAAGCTCGCTTCCGGAGAAGGCAGGCCGACGATTCCACGCGCAAGCTCCCACGACGATCCGTCTGCCTTCCTCCGGAGCTCAAGGAAATTTGCCCACTCCGGACCTGCGGGCACGATGATCTCGACATAAACGAGTGCGTAATAGCCGGCGGTTGCCGGTTGGGAGATCCGAAAAATCGCTTTGATATCGGGATACTTTTGATTCAGTCGCTCCCAGTCATAAGTCGCCGTACCCGTTGCGAACTCATCAAACGAAAGCACTCGCGCGCCGTTGACGCTCGCTGCATCAATCCGCATTGACGCGCGATTTACCGCCCGGTACGACGCAACGATTTCGTCGGCAGTCGCAGCGTCATAAAGTCTGGACGCAGCTTTGCTGAAGGCTCGCTCCGCGCCGATCACAGTCGCGCTCGAGATGGCGTACCGACGCATGTCATCTCTGTTCGGCAGGTTGCCACCAAGGCCGTGGACGTGCCAGGTTACTTCCTGCAGCGCCGCGTCGAAAAGATCACTGCCGGGTCCCTTGTCTTGAGCCACGGCCGCCGTGGCGCACAACAGAAGCATTGCGGCAACAGGAATTCGCATTTGTTTTCTCCTTATCTCCGCAGACGCGCAACGGCAGTCAGAGGTTTCGGGAGGGGCTAACGCTTTTTAATCAGCTGCAGCCGCGATTTCGCCTGTTGGTTCTCCGGCGCGATTTTCAGCACGTCGTCGTAGCAGCTCTGCGCGCGCGACGTTAATCCTTCGCTGCGATAGATGTCGCCGAGGGCGATCATCGCGTCGACATGGTTCGGATCGATCGAGAGAACATGCTGCATGCTTTCGGCCGCTTCGCGCCGCCAGTTCGGATTTCGATCCTGGCAACTTCCGAGCAGGAACCACGCCTCGGAATGATCGGGTGCGAACTTCACCGCCTGTTTCAGGAGGATGATTGCGCCGTAGTAATCGCCTTCGACCGCCAGTTCCTTCGCACGCGCGAAGTTCTGTTCCGCGATCGAGCGCTGCGTCGCACGCTGTTGCAGATCGCCGCTCGCTCCTTCGGCCTGCGCTGTCCCGACCTTGTCGTACGTCTGCCGTTTCACCGGATCGCGGAGGATCGTAACCGCTTCGTCGATGCGGCGAACGATCGCTTCGACCGCCGGCCGCGCCGCAGGCGGATACGTCGCCGGGTCGTAACGTTTCTTCAGCAGCTCGCCCTGCGACGCGATCTGTGCGCGCGTCGCGGCGCGCGGCAGATCGAGCAGGTGATAGTGATCCGTCGATTCGAGCTGACGCGAAAAACCGATGGCGCGCAAAGAACGCTGATCTTCGGAACCGATCGCTGCGAGCAGCTCGAGATCGCGCTGCATCGAAGCGGCATCGGTCATGTCCTGCGCCTGCCGCGCCTCGCGATCGACGATCTCGAAAAGGCCGAGCGTCAGCATTCCGATGACGACCTTCGCGGCGGTGAGCGAATCGCTCGGGAACTGCTTGAGGAACGTTTCGATCGTCAGCGGCGTCGCCAGCGATGCGGCGATGCGCCGCTCCGTTTCGTTGAGCGGAATCGTATCGAGCGAGTAGCGGCTTTCACGCGGCGGCGCAATCTCGCGCTTGATGTCGCCGAGCGAGCGGCGCAGCACGAGTCCGTTCGAGATCGCGCGAATGCCTTCCAGCACCAGCGCGGCCGTCGACTGCAGGAAGACCCGCTTGTCGGGATCGATGGCGGCGTCCTCGCTGAACGCGGCCGTTCCTTCATCGAGTGAGAAGAGCGGCACGAACTGCGACGCCAGCCATTCACGCAGCAGCGTCTGGCGCGACGAAAGATCGCGCACGCCCGCTTCATGAAACGCCGCGGCCGCTTCGGTCGGCGGTTGCTGACCGATCGTCATCGCCTGATGCGGAGTGATGATGCCGCGCCGGACGAGGAAGTCGGGAAGGGAATCCTCCGGTGCTGCCGATGCTGATAGGACGAGCTCGCCCTGCGACCAGTAGAGCTCTTTTCGCAGCGGCGGCCGGACGATCGTCAGCACACCGGTCCTCCGATGCTGGAGGATCTCGGCGGCAATGCTGGCGAACGGCGTGATCTCGAGGCGGTCGAGGCTCATGCAGGTACACGGCTTTTAGCACATCCACCCGGCAACTGTTGCCCGATGTGAAAATGACCCGATGGATGGCACGAAACGGGCTGTGTGACGATTTGGCGCCGGATACGTCGAACAGAATGCGGCGCGAGCGCCAGGTTGTTCAGATACCGGGTGATACGATGAAACTCAAGATGAAAATGATGCTGGCGCTGGTCGCCGCGGCGTTCGCTTTCGCCGCCGGTGCGAAGGCGCAGGAGTTCCCCTCCGAACCGTACGACTTCATCATCGCGAAGCTCGCCGCCGAGGATCAGCGATACGACGAAGCGCTGACTCTGATCGACAAAGTCATCGCGAAGAATCCGAACGATCTCGTGCTGCGCTATGAGCGCGCCATGATCCTCGTCGATGCGGGACGCGTCGACGCCGCGGAAAAAGAGCTGCGCTCCGTCACGACGAAGTATCCCGATTTCTACGACGCGCAACGGATCCTCGGACGATTGCTGTTCGATCGAGCCGGCAACGATCGCGCGAAGGTCGATGACGCGCTGACGCATCTTCAGGCGGCGTTCCGCGTCAATCCCGACGACATCGCCACCGGGATGGCGGTCGCGCAGATTCAGCTCGGCACCGGACGCAACGCCGAAGCGGAGCGCGTGCTGGCCACGCTGCTCGAGCGCGTCCCCGATCAGCGCGGTATCAATTACACCTACGCGCAGGTCCTGACGAAGCTCGGCCGCGGCGACGAATCGAAGCAGTATCTCGAACACGCCGTGCTCGTCGATCCGACGTTCGGTCCGGCGATCCTCCAACTCGTCGAGATCTATCAGCAGAGCAGCGAGTGGCAGAAAGCGGCCGACGTGCTGCAGCCGCTCATCAATGACGATCCGGCCAATCTCGATCTGCAGCGGCAGCAGGCGTACTTCCAGCTGCGCGCCGGTCAGTCCGAAAAGGCGCGCGCGAATTTCAAGACGCTGCTCGATGCCGATCCGAAGGATTCACGCTCGCTCTTCTACATGGGCGAAGCGCTGAACGATCTCGAACAGTACGAGCAGGCCGAGAAGATTTATCGCCAGATCCTCGAGAAGAGTCCTGAGGATGCGGAAGTGCTGCTCAGCTTCGCAATGTCGCAGATGGGGCAGAAGAAGTGGGCGGATGCAACGAAATCGCTCAACACGCTGCTCGCAGTCAAAGACGTTCCGGAAGGCGTGCAGATCGTCGCGAAGACGCAGCTTGCGTACATCGAACTGCAGAAGGACAACTTCGCCGGCGCGCTCGATATCGCGAAGCCGATTGTCGTTTTTCGCGACAAGCTGAACAACCAGGCGATCAACATCGCCGTCGACGCGCTGCGCAAACAGAAGCGCTACGCCGATGCGGTCACGCTGCTCCAGCCGCTCGTCGACAAGTTCTCGTCCGAGCCGTGGCTGAACGCGCGCTACATCGAAATGTTGTCGCGCTCCGGCGACAAAGATCGCGCGCGCGTCGCCGCCGCGACGCAGACGAAGTTCGGACCGCGGAACGTCATCGCCGCAGCCGAGGCGTATGTGGCGCTCGAGGATTACCCGACGGCGCTCGCGATCGTGAAGGAAGCGCTGAAGTCGAAGCCTGACGACGTCGATCTGCAGTTCGAGCTCGGCTCCGCGTACGAGCGCAGCGGCGATCGGACGAACGCCGAACAGTCGTTTCAGCAGATCCTCGCGAAGCATCCCGAGCACGCAGCGACGCTCAACTACCTCGGCTACATGTGGGCCGAGTCGGGGACGAATCTCGAGCGCGCCGCGGAAATGCTCAATCGTGCAGTGAGTCAGGAACCGCGCAACGGCGCGTTCATCGATTCGCTCGGGTGGGTTTATTACCGGCAGGGAAAACTCGATCTCGCCGAAAAGTATCTGACCGACGCAACGAAGCTTCTGCCGCGCGATGCAACCGTACACGAGCACCTCGGCGACGTGCTCGTGAAGCGCGGCGATTACAACCGCGCGCTGTCGATCTATCGAATGGCGTTGTCGCTCGGACCCGAGCCGAAAGATGAGGCGAAACTGAAGTCGAAGATCGCCGACGTCGAGAAGCAGCAGACGGCGCAGCGTCAATGAAGTTGCGATTCGCCGTCCTCTGCGCGCTGGCGTTTGCCGCGGCGTGCCGCTCCGGACGCCCGCCCGCCGGCGCGCAGGAAGCGCCGTTGTCCGCGCTCACCGCGACGACGAACGACGACGCGATGCGCGAACTGCTCGCGCGTCGCGCTGCGTTCGCCGGAGCGCGCAGCTACATGCGCGTGCGGGCGACGTCGAACGGAAAGTCGCAGTCGTTCCGCGCACAGCTGCAGGTCGATGCGAACGGCCGGATGCTGCTGACCGCGTACACGCCGGTGAATACGAGCGCGATGCGTCTCTACGCGGATGGCGATCGCGTCACGCTGTACAACGACCTCGAACGGAAAAAGCAGGAAGGTTCTGCCGCCGAGCTGGCGAAGACGTTCGGCTTCTTCGCGCCGTCGCTGACGCCGGCGGAGCTTGCACTGCTGATCATCGGCCTGCCGCCGTCTGCATCCGCGGGAAAGTTCGTCACGACGCCGGCCGGAATGGCGAGTGCGAGCGTTGACGATGTCGTCATCACGTACGACCCGCCGCGGTTTCCGCCGGTGCATGTCGTCGTCGAACGGCCGGGACAGAAGCTCGAGATCGAGCACCTCGAACTGGTGGCGAGCGACGCGAAGGTCGCGCCGTAATGCAGATTGAAGCGCACGCCAAGATCAACTGGGCGCTGCGCGTCACGGCCCGCCGCGACGACGGATTTCACGATCTCGAAACGCTTTTCCAGGAGATCTCGCTGCACGACACGCTGACGATCGAGCCGGCCGAGCGATTCTCGTTCACGTGCGATGACCCGACGATTCCGACCGACGAACGGAACCTCGTCATCCGCGCGGCGCGCGCACTCGATTCGCCGCCGGTCGCGATTCATCTGCAGAAACGGATTCCCGCGGGCGGGGGATTGGGCGGCGGGTCGTCGGATGCAGCTGCGACGCTCGTGGCGTTGTCGAAGATCTTCTCGCTCGATGCGCCGCTGCCCGAGCTCGCGCTGCGTCTCGGCTCCGACGTGCCGTTTTTTTTAGTCGGTGGCACCGCATACGCGACCGGACGCGGCGAAGTGCTGACGCCGCTTCCATCGCCAGGCTCGATTCCGCTGCTGCTGCTGTTTCCGCCGGAGCGCGTACTGACCGCGAAAGCATTCGCAATGTTGCGCAGCTTCTCGCCGCCGCTCGGGATTCAGCGCTACCGCGAGCTCATCGCGGATGATTTCCTCTCGCATGCCGATGAGCTGATCAACGATTTCGAAGCGCCGGTCTTCGCCGCGCGACCACACCTGTCCGCACTCGTTTCGCGACTGAGCAATGCGGGCGCCGCATGGGCGCGCATGAGCGGATCAGGCTCGACGATCGTCGGCGCATTTCGCGACGTCGCGACGCGCGATACGGCGATGCCGGCGTTCGCGGATGTGCGCCACGTGACTGCGTCATCCTGAGCGTCAGCGAAGGATCCGGGCGTGAGGGGCGCCATGCCGCATTCGGCGCGCCCCACCCGCGCCGATCCTTCGCTTCGCTCAGGATGACGTGGGCCGCCGCCCCTTCTTCGCCGCCCCGCGCAACCGAATATCGATCGCCGTCTCCGCCTTCGCGAGCGCCTGCTTATCCCCGCGCAGATGAAACGCGAAGTTCGCTCCGAAGAACAGCGAGTTGAGCTCGAACGCCAGCAGCGCCGGATCGACGTCGCTGCGCAGATGTCCTTCATCCTTCGCCATCAGAATCGCTTTCTCGAGAGCGCCGATCCAGTTGTCCATCGTAGCCACGATCGCGTCGCGCACCGGTCCCGGGCGGCCGTCGAACTCGAACGATGCCGCGGCGAAAAAACAGCCGCCGGGAAAGACGCCGCGCCGCACATAGTCGAGCCATCCGCGACAGATCGCCTGCAGTCGCGGATAGCCGCGCGCCGCACCGAGGGCCGGTCGAAACACTTCCGTGATGTAGCGCTCGCGCGCCGCTTCGACGGCGGCGAGCTGCAGCTCTTCCTTCGAGCCGAAGTGCGCAAAGAGGCCGCTCTTCGACATCGACAACTCCTCGGCGAGCCTGCCGATGGTCAGCCCTTCGAGTCCGTCGGTCGATGCGAGATCGACGGCGTGCTCGAGAATGCTCTGCCGCGTTCGCGCGCCTTTCATGCGTAGGCCGGGAGGTCCTTCATCAGCGCCGACTGGCGATTGCGGAACTCCGGCGTCCATGGCGCGGGGCGCTTCGATGACGGATCGACTTTCACGATCGTCCGTTCGCCGCGCGCGTAAGGAACGAGACCGTCGGCGCTGGAGCAGAGGAAACCGTATGCGCAGCTGGTGGTGCCGAGGCGCTCGACCCAGACATCGATGCGCATCGTGCCGGGACCGACGACCGGATTGAGGTACTCGATGCGCAGCTCGCGGACGACGTGAAACTGATCGGGATTGTCGTTGACGTTCAGCGCCCAGCGGCCGCCGAGCGAGAAGTACCACGCCGAAATGGCTCGCTCCACGTGCGCGGCGAAGCGCGAGTTGTGCAGCATCTGCATCGGATCGAGCTCGTCGAAGTGGACAGGCGAGTGGTAGACGAATTTGGGATTGAGGTCGTCGCGAACAGCATCGGTGAGAGTCATGGGTTGCCTCCTCGCGGCGTAGAATAGCACGAACGTTCGTTTTTGGCCCAGGACGGGGACGCGAGCAAATCAGTTGACATATCAACTAATGCTTCGTAATCTATCTCCGTGTCCGCACCTCGCCGTATTCAGGAAGAAATCCGCCAGAACCGCCCCTTTTCCTCGCGCCACGAAGAAGCTGCCATCTCCCTCATGCGCACGGCGGACCTCATCCGCCGGCTCGTCGGCTCCGTCGTCGAACCGCACGACATCACCGTCCAGCAATACAACGTGTTGCGTATTCTTCGCGGCGCCGGAGAGCAGGGGCTGCCGACGCTCGAGATCGCCGAGCGGATGATCGAGCAGACGCCCGGCATCACCCGGCTCATCGATCGCCTCGAAGAAAAGAAGCTCGTCGATCGCAAACGGTGCGAAGAGGATCGACGGCGTGTCTGGTGCCGCATCACTCCGACCGGCATCGCGCTGCTCGCGAAGCTCGATGCGCCGGTGCACGAAAGCCTCAGTTCACTTTCCACACTCGGCGCGCGCGATCTCGCGCAGCTCGTCGAACACCTCGATCGCGCCCGCGAAGGCGTTCACCACGCCCTCGCCACAAATCACGAAATCAAAAGTCGATGAGCCTCGCTCGTCACGAACTCACAAAGGAGATTTCCATGAAACCGATCCGCATTCTCGTCGCTTTGCTCGCACTCGCCGCCACGCCGCTTTTTGCCGACACCTACGTCGTCGACAAACCGCACTCCGAAGCGACTTTCAGAATCCGCCACATGATGAGCAAGGTCTCGGGCAAGTTCGATGACTTCACCGGCACGATCAACCTCGACCCGAAAAACGCCATCGCGTCGTCGGTCGAGTTCACGATCAAGGCGGCGTCGATCGACACCGGCTTCGAAGGCCGCGACAAGCACCTCCGCAGCGCCGACTTCTTCGACGTCGAGAAGTTCCCGACGATCACGTTCAAGAGCTCGTCGGTGAAGAAGACCGCGCGGAAGAACATCTACAACGTCACCGGCATCCTGACGATGCACGGCGTCTCGAAAGCGGTGACGCTCCCGGTCGAGTTCCTCGGCTTCCAGAAGGATCCGCAGGGCAACGAGAAGGCCGGCTTCAACGTCACCACGCTCATCGACCGCAAGGACTACGGCATCAACTGGAACCGCGTCCTCGACGGCGGCGGCGCGCTGCTCAGCGACGACGTCACCATCGACATCAGTATCGAAGCGATGAAATCGAAGTAAGCCGCCGCCGACGCCCACCGCTAAAGTCAATTTCCGGGGTCTGACCCCATTAGTTGACTTTAGCGAGGGCGCGTTCGGTGGCGTGGAGCAGCGCGTCGGGGCCGACCGGCGCGCCGGTCGCGGTGCGCATCCAGAGATCGGGCGTGACGCTGCCCATCTTCGCCATCCGCTCGAATTCTTTGCCGACGTTGCCGGCCTTCTCCATCTGCTCCTCGATCTGGTACGCGATCATGTGGCCGACCGGATAGTCCGGCAGATAGAGGAAGCTGTCGATCATGTGCGCGTAGACGCCGAGCAGGATGACATCGCGCCTGCCGAAGACCGGCGCGTAATAGCGGTTCCAGATGTCTTTCGAGATCGCCACGACCGCGTCGCGCAGTTGCGCGGACGTTGCATTCGGATGGTCGTACATCCAGTGCCAGACGCCCATGTCGACGAGCGCTACGCCGCCGATCTCGTACGTCCCCCAGAACTCATTGATCGCCGACAGCGCGCGGCTTTCCTCGCCAGGCTTCGCGAGCCCGAGCAGCTCGAGATCGCGATTCTGAAAGACGAACGCCAGCGCTTCGGTGAAGGCGGTGTTCGGGACGCCCGACAGCAGCGTGTGATCGATCGAGTTGAGTGAGAACGTCTGCTCGACGTTGTGCCCCATCTCATGCACGGCGATGTTGTAGCCCTTGTAATCCATCCCGTTTTTGCCGACGCGGGTGCGCAGATGCGGATGATCGTCGCGCCGCTCGGCGCCGAGCGCGTGGCCGGAACCGCGCGCCGGATCGACGACGATGTTGTTCGCGAGCATCTCCGCGGTCTCTTTGCTGAAGCCGAGCTTCTGAAAGAGATTC
This sequence comes from Acidobacteriota bacterium, assembly GCA_034667465.1. Classification (GTDB taxonomy): domain Bacteria; phylum Acidobacteriota; class Thermoanaerobaculia; order Gp7-AA8; family Gp7-AA8; genus JAOBAU01. The sequence continues at coordinate 12,513 of JAXDJV010000013.1, read as the reverse complement.
GGCATGTCGGCTTTGTACGCGGCGGCCGTCGGATATTTCCTTCGCGTGATCTCGTCGAGCTGCGCCTCGGTGTACGCGCCGCGCGGACGAAAGCCGTTGTACCAGATGTCGAACGGCTCCAGCGGACGCCCGAGCCGCGCGCGAATGAGCGCCGCAACGCGCGGCACGAGCGGTGACGTGAGCACCGTTTCCAGCATCGCCTTCACGCGCGCTTCCGGCAGCTCGCGACCTTCATTGAAACTGCGCGCGATATGCGTCGGCGCCGTCGGCGAATACGGATCGAGCTGCTTCGATGCGCGGAAGACCTTCAGCAGCATCTCGTAGCGCGTGTTCGGCTCCGGCGCATTTGACGCGGTCGTGTTGCGTCCTTCACCGCCGCTGTCGTCGACCGTCGTCGCCTTCACCTCGTTCGTGTACGGATTCCAGTCGACCTTCGCGCTGTCGACGACCGCCGCCGGGATCGACTGATCGACGATCCGTTCCATCACCCGCTGCATGGCGCGCTGCTTCGCCAGTCCGTCTTTCGGATCGCTGTAATCGGCTTTGATCTGATCGCGGAGATTCCAATGCTCGAGCAAACGCATCTTCGCGGGGAAGAGCCGCCGCCCTTTGCCGTCGACGACGTGGTGCATCCAGATGTTGTACGTCGCGACGTACCGCGCCGACTCAGCCGCCGCCCGCGCGACCGCGAGGTTGACGCTCGATGGCACACGCTTCGAGAATCGCAACGCCAGCCGCGCCTCCGCCCACTCTCTTCGCGACCACTTGTCGCCCTCGGCGAGCCGCTGTTCGAGCGTCGTCAGCGGAAAGTTGAGCAGGACGACGAACGCCAGCTTGTTCGCGAAGAGATCGTCGCTGACATGCGCCGATGGGTCATAACCGGCCATCACGTCGTCGAACGGAAAGGTGGCGCCGAGGTCGAGATCGGACTGGCGGCGCCAGTCGCGGGAGATTTCGAGCATGTGTCCATCGAGCGCTTCGAAGGCAAACTCCATCCGTTCGAAGAGCGCATCGCGCGTAGCCACATCGCCCGCGTAGTTCGAGCGGACGAAATCGGCCATCGCCTTTTCGTCGCCGTCTTCGGCGCGCCAGAATTGCTGCACCTGCGCGACGCCGCGTTCGATGGCCGGCCGCTGCGCTTCACCGTACTTCGTGACGAGCTCGTTCGTGACGGTTGTGTTCATAGTCGTTGCGAGAAGAATGGATGCGATCAGCATCCGTAAATGCTAACGCCTCTTCGTCCGATGTGTCGGTGTCGCCGTCCATGGATCGTCGGGCCACGGATGTTTCGGATAGCGCGCACGCAGCTCCTTCCGCACCTCCGCATACGTCGAGTTCCAGAAGCTGCGCAGATCCTGCGTGACCTGCACCGGCCGTCCGTTCGGCGAGAGGAGCGCGAGCGTGATCGGCGTGCGATGCGGTCCGATGCGCGGCGTTTCCGCGAGGCCGAACAACTCCTGCAGTTTTGCCGACGCGATGACGCTGCCGTCTTCGCGATATTCGAGGCGCGTGCTCCGTCCGCTCGGCAACGGTAGTGATTGCGGCGCGAGCGAATCGAGTTTGCGGCGGAGGTCGTACGGCAGGAACGCGGCGAGATCGACGTCGTCGGTGCGCGAACGCCCGGCGACCGCCTGCTCGATGATCGGCGGCCAGTCGATGCTGAGCTCCGCGAACGCGACGCGCTGCAGCAGCGCCGGATCGATCGCAGCGTGTTGCGCGAGCAAGCGCGCCGATTCGTTTGCGTCGGCGCGCACCTGTTGTTCGCGCAGCAGGATGCCGTGATACCAGAGCCGTTCGACGGCGCGAACGCGTCCGCCGTCGATGGCGTGGACGGTCTCGCGCTTCGTCGGGGTCAGCCATTCGCGCTCGATGGCGACGGCGTTGCGGATCGTGTCGCCGGTAATATCGAGGACGACGATGAAGTCGCCGCCGATTACGAAGTCACGCGCCAGCGTGGCGCCGGTGCCGGAGGCGAGCAGCCATCCGCTCTCGCGCCGCATCGCCACACGATCGGGGAAGCCGGCGAGCAGCGCGCGGCGCATCGTCTCGTCGTCAACGTGTTGACGATAGCGACCGGAGGCGACGCGGCGTGCGACTGATGCGAGCTCGCGCGCCGATTGCGGATTCGCGCCGCGCCGTGCGCTTTCAGCGAGAGCCACACACCATTCCACCGCGTCATCGCTCCCGTTCGCCGCGACCAGCACCCGTCCCAGTCGCGGATGCAGCGGAAAGCGTCGCAGCTGTTCGCCGATAGGCGTCAGCTTCCGGCCGTCGATCGCGCCGAGCATTTCGAGCAGCGCCAGCGCCGCGTCGATGCGCGATTCCTGCGGACGCTCGAACCATTCGAACGTGCGCGGATCTCCGCCCCACGCCACGATGTCGAGCGCCGGCGCGGCGAGATCGACGCGCCGCACTTCCGGTTCGCGCTGCGGACGGAGAATGTCGCGTTCATCCCACAATCGCGTTGCGCGGCCCGGCGCGGTGCGGCCTGCGCGGCCTGCGCGCTGCTGCGCGGAATCGAGCGGGATGCGCTCCAGCACGAGGTGATCGACGGCGGTCTCCGGATCGAATCGCAGCACCTTGTGCAATCCCGAGTCGACGACGTCCGTGACCCCTTCGACGGTGAGCGACGTCTCCGCGACGTTCGTGGCGAGGATGACTTTTCGCCGCGACGCCGGAGCGAGCGCGCGCTCCTGTGCGTCGACGTCGAGCGAGCCGTGCAGCGGCAGTACGAGCGCATCGATGTTCGCGAGCTCGCCTGCGGCGCGGTCGATCTCTCGCGCGCCGGGAAGGAAACAGAGGACGTCGCCTTTGGCGGATGGCAGCAGTTCGCGCACCGCCGCGGCGACGCTGATGTTCGGTCGGTGACGGACCTCGATCGGGAAGCGCGGCGCGGCGATGTCGAACACTTTCGCGCCGCCGAGGAATGCGGCGACCGGCGCGGCGTCGATCGTCGCCGACATCACGATTACGGCGAGATCTTCACGCGACGACGCCGCCTGCTGCACGAGTGCGAGCGCGAGATCGGCGTGAATGCTTCGCTCGTGAAATTCGTCGAGGATGACGACGCCGAAGTCGGTCAGCAGCGGATCGGATTGCAATCGCGCGGTAAGGATTCCTTCGGTGGCGACGAGCAGCTTCGTCTTATCGTTAAAGCGCCGCTCGAATCGGATCTGCCAGCCGACCTCTTCACCGATTGACCACCGCTGTTCGTCGGCGATGCGTCGTGCGAGTGCGCGTGCGGCGATGCGTCGCGGCTGCAGCAGGATCGTTCGTCCGAGCGCGGTCATCGCCGGCGGGACGCGCGTCGTTTTGCCCGATCCCGGCGGTGCGACGATCACGGCGGTTCGCTGCGCGCGCACATGCGCGACGAGCTCAGCGATGTGCGGGTCGATCGGGAGCGGCGTTTGCACCAGAGTTCGCATTATGGCGAACGAAGACGACATCGATTACACGGCCGAGGGCGCAACCCCGCCGCACGAGAAGAACGATTCGACGAATGAAGGCTACGACGAAGCGGCGCACAGCGGCCCCGGTCGTTACGGCGTCCCGGAAGGACGCGGCGGCGTGTTCGGCACGAGTGGCGGCGGCACGTATGGCGGCGGGCTGCACGTGGAGGAGCGGCCGGTCGTCGATACAGAAGAAAAAGAGTGATGTCATTCCGAGCGTAGCGAGGAATCCGGGAGGGGGGCGCGGGTGGCATCGTGCCCCGCCCGCCCGGATCCCTCGCTACGCTCGGGATGACTACAGCACTTCGTCCAGCACGATTTGCGACCAGCTCTCCATCGCTTCGCGTGACTCGCTGAGCGCGGCGCGCGGGATCCACTCGCCGCGCATCTTTTCCGTCTCCAGCACTTCGACGTCGCGCGTCGATGCGTCGAGCAGGTAGACGGCGCCGAGGTGGACGCGGCCGACTTCTGTCGACTCATCGTTGAGGATGCCGGCGAAGGTCAGCGTGTGCGCGCCGCCGATGCGCACCTCCTCGTCGAGCTCCTTCTGCAGGCCCGCGAGAAGATCGTGTCCCGGATTGATATGACCGCCGATGCCGAGCGACATTTTGTCGTGCAGGCGCGCTTCGGTCTGCTTCCGCGTCCGCACCAGCGCGAAACATTCGTCGCCGTGACGGATCACGACGTACGGAATGATCTGCCGGTACTCCGGCGAGACTTCCGCCGTGTCGCGATCGATGAAGAAGTGATTCGTAGCGATGAGATGCAGCACCTCGTCGCTGCGATCGCGCAGCATCCCGTCGTGCGTCAGGAACGGACGGAGATCTTCCGTCGCCACCACCATGACTTTCTCGCTCAATGCGACTCCGCGACTGCGAGCTTCAGCGACGTCAGGATCGACGCGAGGCGCTGCACCCATTCTTCACCGACCTTTTCGCCGAGCTCGATCGCCAGCAGATCGGCGATCTCGCGATTGCTCCGCTCGCCGTTCATGAAGCCGAGCGTTTCGAAGAGACGGAGATCGAAGTCATCGCGCTTGCGCTGGTCATCGATCCAGCTCTTGTCGTCGCCGGTCAGCGATGACCACGCGCTGTTCGCGACCGGACCGATCGTGTTGCGCTTCGCCATCGACTGGCCGCGCGTCGTTTTCGGCGCGGCGATGACGAGCTGTCCGCGCGAATCGAGTTTCGCTGTCGAGAGCGTCGCGGCATCGGCGGCCAGCTGCTTCTGCACGCGCGCGACGAGCGCGGTGTCGCCGAGGCGGCGAAGATCGACAAGACGCGCGGAGCTGGCACGGAGCTGTTCGGCGGCGACGGCCGGCGCGAGCCGCTGCCAGGCCGCGTCATCGGCCGACGCGATCCAGTACGCGGCCGTTGCCGCCACCACACCGACGCGGCGGAACTCGCTTGCGTCCGTTTTGTCCGGCGTGTCTTCGCTCGTGTGATGCGTCCAGTCGGGATCGTGGCCGAACATCGACGACGGCACCCCGATGGCGAGGAACATATCGTGATCGCTTCCCTGGAAATAGGGGATGACGTCGGCCGGCCACCAGTTACGCGTGCCGGTCGGCGCGAAGAGATTCGCCTCGCGCGTCTGCTCGATGACGTCGGGCAGCAGCGCGTCGAGGAACGACGGCACCGACATCGGCGCGCGCGTCACGTAGAAGCGGCCGCTCGTCTTCACCGTGTCTTCGCCGACCATATCCATATTGATGTTGGCGACGACGCACGCGCTCTTCGCATCGACGTCGGCGCAGCTCTTCACTTCCGGATGATTGGTGAGATACGCGACCGTCCCGAAATACTCCGGCACCCAGATGAAGTGAATCGTCTTCCGCGGCGCGGCGAGTTTCTTCGATGCGATCAGCGACTGCAGCGTCCGTACGATCTCGAGCATCGCCGCGGAACCGCTGGCGTTGTCGTTCGCACTCCACTTCGGATGATCGAGATGCGCGGTCACGATCACTTCCTGGTCCGGCGTTTCGGTGCCGCGGATGCGCGCGTGGACGAGCGAAAGCGCGCCATCGCTCAGCTTCGCATCGATGTGTCCGCGCACGCGCGTCAGACCTTTCGCCATCAGCGCTTTCAGTTGCGCGTACTGATTCGCGGAAATCTGGAACGAGCCGCTGGTGCGATCGGCGTTCTCGGCGCGCGTCCAGAGTCCGTTGTAACGAACCATGTCGGGATGATCGGGACGATCGTTCGCCGCCGGATAGATCACCGCGCCGACGGCGCCGTGCTTCAGCACCGCGAGATTGACGACGTTCTCCGCGTAGCCGGACGCGAGTGCGACCTTTCCCCTGACGTCTTTTCCTTCGTAATCCGCGTCGCTCGTACCGGCGCCGACGTCGACGAGCTCGCCGCTCCAGTCGCCGCCGCGTGAATACGTCGAGACGCACATCGGCACGTCGCTGTAGCGGCAGAGGCGCTGCGGCGTTTCGCCTTCGAGCCACAGCTCGCCTTCGTTGATCGACCAGCCCATCGGCGAGACGTACGTCTGATACATCGTCCGTCCGTCGGAGAGAAATTGTTCGAGCTGCGCGGCGATGCCTGCTTTGCCGATGGCGGGGATGACGACTTCGCGCGCGACCGCGGCCATCATCGGACTTCCCTGAATGCGGTGGTACTCGACGATGCGCCGGTCGAGCTCCTGTGCAAGCTCGCCGGAGAGCTCGCGCGCGATGGCGTCGAACGTTTTCTGATCGACGACATGGCTGGCCGCGGAGACCGGCAGCGCGGTCGCGACAAGGAGCGCGACGATGACGATGACAGGGACGTTTTTCATCATGGCGCGAGAGCGTAACACGCTGCTGACAGCCGTTTGCGTGGGCGCGCCGTAGACTCCGCAACAGTGTTCCGTCCGCTGCTCCTGGTCGCTCTTTTTTCCCTCGCCGCCACCGACGTCGCCGCGGTCCTGCAGACGCGTGAGTCGGTCGTCCTCGACGATCATCGCGTCGGTTACGTGGAGCGCGGCGACGGAGTCACCGTCATCTTCGAAGCAGGCCTCGGCGACACCGTCGAGACGTGGTCGCCGCTCTTCGATGACGTCGCCCGCTTCTCGCACGCGTTCGCGTACGACCGTCCCGGCTACGGCAACAGCGGCCGCGCGTTCTCCGCGCGCGACGGCGCGCATATCGTCGTCGAGCTGCACGAACTGCTGCGCGCCGCGAACGTGAAGCCGCCGTATGTGATGGTCGGCCATTCGCTCGGCGGGATGTTCGCGGAGCTGTTCGCGCGGACGTATCCCGATGAGACCGCGGCGCTCGTGCTGATCGAATCGCGGCCGGCCGAGTTCACGCGTCGCTGCCGCCAGGTGCGCGCGCCGTCGTGCGAAGTGCCGGCGTGGCTGGCGTCGTTCATGCCGCCGGCGGCACGCGCGGAACTGCAGGCGATCGACGACACGCAGCGTGTGCTCGCCGCCGCGCCGCCGCTGCGTGAGGATATGCCGCTCTGGGTCATCAGCGCCGGACGTCATTACACCGAGGGCGTGAAGTGGTCGCAGCTGTGGGACACGATGCAGAGCGAGATGGCATCGCGCTCGACGAACGGACATCACATCGTCGCCGAGCGGAGCGGCCACTACGTGCAGCGCGACGCGCGGCGCGTCGTCATCGATGCGATCCGCGAAGCGGTGAAAGCAGTTCGCGCAACGCCGTAAGCGTGCAGCCGCTATCATTTCGCGGCCGATGATCGCGACGCTCCTCTTCGTTCTGTCGCTCGCCGCGCCGCCCGAGCTTCGCTGGGGCGGTGACGCGGAAGGTGGTGCGCCGTTCGTCGAAGCCGATCCGAACGATCCGTCGAAGCTGCGCGGATTCGACGTCGAGGTCGCGGAGACGATTGCGAAAGGTCTTGGACGCCAGCCGCATTTCGTCCAGGTCGCGTTCACCGCGATCGATCAGTCAGTCTCTCGCGGCGACTTCGACCTCGGCATGAGCGGCGTGGAGCTGACGCCCGCGCGCTGCGCGGAGCTCACCTGCAGCGAGCCGTACTTCGAGTTCCACGAAGTGCTGACGGTGAGAGATGGCGATCGCGCGCTCTTCCCGACGCTGCCGTCGCTGCGCGGACACAAAGTCGGCACGCTCTCCGGCACGATCGCGTACGAGCGGCTGATGGAAGCGCAGCAGCGCGACGGCATTCAGGTCGTGTCGTACGACGACGACGTGCATCCGTACGAAGATCTGCGCGAAGGCCGCATCGACGCGGTGCTGCTCGACAACATCATCGCCGCGCGTTCGATGCGTCGCGTGCCGGGACTCTTCACGCAGCCGGTGCCGGTCGCGACCGGCCACTACGTCATCGTCCTCGCGAAGAACAACACCGCGCTGCGCGATCAGGTGAATACGATTCTGAAAGCGAGAATGCGCGACGGTACGCTCGAGCGGATCTATCGCAAGTGGGAGATCTGGGACGCCAGTCAAAGCGCCTTCTTCGCGCACGTCCTCGGCGCGTCCGCGTCGGCGACGGTGAGCAAGGCAGCGCCGGCGATCGACAAGGGAGCGATCATCCTTCGTTACATCCCCGCACTGCTGCGCGCGTCGCTGATCACGATCATGCTTTCGTGCGCGGCGATGGCGCTTGCGGTGCTGCTCGGCGTCGCGATCGCGTCCGGCCGCGTCTACGGCAATCCGCTCGTCCGCGCCATTCTCGCGACCTACGTCGAAGTCGTGCGCGGCACGCCGGTGCTGCTGCAGCTCTTCGTTCTCTATTACGGTCTCTCGTCCGTAATCCGGCTGCCGGCATTTCTCGCCGCACTCCTCGGCCTCGGGCTCAACTACGCCGCATACGAATCGGAGATCTATCGCGGCGCGCTCGAAGCGGTGCCGCGCGGCCAGCTCGAAGCGGCGCGCACGCTCGGACTGACGGAGCGTCAGGTGCTGACGCTCGTGCGCGGACCGCAGGCGTTCCGCCTCGCGCTCGCGCCGATGACGAACGACTTCGTGGCGCTGCTGAAAGACTCATCGCTCGTCTCGGTGATCACGGTCGTCGAGCTGACGAAACAGACGTCGATCTTCGCGACCAACATCGGCAACTGGGCGATTCCCGGTTTGCTCTGCGCGGCGCTCTATCTGATTCTGTCGCTGCCGCTCTCGCGGCTTGCCGGCCGTCTCGAACTTCGCTGGAAGGCGCCGTCGGCATGAGCATCCTCAACATCGACAACCTCAAACTCTCGCGCGGCACGCGTGAAGTGCTGCGCGGCGTGACGCTGCGCGCCGATCGCGGCGAGCTCGTGGCGCTGATGGGATTGTCGGGCGGCGGCAAGACGACTGTCCTCCGCTCGGTCGCCGCGCTCGAACCGTTCGACGCCGGGACGATCGACGTCGACGGCGTCGTGCTCCGTCCCGGACCGCTCGCGCCGCGCGCCACGCTGCGCGAACTGCGCCGCCGCGTCGGGATGGTGTTCCAGCTCCACTACCTCTTCGAACACCTGACCGCCATCGACAACGTCACGCTGGCGCCGCAGCATGTCGCGCACGTGCCGCGAGCGGAGATCGAAGCGCGGGCGATGCAGCTCCTCGAATCGCTCGGCGTCGCGCATCGTCGCGATGCGTACCCGCGCGAGCTCTCCGGCGGCGAGGCGCAACGGGTCGCCATCGCCCGAGCCATGGCGATGGATCCGCCGCTTCTGCTGATGGATGAGCCGACCGCCTCTCTCGACCCGGCCCGGAGAAACGAGCTGGGAGAGACACTTCTTGCGCTGACTCGGGGAGGTCGTACGCTGATCGTCACGACTCATGACGACGACTTCGCAAGAGACTACGCCACCCGCGTCATCATCCTGGCCGACGGAGAAGTGGTGGAGGAGGGGAGCGCGACCGCCGTGCTCACCAATCCTTCGCATCCGGCGACGAAGCGGCTGCTCCAAAAAACCTGAAGTGCTGAGTGCTGAGTGCAGAGCGCTGAGTCGCTCCGCCTCTGCTCTCAGTTTCTTCGACTCAGCACTCAGCACTCGGAACTCAGCACCTGAGTGTTTTTGTGACTTACATCACCAGTAATTGCCGGTACGGAGGCGCATTGTGCCGAACGGGTCATCCCAACAGACATGGAACATCTGACGCGGGAGCAGATCGACCGCTACGCGAGTCGTCGTGCCGGTGTGGACGAGATTCTCGCCATTGCGAACCATCTCGACAATTGCGACGAGTGTCGCGATCTGGCGGCTGCGTTGATTGACGACGGGAGCGGCTCGCGGTCGCATACGCGCAAGCTCGTGCCGGCGCCGCCGATCGCGGAACCGCCACCGCCGTCGCGGCTGAATATCCCGACGCTCGTGATCATCGGCATTGCGGTCATCGCGCTCGTCGTGGCGATCGTCATCTGGGTCCGCTGATCAGCAGCGCGATCGTCATGACGATGCCGATCGTCACCACGGCGCCGCGGACAAATCCGCGGCCGAGCCGTTGTGCGGCGCGCGCGCCTGCGATCCCGCCGAGGATCGACGCAACGGCCATTACCGCCCCGTCGGTCCAGAGAATGGCGTGCGAAAAGGCGAAGTAGATCGCCGCGATGCCGTTGATGAACACGGCCAGGAGATTCTTCACGCCGTTCATCTGATGGAGGTCCGTCAGGCCGATCAGGCCGAGCGCGGCCAGCATCAGGATTCCCATCCCTGCGCCGAAATATCCGCCGTACAGGCCGACGAAATACTGAAAGATGATCACGAAGATCGTCCAGCCGCGGCCGGCGCGCGACGCCGTGCGCAGCCGGCGCGTGATCACTTCCTGCAGCGCGAGGAGCAGCGTGGCGCCGAGAATCAGGAATGGGACGAGCTTCGAAAACGTGCGCGTCGACGTGTGCATCAGCACATACGCGCCGGTGGCCGCGCCGGCCAGCGACGGAATCGTCAGGATCGCCAGCCACCGTTTCGCGCCGGCGAGGTCGCGGCGAAATCCGTAAGCGGCGGCGAGCGATCCCGGCCAGAGCGCGACGGCGTTCGTCGCATTGGCCATGATCGGATTGCGTCCGATCCAGAGCAGCGCCGGAAACGAGATCAGCGTGCCGCCTCCGGCGATGGAGTTGATGGCGCCGGCGAGGAATGCGGCCACGGCGATGATCGCGTATGCGGACAAGGCACGCGATCGTAACAGGCCGTCCTGGACGGTTGCGCGTCGCGCGTCGTAAAACTTTCTCAAATGACAGTCTGGTCGCAAATGCGAGCTTTGGCCGGCTTCGCGCCGCTGCCGTGGGGCATCGATCTGCTGCTGACCGACGCCTGCAACCTTCGCTGCACGTATTGCCCGATCACGACCGACATGGTCACGCGTCGTCCGAGCGCAATGATGGATACGGGCAAAGCGCTGGCGTTCCTCGATTCGGTGGCGTCGTTCAAACCGATGATCCGCGTATTCGGCGGCGAGCCGTTTCTTCATCCGGAATGGCCGCGCATTTTCGCGGCTGCCGTCGGTCACGGAATGCCGATCACCGTCGTGACGAACGCCACCCGTCTCGTCGGACGCGCTGACGATCTCGTACGCAGCGGATTGCTGGCTGTCGGCATTTCGGTCGATCCGCCGGCAGTCCACGATCGCTATCGCGGCAAAGGAACGTTCGCGATTTGCGAACAGGTCGTCCGCGAGATTCAGGAAGCGAAGCAACGTCTTGGCTCCGCGACGCCGCAGATCGAGATTTACACGACCGTCTATGAAGGGACGTACGCGTCGCTCATCGACTGGGCCGATCAGTTGCGTGACTGGCACATCGACACGCTCCGCTTCCAGCATCAAATCTGGCTGCGCACCGCACAGCGTCCCGAATCGGAGCATCTGATTGAGAAGGCGATCGGCGATTCGACCTTCTTCCGTTCCGACGTCGATACGTACTGCAGCGACGAGATGCCGAACGTCGATCCGAACGTGCTCGAAGGACAATTACGGCATCTCGAGACCGCGCAATATCCGTATCGGCTGGAGTTCCATCCGCCGCTGCCGGTCGAAGAGATGATGGAGTTTTACCGCGACCCGAATTTCAAGCGGCAGACGGCGCGCTCCTGCACGCTGATCTCGAATTACGCGTTCGTCGATCCGCGCGGCCGCCTCTATCCCTGCCTGACCCTCGATATGGGAAATGTATTCGAGCAGCCGTTCGAGTCGGTCTGGAACGGACAGAAGTTCCGTGCGTTCCGCCGCCTGCTCCGTCGCGAGCAGCGCCTGCCTTTGTGCGAGCGCTGCCCGGCGTAAACGTCACTCCGAGCGTAGCGAGGGGCCCGGGCGGTGGGACTCGCTGCGGTAACGCGCCCCGCCCGCCCGGATCCTTCGCTAACGCTTCTAAGAAACCTCCGGGTGAACGTCACGCGGAAAGTTGCAACGGGTCGAGTTGCATGCCGAGGCGACGAGCGCGTTTGTGCAACGATGCCAGGTGACGGTCGTGGTGTTGGTGATCGTGGTACGAGGCGCCGCGGTCCTGGAAGACGCGGCCCGTTTGCAGCGACATGTAGATACGCCGGGCAAGCTTTGCGGCGACTGCTGTGATGGCCTTCTCAGCTCCGATGCGGGCGCGGAGTACCCGGCCGAATGCACCGAGCTCGCTGTCGGACCTGAGCAGCGACTGAGCTGCCAAGCGCAGCGCCGTGGCGGCGCGGTTGGTCGTCCGCCGGCTCCTCGAGCTCAGTACCCGATGACCGGACTTCTTTGTGCCGGGAGCGAGACCGAGCCACGAAACGTAATGCTTATCGGTCGGAAACCGGGAAAGATCCATCCCGCATTCGGAGATCACCGTCAGCACGCTCAGCACTTCCAGACCCTTGATTTGCGTCAGGTCCACACCGAGCCGTTCGTGAAGAAGTGTCCGTCCGTCGAATGAGACCTGATTCTTGCGAGGCTTCGAACGTGTCACCTCGCTCCGGGCGCAAGTGCGCACAGGCATCGTCTTCACAAGCGACTCGATCTTCTGGTCGCACTTGCGCATGAGCTCCCGACAGAAGTCCCACAGCTGGATGGTCTGCGCGAGCACAAACAGCTGTTCCTCACGCCAGTGCCCGGTCAACGCTTCCGCGATCTCGCTCTCGGACTTCGCGCAGCCCGGATCGCGCAAGCTCGCAAGCGTTCGGGCATCGCGTTCACCTTCCACGA
>JAXDJV010000012.1:0-130258 GCA_034667465.1 Acidobacteriota bacterium | reverse complement strand
CATCGTCTCTTCACCAAATCAAGTTCGCGATCTCCCTGGACCATGCTCAGGATCGGGCTCTGACGCACCATAGCGTTACCGGCCTCTCCACGAGTCGCCGATTCTCATCCTACTCGCAGGTTTCTTTTCATCCAGCGCTGCGCCTCGCGCAGTGCCCAAGCTCAGGATGACGGTGGTCGCTCCAAACAAGAACGGCGGCCTTGCGGCCGCCGTTCTCATCGCTGCGTAAAAGCAGATCAGTGGTTGGAGATACGGCGGGTGCGGCCGGGAGCGGCCAACGGTGCCGCGGTCTCGACGAACATCGTCCGGAACTGCGCGGCTGACTCGTCGCTCAGTTCCCACGGGGTCGACGCGAAGACGGCGTCGCCGTTCGTGGTGCGGGCGAGGAACGAGATCGCTCCGTTGTTCGTGAAGAACGGAGTCACCGACGCGACGGGGATCTTCGTGCCGTAGCCGCGGTTGATGGCGCGGATGAACTCATTCGCGAACAGCGTGTAGCCGAGGTCCGTGAAGTGCAGTCCGTCCAGGCTGAAGAAGCCGCCGGTGACGAACGCATTCGTTACCGAGAACGGGCCGATGGCGATGCCGCCCGGCGCCGTGACGCGGTTGAAGAGGCCGGAGAAGTCGGCGACCGGAATCTGGCGCGCGCTGGCAGCGGTGTTGATCGCCGCATTGATGTCGACGGCGCGCTGCACGATCTCCGTAATCTCCGCGCCGGTCAGTGCGTCGGCATCCGGAAGAGGCTCCCCGGCGTGCGGGAGCGCATTGAACGGCGGAATGGACTTCAGCGCCGGCGGAATGCCGTAGCCGGCGCGCAGATCGGTCTGGGCGTGGAGCGGAACGCGCGAGTTTGCGTCGAGCTGTCCGAGCACACCGTTGGTCTCGGCGAAGTAATAAATCACCTTGCCGTCCGGACCGAGCACCGGCTGGCCGGTGGCGGGGTTCACGATGTACGGCGCGATGAGGTTGATGTACGGGAGCGTGGCGGGATTCGTCGGCAGGTTGCTGACGACGATGCCGGCATCCGGCGCGCCCGCGCGGAGCTTGTCGAGGAGTGCGTTGTACGAAGTCGTGAAGGCGGCAAGCGGCGTGAGCGACTTCGATGTCCCGCTGGTGAGCGCGGTGAGGACGTCATTCGCTCCGAGCTCGACGATGATGAACGTCGGATGAAGCGCGAGCGCCTGATTGGCCTGCGTTCCGAGTCCGCGCAGGATGAACTGCGCGAACGAAGTCGCGGTGCTGGTGGCCGGCTGCGCGCCGGTCAGCGTGTCGGCCTCGGTGGCCTTGATGCCCGGGACGCTGAGGTTGTTGTACGGACGTCCGAATCCGGTCACGAGCGGCGTGCCCGAACCGGGAGCCGGCGAGATCACGACGCTCGGCGCGATGCTGACGAGCTGATTCTCGCTGCCGATGCCGGGGAAGCTCACCAGTGGTTGAGCGAAGCAGTTGTCGGCCGCGGTCGCGCTGACGCCGCAGACGGTGAGACCGACCTGACGCGCGATGACCGCGGGGAAGCTGTACTGCTGATGGTTGACGTTCAGCGATCCGGACTCGAGTCCGGAGCCGAGGCTGGTGCCGATGACGACGAGGCGGGTGAAATCCGCTTTTCCTGGCGCAGCGAAGACCGGCACCGCTGCGACGGCAAGGACGGCAAGTACCGCCACAAATCGTGCGAAGCTCTTGTTGCTCATCACTCGGTTCTCCTTAGGGTTGATCGCTTAGAACCTGTAACCAAAGTTCACGCTGATCAGGTTCGCGTCGGTTTTGTACGTGCCGTTGAAATGATCGGAGTTGATGCCGCCGGTGCTGCGATCCTTGAAGTGGAGGACGAACTCGGTGGCGTCGATGATCCACGGACCTTTGTGGTAGCCGACGCCGAACGAAACGCCTTCACGATCGGAGTCGGGGAGGAGCGGACCGACGCCTTCGGTCGGCTGCGGGTTCTCGTCATAAACGACGCCGAAACGAACGTCCCAGTTCGGGTTGACCGGATGGTTCGCGCCGAGGCGGAACGAGTTCGTGTCTTCCCAGTTCTGCGGACGATGGAGGTTCAGCGCCGGCGTGTTGTCGAACGCGATGTCGAGATTCTTGAAGCGGCTCCACGTCGTGTGCGTGACGTCGAACTCGACATCCCAGTTCGGGATGATCGTCGTCGCAACGCCGACCGCGGCGATGGCCGGGAAGTTGATCGAGGTGCTGATCCCCTGATTGGCCGGCAGCCCGGCTCTAACGGCCGCGTCGAACTGCGCGTTGCCGGTGAGGATCTGCGTGAACTTCGCGTCGCCCTTGAAGTCGATGGTCTGGTCGGTGCGGTACGACGCACCGAAGCGCCACTGCGGCGTCGGCTTGAACAGCAGGCCGACGTTCCAGCCCCAGTTGTTCTCCCAGTCGCTGGCGAGATACACGTTGGCGACGTCGGCGAAGTTCTGGGTGAACGGATTGAGCGCGCCGTTGTTGCGGTTGAGCGAGATCTTGGCGCGGCGATATTCGGCGCCTGCGCCGAGGGCGAAGCGTCCGTCGCTCGTCTGCCACGCGATGGCCGGCTCGACGGAGAGCGTCTTCACGTTCGCATCGCGCGAGATGAAGCGGCCCGGGAAGTCGTCCTGCCAGTTGGTGCGCAGACCGAACGCGGAAAACGCGCCGACGCCGAAGGTGAGGTTCTCACCGATCGGAACGACGAGGTATGCGTTCGGCGGCGTGAACGTGTGGCGCTTGTAGTTCGCGCCGCTGATGCCGACCGTGAACGGATCGTCCTGGTCGCCGGTGAAGTCGTTCGAGAAGTTGATGATCGTCGCGCCGCTGATGAACGACAGGTGCCGTTGCTGAGCGATGCCGGCGACGTTGTAGAAGATCGCGCTGGGATCGTCGGCAGTCGCGACGAATGCGCCGCCCATCGCGGTCGCCTTCGCGCCCTGCTCGAAGATCGAAAATCCGGAGCCGAACGCTACTCCGCCCACTGCCAGGATCGTCGCCGGGATCAGTAGTGAAAGTCTGGTCAGAAGACGCACAGGTGTGACCTCCTAAGTCGTTTACAGTTACAGGTTAATCAAGTTTGTGGACGGCGCGGATCATAGCACAGCAATTCCGTCAAATAGCCGCGCGTTCCGACGCTCCACAGGGAGAGAAAACCATGCGCCGTTTGCTCATCTTTACAGTCGCCGCAATGCTTGCACTGCCGGCGTTTTCAGGCACCGCATACGATTTCCGTTCGGCGACGACCGGCATCCGAAAAACGACGATGAGCGGCCGCATCGAAGTGGAAGGGAAGAATTTCCGGATGAACGTCGTCGAAGGCGACGGGAAACTCTTCCGGAACGGCGCGGTCGTCTTATCGAAGGACGGCGGCAAAACACTCATCATCACCTCTCCCGCCGACAAGACCTTCTTCGAGCTCAAACTCGACGATCTCCTCGGCGGCGCCGGCGCGATGCTCAAGTCTCTCGGCGATACGGTGAAGATCACGTTCGACAATCAGAAGGTCGATGTGCGCGACACCGGCGCCGGCGAAGCGATCGAAGGCTATCCGACGCGCAAATCGCTGCTCGACACGTCGTACGACATGAACGTAATCGCCGGCGGACAGAAGATGTCGACACACATGTCGATGAAGACCGAGAGCTGGACGACCGATCGGATCGCCGCCGATGCCATGAACTGGCTGCAGACGAGCGGCGTGCGCACCGGCATCGACGGGATCGACAAGCTGATCGAAGCGCAGAGCCGCGCCACGAAAGGCCGCTTTCCGCTGAAGCAGGTCACGACGATGACCATCGATCGCGCCGGCCAGAAGATGGTGTCGACGACGACGGCCACCGTGACGAACATCTCTACGCGGCCGATCGCCGCAAGCGAGTTCGTGATGCCGTCCGGCTATCGGAAGGTGCCGAGTCCGCTAAAGTCAATTTCCGGGGTCTGACCCCCGAAGTTGACTTTAGCGGTCCAGCAGTTCGCGCAGTACCGCGTTTGCGAGCTCGGCTTTCGCTTTTCCGCGGGTCTCTTTCATCAGCTGGCCGACGAGGAAGCCGAAGACCTGCTGTTTGCCGCCGCGGTACTGCTCGACCTGCGCGGCGTTCGCGGCGATGACGCGCCCGGCCGCTTCGCGAATCGCTGACGGATCGCTGATCTGCGAGAGCCCCTTGCGCTCGACGATCGTTTCCGGCGCTTCGCCGCTCTGCGACATGTCGTCGAAAATCTCTTTCGCCGACTTGCCGCCGATCGCACCGCTGTCGATCAGTTTGATCAGCCGCGCCAGCATCGACGGCGTGACGCGATACTCCTCGAGCTCGACCTTCTCTTCATTGAGCACGCGCAGCACTTCGTTGCGCACCCAGTTCGCCGCCGCTTTCGGATTCGCCGCCTCCGCCGCCACCGCTTCGTAGTACTCCGCCAGCGCTTTCGTCACCACGAGCGCCTCTGCATCTTTCACGCTGAGGCCGAAGTCACGCTGATAGCGCGCCGCTCGCGGCGCCGGCAACTCCGGCAGCGCGCGGCGAATCTCTTCGATCTGCGACGGCTCGACGTCGAGCGTCAGCAGATCGGGATCGGGAAAGTAACGATAGTCGTGCGCTTCCTCTTTCGAGCGCATCACTCGCGTCTCGCCGGCGGCGACGTCGTAGAGCCGCGTTTCCTGATCGATCTTTCCGCCGCTCTCGAGCACCGCGATCTGCCGCTCGACCTCATGTTCGATCGCGCGTCCGACATAGCGGAACGAGTTCAGGTTTTTCGTTTCGGTGCGTGTGCCTAACGGTTCCCCTTCGCGCCGGACGGAAACGTTCGCGTCGCAGCGCAGCGATCCCTCTTCCATGTTGCCGTCGCACGCGCCGGTGTACATCAGCACCTGACGAAGACGCGTCAGATACGCGACCGCATCATCAGCATTGGCGATGTCGGGCTCCGTCACGATCTCGACGAGCGGCGTGCCGGCGCGGTTCAGATCGACGAGCGAGCCGTCGCCGTGATGCATCAGCTTCCCGGCGTCTTCTTCCATGTGAATGCGGCGGATGCGGACGTCGCCGATGCGTCCGTTCGTCGCGATCGGCCGATCGAACTGCGAGATCTGATAGCCCTTCGGCAGGTCGGGGTAGAAGTAGTTCTTGCGCGCGAAGACGGAGCGCGGATGGACTTCGCAGTCGGTGGCCAGTCCCATGCGAATCGCGAGCTCGACCGCTTTCCGGTTCAGCACAGGAAGCGAGCCGGGATAGCCGAGGCAGATCGGGCAGACGTGTGTGTTGGGGGGAGCGCCGAACGCGGGAGAGCAGCCGCAGAAGATTTTGGTGGTCGTCAGCAGACGCGCGTGGACCTCGAGTCCGATGACCGCTTCCCACTTGCCCGACATGGCGGCGGATTATACGCATCGGTACGGAACGCCCTCGCCGTCCGTATCAGCTACAATTACGTCCTTCCGCCGCCACGGGAACTTCATGCAACGTTCTTCACTGCTTCGCACGTATTACGTCGCGGCCATCGTTGTGGCCACGGCGTGCGTTGCATTGGAGTTGATGACGGCGCCGACCGCCTCGCCGCGCGCGCTCCTTTTCTTCACCGCGCTGGTCATGCTCTCGTCGTTCCTGCGCGTCGACGAGCGCTCGATCGGCTTCGAAGCGGCGCCGGTCTTCGCGGCGATGATCCTCTACCACGATCCGGTCGTGGCGATCATCCCGGTGTTCGCCGGTATCGGTTTGCGCTGCACATACGACGCGATCGTCGACCGCACCGCGCGCCGCATCGAGCCGTTCTACGAAGCTGCCGAGCTCGGACTCTCGTACTACGTCGTCACGCTGCTGTACGCGTCGGCCGTCGCGCGCAGCGCGCCACTGATGGCCAAAGTCTCCGGCTACATCCTGCTGATGATCGGCTGCGTCGTCGTGCATCTGATCTTCGCGTCGATCCGACGCTATCTCGATGAAGAGCGCGGTCCGCTCGACTTCCGCAGCACGCTGGCGTCGCAGACGCGGACGCTGCTGCTGGTCAGTCCGATCGTCGGACTCGAAGTGATGAGCTTCGCCGCATACGGCGGACTCGGATTCGCGGCCGCGTATTTGCCGATGCTGCTCGTCGCATACGCGCTGCGTCGCGAATCGGCGGCGGAGAAGCAGAACGCGGAGCTGATTCGCCGCAATCGCGAGCTGTCGATTCTCACGGAGAGCGCGGCGCAGATTCTCTCCGCGGAGGGCGATGAAGAGACGCTGCGGCGCATGGTGTCGCTGCTTGGCGGACTGGCGAAACTGAAAGCGTGCGCGGTCGTGACGTGGGAGATGAATCCGGAGATCGCCGGAACGGTCTATCGATATGGCGAGTGTCTGCCGACCGATCAGGAGATCGGCCGCTGGGTCGACTCCGCCGGCTTCGCGCAGTCGGCGCCGAGTCGCGCCTTCGTGTTTCAGAACGAGCTGCGCCGCTTTCCGCTGTCGAACGGCAGCGGCATCCAGGTGCTCATCGGCATTCAGACCGTCGAGGTCATCTACGGCATCCTCATCTACGAGACCGAAGACGCATCGATCATCAAGACCGGCAATCTCAATCTGCTCACGCTGCTCGTCAATCAGACCGCGGTGTCGCTGCAGGACCAGCTGCTGCGCCGCGAGATGCGCGACAAGACCGAGCAGCTCGAAGCGCAGGCCGCGACGATGTCGACGATTCTCGAAGTGTCGAACGGACTGATCGGCTCGTTCGATATCGACGCCATGCTGACCCGCATCGCGCTGGCGGTACGGACCGCGCTCGGATTCGAAGTCGTCGTCTTCGCGCTCTTCGATCCGAAGAAAGACGAGTTCGTACGCCGCGCGCACGCAGGACTCGATGACGTGTGGGAGGAGGTGCGGAAGAAGCACGTCTCGTCGAGCGAGATTCGCGCGTTCTTCAACGAAGAGTTCCGCATCTCGGGCTCGTTCTTCGTTTCGCATACCGCGCTCGTGCAGAGCGAGCACGGTTTCTTCGTGCGGCCTGACGACACCGGTGAAAAGCTCGTCGCCGAATGGCACGAGAACGACATGATCATGGTTCCGCTGATGAGCGCCGATCAGGTCATCGGCTACCTCTCGGTGCGCGAGCCGCACGATCGCCGCGTGCCGACGATGGAGAAGCTGAAGACGCTCGAGATCTTCGCCGTCCAGGCCGTGACGGCGCTGCAGTCGGCGCGGCAGTACGAAGAGATCAAACGCCTCACCGCCATCGATGCACTGACGCCCGCGTACAACCATCGCTACTTCCAGGAAGCGCTCGCGAAGGAAATTCATCGGCATCAGCGAACCGGACATCAGTTCGTCCTGGCGATGCTCGACATCGACTTCTTTAAACGCTTCAACGACACGTTCGGCCATCCGGTCGGCGACGAAATCCTGAAAGGCCTGGTCGACGAGCTCCTGACGAACGTGCGCGACATGGACGTCGTGGCGCGTTACGGCGGCGAAGAGTTCGCGATCATTTTTCCGGAGACGCGCGGCGTCGCGGCGCGCGATGCGGCGAATCGCTTGCGCGAGCTGGTCGGGCGGCGCGAGTTCGCGATGGAGCAGGTCGGACGCGCGCTGCGAATCACCGTCAGCATCGGCGTGGCCATCTTCCCGGAAGATGGCGAGACGAACGCCGATCTGATCAACCACGCCGACATCGCGCTCTACCAGGCGAAGAAGAACGGCCGCAATCAGGTCGTCCTCGCGGCGGACGTCGCCGCAAACGAAGCGACCGGCGCCTAGCAGCCTCATGTACCCTTGCGCGCATGAAACGTGCGCTCGTCCTTCTCGCATTCATCGCCGTCCCGTCTTTCGCGCAGTCGCTTGATGCGCTCGTCGACAAAGAGCTGCCGTCGCTCGTCGAGACGTACAAGAAACTCCACGCCGCGCCTGAGCTCTCGACGCAGGAAGCGAAATCGTCGGCGCTCCTCGCGGCGCGTTTGCGCGAGCTTGGCTACAGCGTCACCGATCACGTCGGAAAGTACGACGATCCGTCGCTGACGTCGTACGGCGTCGTGGCGATGATGAAAAACGGCGACGGTCCGGTGGTGCTCGTCCGCAGCGACATGGACGCGCTGCCGGTGCTCGAGCAAACCGGACTTCCGTACGCGAGCACGGCGCGCGCGAAGAGTCCGTCCGGCGATGACGTCGCGGTGATGCACGCGTGCGGTCACGACATTCACATGACCACGCTGATGGGAACGGCGTCGATGCTGGCGCAGCTGAAGGATCGCTGGCACGGCACGGTGCTGCTCGTCGGTCAGCCTGCGGAAGAAGTCGTGAAAGGGGCGAAGGCGATGCTGGACGATCGCCTTTACGAACGTTTCCCGCAGCCGGCATACGCGATCGCGCTGCACGACTCCGCCGATCTCGCCGCCGGCACGATCGGCTACACGCCCGGTTACGCGCTGGCTTCCGGCGACTCCGTCAACATCACCGTTCGCGGCCTCGGCGGACACGGCGCCTCGCCACAGAAAACGAAAGATCCGGTCGTGCTCGCGGCGCAGATCGTCATCGCGCTGCAGACGATCGTCAGCCGCCAGAACTCGCCGCTCGATCCGGTCGTGGTCACGGTCGGCGCGATTCACGGCGGCACCAAGCGGAACATCATTCCGGATGAAGTGCAGCTCCTTCTGACCGTCCGCACCTACAAGCCGGAAGTACGAAAGAACGTCCTGGCGGCCATCGAGCGGATCGCGCGCGGCACCGCCATCGCCGCCGGATTTCCCGACGATCGCCTGCCGGTCGTCGAAGTGCTCGAGCACGAATCGGTGGCGTCGACGTACAACGATCCGGCGCTGACGGAGCGGCTGGCGAAAGCGCTTCGTCCGGTGCTCGGCGACGCGAACGTGATCAAAATCGATCCGCTGATGGTGAGCGAGGACTTCGGTCTCTTCGGCGTCGATCGCAAAATCCCTACGGCGCTCCTCCACCTCGGCGCCGTCGATCCGGCGAAGCTCGCAGCCGGCGGTCCGCTGCCGGCACTGCATTCGAGCAAGTGGGCGCCGCTGCCGGAGCCGACCCTGCGCACCGGCGTCCGCGCGCTGACGACGATGGTGCTGGAGCTGATGAAGAGATAGTCCTTTTGCGCTTTGCGCCTGGCGCACCGATTGCTGCTGCGTTTATGGAATGCAGGAGGCCGCACGGTGCAATACACGATCGAAGCACGGCAGCTGACCGGCGAACATTCGCGGCGACCCGTTTTCGAAGCGGAGCCGAAGGCGATCGTCATCGAAGCGGCGACGGCCGATGAGGCGATCGCGCAGTTCCTCAGCGAGAACAAATCCGAACTGGTGAGCCTCAGCCGGCCGCTGCGCGGCTCCGAATCGATCGCGACCGTGAGAAGGGACGATTCCGTCTTTCTCCTTCGCATCTACTCGGCCTGAACCGTTTCGCCAGCTGTAAGTTTTGTGAGCGGCCTTCCTCGCGAATCGACAGGCGAAGTTGTATCCTTCTCGCTGTTCTCCGGTCCGTCGCCAATGTCCCGAACAGATCCGCCGCAGCGGCGTCTTCAGGCCCTCGTCGTCGATGACGACCTGGCGCTTCGCGGGCTGTTCACCACGCTTCTGACACGCCGCGGATTCGAGGTCGACTGCGCCGCCGATGGCCGTCTCGCCTTCGATCAGCTCGAGCGGCACACCTACTCGGTGATCCTCGTCGATCTGATGATGCCGGACGTGAACGGCTTCGAACTGCTGGCGCGGATCCAGCGCGAGAGTCCGATGCTGCTGCCTCGCGTGATCGTGATGACCGGCGCGAGTCAGCGCACGATCCAGAACCTCGATACGCGTGGCATCTGGGGGCTGATTCGGAAGCCGTTCGACATCGAAGATCTGGTGGCGTCGGCGATCGACTGCGCTGAAGGCCGGCGACACGGCGCGTAGCGAGTAAACTACGCCGCGCTATGAGTGCGGTGTGGGCGCTGTCCGCGTTTGTGATGACTCTTGCCGGCGGCGCGTTCGCCTTCCGGTATCAGAAGTATCTCTTCTTCATCATGGCGTTCTCGGCCGGTCTGCTGATCGGCGTCGCCTTCCTCGATCTGCTGCCGGAAGTCATCGACATCGCACATCGATCGTCGCTCGACGTGCGCGGACTGATGATCACGATGCTCTCGGGATTCGTCGGAATCTTCCTGCTCGAGAAGCTGACCATCATCCACAGCGAGAAGCAGCACGACGCTCCGGGACATCGCCACAACGTCGGCCTCGTCGGCGCGCTCGGTCTCTCCTTCCACAGCTTTCTCGACGGCCTCGCGATCGGTGTCGGTTTCCTCGCCGGAACGCAGGTCGGCTTCGTCGTGCTGCTCGCCGTCGTCGCACACGACTTCGCCGACGGACTGAACACCGTGACGTTCATGCTCGCCACGCGCAACAGTCGCTGGCGCACGATCGTGCTGCTCGCCGTCGATGCGCTCGCGCCGGTCGCCGGCGCGCTCGTCGCGAATGTAATCAAAATCGATCCGATCCTCCTCGCGTACCAGCTCGCCTTCTTCGCCGGATTCCTGCTCTATCTCGGAGCCAGCGATCTCCTCCCGCACGTCCACGAGAAGCCCCGCGCGGCCCTCATCGTCGCCACCCTCGGCGGCCTGACCACGGCCGGACTCCTCGTGTACGCCCTGGATGCAGCGCACTAAGCCAAAATCAGTGCTGAGTGCATCAGAAACCAGTGCTGAGTGCAGAGTGCAGAGTGCTGAGTCGCTCCGCTGCACACTTGCCTTTACTCAGCACTCAGCACCGGTTTGGGTATGCTTCGCGACATGAAGCGAACACTAGTGGTTTCCATCCTTCTTCTTTTCGCCGTTTCCGCCTTCGCGCGTCCGATCACTGAGAAGGACCTGTTCAAATTTCAGTGGATCGGCGATCCGCGTCTGTCGCCGGACGGTTCGCAGGTGGCGTTCGTTCGTGTGACGGTCGATGAGAAAGAAGATCGCTACGTGACGTCGCTCTGGTCGGTGCCGACCGCGGGCGGCGAGCCGCGGCGCCTTACGAACGGGCCGCGCGATTCGGCGCCGCGCTGGTCGCCGGACGGACGAACGCTGGCGTTTCTGCGCGTCGGGGAGAAGAAGGGGAAACCGACGGAGTCGCAGATTTTTCTGCTGTCGATGAGCGGCGGCGAGCCACACGCGCTGACGTCGCTGTCGCGCTCGGTGGAATCGATCGCCTGGTCGCCGGACGGGAAAACGATCGCGTTCACGGCGACGTCGCGCCCGTCCGATCTCGAAGAGAAGAAAAAAGGGGCGGAGGAGCCGCGCGAGAGCGATGTGCTGATCATCAATCAGGCCGCCTACCGCGAGAACGGCTCCGGCTTCGTCGACGCGTCGCGCAACACGCACGTCTGGACGGTCGGCGTTCCCGGTTCGCCGGTCGATGATGCGCCGAAGCCGAAGCAGCTGACGAACGGCGATTACGACGAAGGCGACCTTGTCTGGAGCGCCGACGGCTCGCGGCTTTTCTTCACCGCCCTGCGCGTCGCGGAGTCGTATTACGAGCCGGAGAAGACGGAGCTGTGGTCCGTACCGGCGGCGGGCGGGGAGACGTCGCGGCTGCTGACGTTCGAAGGGCCGATGTCCCGCGTCTCGCCGAGTCCGGACGGAAAGTGGCTGGCGTTTACCGGCTACATCTCGAATCCGGTCCGTTCTTATAACGAGCCCGATCTGTTCGTCGTCGGCACAACCGCCGACGCGCAGCCGCGCAATCTGACGGCGTCATACGATTTCGACGTTCTCTCCGGTGTCTCCGGCGATCAGCACGCGCCGCGCGGCGGCGGTGGCGCGCGTCCGATCTGGAGCAGCGACTCGCGTTTCATTTACGCGACGACGGTCGAGGAGGGGAAGGGCAACCTCAACCGCTTCGACGCGACGTCCGGCGCGATGACGCCGGTGACGAGCGGGAAACAGGAAGTGATTTCGTATGCAGTCGGCAACGGAAAAACCGTTGCGCTGATCTCGACACCGACTCGCATCGGCGATCTCTTTTCCGTCGAGGCGAACGGCTCACTGAAACAGCTGACCGATCTCAACGGACCGCTTTTCCGCGAACTGACGCTGACCGAGCCGGACGAGATGCGCCTCGCGAGCTTTGACGGAATGAAGATCGAGACGTGGGTGCAGAAACCGCCCGATTTCGACGCGACGAAAAAATACCCGCTGATCCTGAATATTCACGGCGGTCCGCACGCGGCGTACGGATACACGTTCGATCACGAATTTCAGTGGATGGCGGCGAAGGGTTACGTCGTCGTCTATCCGAATCCGCGCGGATCGTCGTCTTATGGACAGGAATTCGGCAACGTCATCCAGTACCGTTATCCCGGCGACGATTACAAGGATTTGATGGCGTCGATCGACGCCGTGATCGCGAAGGGTTATGTCGATACGAAGAAACTCGGCGTGACCGGCGGCAGCGGCGGCGGGCTGCTGACGAACTGGACGATTACACAGACCGATCGCTTCGCAGCCGCCGTCTCACAGCGCGACATCGCCGACTGGTCGACGTTCTGGTACGTGGCGGATTTCCAGCAATACCAGCCATCCTGGTTCCGCAAAGCGCCGTGGCAGGATCCGCAGGATTACGCCGCCCGCTCACCAATCACGCATATCGAAAATGTCCACACGCCGCTCATGCTGATCCTCGGCGAAGCCGACTGGCGCACGCCGCCAATGGCCGGCGGCGAAATGATGTTCCGCGCACTCAAATACCTGCGCCGCCCCGCGGTGATGGTCCGTTTCCCCGGCGAGTCGCACGAATTATCGCGCTCGGGTAAACCGTGGCACCGCGTCGAACGGCTGCAGAACATCGTCAACTGGTTCGATAAATGGCTGCTCGGCAAATCGATGCCGCAATATGACAAAGGGCTTAGGCAATAAACGGGAAGGTGCTGAGTGCTGAGTGCAGAGTGCTGAGTAACGCTTCGCGTCCTCGGCCTTTTGACTCAGCACTCAGCACTCAGCACTCTGCACTCAGCACCTTAGAGCTTTTTCGTATTGTCGTCGGGGTTGCGATCGATTAGCTTATTGAACGGATCGATTCCCGCTTTCGTCGGCTTGCCGCTGACTTCGATATCGAACGTCGTCTTCGGCTGGGTGATATGGCGCTTCTCCATGAAGAGCACCTTGTCATCATCCTTCGTTTTGCCCGCCGCGAGGACGCCGACGTCGATCCAGTCGTTGATCGCGATCGGCTGTTCGGCACCCTTGCCGTCGCCGCGCAGCTTCTTCGATTCTACGGTGAACGTGACGTGGTATTTGTCGCCCGGAAGGGGAGTCGCTTTCACTTCGGTGGTCTTGTTGTCGTAAAGCGTGATCGTCTCGAAGAGATCGGTGATGATTCCGCGCTGTTCCGGCGGCGTCTGTTTGCGGAACTCTTCGACGAGATCGAGCGCGGTCGGGTAGGGCGGTTGCGTGAACGCGTATTTACGGAGAAACTCGCGGCACGCCGCGTTGACGCGATCCTCGCCGATGTAATCACGCAGCGCGTACATGACCAGACTGCCTTTGCGATAGTGGAGATACTGCTGGTTTTCGACTTTCTCCAGCGGCATTTCCGCGACCAGCTCGCCGCCGCGGCCGTTGAGATAACGATCGAGCTCCCACTTGAGGAACTTGCGCATGTGCGCTTTGCCGTACTCCTTTTCCATCACCATCAGCGCCGAGTACTGCGCCATCGTCTCGACGACCATCGTCTCGCCCTGGACGTTGCCGCTGACGGCCTGATGTCCCCACCATTGATGCGCGACTTCGTGCGCGGTGACGTAGAAGACGTAATCGATATTGTCGGGATTGCGGAGGTCGGCGATGAAGCCGATCGATTCCGAGTACGGAATCGTGTTCGGGAACGACTGCGCGAATGACGCGTAGCGCGGAAACTCGAGAATGCGAACCTGCTGATGCTGATACGGTGAGAAGTTCGTCGTGCAATAGTCGAGCGCCTTCTTCACACCGTAAATCATCCGATCGACGTTGTACGGATGCTTGGCGTCGTAATAGATCTCGATCGGGATGCCTTTCCAGCTGTCGCGTTTCACCTGATAGCGCGCCGACAGATATGCCCAGAAGTCGAGAATCGGCGCGGTGGTCTTGTAGTGGAAATAGCGGCGGCCGCCGGCCGTCCATTCCTTCTGCAGATACCCCGGCGCCAGCGCGATCTGATCGGCCGACGTGCTGACCGTCGTGTCGAGATTGATCCAGTCGGCTTCGGTCGACAGGCCGTTGACCATCCGTGCCTGCATGTCGGTCGCCGGGCGCAGCCGTTCGATCGGACCGAGTCCGTATTTCTTTCGCTTGCTGCGGTCCTGCAGCTCGACGCCTGCCGGATAACCGAGGTGCGGAAAATACGAGGCGTTGTTGAAGAACGTCCCGTTCTCGACGAAATTGTTGTTCGGCCGGCTGTTGACGAAACCGGGATTCTCGACGGAGATGTTGTACGACAGCTGCAGCGACGCGCCCGGTGGCAGCGGCGGCGTGAGTTTGTAAATCGTGTAGCCGAGCTCTTTGTCGCGCGATTTGATCGTCGCGCCCGGAATCTCGATCGTCCCCTTCAGTTCCGGCGGCAGCGTCACGTGCAGCTCCGGAATCGGCGCCGGGCTCTTGTTCATCATCGCGTAATGACCGCGAATCGTGGCTGACCGCTTCTCGGGATAAATGTCGACGTCCGCCTGCACGTCCGTGATGCGCGGCTGGGCGAGCTTCGCGTACCGCTTGTATTTCTTTTCGGTCTCCGCCTGGCGCTTTTCGCCCTTGTCGGCGGTTTCATAATGATTGAGGACGTTCTCGTTGTAGAAGATGTAGCAGCCGGTGGCGAGGAACGCCAGCGTGAAGACGGCGAGCAGCGCCGCGGTCGTGCCATTGAAGCGATCGCGCGCGGCGTGCAGACGCGATGCAAAACTCGTCTCGGTTCCGCGCGCCCACAACAGATGCGTGGCAATGACGAGGAGCGCCGCGGCGAAGATCCAGTAGACGAACAGGATGATCTGCGGCACGAAGAAATGGCCGAAGCCGTTCATGTCCGAATAGACGGGATCGGGGAGCACGAAGAAGAGATAAAGGTTGTGCTCGAAATGCAGCGGCGGCATCGCCGACGTCAGGACGAAGTAGACGAGCACGAGGAGAAATCCCGCGTATTTGTTGCTCGTCAGTACCTGCACGACGAACGCGAGAATGCAGATGAGGAAGACCTGCGCGCCGGCGGTGAGGAAGACGCCCTTTGCATACAGACCGAGCTCGTAATTGTGAAATCCCTTTGCTGTCTGTACGAGCAGCATCGCCACCGTCGCGGCGATGAGCATCACGCCGCTCAGCACGCCGATTGTCAGCAGCTTCGCGCTCCACACCGCGGAGTTTGAAACCGGCGTGGCGTCGACCACTTCATTGAGCTTTACCTGGCGTTCGCGCCAGACCATTTCGCCTGCATAGAACGTCAGCAGCACGATCGCCAGAAATGCGAAGCCGCCGGCGATCGAGTTCACCATGAGATGCGTGACCGGATAGACGGGCGTGCCGAAATTGCGCGCCTGTGCGAGGGCGACGAATACCGTGTTCGCGACGGCGAGCGCGGTCACGATGAGGAACGGGATTCCTTTCAGCACCATCGGCAGCTCGATGCTGAGAACGCTGCGAAACTGCTGGAACCAGGTGCTCCGATCGAAGCGCTGTTCGACGCGCGGCAGTACGAGCGCGGCGCGCGCGGCCAGTGGCGCCGCGGTTTCCACAGGACGCCACTTGCCGGCGCGATTCGGCTGCTCGAAACGGAAT
This sequence comes from Acidobacteriota bacterium, assembly GCA_034667465.1. Taxonomy (GTDB): domain Bacteria; phylum Acidobacteriota; class Thermoanaerobaculia; order Gp7-AA8; family Gp7-AA8; genus JAOBAU01. Next base: position 114,562 of record JAXDJV010000012.1, on the reverse strand, counting down.
CGCCAGATCGTGAATCCGACGAGGAGCAGTCCGACGCCGAGCCACAGCAGGCGGTTCATCATCAGATCGCCGGTCGGCGGCCACGGCAGTCGCGTGTTTTTCTCGAAAACCGTCCAGTAGCGCGCGGTCTTCGAGAAGGCGTTGATCCCGAACGGATCGACGAGCGCCGCGATGTGGTCGTTCTCGATGTCGCTCGTGAAGCGGCGCGACGCGAGATAGCCGACGAAGAAGAGCACCATCGATGCGTACGTCGCCATGATGTTGCGCGTCAGCGAGGCGACGCAGAAGAAGAGCGCGGAGATGAGCAGCAGGTTCGGGATGATTCCGATTCCGAACGCGACGAAGTACGGCTTCCAGCTGAACGGGCCGAGGGTGTCCTTGTCGAGCCACCACATCTTGTTGCCGACTGCAAACGCAATCGCCGCGGCCACGAAAACCATGATCGACATCGTGAACGAGCCGCCGAAGCGGCCTGCGAGAAACGGCACTTTGCGAATCGGCGCCGTGAAAAAGAGCGCGTCGGTTTTCTGTTCGTAGTCGCGATACGCGGCGTTGCCGACGAACAGGGTCGTCGTGAAGATGCCGAAGATCGTCATGATCATCAGCAGTTGCATGAGCACGAACGGCGCGTTGCGATTGACGTTGCCGACCGCGCCGCCGAGCTGAATTCCGTCGGTCGTGACGATGAGGAACGTGATGAGGAAGAAGATGATCGACGAGACGTAGATCATCGGCTGCCGCAGTTGATAGCGGAGCTCGAAGCCAAAGATTTCGCGGAACTGTCTCACGCCGCTTTCTCCTCGGCGGCGACCTTCCGCGTCGTCGAGAAGTAGACATCCTCGAGGCTCGTCGCCACCGTTTCAAACGACGGGTCGGGCTGCGTCTCGCTGAAGACATGAATGACGGTGCGGCCGGCCACGAGCTTCGTCGAGATCACGGCGTGCTCCTGCTGAAACGCGTCGAGATCGCCTTTCGCGATGACGCGGCGCCAGATCTTTCCTTCGAGCTTGCGGATCGCTTCGAGCGGCTCGCCCTGCATCAGCACGCGGCCGCCGGAGATGATGGCCATGTTCGAACAGAGATCGCTGACGTCTTCGACGATGTGCGTGGAGAGGATGACGACGACGTTCTCACCAATCTCGGAGAGGAGGTTGTGGAAGCGAACGCGCTCCTCGGGATCGAGTCCCGCGGTCGGCTCATCGACGATGATCAGCTTTGGATTTCCGAGCAGCGCCTGCGCGATGCCGAAGCGCTGCCGCATGCCGCCGGAGAACGTGCTGAGTCTCTGCTTGCGAACGTCATAGAGGTTCGTGCGACGCAGCAGCGCGCCGACGATCTCTTTCCGCTCCTTCGCTTTGTAGATGCCTTTGAGCACCGCGAAGTGTTCGAGCAGCGTCTCCGCGGAGATACGCGGATAAACGCCGAACTCCTGCGGCAGATAGCCGAGGATTTTGCGGACATCGTCTTTCTGCTTCAGGACGTCAATGCCGGCGAAGCTGATCGAACCGGCATCCGCTTCCTGCAGCGTGGCGATGGTGCGCATCAGCGTCGACTTGCCGGCGCCATTCGGCCCAAGCAGCCCGAACATCCCCGTTGGAATCGTGAGCGACACATCGTCAAGCGCACGCACGCCGTTCGCATAAGTTTTCGAGAGACCGGAGATTTTCAGTTCCAGCACGGGGGATCCTCCAATGAAAGTTGGGCGGTTATACGCGGCGGCTTGGGGCGGGTTTCTTCAGGGTATGAGGGATGAGGCATGAGGTATGAGTAAAGGCAGAGTCGCCGCGGACGCGAAGCGACTCATGCCCCATGCCCCATGCCTCATCCCTCATGCCCGAGGTCACTTCGCATCCGGAAACGAATTCACCCTGTTCTCGATCGGCTTCACCGTCTTGAGATAGTCATAGATCGCGCCGAGGTCGTTGTCGGTCATTTGCGCGAAGGCGAGCCAGGGCATGACGGTGTTGCGGCCTTTCGGGGCGGCGGGAGCGTGGAGCGGGTCGATGTTCGCGAAGGCGCGGAAGCGGCCGATGAATTCCGCTTTCGTGGCGTGGCCGATGTAAGTGTCGGGATGCGGCGTCAGGTTTGCGGTGATGACGCGGCCCCATGGTCCGCGCATTTCCCAGCCGCCGGAGAATGCCTTGTCGGCGATCAGTCCGTTCTTGTCGTCGTGCGGCGTGTGGCATTCGTAGCAGCCGGCGATTGTCGTCAGGTACTTGCCCTGCTTCAGCGAATCGTTCGGATCGGGAGCGCTGACCGGACCGTTGAGCGGCTGCGGCGCGAATTTGATGAAGAGGTTGACCGGGAAGTCGATCCGTTTCGCCACGACCTGATTGCGCACCGGCTTGAGCGTGCGGAGATAGACGACGATCGACTTCGCGTCTTCGTCGCCGAGGTTGCGGAGATGCGTGTACGGCATCATCGGGAAAAGCGCGTCGCCGTTGCGATCGACCCCTTCGCGGATCGCGCGCAGGATCTCGCCGTCCGTCCATTTGCCGAGGCCTGTTTCGGGATCGGGGGTGATGTTCTGCGCGGCGACGACGCCCGGAAATCCGAGCTTTTTGTCGAACACGAATCCGCCGCCCTGGCCCTCAGTGCCGGGCTTGACCGGAAATCCGAACGAGTCCAGGTGATCGGAATGGCAGCCGAGGCAATCGGAAACGTGATTGACGAGATAGCTGCCGCGGGCGAGTCGCGCCGGCGTTGCTTCAATCTTTTCCGTCGATGCGGGACGCTGCGCCGGCTTGCGCATCGAGAGATACGCGATGCCGCCGAGCACGAGAACGAGCACGACGAGCACAACTCCGCCGGCGATCTTCAAAAAGGTCTTCATTTGTGTGACTCCTGGATTTCCGGACGAGCGATATTCTACCGCCATGTTTCTTGCGCCGATTCTTCTTGCCGCCGTCTCCGCCGCCGTGCAGCACTACGACGCGACCGAATCCAAACAGCTCGTGCCGATGCTCACCGAAGTCCTGAAATTTCGAACGTACGCGCACAACGATGAAGCGCGCGACGCGCAGCAGCAGTGGGTGATGAAAACCGCGCAGTCGCTCGGACTCGAAGCGCGCGACGCCGGAAAAGTCGTCGAGATCGAGTTGCCCGCGACCGTTCCCGATGCGCCAATCCTCGGACTCGTCGTGCATGGCGACGTGCAGCCGGTCGAAGAGGAAGCGTGGTCGTTTCCGCCGTTCGCCGGACGCGTCGACCAAGGTTACGTCTACGGACGCGGCGCCGCCGACGACAAGGGACCGCTCGTGCAGGCGCTGCTGGCGATGCACGCCATCAAAGAGAGCGGGCCGAAAACGCGCACGCACACGATCCGGCTGCTCGTCGGCAGCGATGAGGAATCCGACAACACCGACATCGCCGAATATCTGAAGGAGCACAAAGCTCCCGATTACTCGCTCGTGCTCGACTCCGCGTTTCCGGTCGTCGCCGGTGAGAAGGCGTGGCAGGCGCTCGCGGTGACGACGCCGCTCGTGCCGCGCGCCGGCATCGCGAAGCCGTACGAAGTCGTGGCGCTTTCCGCCGGACTCGCGACGAGCATCGTGCCCGATCACGCCGAGATCACGCTGCGCTGGCTCGACGGCGTTCCGCAATGGGACACGCTGCTGAAGTCGCTCGGTAAACTGCCGCCCGGCACGCGCATCACGCACGGCGAAGACAGCAATCTGCTGCGCATCGTCGCGTACGGAAAATCGGCGCACGCCGGCGTGAACATCACCGGCGGCCGCAACGCGCTCGTCGCACTCGCGCGGGCACTCGACGGGAAACTTCCCTCCGGCGGCGCGAACGATCTCCTCTCCTTCGCCCGCCTCGCCGGACGCGATCTCACCGGCACCGGCCTCGGCATCACCGATTCCGATCCACTCTGGGGTCACTACGACGTCAACGTTGCGACGATCAAACCGGACGCGGGCGATCGAACGAGAGCGACGCTGACGATCAACATTCGCCGCGTCCCGCCGCGCACCGGCGAGCAGCTCGAACTGAAACTGCGCCGCTTCGTGACCGCGTTCAATACGCGCACCGGCGCCGGACTGACGTTCGGCGGCTTCTTCGCCGATGAGCCGCTCGTCTTCGATCCGAATGGAAAGTTGGTGAAGCGGTTGCTCGCAGACTACGGCGCCGCGACCGGAGAGAAGTCACCGAAACCGGCCATCTCCGGCGGCGGAACGTACGCGAAGCGATTGCCGAACGCGATCGCATTCGGCATGTGGTTTCCGGGCAAGCCGTATCCGGGACACGACGTCGACGAACGAATCACGATCGCCGATCTGCATCGCGGCGCACACGTGCTGATTCGGACGCTGGAAGACATCGTCGGGAAGCCGCGAATCGTCGAGCCGTTCAAGCCGTAGCGCGCTATCGCCGCACCAGCTCGTAAATCTCCGACGCACCGAAGTCGGCGACGCGCCGCACGCGGTATAGCGGCACGTCGACGTGCAGCTCGCGCGCGGTCTTTGCGAACGTCTGCCCGATGTCGAGATTCGTGACGAGGTAGAGCCGCTGCGCGTTGACCTTCGGCCGCGTCGCGTCGATCGGAATTCCGGCGCGCTGCAGATAGAACGTGAGCGGCACGTCCGACGGCGTGAGCGCTACGACTTCATCACCGGGCTGCAATCGCCGCTGCAACTCGGCGGCGATGAGCGGCCCGGTCCGCACGTTGCCGGTCTCCCGCGGATGCGGGCCGTAGGTGATGTCGTGCGCGAGCAGCGCGACGAGCGCGATGGCGACGATCCGTTCAACGTGAATCTGCGTCGCGATCGCCGCGATAGTAATGAAGAAGAACGGCAGGAACGCGAACCAAATGCGCGACGGCGGCAGGTAGCGTTCCGCGAACGTGAAGGCGAGCACGGCGAGAAAGCCGATCCAGATCGGATAGCGAAACGACGACAGCCGCCGATGCAGTACGAGCGCGGCGAGGAACGCGAGGGCGGCTGCGAGCTGCAATATGCGCGGGAAGCCGACCAGCAGCCGGATCGCGATTGCGTGCGACATGTACGGCACGTCGTCGAGGAAGTGGTCGAGCGTCGACGGCGCGTTGTAGCCGTTCGTCGCGATCGACGTCGGTCCGCTGATGACGAACACCGGGTAATACGCGAGCATCGTGAACGCGCCGGCGAGCAGGCATGCGATGACGATCGCGATCCATCGCGACGGCTGCTCGACGATCGCCCACGCCACGATGAAGAGGAAGAGCGTGATCATCACCAGCACCGACGCGAAGCCGAGTGCGACGGCGATCGCGAAGAGCAGCGCGGCGATGCTGTTGCCGGTGCGGAGCAGCGTTGCCATCGCCATCGCGGCGATCAGCGCGAACGCGGCCATCATCGCGTAGCCGCGGCCGTCGGTCGAATAGGCGACGACGACCGGCGATGCTGCGACGAGTCCCGCCGCGATGAGCGCGCCGCGCCGATAGAACACGCGCGACGCCGCGTACGCCAGCGGAATCAATGAGAGGCCGGCGATGAACGCGGGCAGTCGCAGCGCCCATTCGTGCGGCCCGAAGATCGCGCCGGAGATGTGCATCAGCAGCGTGTTGAGCAGGTGATTGTTCGGCGAGCTCCAGATCGTCACGCCGACGATGAGCGGCTTCGAGGCGTAGTAAAGCCACGTCGACGCTTCGTCGGTGCCGATCGGATTGTTCAGCTCGCGGAGGCGCAGCCAGACGCCGATGACGAAGAAGATAGCGAGTAGCGCGACGTCGAGCGGCGGCGTTTCGCGCGCGGCGATCGCGATGCGATTCCACAGCGGCGGCCGGTCGCTGCGAAGTTGCGCGCGCAGCGCTGCAACCTGGTGCGGCCGGAGTCGCGAGATGAGCGCGTATGCGAGCGCCAGGACCACGACGAGGACGATCGTCGCAACGGACAGCAGCGACACGATCGTCGATTCGAGCTCCGGCACCGCTCGATTGTAGGATGCCGCGATGACACTCGCTGAACGAATGCTTCGCGATCTTCGCTCCACATTTGACGGGAACGCGTGGCACGGCACGCCGGTCCGCCGTCTCCTCGACGGGATCGATGACGCGCACGCGAATGCGCATCCGATCGACGGCGCGCGGTCGATTGCCGAACTGCTCGCGCATCTCAGCGCCTGGTTCGACTTCGTCGATCGACGGCTGCGCGATGAGCTCTTCGAGGTCACACCGGAAGAAGATTTTCCGCACGTCGACAGCGTCGCGTTCAGCGATCTGATCGCGCAGCTCGAGCGGCGGCAGGCAGTGCTTTGCGAAACGGTCCAGCGGATGGACGATGCGGAATTCGATCGCAAAGTTCCCGACGGCCGCTACACGAAAGACTTCATGCTGCGCGGGCTGATTCATCACACGACGTATCACGCCGCGCAGATCGCGATGCTGAAGAAATTCGGATGAGCGGCGTTGGTGAGCTCGCAGTGATGATCGACGGCGCGCGGCGCCTCGTCGTGCTGACCGGCGCCGGCTGCAGCACCGAATCGGGGATTCCCGATTACCGCAGTCCCGGCGGCGCGTGGACAAGGCACAAGCCGATTTACTACAGCGCGTTCGTTCGCAGCGAAGAGGTGCGCCGCTTCTACTGGGCGCGCAGTTTTCGCGGCTGGACGCGCTTCTCCGCCGCGCGTCCGAACGCCGCGCACTTCGCGCTCGCGGAGCTCGAGAATCGCGGCACGGTGCGGCAGCTGATCACGCAGAACGTCGACGATCTGCATCAGGAAGCGGGGAGCCGCGCGGTGATTCAGCTGCACGGCCGCAATCGGCTCGTCGTCTGTCTCGACTGTCGCACCGAATCGCCGCGCGAAGAGATGCAGTCGCGGCTCGCCGAGCTGAATGCGGAGTGGATCGCGCGAACGGAGTGGGATGGACTGCACGCCGATGAAGCGGACGTCGCGCCGGACGGTGACGCCGAGCTTGCGCGCGACCGCGTCGCAGGATTCGAGGTGCCGGCGTGCGAACGCTGCGGCGGCGTGCTGAAACCGGCGGTCGTTTTCTTCGGCGAAACGGTCCCGCCGCAGAGGGTCGTCGATGCGATGAGCTCCGTCGATGACGCCGACGCGATGCTCGTCGCCGGCTCGTCGCTCACGGTCTGGTCGGGTTTTCGTTTCGTGAAGCGCGCCGCCGATCTCGGACTGCCGATCGCCATCGTCAACATCGGTCCGACGCGTGGCGACGAGCTCGCGTCGGTACGCGTCGAGGAGAAAGTCGGGACCGTGTTGCCGCAGGTGATCGCGGCGCTCTCGGCAACTCGATCGGCCCGATCCGGAGCATGAAAGTCGGCGTGGTACATTCGCCGCGATGGCGCATTTCGACATCCCGCTCGACCTGCCGCACGCCAGTCGGCTCGCCGATCGGATCCTCAATCTGATCGAACGGCACGCCGAGGAGCTGGGGGTGGAAGCGCCGGAGGCGATCGATTGCGCGGAGCGGCTGACGAGCCTCCTCTTCCGTTTCGGCGATGAGGAAGTGACGCCGGCCGACGCCGAGTCGCTGCAGGTCCGCGATGAAGCAGCGGTGCTCGGCCGCGAGCTCGTCACGCACCTCGAGGCGTCGCCGATCAAAAGCGATCGCCTCGGCCAGTACGTCAGGAATCTCTTCGAGTGCCTGGAGCTCGGCGCGGAAGGGGCGGAGATTTCGCTGCGCGCCGGAGAGAATCCGCAGTCGCTGCAGCGGCCGCTCTAGTCGAACGCCAGCACGATTTCCTGCGTGTCGAACTCGCGCACTTTGACCACTTCGCGCTGCATGAGCTGCTGCCTGAGGAAGCGATGCAGCACGACCTGCTCGCGCAACTCGTCGAGCTGCGACTGTGTCGCCGGCTGGTCGCTGTCGAAAACGCTGTGGCGGCGGATGCCGGCTTCCAGCCGATCAACCTGCACACGCAGCCAGTCTGTGTAACGCATTCTCATGACGCTGCATATCTTCGGTCCGCGGCGCGAAATGTTGCGTGAGCGGCGTCACGATTTCGTCGCCGTAACGAGTTCGCAACAGTCGTACGATATGTGCCATGAAACGAACGTCAATGTGTTGTCTTGTCGTCCTCGCGCTCTTCACGAACATCGCAGGCGCCGAGCGGCTGCAGCCCGGCGATCGCGCCCGCATCGTCAACGTCAGCGACCCGCAACTTTCGCCTGACGCGCGCCAGCTGCTCTGCACCATCTCGCGGGTGAACCTCACCGACAACCGTCACGACGCGCAGCTCGCCATCATCGACGTCGCGAGCGGCGCGCAGCGTCCGCTGACGTCCGATCGTCGCGGCGTCGCCTCGGCTCGCTGGTCGCCGGACGGTGCGCGGATCGCGTTCCTCGCCAACGCAACGGCCGACAAAGATGCGAAGCGGCAGCTGTGGGTGATGGCGATGGGCGGCGGCGACGCGCGGCGCATCACCGACGCGCCGAAAGGCGTGCAGCAGTTCGCGTGGAGCCCGGACGGCGCGACGATCGCGTTCGTCACGGCCGATGACGTCGAGCGCGCCGACAAACACAACCTGTCGTTCGAAGTAGGGGATGACGACTTCCTGACGACCGGCGCGCCGACGCCGTCACACATCTGGCTCGTCGCTTCCGACGGCGCGAGCAAAGCGCGGCGTCTGACTTCCGGCGCGTGGAGTTTGCCGGTAGCGAAGCCGCCCGGACCGGTGCCATCCCCGCTCTCGTGGTCGCCCGACGGAAAGTCGATCGCCTTCGTCCGCCTCGCGACGCCGCACACCGGCAACACCGACAGCGCGCATCTCGAGATCGTCGACGTCGCCAGCGGCGCGACGCGGCGCGTGACGCCGAGCGGCGAGCGTGAATCGCATCCGCTCTTTTCGCCGGACGGCAGCAGCATCGCGTATCTCCACTCGCGCGACGATCAGCGGTTGAACGAAACGTCGGTCTGGGTCGCGCCGGCCGCCGGCGGCGCCGGACGCGAAGTGACGCGCGACATCGATCGCAATCTCGTCCGCGCCATCTGGATGCCGGACGGAAAATCGCTGCTCGTCGGCGCGCACGATGCGACGTCGACCGGCTACTGGCTGCAGCCGCTCGACGGGACTGCCGCGCGCCGCCTCAACCTCGGCGACGTCGAGCCGTCGTGGTCGTTCTGGATCGACGCGTCGGTCGCGCCGAACGGCACGATCGCGTTTACCGGCACGACGCCGTCGCGACTCAAAGAGGCGTATGTGATGACGTTGGCGACGGCTACGCCGAAGCAGCTGACGAACGTGAATGAAAAAATCTCCGCGCTGCAGCTCGGCCGCTCCGAACGGATCACGTGGACGAACGAAGGCTTCGATGAAGACGGCGTCGTGACGTATCCGCCCGACTTCGACGCGAAGAAAAAATATCCGCTCGTGCTCTACATTCATGGCGGACCGCGCGCGTCGTCGACGACCGGCTGGTCGTTCCTGCCGCAGATTTTCGCCGCGCAGGGATGGGTCGTTTTCCAGCCGAACTATCGCGGCTCCGACAACCTCGGCAATCGCTACGAGCTGGCGATCACGAAGGATTCCGGCCCCGGTCCGGGCCGCGACGTCATGGCCGGTCTCAGCGCACTCCAGTCACACGGCTTCATCGACAAAGATGGGATCGTCGTCGGCGGCTGGTCGTACGGCGGCTACATGACGTCGTGGATGATCGGTCACTACGACATCTTCAAAGCCGCCGTCTCCGGCGCCGCGGTCAACAATCTGCTCGACGCGTATTCGCTTTCGGATGGCAATCAGATGCGCGCGTACACGATGGGCGGCTCGCCGTACGTCGGCGACAATCTGAAGCTCTACCTCGAGCAGTCGCCGCTGACGTACGCGCGCAACGTGAAGGCGCCGACGCTGATCCTTTCCGACACCGGCGACTTCCGCGTGCCGATCACGCAGTCGTACGAGATGTTCCATGCGCTGAAAGACAACGGCGTGACGGTGAAGTTCATCGCTTATCCGGTCGGCGGACATTCGCCGGAGGATCCGGTGCATCAGAGCGACATCGATCGGCGTTACGTCGAGTGGTTCAGTCAGTATCTGAAATGATCAACGTGTTGTCGATCGGCGGCGCTCGGAGCGTTACGTCCGAACGGAGAGATGAGAAAAACGGCGGAGAACCGGAGCATGCCGCTGATACGGATCTCATGACGCGGCCGTTCGCCGGCGAGGTCGTCCGTAGGCGAGTCCATCGCGCACGACCGTCGTCGCGCCTCCGCAGCTTACCGTCACGTCGACAGACCCGGCGGCGTGCGGCGGCGCGAGCACCGTGATGCCGCCCGGCGACGCGCTGACGTTCGTGCCGGCCACACCGCCGAACGTCACGCTGCACGCGGGGCTGAGATTCGCGCCGTTGATCGCGACACGCGAGCTCCCTTCGGCCGGGACGACGTTCGGCGCGATCGAATCGATGCGCGGTGCATCGGCGAGGACGTCGACGGCGATCGCGGCGTTCGCTTCGTTCGACGTCGCGCGAATTGTCCCGTTCGCCGCGCGCAGCGCGCGGACGGTCATCGTTGCGCTGCCGCCCGGCGGAACCGTGATCGTCGATGGCATCGCCAGCCAGTCGAGTTGCGTCGCCGACAGAGCGACCGGCAGCGGGAAGTCGAGCGCCGGCGAGAGCGAGAAGACGACGGTCGCGCTTTCGCCGACGTGCATCGTCAACAGTCCGGGCGAAGCGGTAAGCGTCGGGTAGTCGTTCTCGAGGACATGAATCGTCGCGAACGCGCTGTTGCCCCCATCGAACAGAGTGCCGTCGGAGCCGAAGATTCTGATCGGCATGTACTGATCGCCGGTGTACTTCGCGTCATCGTAGATTTCCACCGAAAACGTCGTGGTTGATTCTCCCGGTGCAAAGACGACGCTCCCATTCACGACCTGAATCCGATCGATTCGTGGCGGAACGATAATGAGAATGTCGAAGTTGGAGTAGGAGACCGTCGAGGTGCGCGAGAGGCTGCCGCTGCGCGTCAGCGTAATCGTCACCGATCCGGCGTTCTCATTCACGTCATATTGCGCTTTGGAAAACGCGACGCGCGACGGCGGATCATCGACGATGTAAACACCGTCGCCGAAGACACTGGCCAGGGGTGAGTTCTCGTTCGGACTCAGCGCGTTGGTGACGATGGCCGACGGTTCGTGGATGCCGTGGCCGAGGAAGAAGCGTTTGATCGATGGCTGTCCATACGGCACGGTGGTCAGCGTTGCTTCTGACGACGAGTTGCAGAGGCGCGTGCTGCAGTCGTTTACGACGATCGCCCAACTGCCGGGCATCGCATACGCCGGACACGAGCTCTGCGCGTGAAGCGTTGCGCTCGCAGCGGCAAGCACGAAACAGAGGACGGCCGCCTGTCGCAGGACATCGACCGCTACGTGGAGTGGTTTTTTCGATCCCTGAAAAGAGGTGTCCTCAGAGGGCCGCTGCACCGGTTGTGGATTTCTTTCATCCTTTCTCATTGTCCGGAGATATTAGTCCCACTTCGTACGACGAAGAAATAAGGAGACATGACCCGATGAAAACCCGCACCCTCGCAATCGCACTCATGCTGTTTCTCACGTCGATGGCCGCATTCGCGGTATCGACTGCCACATACAACATCGAAGCGGCGACGCCCGCCGCAACGCCGAACGACACGAGTGACGACAAGGCTGCCATTCAAAACGCAATCGACACTGCATACGCGGCCGGCGGAGGCGACGTATTCGTACCGGCCGGCACATATCTGATCAGCGGCTCGCTCTACCTGAAGTCGAACGTGTGCCTGCGCGGCGTCGGTTCGGGCTCGATCATCAAAGCGACTGATTCTGCGAACATGGTCAGCATCGAGCAGGCCGTGAACGCCGAGGTGCGCGATCTCAAGCTCGACGGCAATGTGCACAGCGGAAGCGGCGTGCGGATGGTCGGCTCGTCGCATTGCATCGTCGACAACGTCGTTATCACCGGCATCGGTGTCACCACGACCAGTCCGGGCGGCTCGTTCATCTCCATCGAAGCGTACGAGCCGGGCGACTCGCACAATCCATTCTCCGGAAACACGCTGCAGGCGACGCGGAACCAGGTGCGGAACTGCCTGCTCGACGACAGCGCCGGCATCGCGATGTTCGGTATCACCCTGACGACGCGATGGGAGGCGGCCTCGACCGTCGCGCGCACGGCGTTCAATGAAAACAACGTCATCAGCGGCAACACGATCATCGGCTTCCGCTGGAACTCCATCGAGATCGCCGGGCCCGCGACGATCGGCAACACCATCAGTGGCAACATCGCCGTCAACCATCAGGGATACAGCGCGATCGAAGCCGACAAGGGTGCGAGCTACAACACGTACACGGGGAACGTCGTGCGGAAGTTCCAGATGACGTCGTGCGGCAGCGCCGGCTGCCCCAGCGCGTACCGCGCGCAGAAAGCCGACTCCGACACTTCCGGCGACTTCCACATCGCCAAAGGGAACGTGTTCACCGGCAACGTCTTCGAGGGACTTGGTTCGCTCAGCGGCGGGGCGGGCATGTACCTCGACGGAGCGAGCGACACGGTCGTGAGCGGAAACACGTTCGACGTCACGGGAGGGAGCGGTGCCGAAACGTACGGCGTCGAAACCAACGTCCGCGTCGATCGCGCGCAGATCACCGGCAACCTCATTCGCGGTGCAAAGTACGGAGTCGGAAATATCACGCAGTCGTTCGCCACGACGCAACGCGACATCACCGTGGCCAGCAACACGATCGAGGCGTCGCACTACGGCGTCGCATTTCTCACGTCGTCGAGCACGAGCGGTTTCGAGAATCTGGTCGTGCGTGACAACACCATCCGCGGGACGCTCACGTACTTCGGCGTGATCTTCGGACTGAAGATCGACAAATCGATCATCCAGGGGAACCACATCATCGGCGCAGGGCAGGGAGTGCTCGTGGCCGGAGACCGCGACATGGTCCTGACGAACGCGATCACCAACACGACGACGTACGGCGTCCGGATGGACTCGGCATCGACCAACTGCCAGACGTTCGGAAACGTTGCCACCATCAGCAGCGGCAGCGCGTACTCCAACGGCGGGACGTCGAATACGGATCGCTTCAACAGCTGGAACTAGACGGGAGGTAACGCCGCGCGATGCGAGTCGCGCGGCGTCATCAGCCGTTCGCGCAATACGGACCGCGGGCTGCGTCACCCGCGGTCCGTACTTCATATCAGCGAGTGATGTAGATCTTCTCGTACGTCAGATTGAGGCTCCTCGGCGCGCCTTCGGCCGCGACCGGGACGAGGGTTACATTCAGCGAGCCGCCGGAGATCGTTTGCAGATTTGCTGCAGACAGCGCCAGCGCGATGTTTCTCCGCTTCGTGTGGCCGCGAGCGGCGCTCGTGTGCGGAACGATGGTGAAGATGCCGACGTAGTGCGGATCGGCTGCATCCGTCGTCGGTGACGCCGTCGGCAGATTGATGAAGACGCGCACCGCGGCGACTGCACCCGGCGGCACGATGATGCCGTCGATGTGCAGCACCGTCGGCTTCGCCGGCGGCGGCACGGCAGCGACCGGCGTTGCGGAGATCGTCGCCGTGTGCGGCGCGCTCGTTACCTTCGTCGCCGTCGGCGACGCCATGACCATCGTGTGCGCCGGAGTGGCGCCGGTCGTGTTCGGCGCTTGATACGTGTAGTGCAGCGAGGTGGCGTGATTGATCGTGTCGGACACCGCGATCGAGTACCAGACTTTGTTCTGATCGTAGTAAGTCCAAGTGTGCGGACGCCAGACGGGACCGCTGGCCGGCTCGATCGGATTCGTATGCGGAGGAGTCGCCGCCGTGTTGAGCCAGACGTCCCACAGACGATCGATATTGGCGTGATGCGCGAAAAAGATCGGATCCTGCGCGGCGGTGGCGAGAATCCCCATGTCCGCGACGCCGTCCTCGCAGAGGAGCGACGGCTGTCCGGTCCAGATGTGTACCGCGCCGTGCGGCCCGCCTTCGAGCGAGCCGGGATTCGATTCGATTCCGGCCGGCTGCCCCATGAAGAGATCGGTCGTTGGCGCGGCCATCACGGTTGCGAAGGCCGATCCATACGCGGAGAGTGAAGCCGGCATCAGGCTCGTCGCCGTTGCGCCGCGTTCGACGTCGAAGAGCGAGTTCGTCGCATCGTTCGGCGTTGCATACACCGGCGGAAGCATCGCGCGGCCGGGTGTGTCCCAATCCCAATATGGAAGCGCGAACGTTGGATCACCGACGAGCTGCCCGAGGATTTTTTCGAGCGTGTAGAGGTAGGTGCGATGCCACGGGAAGAACCAGAATCCGTCGTGGATCTCTTCGCCCGCCAGCTGATCGTTGCCGCCGCCGCAGTACCAGCAGTGGACGTTCGCCTGGAGCATCCAGCCGCGGGGATCGGTCGGATCATCCTTCGCAAGCTGACGCAGTTTCGCGAATGCCAGACGCAGCCGCGTCACCTCGGCTGTCGTGAGCTCGAACGCGCTCTTGCGAACGCGCATCGGTCCGGTGTCGCCGGCGAAGACGACCGGAGCCGCGGTGGGAACCGGGAAACTGCAGTCACTCGGCTCATCGACCGGCGGCGGGCAGTTTTGTGCGAATAGTGCGAATGGGCAGACGAAGAGAAACAGCGCCGCGACGGACACTCGCAAAGGGATCATGAATATCTCCTATGTCAGAGGAGAGTGCGCAGAAGCTCAGATCCCTACCTGGCCGTGCTCGCCATCTACGCTTCGACTTCGGTCGCTTTCTTCGCTTTCTTCCGCTCGACGTCGCGCTGCGAATGATCGAGCATCTTCTTGCGAATGCGGATCGACGTCGGCGTGACTTCCACCAACTCGTCGTCGTCGATCCACTCGAGGCACTGCTCGAGCGTCATGTCGCGCGGCGGCGTCAGCTGCGCGGCCATGTCGGAGCCGGAGGCGCGCATGTTGGTCAGATGCTTTTTGCGGCAGACCTGCACGACCATGTCGACGTCGCGCGAGTTCTCGCCGACGATCTGACCGCCGTACACCTTGTTGCCCGGCCCGAGGAAAAGGACGGAGCGTTCCTGGAGCGGCTCGATCGCGTATGCGGTCGTGTCGCCCCCTTCCTTCGCCACGAGCGCGCCACGTCCGCGGCTGGAGATCTCGCCGCGATACGGACCGTACTCGAGGAACGTGTGGTACAGCAGTCCGGTGCCGCGCGTTTCCGAAAGGAACTCGGTGCGGATGCCGAAGAGGCCGCGCGTCGGGATCTTGAACTCGATGCGGACGCGGCCGGTGCCGGGATTGACCATGTCGGTCATCTCGCCGCGGCGCACCTGAATCTTTTCCATGATCGCGCCGACGTGTGCTTCATCGACGTCGACGACGAGCGCTTCGTACGGCTCGGTGACTTTGCCATCAGCCGAATTCTTCAGAATGACCTGAGGACGAGAGAGCGCGAACTCGTAGCCTTCGCGGCGCATGTTCTCGGCGAGGATCGAGAGATGCAGCTCGCCGCGGCCGCTCACTTCGAAGCGATCGGCCTGCTCGGTCTCGCGCACACGCAACGCGACGTCTTTGCGCAGCTCGCGATCGAGGCGCTCTTTGATGTTGCGTGAGGTGACGTACTTGCCTTCGGTGCCGGCGAACGGCGAGTCGTTGACCAGCCAGAACATCGACACGGTCGGCTCGTCGATGGCGATCGGCTCGAGGCGTTCCGGTGCGTCGGCGGAGGCGAACGTCTCGCCGATCTCGACGTCGATGAAGCCGGCGATGGCGACGATCTCGCCGGCCGCTGCTTCGGCGACTTCTTCGCGCTTGAGGCCTTCGAAGACGGTGAGCTTCGAGATACGGCCTTTCTTGTGCGTGCCGTCGCGGCGGATGAGCACGACGTCCGCGCCCTGCTTCACGACGCCGCGCTGCACGCGTCCGATGCCGAGGCGGCCGACGTATTCGTTGTAATCGATGGCGGAGACGAGGAGTTGCATCGCCCCTTCGACGTAACCGGCCGGCGGCGGAATGCGCTTGAGCACGGCGTCGAAAAGCGGACGGCAGTCTTCGGTCGTTTCTGTGAGATCGTTGCGGACGATGCCCTGACGGCCGATGGCGTAGAGCACCGGAAAGTCGAGCTGCTCGTCGGAAGCGCCGAGCTCGATCATCAGATCGAACACTTCGTTGAGCACTTCCTGCGGGCGCGCGTCGCTGCGATCGATCTTGTTGATGACGACGATCGGCAGCAGTCCGAGTCCGAGTGCCTTCCGCAGCACGAACCGCGTCTGCGGCATCGGACCCTCGGCGGCATCGACGAGGAGAATGACGCCGTCGACCATCGACAGGACTCGCTCCACTTCGCCGCCGAAGTCAGCGTGGCCGGGCGTGTCGACGATGTTGATCTTCACTTCGCTCGGATGAACGAACGAAGCGGGGAGGTCGTGACCGGACGCTGTGTGCGTCGCTTCGTGATGGACCGGATGTCCGAGCGCGTCGGGCGAGTCGACCTGATAGCGGATCGACGTGTTCTTCGCGAGGATGGTGATGCCGCGCTCTTTCTCGAGGTCGTTCGAGTCCATGACTCGATCGTCGACCTGCTGGTTCGCACGGATGGCGCCGGCCTGTTTCAGAAGCGCGTCGACGAGCGTGGTCTTGCCGTGGTCGACGTGCGCGATGATGGCTACGTTGCGGATGTCATATCGAAACTGCTGCATGCGCGAGCCTCAACACGGATGCGGTGAAATCATTCCGCCATCGTCTTAGTAGTGAACGCGATACTCATAGATGAACTCGCGCCGGCGGCCCTTTTGCACGATCGGCAGAAACTTCGCTCCCTGGATGGCCGCGGAGTTTTTGAAAGCGAGCGCGTCGGAGCCGGTGGTGTTGCGCGTGACCTTCACTGACGTCACGTCGCCGTCGGTGTTCACCATCGCTTCGATGATGATCTCTCCATGCGCGCTCGGCTGCGTGACCGGCGACGGCGCTTTGCGGAATCGCGGGGTGACGTTGTCTTCTTCCTGCTGTGCTTCCGCCGCCGCCGACAGCGAGCTCGTGCGCGCCCAGCCGCTGCCGCCCGGGGTTCGCACTTCAGCCCAGTCGCCCTGCTTCGCGAGAATCGAAACCGATTCGCCGGCGGTGAACCTGGCGAGGACCGGCGATGCGTCAGCCGGTTTTGCGTGGACGACGAGACCGTCGCCGCGCACGTACTCGACGGCGATCGCGGCACGCTCGTCGGCGGTGTCGCCCGGCGGCGGAGCGCTTTCATTGCACGCAACGACCGCGAGCGCGGCGGCGAAGATTGCAAAGCGTTTCATCATCCGAATACGTCCCTCTGCGTGAAGAGTCCGAACGCGACGGCGGTCGCGGCCGCCGCCCATCCGGCGAGCAGCAGAATGCAGAACGCCATCGACATCCCTTCGTACGGCGGCGGCGAGCCGCTGTAGTAATCAGCGAGCGGCAGCGCGCTGACGAAAAGGTATTTGCCGGCGGTCCAGTCTGGCGAGACGCGGGTCAGGATCGAGCCGCCGATCAGCGAAGCGAGCATCGTCCCGATCGCCGCGGCGCTTGAGCGAAAGATCACCGACAACATCAATGAGATCGATGCGACGGTCAGCAGCGCGAACCACTGCAGTCCGTATGCGATCAGCGCGTCGTGCCACAGCGGCAGCTGGCGAACCTGATCGACGCTGACCGTGCCGGCCGTCAGCCTGAAGCCGTTGAACATCGGCGCGTTCCAGCCGCCGCGCGGAAGAATCGGAATCGAGACGAGCCACGCCAGGATCGCCGCGGCGAGCAGCGTCAGCGTCGCGAACATCCAGAGCGTGATCAGTTTCGAAAGGAGTACTTTCCAACGCCGCACCGGACGCGTGAGCAACAGCTTGTCCGTTCCTTCCGCATGTTCGGCGGAGACGATGTCGCTCCCGAGCATCGCCACGAGCAGCGGCAGCAGCCAGCCGGAGACGTTCGCGACGAGTCGTACGACGACCGGCGCCGTCGGCTTGTCGGGCTCGATGTCGTGATCGATGTAGAACTGCAGCCGCGTCACTTCCGCGCGGACGGTACGCGCCCACGAATCGCTGATCCGTCCGCGCCGCAGCGCGTTCTGATAGCCGGCCACGCGCTGCTGCAGCTCCGCGCGCCAGTTGCGATTGCGGTTCTCGTTCAGCTGGCGATGCTGCGCGTACGAGATCAGCATCAGGATCGCGGCGAGGATGCCGATCACGATCGCGAAGCGCCGCCGCCGCAGGATCTTCAATGTCTCGTTCCGGATCAGCGCGATGAGCACGATGCGAAGAATAGAATGCGCCGACGCACATCCGATACTTTCTTCTCGGTTGGCGTCATTCTGAGCGGAGCGAAGAATCCGGGGGGAAGGGACTCGCAGCGCGCGCCACCCGCCCGGATCCCTCGCTACGCTCGGGATGACAAGGACGGCATTCTCAGCCGACGGTTTCGCCGCCGGTCGCTTCGAGGAAGCGCTCTTCGAGCGTCTGCACTTTGCGCTGCACGTGGAAGACATCGACGCCCTGCTCGATCAGTGCGCGCAGGAGCGGCGGCGCGTCCTCTTCTTCCATCGCGAGGAGCAGACGATCATTCGCGATGCGCGAGGTGATGCCGCGTTCTTTCGCGACGGCGGTCGCGCGTGCAACATCGCTGACGCGCAGTTCGAGCTCGCGCTGATTCGAGATCAGATCGCGCACGGCGCCGGTGTGCAGGATGCGGCCGCGGTGAATGATCGCGACGCGATCGCACATCAGCTCGATCTCCGCGAGCAGATGACTCGACACGAAGACGGTCATCGCTCGATGCTCGGCGAGATTTCGGAGCAGCTCGCGAATCTCGCGGATGCCGGCGGGATCGAGTCCGTTGGCCGGTTCGTCGAGGATGAGCAGCTTCGGGTTGCCGAGCAGCGCCTGAGCGATTCCCAAGCGCTGGCGCATGCCGAGCGAGTAGGTGCCAACGCGCTGATCGAGTCGATGCGCGAGTGAGACGAGCTCCGCGACGCGCTCGATTTCCGCGTCGCGTACGCCGAGCATCCGCGCGAAGTGCTCGAGGTTCTCGCGGCCGGTCATGAAGCGATAGAGATCGGGATTCTCGACGATGCAGCCGGTGCAGCGCATCGCCGCTTCGAAATCTTTGACGAGATCGTGTCCGCAGATCGTGACCTGTCCCGACGTCGGTTTGATGAGGCCGACGAGCATTCGGATCGTGGTCGTTTTGCCGGCGCCGTTCGGTCCGAGGAAGCCGAAGACCTCGCCGGGGAAAAGCTCGAATGAAACGTCGTCGACGATCACGCGCCTGTCGATGGTCTTGGTGAGATGCGACGCGATGAGCGTCGGCGCGAGCGTGGAGTAGCCGGTGATGGAGTGGCGCATGCGTGCGGCAATGCGCCGCGCCGCCTATGTTACCTTCGCCGCGATGCGCCGCTTCCTCACCTGGTATCTTCCGACTGCAGCGGCGATCCTCGCAGCGTCGACGTTCGGCTTCGGGTTTTACGAATTCCTGCGCGGCGAGACCGGCACTCCGGTCAACGGGCAGGCCGCGGCAATCACGGCGAAGCCGCAGACGCTCGCGATCTCCGCCGTGGTGCTCGGCGATTCGCTCGCGCGCGGCACCGGCGACGAAGCAGGCCTCGGCATCGGCGGCCGTTTATCAGACGAGCTGAAGCGGCGGCAGATTCCGAATCGTCCGGTCGTGAACCTCGCCGTGAACGGCGCGCGCACCGGCGATCTGCTGAAAGTGCTCGACAGCCGCAACGTCCGCACGATCATCGCGCAGTCGAACGTCGTCATCATCTCGATCGGCGGGAACGATCTCTGGGGCGATACGCAAATTCGATCGGCCGCGCCGAAGAATCCGGAAGCGGTGATGGACGCGGTGCTCGCGAACATCGAGAAGAGCGTCGCCATCGTGCGCGAAGCGAATCCGACCGCGCGCATTTTTCTGATCGGTCTTTACAACCCGTTCGTGACGACGCCGTTCGGCGGCACGCTCTCACCGCTGGTGACGCGCTGGAACGCGCGCGTCGCCGAGCGATTCGCCGGCGATCTGAATTTCACGGTCGTGCAGACGTCGGATCTTTTCGCGCATCACGATCGGCTGTCGGCGGATCGCTTTCATCCGGGCGGCGAGGGCTACACACTCATCGCGCGGCGGATTGCGGACTCGTTGTAATGCGCCGCAGGTAGTAACGCCAGAACGCCGCATCTTCGCGCGCGAGATTCAGCAGCAGCGGCTGCACGCCGGCGTTTCCGGACGGGACGGTGCAGACGTTGAAGCCGTAGCGCTGATACGTCATCTTGATGCGCGGCAGGTGATAGAAGTGACTGACGGCGAGCACGCGTGTCGGAAGTCCGTGCGTGAATGTCAGCGTGTTGCGCGCGGTCGACTCGGTATTGATGCCGTCGAGGTCGACCGCGATCGCGGAGTCGGGAACTCCGCGACGGATGGCGTAACGGCGCATCGCTTCCGTTTCGTGAATCGCGCCGTCGCCGGGACCGCCGGAAAAAAGAATGCGCGGCGCGAGTCCGGCACGATAGAGCTCGATGCCGGTGTCGATGCGATCGGCGAGCGCGCGTGACGGCGCGCCGTTCGCGAACGCGTGCGCACCGAACACGACGATGAGATCGGCACGGCGTCGATAGTCGGTCAGTCCGAAGAGCGCGATCTGCGCGATCGGAAAGACGATTCCGGCAGCGACGAAGCTGACGATGAACGCGCGTCGGTTCGGTTGCGGCGCGCGGTGATGTGCGATGAGGATCGCGAGCATCGCGGCCGCGATCAGCAATGAAAGCGGCAGCGGCAGAGTCGTTCGCACATCGCCGCGCGCGAGGATCACGTAGTAACGGATCGTGTTGCCGATCGCCGCGACGAGCACGATCGCGATCAGCGCAACGTCCGCGAAGAGACGCGCGCGTGAAAGGCGAGGCGCGATCGCATACGCGATCATCGCGATCGCGAACACAATGAGGATCAATCTGCCAAAGGGTAAGGGCCGGAGATCGATCCACCAGAGATTGCCGTCGGTGCCGGCGAAGCGAAGATCTCCGGCGACGTTCAGCAGCGTGAAGCCGCCGAGGAAGAGCGCGATTCCGCGCGCGGCGGCAGTGAGCATGCGTGAAGTGTAAAGGACCGCGGACGTAGACGCCCGCGGTCCTTCAC
The DNA here is from genome assembly GCA_034667465.1 of Acidobacteriota bacterium. Lineage (GTDB taxonomy): Bacteria > Acidobacteriota > Thermoanaerobaculia > Gp7-AA8 > Gp7-AA8 > JAOBAU01. Next base: position 93,539 of record JAXDJV010000012.1, on the reverse strand, counting down.
TCGTGGCGAACGCTTAGAGAGAGGGGCGATAGGTCGCGGCCATGTTCACCATGCGCGACACCTGGCCGCTGCTGAAGAGGTACATGCAGCTGTCGTCGGTGTAATCCATGAAGTTGGTGATCGGATCGTTTCCGGCCGCGCTGCAGGTGTTGCGTCCCGACGGGCAACCCGACGCCGCTGAAGCCTCGGCGTACGTGTCGGCGACGTAGTCGCCGCTGGTCGTGTTGTTGCCGGTGCCGCAGCCGCCCTGGAACGTGTGATACAGGCCGAGCCAGTGACCGATCTCGTGCACCGCTGTGTCGCCGAGGTTGTAGGGAGCGGCGGAGCCGCCGTTGATCGACGAGTTGAGGATGACGACGCCGTCCATGCGCGGATTGCCGGAGAGGTTCCACGGGAACGTCGCCCAGCCGAGGAGACCGCCGCCCGGCGCTGCCGAGTAGAAGTTCAGCACGTAGTTCGCGTTGTTGCTGGCGATACCGGTGAAGTAGTTCTTGCAGGCGCTTTCCGCGCTCGTGCCCGGACCCATCGTGTACCACGTGCTGTTGTTGGTGCGATCGGTGGTGCCGCGAACGAACGTGAAGCCGCGGCCGCTGTACGCGCTGTTCAGCGTCGAGATCTGCGAGTTCAGACGCGCGTCGGAGACGTCGCCGCCGCCGCTCGAGTTACGGATGACGTGGAAGTTGACGGTGATTGAGACGGGGCTCGACACCGATGCGATGCTGAAGCGCGGCGTGGAGAGCAGCGCGTCGAGATAGTTCGCTTCGATGCGCATCGCTTCGTCTTCGGTCGGCTGCTCGGTCACGCAGCGGTGGCCGGCTTTGATGAACGCTTCCTGATCGACCCACGACGTGTCGCCGATCTCGAAGTCCGATTTGTTCGGCTTCGCATGATTGCCGGAATCAACGATCTCCTGCGCGAGCGCGCTGCCGGCGAACATCATCGCCACCGTAAAAGCCGCCGCGAACATCCCCTTGAATCGTCCCATCGTCATCTCCTCTTTCATCTGCTTCTCGATTCTTTCGAGGGGAGCGACACAGAGCAGCCGCGGTGCCATGGGATGCGCGGATCTATAAGTCTTTTGGAATCAATGGATTACGTGATTTTGCCGATTCGGAGCGTGGGAAATCACATCATTTGCTGACCCGCCGGGCGGTACGCGAGGGTCAGAGTTTGGTTAAGTATGGTCAGGATTAACGCCGTCATTGCGCCACGCGACGCCGAGGCGTCGCCGGCTGCTCCAATTCCGCTCGCCACGCGCCGCGTCCGTGCGTGAATGCGTAGAGCGCGCGGCCGTATTCGCCCTGACCGAAGACGAGCGTCTCGGTGATGACCGACGGAAAGCTGCTCTCGACCGACCAGTGCCCGCCGGCGTCAGTGGAGACGAAGATGCCGAGATCGGTGCCGAGAAAAAGGCGGGACGGTTGTTGCGGATCGACGAGGAGTGAATGCACCGGAATGTCGGGAATCGATTCGACGCCGCTGCCGTCGCTCGCGTTCCACGTCACGCCGCCGTCGAGCGATTTCCAGACGTGTGCGCCGCCGAAGTTTGCGTACGTCGCGTAAATCGTCGACGTGTTCGTCGGGTCGAACGTGATCGAGGAGATGAATCCCGCGCGCGGCGTGATAGTCAACCAGTTGACGGAACTCTGCAGCGCGTTGCTCGTGCGAAGGATCGCGCCGGAGGTCGTGCCGATCACCGCGACTTGCGGAGTGTTCGGCGCGATGGCGATCGCGCTGATCATCGAGTCGAGGATCGGGCTGGTGGCGTTCCAGCTGCCGGCCTGATTCGTCGAGCGCCAGAGGCGGCGGCCGCCGACCCAGAGTCGCGTGCGCTCGTTCGGATCGAGCAGCAGCGGCGCGATGAAGAGGAAGTTGTCGTTGATGCCGGTGCGTGCGCCGCTCCACGATTTGCCGCCGTCGGTCGAGCGAACGAGCGACGCGTTCTGCCATTGCGTGTAGATGAAGCGCGGCTCGATCGGATCGACGGCGCCGAATCCGCCGTCGCCGCCAACCGGCATCGTCCAGCCGTCGATGCCGCTGCTGCTGTCGCCGAAGACGGTGCCGTTGTCCTGCGCGCCGCCGAGCCAGTGGCGGCCGTCGGGGAAAACGGTGCCGTGGTAGAACTGCGTCGCGCCGAAGTTGTGGTTGAGCGAGACGAAGTGGACTCCCGACGCGCCGAGGTCGCAAAGTGCGGAGACGTCCGGACGGAGCGTGGCGCGGGCGTTGTCGGTGCGATAGACGCCGCCGTCGTTCGCCGCGAACATCGTCTGATTCGCGACGCCGTCGTATGCAGGATCGAAGACGATCACGTGCTGATCGGCGTGGACGTAACTGGCGCGCTGCTCGGTCTCGTCCGGCCACCAGTACGACGCGATGCTCCAGTTGCGGCCGCCGTCGTCGGAGCGAAAGAGATCGACGCCTGCCGCCCAGACGCGATTCGGATCGAGCGGATCGACGACGATGACGTTGCAGTGCCAGCCCATCGACACCCACGAATCGCTGACCGTGCCGTCGCACGGCGCGAGCGCGGAAAGCGGATTTGAGAGCAGCACGGTGTTGACGCGATTGGCGTCGGCATTCGTCGCGCGCGGGCTCCACGTTCTTCCGCCGTCGTCGGACCGAAAGACGCCGAGCAGTCCTCCCTGTGCGAAGTGACCGCCGGGACCGGGATCGTTGCTGGCCGCGAGCGCGTAGACGATCGACGAATCGGACGGCGCGAAGGCGAGCGACGTTCGGCCCATGCCGGGCGGCGAGAGGACGGCGTCCCACGATGATTCAGATTCCGCGTGCGCGTTGCGATAAACCGTCGCCTGTTCGAACGTGCCGCACGACGCGAGGAACTCGTCGCCGTCTGCACCGGCGCGCAGCGCGAGATCGAAGCAGCCGCCTTTCACCGTTACCGGCAGCACGCGCGTCCAGTTGATGCCGCCATCGTTCGAGCGGAGCACGCCGCTGCGCGTTGCTGCATAGACGCGACGCGAATCGTGCGCGCTGACGACGAGATCGTTCACCCACTGAAAATCGGGATCGTTGGTCGTCGTCAGCTGGATCCACGACGAACCGCCGTCGTGCGTCGCGAAGATGCCGTTGCCGCGAATCGGTGTGGCGGTGCCGCGGACGTCTTCACGAAAGTAGCCTTCGCCGGTGCCGGCATAGATCGTGTTCGTGTCTTTCGGATCCATCGCCATCGCGCCGATCGACAGATTCGCAAGCGCGTCGGTGAGCGGATTCCATCGCTCGCCGCCATCGCTCGTTTTGAAGACGCCGCCCGAAACGGTGCCGGCGTACATCACGCGCGGATTCGTCGGATCGATGAGCAGCGAGCGCGTGCGGCCGCCGATGTTGCCCGGACCGAGAAACGTCCACGCGCGAAAGTTGCGGACGCCGTTCGCATCGGAGGCGATGCGATTGCGCGACATCTTCTCGAGCTGCGTTCGCGCTGCCGCGTAACGGAGCGACGCGTCGTCGGTGATGCCGCGCTTCGCGATGAAGTACGCGTCCGCTTCGCCCGGTTGATCGAAACGCTCGCGCTCGACGCCGCGCGTCGCACACGCGGTGAGGAGGACCAGGAGCAGGGCCGCGAACGTTCGCATGGGGAGTGTGTCATCCCGAGCGTCGCGAGGGATCCGGGCGGGCGGTGCGCGATACCGCTGCGCGCCGCCCGTCCGCCGGATCCCTCGCTCACGCTCGGGATGACGTGACGTTACTTCGCCGGTTTCTCGTACATCGACTTGTCGATCGTCGGATTGATCTCGATCGACGACACTTCCATCGAGCCGACCTGTTCGCCGTTGCGCGAGATGGTGTTCTTCACCGGCATGTTGATGCCGTCGAAACTCTTCCACGCCAGGTAATCGGTGACCGATTCGCCCGGCTGCGGTCCGCGCGCCTGCTGAGACTTGCGCAGCAGACGGCCCGTCGTCGGATCGACCCACCACTTCACGCTGTTGCCGCCGACGCTGATCTCGACGATCTGCGCGTCGACTTCGCCGATCTTTTCGTTGCCGGCGGCCGTGAACGTGTAGCTCGGGTTCGTGGTGTTCGACAGCACCGTCAGCAGATCGATCGACATCTCTTTCTTCATATCTTCGCGCTGCGACGACGGAAGATCCTGCATTCCCATCGGCGTGATCACGAATGCCGCCTCGGGCGTCGACACCATCGTCATTTCGCCCTGCGGCATCTTCATCGTCGAGCGCGACCGGTCGGGATACTCGACCAGCGCATCGATCTCCATCGACATCTCGCCCTGCGGCGATTTGCGATTGACGTTCGCGTGCGTGCGTGTCGCTTTGACCGCCGCGACCTTCGCCTGTCCGCCGACGAACTCCTGCACCTTCCTGACGAGTGCCAGTCCGCCCGGATTCGTCGCGGCAGCGCTCTTCTTCGCGGCGCCCGGCGTCGTTCCTTCCGGGATCGTCACGTCGAGCTTCGTCACCTGACCGAGCGTCGAGAGCGGCTTGTCGAAATCCGACTCTTTGCCGACGACGAGCAGCGCCGCTTTGTCGGGCATCACATACTTGTTCGCGACGCGCGTAACGTCGTCCGCAGTCACTTTCTGCACGGCGGTGAGATAGCGCGAATACCAGTCGGCCGGATAGCCGTAGAACTCGAGCGCCATCCGCTCGTTGAGCACTTTCCCCTTCGTGTCCATCGTGAAGATGAAGCTGTTGGCGATCCGCTCTTTCGCCGCCACGATCTCTTCGGCCGAAACCGGTTTGGTCTGGATGTCGGAGATTTCCTGACGGAGACCGTTGATCGCTTCGACGGTCGAGCCGCTCTTCGTCCCCATCGAAACGCGGAATGTGCCGGGATGATCCCAGCCGGAACGGACGCCGCCGCCGACCGAGTAGGCGAGGCCTTTCGCCGTGCGGATGTTGTTCATGAAGCGGCCCGAGAACGAACCGCCGTCGAGCACTTCATTCATCACTTCGAGCGCGTAGAAATCGGGATTGGTGCGCATCGGCCCGAGGTGAACGATGGAGATGTTGGATTGCGTGACGTCGTCCTTCGAGACGAAGTAGACGCCCGGTTTTGCGGGAGAGATTTCGGTTGGCGCGGCCGGCGCGGCGGGACCTTTCGGCCACGACGCGAACGCCTGGCGCAGCGTCGCTTCCATCGACTTCGAATCGAAGTCGCCAACGACGCCGACGATGATGTTGTTCGGCTGCACGAAGCGATCGTGGAACTTCACGAGATCGTCGCGGGTGATGGCGTTGATCGTCGCGTACTCGGTCTGGCGCGCATAGGGCGACGTCGCGCCGTAAGCGAGCTTGGACGTCTCGCGGCCGAGGATCGAGCCGGGATCGTCGTTGCGTCGGGAGATGCCGGTGTTCGCCTGCGTCTTGGCGAGATCGATCTTCTCCTGACGGAACGCCGGCTTGCGAAGGAGCTCGACGAAGATCGGGAAGACCGTCGCGAAGTCGCCTTTCAGCGTGTCGAAGCGGATCGTCGTCGAGTCGTCGCCGGCGCCCGTCTCGACGCGCGCGGCGCGCGATTCGAGCTGGTCATCGAGCTGATCGCCCGTTTTCGTTTCGGTGCCGCCGTTGCGCCACGAGGCGCTGTAGATGCCGGCCAGTCCGGTTTTGCCGGCGTCGATGTCGCGTGCGCCGCCGCGAACGCGTGCGTAGCCGCGGATCAGCGGCAGCTCGTGATCTTCCTGGAGAAAGATCACCATGCCGTTGTCGAGCGCGATCCGTTTCGGCTCCTGGATTTTGAACTCGTGCAACGCGGGCGCTTTGATGTCGCGATAGTCCTTCGCCTGCGCGAAGAGCTGGCTCGCGCCGGCGGCGGTCATGAGCGCCGCGGCTGCGAGCGCATGGATTCGGTTCGATTTCATTTCGTCTGTCCTCCAGCGGCGGGGGCGGCGGCCGGCTTCGGCGCGGTCGCCGATTCGAGCTCCGCGACGGTGCGGTTCGTCGGGATGAAGGTCGCCTGCGCGATGCGGCGAATGTCGGCCGGCGTTACTTTCTCGATGCGGCCGATCTCGCGGAACAGCTCGCGCCAGTCGCCGTAAACCGTCTGCGTGAGTGCGAGCTGCAGCGCCAGTCCGTCGTTGTTGTCGAGCTGGCGGAGCAGGTTCGCTTTCGAGCGCGTTATGACCGACTGCAGTTCATCAGCAGTCACGTCTTCGTTCTTCAAACGCTCGAGCTCCGCCTGAATGGCGGTGCCGACTTCGGCGGCGGTGTGTCCCTGCGTCGGAACCGCGTAGAAGGTGAAGAGGTTCGGATATTTGTCGCCGGGGAATCCGTTGAAGCCGGAGGCCTGCACGGCCAGCTTCTTGTCGCGCACGAGCGAGCGATAGAGGCGCGACGTGCGGCCGGACGAGAGGATGGTGGAGATGACGGTGTAGATCGCGTCATCGGGATCGGTGGCGGCGGGGCGGTGATAACCCTCCATGTAAATCGGCTGCGATTTCTCGCGGAGGATCACGGTCCGTTCCGCCATCTGCTTCGGCTCGACGACGCGCAGCGGCTCCGGCTTCGGCGCCTTCGGCAAACGGCCGAGGTACTTGTCGATCAGCGCCATGACCTCGTCGGTCTTCACGTCGCCGACGACGGCTACGACCATGTTCGACGGAACGTAGTTCTTTTTGTAGAACGCCTTCGCGTCGGTGACCGAGAACGTCTTCAGATCCGACGGCCAGCCGACGGTCGGCGAGCCGTACGTATGCGCGGTGAAGGCGGTGGCGAGGAACTCTTCGATCAATCGGCCGAAGGGGCTCGACTCGGTGCGCATGCGGCGCTCTTCGGTGACGACGTCGCGCTCTTTGTAAAACTCGCGGAAGACCGGATGGAGGAAGCGCTCCGATTCGAGATACGCCCACAGCTCGACGCGATTCGACGGCATCGAATAGAAGTAGGCGGTGACGTCGGAGTTCGTGAACGCGTTGACGTCGACGGCTCCGGCGCGGTCGACGATCTTGCTGAACTCGTTCGCGACGACGTACTTGTCGGCGGCGGCCATGGAGTCTTTCCACGCCTTCTCGAGCTCCGCGACTTTCGCGTCGTCGCGGCCGGTCGCCTGGCGGCGCGCGGTGTCGTAAGCGGCATACGCCTCGTCGACCTTTCCGAGGGCGATCTGCTCGGCGGCGCTGTCGCTCGTGCCGACGCGATCGGTTCCCTTGAACGCCATGTGCTCGAACATGTGCGCGAGGCCGGTGATGCCCGGCACTTCCTGCGCCGACCCGGTGTTCACGACGGTCGCGAACGAAAATACGGGTGCTTCAGGGCGCTCCATGACGATGACGGTCAGCCCGTTGTCGAGCGTGCGCAGGGTCGTTCGCTTCTCGAAAGAAGAGAGATCCTGCGCCGACAACGAAGCGACGGCCAACGTGAGCGCGAAGAGTACTGACAGTCTCCGAACGACTCCCATCAATCGATGCCTCCACTGTTGGTTTTAATGATCCGGCCGCCGGCTGGCGTCCGCATCGATTACGGAACGGCGGCAATGCGACGCCGAATTTCGGCGATCATAGATCGGATGACGTCTCCGGCTCGTTTCTACCGCGGCTGGCGCCGGCCGGGGCCGGTTCCGCCCGGCGGCGTCGAGCCGGATGAAGGTGAAACGCTCGACTACATCTGCGGCGATTTCCGTATCTTTCAATACGCGAACGGTCATCGCTATTCGACCGATGACGTGCTGACCGCGTGGTACGCAACCGTCTGCGCGCCGCGCGTCGATCGCGCCGCAGACCTCGGCAGCGGGATTGGTTCCGTCGCGCTGATCGTGGCGTGGCGTCTTCCGGGTGCGCGGATGTTCACGGTTGAAGCGCAGTCGATCTCGGCAAAGCTGGCGCGCAAGACGATGCAGTACAACGGCATCGACGAGCGCGTGACGATTTACGAAGGCGATCTGCGCGATGCATCGATTCTTGCCAATGACGCGCCTTTCGATCTCGTCACCGGCTCGCCGCCGTACTTTCCGCCGGGAACCGCCGCCCATCCCGCGCATCCGCAGGCGGTGCCGGCTCGCAACGAGGTGCGCGGCAGTGTGGCCGGCTACGCGGCGACCGCGGCGAAGATCCTCGCGCCGGGCGGCGTGTTCGTCTTCGTGTTTCCGACCGCGCAGGCGGATCGCGCGATGGAATCTCTCTCTGCCAATGACCTCGCACTACTTCGCCGGCGTGATGTTGTATTCAAGGAAGGCCGCGAACCGCTGATCTCGCTCTTCTGCGCGATGCACCGCGCCGACTTCCCGCCGCGCACACCGTTCATCGAGCCGCCGCTGACGATTCGCAGCGCGGACGGGGGAGTGACCGAAGAGTACGCGGCGGTGCGGATGTCGTTCGGGTTTCCGCCGGGCGATGTAGCGGGCGAGTAGCTACGACTTCACCCGATAGCCGCGCTTGCGCAGCTCCGCCGCAACCGTCTCGACGTGATCGCCCTGAATCTCGATCTCGCCCGCTTTCGCCGTTCCTCCCGAACCGCAGCGCTTCTTCAACACTGTCGCGAGCTTTGCGAGCGCGTCGGGAGAGAGCTGAAACCCTATCGCCATCGTCACGCTTTTTCCGGCGCGGCGCTTCCTGTCGATCCCGACGCGAATCGTCTGCGCCGACGGCGCGGTGTCCTTCACCGACGGCGTCGTTTCGCGGAGCTGTTTGGCCTGCTCCGGATCGCTCGTCCATACCAGTTTGCTGTTGCTCATGATCGGCGGCGATATCATAACGAGCATGGCGATCAGCGACGAGGCGGTGAAGAAGGCGACCGGCCGTGGCTGGACCGAGTGGCTGAAGCTGCTCGACAAAGCGGGCGCGAAGAAACTCGCGCACGGCGAGATCGCCGCGATCGTCAGCGAGAAGTTCGGCGCGCCGCCGTGGTGGTCGCAGATGGTCACCGTCACTTACGAACGCGAGCGCGGACTGCGCGAAGTGCATCAGACGCCGGCCGGGTTTCAGGCGAGCGTCAGCCGCACCATCGCCGTGCCGATCGATGAGCTGTTCGACGCATGGAACGACGCGAAGCGGCGCAAGTCGTGGTTGCGCGCTGCGAAGATCACCGTGCGCAAATCGACGCCGAACAAATCAATACGCATCACCTGGAGCGACGGCACGAATGTCGAAGCGGGCTTCTACGCGAAGGGCGATGCGAAGTCGCAGGTCGCGGTCCAGCATTCGAAGCTCGCCGACAGAGAAGACGTCGCCGCGAAGAAAGCTCTCTGGAGCGAAGCATTAACGCGACTGCGGGAGCAGCTCGAATCGTGAGAGTCGTCGCCGGCGACATCGGCGGAACGAAGACGCTGCTGCGCCTCGTCGACTTCACGTCGACGCCTGCGACCGTCGTCGCCGAGCAGCGTTTCGAAAGCGCTCGCTTCCCGACCTTCGACGCGATCCTCGGCGCATTTCTCGAGCAGGCGCCGCGCGAGATCGACGCCGCCTGCTTCGCGGTGGCCGGTCCCGTTCTCGACGAGCGCGCCGAAGTGACGAACCTCTCATGGACGATGGAGTCGTCCGCGATCGCGAGCGCGTTCAACATCCGCCGCGTCTCACTCATCAACGATTTCTACGCGGTCGCACTAGGCGTTCCGCTGCTTGGCGCTGACGATCTCCTTTCCATCAACGCGGGCAAACGCGTTCGCGGAGGTCCCATCGGAATCCTCGGCGCCGGCACCGGTCTCGGCCAGGCGATGGTGACCTTCTCGAGCGGCGCGTGGCATGTACTGCCATCCGAAGGTGGTCACGCCGATTTCGGGCCGCAGGATGAAGTGCAGACGCAGCTCTGTCTCTCACTGCTCGCGCGTTACGGACACGTCAGCTGGGAACGCGTCCTCTCGGGCATGGGACTGGTCAACATCTTTACGTTCCTCGGTGGCGACCTTTCCGCCGACGGCGCGGAGATCGCGCGCCTCGCGGCGGCCGGCGATCCGATCGCAACGCAGACGTTCGAGATCTTCGTCGACATCTACGGTGCCGAAGCCGGCAACATGGCGCTGCGTGTGCTGGCGAGAGGCGGCGTGTTTCTCGCAGGCGGCATCGCCGCGAAACACGTCGCCCGTTTCACCGACGGACGCTTCATGCAGGCCTTCCTCCGCAAAGGACGATTCACCGATCTTCTCGCGGAAATGCCGGTCGATCTGATCACGAACGAGAAGGTGGGGCTGATTGGGGCGGCCGAGATGGCGCGGAGAAATGCTGAATGATGAATGATGAATGATGAAATCTCGGCCTTCATTCATCCTTCATCCCTCATCCTTCATCCTTCCAAGGAATCGCCTCAGCCGCTCCGCCGTTACGCGACCCGCAACTCACGTTAGGAGCAGTCAAGCATGGGTCTTTCCGTCGGCATCGTCGGCCTTCCGAACGTCGGTAAATCGACGATCTTCAACGCGCTCACCGCGGCTGGTGCGCAGAGTGCGAACTATCCGTTTTGCACGATCGAACCGAACGTCGGCATCGTGCCGGTCGTCGATCCGCGTCTCGACAAGCTCGCGCAGCTGGCGACGAGCAAAGAGACGGTCTACACCGATCTGAAAATCGTCGACATCGCCGGCCTCGTGCGCGGCGCGTCGAAAGGTGAGGGGCTGGGCAATCAGTTCCTCGCGAACATTCGTGAGACCGAAGCGATCCTGCATGTCGTGCGCTGCTTCGAAGATCCGAACGTCATCCACGTCGAGAACAGCGTCGATCCCGAGCGCGACATCGAGATCATCGAGACCGAGCTGCTGCTCTCCGATCTCGATGCGCTGCAGAAGCGGATCGATCGCGTGAGCCGTCTCGCGCGCGCCGGACAGAAGGACGCGCAGGCGCAGATGGAGGCGTACACGAAGGCGGTGCAGGCGGTCGAGAAGGGAACGCCGCTGCGCGCCATCGAGTTCACCGAGGAAGAGCATCGGCACATCGATGAACTGAATCTGATCACCGGTAAGCCGGTGCTGTTCGTCGCGAACGTCGCGGAGTCCGACCTGGCGGGCGAGAGTCCGCTGGTCGCGAAAGTGCGCGAACTCGCGGCGGCGAAGAAAGGCGAGGTCGTCGTGATTTGCGGCGAGCTCGAAGCGCAGATCTCGCAGTTGCCGCCGGGCGAGCGGAAAGACTTCCTCGCCGAGATGGGATTGCCGGAAGCGGGACTCGACGTCCTCGTACGCAGCGCGTATCACCTGCTCGATTTGGAAACGTTCTTCACGGCCGGGCCGAAAGAAGCGCGCGCGTGGACGATTCATCGCGGCTCGAAAGCGCCGCAGGCGGCGGGAAAGATCCACAGCGACTTCGAGCGTGGCTTCATTCGCGCGGAGACGATCGCGTACGACGATTACCTTTCGTGCGGCAACGAGCAGGCCGCGAGGGCGGCGGGAAAGATGCGCAGCGAGGGGAAGGAATACGTCGTGCAGGATGGCGACGTGATTCTGTTTCGATTCAACGTCTGAGATGCAGTTCACGATTCAGTCGAGCGAAGATCTTCCGATTCGCGGCAACCTCGACATCCCGTCGCGGGCGCGAGCGCTCGTCGTCGTCGTGCATGGCTTCAAAGGATTCAAGGACTGGGGCTTCTTTCCCTGGCTCGACGAAGCGCTGACCGAACATCGGCTGGCCGTCTGCCGCTTCAACATGTCGCGATCGGGGATCGGCGACGATCCGGAAACATTCGAGCGGCTCGATCTGTTCGCGGACGACACGTACTCGCAGCAGGTCAGCGATCTGATTCACGTCGTCGCATACGCTCAGGCGCACGTTCCCGCACCGACATTCCTCCTCGGACATTCACGCGGCGGTGGCATCGCGTTGCTCGGAGCGCGCGACATTCCGCATCTCGCCGGCGTCGTGACGTGGAGCGCTATCGCGCGCGCCGATCGGTGGGATGACGCGACGAAGGAGCAGTGGCGCCGCGACGGTTTCATGGACGCGGTCAACGCGCGCACGAAACAGGTGATGCGGATGTCGACGCGAATGCTCGACGACTACGAAGCAAATCGCGATCAGCTCGACATTCTCGACGCGACGGAAAAGCTGCAGGTTCCGATCGTCGTCGTGCATGGCGGACGGGACGAAAGCGTGCCGGTCGCCGAGTCGTACGAGATCGCCACGCGGTCACGCGACGCGGCGCACGTCGTCATCGGAAATGCGTCGCATACGTACAACGCCATTCATCCGCTCGTGCATGTGCCGAAGGAGCTGCGTTACGCGGCCGCGGTGAGCGCGCAGTTTCTCTGCGGCCACTCGTAAGTTTTGTCCCTGTGCGGAACGGGGAAACGGCGCGAGGATGGGTCTCACACAAACAGTGAGGAGATCGTGAGACACGCCATGCCGCGCGCCGCGTCAAATCTGTGGACTCCGGTGGTTCCGGCACTCCCGAACGGCGTAGTAACATACCCGTTCGAGAGTGGGTCGGCTCTCCCCAACAACATGGAGCTCATCGGAAGCCGGTTCGGGCACATCCGCATTGTCGACCTTCTTGGCCAGGGTGGCATGGGGGACGTTTACGCGGGGTACGACGAAACCCTGCAGCGGCGCGTCGCGCTGAAAGCGATCCGTCCCGAACAGCGGCTCGACGCCGAGGCGCGCAGCAGACTGATTCGCGAAGCGCGGACGCTCTCACAGCTCGAGCATCCGAACATCTGCCGGATCTACGACTACATCGAAGGCGAGGAAGTCGATCTCCTCGTGCTCGAGCTGATCGAAGGAAAGACGCTCGAAGAGGCGCTCCGCGACGGCCTGTCGCTCACCGAGAAAGTTCGCATCGTCGACGCCATCGCGCGCGTGCTGGTCGCCGCTCACCGCGCCGGCATCATTCACCGCGACCTCAAGCCGGAGAACGTCATGCTGACGCCGGCCGGCGAGGTGAAGGTGCTCGACTTCGGCCTCGCACGCTGGGCGGAGAAGTCGACGCACGCATCGTCGGGCGGCGAGTCGTCGGTGAAGCCGACGGAATCGATCCGCTCGCAGCTCCTGCACGTGTCGGAGAAGATTCAGGAAGAGTGGTTCCCGCTCGACGACACCAACAGCACGCTGGTGGTGCCGACCGTGATGGTGCTGCCGACGCCGGAAAAGAAGCGCGACCGCGGTCTGCTCACCGCCGCCGGCGTGACGATGGGAACGCCGCTCTACATGAGCCCCGAACAGGCGCGCGGCGAAACGCTCACGCCGGCCAGCGACATGTATTCGTTCGGCCTCGTGATGCAAACGCTTTTCACCGGACGCGAACCGTACGAAGCAACGATGAGCGGCCGCGAAGTGATGCTCGCCGCCAGCCGCGGCGAATCGCTCCCGGTCATCGGTACGACGCGCGACATCACCGCGCTGATCGAGCGACTCAAACAACTCGCCCCCACCGACCGCCCAACCGCCGTCGAAGCGCTCGACCGTCTGCGCTGGATCGCCGAACGGCCGAAGCGTCTCGTCCGCGAACTGACCGCCGCGGTCGTGATCCTGATCGTGGTGCTGTCGGCGTGGAAGTACGTCACGGATTTGCGGAGAGAGCGCGCGGCGGCGGTCGCGGCGGAGACGGAGGCGACGGCGCGTCGAGCGCAGGCCGAGGATTTGATTGGCTTCATGCTCGGTGATCTTCGAAAGAAACTCGAACCCGTTGGACGTCTCGACATCCTCGACGACGTTGCGACCAAGTCACTCGAATACACGTCCTCACTTGACACGAATCGCGTGACGGCGGCAGAGCTGACTCGAAGCTCGAAAGCTCTCAATCAGCTTGGCGACGTGCGGATTGCTCAGGGAAACGTCGCGGCGGCAAGCGCCGTATTCGCCGAATCACTTCGCCTCGCGAACATCGCTGCGCGGAAAGATCCGCGTGACGCTGAAGCCGTCCTCGCTGCCGGCACCGCGCATTTCTGGATTGGCAATGCGCTGCGTCTTCAGGGAAAGCTCGATGAGGCACTGCAGCACATGATTGCGTACCGCACCGCGGCGGAGCAGGCGGCAGCTCTGAAGCCGCTGGACGACAGATTCCGCGTCGAGCGCGCTTACAGCCACAGCACCGTCGGGACGATTCTCGATACGAAAGGTGCGCTCGGCGAAGCTCTGCGCGAGTACGAGATCACGCTCGAAATTCAGAGGGCGCGTGTCGCGGCCGCGCCGGACATCACTTCGCGTCGCGCCGACGTTGCGCGCACGCTGAACAAAGTCGGATTCGTGCAACAGCGGCTCGGAAATCTCGCCGCCGCACGGCAGCAGTTCGAGGCGGAGTTCGCCATCTACAACGACTTGATCCGGCTCGATGAGAGGAATGCGTATTACCGGGAACGGCTTGCAAACAGCCACAGTTACCTCAGCACGCTGTCGGAGATGGTCGGCGACGATGCCGCCGCACTGCAGCATCGGCTGCAGGAGAGCGCTCTGGAAACATCGCTGCGCGAGCGCGATGGCGCAAACGCGAACTGGCAGCGCAACCTTGCCATTACCAGGATGCGGATCGCATCGCTGCTCCGGGTTCGCGGCGACCTGGCCGGCGCAAATGACGCGGTCGACGAAGCCGAGCGTCTCATGACCGCGGTCGCGGCGAAGGATGTGAACCGCGTTGCGTGGCGTCGTGATCTCGCCGTGATCGCAGCGAACCGCGCGAAAGTCCTGCTTGCCCGCGGGCGTGTCAGCGATGCGCTGCTTACCGCAGAACGCGCGGCATCGAATTTGGCCGCGACGCGCAACGCCGATGGCGGTTCTGCACGGTTGTATGCAGCGGCGCGCCTCATTTATGGCGAGGTTCTCGCGGCGGCAGGGCAGAAACAACGTGCGTTCGCAGAATGGCGCGGAGCGTCTGAAGTCATCGCGTCGCAGGTGGCGACGTCCGCCGATCCCGAGTTGCTGGAGGTGTACGCGCGCTCACTGATTTATCAATGCCGGATGGGTGAAGCGCAGCCGTTCATTGCAAGACTTCACGCCACCGGCTACCACGCCCGCGAGTTCGAATCGATTGCCACCGGCGGGGGATGTGGTTCCTCGTCCGGAAAATAGAGAGAGAAGGAGACGTCATGACCAACCCGCAGTCGCCCGTACCCGTAAGAGTGATCCTCGATCCCGCAACCGGCCTGCCGACCGCCGATCCGTATGTCGCGATCATCAATCGAGTGAACCAACGCCTCGAGTGGACGCTGGACATCGCGGACGCGACGTGGAACTTCGAGCTCGGCGGAATCGTGCCATTGAAGACGTCCGGCGATAAACACAAAGCGTGGCCGGACGGTCCCGCGGTTTACAACCCAGGGCAAAACACATACGGAGCTAATGCCGGGCATCCGCTGCCTCACGGTGCTCCGGTGGAAAAGTACCTTTACGACATCAACCTCATCATTCACGGCGTCGCGATCAGCCGCAAGGCGGGAATGGACACGTCGAAGAATAACGAACACGGACCGATCACCGTCGATCCGGATATCGACAACCAGCCGCAGCCGTAGGCATACCTCGAGGGGCGGCTTCGGCCGCCCCTTTCTTTGCCCGTTGCGGCACGCCCTTCGCAATTTCCTCCGGGCATGAGCAAATACAACAACGTCAACCCTGGCTCTTATAAGATCGGCGGACGCGAGCATACGGAAGGTTCGGACAAGGGCGACGCCCATACCGACCAGAAGGTGCTGCTCGCGAATTCGAAGGAGCATGATGAGGCCCCGAACGCGCCGGCTGTTCCGGGCGCGCGGCAATCGAAGAAGAAATGACCGTTACCGAACCTGACATCGAAGCGCAGCGGTTCGCGCTCTCGCGGCGCGCGCTTGCGATGCCGGCATCGCCGATCCGCAAACTTGCTCCGCTGGCCGAGGCTGCGAAGGCGCGCGGAACGCGCGTGTATCACCTCAACATCGGGCAGCCTGACATCGAAACGCCGGCGTGCATGCGCGAGCGGCTGCACCAGCTCGAAGACAAAGTCCTCGAATACTCGCCGTCGACCGGAACGCCGGCGTTCCTCGATTCGCTGCAGCGCTACTACCAGCGACGTCTCGGTATCACGCTACACGTGCGCGAAATCCTCGCCACCACCGGCGGCAGCGAAGCGATTCTCTTCGCGTTCATGGCCTGCGCCGATCAGGGCGACGACGTGCTCGTCGTCGAGCCGTTCTACGCGAACTATCGAGCCTTCGCGACCATGGCCGGACTGAACATCGTCCCGGTCACGACCCGCGGACGCGACGCGTTCCATCTCCCGCCGCGCGAAGTCTTCGAGCGCTCGCTCACTCCGCGCACGCGCGCGATCATCATCTGCAATCCGAACAATCCGACCGGCACGGTCTACTCACGCGAAGAGCTCGAGATGATCGCCGCCTTCTGCCGCGACCACGGACTCTTCCTCATCTCCGATGAGGTCTATCGCGAGTTCGTCTACGACGGACGCAAAGCGATCAGCGCGCTCGAGCTGGAAGGCTTCAGCGAGCTCGCCATCGTCGTCGACAGTCTCTCGAAACGCTACAGCGCCTGCGGCATCCGCCTCGGCGCACTCGTGACCCGCAACGGCGACGTCTACGACGCCTGTCTCCGTATGGCGCAGGGAAGACTCTCGCCGCCCGGCATCGCGCAGTTCATCGCCGTCGGCGCCGATTCGCTCGGCGACGAATACACGCGCGGAATCACTGACGAATACCAGCGCCGCCGCGATGTTTTGTTTGACGGCCTGACGTCGATTCCCGGAGTGGAGCTCGCGAAACCGGAAGGAGCGTTCTACTGCGTCGTGAAGCTCCCGGTCGCCAGCGCCGAAGACTTCGCGGTGTGGCTGCTCACCGACTTCGAGCAGGATGGCGCGACCGTCATGGTCGCTCCCGCCGACGGCTTCTACGCAACGCCCGGCCTCGGCGCGAACGAAGTGAGAATCGCGTACGTGTTGAAGGAAGACGATCTGCGAACGTCAATCGAATTGCTGCGAACCGCGCTCGAGCGCTATCCCGGTCCGTTTCCGACGTGATGAGCGCAATCTTCCTCGTCCTTGCGATGGCGGCCGCGCCGGCGAGAGGCGAAGCGTTCGCTCGGTATCTCGGTCCAGCTATCGATGGCAAACCGAACTGCTACGCGGTCGGCGATCGATATGCGGCATGCGTGGCGTCTGACACATCCGGGTTGCGGCGAATTAACGTGGAGCCTCGCGCATGGCTAACCCACGAGGAATTCGATCGGGATCAGGCGCTGTCGCACGCGGAGTTTCTCGACATCATGACGAAGCTCGGCCGCGCAGTCGACGTTGGTGCGTACCAGCCGGATGTGGCGCCACAGACGAATGCAATCACGAATGGACTCTACGCGTCGATTGAAGAGTGGACGAACGCCGCGGTCAGGAAATGGATAGTCGACGGAAAGGGGACGGTCCTCTCGTTCGACGTGATGTTCTATCGCAGCGTGTCAGGCAGCGTTCGCATGACGTCGTGTCAGCGTGTCATCGATTACGGGAAGGAGCGGCCAGAGAGCGACTGCCTCGAGCCCGCACTGGGCCCGAAATACGTGACGATCGACAACGAAGGTTACGTGGTCGCGCCTCGGGACCGGCGAAAATTCAAACCCAATGAAGCGGTCGACATTCACGCCGCCGATCTCAGAAATTAGCGAAGCGTTAGAATCACGCCGCCATGAAAACCAGCGGCAAATCCGCCAAGCCCCGATCATCTGCCGCGAAGCCGTCCGCCGAGGCTTTGCCAACCGAGGCACCGGCGCCTCGCCGGCGCGCCTGGTTGATGAAGTGTGAGCCGGCGGCTTACACGATCGACGACCTTCAGCGCGACGGCACCACGAGCTGGGAAGGCGTCCGCAACTACCAGGCGCGCAATTTCATGCGCGACATGAAGCTCGGCGATGAAGTCCTCTTCTACGCCTCGAACGCCGATCCGTCGGGCGTGACCGGCATTGCGGAGATCAGCCGCGAAGCGTATCCCGACCCCTTCGCGTTGAAGAAAGACCACAAGTACTTCGACGAGAAAGCGACCAAAGACGATCCCATCTGGGTCTCCGTCGAGCTTCGCTTCGTCGAAAAGTTCGACGACATCGTTCCGCTCGAAACGCTCAAGAGCGCCAAAGGCCTCGAAGAGATGGTCGTGACGAAAAAAGGATCGCGACTCTCGATCCAGCCGGTGACGGCTCGCGAGTTCGAGATCGTCGCGAAGCTCGGACGCCGATAACGTCATGCCGATCCAGATCCTTCGCGGCGACATCACCCGGCTCAACGTCGACGCCATCGTGAACGCGGCCAACGAGTCGCTCCTCGGCGGCGGCGGAGTCGACGGCGCCATTCATCGCGCGGCCGGACCGGAGCTCCTCGAAGAATGCCGCAGGCTCGGCGGCTGTCCGACCGGTGAGGCGCGCATCACCGGCGGCTATCAGCTGGCGGCGCGCCACGTCATTCACACTGTTGGTCCGGTCTGGCGCGGCGGCACGCGCAACGAGCCGGCGCTGCTCGCATCCTGCTATCGCTCCAGCCTCGCGCTCGCTGTTGAAAATGAGGTCCACACGATCGCCTTTCCGGCGATCAGCACCGGTGTTTACGGCTATCCGATCGCGGAAGCGGCGGCCATCGCCGTCGGCGAAGTGGTGCGGTTTCTCCGCGAGCAGGGCGGCATCGATCGGGTCGTTTTCGTCTGCTTCAACGAAGAGGTCGAAGAGGCGCATCGGCGCGCGCTGGAACGCCTCTTGCCCGACTCCGACGTTTGATGATTGCTCCCAGCTGTCCCGCGCTCGTCATCCACGATGACGATGCGTTTCGCAAATCGCTGATCGCCGCGCTCGATCAGCGCCACTTCACCGTGACGTTCTCCGCCGACGGCGCCGACGCCGTCGAAATCGTCCGCACGCGAACGTTTCGCATCGTGCTGCTCGGCGTCGATCTGAAATCGAAACGAGGACTTTCCGCGCTCGAAGCGTTGCGCGACCGCGACCGGACAGCCACTTCGGTGATCATCGTAGGAGACCCCGATCCGGAGCTGCGGACATGGGGGAGAGTCGCGGACGAGACGCTGCTGAAACCGGTCGATGCCGCGTATGTCGCCGAGCGCGCGCGCGTCTACTGCGTCTAAGCCTGGTTCCCGGAGCCGGCCGCTCGTGCTGATGATGCGTCGTCGTCCGACGGATCGAGCGGTCCCTGCTTCAAATCCTCGCGAATGATCAGGTCGAGGAAGAACTCGCGCACGCCGTCCGGTCCGAGCTCTTTGTAAACGCGACGAACTGTCGACGGCTGCAGCTTGATGCCGGTCATCGCCTCCAGGTACTGGCAGAAAACGACGGCACGCGAGCGGAACGAAACGATGAGGATCAGCAGCAGGATGACGGCGAAAGCGACCGGCATCGCGGTCGAAAGTGACTCGATCTGAAAGAGAGAGCTCAGTCCGTTCATCGTTGGGGGAGACCGCGACGATCCTACCGCAAAAGGCATCGATCGTGTAATGGCAACGAAGCGGAGGAAACGAGATGTCGAATGAACCATACGAGCCGGTCTCCTGCGACTATCACGATCAGCTGGAAGCGGCGGCGATGCACAAAACGAACGTAGCTGGAGTTCGAGCTCGAAGGGGTTACACAGCGCCAGCGCGGACGAATCGCCGACGTCTACACCGCTGACGGCGCGGAATTCGTGAAGTTCGAGGCGCCGGAAGGGCCGGTCGACATCCGACTCGATCAGATCATCTCGATGCGGGAATCGACCGAGTAGTACCATTGGTCCGATGCCGCGCATTCTTTTCTACGCCGGAACGGCGTTCTTCCTTTTCCTGGGACTCTCCGCGGCGACCGACGCCGTGCAGCAGTTGCAGGGAAGCGACATCGCTTTCGTGGCGGTGCAGGGAGCGCGCGTCTCGACGTCGGCAACCGCCGGATGGGCGATCGTCGTCGCGCTGCTGGCCGGCGTCGCCTGCGCGTCGCTGCTCGTCCGGATGGCGGCGCTGCTCGCCGCGCGCAATCTCTTCGGCGCATTTCTCGCGCTCTTCTCCGTCGGAGCAGCGGTGACGTCGCTGATCTGGCTGCTCTTCCTGCAGACGCGAATGCTGACGCTCGCGCGTCACGGCGCAGGCGGCGGCGCATCAGGTGAATTGCACTTCGCCGCGGTGCTGATGCTTGGCTACTTCGTCTCGATCAGTCTGCTCGCGCTGCGGCCGTACTTCCGCATTCAGGCGAGCCGCGTTTTGTCAGCGCTGGTTTTCTTTCCGCTGCCGCTCTTTCTGCTGATCGTGATGCAGGAGCTGTTCGTCGGGACGACGTCATCGATGCTGCCGGCGCGCAGCCCGGCGTCGCTGGTCTTCTTCGCGGTGCTGGCAATGCTGTTTCTCGCGATCGCCGTTCACTGCATCCGGCATCGTCATATGTTCCTCGAGCTGACGAACCTGCGCGAGCTGCTCGACGCGCGCATCGATCCGGCCTCGCGTCCCGCGGGCGGACGTCCGGTGCGCGTCGCGTTCGATTCATAGCGCGTAACTTCGCGCAATGCGGCTCGTCGCATTGACATGAGAACAGCGACCCTCTTCGCGCTTTTCGTGCTCGCCGCAGCTTCCACTCTGCACGCTGATGAACTCTCCGGCCTTGTCGTTGCTGAAGACGGCAAGCTGCTTCGCGCCGCGCACGTCTACGTCTACACGGCGTTGCCGCGAAGCGGACCGAATACGCTCTGTCCATCGTGCTATCGCGATTGCGGCAAGCACGAGGCGCTCGACGCCGACGGCTCGTTTCATCTGCGCGAGCTCGATCCGGCGTTGCGCTTCCGGTTGCTCGCCGTTGCCAGCGGTTACGAGCCGGCGTTTTCCGACTACGTTCCGGGCGGAACGCCGGTGACGATCACGCTCAAGCCGCGCGTTCCCTCCGCTCGCGGGCGACTCGTCTGCGGAATCGTCGTCGATCCGACGGGCAAGCCGATCGTCGGCGCCCTCGTCGAGCCGGCCGGCGTGCACCTCGGTGATGAGGACCATTTCCAAACCGGCTTCGGACAGATCCCCGGCCTCGACAAGCTTTCGATCACCGACGCCGACGGCGAGTTCGTGCTGCGTCTGCCGGACAACTCGTTCGCGACCGACGTCCGCATTCGCGCACGTAACTTCGCGCCGGTGATCCGTCGGATGGTGCGGGTGTCACAGCCACGCACTCTGCGGATCACGCCCGGCGCCGCATTGGCGGGACGCGTGATGGCGGACGGGAAGCCGGTCGCCGGTGCGCGCGTGCAGGTCGCGCAACTTTTGCGCTACAGCGATGACTTTCTCGGTACCGAGGAGATCTCGACCGATGAGAATGGCCGCTTTGTCGTAGCGCCGGTCGGCGCGAACGAGATGTACGTCGTCTCGGTGATCACCGAGACGACGGTGCCGCGAACGCTCGCGTCGAAAGTCGTGGAGGTCGGCGGAGAGCTGACGAGCGCCGACGCCGGGACGATCAATCTCGCTTCGGATACGGCGCAGCGCCGGGACAACGGGAACCCATAGCGACGAGCTCCGCGCGATGCTCATCGATCGCCGCATGCGCGCGGGTGCGTGACGCGTTCCACGAACGCCAGTCGCGGTTGTCCTTCACATCGAGCCACAACAGATGGTGCGCGGCGCACAGCCGCTGCGGCTCCGGAAGAAGAGGAAGCGCCGCGATCAGCGCGGGAGTGGCGTCGGCGCTGAGCGACGTTGCGTAGGTCATGTCGAGTGCGCGTTTTCCGGCGGCGGCGCGCTCGACGTTCGTCCGGACGATGCGGTTGTCGGGATCGACCGCGTGCAGCGCGAGCACGACCACGACACCGCTGGCGAGCGCGCCGATGAGGAATCGCGTGCGGTTCCCGGTCAGCACTGTGACCGCGAACCAGACCAGCAGCGCGCCGAGCCAGAACATGAACGCGGTCGTGTAAAGCCGCAGTTCGGTCAGGCCGTATTCGTCGACGTAAAGCTGCATCCGCCGATACGCGGAGACGAGCATCACGCCGACGAGCAACACCTGAATGAGCGCGAGGATGCGGAAGGTCTTCGCTCCGGCAGCCTCGCGCCGATCGGAAATCCAGTCGGCGAACAGCAGCAGCGGCACGACGAGCGCTGCGACCGTGACGAGCTCGAAGAAACCATGCCGCGCGTATTCGGCGTACGTCAGTTTCGGAGCGAGTCGCACGAGATCCGCGCCGCCGAAGAAGTAGCGGAACTGCACGGCGACGAACGCGGCGAAGAGCACGTCAACGAGGCCGATGGCGATGTTGGTCTCGGCCGCGCCGAGGTGGAAGAAGGATGGGCGGTCGGCGTCGGGAACGGCCGGACCGCGGAGCGTCGCGCGAAGGAAACCGGCGGTCAGGAACGTCAGCACGATCGTCAGCACGACGTGACCGATGAGCCGCGGCAGATCGATGTTGAAGACGTTCGAGAGCAGCCCGGAAAATGCCGCGTCGGCGGATGAGAGCAGGACGCTGAAGAGCAGCAGCAGCGGCAGGGCGATGACGAGACCGCGCAGCACGATGAGCGCGCGGCGTCCGATCAGTCCGGGGCGAAGCTCGCGCCACCGCACATCGGCGAGCAGCAGCTGGAACATGCCGGGGATCGCGAAGACGATCGTGAAGAAGATCGCGGCAATCAGTCGCGCGATGCCGGTCGACCAGAGCACGACCTGGCGTGTGTCGAGGGAGAGGAAGAGGAGGAAGAGCGCGAGCAGAAGAATGTCGAGCGCGACGAGGACGGAGGAATCACGCCACGCGATGCACGCGGCGGCGAGTAACGCGCCGATCGCCGCGAACGCAATGGACGCCACCGGCTGTGGCCGCTCACGACGCATCAGCCAGATCACGCCGCCAAGGATGAGCACGGTCCAGATGGCGGCATTCACGCCCCACGGCAGCGCGCGCAACAGGAGATCGCCCGCGAGCCCCAGTGCGAATGCGATGGCTGCGGCAGGGAGCGGGCGGGCGGGGCGGGAGACTTCCTCTTCGTCCATGAGAAAGAACTTTACCATGAAAAGTATATCGAAGGATGAGGGATGAAGGATGAAGGATGAGGCGTTTGCCGGCGTGGCCTCCGCCTTTATTCATCCTTCATCCTTCATCCTTCATCCCTCATCCGCCTGGTACAATGCCGTCGACACACATCCCGAGGCCCGATGTCCTTCGTTCACCTTCACCTTCACACTGAATACTCCCTCCTCGACGGCGCCAGCCGGCCGGAGGAGCTCGCGAAGAAAGTTGCGCAGCTCGGCATGCCGGCGTGCGCGATCACCGACCACGGCAACATGTTCGGCGCGGTCGAGTTTTACAACGCGATGAAGAAGGAGAAGGTCAAGCCGATCATCGGTTGTGAGATGTACGTCGCGTACGGCTCGCGCCACGACAAAGCCGGCGTCGAAGACGGGCAGGCCGACGCCGGCGCGAACAACCATCTCATCGTGCTCGCGCAGAACAACGAGGGCTACAAGAACCTCGTCAAGCTCGTCTCGGCCGGGTACACCGAAGGTTTCTACTACAAGCCGCGCATCGACAAAGAGCTGCTGCGCGAACATCGCGAAGGGCTGATCGTCCTCTCGTCATGCCTCAAAGGCGAAGTGTCGCAAAGCCTCGCCAACGGCAACGTCACCAAGGCAAAGGAAGCGGCGCTTCAGTACAAAGAGATCCTCGGCGTCGACAACTTCTTCCTCGAGATCCAGGATCACGGCATCCCCGATCAGCAGAAGATCGTCCCGATGATGGCGCGCCTCGCCGACGAAGTCGGCCTGCGCATGGTCGCCACCAACGACTCGCACTACCTCAACAAAGACGACGCCTTCGCGCACGAAGTGCTGCTCTGCATCGGCACCGGCAAAACCCTCGGCGACGAGAAGCGGATGAAGTTCTACTCCGACGACTTCTACGTCAAGAGTCCCGACGAGATGACGACGATCTTCCGCGGATATCCGGAAGCGATCGCCAACACCGTCGCCATCGCCGACCGCATCAACATGTCGCTCGACGTCAGCGGCTATCACCTGCCGAACTTCCCGGTGCCGGAAGGGCAGGACATCGGCACGCACTTCGCGAAAATCGCGCGCGCCGGACTGGAGAAGCGCCTGAAAGCGATGGCGCATCTCTTCGCCGCGAAGCGGAAGAAACACGAGACGCAGGCGTACTGGGACCGGCTCGAACGCGAGATCGACATCATCAAAACGATGGGCTTCCCCGGCTACTTCCTCGTGGTCTGGGACTTCATCAAGTACGCGAAAGACAACGGCATCCCGGTCGGGCCGGGACGCGGTTCCGCCGCCGGTTCGCTCGTCGCGTATTCGATGGGAATCACCGACGTCGATCCGCTCGAATACGATCTGCTCTTCGAGCGCTTCCTCAATCCCGAGCGCATCTCGATGCCTGACATCGACATCGACTTCTGCATGAACAATCGCGGGCGCGTCATCGAGTACGTCCGCCAGAAGTACGGGAAGGAAAACGTCGCGCAGATCATCACGTTCGGAACGATGGCGGCGAAGTCGGTCGTGCGCGACGTCGGCCGCGTGCTCGGACTCTCCTACGGTCTCGTCGACAAAGTGGCGAAGACGATTCCGACCGGCCCGGATGTCAGCCTGCCGATGGCGGTGAAGGAATCGCCGGCGCTCCAGGAAGCGATGCGGAACGACAAAGAGGTCGCGCGCATCATCGAGATCGGCACGCGACTCGAAGGGCTCGCGCGTCACGCCGGCATGCACGCCGCCGGCGTCGTCATCACGCCCGAGCCGGTCACGAATTACGTTCCGCTCTATCGCACGACGCGCGATGAAATCGTGACGCAGTTCGACATGCGCGTCGTCGAGAAGATGGGTCTCCTGAAGATGGACTTCCTCGGCCTGCGGACGCTGACGGTGATCGATGACGCGATCAAGTCAGCGAAGGCCGTCGACGGTGCCGACATCGTCATCGAGGACATCCCGCTCGACGATCCGCAGGTCTTCCGACTCTTCCAGGAAGGACGCGCGAAAGGCGTCTTCCAGTTCGAGTCGGGCGGCATGGTCGAGCTGTTGCGCAAAGCGCGGCCGACGCAGTTCGAGGACCTCGCCGCGCTGAACGCGCTCTATCGACCGGGCGCGCTCGACGCCGGCATGGTCGACGAATATGTGAAGCGCAAGAACGGCACGTCGAAGGCGAAGTACCTCGTGCCGGCGATGAAGGAAATTCTGGAAGAGACGTACGGCGTCATCGTCTATCAGGAGCAGGTCATGCAGATCGCGCAGCAGGTGGCCGGCTACTCGCTCGGCCAGGCGGATCTGCTGCGCAAGGCGATGGGAAAGAAGGATGCCGCCGTCATGGCCGCCGAGCGCGGCAAGTTCGTCGACGGTGCCGTCGCCATCGGCTACGAGAAGAAAAAAGCGAACGACATCTTCGATTACATCGAGCCGTTCGCGCGCTACGGCTTCAACAAGTCGCACTCCGTGGCATACGCGCTCGTCGCGTATCAGACGGCGTGGCTGAAAGTGCATCATGCGCGGCACTTCATGGCGGCGTTGATGTCGAGCGAAATGGACAAGACCGACAGCGTCGTGAAGTTCATTCACGAAGCGAAGTCGATGGGCATCGAGGTGATGCCGCCCGACGTGAACGAATCGAACATGTTCTTCACAGTCGTCGGTCCGAACATCCGCTTCGGACTCGGCGCCGTGAAGGGCGTCGGCGAGAGCGCGATCGAGTCGATCCTGACCGCGCGCCGCGAGAAGGGACGCTTCACGTCGCTGCACGAATTCTGCGAGGCGGTCGACCTCCGCGCGGCGAACAAGAAGGTCATCGAGGCGCTGATCAAGTCGGGCTCCTTCGATTTTCTCGACACGCCGCGGAAGGTGCTGTTCGACTCGCTCGAGTCGACGGCCGATTCCGCGGCCCGTGCGAAAGAAGAGAAGGAGCGCGGACAGAACTCGCTGTTCGGCGCGTTCGCGAGCGCGGCACCGGCGAAGACGAATGCGCCGCCGCCGATCAGAGGCGCGGAGTGGGAAGACGAAGAGAAGCTGCGCGCCGAGAAGGAAACGCTCGGCTTCTACATCACCGGCCATCCGCTCAACAAATATCTGGATGACCTGAAGCAGTTCGCGCCGGGCGTGAGCACCGAGACGCTTTATCGCTTCGTCGATCAGCAGGTGAACATCGGCGGCATCGTCTCGCAGATGAAGAAGTCGAAGATCAAGAAGGGGCCGAACGAAGGGAAGCTGATGGCGAAGTTCGTCCTCGAGGATCAGTTCGGATCGGTCGAGGTGGTCGTCTTCAGCGATCTCTACGCGAAGTACGCGAAGTGGCTCGACAACGGCGTCGCCATTCTGCTGACGGCGATGGTGAAAGACACCGGCGGCATGACCGTCGGACGGAGCGCATCGCTGCAGTCGGCCGAGCAGAACGCGCATCAGATCGACGACGAATACGGCGGACATCCTGAGTCGCGCGGCGCGGTGCGCATTTCTGCGTACGAGATTCGCGACGATACGAATCTCGAAGAAGAGGAGCGCGATCCGAAAGAGGTCGAACGCGAACGTGTCGGCGCCGACGTCGACAAGTACAACCTCGGGCTGTTCGGAGCGGGAGCCCCGGCGCCGGCGATCGTGCCGGTTGCCGACGAAGACCCCTCCGACATCGACGCGTTCAACGACGCGGTCGCCGCGGTTGCCGACGCCCCTGATGTCCCCGACGCCGGTTTCGCGTCACACGCCGCGGCGTTTCATGAAGCGCCGATCACGCCCGAGCTGAACGCGCTCGAGATCATGCCGCTCGACGGCATTCGCGATCGCAAGGTTCGCGAGATCGCGCTCGAGGTTCCGTATCCGCGGATGAGCGACGACACGGTCCGCCGCATTCGCGAGATCGTCGAAGAGCACCTCGGCGACATTCCGCTGTCGGTCACGATCGTCGAGTTGCCCGAGGACTTCGGGAAGCCGGAACTGCGGCTGCGTGTGAATCATCACTTCCGCGTGCAGCCGGGAGCGGCGCTGACCGCGAAGCTCGAAGAGGTTCACGCCAGACCTCGCTACGTGTTTTGATATGCGGCATGGCTGAACAGAGTTACGCGAGTCACCGCCGCTATCACCCGCTCTACCACTTCTTCATCGTGCCGGTTCTCGCGATCAACGCGGTGACGGCGATCGTCGTCGCAGTGCGGCATTTCAGCGGGATGACGGTCTGGCTTGCGATCGTTGCTCTGGCGCTCGCCGGTCTTTCGCTCATCGTCCGCACCTATCCGTTGCGCGTGCAGGACAGGCTGATTCGCCTCGAAGAACAGCTTCGCCTGCAGCGGATGCTGCCCGCGGATTTGCAGCCGCGGATCGGCGATCTCCGGACGTCACAACTGATCGCGCTGCGCTTCTGCGGCGACGACGAAGTGTGCGAGCTGGCGCGTGCAATTCTCGACGGCGATGTGAAGAACGCCGCCGAGATCAAGCAGCGAATCAAGTCGTGGAGAGCGGACTGGCTGCGGGTCTGAGCGCGGCTTCGAACGCAGCTTCGAACGACTCAGGGTCATCCGGCAGCAGCGCGATCGCCGAGATCGTCTTCGTGATGCCGGCCAGTCCGTGCGCCACCATCGGCTCGCGCAGTGTGACGAGCAGCCGCGGCTCATCGAGGATCGCCACTTTCAATACGCCCTTCCGCTTCCACTGCGATTCGGAGTTGACCGTTTCGATCGACGCGATGTTCGCGAAGTCGACCGTCACGTCCCAGCGGATTCCGTAGCGCAGCACCAGCGCATCGTTCTCGATCGTCGTTCGCCGCAGGCGCAGCGCCTGGTAGTCGCCGGACAGCCAGACGATTCCGTAGACGTCGAAGAACGTGACGACCCACGCCGCGGTCATGCTCCAGCGCATCACGAAGAGATGCAGCGCGATCGATTCGGCGACGAGCAGCACGATGATGCAGGCGAGGATCGTCGGCCATTCGCTGCGGCGATGAAAGGTGAAGCCGCCGCG
Source organism: Acidobacteriota bacterium (assembly GCA_034667465.1). Taxonomy (GTDB): domain Bacteria; phylum Acidobacteriota; class Thermoanaerobaculia; order Gp7-AA8; family Gp7-AA8; genus JAOBAU01. The sequence goes on along the minus strand of JAXDJV010000012.1, from coordinate 65,803 downwards.
CGGCTCTTCTTTCCGCCAGCCGAAGAACGCGTACCAGAACGTCGCCACTTCGAAGCCGACCGCGTCGCCGATTCGTGCGTTGCCGGTCAGCTCCGTCGCGACGATGCGGAAACGCGTGAGCGCGTCGTCCGACTGCAGGCCGGCGCGGCGCAGTGCGGCCGCGCGACGGACGACCAGCGCGATCACGACGACTTCGAGTGGCGCGCCGAGGAAGCGGAGATCGTGGAGAAAGAACTGGTGAGGGGTGGGGATGACGCGCGCGGCGAGCGCCATGCAGATGACGAATACCGGAATGATCGTCAGCGGCGCGACGTGTCGCGGGCGCACGAGGAAGATGTAATAGAGCAGCGGAATCGTGATCGTCAGATCGAACGTCACGCCCCACGCGGCGACGTCGGGATTGATGCGGAACGCAGGACTGTGCAGGATCGCAACGCAGATCGTCGCGACGGTCAGCGCGGTGACGGCGAAAGAGGTTCGTGGATAACGGAGGGTCACGACAGCTAAGAGTACACGTCTCGTCAGAAGGTTCGAATCAGCGCGATTCCCCACGTCGTTCCCTGGCGGAACGTTTCTTCGTGAAAACCGTGCGACCAGAGCTCGCGGTAGACACTCGCCGCGACGACGACGGAACCGACCGGCATCGACAGTTGCAGCTGGATCCCGCCGTTGTCGAAGCCGGTTCCTTCGTCGATCTCACCGCTCCAGCGACCGATCGTCTGATGTTGTCCGTTCAGTCGCGGATCGATTGAAACGCGGCCGGCGTGAAACGTCGGACCGAGCGACCAGACGAACGTCGTCGGTGCGCGAAATCCTTCGCGGTTCTCGTACAGGCCCAGCTTCGCTTCCGCGCGCGCGACAAAGCGTGCGTTCGCGTACTGCGTCGAGATGATCGGCTGGAACGTGCCGCTGCCGAACTGGATGTGCTCGTGCTTTTTTCCGGCGGCGCCGAGTGCGACCGGATCGGGCTCGATGTGTCCGAACGGCAGCGAAGTGCCGACGCCGATCAGCCAGTGGTCATGCGGCGAGAGCTCGAGCGACAGCGACGGATCGCTGATGCCGGAAAGTGTCTCGGTGCGGTGATGGATGTCGCCGTACGGCGGCACGAACGGCGCGCCGTCGAGCGTCGTGTAGTGCACGCGCATCGCTTTCACGTCGAACGGCAGCCGCAGCGAGAGCTGCAGGTTGTCGCGCAGACCGTAGTCGGCGGTGAGGTCGTAATGCGTCAGCCCGAGCTTCACGTGATGCTCGTGCGGCGGGATGACCATCGTCGCGCATTCCGGGGCGACTTCCGGACATTCGGCGACGTGCGACGTGTCGAACGTCCCTCTCGCGAGATTGAATGCGACGCGCCACTGTTGCGGTGCGACGAGCTGCCGGCTTCCCCCTCCGCCGGAGAGGTTTGGATTCGCTCAGGCCGGTCAGGCAAACGCGCGCGGCGCGGCCAGGAGGAGCAGCAGCGCGAAGAGAACGCGTTTCATCGCTCCGCCTTTTCGATCGCGGCCAGCACTTCATCCCACATCCCGCCGGTCACCGCTTCGACGAACTTTCCGTTCGCGGCGTAGACGCGGATGTAGGGGAGAGCCGAGGCGTGGAACTCACGCGTTGCCTGTTTCGCGGCGGCGTTGTTCCATTTGCCGATGTTGATGCGGCGTATGGCGAGATTCGCTTTGCCCTGCATCAAATGCTGCAGGCGCGCTTCGAGCACGGCGCACGGGCCGCACCAGTCGCCGTAGAAATCGACGACCGTGACCTTGCCGGCGGCGAGCGACTTCTCGATGTCGACGCGCTTCGCGCCGTCGTACGTGACGATGTCGAGCTTCTTCACTTCATCGGCCGGAAGGTGCTCGATCTCTTTCGGCCGTTCGCCGGGGAAGATCGCCACGAAGCCGGCGTTCGAGATCGCATCGCGCAGCTTTGCTTTGTCCGCATTCGCAGCGAGATCGACGGTGGCGGTGCCGCCCTTCCAGTCGACGCGCGCATTGCTCACGCCCGGAACCGCGGCGAGCGCTTTCACGATCGGCGGCGCGCAGCCGGCGCAGTCGATGCCGGCCACTTTGAACGTGAACGTTTCCGCCGCGGCGAGCGTGGCGATGAAGAGCAGCGAGAGGACGATGGCGATCCGTTTCATGCGCTCGTGTTATCGCAAACGGGTCGCGAGCCATTCCACGATTCGCTTCGCCACGTCGCGTTTGTGCTCCGCTTTCGAGAAGCGATGACCTTCATCCGGATAGACGACCAGCTGTGTTTCGACGCCGAGGGTCCGCAGCGCGTGCCAGAACTCGAACGATTGCGGCGCGGGCACTTCGCCGTCGCGCTCGCCGACGACGACCAGCGTCGGTGTCTTCGTGTTTTTGATGAAGTTGATCGGCGAGCTCTTCGCGTAGACGGCCGGATCGTCGTACACGGACGCGCCGAAGAACGGCAGCATCCACTGATCGATCGAGTTCTGTCCGTAGTAGCTCTGCCAGTTGACGATGCCGGCGCCGGCGACGGCCGCGCGAAAGCGATTGGTCTGCGTGACCGTCCACATCGTCATGAAGCCGCCGTAGCTCCAGCCGTAGATGCCGAGGCGGGAGTCGTCGACGGGGTAATGTTGTTCGATCGCGTCGATGCCCGACATGACGTCGCGCAGATCGCCGTGGCCGAAATCTTTGACGTTCGCCTGCGTGAACGCTTCGCCGCGGCCGTAGCTCCCGCGCGGATTCGGGAAGAACGTCAGCCACTCCTGCGAAGCGATGAATCCGTTGCGCTCGCCGGGCCAGCTCGACATCGCGGCGCTCGACGGTCCGCCGTGCACGATGGTCACGAGCGGGTAGCGCTTCGACGGCGCGTAGTTGCGCGGCAGAATCAGCCAGCCCTGCACTTCACGTCCGTCGCTCGTCCACGTCAGCGACTGCGCGTCGCCCCACTGAGGCGCGATCGTGTTTGCGTGCGTCAGCTGTTTCCACGCGTCGATGTTTCCCGCGAAGATCTCCGGCGGTCTTCGCCACGAGCTGCGAATCACGGCTGAGGTGCGGCCGTCGCGCGCGATCGCGGCACCGATCGATTCGCCGCCGGTGATGTACTCCTCGCTCCGCCACAATGTTTCGACGTGACCATTCTTCGCGTCGACGCGAGCCAGCGCGGAGTTGCCGGTCATGTTTGCGCCGATGGTGATTCCGCCGCCCGTCCAGGTGATGAGCGACGTTGGCGTGAACATCGCGCCGTCGGTGAGGTTGCGCGCATCGCCGCCGTTCGACGGGACGATCATGATGTCGCCGCCGGTCGAGCCCTGATCGCTCATCAGTCCTTCGATGAACGCGACCTGCGAACCGTCGGGTGAAAAGATCGGACTGGCGATCTGCCACTTCGGTGAATAGATCGGTTTCATCGTCGCGGCCGCGACGTCGACGACGTGCAGTTTCGCGGTCCAGTAGTTGTTCTCGCCGGAGCCGGGAGTCGCCGTCGCGGCGATCCGCTTTCCGTCCGGCGACCAGGCGAATTCATAGACGTACATATCGGCGGGCGTGACGACGCGCAGCTTTCCGCTGGCGACGTCGATAACGGCGATGCGCGCTTCGTCGATCCGCTCTTCGATCACGCCGATGGCGCGCGACATCGCCGCCAGCGCGCCGGCCACGCGACGCGCTTCTTCGATGTAGCGGATCGCGATCTTCGTTCCGTCGGGCGACCAGTGTGGCGAATCGATGAAGCCGCGAACGTTCGTCAGTTTCCGTGGTGCTGCGCTGCCGCGAGCGACGTACAGCTGACGCTGGCCTTTTGCCTCCTGGAGATATGCGAGCGAGCGGCTGTCGGGTGAGAACTGCGGATCGAGCTGTTCGCCGCTGCCGGCAAGTGCGTGTGGCGCGCCGTTCGGAATGCTCGCCGTCGTGATCCCGCTGCCGGTGCGCGCCCACGCGACGCGAGTGCCGTCGGGCGAGATGTCGACGGCACCGAACTGCCGCACCGCCATCAGCTTGTCGATCAGCTGATCGTCTGCTGTCGTCTTTGCGAAGGTTGAGAGAGGAAGAAGAAAGAGGAGGAGCGAGATCGCACGCGAACGCATCCCCTTATCGTAACCGCCTTGACGGTCTTGCGGCCCGCTCGTAGATTGGCGGCTTCCATGACCGTATCGCCGCCGTTCGACAGGCCGGAGTCGCTCGGCACTGCGCAATACCGCGAGGTCTTCGACCGCGTGCAGGACATCATCTATGTCCGCGATCTCGACGGCGTGCTGCTCGACATCAACGAAGCGGGCGCTCGTTTCTTCGGCCGCGCGAAAGAGAAGCTCATCGGCGGCACGCTGCATCATTCGATGGACGATCAGGCGGCGCTGAGCCTGCGCGCCACGAACGAGCTGCTGTTGCGGCACGGGGTCGATCGCTCGACCGTCGAGTTGCGCAACGCCGACGGCGAACTGCGCATCGTGGAAGCGACGACGTCTCTCATGCGCGATGAGCACGGGGTCGCGCGTGGCGCATACGGCGTAATGCGCGACGTCACCGAGTCGGTCGAGCTGCAACGCTCACTCGCCGCTGCGAACGAACGCCAGACGCGCGAGTTGCAGGAAGCGCGGCTCGTGCAGCTCGCGCTGCTTCCCGAGCACGTCCCGCAACTCCCGCATCTCGACATCGCGGTTCGCATGCGCAACGCCACGGAAGTCGGCGGCGACTACTACGACTTCGCGGTCGCCGGCGACGGAACGCTGACCATCGCCATGGGCGACGTGATCGGCCACGGTTTTCGCGCCGGGATTTATGGCGCGACGGCGAAGAGCTACTTCCAGACGCTGTCGAGCGCACCGCCGCGCGAGATTCTCGAGACGATGTTGGCCGCCTTTCGCAACCTCGGCATCGCGTCGCTCTACATGTGTTTGATGCTCATTCGCATCCGCGATCGCGAGGCGCTGGTTTTCGGCGCCGGAATGCCGGCGTTCTTCGTTCGCCGCCGCAACGCGGGATCTGTCGAGCGGATCGAAGTGGCCGGCACGCCGCTCGGTGCGCAGCGGAAGCCGGCGTTCGAAGGACGTGTCATCGATTTCGAGCCCGGTACGACGATGCTGCTCTTCAGCGACGGACTCCTCGAGTTGTGCGGTGAAGAAGATCCGGAGAGCGGGGAAGCGGCGATCCTGAGTTGTCTCACCGGCGCTCCTGATGAATCGGCGGAAGAGACGCTGAACCGCGTCCTCGCCTTCGCCGATGCGCGAAGCGATGGCCGTCCGCCGGCGGACGACGTGACGGTGATGGTCGTTCGCGCCGTTTAGCGACCGTCCGGCCGGTAACACAATAACTCGCGCCGCGCAGGGTCAATAGTGCCTCGCACTGCCGGTTCAATATCTGTCGCAGGTGGTACGCCTTTGACCCGTCTTGCGCGCCATGATTCCTTTGTTTTCAAGCAGTTAGGTCGGCTCAAGGTTGTGGCAGCGGCATTGCCCTGGAGCGGCCGAACCCCAAACCGAATAACAACTGAACTGGAGAGTCTCAATGAACCGTAAGTTTTCGACGATTACCCTCGCAGCCCTGATCGCGCTCGGCACGACCCCCGTGTTTGCGCAGGCTTTTGATGCAGACCGCCATGCGCCGAAAGAGTCCGCGCAGGGTTTCGAAGGCATCGACATGGACAACATGCAGTACTGCGGCACTCACCAGGTGAGCGCGCAGGAAGCGCAGATGATCGAGGAGTACACCGACTCGCTGCGCGGCAACCGTTACTCGGCGAGCTCGTATCAGGCGATGCGTGCAGCCGGTTCGGTCACGTTCAGCGTCTACGTGCACGTGATTCGCACCTCGGCGGGAGCCGGTGCGCCGTCAGCGACGCAGATCACGAACCAGATCAAAGTCCTCAACGACGCATACAGCGGTCTGACCGGCGGCGTGAACACCCCGTTCCGCTTCTCGCTCGTCAGCACCGACTACTCGAATAACGACGCGTGGTACACCTGCCAGCCGGGAACTTCAGCCGAGACGGCGATGAAGACCGCGCTGCACAAGGGCACCGCCAAAGACCTGAACATCTACTTCAACAACATGGGCGGCGGACTCCTCGGATGGGCGACGTTCCCGTCGAGCTACGGCAGCAAGCCGCTGATGGATGGCGTCGTCATCCTCTCGGCGTCGCTCCCGGGCGGCTCTGCTTCGCCGTACAACCTCGGCGACACCGCGACTCACGAAGTCGGTCACTGGGTCGGCCTCTACCACACGTTCCAGGGTGGCTGTAACGGCAAGGGCGACTACGTCGACGACACGCCGGCCGAGAAGACCTCGGTCTTCGGTTGCCCGATCCAGGATTCCTGCCCGCGCGATGCCGGCAACGATCCGATCGAGAACTTCATGGATTACACCGACGACTCGTGCATGTACAAATTCACGGCCGGCCAGTCGGCGCGCGCCGATTCGCAGTGCGCCACGTACCGCGCGAACTAATCAATTCCTTCGAAATCTGACGAGCCCTCGCAATCTGCACGAGGCGCCGGTGATGAGCCGGCGCCTCTTTTTATTGATCTATGATCCAGCCCATGTTCCTCTTCCTCGCGTTCTTCCTCTTCGCGGCTTCCGAGCCGCAAACGACGCCGAAGCCTCCGAACCCGCGCGATGCCGTCCTGCGTGTTTCCCTCGATGACGCGCGCCGTGCGCTCGAACGCAACGACGTTTTCTTCGTCGACGTCCGCGGCGACGTGCCGTACAGCCTCGAGCACATTCGCGGCGCGGTCTCCATCCCGCTCGGACTCATCGCCGAACGCGCGTCGGAGCTTCCGTCCGACAAACTGATCGTGACCTACTGCTCGTGTAAGAACGAGACCTCCAGCGTCGAGGGGGCGATGATCCTCGCCAATCATGGCGTTCTGCGCGTCGGCGCGCTGGTCGGCGGGACGAAGGCGTGGAGAGACGCCGGTCTTCCGATCGACGTCGCGCCGCCCGATCCCGAGCTTGCGCAAACGCAGGCGTCAACTGCGTCGCAACCGTCTCGTTCCGCCGGCGGCCGCCTCGCGCCGCCCTCCGCGATTCCGTGCGACCGCAACTACGTCACTGTCTACAACGGGAAGGTCACCGCGTTCCGGCGAACGAAGAAGTCGACCTCCATCACCATCGCCACCGATTTCGCGACGACCGAGAGTGTTACCGCGCGCTCGCCGATCTGGCTCGTCAACGGCGAGCCGATGAAAACGGCCGACTGGAAGCGCCGCGGAATCGGGAAAGGCGGGCGTGCAAACGTCTGGGTTTGCAGCACCGTTCGGCAGCGGCCGGTGATCGACTGGCGTCCCGAAGAGTACGGTCCGACCGGCGACTGATTCCTCGCAACTCATTGAGATTGCGTCTGCTATAATCCGCGCGCATTTGTAAAATTTTCCGATGGACGGAAAACACGACTCGACTATGGTCGAGATCTTTGGTCAAACCTACAACGTTCGTGGGGAAGGAGACCCGGACTATTTAACGGAGCTTGCGCGGTTTGTCGACGGCAGGATGCGCGAAGTCGCAGCGCAGGTCGCAACGGTCGACCCGGTGAAAATCGCCATCCTGGCAGCGTTGAACATAGCCGATGAGTTTTCGCGATACAGACAGCAGCGTGAGAGTGCTGCGGGAATCTGGCTCGAGAAAACAGAGGAAATTTCGGACCGGCTCAACAAGGTAATCAGTTGAGCCAATTGCATCGAAAGCAATTAGCGTTTTTCGGAGAGTCCCTGCAGAGTTCGTGATGAATGATCTAACTCTTGAACCGATGCTTTTTCTTACTTCGGGTGCTCGCGTCTTTGGGCCGCGTGCAGGCCTTCACCCCTCGCGAGGGGAATCGGAAGGTAGCTAAACAGCCCGGGTAGAGCGCCCACCTGTCCTGCAGGTTCAAGTAAGAATCCCTCACACGGCTCAGGCGGGGGTCTCCGAATTTTTCCTTCGACAGCGCAAGCCTCCTACGGGAGGAAACGCGTGACGATCTATACGATTGCTATTGCCATCGTGATCGGCGCCATCGCAGGCGTCGTCGCAGCCGCCATTTCATGGCGGTCCATCTACACCAAACGGGGTGAGGCGCATGTCGCCGAGTCCCGGCGCAACGCCGACCGCATCGTTGAAGATGCGCGCAAATCGGCCGAGTCGAAGGTCAAGGAAGCCGACCTCGAAGCGAAAGAAAAACTGCTCTCCATGCGATCGGATTTCGATCGCAAGGCGCAGGAGCGCCGTGAGGAACTGAAGACGTCCGAGCGTCGTCTTCAGCAGAAAGAAGAAGCCCTCGACAAGAAGACGCAGCAGCTCGACACGCGCATGGCGGAAGTCGAGCAGCGCGACCGTTCGCTCTCGAATCGTGAGAAGAAGGTCGTCGATCGCGAAGGCGAGCTCGACGCGTTGATCGAAGAGCAGCGTCACCGCATCGAGCAGGTTGCCGGTCTCACCGCCGAGGAAGCGAAACGCGACCTCATCAAGGGGATTGAGAACGACGCGAAGCTCGAAGCCGCGCACATCATGAAGCGCATCGAGACCGAGGCCACCGAGTTCGGCCATCTCAAAGCGCAGAAGATTCTCGGCATGGCTATCCAGCGGATGGCGTCGGACTACGTCGCGGAGAACACCGTCTCCGTCGTCGACCTCCCGTCTGAAGACATGAAGGGACGGATCATCGGCCGCGAAGGCCGCAACATCCGCGCGCTCGAACTGGCCACCGGCGTCGATCTCATCGTCGACGACACGCCGGAAGCGGTCATCCTCTCCGGCTTCGATCCGATCCGCCGCGAGATCGCGCGTATCTCGCTCGAGCGTCTGATGCAGGACGGCCGCATTCATCCGGCCCGCATCGAGGAGCTCGTCGAGAAAGTTCGTCAGGAGCTCGACCAGAAGCTGTTCGAGGAAGGGGAGGCCGCGGCGTTCTCGCTCGGCATCACCGACATCCACCCGGAAATCCTCAAGCTCCTCGGCCGTCTTCGTTACCGCACGTCGTACGGACAGAACGTCCTCGTTCACTCGCTCGAAGTCGCGCAGCTGGCGGCGCTCATGGCGGTGGAGCTCGGCGTCAACGACACCATCGCGAAACGCGGCGGTCTGCTGCACGACATCGGCAAAGCGATCGATCGCGAGATGGAAGGAACGCATCTCGAGCTCGGACGCCAGGTGCTCGACAAGTACGGTGAGAAGCGCGACATCATTCACGCGATGGAGTGCCATCACGGCGATTACGATCCGACCACGGTCGAAGCGGTGCTCGTCAACGCGGCCGATGCGTTGTCAGCTGCGCGTCCCGGCGCACGCCGCGAGATCCTCGAGAACTACGTGCATCGTCTCGAGCGTCTCGAAGGGATCGCCAACTCGATGGAAGGGGTCTCGAAGAGCTTCGCCATTCAGGCCGGACGCGAGCTGCGCATCATCGTCAACTCCGAGAAGATCAGCGACGAACAGTCGATCTGGCTCTCGAAAGACGTGGCGCGCAAGATCGAGTCCGAGCTTCAGTATCCCGGCCAGATCAAAGTCACCGTCATCCGCGAAATGCGCGCGGTGGATTACGCCAAGTAGCGATGGTTCGACTTCTGTACATCGGTGACGTCGTTGGCCAGCCGGGCCGCCGTGCGCTGCACGAGCGGCTCGAGAAGGTCATCGATCGCGAAAACATCGACTTCGCCGTCGTCAACATCGAGAACGCGGCGGGCGGCTTCGGCGTCACCGAAGCGATCATGGCGGAGCTCGGGGAGCTCCCCATCAACGCCTTCACGTCCGGAAATCACATCTGGGACAAGAAGGATTTCGTCGACAACTACGAGCACTATCCGCAGGTTGTACGGCCGGCGAATTATCCGGCCGGCAATCCGGGGAAAGGGCACGTGATCCGGCAGACGGCCGGCGGTGTGAACGTCGCGGTGCTGCAGCTGATGGGCAACGTCTTCATGCCGCCGATCGACAATCCGTTTCATTGCGCTGACCGCGAGCTGAAAGAGCTCGACGGCGTGAAGGTCATCCTCGTCGACATTCACGGCGAAGCGACGTCGGAAAAGCAGGCCATGGGTCGCTATCTCGACGGCCGCGTCTCCGCGGTGCTCGGCACGCACACGCACGTTCCGACTGCCGACGAACGGATTCTGCCGCTCGGCACCGCGTTCCAGACGGACGTCGGAATGACCGGCGCGTACGACTCCGTCATCGGTTTCCGCCCCGAAGAAGCGCTGCATCGTTTTCTGATGAACACGCCGAAGAAGCTCGAAGTCGCGAAGCGCGACATTCGCATGTGCGGCGCGATGATCGAGATCGATGAGACGACAGGACGCGCGTCGCGCATTCTGCGCATTCACGAAAAGCTGGAGGACTGATGTCATCCCGAGCGTAGCGAGGGATCCGGGAGGGAGGGGTACGCTGTCGTACCTCACCCTCCCGGATCCCTCGCTACGCTCGGATGACACTCACATGCAGCTCTCCATCGTCACCCTCGGTCACGTGCATGCGGAAGATCTCGCGCCGCTGACGCATCGTTTCGATCGCCTCGAGCAACTCGTCCTCGACATCAATCCGCGCGCGGCGATCAACGATCATCGCGCGGAGCTGAATCGCGCCGTCGACGCCGCGACCGGCGACTGGATTCTCATCATTCGCGAGCGCGAGACCGTGAATGAAGCGCTGGCGAAAGAGATCGCCGAGCTCGTCTCCGAGAATCCGCGCGCGTGGGGTTTCCGCATTCGCACCACTCCGCTTTACGCCGGCAGTCCGCTGCGGCTCGGCGACGAAACTGGCGAGCTGCGGCTTTTTCATCGACGTCATCTGCTGCGACGCGGCGACGTGCTCGTGCAGGGAACCGTGATCCGCGCGCAGCACGCATTCGAAGCCATCACGTTCGCGAGCGCCGGCGAGCATCGCGAATATCTCGCGAAGAAGACCGCACCGCATTCAGCGCTGCGTCACGTACTGCTGTTCGCGAGCTACGTCGCCGCGGCGCGGACGCTCGATCGAAACACCCTTCGCTACCTCTGGATCGAGGCGGCGTTCGATCACGCGATCGGCGAGTGACGCTACGCGAGCTGCTGCATCGGCGGCGGCATCGCTCGCCGGCTGGCGTTGCGCAAATCTCCGTTGCTCCGGAACTGCCGCGGAGACATTCCGAAGCGCTGCCGGAACTGCTGCCGGAAGTAGTTTTCGGAATCGAAACCGCAGCGGCGCGCGACCTGGGAGACGCGGAGATTGCCCGATTTGAGGAGCTTCGCCGCTTTCTCCAGCCGCTTCTCTTTCAGAAACTGGCTGAGGAGGCGGCCGGTGATCCGATGGAATCGGCCCGAGATGTACTGGCGCGTGTAGCCGAGCTCTTTGGTCACGGCTTCCACAGTGACTTCTTCGTCGGCGCGCAGACGGCGTCGTACGGTTTTGATCAGCGAACGAAGCAAGCCGTCCATAACGGTCTCCTGTTCCGCCTATACCGTTGTACGACTCTCCACCCGCTGATACTCTTCAGCGGGTGGCGGGATCGTGGGATGTAAGGATGGCAATAGTCTAGCGCAAGCCACCCGGGAGAGCCAACCGTGCAGGAAGACCTCGATTTCCTCAGGAGCGTCACCCTTTTCGTCGAGTTCGAGCCGCACGAGCTCGAAGGGATTCGCCGCTCGATGCAGCACACGCACTTCGGTGTGGGCGACACGATCCTCGAAGAAGGGAACGCCAATCGCGCGCTGCACGTCCTGCGCAGCGGCCGCGTGCGCGTCAGCCGCAGCGTCAACGATCGCGAAGTTTCCCTTTGCGATCTGATCGCCGGCCAGACCTTCGGCGAGCTGTCGATCATCGAAGACGGCGTCGCATCGGCATCATTGAAAGCGGTGACTGAGACCGAAGTGCTTTCCGTTCCGATGCATGACCTCGCGCAATTCCTGCGCGCGAATCCGAGCGCCGGCGCGAAGTTCTGGCGCGCCATCGCCATCGAGTTGCGCCGCCGTTTGCTGCAGACGAACGACGTCGTCCGCAGCTACTTCGAAGTCAATCGCGCGCTGATCGAGAACCCGACGTTCCGCGAGGCATACGCGATGTGTAACCGCTGAGCGGGTAGGGAAACAGCCGCGTCCGTTCTCTCCTCAATTGTCAGAAAGAGGAGAGTAACGATGGCAAACGAAGAGACGAACGAATCCGAAACCGCCGAAGCACCCGCGCAACCGGCTCCCGCTCCGAAGCGCGAGACTCCAAATCCAACCCCCGCGCCGTTTCCAATCCTTCCCGATCCGGTTGAAGCGATCAACCGCTACGAGACAGCGCTGCAGATCCTCGTCACCGAGGAGAAGCGTCTGCGCGATGAGCTGGCGGTGAAGGATCCGCTCGAGTCGACGCAGGACACGCTCGAGTTCGCGACCGAGCTGCTCGTGGTCGTGCGGGCGATCGACAAGGTGAAGCAGGAACGGGCGGCCGCGATTCGGCGGCTCGCGGGAGGCGTCGGCTTCTAGTCTTTCCAGCGCGTAGCATCGCGCTCGTACAACTTCTTCTTCAGCATCACCCATGAATCATCGAGGTCGATGCCGAGGGAGTTCGCAAGGCAGACAGCGACGAAGATCAGATCGCCGAGCTCGTCGCTGACGTCGCCCGCGTCCTCTCCCGGCTTCGGCCGCTTCGTGCCGATGCGATGGCTGACCGCACGCGAAAGCTCGCCCAGTTCCTCGGTCAGCCGCGCCATCATCATCAGCGGCTCGAAGTAGCCGGGCGTGTAGTTGCGGATCCAGTCATCGACGTCGTTCTGCATCGGCTTGAAGGTCATGGCCTGATTTTGCCGTGTGCTACCATCGCCGGGCAATGCGTTCTGTGGTTATCGGTGTCGCCGTCGCACTTTTGTCCGCGTCGATCGCGGACGCGCAGGTGCAACTCTCCACGCAGCGCGACGGCACCAAAGTCATCACGAACTTCGGCGTGCTCGGAGTCCACGCGTCCGACTGGACGTGGCTCGCGAAGCAGCGCAACCGTGCTTCGAAGTTCGACAACATCATCGATCGCTGGGCGCTTCAGTACGGTGTCGACGCGGTTCTCGTCCGCGCCGTCATCCAGGTCGAATCGAATTTCAATCCGAACTGCGTCTCGAACAAGGGCGCGCGCGGACTGATGCAGCTGATGCCGGAGACGGCGCGCCGCTACGGGGTGAAACAGATTCACGATCCCGAGGACAACATCCGCGGCGGCGTGCGTTACCTCGCCGATCTGCTCAATCTCTTCTCGAACGATCTGCCGCGCGTGCTCGCCGCGTACAACGCAGGCGAAGGCGCGGTCGCGAAGTACAGCGGCATCCCGCCGTACAAAGAAACGATGACGTACGTGAAGCGCGCGCTGACCGTTTATTACGGGCAGCCGTACGGTCAGGCGACGTCGTACGCCGGTCGCCGTTTCGGCGGGCCGAAACTCAAAGGCGGCTTCACGTCGCAGATGACGCCCGTTGTCGGCATTTTGCCCGGCATGCGTTATTTGGGCTCCATCGGTCGATAAACCGTAAGCACGGTTTACAATCCGCACCGCATGCCAGAGCGTGACCCGGCGGTCGCTCCGCCTTTCGATCAGGGCGTTTTTCTACTGCATTACAACCGGGGGCGCGAAGCCTTTCAGGAAGGGCGTTATGCGGAGGCGCGGAAAGAGCTCGAAAACGCGCAGCGATTGCGCCCCGACGATTCCGACGTTCTGAACCTCCTCGGGCTCGTCTACTTCAAGACGAATGCGTTCCCCGAGGCGGAAGTGATCTACCGCCGCCTCGCGATCGAGAACCCGAATGTCTTCATTCTCCACTCGAACCTCGGGCTGATTCTCTTCAAACAGGGAAAGCTCGACGAAGCCGAGCAGTATCTGTTGCGCGCCGTCGAGCTGCGGCCGAACTACGCGAAGTCGCATCTCTATCTCGGCCTGCTCTATCGCCAGCGCCGCAAGCTCGGACTCGCACTCGAACATCTCCGCTTCGCAGGCGCCGACAAACTCGTGCGCGAAGTGGAGACGGAGATGCGTCCGCCGCAGACCGCACCGGCAGCAGCAGCAGCAGCAGCGCCGCCTCCCGCGGCTCCTCCTCCGACGCCGGCAATTCCACATCGCTATTCGACGGCGAAGATGCCGGCCGTGACGATGGAGAAGGAAACCGACGCGCTGCGCCAGCGTGCGATGGAGAACAGGACGCAGCCCGGAAGCGTCCCGACGCCGCAGCCAACTCCGCCGACGGATCCACAAACGACCGCGATTCCGCCGCAGGCTACACGGCCGATCGCGCCGCTACCGCCGGCCGCCGCACCGGTCGTTGAAGTACGCGAAACGGCAGCGCATACCGCCGCGCGCAAGTTGCAGGACGCGGTCGATGAGACGCAGCACGCGGAGGAAAAGCGACTCGACCTCGCGCGCAAGATCGAAGGCGCGTCGAAGACGTTCGCGCTGCACGAGAACGGATTTCTCGAGATCAACTTCGGCCGCAGCGTTCACGTGAAGAAGGGGACGGTCTCGAGCTACTCCGGCAATCTCAAGTTCACGGCGGAATCAGGACTGCTCGGAACGACCGCGCAGACGCTCGTCAAAGCGGTCGGCCAGGGAAAGATCTTCGTCTACGAGAAAGGCCGCAAGACGTTCCTGCTCGATCTCAACGAAGAGTTCATCTACGTCGAAGGAAGCAACCTCCTCGCGCTCGAAGACACGCTGACGTATCGCGTCGAGCCGATCTACGACAGCTCGTATCAGCGCAAGATCGACACGGTGAAGATCTTCGGCAAGGGCTCGCTGGCGATCTCGACGTCGATCGAGCCGCTGACGCTGCGCGTCACGCGCGAGTATCCGCTGTCGATCTCGTCGAACGCGCTCGTCGCATGGACCGGGAATCTGATTCCGGCGGTGATGGACGATCAGACGCTGGCGAACGTGATGATCGAGACCGAGCATCACTCGTTCAAGATCCGCTTCGAAGGCGACGGCGTGGTCGTCAGCGAACAGTAGCGATCGCGGCCGCGCAAAGTGCGAGCAGCGAGATCGCCGCGCCGATCAGCACGAGCGGATTGCGATAGCGCATCTCGACGCGATGCCGTCCGGCGGGAACGACGACCGCCTGATAGGCGAGGTTCGCGGGGAGGACGTCGGTGTCGCGGCCGTCGATCGTGACGCGCCAGTATTTGTGGCGAGTGACGGTCATGACGAGCAGCGCGTTCGCGGCGGTATCGACGTCGATCGATGCGCTGCTCGAAGTTTCTCTGACTTTGACTAAGTGTGGAGGCGGCCGCTCCGGCCGCCAGGCGGGCGAAGCGCCCGCCTCCACACTCGGCACGAACGCAGTCAACCTTGCGTCGGGATTCGCATTCAGCACGTGAACGACATCGTCTGTCGGCACCACACGCTGCGCGAAGTAGTAACGCGGCTGATCGGCGAGCACGCGACGCACGCGAATCGGCAGCGCGGTGGTGATGTCGCCGCGCGCCGCGCTCATCGCTTCCTCGAAGTTCGCGTAGTCGATGATGTAGCGAACGTTCGACATCGTCGCGAACGGCTCGCTCCAGCGCGGATTGCCGGTCGCGCCGAATCGCTGCATCGCATCGAGCAGATCGTGCGTGGGAAGAAGATCGGTCTCGTCGTAATCGGCTTCGAGCGCGCTGCGAAACCCCCACGCGCTGGCGGTGAAAGGACGGAGCCCGTTGCGCGCCGTCCAGTGCATCGAGCGGTTGAGGAAATGCGCGGCGTCGCTGCCGCCGCTCCACGACGCGCGGTGAAAGATGCTGTAGGCATCGCGGTCGGGCTCCAGTCGCGCGGCGATCGGCGGCGGCGTGAAAAAGTCGGACGGCAGCCGCGGCGCGACTTCATTTGCGAGGAGACCGATGTCCGCGATGATGAGGACCAGCGCGAGCGGTCGCAGGTAGCGCGTGCGTGAGATGAGCAGCGCACACCAGCTCGCGGCGAACGCGAACGCGATCAGCCACTGCGTTCGCGCGAAGGAGGCGAGCGGAGCCGCCGCATCGCGCAACTTCCAGAAGCGAATGAACGACGTCGTGAAGCCCGGCATCAGCGTCCACGCCGCGACGATCGCAGTGATTGCAGCGATGATCGCCGATGCAATCACTCCCGCGCGCCGGACGCGCTCATCACCATCGAGAAAGCGATCGACCGCGTACGCCGCGAAAACGACGAGCGTGATCAGTGCCGCGGCGATGAACTTCTCCGGATATCGAAGCGAGTGAATGCCGATCGCGTAAATCGCACGAAAGAGCGGCGTCTCTCCGCCGAGCGCAAGGAGAAACGAGACGCCGCAAATCGCAGCCGCGATCCGTGCGCCGCGAATGCGCGCGAGGAAACCGGCCAGCGCGAAGATCGTTACGGCGATCCCGCAGTAGAGACTCGTCACGTATGGCGTTCCTCGTCCGCCGTACACGTCGCCGCCCCACAACTTCGGCTCGTGTGCGTCGACGATGCCGAACGCATGCGGCTCGACGAGCTCGATGAGCCGCAGCGGTGACAGGCTCGAATCGACGACGGTCTCGTACGGAAATCCGCGGCTGCGCGCGGAGTCGCGTACGTGATCAATCGCCGGCAGAAGTTGTACGGCCGCGAGCGCGGCCGCTGCGATTGCGAGTGCCGCGACGCTCGTGAACGTCCGTCGCACGTTTCGTTCACGCAACGCGACGCCGATCAGCATCAGCGTCCAAACCTGGAGCAGCGAGACCGGCTCGACGATCAGCAGCTGCATTGCCAGCACGATCGCGGCAAACGCAAATCGTCGTGAGGAAGGCGCCTCGAGCCAGCGCAAGACGAGACACGCGGCGAGCGGCGCCCAGCTCCAGACGAACATCATCGGCAGCGTCGCCGTCGTGCTGAGAAAGTACGCGCCGAGTCCGAAGCTCAGCGCGCCGAACAGCGCCGCTTCACTGCGCAGCCGCAGCGTTCGCAGCAGCGCGTACATCCCGCCGAGTGCCAGCGCGATGTGAAAGAGGATGTGCAGGTTGAAGCCGAAGCGGAACGAGCCGATGAAGATCAGCCATTGCGGCGGATAGAAAATCTCATACGCGGGATTCGCCGCCATCGGCTGGCCGGCGGAGATGAAGCGGTTCCACCACGGAAACTCACCGCGCGCGATCGTGTCGCGCACGATCTGCTTCATCGGAAAGTGATAGCGGAAGAGATCGCGGAAGAAGAAGCCGCTGCCGGCAAAGAGCACGTCGGCGAAAAGAACAACGGTGACGCCGGCGAGGATCAGCAGCGCGCGAAGATCGGACGAACGCGCGCGACTCATCGGACGTCAGAGCACCGTCTTGAACGCGATCGGGATGATGACGAAGAGCTGGATGGCGTCGAAGACGCCGTGCGCGATGATTCCCGGAATCAGGTTCTTCGTCCGATAAAACGCGAAGCCGATCACGAGCGAGATCATCGTCACGCCGATCAGCAGCAGCGGCTGTCCGAGGCCGCTGTGCGCGAGCGCGAAGAGAACTGTCGACGCGATCAGTCCGATTCGTTTCTGCAGCCAGCCGCGGAAGAATGCTTCTTCGACCGTCATCGCCGACAAGACGATCAGCGCTTTCTTCCACATCGGCAGCGCCGCCATCCACGCAATCATCGGCGGCGGCTCGGGCGCTTTCGGCATCAATCCCGTCGCGCTGATGATCAATCCGACGATGACCGCCATCACGATGGTGATCACCCAGCCGCCGACGCCGATCGCGAATCCGGCCATCACCAGTTCGCCGGTTCTTCCGCGATGAACGCTCAGATATTCGGCGAGCCGCGGCCGGCCGGTGAGCAGCCACCAGCCGAAGAGAAAGAGCACGAGGATGATGTGCAGCGAGAAGAGCGAGATGAACGAGACGCGTTCGAGATCTGTCGCTGTCGCCGGCCGCATCGCCGACGCGGTGATTGCGTAGCCGAGGAGAAGGAGGAAGAGAGCGAGCCAGACGTACGCGGCGTATTTGTATGCGGGCGCCGGGAAGTGGTCGACGGCGCGCAGGAGACCGTAACGTTCGTTGAGGAAGACGAGCGTGGCGAAGAGCAACGCGATGAATGCGAGTGGCAGAACGAAGGGCGACATTCGCGCGTGAGTTTAACAACGAAGTGCTGAGTGCAGAGTGCCGAGTGCTGAGTCGCTTCGCGTCGGCCGTCCTGACTCAGTACTCAGCACTCTGCACTCAGCACAGAGACTTGTACGAGATTGTCGTAGAAGGTAGCTCCGGCGCCGAGGTCGGTCAGCGCTTCGGATGTGGTCTGATTCGCGTTCGTGCCGTCGGTCAGTTTTCCCCACCATACGGACGGCGCCGAAACGACTCCCGGCCGCACGCGATCACTAATCACCGCCTCGGCGGTGAATCGTCCGCGATCGTTGAAGATCGACACGCGTTGCCCGCTTTCGATCGAGCGCAGCCGCGCATCGTCGGCGTGAATCTCGAGCGTAGGCTTTCCCGCCGAGCGCCGCAGCGACGCGACGTTGACGAACGTTGAGTTGAGGAAGCTGTGCGCCGGCGGCGAGATCAGCGCCAGCGGAAAGCGCTTCGCGAGCTCCGGCGCGCGCTCTTCCGATTCGTACGGCGGGACGTATTCGGGAACGCCGTCGAGCCCGAGCGCCGCGACGGCGGGCGAGTCGATCTCGATCTTCCCGCTCGGCGTCGGCACGTGCGCGCCGCGCTGAAAGGGGAGATGCGGCGTCGGAAGGTCGAGCCGCATGTACGCGCGCTCGCGCAGTTCGTCGAGGGTGATGTGCGCCGATGCCGCGGCGGTTCCGGTGAGCGCCTGCCGCATCAGCGTGTCATCGCTCTCCTGCAACTCCGGCGCGTCGAGCTCCATCTTCGCGGCAAGGCGACGGAAGACCTCCGCGTTCGGCAGCGCTTCGCCGAGCGGCTCGATTGCGCGGCGGTTGTACATCACGTAAAGATGACCGTAGGCCTTGTGCAGATCGTCGTGCTCCAGCTGCGTCGTCGCCGGCAGCAGAACGTCGGCGTAGTCGGCGGTGTCGGTCTGGAAGTGTTCGAGGACGACGGTGAAGAGATCGTCGCGCCGGAATCCTCTCAGCACGCGCTCGCGATCGGGAGCGACCGAGGCCGGATTCGAGTTATAGACGACGATCGCTTTCGCCGGCGGATCGTTGATGTCGAGCAGCGCTTCGCCGAGCCGCGACATGTTGATCGTGCGCGTTCCCAGCGGGGCGAAGTCGGCGCGCTCGATGGCGGCGGTGTTGAGTCCGAATGTGCCGGAGCTCGACAACTGCATGCCGCCGCCTACGTCGTTCCATGCGCCGGTGATCGCCGGAAGAATCGAGATCGCGCGCACCGCGGTCCCGCCGCCTGCGTGACGCTGCAGTCCGTAGTTGAGGCGGATGAATGTCGGCCGCAACGTGCCGTAGCGCGTGGCGAGCTGCTCGATCGTCTCGACCGGAATGCGGCAGATCGCGGCGACCCGCTCCGGCGCGTAGTCGTTCAGCGCGCGATCGCGAAGCTTTTCCCAGCCGACCGTCATCTCGTCAAGGTATTGACGATCTTGTAGTCCGTCGCGGAAGAGGACATGCGCGATGCCGAGCGCCAGCGCCGCGTCGGTGCCGGGACGAATGGCGATGTGCTCGTCAGACGAGTCGGCAGTTCGCGTTCGCAGCGGATCGATGCAGATGACGCGCGCGCCGTTCGCTTTCGCCTGACGGATGAAAGGCCAGAGATGCGGATTCGACGTCAGCGTGTTCGTGCCCCAGAGGAGAATCAGCTTCGCCGCGCCGATCGATTCCGGATCGGTGCCCATCCGCGTGCCGTAGGTGAGGTTCAGCGCCTCGACGCCGGCCGAGGCGCAGATCGTCCGCGCCAGTTTCGACGCGCCGATGCGATTGAAGAATCGCTCCGCCATTCCGTCGCCGTTGATGAGCCCCATTGTCCCCGCGTACGAGTAGCGAAGAATCGCCTGCGGCCCGTGTTCCGAGTCGATGACGCCGCGCAGCCGCTCCGCGATCAGCGAAAGCGCTTCGTCCCACGTCGCGCGGCGGAACTTTCCTTCGCCCTTTGCGCCGGCACGAATCTGCGGATAGAGCAGCCGTCCTTCGTGATACGTCCGCTCGAGATACTTCGCGACCTTCGTGCAGAGAAACCCGCGCGTGAACGGATGATCGGGATCGCCGGCCATGCGGATCGCGCGACCATCCTCCACCGTCACCAGCATCGAGCAGGTGTCGGGACAGTCGTGCGGGCAGACGGCGCGGATGGTGGTGTGTTTACTCATTCTGAGCACAGCGAAGAATCAATGGTGCGACCGCGGCCCAGTATGCCATGCGGGCTGACGGTGGCGCCCACATCGCGAGTCTCACCGCTGACCCTTCGCTTCGCTCAGGGTTGGCTCGGTCCTACTCGCGCTCGAGAATCATCGCCACACCCATCCCGCCCGCCGCGCAGACCGTCAGCAGTCCGTACTGCTCGCCGGTGCGCTGCAGCTCGTTGCAGACGGTCGTCACGATGCGCGCGCCGGTCGCGCCGAACGGATGTCCGAGCGCGATCGAGCCGCCGGTGCGGTTGATGAACTCGGGATCGATCTCGCCGATCGCTTCACTCCGTCCGAGTTTTTCCTGCGCGATCTTCTTCGAGCCCATCCACTGAATGTTCGACAGCACCTGCGCCGCGAACGCTTCGTGCATCTCGATCACTTTGATGTCCGACAGCGCGATCTTTGCGCGGTCGAGCGCGGTCGGCAGCGCGAAGACCGGTCCCTGCAGCAGCTGATCGAACGGATCGGTCGCGGCGTACGCGTAGCTGCGGATGTAGCCGATCGGCTTGATGCCGAGCTCTTTCACTTTCTCTTCCGACATCAGCAACACGGCGGCGGCGCCGTCGGTGAGCGGCGATGCGTTCGCGGCCGTGATCGTGCCGAACTTCCGATCGAAGACCGGCTTCAGTTTCGCCATCCCTTCGAGCGTCGAATCGCCGCGAATGAGATTGTCGGTCTCGACGATGTTGTCGAACGACGGCGGCACGACGACGGTCATCACTTCATCTTTGAAGCGACCGCTTTCGGTTGCGGCCGCGGCGCGCTGGTGACTCTGCAGCGCGAACTTGTCCTGCGCTTCGCGCGTGATACCGTTTTCTTTCGCCATCTTCTCGGCCGACTCGCCCATCGTCAGGCCGGTCGTCGACTCCGCGATCGCCGGCGCGTCGGGGGCGAGATCTTTCGGACGAATCTTCGAGAACGCTCCGAGCTTGCCGCCCATCGACTTCTGTTTGCTCGCGCCGACGAGCGCGTCGGAGAAGTTTTTCGAGAAGAGAATCGGGATGTCGGACAGCGATTCCGCGCCGCCGGCGACGACGACGTCCGCGTAGCCGCGGAAGATCAGGTCGGCGCCCGAGGTAATCGCCTGATTGGCGGATGCACACGCTTTGCTGACCGTGTAGCCGGGAATCCGTCGCGGAAGGCCGGTGCCGAGGACGATCTCACGCGCGATGTTCGGCGCTTTCACGGAAGGGATGACGTTTCCGAAGATCAATTCCTGCACCGACATCGGCTCGATGCCGCTTCGCTCGAGCAGCTCGGTCACGACCATCTTGCCGAGGTCGAGCGCGGTGAGGCGGGCGTAATGAGTGCCCGATTTGGCGAATGGGGTGCGGAGACCGCGAACGACGGCGACGCGAGGGGTGTATTGCCACATAGAGGCGGGAGAATATCGCAGATGTAAGGATGAAGGATGAGGGATGAAGGATGAATCGAGGCGCTCAGCCTTTCATTCATCCTTCATCCTTCATCCTTCAGCCTTAGAATCTTCCCTGGAGGTGCCGATGTCCGCTGCTGCACCAACGATCGAGCCCAACCCGCTGCGTGAAGGTCTCGAGCAGGAGCGAGTCCCGGACGCTTCCTGCCTCGTCATCTTCGGTGCATCCGGAGATCTCACACACCGCAAACTTCTCCCGGCGCTCTACTCACTCGCTCATGACGGACTGCTGCCCGCCGGCCAGACGATCATCGGTTTCTCCCGTCCCGATTACACCGACGAAGCATTTCGAATGGACGTCCGCGAAGCGTGCAACAAGTACGCGCGCACGCGGCCGGTCGACGATGCGGTGTGGGAAAACTTCGCGAAGGGACTCTTCTACGTTCGCGGCGACTTCACCGAGCCGGGCGCGTATCTTCGGCTGAAACAGAAGCTCGAAGAGTGCGATCGCTCGCGTGGCACCGGCGGCCGGCGCATCTACTACCTCGCCGTCCCACCGAATTTCTTCCCGGTGATCTGCGAGTTCCTCGGCGGCGAGGGGATGGTCAACGATCCGGAGCGCAACGGTCCGTTCACGCGCGCCATCATCGAGAAGCCGTTCGGACACGATCTCGAATCGGCGCGCGAGCTGAACCGCGTTGCCGTCACCACATTCCGCGAGCGCCAGGTTTTCCGCATCGATCACTACCTCGGCAAAGAGACCGTCCAGAACCTGCTCGTGCTTCGCTTCGCGAACGGAATCTTCGAGCCGTTCTGGAACCGTCAATACATTGATCATGTGCAGTTCACGGTCGCGGAGTCGATCGGCGTCGAGAAGCGCGGCGGCTATTTCGATTCGGCCGGCATCACGCGCGACATCGTGCAGAACCACATGCTCCAGCTCGTGTCGCTCTTCGGAATGGAGCCGCCGGCCGCGTTCGAAGCGAACGCCGTTCGCGACGAGAAAGTGAAAGTGCTCCGCGCGCTGCGTGAGTTTCCGAAAGCACGCGAGCACGAGCTGTCCGTCCGCGGGCAATACACCGCCGGCTCGGTCCTCGGCGAGAAGGCGGCCGGCTACCTTCAGGAAGAGAACGTCAAGCCGAGCTCGCGCACCGAAACGTTCTCGGCGATGAAGCTCTTCATCGACAACTGGCGCTGGGCCGACGTGCCGTTCTACATCCGCGCCGGCAAGCGGCTGCCGAAGCGCGTGACCGACATCTCGATTCACTTCCGTCCGGCGCCGTATCCACTCTTCAACAAAGGAACGTCGGTGAAGACGCAGCCGAACGTTCTCGCGATTCGCATCCAGCCGGATGAAGGAATCTCGCTCAAGTTCGATTCGAAAGTGCCCGGTCCGTCGGTGCGCACCGCGCCGGTCTCGATGGAGTTCCGCTACGCGACGTCGTTCGGCGCGGAGCCGCCGGAAGCGTACGAGCGGCTGCTGCTCGAAACGATGCTCGGCGATTCGACGCTGTTCGCGCGCCGCGATGAAGTCGAGACGGCGTGGGCGTGGCTCGATCCGCTGCTCAACACCTGGGCGGCCGATTCGAAACCGCCCGATCCGTACGCGGCAGGCACGTGGGGACCGGAATCGGCGGACGTGCTGATCGAGCGCGACGGCCGCAAGTGGAGACGTCCGTGAGCGAGAGCGATCTCGATCGCGCCGCGGCCGGCGAAGAGCTTCCGGTCGATTACACATCGATCGAAAAGTCGCTCGCGGAGTTGTGGCGCGGACAGAAAGCCGACGACGAGCACGCCGTCACGCGCGCCGCGCTCTGGAACGTCGTCGCGCATACGTCGTCGACGCAGGAACACGCCAACGCCAGCGAGGTGCTCGGCCGCGCCAGCGTCGCCGTGCCGCAGCGAACGATCGTCGTCCGCGCAAATCCGGCCGCAGATCCGCACATGGCTTCGTGGATCAGCGCGAACTGTCACATGATCGGCGGCGGGAAACAGGTCTGTTCGGAAGAGATCTCGATCGTGGCGGGCGGCGATCGCATTCATCGCGTGCCGCCGCTCGTGAATGCGCTGCTGATTCCCGACATGCCGGTCGCCGTCTGGTGGATCGGCGATCTCCCGGGCGAGCATGAGAATTACGTCGAGTCGCTGCTGGAACCGGCCGATCGGCTGATCGTCGATTCGGTCCACTTCGATGCACCGGCCGATCTCGCATTGATCAGCAGGATCGCGGAACGAACGACGACCGCGCCGGCCGATCTGAACTGGGTGCGGCTCGAAGAATGGCGGACGGCGACCGCGTCGGTATTCGATGCGCCGGCGCTCCGCAGCAGACTGCGCTCGATTCGCCGCGTGCGGCTCATCGCCGGAACGTCAACGGACGGCGATGACGCGTTCTTCGGCGAGTCGGTCGAGTCGCTCTTCTATGCGTCGTGGCTCAGCACGCAGGCCGGACATCACGTCGATCGCGACGGCCACGTCGAAGGACCGTCGGGTCAGATCGAATATCAATTCGAGCGCCGTAAGCAGACGACCGACGTCGGCGGCATCGCTTTCGCCGAGATTCTGTTCGACGACGGAACGTCGGCGAGCATTTCGCGCGACCGCGATCGCGGCATTCTCACGGCGAACGTCGACGGGACCGTGTCGACGCCGGAGTCGGTCACGCGCGCGATGGGACGCGGCACCGATGATCTGATCGTCCGGATGCTGAAGCGGCCGGAAGCCGATCGCGTGTTCGTGAAGGTCATCTCCGTCGCCGCGCGAATGGCGAAACGTCTCGTGGCATGAACCTCCGAATCTTCGACTCGACGGACGATCTCCTGCGCGCCGCGGCGCGGACGATCATGCAGAGTGTCGAGCCGGGAACGCCGATTTCGATCGCGCTCTCGGGCGGTTCGACGCCGAAGCCGCTGTACGAAATGCTCGGCAGTTCGCCGTGGCGAGAAGAGCTGGCGCGCGCGCCGATCACGTGGGTCGTCGTCGATGAGCGTTACGTTCCCGAGTCCGATCCGCAGTCGAATTCCGCGATGATCCGGCAGACGCTCTTCGCGAACGGGATGAGCGAGGGACATCGCTTCCTCCGTTTTCGCACGGAGCTCCTCGATCCGCGGGAGACCGCCGATGAGTTCGCACGCGAGTGGGAGTCGCTCGGTTTGCGCGAGCTCGATCTGGTGCTGCTCGGCATCGGCGACGACGGCCACACGGCGTCGCTTTTTCCCGGTACGGACGTGTTGTCTGTCGAGGATCGGATCGCCGCCGCGGTGTTCGTGCCGAAGGTCGATATGTGGCGCGTGACGATCACGAAGCCGGTCATTCGCGCCGCGAAGCAGCGGATGGTGCTCGCAGCCGGAGCTTCGAAGCGGCCGATCCTCGAAGCGGTGCGCGACGGCGCCGACTATCCGATCGCCGAGGTGACACGAGGTCTCGACGCGACCTGGTTCCTGGTCGATCGCGCCGCCGCGCCAGCCCCATGAAAAGCACTTTGCCGTACAATGTCTGACGTGAACGAACCGGCCGCGCTGCACGAGCATGCGCTCGACAACCTCCGCTACATCCGCGAGACGATGGAGCGGGCGGGCTCGTTCACGTCGATTCCGGGGTGGGGCGGCTTTTACGTCGGCGTCAGCGCGGCCGGCTCCGCCGTCGTCGCGCAGCGCTTCACCGGCGACTGGCGTTCGTGGCTGATCGTCTGGCTGACCGAAGCGCTCGTCGCCGCGATCATCGCCGGCACGGCCATGGCGCGGAAGATGCGCCGCGGCGGGAATCCGTCGCTGACATCCGGTCCCGCGCGCAAGTTCTTCATCAGTTACTTCGCGCCGCTCGTCGCCGGTGCCGTGCTGACGCTCGTCCTGGTGCGCGCCGGTTTCATCGCCGCGCTGCCGGCGACGTGGCTGCTGCTCTACGGCGCGTCGTTCATCAGCAGCGGCGCATTTTCCATCCGCGTCATCCCCGTCATGGGCGTCTGTTTCATGCTCCTCGGCATACTCGCAGCGTTCACGCCGCTGCCGTTCGGCAACGCATTGCTCGGCGTCGGTTTCGGCGGACTGCACATCATCTTCGGACTGATCATCGCAAGGAGCTACGGTGGCTAAAGCAGTTCGTAAACAAGTTGACGCAGTCGTCCCGCGCCGGCAGCCGGTCGAGACGAAGATCCCCGACTTCGACCGCCTCATTCACGAGAAGACGCGCCTCGCAATCGTCAGCGCGCTGGCCGTGAATCCGACGCTGTCGTTCAACGAGTTGAAGGCGATCCTCGAGACGACCGACGGCAACGTCAGCGTCCACACGCGCAAGCTCGAGGAAGCGAACTACCTCGTCTGCCGCAAGTCGTTCGAAGGCCGCATTCCTCGAACCGAATACTCGCTGACCGCTGGCGGCCGCCGCGCGCTCGAGCGCTACCTCAGTCACATGGAAGCGCTGATTAAGGCGACGCGGGGGAAGTAGCAGGCGGCTTGAGGTTCGGATCGGCCGGCGCAGGCGGTGGCGTGTCGTCGACGGTGACGCCGAGAGTTTTGAGCGCGCGCTGCGCGTCGTTGCCGGCGAGCGGAAAGAGACAGCGATCGTCCCAAATCGATTTGTAAAGGCTGATTGCCGAGGCGTTGTTGCCGGCCGCGACGGCGTGGTTCGCCTCTGACAAGTGCGAGTACATCTCGTCGTCTCTGTCGGAGAGCTCCTGTTCCAGCATTCGTTCAACCGCGTCGACGCCGACGTTCGCCGCTCTGCGCGTGACGTTGCCACGACGATCGACGATCAGCGCCGCCGGCAATTTCCCTGCAGCGCCGAGCTTCTCAATCACCGCGACGCGTTCCGGCAGCACGATCTCGAGATCGACGCAACGCCCGGCCGCCATGAGGAGCGGTCGCGAAAGCATCAATCGAGACTGCTCAGCCTCTTTCAGCGAAGCGGGGAGCCAGTAAAGCGTGATCGGCTGCTGTTGCTGCAGCACGTCGCCGCCGACGAACTTCCAGGGAACGTGCCCTTCGTCCGGATTGCCGGTGCCCGGCCCCGATCGCCGCGGCTGATCGTCGCGACCGCGCGATTGCGCGTATGTCGTCGTTGCGAGAGGAAACAGGAGCAGCATCGCGCACGCGATGTGGGGGAGAAGGCGCGGGGTCATGCACGTTAGACGCGGCGCGGCGGGAAACGTTCGCCTCACGGCGTTGCGCGGGAAACGGCGACCGGCCGGAACTTCATCACGACGCTCTGCTGGCCGCGATTGACCTGAATACGCGCGGCCGCGTCGGGCGGCGCGAGCGAGAGAATGCGATCGAGCTCCGCACGCGATGTAAGCGGCCACAATTCGACGTAGCCGGGCGGCAGATTCGGCAGCCATGCGATGCCGTCCGCATTCGTGCGGAACGCGACTCCCTGCACGCGCTCGATCTCCTGCTGCACCTCGAGCGGCAGCAGCATTCCGTTCCATTGAAAGAGAAACGTGACGTTCGGGATCGGCGCCCCTTCGTTGTCGAGCGTCGTGACTTTGAGCGTCGCGCCGGTATCGGGGATGACGATTTTCGGCTCTTCGCCGTCGACGGTCGCGAGTCGGAGGAATCCGAATCCGCCGCCGCGCGGAACGACGAAGAGCGTGCCGCGACGCGGATCGGCGAGTCCGATGCGCAGCGTACCGTCGACACCGGTGACGCCGAGCGGCAGCACGCCGTTGATCGCCGCAACGATGACGGATGCGCCGGCGACCGGACTGTTTCGCGTGTCGACGACGGTGAGCGTGCGCGCCTCGCCATCGTTGAGAACGATGCGGACCGTTTTTTCGCGCTCGCTCTCGATGATCTCGAACGTGAGCGGAGTCGGTTCGGCGATTCCTTCCTTGAGCACGCGGATGATGGAGCGACCGACACGCGCAGGACCGAAGGTGATCCTGCCGTCGTTATCGGTGTAGCCGCCGCCGACGGGTTGTTTGCGTCCGTTGATAAACTGCTCGCAGGTGACCCGCGCGTGCGGCACCGGTTTGCCGCTGCCGTCGACGACTTCCGCGATCACGCGGTGATCGGGAATGATGAAGTCGAGTTTGATCTCCGCGGCGGGTGCGAGCTCGCGATTCTCGACGTAGACGTTCGGGAACTCCTTCGAGCTGGCGGCGATGGCGAAGGAACCGGTCTCCCACAACTCATCGCGATACGTTCCGTCGTCTTCGGTGTTCACGATCGCTTCCCAGCGCGCGTTCCAGCTAAACAAACTCAGTTTCGCATTCGGGACCGGCTTTTCGCCGAGCAGCACGCGCGCGATCAGCAGCGACGGTGTGATCGTGACGTGTTGTTCCGCGGTATCGCCGTCGCGCAATTCGAAAAGGACCCCGAAGCGCTGCATCGGTTTCGGTCCACTCAGGCTGATGATGACGCTTCCTTCGGCGAGATCCTCGATATGAATGCGTTTCGAAATTGCCGCAAGCTCTCCCCGTTGTAGAACCTCGGTGTTCGGTCCGTTGTGTCGCAACACCGCCTGCCATGAAAGTTTCGAAGGAAGCGCGTCGCGGTTGTCGACGATGAGGTCGATGGAAGAGGCGGCGCGAAGCGTGACTTCCGGCAGAGCCGTGTCTTCACGCTGTCGCGGAAGCACGACCACGCGCGTACCGCGACCGCGCAACGAGAACGTGACGTGCTCCGGCCACTCGCCCGGAACGCGCGCGCGAAACGCTCCGTCGCCCGACGTGGTGGTGAGCGACTTTCCATCCGGCAGCGCGATCGTCGCACCCGGTAATGGTTTGTTGGTCGCGCCATCGAGCACGCGGCCGCTGAGGAGCGGCTGCGGTTTCAGACGGACTGTCTTTGTTTCTTCGGTGACGGTAAACGGATCAAACCCATCCGCGGTGATCATGATCTCCGGCTTCTCGCTCTTCGGAAGTTCGATGCGGAACTTTGACTCCGGCGCTTCAACCTGCGCAGTCCACGACCAACTCTTCGTGCTCTTCACTTCGACATGGAGACGTGGCGGAAGGTCTCGCGTCACCGGCACAACGAACTCGATCTGCCGCGTCTCGCCGGTCAGCGGCAGCACGCCGATGCGAGCAGTTTGCCCGTCCGCACTGCGCCGCAAAAACGGTCCGCCCGCAGCTGGCAGCGGAGTAGAAGTCGCAACTTCGACGCACGGCGCTTCGGCAACACACAAGGTCGCGAGTGGAGGAGTGGCGAAGGCCGCGAGCAGCAGAGCGCCGAGGAAGCTCATCGTCGCGTGGCCGTCTCCGGGCGAATGATCTCAACGGTACTGACACGCGTAAACAGCAGCAGCGTCACAAATGTTACTTTCATGCGATACCTCAGAAATGAATATTAACAAAAACGGCCAGCCGTAAGGCTGGCCGTTTTTCATTCCGGAGTGTTCGCTTACTGCGCGGGAACGTATGTCGGGTCCTGCGTCCGGTTGTCGATGACCGATCCGTACGCGGCGACCTTTCCCGTTCCGCCGATCACGTTTACCGCGACGCGGCCGTTGTACACGTTGCCGAATCCCATCTGCGCGAAGATGCTGCCGAGCTGGAGGAACTGGCCGCCGGAAAGGCCGACGGTCGTTCTTGCGGCGACCTTTGATTCGGGGATGTAGCCCAGGACTTCGATCGTCACCGGCTGGCCGGTGACTTCCACGAGGCCGAGGTTGGAGCGGAACGACGGCGACTGCTCGAGCTCGATGACCTGCAGCGCGCGATCGCCTTCGCCGACGGCTTCCGTCGTGGTGACGCCGGGGATGAACTGGCCGAGCGTTCCGCCGTCATCGCGGCGGCTGTATGTCCGTGCGGTGACGACGAGCGAGCTGCTGTCGGCGGTCGTGACGACGACGGCGCCGCCGCTGCCGCTGATGTTCCAGACCGACTGCAGGATGTTGTCGAGCGCTTTCACTTCGCCGGCGTTGAGGTGCATTGTGACCGGCGCGGGCGGCGTGCGATCGGACGTCGAATAGGCAACGTTGATGTCGACCGGTGCGCCGCCGCTGTTGAAGATGCGCATGTCGGTGTGGAAGTTCGCGGCGCCGTTGTTCAACTCCGCCACGCCGGGGACGACATAGCGCTGTGCAGCGACGCGCGACGTGTCGACCGGGAAGACGAGCAGCGGATCCTGCGTGGTGTTGTCGAGCACCGACGCGTATGCGGTGACGCGTCCGCCGTCGCTCGTGACCGCGACTTCGAGCCGTCCGTCGCTGAGCGTCGTGCCGGGGAAGAGCGTGGCCATGTTGATCTGCTGATGCTCGAACGCTTTGAGGCTGTACGGCCGCGTGGCGACGACTCCGCCGGTGGCGTTGCGAAGCGTCAGCACCATGTCGACCGCTTGTCCGGAACCTTCGACGAAGCCGAAGTTCGTCCGGAACGCGGCGCTCTGCGCGACCTGTTGCAGGCTGATCTTCGCGGCGTCGCTCTTGCCGAGGAAGCTGGCGAGCGGAATGGCCGGGATGAACTGCCCGAATGTGCCGTTCGCGGCGATGTTGTACGTGCGGCTGGCGGCGATCGTGGCGAGCTGCGGTGACGCTGGCGACGCGCTGGCGTGCACGCCTTTGCCGGCGTAGTTCTGCGGCCGAATCTCGAGCACGCCGAGTCCGCCTTCACCGGCGCTGCCTGCGCCGTACCAGCCGGAGACGATGTCGTTGAGCGCCTTCGTCTCGCCCGGCTCGATCGTCAGCAGCGACGTCTTGCCGGCGGTCGTACCGTCGATCGCGGTCGGCGTGTAAGCGAGCTGATATTCGATCGACTGCGCCGAGGTGTTGGTGATGCGGACGTCGGAAACGAACTTGCCGATGCCGTCGGCGTGCGCAATCGCCGGAATGATGAGCGTGTTGGGCGGCGGGTTGTTGTCCTTCGGCGTCGGCGACACCGGAGTGACGAGGCTGATCGAGACCGGGAGGCTCGTCGAGCGCGACGCGAGCGCGCCCTTGCCGGCAGGCGACGTAGTAACGATTGTGATCGTCGCTTCACTCGAGCCGATCGGAATCTTTGTCAGGTCGACGTTCATCGTAACGTTGCTGCCGGTCGCGCCGACGACACCGGTCGACGGAGTGACCGTGACGTACGACTTGTCGACCGTGATGACGAACGTATCGCCGGCATCGCTGGCGAAGTCGCCCTTGCCGGTCGCGGGGATGTTGCCGATGAGGAGCGGCTGCGTCAGCGGCGGGCACGGCGTCCCTTCGCACGGCTGTGTGGCGAGGTTGTAGAAGGGTAGGTTCGGTGGCGGCGTCGGGACGATGAGCGTCGTGCCGATCTCCGAGTAAACGCCCGCCTGACCGTTGCATGAAGCGAACGGACGGACGCGATAGTAGAAGCGCTTGTCGGCGCCGGTCACTTCCGTGTGCGCGGCGATCGCTTTCGTATTCGCGCCGGTCACCGTGAAGGTGGTGGCGTTGGCGAAGTCGGTGGTCGCCGATTCCTGCAGTTCGTACTTGCTGAAGAGACGCGAGTCGCCGTCCCACGAAACTCTGTAGCCGCTCTGCGCGGGACTGGTCGGCGGCAGCGTCAGTTTCAGTTTGCGGGCCGGACCGCAGACGATGTTGAGGACCGCGGCGCTGCTGTTGACGGCGCCGCAGCGCGTCGAGACGCGCACCCAGTACGAGACGCTGCCGACCGTGAACTGCACCGGCGTGATGAAGACCGCGCCGGTGGCGCCGGAGACCGGCTTCGATGTGTCGCCGGTCGCGCCTTCGTACCACTGATAGCTGATCGGGTCGACGCTGCTGACGACGACGGTGAGCGCCGGCTGATCGCCGGCGTTCGCGGTGCCGCTCTTCGGTTGCGTCTGAATTGACGGCGGCGCGCAGCCGGCGATGGTGACGGTCGCGGCGTTGCTGTTCGTCGTGCCGCACGCGTTCGTCGCGCGCACCCAGAACGGTGTCGTTTCCGTCAGCGGATCGGTGATGAAGATCGTGCCGGCGGCGATGTACTCGGACGCGGCGACGATCTGCGCCTGTACGGTTTCATCGGTCGCGGTGCCGAGGAGTGCGCTGAACGTGCTGAGCTCGGAAGTGCCGGCGGGGCGGCGAAGGTAGGCGAGGAAGTATTGCTGGACGCGGCGATTGCGCGCTTCCGGCGAATTGAGAATTTGCAGCGCGACGGTCGAGCGCGACGCGCCGGCGAGGACGCCGGTCCACACCGCTTCGGCGGCGGGATCGATCGAGCGGCCGAGGATGTCGTTGTAGAGGCGAGCCAGCCACGTGCTGTTCGTGCCGCCGGCGAGCGTGAAGTATTCGAGTGAACCGAGAATCTGCGATTCAATCTGCTGGTCCGACAATCCACTCACGAACGCCGGCATCCAGAACGCCACCTCGGCAGACGAGGCGGGGCGATGGAGCAGCGACGAGTAGAAGTTGTTGAGCAGCAGCGTGCGGTATTCGGTCGAGACGAGCACCGCGGTCGCGACCTGCGTGCGCGTCAGCGAGCTCGCATCGAGCGCTCCGCCGAAGGAAGCAATCGCGGCGGCGTCGGCGGGACGGCCGAGCAGATCGATGTAGAGCTGCCGCACGTAGCGCGCATTCGATGATGCCTGGCCGGCGACCGGCGTCGAGGTATCGCCGACCGCGCCTTTGAACCAGTCGGATGACGTGGCGTCCTGCGCCGATGCGAAGAGCGTCGCGCGTCCGCCGTTCTGAATGGTGATGTTCGCCGGCTGCGCGGTGAAGAGCGGCTTCGTGCAGTTGCCGCCGATGACCGTGACGATGGCGGTGGCACTGTCGACGTTGCCGCAGCTGTTGACGACCTTCACCCAGTAGGAAGTCGTCTGCGAGAGCGCCGGCGTCGTGTACGTGCGATTCGTTTCGCCATCGATCGGCGACGCGGTGTTGCCGCTCGCGCCGATGTACCACTGATAGAAGAACGGCTGCGTGCCGGTGTGCGTGACGGCGAGTGCGGCGGTCGCGCCGAGTTGAATCGACTGCGACAGCGGTTGCGAAGTGATCGACGGCGGATTGCAGGCCGCCGGCGTGACGGTGAAGGTGGTGCTGCTGGCGTTGCCGCAGCTGTTCGTAATCTTCACCCAGTA
The DNA here is from genome assembly GCA_034667465.1 of Acidobacteriota bacterium. Taxonomy (GTDB): domain Bacteria; phylum Acidobacteriota; class Thermoanaerobaculia; order Gp7-AA8; family Gp7-AA8; genus JAOBAU01. Next base: position 33,320 of record JAXDJV010000012.1, on the reverse strand, counting down.
GTTTTTCGGCGAGGTGAGCGGACCGGTGTTGTATGAAGGACTGTTCGTGCCGACCGGTGTCGCGGTGTTGCCGCTTTGCCCGTCGTACCACTGATACGCGAGTGGCGTGGTGCCGCTGGCAACGACGCTGAGCGTCGTCGACTGGCCGGAAGAAATGGTGCCGCCGCCGCTCGTGGAGACGACTGCCGGCGCTTCACAGGCCGGACCTGGACCGTAGACGGTTTCGATCGCTTCGCGATCCCACGTGCGCAGACTTGCGCCGATGTTCGCGTTGACGAGCGACGCCATGACGGCGACCGAGCTCGAGGGCGTTCCCTGATCGGAGTGACGGAAGCCGAGCGCGTGTCCGAACTCGTGCGTCATCAACGTTTCGAATTGCGCCTGTGTGAACGTGATGGGACGGAAGATGATGTCGGCGTCGATCAGTGAGTAGAACGTGTCGCCGCCGAACGTGTGCGTCGGCGTTACGGCGGTACCGACGGTGCATGCCTGATTGGAATCGCAGATGCCGGTCGGCAGCGCGGCGGCGTAGTTGTAGATGATGCTGTTCTCTCCGTCGCCGCCGCTCGGCGACGTCGCGTTCGACGTCCCGGCGATGCTGATGGACGCGGGTGAGATCGTGTCGTTCGTCCACGCTGCGGCAGCGCGGGTCATGCCGCCGGTGACATCGAGGCCGGCGATCGTGCCGTTGAAGCGGAACTGTTTCGTGCAGCCGGTGTCGCAGCCCTGCCAGCGAACGGGGAGAGTCGGCGGACCGACGGTGACGCAATATGCGCCGGGGTTCACCGCGAAGATCGTCGCGTTCGGCGTGATGCCGTAGGCGCTTGCGGTCGGGACCATCGTCTTGCGCGGATCGCGCAGGAAGTCGATGAACGGTTGCGCGAGGCGCGGACGTTCAGTCGTTTCGTCGCGTACGAGCACGGCTTCGCCGCGCGTCGCGCGCGTGAAGCGGAACTTGCCCATCGTCATCGCTGCCGTGTACCAGGTGCCGTCTTCGCGTGCGCGCAGAAACACGAGCACGCGATCGCCCTGCGCGTAGGTCGCGGAGCCTTCGACGATGGTCATCCGTCCCGGCACCGTGCCGCCGATCTCGGAGATCACGAGCGACTGTCCGGTGGTGACGCTGCCTTTGACAACGCCGTCGACGTCGAGGCGATAGTCGGTAAAGACGTAACCGTCGTCATGCATGCGGGCGCTGGTCGCGCCGATGGTGCCGGTCACGATGACGTCGGCGCGTCCGGCCAGTTCGCGGTCGGACGGAACGATCAGCGACGTTGCGGAAGCAACAGATGCGACGACGAACAGCAGTACCGCGAGTTGAAGGCGGATAGCTCGCACGAAATCTCCTTTGGTCTTATTGAGCGGGAACGTATGTCGGGTCCTGCGTCTCGCGATCGATGACCGAGCCGTACGCCGTGACTCGGCCGTCGCCGTCGAGAACTTTCACTGTGATTCGGGCATTGTAGGTGTTGGGGAGTCCGAGCTCATTGATGATTCCGAACTGGCGGAACTCATTCGGGGCCATGGTGAATTCGATGCGCGGGCTGACCTTCGAGTCGGGCAGATTGACGGTGATCTCGACGTGCGCTTCCTTGCCGGACACTTCGGCGAGTCCGAGGTTTGTCCGATAGCGCGGCGACTCCTCGACCTGCAGGATGTTCAGCGCGCGATCGTTCGAGCCGACCGCTTCGGCGACGGTGACGGCCGGAATGTACTGGCCGAACGTTCCTTCGCTGGTCTTGTTGTACGTCCGTCCGGTGACGACGAGGTTCGAAGCGCCGGGCGTCGAGATGTGCAGCGCGCCGCCGAGGTTCGACGAACCGCCGTTGGTGGTGAGCGCGAAGAACGACTGCAGGATGTTGTCGAGTGTGCGCACTTCGCCCGGATTGATGGTGATGGCGTTCGCGACCGGCGAGCCGCTGTTGTTCTGCGGATAGAACGTCAGCGTGGCCGCCTGCGGCGTGGTACTGGCGTTGAAGATGCGCGCGTCGGTGCGCCAGCTGGCGAAGCCGGTGTTGAGGTCGGCGACGCCCGGCAGCACGTAACGGTCGGCCTGCGCGCCGTTGAGCGGCGTGCCGCTGACGAGCAGCGGATCGTTGGTGTGGTTGTCGACGACCGAGGCGTACGCCGTCACCTTGCCGTCGCCGCCGACGACCTTCACTTCAACGCGGCCGTCGCTGAGGCTGATGCCGTGCTCGGCGAGGAAGCCGTTGAGCTGCACCTGTTCGCCGCCGCGCAGATCGAGCGGATAGTCGAGCAGTTTCGCGCCCGACGTCGCGAAGACGCTCAGCATCACCGACGCCGGTTTGCCCGACGCTTCGACGACGCCGATGTTGGTGCGATAAGCGTCCGACTGCGCGATCTGCTGCAGGCTGAGCACCTGTGCCAGCTGATTCGAGCTCGGCGCACGGCCGATGAAGTTCGCGAACGGAACGGCCGGGATGAACTGGCCGAGCGTGCCGGTCGAGGTCGTGTTGTAGGTGCGGCTCGATGCGACCGTCGACTGGGTGAACGAGCTCGTGGCGTTGCCGGTCACGAAGTTCGTCGGCGTATCGAGCGGACGGATCTCGAGCACGCCGTTCGCCGTTTCACCGAGCGAGCCGACGCCGTACCAGTTGCGGACGATGTCGTCGAGCGCGGTGGTGCCGTTCGCGTCGATCTCGATCGTCGTCTGCTTCACGCCTTTCGATGCGTCATCGCCCTGCGGCGTGAACACGAGCTGATAGTGAGCTTTCGCCGTCGACGTGTTGGCGACGCGAATGTCGGACTGCCAGCGCGACGCGATGCCGTCGAGGTGACCGACCGACGGAATGATCAGCGAGGCGGCGTACGGCTCGGTCTTCGGCTGCGGCAGGACCGGCGTGACCAGGCTGACCGAGACCGGGATGTTGAGCGCGCGATTGGCGCGCGACGCGATGCCGCCGGAGTTGTTCGGCGTGATGATGTTGACGAGCACGGTGCCGGTGAAGGTGCCGTTCGGCAGATTCGCCGGATCGGCGGTGACGTTGAGCGTGATGCCCTGCGGCGGCAGGATGCCGGACGACGGCGTGACCGTCAGCCACGGTTTGTCGACGGTCGCCGTGAACGGGAACGAGCCGTCAGGGAAGCCGGGGACGAAGACCTGCTGCACGACGATCCGCTTGCTGCCGGCCGGAACGTTCGCGTTGTGATTCGGATTGTTCCCCGCGGGGATCGGCGCGATGACGATGCGAATCGTCTCCGAGTACGAGCCGAACTGCTGCCTGCACGAGGAGAAGGCGCGGACGCGATAGAAGAACGGTTGCGCGCTGGTTGCTGCGGTATGCGTGTACGTCACCGAAGTCGTGGTGACGGTTTGCATCTGCACGTTCGTGAAGGCGGCGTTCGTCGCTTCATCGATCTCGTACTTCGTCGCGCCGGCGACCGCTTCCCAGGCGACGTCGTAGCTCTGGCCGGAGCTCGCTTCAGCGACGACGCCGGCGACCGGCGAGGCGTTGTTGCAAACGTTGAACGTGCCGCTGACCGACTGCAGCGTGCCGCAGCCGACGACGTCCGCAATGACGAACCAGACGGTCGCGCCGTCGCCGACGTTCGCGGTGAGCGTCGTGCCGCTGGTGCTGCCGATCTCGAGGGTGCTCGCTCCGCCGACCGCGGCGAAGACGTGATAGAGCGCGGCGTTCGGCACCGCGGTCCAGCTGAAGACGAGCGGCGACGACTGCAGCGAGCCGGCGAGCGGCGCGATGAGCGTCGGACCGGTGCCGGGACAAACCGTCGCGGTCGTGAACTTCTGACACGCCGATGCGGCGGACGGGCAGCCGGTGGAGACGGCTTCCACGCGCCATTCGTACGTCGTGCCGCCGGTGAGACCGCTGTACGACATCGATGTGGCAGTGGTGTTGCCGAGGAGCGTCGTGCAGCCGGAGCCGACCGGACCGAGGTAGACGTTGTAGGACGTCGCGCCGGCGTTGTTCCAGTGCAGCGTGCCGTTCGTCGCAACGTTGGTCTGATCGGCGCTCGGAAGGAGACCGTTCGGCGTGGTGTGGCAGCCGACATTCGTCGACTTCGACGCGCTGTTGTTCGTGCTGTCCGGATCGGTGCTCGTCGTGTTGACCGTGGCGACGTTCGTGACCGTGGTGTTCGGTCCCGGCGTCACGTTGTAGGTCGCGGTGATGAACTTGTTCGTGCCGGCCGGAATCGAGCCGATCGAGCAGGGGAACGACGTGCAGGCGCCGGTCGCCGAAACGAAGGTGAGGCGCGCCGGCAGCGGATCGGTGACGACGACGCCGGTGGCATCGCCGGGACCGCTGTTGAAGACGGTGATCGCGTAGCTGATGTTGGTGTTCGGCTGCGCGGTGGCCGGTCCGCTCTTGGCGATGGAGACGTCGGCGGTGACGCCGACCGCCGCGGTCGATGAAGCGGTGTTGCTGGTCGGCTGCGGATCGGTCGCGGACGACGAGACGCTGGCGCTGTTCGTCAGCGAGCCGGTTGCGGACGACGAGACGGCGAACGTCGAGTTGATCGTGACGATCTGTCCGACCGTCAGCGTGCCGACGTTGCACGGGAAGGTGCCGCTGCAGGCGCCGCTGTTGGAGACGAACGTCAGACCGGCGCCCGGGGTGTCGGAGACCGTGACGCCGGTAGCGTCGGACGGACCGTTGTTCTGCACGCTGATCGTGTAGGTCGCGTTCTGGCCGGCGCTGAGGCTGCCGGTGAGCGTCTTCGCGATGATGAGATCGGCGCTCGGCGTGATGGTCGTCGTTTGCGACGCCGTGTTGTTCGACGTGTTCGGATCGACGGCGTAGCTGATTGAGCCGGTGAGCGTGACGGTCGCGCCGGCGCCGGCGTTGACGACGAGCGAGATGCTGGCGCTGTTGCCGGCGGCGATGGCGGTGCCGGTGCACGAGACGCTCGTCGTACCGCCCGAGCAGGTCGCGGCGCCGGAGGTTCCGGTGATCGTGCCGCCGGTGACGGCGAAGTTCACTGAGTAGGCGCTGTTCGTGTTCGGGCCGGAGTTCGAGACGGTGGCGATGTAGTTGACGGCCGCGCCGGCCGCAACCGGATCGGGCGAGTCAGTGATGGCGAGCGCCAGATCGGCGGCGTTGATCGGCGTGACGACATTGATGTTGATCGTGGCGTTGTTCGAGATCGCGCCGCCGGAGTCCTTCGCGTTGTAGATGATGGAGTCGGGACCGGTGTAGTTCAGCGTCGGTGTATAGCTGAGCGAACCGTCCGGGTTGAGCGTCGCCGATCCGTGCGCGGGGCCGCTGACGAGCGTGGCGGTGAACGGCGGCGCGCTGTCGACGTCGGTGTCGTTGCCGAGGACGCCGGGGGCGGGAACGGTGAGCGTCGAGTTGCCGGCGACGCTGTAGCTGTCGTTGTTCGCGACCGGCGGATCGTTGCTGGCGTTGATCGTCACGTTGACGGTGCCGGTCGAGGTCAGCAATCCATCGGTGATGGTGTAAGTGAACGAATCGACGCCGCTGGCGTTCAGGTTCGGCGTGTAAGTGCAGCCGCCGGTCGGGCTGCAACTCGCGTTGCCGAGCGTGCCGTTCGTGTTGCTGACCACCGTGAGCGTGTCGTTTTCCGGATCGGTGTCGTTCGTCAACACGTTGACGGTCGACGGCGTGTCTTCTGCAGTCGTCAGCGCGTCGTTGACGGCGGTCGGTCCGTCGTTGACCGCGTTGACGGTGATCGTGAACGTCTGCGAGAGGCTGGTGTTGTTCCCGCCGTTGGCGACGCCGCCGTTGTCGAGGAGCGTCACGTTGACCGACGAGGTGCCGTTGGCGTTCGCCGCGAGTGTGAAGGAGAGCACGCCGTTCGATGCGATCGACGGCTGCACGCTGAAGAGCGGGCCGTTCGTGTTCGTCACGTTGAACGTGAGCGACTGTCCCGATTCGTCGGGCGGGCCGGCGGAGATTGCGGTTGCCCACGACGCCGAATAGGGAGCGGAGTCTTCACTGACGGTGACGTTGCCGCCGCTGTTGAACGACGGCGGGTCGTTGACGGCGGTGATGTTGATGGTGACTGCGCCGGTCGTCGAGTTGGTTCCGTCGGTGACCGTGTAGTTGAACGTCGCCGAACCGTTCGCGTTCGTGGCCGGCGTGTACGTGCAGTTGCCGGACGGCGAGCAGGTGACGGAGCCGGACGTCGGCGCGGTCGTGCCGCTGACCGTCAGCGCAGACGGACCGTCGACGTCGCTGTCATTCGTCAGGATGTTGAACGCGGCCGTCGTGTCTTCGAACGCGGCGACGGTGTCGTTGGTCGCGACCGGCGGATCGTTGACGGAGTTGACCGTGACGTTGACGGTGCCGACGGTCGTCTGCGTGCCGTCGCTGACGGTGTACGTGAACGTGTCCGATCCGTTGGTGTTGAGGTTCGGCGTGTAGGTGCAGGTGGTGCTGAAGCAGTTGACGGCGCCGTTTGCGCCCTGTGTGAAGCCGGCGATCGACAGCGTGTCGCATTCGTTGTCGCTGTCGTTGCTCAACACGTTGGTCGAGCCGGCCGTGTCTTCATTGGTGACGATGGCGTCGGTGGTAGCGACCGGCGCGCTGTTGGCCGCCGTGGGCAGCGCGCTGAACTCCGACGTTTCCGTCGAAGCCTGTTTCGTCGCGGTGGCGGTGACGTTCGAGGCGCGGAAGTCACCGGTCAGCGCGATGCTGATCGCGGCGTCGCCGAGTGCATCGGTCGTGAAGTTCGAGGTCCCCTGATACGTTTTCCCTTCGCCGTGACCGCTCGGATCGACGGTGGGGCTGGTGAACCAGTCGATCTCGAACGCCGTCCCTGGCGCGCTGTTCAGCGTGCCGTTGATGACCGTCGTGTTTCCGCCGCAGCTGTATGACGCCGTCGTGAGCACCGGCGCGTTCTGCAGGCCGTTCGGTCCTGTGTCGCCATCGCCGGTGTCGTTGCCGGTGATGCCGTCGTTGTTGAGATCGATGCCGAGTCCGCCGTTCGAGTAGATCGAATTCCGGCGGATGCCGTTCTGCGCCGACGTTCCGACGACCGCGATGCCGGCGCCGGTGTTGAAAGCGATGGTGTTGCCGAAGGCCGCGCTGCCGCCGCCGATCGTGCTGTTGATCGCGCCGCCGCCGATGTAGATGCCTGCACCATTGTTCGGCAGGCTGGGAGTACTGAAAGCATCAAGGCCGATGATGTTGCCGGCCACCTTCGTCGATGACGTCGTCGAATTCAGGATCGTGATGCCGTTCCCGTTATTGCCGCTGATGACGTTGGGCTGTCCGCCGCCGAGGTTGGTTCCGAGTCCGATCTGCGTGCCGGTCGCTTCCTGGATGTCGATGCCGCCGAGGCCGTTCGCCTGGGCGATCGTGCCGGTGCCGTCGGTGCCGACGTAGCAGTCGACGACGGTGGCGTTCGTGACGTTGTTCGGGCCGTTGCCGGCGACGACGATTCCGTATCCCTGAAAGTGGTTTACGACGAGGCTGCGGATGGAGATGTTCGCGCCGCTGCCGCCGACGCTGTAGCCGATCTGTAGGCCGCTGGTCGCACCGGCCAGCGCTCCATCGATCACGATCTCGGGGCCGGAAGCGTTCGTGTTGCCGGTGAAGGTCGTCTGGGTCTTGCCGTCGATGAATGCGTTCGATGCGGCGAGCACCGACAGCGCGGAGAGCGGTTTGATCGCGAACGTGCCGCTGCCGGCGCTGTAGTTCGCATCGCTGGTCGGAATGTTGAACGTGATCGTGCAGGGCGACGCGCAGGTGCCGCCGTTCGCGTCGAGAATCGCCTGGCGCAGCGAGCCGGAGCCGCTGTCGCTGGTGTTGACGACGAGACCGGGCTGCAGCGTGGTGATCGCCGCCGTCGAGAACTCTGACGTGCCGTCGCCGACGGTCGAGCAGCCGCTGTCGGTGTAGCTCGTCGCGGTGCCGACGATCTTGCTGCCGACGCTGAGGCCGGCGGTCGGCACCGACATCGAAAGGGTCGCGCCGCTGTTGCCGGCGTAGCACTGGCTGCCGAGGAGACGCAGCCCCTGCGGCGTCGTGCTCGTATCGGCTTCGAAGAGCTCGACCTTGAAACTCTGCGAAGCGACGATATTGACCGAATCGATGAGGAACTTCGCCGTCAGCGTCGCGGTTCCTGTGCTGCCGTTGAGCACCGCGGAAGTGATGTTCGGGAAGTTCTGATAGTTGTTGCCACCGCCTGAGTCGACGTCGCCGCCGTCGTTCGGCGTCGCGCCGGAGTTGAGCGCCGAGGCGTGCAGGTCGATGCCGATCAGAGAATTGCTGCCGATCGAGTTGCCGGTGATCTTCACTCCGGTCGGACCGTCGATGTCGACGCCATTGCCGACGTTGTTGACGACCTTGTTGTTCGTAATCGAAGTGCCGGTGCCGCCGGTGACATACACGCCGCGGCCGCCGTTGCCGATCGCCGTCGAACCGTAGACGCCGATATCGTTCGCCGTGATCGTCGTGTTGGTACCGGCGGCGATGAACACGCCGGGCGCGGCGCTGCCGCAGATGCGGTTGTTGTTGATCGTCAGCGACGTGCTGCCGCCGGCGATCTTGATGCCGATGTTGTTCGAGATTGCGAGCGTGCCGGAGAGGTTCACTCCGATGTTGTTCTCGGAGATCGTGTTCGCGGTTCCGGCGCTGCTGATCTCGATACCGGCGGTGGCGTTTCCGCCGATGAGATTTCCCTGCGAGGCGGTGCCTCCGATGCTGACTCCGGAGGGAGAGCCGGCGCCGCCGAGGAAGATGCCGACGCTGTTGCCGAGATTGCCGGTGCCGGCCGCATTCGTGCCGATGCGGTTGTTGCGGATGACCGTGCCGGTGCCGGTGGCAAGCAGGATTCCGTTCGTGCCGTGGCCACTGATGACGTTGCCCATCGTGGCGTTGCCGATGTCGCTGCCGCCGGAGTCGTCGCGGATGCCGACCGGTTGCGATGTGATCACGCTGGTGCCGGCGGCGTTGGTGCCGATGTAATTGCCGAGGATGGTTGCGGAGCTGCCGCTCAGCCAGATGCCGTTCGCGGTGTTGCCGCTGATGAGATTGCGATCTTCGGGCAGCGTGCCGCCGATGGCGTTGCCGGTCCCGCCGCTGACTTCGATCCCGGTCGCGCCGGGAGGCGACTGCGCCGCGGTGCCGGAGGAGTTCGTGCCGATGAAGCAGCCTTTGACCGTACCGGAGACATTGGCGAGGCGAACGGCGCGCGTGTTGAAGCCGCTGATCACCAGTCCCTGAATCGTGACGTTGCTGCCGGCGACGTCGAACGCAGTCGCCGCGCCCGATGATGACGTGACCGCGACCGGCAGCGTGGCGTTGATGGCACTGCCGAACGCGGCGGTGTTTTTCACGGCGCCGGTGGCGCTGAAGCCGTCGACCGTCAGGCCGGCCGCCGCGACGGTGATCGTCGGCAGGGGGCTGAAGAGATTGATGTTGCCGGTGACGCCGAACACGATCGTGCAGGGCGCCGCGCAGCCGCCGTTGTTCGCGGCGGTGATGCCGTCGCGCAGCGAGCCGGCGGTCGTGTTGCCGCTCGTGTTGTCGGCGACGTTCGTGACGGTGAACGTGCCACCGCCGGTGCTCATCGCCTGAGGACCAAGCAGTACGCCGAATGCGATCAGCGTTGCAATCGTCGTAAAGAACGCAAGACCGGCACGGCGGAAATTGACCGTGGCGCTGCCAGGCGCCTGGCTTACATCGGACGGGCAACGACGCTCTTCCGGCGTCCGGAACGGCCAGCTCTTCATGGATGGACCCCTCGCTTCGATTGTTGGACCGAGTTATTTGAAGTGCAGATTGTAGCCGGAACAACAATTCTCATTCAATCGGATTCCGCCACATTGCCGCCAAAGCTGTTGCACGGCTGTGACGTGGGACACCCCCTGCGAAAGGAACGAAAGGGAACCTCGCCGCGACGTGACGCCGCGCACAAACAACCGGCGTGAGCCGTAAAGAATGAGTACATGCCTGTTTTGCCGGTGGTGATTGCGCTGCTGTTTGCGACGGTCGGTGGCGAGTTGCCGCGGCCGCTCCCGCTCTTCCCGACGACGAACTGGTGGAACGTCGACGTCTCCCAGGCGCCGGTCGACGCGAAGAGCGCGAGCTTCATCTCGTTCGTCGGGACCTCGCGCGCGGCGCACGGCGATTTCGGCGGTGAAAGCGGCGATCCGTCGGCGCCGATCTACGGCATCCCTTACATCGTCGTTGCCGGCACGCAGCCGAAAGTGGCGGTGACGTTCGATTACGACGACGAGAGCGACGCCGGCGGCTATCCGATTCCGGAGGAGGCGAAGACGCAGCAGCGCTGGATCGAAGGTGGTCTGGCCGGCAACGATCCGCGCGCCGGCGGCGACCGGCACATGCTGCTCGTCGATCGCGACAATCGGATTCTTTACGAGCTGTATGCGCTGCGCTGGAACACGTCGCGGAATCGGTGGGAAGCGGGATCGGGTGCGATCTTTCCGCTCGATTCGAACGCGCGCCGTCCGGAAGAATGGACGAGCGCCGACGCCGCCGGCCTCGCGGTGCTGCCGGGACTCGTTCGCTACGATGAGGTGTTCGGTCCCGATCCGATTCGTCATGCGTTCCGCGTGACGGTGCGCAGCACGAACGGTTACGTCTGGCCGGCGTCGCATCGCGCCGGCTCGACGAGCGGCGCGCTGCCGATGGGGGCGCGGCTGCGATTGAAAGCGTCGACCGATATCTCGCGCTTCCCCGCCGCGTCGCGAAAGATTCTGCAGGCGATGAAGACGTACGGACTGATCGTGGCCGACAACGGCAGCGACCTGTTCGTGACCGGAACGTACGACACGCGCTGGCCCGATGAGGTGTTTGACGCGTTCCGTTCGATGCACGGGAGTGACTTTGAGGTGGTGCAGCTGGGATGGCAGCCGTCCGTTGGTCGCGGACGCGGCCGAGTGGTCAGACACTAGCGGGCACGGCCCGCAGCGTTGCCTGGCAAAGCCCCGGCCGACGGCTTCGCGGCGGATCGTGGCGACTTCCGGCCTGCGCCTCGGTTTCTTTCGATGCCGCTCATTCGTCCAACGCTCCATGAAACGATTGCTTCCGCTGCTGCTCCTCGCATTCGCCGCCATTGCTCACGCCGACGACGCGCCGATCTCACTCTCCGATCCTGACGGTCAGGAGTTAACGCTCGAGGAGCTGTCGGTACGCACGGCGATCCACGGCATGTTGTCGCTGACAGAGCTCGAGCTGCGCTTCCGCAATCCGACGGCGCGACGCATCGAAGGGCGTTTCAGCTGCACGCTGCCGCGCAACGCCGCCATCAGCCGCTTCGCCAAAGAGGTGAACGGGCAGCTGATGGAAGGCGAAGTCGTGGAGCGGCTGCGCGCCAATCAGGTCTACGAGCAATTCCTCCATCAGATGCGCGATCCGGCGCTGCTCGAACAGGACCAGGGGAATCGTTTCTCCGCACGAATCTTTCCGATCGATCCGAATGCGGCGGTGCGTATCGTGCTCTCGTATTCGGCGCTGCTGCCGCTGACCAACGGCGTGCGCAGTTACACGCTGCCGCTCCGCGGAATGGCGAAGGTCAACAAGTTTACCTTCCGCGCATTCGTGATGCCGCTCGCAGGCGAGGAGCAGGTTTCCGGCGCGCGCGCCGAATCGCCGGAGATCTCCGGTCCGTCGGGAGCGCAGCACTCGACGACGGAAGTGATCTCGATCGATGAGAGCAACTACATCGCGCAGCGCGACATCGAGCTTTCGTGGAAGCCGTCCGCCGATGCGTCGCGTGCCCGGCTCGTCACGGCAGGCGATTTCTACCTCGCCGCGTTCCGGCCGGACGTCACCGCCGCGCAGGCGTTCGCGCCGCGGTCGTGGCTGTTCTACATCGACACATCAGCGTCTTCCGCGGAAGGCTCCGCGCATCGGATCAACGCACTCGAAACGATCCTGAAGTCGCTGCCCGATTCCGATCGCGTCGAGCTGATCGCATTCGATCAGGAGCTGTCGCCGCTCGGCAGCGGGACCGCCGCCGAAATGTCGTCGCGCGTCGCCACACTCCTCCGCGCCCGTCTGTTCCTGGGCGGCTCCGACATCGAGAAGGTTCTCCGCGACGTCGCCACGCGCGCACAAAAGAATCCGGAACAGGCGATCGTGATCGCTTCCGATCTCGTGGCCACGGTCGGCAAAACCGAACCGAAGGAACTGATCGCCGCCATCAAAGCGATTCCGCAGCGCTCCACGATTCACGCGCTGATCCTCGGGCCGCGCGAAGACGCGCCGATCGCGAAGGCGCTCACCGCAGGCCGCGGCCGCGTCATCGACGTGCCGTTCTCCGATCAGCTGACGACGCGTGCGCGCGAAGCCGCGCAGTCGATGCGTCGTCCGCTTGGCGCGTCGTTCGACGTCGACGACACAAATGCGGAGTGGGTCTATCCGCGCCACGTCGACGACGTCGCATCCGGCGACGAGATCATCGTCCTCGGCAAGCGCAACGCCGGCGCAGAACCGTCCGTCCATCTCGTCAGCAGCGGCAACCGCAACATCGCCGCGGCGTCGTCGACGCGACTGACCTCCGGGACGTACGCGCCGCTGCTCGAGCGCGAGGCGTATCGCGCCTATCTCGAATATCTCGCCGAGCGCGAAGCGAACGAACCTTCGGAAGCGGTGCGCCGCGCGCTGGCGACCGAACAGGTGAAGATCAGTACCGAGCAGCGCGTCGTCATTCCGCGCACGACGATGCTCGTGCTCGAAACGGAATGGGACTATCAGCGCTTCGGTCTCGATCGCCGCGCACTCGCCGCAATTCTGACGATCGACGCGGGCGGAATCGCGCGTCTCGATCGCCAGCCGATCAATGTCCCGCAAGGGAACCGGATTACGAAAGCGGCGCCGCCTCCGCCGCGCCCGCGGGCTGAAGAAACGGGACGCAACGTCGGCGGTGTCGTCGGCGGAGCCGTCAGCGAACCGATCACGGTGACGGCGAATGCGCCGACGGTGTCGCAGGATTCGGTGGTCGTTTCGATGCATGCCGAAGGACGCTACTCGGTCGATTACGACGCGGCATGGCTCGGATCGCATCCGGCGGGGACTATGCCAGGTCCTCGCGTTCCGTATGTTGGATCGAACACCCCTGTCACAGCGCCGATGCCGCGTCCCCAACACGACGAACCATCCGACATTTCGTGGACGCATCTCCGTAAACCGACTGACGACGAAGTCGCCGAGCTCCGAAAGAAACTCAAAGACGACCCGCGCGATCGCGCCACGTACAACGCCCTCGGCGAAGCGCTCGCCGCACGCGGTGAATGGCGCGCGCTGCGCGAGCTCGCGCTCCGCTGGCAGCCGTACGATCCGGAGAACCCGCAGCTCTACGAGCTCCTCGGCCTCGCCGACGAGCATCTCGACCTCGACGGCGAAGCGGCGCGCGCCATCGCCTCGCTGATCGAAGTCGCCGCCGCGAAACCGGAACTGCTGCAGCGCGCCGGCGTTTTGCTTCTTCGCCTCAATCAGGCGCGCATCGCCGAAACTCCGCTGCGCCGCGCGCTCGAACTGCGTCCCGATCGCGTCAACAGCTATCGCCATCTCGCGCTGATGCTCTGGCAGCAGGGACGCTACGAAGAAGCGGCGCGCATTCTCGAACAGGCGACGAAGCAGACGTTCCCGAACTGGTACGGCGACGCGCAGCGCGTCGTGCGCGAAGAGCTCGGCTACATCTATCGCGGCTGGCTGGTGAAGGATCCGTCGCGCCGCGACGAGATCGCGGAACGGGCGCGCGATCACAACGTGTCACTCGAACGCCGCGATGCGCTTCGCGTTTCGATCGCGTGGGAGACCGACGCGAACGACGTCGATCTGCACGTCGTCGATCCGAAAGGGGAGGAGTGCTTCTACTCGCACAACAAAACGGCGACGGGACTCGAGCTCTATCAGGACATCACGCAGGGACTCGGACCGGAAGTCGTCCGCACCGCGCGCGTCGTGCCGGGGACGTATCACGTAGGCGTGAACTACTTCGCATCGGGACCGATGGGCGTCAGCCGCGGCATCGTCGTGATCGTCCGCGATCGCGGCGACGACCGCGAGCCGGGCGTCGACATCTTCCCGTTCCGCCTCGCGGAGGGCGGCAAATCGATGCGCTACATTGCGGCGGTGACAGTGAAGTGACGCGACGTCATCCTGAGCGTCAGCGAAGGATCCGGGTGGGCGGGGCGCATCGGCGCGCCCCTCCCGCCCGGATCCCTCGCTACGCTCGGGATGACAGCGTGCGCTACTTCACCTTCTGAATGAACGCCGCGTCGACGCCGTGAATGCGCATCGAGACGAGTTTCTCGACCGGCACCTTTTCGTAGCCGGCATCTTTCAGCTCGCGGATGTACTTCGGCGTGACACCGTGAATGCGCATCGTCACGAGATTGCCGGCTGAGATGTTGCGGTAGCCGAGCTCAGCGAGCTCGCTGATGAACTCCGGTGATACGCCGTGAATGCGGAACGCGACCATGTCGTTGAACGCGAGATTCGGGTATCCGAGGTCGCGCATTTTTGTGGCGAACTCGGGATCGGCGCGGTGGATGCGTGAGGTGAGGAGCTGATCCATCGACAGCGAATAGCCGGCGGCGCGCATCGAACGGATGTACTCCGGCGTCACGCGATGCACGCGCGATGCGATCAGGGTGTCGTACGGCAGCTTGTCGAAGCCGAGCGCGCGCAGCTCGTGAATGAGCTCCGGCGTCACGCGAAAGATCCTCATCGCCACGTACTGATCGAGTGTGACGTCATATCCCTCGGCGCGCATGGAGCGGATGAAATCGGTCGAGATGCCGTGCAGCGCGAGCTGCAGCAGCTTCTCATCATCGACGTCGCCGATCTCGCGCACGTTCATCGAGCGAAGCGTGTCGCGTAACTTCGCATTCGGCAGGAACGAGAAGTGCCCGGCGCCGTCGCCATCGCGGAACGTTCCGTCGAACTGGATCGTCCCCGCCTCCGCGCGCAGCTCGAACTTCGATGCGCCATCGGCGAGCGAGAGACCGCTGAACGACGAGACGGGAAACGTCGAGCCCAACTGATTGTGATCGCGCGAGATGTTGAGCTGCACGATCCCTTCGCCGGCGCGTGCCGGATGTTCCATCGTCCACGTGCCGCGAATGTCGGCAAGCGCGATGGCGGCAATGAGTGCGCCGGCGAGTGCGATGAGTGCCCGTTTCATGATGATCGTCCTCGTTACTTCTTCGAGCGGTACTGTGCGAGATCGCGGATGAAATCGGCGTTGACGCCGCTGGCCGCGAGACGCGCCAGCTCTTCGGCGGAGAGATTCCTGTAGCCGGCGTCGGCAAGCGTTTTCACGAACGACGCCGTCACGCCCTGCACGCGAAGAGAGATCAGCTCGTGCGGCGAGAGATTGCGATAACCGGCTTCGGCGAGCTGCTTCACATACTCGCCGGTGATTCCCTGCACGCGCATCGCCACTGCGTCACTGGCGGAGTTGATCTGAACGCCGGCTGCGCGCAGCGAGCGGAGGTATTCGATGGTGACGCCCTGAATGCGCATCGCAAAGAGATCGTCGAGCGACAGCTCGCCGAGTCCTGCATTGGCGCGCATCTCGTTGACGTATTCGGGAGTGATTCCGGAGGTGCGAAGCGCGATCAGCTCGTCGACGGTCAGCTTGTCGCCTTTGCTGAACGAGCGCACGCGGCGCGCGGACCGCGGCGTCACCGTGACGTGCGGGACGCGAACTCTTACCTCAGGTACGACCACGCGAACTTCACCGACCGCCGCGGCGATGCCCGGCGCGATCGCCTCGGTGACCGCTTCGTTGATGCCGGCCAGCGGCGCAAGAGCCACGGCGTGCGGCCAGGCCATCGGAGTCGGCGCGGCCGGTGGTGCAGGCGGCGCCGGCGGTACTGCAGGCGTCGGTTCCGGCGTATCGGGAGCGTCGGGTGGATCGGGCGGCTCCGGCGGTTCGGGAGCGTCGATATCGATTGTCAGATCGTCGACATTGACGTCGACATCCGTGTCATCGGCTTCAGGCGCGGCGCTCGCGTGGACGTCGATCTCGCTGCGCGCTTCACTGTTGCAGTTCTTCGACGAGTGTGGCGATGACGATGACGAGGAGTGCTTCGACGGAGCGGGAGCCGGTTTCGGCGTGTCGTCATGCTTCGCGAAGAGCGGCATCGACGGCATCGCCAGCAGCGCGACGAGCACGGTGACGAGCGCGGCGCCGGCAGCCCAGCGCGACGGTGCGCTGGTCGATTCCGCGCGCGACGCAACCAGACGCCGAATGCGGACGAGCAGCGAGCCGCCGTTCGCGGCGAGAACCGTCGAGGGCGGATCGATGCGCAGCTCTTCGAGCCGAGTGAGCGCGCGGGCGTATTGCAGCGCGTTGCCGCAGACGGAGATCGCGAGATCGTCGCAGCAGTTTTCGCGCTCGATGCGCACCTGACGCGAGATCCACCAGACCGCCGGATGATAGAAGAGCAGTGTTTCGACCATCGCCTGCACGAGGTTCACGAAGAAGTCGTGGCGGCGAATGTGTGCGAGCTCGTGCGCGAGCACCATCTCCAGCTGTTCGCGCGAAAGACCGGCCAGCGTCGCCGCCGGCAGCAGCACGATCGGGCGCAGCCAGCCGATGACGGTCGGCACTTCGACCTTCGCCGATTCGAGGAGCGTCACCGCGCGGCGAAGCTGCATCGCCTCGGCGATGCGCGCCAGCGATGCTTCCCATTCGCTCGATGCGCGCGTGGCGCCGTCGCGTGCGAGACGCTGTGCTTCCGACCAGCCGTAAAGCAGCCGAAGCGAAAGGAACGCGACGCCGATCAGCCAGACGAGGACGATCTGCGGCAGATACGTTTTCGCACCGTTCAGGAACTGCTGTCCGCGCTCGCTCCAGGTGGTGTCGGCCGTCGTCGCGGATGCGACGGCTGGTGCGAGAAACTCGGTGACCGCGGCAAACGCGGGAGCGGGAGCAGGCGAAGGCAGCGGCGTTTCGTACGCGCGCCACGCCGTCGCGACCGGAAGCGCGACCAGCAGCACGAGCGCCGCGCACGACGCGAGATAGCGAACGTTCGCGCCGCGATGCTTCAGCAGCGCGAGCGACGCCGCGAGGATGCCGGCGACGAGTGCGCCCTGCCACAACAGATGAAGGAGCGCCCAGCCGATGGCCTGCGCGAACGGACCGCCAAGCAGCGTGTTCATTTCGCCTCCTCTTCGATGCGGTCCAGAACTTCGCGGATCGCGTTCAGTTCATCGCTCGACGTCTTTCGTCCCGACAGCGCCTGCATGACCAGCTTTGCCGACGAGCCGCCGAACGCGCGATCGACGAGATCGGTCAGCAGCTGGCGCTGCGTCTTCTGCTCGCTGTGCCGCGAGGAGTAGACGTGCGCGCGCTCCGACTCATCGCGCGTCACCAGGCCCTTCTCGGTCATGATCTGCAGCAGCTTGAGCACCGTCGTGTAGCCGGTGGCGGCGCGCAGATTGAGCTCGTCGTAAACATCGCGAACGGTCGACGGTCCGCGCTGCCAGAGGACGCGCAGGATGCCGAGCTCGGAGTCGGTGGGTCGGGGAGTCGTTCGTTCGGCCATTCGGGTCTCCTCGTGCAATACGAAGGAGGTTATACGAAGTTTTTCGTATCGTCAACGAAAGTATTCGTAGTTGCCGGGAACGAGTAGCCGTACTCGCGCGCGAACTTCGCGTATGTCAGGCCGGCGATGGCGTCGTACAGAAAGTGCACCGCCATCGCGACGTAGAGCGAGCCGGTGATCAGGACCAGTCCATGAAAGACGAGCGCGATCGTACCGATCAGCGCCACCCCTTCGTATCCCTGCACCGCGTGCGCCGCGCCGAACATCACCGCGGAGAAGAGAATCCCGAAGACGAGCGCCCCGGTGACGCGATCGAGCAGTGCGGTCTGCACGCCGCGCCACGTGATCTCTTCGCTGAAACCGGCGAGCAGCGAAACGAGGAGCCAGAGCAGTCGTTCGTCGCGCGTGGCCGGCATGAAAAGCGCGATCACTTTTTCGCCGCTGAGCACTGACTGCTTCCAGCGCGGGCGAAGAAACGCCACGAGCACGATGAGCGCGATCAGTCCGATGAGCGCCTGAATGGCGGTCGGCGCGCGATGCGGAAAGAGCTCGATGTTTTCCTTCGCCGCGACGAAGATCGAGATCGCCGTGAAGAGGACGAGCTGGATCAGCGCGCCGCTGTAGAAGACGATCCGATTCGGCGGCGCCGTCATCCGCAGCACGGCGCTGCGCGTTCGTAGTGCAACGACGGGGACGAACAGACCGAAGAAGAGGATGTGCAGCCAGCCGAAGAGCATCCGCTCAGCGCTTCGCCGTTTTCGGCCTGGTGGCGCGTTTCGCGGGGACGGCGGTCTCGATCAGCTTGTGGCTGTCGGACGCGTCGAGGTCGAGGCCGTAGACCTTGCGCAGATCGGCGATCACTTTGAGCGACTCGGCGCCGAACGGCGTCTTCCCTTCGAAGACATGGAGCAGAATCCCTTCGAGCAGATCGCCGACCGACATGTCGTGATATTCGGCGAGCCCTTTCAATGTCTTCAGAATGCGTTTCTCGATGCGGACTCCGGTTTGCGTGCGCTCGATGATCATGGGGTGAATGTACCGATGTACCGGAATCACGTCAATGGAAAGCGCCTGCTGCTCGCGTTCTTCGCAATTGCCGCGCTCTTCGCGCTTTACGCGTTCGAGATCGAGCCGCGCCTGCTCGTCGTCCGTCACGACTCGATCGCCATTGAGAACTTCCCGCCGCTGCGCATCGCGCTGATCAGCGACATCCACGCCGGTTCGCCATTCATCGACGACGACAAGCTGATGCGCATCGTCACACTCACCAACGCCGAGCATCCCGATCTCATCCTCATCCTCGGCGACAGCGTTGTCCAGGGCGTCACCGGCGGCCGGTTCGTTCCGCCCGCGCACACCGCCGAAATGCTCGGCGGTCTCCGCGCGCGCTACGGCGTCTTCGGCGTCCTGGGCAACCACGATGGCTGGCTCAACGCGACGCGCGTGAAGCTCGCGTACGAACACGTCGGCATTCCGACGCTTGTGAATGAGACGCGCACGATTGCAATCGGCGCGCAATCGCTCACGCTCGTCGGACTCGCCGATCTGATGACCGGCAAGCCTGACCTGCAACTCGTCGACCGCGCGCTGTCGCCGATGATCGTGATGACGCACAGCCCCGACATCTTTCCGCGCCTCTCGAGTCGCGCCACGCTCACCGTCGCCGGTCACACCCACGGCGGACAGGTCTGGCTTCCGCTCCTCGGGCGGCTGATCGTCCCGTCAAAGTTCGGACAGCGCTACGCGATGGGACACGTCGTCGAGAACGGGAAGCATCTCTACGTGACGTCGGGCATCGGCACCAGCATCATCCCGGTTCGCTTTTGCGTCGCGCCGGAGATTCGACTGCTGGAAGTGCGAGGAACGCATCGAGCTCCGCATCCTTCGCCTGCCACACCGACTGCAGCCACGCCTTGAAGTGCTCGCGCTCCGGGCCGGGCTCGGTAATCCCCGCCGTCCGAAACTCCGGCGAGATGTCGAGCCGCTTCGCGCGGATGGTGATGCGCGGCACGCGGTTGGTGATGAAGTCCCACATGTTCACGTCGCCGCCCGGATAGGCGAGGGTCACGTCGATGACGGCGTCGAGCTGATCGCCGAGCGATGCGATGACGAACGCGATGCCGCCGGTGCGCGGACGGAGCAGATGGCGATACGGCGATTTCTGTTCGGCGTGCTTCTCTTTCGTGAAGCGCGTTCCTTCGAGAAAGTTCAGGATCGCCACCGGGATGTAGCGGAACTTCGCACAGGCGCGGCGGGTCGTCTCGAGATCGGTGCCGCGTTTCTCCGGATGCTTTTCGAGGTACTCGGCGGAGTAGCGTTTCATGAACGGGAAGTCGACCGCCCAGCATGCCTGGCCGATGATCGGAAACCAGATCAGCTCCTGTTTGAGGAAGAAGCGAAGGAAGGCGACGTGATGTCGGAAGACGCGTTGCAGCGCGACGATGTCGACCCACGAAACGTGATTGCTGGTGATGAGGTATCGGCCGTCGTATTTCAGTTCGTCGATCCCTTCGACGTCCCAGACGGTGTCGAGGCGGAGATCGAAGATGCGGTCATTGCCGCCGACCCATTTGTCGGCGAGCGATACGAGCATTCGCGAGACCGCGTGGCGCAGCGGACCGCCGGGCAGAATGCGCTTGACGATGCCGAGCAGAGAGATCGGAATACCCCACAACGCGAGGTTGCCGAGGAGGAGGCAGACCGTGGCCGCGCCGCGGAGGTGTCTCATGCGCGCGGCAGTGTACCCGCGCCGGAGCTGAGGCGGATCACCCGAAGGACGCCGATGACGGCAAACGCCGCGAAGAAAACGAATGCGCCCGCGCGCGGATCGGGCTCACGCCAGCCGCCGAAATTCAGTGCGGTGGCGATGGTGCCCAAAAGCAGCGCCGCGATCAGCGACGTGAACAAATCCAGGACGCGCCGCCGGCCACGCCCGTACGGAATGAAGTTCGCAAGAACGAACGCCGCGCCTCCCGACGCCAGCCACAGTACGCTGCCCACGACGGCTATTATGTCAGTGTGCAGTCGTGCACGGTTCTCGCAAGAGGCCGCTACTCAGGAGACGGAACATGCTCGAAGCAGCCCATGCAACGGACGCAAACAAGATCCTTGCGATTGAGGACGATCCCGAGGTGCTGGCGCTCTACAAGTCGTTCCTGCAGAAGAAGGGCTACGAAGTCCTCTCCGCGGCCGGCGCGCTGGAAGGGATGAGCCTTTTGCAGAGCAATCCCGACACCCGCCTGATCCTGCTCGATCTCAATCTTCCCGGCATGAGCGGCGAAGAATGGATCGCGTGGTATCTCCAGCAGGGAAAGCGAACGCCGGTCGTCGTCGCCTCAGGAAAAGGCGACATCCTGACGATCACCAAAGGCAACAACATGACCGCCGCCCTGACCAAGCCCTTCCACATGGAAGAACTGCAGGAGCTGATCGAAGTGCTCCTGGCGGATGACTGGCACGATCAGGTTAGCGTGGATAAGAAGACGCACTGAGGCATGAGGTATGAGGTATGAGTGATGAGGTATGAGTAAAGGCTGACTGCTTCTACTCATACCTCATTACTCATACCTCGTTACTAGCCATCGTTCCCAATCGCCTCAACCGGACAATTGTCGAGTGCATCCTTCGACAGCGTCTCTTCTTCCGGCGTTTCGGGCTGTTTGAAGACGAACGAGAAGCCTTCCTCGTCGTTCCGCATGAAATTCGCAGGGGCGGTTTCTCTGCAGAGATCGCAATCGATGCATTGCGTGTCGACGTAATAACGGCCTGAAACCTGCCCGGGAACTCTGTCGTTGGGATCAGCCAAAGCGCGCGCATTCTAAAGCCGATCAGGAGGTTGCATGAGACTTATTTTCGCAGCACTGACACTCGTAACTTCGACGGTCTTCGCCCAGGTCACGCCGCTTCCGCCGGGCGCCGCACCGATCGAGAGCATCACCGTCAGCGGCACCGGCCGCGTCGCTCTTCGTCCCGACCGTTTCTCGTTCACGGTCGGCGTGCAGACGCTCTCGCCGTCGCTCGAGGACGCCGTGAATGAGAACAATCAGCGCGTTGCGGCGGTCATCGCGGCGCTGAAGAAAGCGGGCGCGACCGACAGCGAGATTCGCACGTCCGGTTTCTCGCTTTCGCCGCAGCAGGACTATCAGCAGGGCAAGCTGCCGCGCATCGTCGGTTACGCGGTGTCGAACAACGTCACCGTCACGAAGAACGTCGTCGCCGATGCCGGACGTCTGCTGCAGGTCGCGGTCAACGCCGGCGTCAACTCGGCATCGAATATCGAGCTCCGCAATTCCGATCCGTCACGCGGACGCGATGAGGGTCTGCGCGCCGCATTTCAGGACGCGCGCGCGAAAGCGACATTGCTCGCCACTGCCGCGGGACGAACGCTCGGCAGGGCGATGATGATCAATGAGGGGAGTGAGCCGGCGCCGCCTCGTCCGTATCCGATGCAGGCGATGATGAAGTCAGCTGCGGCCGATGTTTCCGAGGTGCCGGTGGAAGGGGGAACGCAGGAAAGTTCCTTCACGATTACGGTCGTTTTCGAGCTCCGTTGAGCACTCTTCTTGCACTACAAATAACTGTAGTTCAAAAGGAGGCTTCATGGAAAACCGCGAACGAGACAAAGTCAGCCGTAACAGCAGCACGCCGACCGACGCGGGCGAAGTGAACCGGAACACGTCGGAACGAATGCACAAGGATCGCAGCGATTCGAACGTCGACTTCGGCGAGAAGATCGGGCGTTCCGAGGGGTTGAACAGCGAGAGCGGACGCTCGTCGGGCTCAGGCAGCATGGGAAGCCCGAACCGCAACTCGGAACACTGAGCGGATTCATCGATAAACTGACTGAAGGGTCGCGCGCGAGCGCGGCCCTTTTTCGTTTTATGATCGTCCTCACATGGACAACGAGATCTCGATCAGCGCGGCGACGCCCGCGGACGTGCCACGCATTTGCGAGCTCCTCGCCGCGAACAGCCTGCCGACGGCCGGCGTCGAGGAAAACTGGAAGACGTTCGTCGTGGCGCGGACGAGCGACGGCATCGTCGGTTGCGGAGGCGCTGAGGCGTATCAGTTCGCCGCACTCATCCGTTCCATTGCCGTGGAACCGTCGCACCGAAAAGCCGGACTGGGCCGGCGCATCGTTCGTCAACTTCTTGACCGTCTCGCCTCGCGCGGCCTGCGCGAGTTCTATCTGCTGACCACCGACGCCGAAGAGTATTTTCGCAAGCGCGGATTCAAAACCATCGATCGCGATGAAGTGCATCCCCAGCTCTTCGCGTCGCGCGAGTTTCAGGATGCCTGTCCGGCCGATGCCGTCTGCATGCGTCTGGTGATGCTGGCGTAGACTTCGCGAATGCGCGTATTCGACGTTCACCTGCACGTCCAGCCGTGGCAGATGGTCAAGCCGGACGTTCTGGCGATGATCGACGACGAATCGCACGCCGGCGCCAAAGACATCCTCGAGTCGCCGGAAAGCCTGCTGCGCTTTCTCGACGAGAATGAGATCGAGCGCGCCTGCTGCATCAACTACGTCTCGCCGGACGTCATGGGCTTCACGCGCGACGTCAACGACTGGATCGCGAACTTCACCGCCGACCATCGCGATCGTCTCCTTCCGGTCGGCTCCGTCAATCCGCTCCACGAGCTCGATGTCCGTACCGAGATCCGCCGCGTCCTCGACCTCGGCATCCGTCTGATCAAGATCCATCCGCCGCATCAGCTCTTCTCGCCGAACGCATACAAACGCGGCGAGCTCTGGCAGGTCGCGGAGATCTATCGCGAGTGCGAAGAGCGCGGCGTGCCGGTCATGTTTCACACCGGAACGTCGGTCTTCCCGAAAGCGCGCAACGTCTTCGCCGATCCGATGCCGATCGATGACGTCGCCATCGACTTCCCGAACCTGCGCATCATCCTCGCGCACGCCGGCCGGCCGATGTATGGCGAGACGGCCACGTTCCTCGCACGCCGCCACACCAATGTCTATCTCGATCTCTCCGGCATTCCGCCGAAAGCGCTGACGCGATACGTGCCGCGGCTCGATCTGCTCGCCGACAAAGCGCTGTGGGGAACGGACTGGCCGTCGCCCGGCGTCTCGTCGCCGAAGAAGAACGTCGCCGAATTTCGCGCGCTCGGACTCGGCGAGGTGACGGAGCGAAAGATCCTCCGCGAAAACGCGGAGCGCCTCTTCACGGCATCTTCTTAACGAGCGCCTGGAGCAACTCCGACTTTCGCAGGTCGAGCACGAGCAGTCCGTCGGGCGAATCGATGATGGCGATGTCGGACAGCCCGACCACCGCGACCGGCTTCTCCGCGATCGCGAAGATATTCTCCGCATCGGCAGTGTGCAGATTCGCGTTCGGCTTCGCGATCAGCTTCGAGATCGCCGCCCACGAGCCGACGTCGCTCCAGCCGAAGTTGCCGCGCACGGTCGCGACGTTCGGCGCCTTTTCCATCAGCGCGTAATCGATCGAGATCGACTCCGTCGATTCGTAGTTCGCTCGCGTGACCGTCGCGAGCTGCGGCGCGGCGTTTTCGAGCGCGGCGCGGAAGACGCTCGTACGCCAGATGAAGATGCCGCCGTTCCAGACGAAGTTGCCCGCGGCGAGGAACTCTTCCGCCTGCTCGCGGCTCGGTTTCTCCGCGAATCGCTTCAGCCGGATGACCTGCTGCGCGATCTCGTCGCCGAGCTCGAGGTAGCCGAAGCCGGTCTCGGCGTGCGTCGGATCGATGCCGATGGTCACGAGGTCGTCGCTCGATTCGGCGTACTGATACGCGCGGCCGAGAGTGCGGAGGAATGAGGCTTCGTCAGCGATGAAGTGATCGGCGGGAAGGACGGCGACGACCGCTTCCCCTTCGCGGGCTTCGAGCTCGAACATGCAGAGCGCGATGGCCGGCGCGGTGTTGCGTCGCGCCGGCTCCGTCAATATGTTGTCTTTCGGCAGGAGCGGCAGTTGTTCCGCGCATTTCGCGCGATAGCGTTCGTTCGTCGAGATGTAGATCAGTTCCGGCGCGATGCTGCGCAGCAATCGCGCATACGTTTTCTGCAGCAGCGACTGGCCGTCGAACAGGCGGAGGAACTGTTTCGGGTTGTCGTCGGAGCTGAGCGGCCAGAGTCGTGTGCCGGCGCCGCCCGCGAGAATGATCGCGGCCCGTTTCACGCGGTTCCCTTTTTCCCGACGGCGATGAGACTCAGTCCCGATGACGGGCGGTCGCCTTCGAGCGCGCGGAAGAGCGGCACGAGGCGATCGAAGAACTTCGATTGCGCGGATGGCAGCTGGCTCCGCTTGAGCACCTTCGCGTTGAGCCACCACGCCAGTCTCGAGAACTGGTTCTGGAAGCCGATGTCTTCGACGTCGAACCCGGCCGCGCGCAGCTTTTCCGCGAGCTCCTCTTTTTCATAGCGGCGCTGATGTCCGATGCCGCGGTCGAGCGTGCCGAAGAGAGTGTGTCCCGCCGGCACGAAGACGATGATCCGTCCGCCGGGAACGAGCAGCTGATGTGCGCGGCGCAGCGCCGCGACGTCGTCCGTCGTGTGCTCGAGAACATTCAGGCAGACGACGGTGTCGAACGCGTAATGCGCAAGTTCCTGCGACGTGTCGCTTTCGAGATCGCAGCGCTCAACGAAGATGCCGGGACGCCGGCGAAAGGCGTTGCGCAGTCGATCGACGTAAGGCGTTTCGCGATCGGTGGCGACGATGAGATCGCGTCCATAAAGAAAGCGGGTCATCGCGCCGGAGCCGGCGCCGACTTCGAGCACGCGCTGGCCGACGAACGGCGCGATCCGTTGCCAGATCCAGTTGTTGTAACGCTTCAGACCCGAGCGCCGCCGCACGGTTTTGTACGTGGAAGGCTCGCTCGACGCATCATCGAAAAGGCCGTACTTGAAGATCGTCCAGATGGCGCTGAAGCCATCCTTCCAGTTGATCTTCTTTCCTTCCCAGTAGTCGCGGCCGTAGTACGAGATCGGCACTTCGTAGATGCGGTAGCCGCGCTTCGCGACCTTCGCGGTGATCTCCGGCTCGATGCCGAAACGGTCGGAGCGGAGACGGATCGACTGGATGACCTCGCGGCGGAAGACCTTGTAGCAGGTCTCCATGTCGGTGAGGTCGAGATTCGTGGTCATGTTGGAGAGGAATGTCAGCAGGTTGTTGCCAAGGCGATGCCAGTAGAGCATCACGCGCCGAGGATAACCTTCGAAGCGCGAACCGAAGACGACGTCCGCGTGCCCATCGACGATCGGTTGAATGAGCTTCGGATACTCCTCGGGGTCGTACTCGAGGTCGGCGTCCTGAATCAGCACGATGTCGCCGAGCGCCTCATCGATCCCGCGCCGAATCGCAGCGCCTTTGCCCTGATTCACGTCCTGCAGGATGTGACGAATCTCCGGCCACTCACGAGCCAGCGCCGCGACGACATCCTTCGAGCCATCGGTCGACTTGTCGTCGATGACGATGATCTCTTTCTCGATCGGCACTTCCCTGACGCGGCGCAACAACTCCGCAACGGTCGCCCGCTCGTTGTAGCAGGGAATGACGACGGACAACAAAGGCGGACGGGAGGGTTCGGTCATTGGCGGCGCGTATTGTACTTACGGCAGTGCTGAGTGCTGAGTGCAGAGTGCTGAGTCGCTCCGCACTCGCCCGGTTTTACTCAGCACTCAGCACTCAGCACTCAGCACCTTCGTCTTTGAGTACCATGCCCGGCGCAAACCATGCTCCACCAGACCAGCGAACCCCTCCGCAAATCCCTCCACATCGGAATAGGCTTCGGCGCGCTGACGCTCCGATTCCTTCCGTGGCCGTGGGTTGCGGCGGTTTGTGCGTTTGCGGTGTTCAGCAACTGGTTTCTGCTGCATCGGCTGGTTGGTGCGCGGGTTTCGCGGCATGAGCGGGGATGGGATGCCGGGACGGTTTTGTATCCGGCGATGGTGCTCGTGCTCGTGCTCGTGTTTCGCGATGAGACCGTGCCGATCGGAGTCGGGTGGGGAGTGCTGGCGTTCGGCGATGGCTTTGCGGGGCTGATCGGGAAAGGCGTTGGCGGGCCGCGGCTGCCGTGGAATCGCGAGAAGTCGTGGAGCGGATTCGCGGCGTTTCTCGCATTTGGATTCGCCGGCGCGATTTTCATCGCCCGGTGGCTGACGCCGCCGCGGGCGTTTCTTTCGCTGGAAGTGATCGTCGCCGGCGCGGTCATCGTCGCGGCGATCGTCGAGAGTTTGCAAACGAACATCGACGACAACATCACCGTGCCGCTGTCGGCTGCGGCGATGACGTGGGCGTTGTCGCACATGCACACGCTGCCCGTCGTGATGGAACATCGCGCGATGCCGTGGCTGATCGCGAACGGCGTGCTGGCCATCGCCGGATACCTCGCGCACAGCGTCGACATCTCCGGCGCCATCGCCGGCTTCCTCCTCGGCGCGATTCTCATTCTCTTCGGCGGCTGGCAGCTTTACGTCGTGCTGCTCGCCTTCTTCATCATCGGTACCGCGACGACGAAGCTCGGCTATCGCGTCAAAGCGGCGCGCGGTCTCGCGCAGGAGAAAGGGGGGCGTCGCGGTTTCTCGCACGCCTTCTCGAACGTCGGGATGGCGGCGATCCTCGCGATCTGTGCATCGGCCGCGCTGCCACACTTCGCGATCGTCTGGTGGATGGCAGCCGCCGCAGCGCTCGCAACCGCGACCGCCGACACGACCGCCTCCGAGATCGGCCAGCTGCTCGGCCGCCGCACGTTTCTGCCGCTGACGTTTCGTCCGGTACCCGTCGGCACCGAAGGAGCGATCTCGCTCGAAGGGACATTCGCCGGCATTGCCGCCGCCGCGCTCGTCGCGGTCATCGCCGTACGAGCGCGCGTCGGCCTGTTCGACCTCAACTGGATCGCGATTCTGATCCTCGCCGCGTTCCTCGGCTCGTACATCGAAAGTATCGCCGGCAGCTGGAATCGCAAGCAGGAAAGGCCGATCCCGAACGGCGTCCTGAACTTCATCAACACGATGATCGGCGCCGCGCTCGTGCTCGCTTTCGTTCCGCGAATGATCTGACTCACGCTCCGCCGCGAGTAAGATGCGCCCCAGCATGGGGAAACAGGCGCCAAAGCGCATCGTCATCGTCGGCCGGCCAAACGTCGGCAAGTCAACTCTCTTCAACAGACTGGCGCGCAAGCGCCGCGCGCTCACGCATGACCTGCCGGGCATGACGCGCGATCGGCTCAGCGACATCGTCACGATGGACGGCGGACGCCGCATCGAGCTGACCGACACCGGCGGACTCGAATACGGCGACTCGCCGATGTCGGCGTTCGCGGATGAGATTCGTTCGCAGGCGCGTCAGGCGCTCGCATCGGCCGATCTCATTCTCTTCGTCGTCGACGGCGCGACCGGCATTCTGCCGGAAGATCGCGACATCGCCACCGATCTTCGATCGGAGTCGAGCCGCACGCTCGTGCTCGTGAACAAGATCGATCGCAAAGACGTCGAAGAAAACGCCACCGAGTTTTACGAGCTCGGCTTCGATCGCATCTTTCCGATCTCGGCGGAGCACGGCGACGGCATCGACGATCTCGTCACCGCCATCGAAGAAGTCGTGCCGATGGAGGAAGAGGTCGAAGAAGACGAAGACGACAAGGGACCGGTTCGCATCGCCATCATCGGCAGGCCGAACGTCGGCAAGTCATCGCTCCTCAATCGTCTGACGAATCAGGAACGCGCGGTCGTGTCGCCGATCTCCGGCACCACGCGCGACGCCATCGACATGGAGATCGAGCGCGCGGGGAAGCCGTACCTGATCATCGACACGGCAGGAATTCGCCGCAAAGGAAAAACGCACGACGAAGCGGAGAAGCTCTCCGTCATCTCCGCGCGCAAAGCGATCGAGCGCTGCGAGATCGCGCTGCTGATGATCGACGCGACGGAAGGAATCACCGCGCAGGACGCGCACGTCGCCGGCTACGCGGAAGAGGCGGGGAAAGCGGCGCTGATGCTCGTCAACAAATGGGACGTCGGTTCGCACGAGCAGGGCGAATACAAAAAGTTCGAAGAGGAAGTGCGGCGCAAGCTGAAGTTCCTTTCCTACGCGCCGCTGCTTTTCATGTCGGCGAAAACGGGACGCGGCGTCGAGAAGATCTTCCCGCGCATCGACGAGATCGCGGACGGGTATCGGAGACGTTTCAAGACGTCGGAGCTGAATCAGATCCTCGAGAAAGCGCTGCAGGCGCATCAGCCGCCGGCCGTGCGTGGAAAGCCGCGCCGCTTCTACTACGCGACGCAATTGAAGTCGCAGCCGCCGACGATCGCGATGTTCTCGAACGTCGACGAGCCGCTGCACTTCTCATACAAGCGATATCTCGAGAATCAGTTCCGCGACGCGCTCGGACTCGTCGGCTGCCCGATTCACCTCGTCATTCGCGCGCGGAAAGGGATGAAGCGCGAGCGCTGAGCCGGCTCTCACCGCCGCGGGAGTGTGCGCGAATGTGCGCGATCACCGCCGCGAAGCCGGCCGCCGACGCTGTGCGTTTAACGTAGCGGCGCGCCGCCGCCGCCCATCTCCTGCAGCAGCGCTTTGCCGGCATACACGTCCGACAAAAGCCACAACAGATAGCGGATGTCGACGTTGACGTTGCGTGCGATGGCGGGGTTGTAGCCGAAGTCGTTGGCGACGTTTTCCCAGACGCGATCGAAGTTCACTCCCACCAGCTCGCCGCGGCCGTTCACGGTCGGGCTGCCGGAGTTGCCGCCGGTCGTGTCGGCGTCGGCGAGGAAGTCGACGATGACGTCGTCGCGTTTCTTCGACGCTTCGAGCAGCGGTTTCGGCGCATCGAATGGCTCTTCGCCGGTGTGCTTCTCGACGACGCCGGCGACGGTCGTCTGCGGCGTGTACACGACGCCGTCACGCGGCGCGTAACCTTTCACGTGCGCGTAGCTGAAGCGCAGCGTGCTGTTCGCGTCCGGCGCGATCGGTTTTCCTGCCTGCGCGATCACGGCGCGACGCCAAACCGGTCGCAGTCGCGAAACCGTTCCGTCCCACGTATCGCGACGCGCGGAAAGCTCGCGGATCTCACGATCGAGATCGAATCCGAGCTCGACGAGCGGATCGTGTCTCGCGTGCAGCTGATCCGGAGTTTCAGCGAGCATCGCGCGGCGCTCGGCGAGATCGAAGATCTTCGATCGGTCATAAAGCTCGGCGATTTTCGTGTCGACATTCGCGCCGTTGCCGAAAATGCGATCGATCGACGCGATGCACTGCTCGGCCGGCAACGCCAGCGCGCGACGAACGATCGACGCGAGGATCGCGCGGTCGGTCGGTGCGAAGTAGTTCTTCTGTTCGCGCTCGAGCCGTTCGCCGAGACGCGGAATGTTGCGCTGCATGTAGAGCGCGTCGCGCATTTCGTCCGGCTTCTGTCGTTCGATCGCCGAGCGCGCGATGCTCGTGCTGAAGAAAAGCGATTTCGGTCCGGGCGGCGTCGTCGCGGCGTTCGTGCCGTAGATCTGCGACAGCAAAAAGTCGTGATCCCACGTCCGCTTCTGTTCATCGATCATCGCGCGCAGTCCGTTGTACGCGTCGACCGCGGCGCGATGCTTCGGCTGTTTCGCCGCCCAGGCGAGCACCTTCTCATCCGCGCTCTGCTGCTTCTCGAGAATGCTGCCGCGTTTGAATCCGGCGAGCTGTCCCTCGGCGTTCTTGAATCGATTGGCGAGCGACTTCAGATCCGACGCGACCGTGATCGTCCCGTCCGCATTTCCCTTCGTCGTCTTTTCCATCAGGCGAATCCATTCGCCGTACACGTCGACGCGGCGCGCGAACCAGAGATCGCGGCGCTCCGTCATTTCGGCGGCGGTGAGTGAACGATACGTGATGCCCGGATAGCCGAGGACCATCACGAAATCGCCGGGGTTCGCGCCCTTCTTCGAGATCGGGAAGTAGAACTCTGACTTGTACGGTTTGCCGTCGAGATACGCGCGGCCGATCGCGAAGTCGCCGGTGTGACGCGGCCACATCCAGTTGTCGGTCTCGCCGCCGTATTCGCCGATCGCGCGCGGCGGCGCGTAGGCGAGGCGGATGTCGGAGAGCTCCTGCGCGTCGACGAGCACGTACTGCACGCCGCCGTCGAATACCGAAACCTTGCAGCGCGTCTGCGGACGCTTTTCACATTCGGCGACGAGCTCGTTCGAGCGCCGCTCGATGGCGCGATTGCGATCGGCGTCGTTCGCGTTCGCCGGTACGGCCGCAAGCACTTTCGCGGTGACGTCGGTGAAGCTGCGCGGCATCGTCAGCCGCAGCGAATGTCCGGGAAGTTCGGCCGCGCGCGAAGACGCGATGAAGCCGTTCGTGATGACGTCGTTCTGCGGAGTGGCGTGCTCCTGCAGGATCGAGAAGAGGCAATGATGATTCGTGATGAAGAGACCGTCGGGCGAGATGAAGCCGCCCGAGCAGCCGCCGACGTTCACGGTCGCGGCGAGGAGGCCGGTTCCGCGCTTCGGATCCCAGAGGCGGCTCGGCGGCAGCTCCAGTCCCTGCTTCTTCAGCATCACGGGATCGAGCTCCAGCATCTGTTGCGGCGTCCACTTGCCTTCGGCGGCAAACGCGGACGTGGCGGCGAGGAGAAGAGCGGCGAGAACGAATCGGCGAATCATGGGCGGGAGATTGCCACGAAATGCGGCGCAGCGGCATGAATTCATCGCGGGTGTACACTCTTCCCAAAGCAACAATTCGGGAGGGGTTATGCGAGCCGCGGTGCTGGCCGTCTCAACAGCTTTTGCAATGTTGGCGATACCGCTGTATGCGGTCGATCCCGGCCGCGCTGACGGAAAGCTGGTCGTCAACGGGACGACGATTCCGCTCACTTACTCCTACGTCGTCGGCCGTCAGAAAAATCAGATCACCAATCGCACCGACGACATCAAAGTCATCCTCACCGACAAGCCGCTGCTTCCCGACACGAACCTGAACGAGTTCGATGCGAACTTCCCCGAAGGCGTCCTCGGCGTCGTCGTCTGCATCGACAAAGACAAACAGATCTCGCATCTCGTCGTGCAACATCCGAACGGCATGTACGACGCCGGCTACTTCACGAATCTTCCTGACTACCGCTTTCGCGCGCGACGCGGCGAAGGCGGCGCGTACTCCGGAACGGTGTTCGTGGCGCGACCGGTAGCGACGGCGACGATCCAGTTCACGTTCGATGTGACGTTCGCCGCGCAGATGCAGTAGCGGTTAGTGCAGGAACATCGGCATCCCCATGACGTACGCGACTTTCGGCCGGTATTCCTCGGGGTCATAAAACCTCGCCACGTCGACGCGTTTCTTTGCGCGGCCGCCGAGCTCGATCGGCACCGCGTTGTAGCGGCCGTCGACGACTGCCACCATCTTCCCGGTATCGCTGCGTCGCAACAGATCGGCGGCGAGGCTGCCGTAATTGTTCGCGACGAGCTGGTCGAGTGAATCGGGTGTGCCGCTGCGCATCAGATACGCGAGGCGCTGATAGATGACTTTGTCCTTTGTCCGCTTCTCGAGGTAATCGCTCAGCACGCTGCCGACGCCGCCCAGCTTGCGGTTGCCGAACGCGTCGGGATCGCCGCTCTCGATCGTGTGACCGCCGATCGGACGCGCCCCTTCCGACACCGCGACGACCGAATAGTTGCTCGGGTTCTCGGCTTTGTCGCGCGCCAGCATGTCGAAGAGTTTCTCGCTGTCGAACGGCACCTCGGCGATGAGCGCGCGATCGGCGCCGCCGAGGTAGGAAGCGAGCAGACAGGTCTCGCCGGAGTAACGGCCGAACAGTTCGACGATCAGGAAGCGTTCGTGTGAACCGGCGCCTGTGCGGAGATCGTTGATGAACGTCACGGAACGCGTCACCGCCGTCGAGAAGCCGA
Source organism: Acidobacteriota bacterium (assembly GCA_034667465.1). Lineage (GTDB taxonomy): Bacteria > Acidobacteriota > Thermoanaerobaculia > Gp7-AA8 > Gp7-AA8 > JAOBAU01. The sequence continues at coordinate 987 of JAXDJV010000012.1, read as the reverse complement.
GGCAGTAGTCGGTGCCGTAGACGTCGTTGTCCATCGTCTTCGGGATCGCGACGAGCGGCACGCCCTCGGAATGCAGACGCCGCGCGAACGTCAGCGTTCCGTCGCCGCCGAGCGCCACCAGCGCATCGAGTTTCAGGAACTCGATCGTTCGCAATGCCGACTTTGTCAGATCGTAGCGGCCATGCTCGTCCGGCTCGCCCTTTTCCGACTCGAGATGCGGCGGGATGTGCTCCGATTTACTGATCGACGGATTGATGCGCGACGTGTGGAGGATCGTGCCGCCGGTGCGATCGATGGCGCGCGTGTTCAGTTTGTTCAGCGGCATCAGCCACTGCGAATTTTCCGGATTCGGTTCCGGGATGATGCTCAGCAGCGAAGCCCAGCCGCGACGCAGTCCGATGACTTCGTGCTCACCGTCGATGCGTGAGACGAACGCCTTGATCGCGGCGTTGAGGCCGGGGACGTCACCGCCGCCTGTCAGGATTCCGATTCGTTTACGCATGGAGGCGCGCCTGTGCGGCCTTCTCTCCCTCAGGAAAGAGAACCACCTTCAGCGCCTCGTGTCGATCGAATCGACCCATGCCTTCGTGAAAATCGTGTAACGAATCGAATGTCGCCTGCACGACCCACTCGACGTCGAGGCCGGAGCGGAGAAGCGCGAGCATCCGCTGCCACGTCGAATACATCCGGCGGCCGATGATGCCCTGCATCGTGACGCCTTTGAAGATGACGTTGCGCGTGTAGTCGTCGATCGTGACGGAGTGGCCGGCGGGGAGGCCGAGGAGTGAGAGCGTGCCGCCCATGCGGACGATGTCCAGTCCGAAATTGATGGCCGCCGAGGAGCCCGACATCTCGAACACGACGTCGACGCCGACGCCGTCGGTGATCGAGTCGATGGCTTTCTTCACGTCGGCGGGATTCGATGTCCGCACGTTGAACGCGTGCAGGTTCGCGTAGCTCCGTCCGGCGGCCCAGCGTCGCGCCGTC
>JAXDJV010000011.1:0-43345 GCA_034667465.1 Acidobacteriota bacterium | reverse complement strand
TCCGGGTGGGTGGTGCGCGCAACGAGTCCCACCGCCCGGATCCCTCGCGACGCTCGGGATGACTATGCCGAGAGAGCGCGCATCTCGAAGACGCGGTCGCAGCGCGAAGCGAGATCGGGATTGTGCGTGACGATCACCGAGGTCAGTCCGCGCGCGGCGTGGCAGCGGCGCATCAGTTCGAATACGCGCTCACTCGTTTCGAGGTCGAGGTTTCCGGTCGGTTCGTCGGCGAGAAAAAGTACGGGATCGGTGAGCAGCGCGCGGGCGATCGCGACCCGCTGCTGCTCGCCGCCACTGAGCTGATTCGGGAAGTGGCCGGCGCGCGAATCGAGTCCGAGCTCGCCGAGGAGCTTTCCCGCTTTCGTGAGCGCTTCCTGCTTCGGCATCCGTCCGATCCAGCCCGGCATCGCCACGTTTTCCAGTGCCGTGAACTCCGGCAACAGATGGTGAAACTGAAAGACGAAACCGACGCTGCGGTTCCGGAAGCGCGCCAGCTCGTCGTTCGACATCGTGGTGATGTTGCGGTCGGCGACGTTGATGGCGCCGGAGTCGGGACGATCGAGACCGCCGAGGAGATGGAGAAGCGTCGACTTCCCAATGCCGGACGGACCGACGATGGCGAGCATCTCGCCGCGCTCCGCGTCGATGGTCAGGTTGCGAAAGACGTCGACCGGAACTTCGGCATTTCGATAAGTTTTCGAGAGCGACTGGGCGTGGAGAAACGGCACGCGGCGGATTCTAATCGCTTAGCTGATTCATCTTCAGCTCGAGCGCGCGGATCGAACGTTCGTCGAGCGCGATGTGCCACGCCGTCCACTTCCCTCTCTTTTTCTCGAGCATGCCGACCGAGCGCGGATAGTCGAAGCGCCGCGGCCCTGCGCTGGCGGGATTGAAAAAGCGGACGCCATCGATCGTCTCATCGTGCGGAAGATGGCTGTGACCGAAGATGACGACGTCCGCCGGTTCCTCGCGCAGCGATGCGACGACGCGACGATCGGGTTTGCCGGGACGCGGCAGCACGTGTGTCAGCAGCACGCGCAGATCGCCGAACGTCGCACCGACGATCGAGGTGCCGCTGCCGTCGTCGACGTTTCCTTCGACCGATGTGACCGGCGCGACGCCGTTCAGTGTGGCGATCACTTCGCTGCCGCCGATGTCGCCTGCGTGCAGGATGTGATCGACGCCATGAAAGACCTCGGCGATGCGAGGGTCGACGACGCCATGCGTGTCGGAGATGATCCCGATTCGTTTCAACGTCTCTTCATTGTATGTGGGGGGATTACCGCACCGCGAAATCGACCTGCGTCAGTCCGAAGTCTTTCGAGATCTCGTCGAGCACGCCGATGGCGACGCGGCTCGTCTTGTCGTCGGCGAGGACGTTCAGCTCATACGTGAAGTGCGCCTGTTTCGCGCGCGCGAGATCCGCGGTCGGAATCGAGTAGACCTGCGTCTGATGCGTGACGTCGGTGATCTCGCCGCGTCCCGTCGATGAGACGACGTAGACGGAAAACGCGCCGCGATTCTCCGCTCCTTCCGGCAGCGTCGTCAGCGATCCGATCGGCACCTGCACCGCGATCGGAATCGTCATCTTCTTCTTCGACGTCCGCGCGTTTCCTTTCGCGGTGGCGGTGACGTGGAGGATCGACGCCTGCGTCGGCAGTCCGAAGAGTTGCGCGACGACGCGCTCGCCCATCCTCGCGTCCGCCGACTTCTCGACGAACTCGGTACGCGAGCGCGCCGCCAGTCCCGGCTTCTTCATCTTCACGCGAATGCTGTGCGCCTTGTCGGCGCCCGAAGTCGTGGCGCGATACGCGAGCGAGTAGTACGACGAGAAATCGTCCGGCAGTCGATCGAGCAGCTTCACGGTCTCGGCCGGATGCCACGTCATCGCGCCGCCGGTCCGCTCCGCGACGATCTGCAGCGCGCTCAGCTCGTTCTGCAGCACTTCGTATTCGTAACCGCCGACGCCTGCTTCGGCACCCTGCGGCATGCTGTTGTCTTCCGGCGACTGCACGACGACGCCCGGCAGTTCGGCCGGATAAACGCTGTAGATGCGAACACCGTTCGCGTTCGCCGTGCGCGCCACCGACTCGACGAGCTTGCGCGTGTCGTAATGCATCTCGTACGGACCAGGAGGTCCGCCGATCGTCCGCTTCGGCGTCAGGAATTCGTGGCCGGCGTTCATCGAGAATCGATGCGACAGCATCAGCAGCACTTTCTGTCCTTCGGCGCCGGACATCGATGACAGCAGCGCATTGAGCGCGGCCGTCTTCGACTTCATCTCCGCCAGCGCGCGATCGGAAAGCATGATCGCCTCCAGCGACGGTCCGCCGCTGCCCGGCCCGGCGGATGAGCCGCGCGCTTTCAGCATCGCCTCTCGTTCTGCCTCCGCTTCATCCGCGCGGCGAATCTCTTCGATGTCCGACGTCGAGCCGGCGGTCGGATCGTCACCGATCTTCGCGAGCGTTGCGTCGATCAGCTCGATGTCGCCGGTGTACGGCTGACGGACGCGCAGCGAGCGCGTTCGTTCCCAGGTGATGATCGAAACACGATCGCCTTCTTCGACGAGATCGCGCAGCGTGCCGCGCAGCCGATCGAAGACTTCACGCTGTTTGTCAGGCCGCATCTCGATGCGATCGACGAACACGGCGATCGTCCGCTTCTGCCGCTTCGCGACTTCGGCGGGCGGAGTGACGACGCCGTCTTCCGTCGCCGAAACCCCTTCCACAGTTACGTGCGCCGCGTCGGGCGCGGCCGGCGCGTACTCGGCGAAGTTCGTGATCGGCCGCAGCTTTCCGTCTTCGTAAATCTCGAAGTCGTTCTGCGTCAGACCGCGGACGCGATTTCCCGCTTTGTCGGTGACGAAGACGTCGACGTTGACGATCGAGACTTCGATCGACTCGCCGAGCGACGGCAGTTTCGGTTGTTGCTGCGGCGTCGCGGCGAGAATCGCCAGCGCGAAAGCGATGAGTGTTCGCACGTTTGTTGGTTACTCCTTCAATGGCGTGGCAGTTTCAGTCGCAGCACGGTCGCGTCGCGCGACACGTCATCGACGACCGCGACGGCGATGAACTGCGCCGCCTCGTCGTAGCGAACGTCGACCTCGTACGTCACGTACTGTGACGCAACTCTGGCGCTGCTGGTGTCGGGATAATTGAACGGCTGCGTCTGATGCGTCACTTCCGCGTCAGTTCCGAGCGACGCCGCGCTGGCGACGTAGATCGACATCGAGCCGGAACGCTTCTCGCCGTCGCCCGCAAGCGCGACGAGCTGCGACATCGGAATGCGCATCGTGAGCGGCGCGCGCCACGCGTGGTTCCCTTCTTTCTGCTGGCGGCCGAACGACGCCTGCACGCTGAGCCGCGGCGCGCCGTCCGGTTCGCGGAAGAGCGCGGCGGTGACGCGCTGCCGGATCTTCGTCTCTTCCGTCGTCGCGGTGTATTCGCGTCGCGCGCGGACGCGGTAGTCGGGATTCTTCGTCTTCACCGTGATGCCGCGTCGCGTGTCTTCGTTTGCGGGCGCGCTGCGATACGCGAGCGAGTAGTAGCTGTCGAGATCGTCGTTGATACGCGGCAGCAGCGTGGCGACGTCCTTCGCTCCCCACGCCATCATTCCGCCGGTTTTGATGGCGATGTTCGACAGCGCGGACGTTTCGTTCGTCAGCACCTGATAGTCGTATGCGCCGTTGACTTGCGCCGCCGCATTCGCCGCGTTCGGCAGCGCGCCGTCGTTGCCGAGACCTTCGGGATAGATCGGATAGATGGTGACGCCGGCGGCGTTCGCCGCGTCGATGACGGAGCTCGTGACCGGCTGCATGTCGAGCCACGCGCGCTCGTGCGGCGGCACGTCGTTGTAACCCATCGCATAAAAGTACTCACCGCCTGCGAAGAGCGAGAGGCGATGCGTGGCGAGGATGAGCGCCTTTCGTCCGTCGATCGACGCCATCGACGCGATCAGCGCCTTGATGATCCCGGCTTTGCGGCGCTGCTCGGAGCGATCGCGCATTGCGGCGAAGTGGACGTCCGTCAGGCCGTCGCCGGCGACCGTACCGTCGATGCGACCGGCGCCGCTGACGCGATTCGACAGCACGTTCGACGCGACCTTGATCCCTTCGTCCCTCATCGCCGTTGCGCGCGCCTCGTGGTTGCGCGGACCGGCGGTCAGGCCGGCGATGTCGGGATTGACCATCCCGCTGCCGCGCACCGTGGTGATTCCGCGGCGCCGCGAACCGAGCGTGCTGAACTCGCGCAGATCGTCGATGGCGCGCGTCAGCCTGCGGCTGTCCGATGTGTAACCGACGACGACGTCGGGACGAAACGCGATCGGATTCCACATCACGATCGATGCGAGGTCGCCCGCGCGCATGGCGTCGTGAATCATCTTCTTCAGCGCCGCGAACATCGGATCGGCATCGTGGCGCGGCAGCGCGAACGCGTCGACGAAGAGGACGATCGAGCGCGGAGGAGGAGGCGTTCCTTCGCTGACCGGCGCACCGAACGCGTCGACCACGACGCCTGCGCGACCGTCACTGCTGCGCGAGCGGTATTCGGCGAAGTTGGAGATCGGACGTGCGCTGCCGCTTTCGATCAGCTCGAAATCGTCACGCGTCAGGCCGCGCACACGATTGCCATTGCGATCGGTGACGATGACGTCGACGTTGACGATCGAGATGTCGAGCGTCTCGCCGACCTGCGGCGGAGCTGCGATCAGCGAACTACAGACTGCGGTGATCAGACAAATGATCAGACAAAGGACCGAGGATGCTCGCATTACTCATCTCCCGGTACCGGCGCGAACATTCTAGCGCACGGATTTAGACTGCGCGGATGCGTTTCGTTTTTCTTGTCTTTCTGTTCGCCGTCCCGCTCATTGCCGACGAAGCGGAAGACGTCGCCGCCGCGCGATCCGTCTTCGAGCGCAACATCGATGCGATTCGACAGCGCGACACGGCGAAATATCTGTCGTGTTATCTGCAAAGCGAAAAGCTCGCGCGCGGCGGCCCGTCCGGATTTCAAATCGGCTACGCCGGCTTCTCGAAGAGCGCCGGCAGCGCGTGGCCCGACACGATCGACGCATCCGACATCCATCTCCTGCCGGTGCAGCCGGGCGTCGTTTACGGCACGTATCGCTATCGCGTTCGCTACGGCGCCGACGAGCATGCGGGCATCTCCGAACGACTCTTTCTGCGAACCGCTGACGGCTGGAAGATCGCCATCACCGGTGCGATCGATGCGCCGCCCGGCACGCCCGCTCCGCCGCGCGCACTGATCGGCCCGACGCTCATCGACGGCCGCGGCGGCGCGCCGATCGCGAACGCGAACGTCATCATTCGCGACGGGAAAATCGATTGCGCCGGACGTCATGCGCGGTTCCGGAAGGGGTGACGACCATCGACGCGAAAGGGATGTGGATCACTCCCGGCCTGATCGACACGCACGTGCATTTCTCGCAAACCGGCTGGGCGGATGCGCGGCCCGACGCGCTCGACGTTCGTGCAAAACATCCGTACGAGGAAGTCGAAGCCGATCTGAAAGCGAACCCGCAGCGCTTCGCGCGCTCGTACGTCTGTTCCGGCGTCACGTCGGTGTTCGACGTCGGCGGATATCCCTGGACGCTGCAATTGCACGAGACGTTCGCGAACGACATGCGCGCGCCGCGCGTCGTCGCCGCCGGTCCGCTGCTGTCGACGCTCGATCACTGGCTCAACCTTCCCGCCGAACGGCAGTTCATGGCGCTGAAAGACGCCGACGCCGCGCGCAACGGCGTGCGCTATCTCGCCGCGCACGGCTCGCACGCGGTGAAGGTCTGGTACATCGTCAACAAAGAGCTGCCGATCGAAACGACCGCGCCGTTCGTCGCCGCCGCAGGCGAAGAAGCGCGACGGCTGAAGCTGCCGCTCATCGTGCACGCCACCGGTCTCGCCGAAGCGAAAGCGGCATTGCGCGCGGGCGCGACGCTGCTCGTGCACAGCGTCTGGGACGTCCCGATCGATCAGGAGTTCATCGACCTCGCGAAAAAGAACGGGACGATCGTCACGCCGACGCTGACGGTGATGGATGGCTACGTGCGCATGTTCCAGTCGCTCGTTCATCGCACGCCGGCGATCGTCGATGATCCGAACGGCTGTGTCGATCGCGCCACGCTGGCGAAAGTCGCGGAGACGGCGACGCTCGATCGCGGTTCGGTCACCGAGGAGCAGGTCGCGCAACGCGAGCAGCGCACCGCCGAGCGAGTGCGTGTCGCGCGCGCGAATCTGAAGAAGCTCGTCGACGCCGGAATCCCGATCGCCACCGGCACCGACGCCGGCAATCCGCTCACGCTTCACGGTCCGGCGATTTACGCGGAGCTCGATGCGATGCAGGCCAGCGGCATGACGCCGATGCAGGTGATCGTCGCGTCGACGTCGACCGCCAGCCGCGCGATGGGCGTCAGCGCCGAGACCGGCACGATCGAGCCGGGCAAAGCTGCCGACCTCGTGATCCTCGGCGGCGATCCGTCGCGCGACGTCGCGAACTTCCGCAAAGTTCGTTACGTCGTTCGCGCCGGCGTCGTTCGCTCGATCGAAGAACTGAGCGCCGTTGCAAAGTAAACTGAGCGACCCATGGCCGACGACGAACAGACCACGCCCGACCCGCGCGCGAACTTCGACTACTTCAGCAACGAATACGCGCAGGCGCTGCAGGCTTTCAAAGCGATCGAACATCAGGCGGCGACGCTTGTCGCACTCGGTGGCGGCGACGATCTGCGGACGTTCATCGATCAGTTCATCGCCATGGCGTCGGGCGTGAAAGCGGTCGCCGACGAACGGCAGGAACCGCACTTCGCCGAGTGGTTCACGGAGCTGATCGACAAAGCGGAGAAGCTCCGCGCCGCGATCGCCGCGCGCTGACATGATGCTTCCGCTTCTGCTTCTCAATGTGGTGGCGGGCGCTTCGCCCGCCACGAAGCGCCGGCCGAAGCGACCGGCGCCACACTTCGATAAACTCCCGCCCATGTTCGCCGCGCTTTTCATCGGAGCAGCCATGACCGCAGTCGCCGCCGACAACATCGACACCGCCGCCGCGAAGGTCGAGCAGAGCGTCATCGAAACGCGCCGCGACATTCATCAGCATCCCGAGCTCGGCAACCGCGAAACGCGGACGCAGAAGCTGATCGTCGATCGCCTGACATCGCTCGGCATCGAAGTGCGCACGCCGATCGCGCACACCGGTGTCGTCGGCATTCTGCGCGGCGCGAAATCGGGGAAAGTCGTCGCGCTGCGCGCCGACATGGACGCGCTGCCGGTCGAGGAGCAGGTCGACGTGCCGTTCAAGTCGACGGTGCGCACGACGTACAACGGACAGGAAGTCGGCGTCATGCACGCCTGCGGACACGACGCGCACGTCGCGATCCTCCTCGGCGTCGCCGAAATTCTCGCGATGAAACACGATCTCGCCGGCACCGTCGTCTTCCTCTTTCAGCCCGCGGAAGAAGGAGCGCCCGACGGCGAAGACGGGGGCGCCGCGCTGATGGTGAAAGAAGGGGCGCTCGACAATCCGAAAGTCGACGCCGTCTTCGGTTTGCACGTCACGTCGCGCTTCGCCGTCGGCGAGCTCGCGTATCGGCCGGAGTCGATGATGGCCGCCGTCGACTCATTCAAGATCGTCGTGCACGGCAGGCAGACGCACGGCGCGTATCCGTGGCTCGGTGTCGATCCGATCGTCATCGCGTCGCAAATCGTGCTCGGCTTGCAGACGATTCCGAGCCGTCAGGTCGACGCGTCGCTGGCGCCGTCGATCGTCACCGTCGGCATGATCCGCGGCGGGGTGCGCAACAACATCATTCCAGACAGCGTCGAGATGCTCGGCACGATTCGCTCGCTCGACGCGCACATGCGCGACGAGATTCACACGCGCATTCGCCGCACCGCGGAGAACATCGCCACGAGTGGCGGCGCGACCGCATCGGTGACGATCACCGCCGGCTATCCGATCACGTTCAACGATCGCGCGCTGACCGAAAAGATGGCGCCGACGCTGCGACGCGTGGCCGGCGCCGACAAGACGTTCGTCGTCAATCCGGTCCTCGGCGCCGAAGACTTCTCGTTCTATCAGCAGAAAGTGCCGGGACTCTTTTTCTGGATCGGCACGCGACCGAAGAACGTGACCGCCGAAGACGCGCCGTCGAATCACTCGCCGAAGTTTTACGTCGACGAGAGCGGACTGCTCCTCGGCATTCGCGCGATGGCGAACGTTGCCGTCGATTACCTGAAGCAGTAGCGCGCTACCGCGGCACCATCTGCTTCAAACGCGTCCAGTAATCGGCGCCCGACAGCCACTGCCCGCCGTCGATTACGAACGCTTCGCCGGTCACGTACGACGCGTAATCCGACAGCAGATACGACGCCGCGTTCGCCACTTCCTCGAGCGTCGCGAAGCGCCGCAGCGGAATCGTCTTGCGAATCCCTTCCTCGATCATCGGATCGGGAAACAGGCGCTTCGACGCTCCCTCGGTGTGCACCGGTCCCGGCGCGATCGCGTTCACGCGAATCTTGTGACGCGCCCACTCGACCGCCAGCGTCTGCGTCATCGCCAGCACGCCGGCCTTCGCGCTCGCGGAATGCACGACGCCCGGCGCGCCGGTCCACGCGTAGTTCGCGATCACGTTCAGCATCACGCCGCCGTTCTTCTTCGCGATCATCCGCTTGCCGACCGCGCTCGTGCAGTAGAACGTGCCGTTGAGCACGATGCCGATCACCGAGTTCCAGCCGTTCGTCGACAGCTCCTCGGCCGCGGCGATGAAGTTGCCGGCGGCGTTGTTCACGAGGAAGTCGATCTTTCCATGATCGCTCTCGACCTTCGCCGCCATCGCTTCGACCGCTTCGGCGTCGCGGACGTCGAGCACGTGATACTCGGCGCGCCCGCCGGCGCTGCGGATCTCTTCGACCGCTTTCTGAAGATTCTCTTCTTTGCGGCTGGCGATGACGACCGTCGCACCGAGTTTTGAGAGCTCTTTCGCGACGGAGAAACCGATCCCTGTCGCTCCGCCGGTGATGATCCCGACGCGTCCTTCGAACGTTTTATCCGGCAGCATGAAGACCTCTCTTAACGGAAGTTGAGTCCGTCATCATAGGGACGAGTCTCCGCCGTGTCGATGGCGCCGGGAAACTAAAGGCGTCAGTCCGACAGGCGTTTCATCAACTCGTTCACCTGCTGGTAAATCCCGTCGACGCAGCGTTCGACGCCGTCGTCGTCGAACGAGCGCGGATGCTCGCTGCGGAGCATGTCCAGGATTTCGTCGCTGGCGAAGAGAATGTCGGCGAGCTTGTCGAGCACTCGCTCCTGCAGCGGCAGGTGAGGAGAGAAAGAGAGGTCGAGATCGGTGAGTTTATAAGTCACTCTGTAAAGGAGTGATTTAGGTCGCGTTTTCCCTACCCCCGATTTTGGCGAGGGACCACAAATTTTTCAGCGGTGTGGGTTTCCGAGAAGCGGACGACCTTCACGTCGACCAGTCCCGCCGCCTTTCCGGCCGCCATGACGTCGGCTTCGCTGACGGCCTCGGCTGCTTTCGGACGGATGACCCAGAGCGCGCCGGCCGGCGTGAGGAGGTCACACAGCGACGTGATCTTGTCGAGCTGATCGCGGCGCCAGACGGCGTAAAAGACGAGGTCGCTGTTGTTGCGCGGCCGTCGCGACACTTCGCCGACCTCGGCCAGTTGCGCGACGAAATCGTCATCGAGCGCGCCGAGCGCTGTGATGCGCTGGCCGGGCTTGATGCCGAGCTTGTCGAAGACACTTTTCGGATTGCGGATCTTGTCTGCCCATTTCGCGGCTTGTGTTCCCACGCTGAACCGTCCTTCTCTGCCGCCCCATCGTACCCGCAGGACGCCGCCCGCGGCGTCGACTTTTTCGATTTCGGCAAAGGGGATGCGCAGTTTCATGGCCCCGCGAACGATCAGCTCGGAAGTCTCGAGCAGTACTTTTGCCTCGGCGGAGCGGCCATCAACTTCAACACGGCAAAGCGCTTCGTTTCCCATTCAGTGACCTATAGGTAGCTTGTCTGCGTCGCGTTGCGACATTGTGAAGGAGGGACCGTCGTCGCGTATCGGCTCGCCTCGCTCGCAGATGACGATTCCGGGTTCGATTTTCATTGCGATCGCGATGCGCACGTCATTACGGGTGATTCTGATCGGTTTCGCTTTCTTCGCCATTTTGAATCCGGCGATTTCCGCGCGTACGATGTAACTCCCTTCGGGAACGTTCTCAAAGGCAAACGCACCGCTGACGTCAGTGACAGTCGTTCGGATCGTGTCGCGGACTTTGATTGAAACAGTCGTTCCCGGCAATGGACTCTCATGGCCAATGGTCACGTTGCCACGAATCGTCACCGCGACCAGCGGCAGTGTGAAAAGGAGCAGCGCAAATGAAATTGTCAGTGTTCGCATTGTTCAGTGACCTATAGGCAACTTATCCGCTCCCGATTTGCTCATTGTGAACACGGCACCTTCTTCGCGCTCGCGCGAACAGCCGACTGTGACCGTCTCGATGCGCTGAGCGAGCTTCATTGCAATCGCCACCTGCAAGTCCTGGTCGTGCGTTACCTTCAGTGGCTTCGGCTTCCTCGCCATCTTCAATCCTGCGAGTTCCGCACGAACAACACGACTTCCGGCAGGAACGTTGTCGAACGCGAACGCACCGTTGGCGTCGGTCACCGTCGTTCGGTTCGAATCGAGCGTCACGACAACGCCCGCCAGCGGAACGCGATCGATGGTGACGGTTCCCTTCACCGTCGCCGCCGTGAGCGGCATGCTCATCAACAACATCGCAGAAATCGTCAGCCTTCCGATCAATGTTCCTCCGGTATCCTGTGCGCCGCCCGCCATTGTCTCGCGCGGCGGCCACTCGCAAAGGAGCAAACATGCAACGATTGCGGTCCTTCTCGTTCCTTCTTCTGCTTCCCCTTCCTCTGTTCGCTCATCACACCGCGTCGGCCGCGCCGCCGAAGGCGGCTTCATCCGCCACGATTCCGGCGCCGGTGAAGTCGTCGCTCGACGCCTTCGACGCGAAAGCGCTCGCCGCGCACGACAAGTTCCTGTCGAGCGATCTGCTTGAAGGCCGCGGTCCCGGCACGCGCGGCGACGAGCTCGCGATGCAGTACATCGCCGCACAGTTCGAAGCGGCCGGACTCCAGCCCGCCGGCGACAACGGCACGTACTACCAGAAAGTGCCGCTGCTCGGCATCGCCATGGATTCGGCGAAGTCTTCGATCTCCTTCACCAAAGAAGGGGCGCCGACGATCGGTCCGCTCAGGCACCTCGACGACTTCGTCGCCAACGATCAGTCGCAGGTTCCGGCTTCGACGCTCGACTCCGAGCTCGTCTTCGTCGGACACGGCGTCGACGCGCCCGAGTACAAATGGGATGACTACAAAGGACTCGACACGCGCGGCAAGACGCTCGTCATGCTCGTCGACGATCCGCCGGCCAGCGCCGGCGAGCCCGATCTCTTCAAAGGAAAAGCGCGCACGTACTACGGCCGCTGGACCTACAAGTACGAGATCGGCGGACTGAAAGGCGCGCAGGGCGTCATCCTCATTCACACGAACGATGCCGCCGGCTATCCGTGGAGCGTCGTCCGCAATTCATGGGGCGGTGAGAAGTCGTTCATCAAACTGAAGAGCGGCGAGCCGTCGGTGAAGTTCGCGAGCTGGATCACTTCCGACGTCGCGAAGAAGCTCTTCACCGCCGCCGGTCTCGATCTCGATGCGCTGACGAAAGCGGCCGCGTCGCGTGATTTCAAGCCGGTCTCGCTCGGCTATCGCCTCACCGGCAACATGGTCTCGAACATCCGTCCGTTCGACAGCGCGAACGTCGTCGCGAAGCTGGAAGGCTCCGACGCGAAGCTGAAAAACGAAGCCGTGCTCTACACCGCGCATCACGATCATCTCGGCATCGGCACGCCCGACAAGAACGGCGACCGGATCTACAACGGCGCCATCGACAACGCCAGCGGTTGCGCGGCGCTCATCGAGATGGGTCGCGTCTGGGCGAAGACGAAGCCCGCTCCGAAGCGGTCCATCTACTTCGTCGCCGTCGCCGCCGAAGAGCAGGGACTGCTCGGCTCCGCGTTCTACGGTCTCAATCCGACGATTCCCGCCGGCCGCATCGCGCTCAACATCAACTACGACTCGATCTTCGAGATCGGCCGCCTGAAGGACGTCACGCTCAACGGCGTCGAGCGGACGTCGTTCTATCCGACCGCGCAGCGCGTCACGAAAGCGCTCGGCATCAAAATCGTTCCCGACGCCGAACCGGAGCAGGGTCACTACTACCGCTCCGATCACTTCAGCCTCAGCAAGGTCGGCATCCCGGCGTTCTCCGTCGATCCCGGCCACGAAGTGATCGGCAAAAGCGCGGAGTGGGGCAAGCAGCAGACCGACGATTACCGCGAGAATCGCTATCACCAACCGAGCGACGAGTTCGATCCGAAGTGGGACTGGTCGGAAGGCGTGCAGATGTCGCAGCTCGGTTTCTGGCTCGGATGGGAAGCGGCGAACGCCGCGACGATGCCGAACTGGAATGCCGGCGATGAGTTCCGCGCCGCGCGCGACGCGAGCCTAGGAAAGTAGGAGCAGCGCACCACCGGCCGCGACCCACGCCAGCATCGCGAAGCTCACGATTGTGAGCCGGCGAAAAAAGCGTGGGTCGCGGCCTGATTCGCGGACGTAGATCCGCCAGCCGAGGAGGTTGGCGAGGCTGGCGATGATCGTGCCGCAGCCGCCGGCGTTCACTCCGTACAGGAGCGTCTTCCAGTCACCGTTCGCGAATGGCGAGAGGAGAATCGTCGCGGGGACGTTCGAGATCACCTGCGACAGCGCGATCGACGTCGCGTAGAGATGCGTGACGCTGCCGACGTGCAGCGTGCGCAGTCCTTCGACGACGATGAACGCGAAGAAGAAGAGCGGGACGATCGAGAAGTCGATCTTCATCATGCGCCCGCGAAGGATCACCGCTCCCGCGATGAGCGCTGCGATCGCAGCCGGCCACGCGTTCACGACGCGCGCGATCTCGAGCAGCACCAGCGCGAAACAGATCACGCCCGCGAGCGCGGGCAGGGTCCGTCGCGGCGGCAGCGCGACGATCGACTTCGTCATCCGCTTCGATGGGCCGAGCAGAAAAAGCGCAGCGAGCAATCCCGCGGCGCTCCACGCGACGAACGGCAGCATCACCGCGACGAAGTGCGCAGCGCTCCAGCCGGAGCGATGAAAGACGAAGAGGTTCTGCGGATTGCCGAGCGGCGTCAGGCAGCCGACGACGTTGGTCGCGATTACTTCGAGGATTACCGCATCTTCGACGTCGAAATCGGAGAAGCGGCTCGCGACGATCGTGAACGGAATGACGATGAAGAGCGTGACGTCGTTCGTGACCAGCGACGCCAGCACGCCGCTCAAAGCAATCAGCGCGAGCGCGAACGGCCGCGTGTGATCGAAGCGCGATACGGTGGCCGCCACCGCATGATCGAGCCAGCCGGAGTCGCGCAGGATCTCCACCGTTACGAGCAGCGCAAAGAGGATGAGCAGCAGATCGACGTCGACCGCGCGCATCGCATCTTGCACACGGACTCGTCCGCTTGCAAGCACCGCAAGCGCGGCGCACGCGGTCGCGATCGTCAGCAGATGATTTCGCAGGAACCTTATTTGCTACCTCCGCCCGTCGGAGGCTTTTACTACATGAAACCGTTGCGTCTCGCTCTCGTTCTCGCGTTTATCCTCGCAGTTCCCGCGTTCGCCGCCGATCGCACGTTTGACCTGACCGGCTTCGCCGTCTATGTCGATCCGAACAGCAGCGGCACGTTCAACTCGTCCACTCCGAATCAGGCCTTCGACATCAGCTTCGACGGCAAGCTGGGCTACGGCCTCGGCGCGAACATTTTCTTCGGCGACAGGATCTCCGCCGAATTCACCGTCGCCAGCGTGAAGACGCAGGCGACGTTCACCGGTCGCGGACGGGTCGTCAGCGCCGGCAATCCCGACCTCGAGATGATCCCGATCACCGGCGTACTGCAGTGGCACTTCGCGCCGAATGGATTCATCGACCCGTACATCGGCGCCGGCGTCTGCTACATCCTCTTCGACAATCTCGACAACGCCAGCGATCTCGGCAACCTCGGCGTCAGCAAGATCGACTTCAAAGATGACGCAGGCTTCGCACTGAATGCGGGATTGGGCATTCGTCTGACGCCGCGTTTCGCGATCACGGTCGACGGCAAATACGTGCCGTTGAAATCGTCGGCGACCGCAGCGTTCGCGAGCGGCTCGACGCGCACGGATGTGAAGATCAATCCGGTGATGGTGTCGGCAGGATTGACGATTCGGTTCTGACGTCATCCCGAGCGGAGCGAGGGATCCGGGAGGGTGGGGCGCGCGGCAGTTGGTCGCACCGCCCACCCGGATCCCTCGCTAACGCTCGGGATGACCGCTCGAGGGCGGACGCGTTGGCCGCGGATTCGCGGCCGCGCGGATCGCCATCAGCGCCGCTCCTTCGACCGGCGTGTGTTGCGGCGGCTCGATGCTCGCCTGCGGCGCTTCGGCGAGGATGACGCTGCGCATCGGTGCGAGCAGCAGTTCGCCGGCGTGAAACGCGCCGCCGACGTATGCGATCGGCACCGCCGTCGACGTCAGGTGAAGGCGCCGCGCGACGGCGAGAACGCAATCGCCGAGCTCGCGGCCGGCGTCGTCGAGGATCGCCATCGCAACCGGATCGCCGGCCTCCGCCGCTTCGATGACGAGCCGGCCGTAGCGCGCGATGTCATCGGCGTGCGTCGTCGTCGCATAGACGAAACGCGGCAGCTCGTCGGGATCGCACATGTCGTATTCGTAGCAGAGGAGCTCCGTCATCTTCGTCTGCGGACCGCGGCCGTCGTGCGCGCGAACGATCGCCGAAAGTCCGGCGCGTGCGATCTGATATCCGCTCCCTTCATCGCCGATCGTCGGTCCCCAGCCGCCGGCGCGCGCTTCGTCGCCGTTGGGATTGCGTCCGAACGCCACCGACCCGGTGCCGGCGATCAGGACGACGCCCGGACCGAAGCCGATCGCGCCGGTCAGCGCGATCCGGGCGTCGTTGTCGACGGTGAAGTTTCCGCGCGGAAAAAAGATCGAAAGCGAATCGACAACCTGTTGACGATGTGCCGGATGATCGGAGCCGGCGATTCCGCAGTACGCGTACGCGACCTGGCGGATGGCGATGCCGGCCTGCACGAGCGCGATGTTGACGGCGCGCTCGATGTTGCGCGTGGCCTGCTCGATTCCGATGCGCAGATGGTTCGAGCCGCCGGCCAGTCCGCGGCCGAGCGGCGTGCCGTTTTCGTCGATGACGAGTGCCGCGGTTTTGGAGGCGCCACCATCGACGCCGAGGAAAAGTCGCTGCTGCTGTGTCTGATCCATTCCGTCCATCGTACTCACAGCGGTATTCACCTTGCACCGTAACTGCCATGCTCGCGGTGCCATGACGGCGCGGCGACAGGATTTTGAAACGAAGGAGAAGTGCAATGAAACGGAATCACATCCTCACCGTCGCCGCGCTCAGCATTCTGGCGGTCGTCCTCCTCGCGGCAGGCGGCTGCAAATCGAGCGGCATGGCCGTGACGTCGCGCGGACAGTTGCTCAAGATCAACATCGAATCGCCGAAGGATCTCCCGGACGGAGGCGAGGATAACCTCGACGTCGTCCTCAGCAACCGCGGCGTGAACAACGTGCAGAACGTGCTCGTCGACGTCGAGTTGCCGTCGCAGCTGATCGTGCTCGATCAGACGAACGATCGCGGCATCGACATCTCGCACGATCCGGGCTCGAACGTCTATCACTTCACGCTCGGCAACCTGCAGACGGGCGAAAGCTCGAAGCTGCGCTTCCGCGTGCGCACCGCGTTCGGTACGTATCGTGAGACCGGCAGCGTGAAGGCGACGGCGTGGCAGAAAGATCTGCCGGGCCAGAAACTCGTCGAGACCGCTGTGATCAAGATGCGGTCGTAATCTTGTCGCGGAGCGCCGGACGGAACCGGCGCTCCGCTACACTCGCGCGATGGACGAGAAGCAGCCGCAGGGAACGATCAACATCCCACCCAAACCGCGCGCCTCGCTCGAGGACCGGAAGCTCCTCGATCGGCCGAGCCGTCACGAAATGCTGCAGAGCGATTCGTGGCGCGTGCTGCGGATCACCAGCGAGTTCGTCGCCGGTTTCGATCATCTCGCCGATGTCTATCCGGCCGTTTCCATCTTCGGCTCCGCGCGAACGCAGCTCGCCGATCGCTATTACGGCGCGGCCGTCGACACCGCCGAGCTCCTCGGCAAAGCCGGCTTCGCGATCATTACCGGCGGCGGCCCCGGAATCATGGAAGCGGCGAATCGCGGCGCGCGCAAAGCGGGCGCGCTTTCGATCGGCTGCAATATCGAGCTGCCGTTCGAACAGCAGGTGAATCCGTTCGTCGACAAGGCGATGACGTTCCGATACTTTTTCGTCCGCAAGACGATGTTCATCAAATATTCGGAAGCGTTCATTACGTTTCCGGGCGGCTTCGGAACGCTCGACGAGTTAATGGGCGCACTAACGCTGATCCAGACAAAGAAAATCACGAATTTCCCGGTGATCCTTTACGGCCGCGACTACTGGGGCGGGATGCTCACCTGGCTGCGCGAACGCGTCCTCGGCGCAAACAACATCGCCGTCGAAGATATCGACAGCATTCACGTGGTCGATGAGCCGGAAGCAGTGCGCGACATCGTCGTCGAGTTCCACGACCGAGCGCTCGTCACGAATGCCGATGAAGGCGAGCGGATGACGGAAGAGCATCTGGTCGCGCCGCGCAGCGATTAGTTGAGACTCATTAGCATTATGGCGAGAGCATTGGATCTCCTGCGGCGATATACGCCGGTCGGGCTTCGCCGCGCGGTCGGGCGGTGGCGGATGTCGCGCAGGAAAGTCCGTCTGTTTGGAGACCTTGCGCCGCTCGTTCCCGCGGTCGACGATATGTTCGACGGGCCGGGAAGCCTGGAGGAGTTCAAGGCCAACGGCGAGGAGTTTCTGCGTATTTATCGCGAGCTGTGCGGATTGCGCACCGATGAGCGGATGCTCGATGTCGGATCCGGTATTGGAAGAAAAACAATACCGCTGACGCAGTACTTAAGTGCCAGCGCCTCTTATGAAGGTATTGACGTTAACGCGAAAGGTATCGAGTGGTGCGCGAAAACGATTACGCCGCGATTTCCGAATTTTCACTTCCGGCAGATTGATGTTCGTAATGCGCTCTACAATCCGTTGGGAACATGTGAGCCATCGGATTATCGATTTCCGTTTCCTGATCGCGCATTTACCTTTGTGACGCTTGGCTCAGTGTTTACACACATGATGCCGGCGGAGGTGGAGCACTATTTGTCCGAAATCCGCCGCGTCCTGGGGCAGGGTCGGTGTCTCATTTCATATTTTCTGCTCAATGAGGAATCGCGGCGGTTGATCGCCGCGAAGAAAAGCGCGGTCGATTTTTCGCCGGCAGACGGACAGTGGGCGACGAACTCACCCGATCGTCCGGAAGACGCGATCGCGTTCGATGAAGGCTACGTGAGAAATCTCTATGAGCGGCTGGGGCTGAACATCGTCCGCGTCGATTACGGCTCGTGGTGTGGACGGCCGGATTACCTCAGCTATCAGGATTTGGTTTTCGCGGAAAGCCACTGATCGAGCGGCATCCAGACTTTCTCGCTGTCTGCAACGCATTGCTCCGGATTTTCTGCGGTACAGACGTCGATGGCGTAGACCGGATGAATTTCCCATACTGACTGCCGTTTCGGATTTTCGGCTTTCGTTCCGCGACACGGTTTGTGCTCCGCGTCGAACATAAGCTGGCCGGTAAATCTCATCGGCACGCCCGGCTTGTTTACATCTGAAGGCGTCCACGCGGCCGGCCGGAAGTGCGGCGAAATCTCGGCGGTGACGCTTTGGCATTCGTCCTCGCCTGCTTTTGGGACGATCGGGATGTGCACGTCGTTATCCGGATCGCTGGTCAGCTCGCAGTTGACGCTCTCGCCGCTGCTGACATCCGAATAATGCGCCGCCTCGGCGTAGCCGACGATGCTCACGAGCGTTCCCTCGCCGATCTTTTTTCCCTTCCACGTATACAAGTTCCGAAGCTTCGTGCGGCTTACAGGCGGCTTGTACTTTGCTCCGCCAAGCACCTTCTCGGCAGCGGCCTGCAAGTCGGGGTAGACGTCGAAGGTCAGCACGGCCGGGGAGCCCTTCGCGCAAAAGTTGTTTTTGGCGGTGTCCTGCGCGGCCAGAGCCGGCGGGTTCTTCGTCGCTCCTGACATGCCGCACTTCGCGTCGATCGGTTCCTTCGTGCTGATCGCGGCAAACGGCACCTTGCACGGCGGCTTGAAAGGAGGCGCGGCGGCGGCGGCGAATAGGGACGGGACGGCCAGAAACAGCACAGCGCCAATCTTCTTCATACCTGGGAGAGCCGCGGGAGCAGCAGATCCACACCCCTGACTACGACGCGATTCGCCGCGCGATGTACCCGAGGATCAGGAGATAAGGCACGACCGCCACGAACATCGTTGCGTACGCGACTCCCGGTGACAGCACGCGCATGAACCTGAGCCTGCGTGTCGTTGCGATCGTTGCCAGCGGCGCGAAGATCACGGCGATGCCGAGGCTGCCGAGGACGAGGTTCGAGAGGGCGTTGAGCGCGGAGAGAACGCGGGCGTGATGCGCGCAGACGACGCGGCGATCGGGTTTGGTGACGAACAGCAGCAGGAACGTGACGACGTAAACGTAGTCCTGCGTCTGCGCGTTGGGCGCGCCGCAGCGTTCGCAACGGTTCGATGCCACCGCGCTCGCAACCACTGACGGCGCGGGACGGTTCTTCGCTACTCTGCGCGCGTTGTTCACGCGCATCACGAGCTCGTCCCGCGTCTGCAGGTTGTATCCGAATAGCCGGCGTGCGCAGAGCGTCATCTGTTCGCGCCGGCCGTTCAGCTGGTTCTGCCAGATGACGACGAAGCCGGGGCCGAGCGGCTGCGCCCCTTCGATCCACGCCAGCGGCACGCTGAAGTCAGAGCCGATCCAGAGATACTCGCTGTTGAGTGCAAACGCGATCTTCGAACCGTTTGAGACGTCCCTTCCTTTGGCGTTAGCTATGTAGACGCTCGTGCTGAAATCAACCTCGCCGCGGCGAAGCGGCTGCCGGAACGGATTCGTAGTCGTCATCGGATGCGAAGAAGAATAGCCGCCTCTTGACATTCCGAACGACGCAACCTAACTTAACGTTGTTAAGTAAAGGAGCATCGTTTGGGATCGAAAGAACGGAGAGAGCGAGAACGGGAAGAGACGAGGACGATGATCCTCGACGCCGCCCGCGAGCTGTTTGCCACGGAAGGCTACGAAGCCGTCACGATGCGCCGCATCGCCGACCGCATCGAGTACTCGCCCACCGCGATCTACTTCCACTTCAAAGACAAAGAGTCGCTCGTCCGCGAGCTTTGCGACGCCGACTTCCTCACGCTCGCGCATCAGTTCCACCGCATCGCGCGAGTCGCCGATCCGCTCGAGCGTTTGCGCCAGGCCGGCATCGCCTACATGGAGTTCGGAATCGAGAAGCCGAACCATTACCGGCTGATGTTCATGACGCCGCATCCGGCGATGCCGGCCGACGAATCGGCGATCGAGCGCGGAAACCCGGAAGTCGATGCGTACGCGTTCCTGAAATCGATCATCGCGGACGGACTGGCGCAGAAGAAGTTCCGCAAAGAGCTGACCGACGCCGACCTGATCGCGCAGACCGTCTGGGCCGGCGTGCACGGCGCGATCTCGCTGCACATCGCGAAGTGCAACGACGACTGGATCGAGTGGCGCGACATGAAAAAGCGGATGCGCTTCATGGTCGACCTTCTCGTTAAAGGACTGGAAAAGTAGTCATGGTCGATCTCGCCACAAAGAGTCTGCTGCACGACAAGCTGCGCTTTCTCATCACCGTCTCCGGCGTCGCCTTCGCGGTGACGCTCGTCTTCGTGCAGGTCGGTCTGTTTCTCGGATTGATGGACAACGCGTCGCTGACGATCGAGAAGATTCCGGCCGATCTCTGGGTGACGTCGCACAACACGCCGAACGTCGACTTCGCGCACACCTTCCCGGAAACGTACGTGAAGCGCGTCCGCTCGATTCCGGGCGTCGAGCGTGCGGACAACCTGATCGTCTGGTTCATGAACGTGAACCTGCCGAACGGCGCGGTGGAGGGAACCGAGGTCTATGCGCTGGAGGATTTTCAGCGATGGGGATTTCCGTGGAACGTCGCGGAAGGAAACCTCGAAGACCTGCGGCGCGGCGCGTACTTTTTTCTCGATCAGTCGGCGACGAAACGCTACGGCGAATTCAAAGTCGGCGAGTACCGCGAAATCCTCGGGCGTCGATTGAAGATCATCGGACGAACGATCGACGCGAAATCATTCACGACCACGCCGCTGACGTTTCTCGACTATCGCCTCGCGCAGAGTCTCAATCCCGGCGACCTGCGCGGCAACACGACGTACATCCTCGTGAAAGTCGCGCCGGGCGCGAACGTCGAAACGGTACGCGCCGAGATCAAACGCCGCCTGCCGTTCAACGACGTCTACACGCAGCGCGAATGGGCGACGCGCTCGCGTTCGTACTGGGTCGAGTCGACCGGACTCGGACTGAACATGTACCTCACCGTTTTCCTCGGCTGTCTCGTCGGCATCGTCGTCGTCGCGCAGACGCTCTACACCTCGACGATGGAACACATCAAAGAATTCGGAACGGTGAAAGCGATCGGCGGCGGCAACGCCGACATCTACAAAATCCTCGGCAAGCAGGCAACGATCGCCGCGATCGCCGGCTTCTTCCTCGGCGCGCTGATGGCGTACGCAATCCGCCCGCTCATCTACAAAATCGATCTCAAGCTGGTCATCCCGAACGAGCTTGCCATCGCCGTTTTCTTCGGCGCGATCGCGCTCTGCCTGGCCGCTTCGATGATCTCGTTCCGCAAAGTGGCGTCGATCGATCCGGCGCTGGTCTTCAGAGGTTAATGATGTCGATTCTTCACGCCAGCAGCATCGAAAAACATTTCACCGAAGGACGCGGCGAGTCGGTCGCGGTGCTCAAAGGGATCGACTTCTCCGTCGAGCGCGGCGAGATCGTTTCGCTCGAAGGTCCGTCCGGCTCCGGCAAGACGACCTTCCTCTCGATCCTCGGCTGCATCCTGACGCCGACCAGCGGCAGCGTCGTCGTCGACGGCGTGCAGGTCGAAGCGAAGAAGCTCAACGAGATTCGCAAGCGCTCGCTCGGTTTCGTCTTTCAGCAGTTCAATCTCTTTCCGTCGCTGACCGCGCTCGAAAACGTCGAATACGCGCTGAACGTGAAAGGGATGCGCGGCAGCGATGCGCGCGTCGAAGCACAGCGCGTCATCGATGCGGTCGGACTCGGCGATCGTCAGGCCTTCCTGCCGCGCGATCTCTCCGGCGGCCAGAAGCAGCGCGTGGCGATTGCGCGAGCGCTTGCCGGCAGCGCGCCGATTCTGCTCGCCGATGAGCCGACCGCGAATCTCGATTCGGTCGTCGGCACGCAGGTGCTCGAAATGTTTCGCGATCTCGCAAAGAAGGAAAACCGCGCGCTCGTCATCGTCACGCATGACCCGAAAGTTCGCGCGGTCGCCGATCGCGTCGTCCGCATTCACGATGGCCGCCTCGCGGCCTGATTCGACAGGAGCAACGCAAATGAAACGGATTCTCTGGCCACTTCTCGGACTCGTCATTCTCATCGCCAGCGGCGTGCAGGTACGCGCGATGATGCGCACCGGCGCGAAGACGCCGGCTCCCGCGCAATTGCAGGCGATGGCGCATGTGCCGCGCGTATCCGCCGAAGGACGCGTCGTCGCTTATCCCGGCGCGGAAGTGATCGTCGGTTGCGACGCGGCCGGCATCGTCGAACGGATCGTCGTGCAGGAAAAGGATCGCGTGAAGAAAGGCGATCTCGTCGCGGTGCTGCGCGCGGACGACACGCGCGCGGCGATTGCGCAGGCGCGCTCGCGCGTCGGCGAAGCGGACGCGGACATCCGTCTTTACGAAGCGGAAGCGGAGCGGATGAAGAGCCTCTTCACGCAGGACATCGGCTCGAAGGAAGCGTGGCAGAAGAGCGAGCGCGATCTCGAAGCGGCGCGTGCACGTCGCGGCTCGGCGACCGCGGAAGTGACGCGTCTTTCGGCGACGCTCGAGAAGACGCGCGTCGTCGCGCCGATCGACGGCGTCGTCATCGCGCGCAGCGTCCAGCCGGGCGAGCACGTCACGATCGGCGACGCGCTCGTCACCATCGCCGACCTTTCGAAGACGCGCATCGAAGCGGAAGTCGACGAGTTCGACTCCGCGCGCGTGGCGCTCGGCAACGACGTCGTCATCACCGCGGAAGGCTTCGACGGCCGCTCGTGGAAAGGGACGGTGGAAGAGATTCCGGACGCGGTCGTGAGCCGCCGAATCAAGCCGCAGGATCCGTCGAAACCGATCGATACGCGCGTGCTGCTGGTGAAGGTCGCGCTGGCGGAATCGACGCCGTTGAAGCTCGGCCAGCGGGTCGAAGTCGAAGTCGGTTCACACTGATTGCGGCTGCGTTCGCCGCGCCGTATATTGACGCGGCTATGACACCGCGGCTGCTCATCATCGAGAAAGATCCCGGCACGCGCCGGCTGTTCGAGGCGCTGGCGCGAACCCAGGGATGGGAAGCCGACGCGGTCGAGACCGGAGTGCAGGGTTCGCTGCTGCTGCATCACGCCGCGTACGACGCGTTGTTGATCGATCTCATGGCGCCGGGAGTGAGCGGCACGCAGCTTCTCGAGCATCTCGAATCGACGTCGCCTGCGTTGCTGGCAGCGGCGATCGGCGTCTCCGCATCATCGGAGGCAACGCTGCAAACGATCCGCGATCGTTTCCCCGCGGTGAGAGTCGTGCGCAAGCCGTTCGAGCTGCCGGAGATGGTCGAAATTCTGGCCGGCATTCGCGGCGAGCGCGAGCCGGACGCGGATCCATTCTCATCGTTCGTTCGGAAGTCCGTCGTTGCCGGCGCGCGCTCGGGACTCGTCGTCGAGACCGATGGAAAGACCATCGAGCTCGTTCGGACGTTTGGCTATCAGCCGTCCGATTACGAAGGTTACTTCCCGATGTCGGTCGATGCTGCGTACCCGATCTGCACCGCGATTCGCGAAGAGCGGATGGTGTTCGTCGGGACGATGGTCAGCGCTGCCGCCGAGTATCCCGGTCTCGAAAAGTCGCTGAATCAGTTTTCGACACGCGCACTCGCGGCGGTGCCGCTGCTGCACGACGATCGTGTGATCGGCGCCGCCGGCTGGAGTTTTCTGGAGCCGCGGTCATTCGCCGAGGAGACGCGGGCGCAGTTGCAGACGATTGCGGGGATGGCGGCGCCGCTGCTCGCTCAATGAAACGATTCGCGCCACTGCTGATCGCCGCGCTCGTGCTTGCATCGTGCGGCGAAGAGAAGCCGAAGCCGCTCAGCGAGCCGGGCGAAAAACTGTACGTCATGCAGGGAAAGATTCTTTCGCGCGATGCGCGCGCGAACTCGCTGAACGTCGATCACCGCGCCATTCCCGGCTTCATGGAAGCGATGGCGATGGAGTATCCGGTGCGCGGCGCGCAGGTTGCGACGCTGCCGCCGGACAACACGGAGGTCGTCGCGAAACTGCACGTCACCGAGCGCGGCTACTGGCTGACGGACGTGAAGAAAGCGCCGTAGCGCATCACCTTGAACAGCATCGTGCCGGAGCGGATGAAACGCCGCGTGGCGGGGCTGACGGCGGCGATCGCTTCGAACAGCGTCGAGATCGGCTCGAGCAGATGGGTGATGAATGCGGTCGGCCGCGGCACCGCGATGATCGACGCATTCCGGCCGATGACGAGCCGCGCGAGGATAGCCAGCTTGCGGCGATGCGCGGTGTCGCCGACGACGATGTAGCGCTCGATCGCGCAGTGACTTTCTTCGGCGATCCGTTTCGCGTGCAGCAGATTCTCGAGCGAGTTCAGCGCTTCCTCGTCGAGCAGCACTTCGCGCTCCGGACGCAGCTCCGCGAACGCCTGCGACATCACCAGCGCTTCGGAATCGTTCGAGTGCGGCGACGTCCGTCCGCCGCTGAGAATCAGCAGCTCAGGTTCTTCGTGTGCGGTCGCGCGAATGACGTCGGCGACGTACGAGCGAAGATCGGTGTCGAGGTCGTATCCGCAAATGATGAGTGCCGTTGCCACCGACGGCGTACGGGCGAGCAGCGTCACGCGTTGAATCCGATCAGCAGCGTTTTGACGATTTGTCCCGCGTCGATCGAGGTGACGCCGGCGTCGACGATCGCCAGTCCGTTCGCGCCGACCATCGACGTCGACACGCCCGATCCCTGCGACGTCATCGGCTGCGCGACGAGCTCGCCACCTTCATCGACGCCGACGCGAACGCGAAGGTATGCGCGGCGATCGCCCTTCGAGCGAAGCGGCGCGAGCAGGCGGACGTTTGCCGTGGGCTGCAAAAGATCGGACGTCATGCCCATCGATTTTCGCAAAGCAGGTGCCACAAAGAGAAGAAAAGAAACCATGCTCGAGACCGGATTGCCGGGCAGACCGAAGACGAGCCGCCCGCGCAGCCGCGAGAGCGCGACCGGTTTGCCCGGTTTCATGGCGATGCGCCAGAACATCGTTTCGGCGCCGAGCGCTTCGAGCGCGTTTTTCACGAAGTCGTACGCGCCGACGCTGACGCCGCCGGAGGTGATGATGAAGTCGCAGACCAGCGCGCGCTCGAGCGCGGCGATGGTGGCGTCGAGGTCGTCGCGGACGATGCCGAGCCGCTCGGGAATCGCGCCATGTTGCGCGACGAGCGCGGCGAGCGACCACGCGTTCGAGTTGACGACCTGTCCCGCGGCGAGCGGCTCGCCAGCTTCGACCAGCTCATCGCCGGTGGAAAGAATCGCGATCGTCGGCCGCCGCGCGACGCTGACGCTGCGACGCTGCGCGCTGGCGAGCACGCCGACTTCGGCCGGACCGATGCGCGTGCCGGCGCGCAGCACGATCTCGCCTGCGCGCATGTCTTCGCCGCGGCGTCGAACGTTGGTGCCGATGCCGACCGCTTCGCGAATCTGCACGTCGGCGCTGCCGCCGTCGGTGAGCTCGACCTGCACGACGCTGTCGGCGCCGTCGGGTAGCAGCGCGCCGGTCATGATTCGCATCGCGGTGCCCTGCGTGACCCGTCCGCGCGCAATTTTTCCTGCCGGCAGATCTTCGATGACGCGCAGCGTGACCGGCGCGTTCGCAATGTCGGCGGCGCGCACCGCGTAGCCGTCCATCGCGCTGTTGTCGGCGGACGGGATGTCGTGCGTTGCCGCGACGTCTTCACGCAGCACGCGGCGGAGCGCGTCGGTGAGCTCGATGGTCTCGATGTCGATCGGCTCGACGGCGGCGAGCACGCGCGACTGTGCTTCTTCGACGGAGATCATCGCCGGCTTCTAATGACACCGAAGGTGTCATCGTAATCACGTCGGCCGGCAGAATCGGCAGCGAGGTGAAGGCTCTGCCACATACGCAGCCGGCCGTGCCGGCTCTGCAGCCACTCGCGCACGACCTCGGCGACGTCGCGCTTCTTCCCGTCCACTTCGAAATTCAGCCGGCGCATCGACGCGTCATCGATCGTTCCCGCCAGCGACTGCATCGCCTTCGACGCACCGGCGCATTTGCGATCGACATCATTTCGATAGACGACCGCGGCGTCGTACGGCGGGAAGTAGCGCTGATTGTCTTCGAGCGCGACGAGGCCGAGCGATTCGATCAAGCCGTCGGTCGAGTTGCCGGCGATGAGATCGGCGGTTTCCGATGCCAGCGCTTTGTAGGTGAGTCCGAGATCCATCGTCGCCGGCGGGATGCGCGTTTCGAGTTTGTAGTGCGATCGCAGTCCGTTCCAGCCGTCGGGCCGTTCGACGAATTCGTAGCCGAAGCCGGGACGCACTTCGCCGCCAACGCGCTGCAGATCGGAGATCGTTTTCAATCCATGCTGCTGCGCGTACGACTTGCGCACGATCATCGCGAAGGTGTTGTTGAAGCCGAGCGCCGGTCCCCAGTGCAGGCCGCGCTTCGCGTATTCGGCGGAGACGATGCGATCGACGGCGGCGCGATCGGTGGCGATCGGCTTCTTCAGGATCGCGGTCAGCGCGGTGCCGGAGTATTCGACGTACGCGTCGAGCGCGCCGGAAGTGATCGCGGAATCGGCGACGAGCGTGCCGCCCATGTTCAGGTGACGTTCGACTTTGCAGCCGTTCGCTTCGAGTTTCTGCGCGACGAGCTCGCCGAGAATAACCGACTCAGTAAAGTTCTTCGAGCCGACCACGATCGGCGCACGCTCGCGCGAACAGGCGGTGAACAGCAGCAGCGCAACGACGAGCTTTCGCATGGCCGGAGTTTAGACGTGGATTCGTTGATACGGTCATCCTGAGCGTCAGCGAAGGATCCGGGCGGAAGGGACTCGCTGCGCGCACCGCCCGCCCGGATCCCTCGCTACGCTCGGGATGACGTCATCGCGCGCTCGATCGCGGTAAAGACGAGATCGGCGACGATCGCCAGCGCCGCGGCCGGCAGCGCACCGGCGAGAATCAGCCGTGTGTCGACCATCGCCACGCCGCGGAAGATGAACGTACCGAGTCCGCCGCCGCCGACTGCAGCGGCAATCGTGGCGACGCCGATGCCGACGACGGTCGCGATGCGAATGCCGGCGATGATCGACGGCAGCGCCAGCGGCAGCTCCACTTCGAACAACAGCTGTCGTGGCGTGAATCCCATCGCGATTCCGGCTTCACGCACTTTCGGATCGACGCCGCGAATGCCGGTGACGGTGTTGCGGACGATCGGCAGCAGCGAATAGAGGATCAGCGCGAGGATCGCGGTGCGCATCCCGATGCCGCCGATGAACGGGACCGGAATCAGGAAGCCGAACATCGCCAGCGACGGGATGGTCTGGATGACGTCGACGACGCGCAGCGCGGCGCGGCCGGCGCGCGTATGGCGCGTGCACCAGATGCCAAGCGGAATGGCGATGACGACCGCCGCGCCGACCGCGGCGAGGACGATCAGGAGATGTTCGCCGGTGACGCGCAGGATCTCGCGCGTCATGGCAGCACCGGCGGGCACGGCCCGCTGCGTTGGTTCGCACAGCGTCGGCGTGCAGCTTCGCGACGGAGGATCTCGCGCGTCATGGCAGCACCGGCGGGCACGGCCCGCTGCGTTGGTTCGCACAGCGTCGGCGTACGGCTTCGCGTCGGAGGATCTCGCGCGTCATGGCAGCACCGGCGGGCACGGCCCGCTGCGTTGGTTCGCACAGCGTCGGCGTACAGCTTCGCGGCGGAGGATCTCGCGCGTCATGGCAGCACCGCGCTTTCGACGAGCTGGCGAACGATCGGGACGTTGCTTTTCGTGACCTCGCGCGACGGAAGGTCGGCGACGATGCGTCCGGCGTCGAATGCGATGACGCGCTCGCAGACGCGCAACGCTTCGGCGAGATCGTGCGTGACGAAGGCGATCGTCGCGCCGCGCTCTTCGCGGAGCTCGCGAAAGGCATCCTGCAGTTCGCGGCGAACGATCGGATCGAGCGCGCTGAATGGCTCGTCGCAAAGAAGGAGGGAAGGTTCGGCGACGAGTGCGCGAGCGATGCCGGCGCGCTGCTGTTCGCCGCCGGAAAGTCGTGCCGGGTAGAGATCGCCGAAACGCTCGATCGGCATGCCGAGCTTTTTCAACAGCGTCGCCGCCGCATCGCGCGTCCGTTCGGCGGGCCAGCCGAGCAGGCGGGGAATCGTGGCGACGTTCTCGTAGACGGTGCGATGCGGGAAGAGGCCGGAGCCCTGAATGATGTAACCGCTGCGGCGTCGGAGCGCGATGAGATCGGAGTCTGCGAGCGAGACGCCGTCGATGAGCACGTCGCCGCCGGTCGGTTTCACGAGTCCGTTGATGAGGCGGAGAGCGGTCGTTTTGCCCGCGCCGCTGCGGCCGATGAACGCCACCGCCTCGCCGGCGCCGACGCGGAGCGAGAGATCGCTGAGCACCGGCGCGAACGAGACGCCGCGCAACTCGACGGTGGAGGGCATCGGTGGGAGTGTAGCCGTACAATCCGCCGCGATGTTTCGCTCTCTCTATCGACGTGCGCTTCCGCAGCGCGCCCGCCGCGCGTTGCGGACGTTCGCGCGCGAGCTGCCGATTCGTATTCGCGACGGCGCGCCCGATCTTCTCGACGCCTTCGCGCGGCGTCCGCTGCCGCCGGCGCGGCTGCGTGCGAGCGTCGGCATCAACAGCTCGCGCGTTCACTTTCTCCTGATCGGCGAGCATGCTTCGAACGACATCGTCCGTATGTTGACTATTCACGGTTTCGCTCCGCGCGGCGAGTGGCTCGACTTCGGCTGCGGTTCCGGCCGCGTGGCGCGGCACGTCGCGATCATCCCCGGTATCAAGCTGACCGGCGTCGATGTCGACGCGCGGGCGGTCGGGTGGGCGGCGCGGAACCTGCGCGGCGACTATCGCGTGACGTCGACTTCGCCGCCGCTGCCGTTCGGCGACGAGACGTTCGATGTCGTTTACGCCGTCTCCGTCTTCACGCACTTTGACGAAGCGTCGCAGATGCGATGGCTGGCGGAGCTGAAGCGCATTCTGAAGCCCGGCGGCGCGCTCGTCGCGTCGACGCATTCACCGTCGCTGACGTACAACCGTCCCGACCTGACGCACGCGCATCATGTGGAGCTCGGCGCGAAAGGATTCACGTTCATCGCCGGCACGATCGGCTTCAACGACGACAGCGCGTTCCATCACGTCGATTACATGCGCCGCGTCTGGAGCGGAGACTTCGAGCTCGTCGAACATCGCGAGCATGGCCTCAACGGCTATCAGGATCTGTCGCTGTGGCGAAGACGCTGACGCTCGCGTTCCTCCTTCTCTCGGCCTGCGCGCACGTCGCGCCGCCGGCGACCGCTCCTTACGTCATCGTCCTCGGCATCGCGCAGGATGGCGGCTATCCGCAGGCCGGCTGCAAACGCGACGACTGCATCGCCGCGTGGCGCGATCCTTCGTTGCGGCGGCTCGTCGCGTCGCTCGGCATCGTCGATCCGGTCAGCGGCGAGCGGTGGATCATCGACGCGACGCCTGACTTTCCCGAGCAGCTTCATCGTCTCGACACACTTGCTCCATCAAAAACGCTCCCATCCATCCTCCTCACGCACGCGCACATCGGTCATTACACAGGTCTCATGCACCTCGGCCGCGAGGTCATCGGCGCGCACGGCGTTCCCGTTTACGCGATGCCGCGGATGCGCGCGTTTATCGCGGCGAACGGACCGTGGAGCCAGCTCGTCGCGCTGAAAAACATCGAGCTGCGGCCGCTCGAAACGACGACGCAGCTCAACGCGCGCATCTCGGTCGAAGCGCTCGTCGTTCCGCATCGCGATGAGTTCTCGGAAACAGTCGGCTTCATCATCCGCGGTCCGTCGCGCGCCATCCTCTGGCTTCCCGACATCGACAAATGGGAGAAGTGGTCGACGCCGATCGAATCGGTCCTCGCGCGTGTCGACGTCGCGTACGTCGACGGAACCTTTCACGATGCGAGCGAGCTGCCGGGCCGCGACATGCGCGAGATTCCGCATCCGTTCATCGTTGAAACGCTGGCGCGGCTCGACGCCGCGGCGCGGAAGAAGGTTCGCTTCATCCACCTCAATCAGTCGAACCCCTGGATTCGTGGACGGCATGAAGGAGTTGCGGCGGAAGGGGAATTAGAATTGCTTGAAGCAAGGGAGCTCATCCGATGACCGCGACATTGACGACCGACGCCGCGCCGCGCGCACAACGGACCGACCGCATCCCGGTCGCCGTCCTCGGGGCCACCGGCTCTGTCGGCCAGCGTTTCATTCAGCTCCTCGAAAACCATCCGTGGTTCCGCGTCAGCGACGTCGTCGCGTCCGAGCGCAGCGCGGGGAAAACATACGCGGAAGCGGCCGACTGGCGGCTCGACACACTGCTGCCGCGTGAGGCTTCCCAGCTCATTGTGAAGCCGCTCGGCTCCGAGCTGACTGCGCGTCTCATCTTCTCCGGACTCGACTCATCCGTCGCAGGCGAAGCGGAAGATGAGTACGCGAATCGCGGCTGCGCCGTCGTCTCGAATTCGAAGAATCATCGGATGGACGCCGACGTCCCGCTGCTCATTCCCGAACTGAACGCCGAGCATCTCGGCGCAATCGAACGCCAGCAGAAACGGCGCGGCGGCAAAGGCTGCATCGTCACGAATCCGAACTGCTCGACGATCGGACTGGCGATGGCGATCGCGCCGATCGAGCGGCTGTACGGCATCACGCAACTGCACGTCACGACGATGCAGGCGATCTCGGGTGCCGGCTATCCCGGCGTGCCGTCGATCGCGATTCTCGACAACGTCATCCCGTACATCGGCGGCGGCGAAGAGGAGAAGATCGAGAGCGAGCCACGCAAGATCCTCGGCGGCTGGAACGGCTCGCGCTTTACCGACGCGCCGTTCCGCATTTCCGCGCAGGTGAATCGCGTCGGCGTCATCGACGGACATCTGATGTCGATCTCGCTGAAGCTGCGCGATGACAAAGTGATCAACCTGGATCAACTGCGCCGCGAATTCGAAACGTTCGCCGGAGAGCCGCAGAAACTCGGATTGCCGTCCGCACCGAAACAGCCGCTGCATTTCCTCACGGACATCGATCGCCCGCAGCCGCGACTCGATCGCGATCGCGAGCGCGGAATGAGCGTCAGCGTCGGACGGCTGCGTCCCTGCCCGCTGCTCGATCTGCGAATGGTCGCGCTGGTGCACAACACGATTCGCGGCGCCGCGGGCGCGGCGATTCTGAACGCGGAGCTGATGGAAGCGAAGGGGATGCTATGACCGTCATCCCGAGCGTAGCGAGGGATCCGGGCGTGCGGTGCGCGCAGCGGAACCTTCTCGCGCCCCGCCCTGACGCTCGGAATGACGGGAGCGCGTCGTGATCGTCATCAAGTTCGGCGGCACTTCCGTCGGCGACGCCGAGCGCGTTGCGGCCGCCATCGACATCGTCGCCGAGCGGCGCCATCTGCAGCCGATCGTCGTCGTGTCGGCGCTGGCCGGTGTCACGAACGATCTCGTCGCGGCGGCGGAAGCGGCGTGCGCGTCCGACATCGATCGCGTCACCGAAATCATGGCGCGCGTGCGCCAGCGACACGAAGACGTCGCCATGCAGCTCGTGCAGCAGAAGTTCGATTTCTTCGAATCGTTTCTGCGGCAGCTCAACAAACAGATCGATCAGATTCAGACGATCCTCAAAGGGATCGCGCTCCTCGGCGAGATCACGGCGCGCGCGAAAGACAAAGTCACGGCTATCGGCGAGAAGCTCTCGTCGGTGCTCTTCGCGTACTCGATGATGATGCGCGCGCTGCCGGGCGAGCATGTCGAATCGGAAGACGTCATCGTCACGAACGACAACTTCGGCGGCGCGACTCCTTTGATGGATCGCACGCGCAACGCCGCGCAGGCGGTGCTGCTGCCGCTCATCGAGCGCAATCGCATTCCGGTGATGGGCGGCTTCATCGGTCGCACGGTCGACGGCGCGACGACGACGCTCGGCCGCAACGGTTCCGACTACAGCGCCGCGATCGTCGCCGCCGCGATCGGTGCGGATGAAGTGCAAATCTGGACCGACGTCGATGGACTGCTGACGTGCGATCCGCGACTCGTTCCCGGCGCGCGCGTCATCGATCGACTGTCGTATGCCGAAGCCGCGGAGCTGGCCTGGTTCGGCGCGAAGTTGCATCCGCGCACGCTGGAGCCGGCCATCGAAGCCAACATTCCGGTGCGCGTGCTCAACACGCACAACCCGGCGTCGGCCGGCACGCTGATCTCGCGCGAAGGCGACGATCGTGGCGCCGGTCCGCGCTCGATCGCGCGCAAGCGGCACGTCACCGTCGTGCACATGACGTCGAACAAGATGCTCGGCGTGCACGGTTTTCTCGCACGGCTTTTCGCGGTCTTCGAGGAATTCGAGATCTCCGTTGATCTGATCGCGACGTCGGAAGTCTCGGTCTCGGTCACCATCGACGATCGCCACAACATCGATGAGCTGCAGGCGCGATTGAAAGACATCGCCGAGGTGGAAGTGCTCGACGAGCAGTGCATCGTCGCGGTGGTCGGACGCAATCTGATGAGCGACTCGCGCGTCGGCGCGCGGATCTTCGAAGCGCTGCGCGAGATTCCGATGAAGATGCTGTCGCTCGGCCGCTCGGGTCTCAATCTCAGTGTCGTCGTTGACGACAGCGATGCCGATCGCGCCATCGCGCGCATTCATCACGCGCTGTTCGAGATGCCGGTGAAGGTGGCGACTTGAAGATTGCGCTGCACGGCTACGGGAAGATGGGGAAGACGATCGAGCGGGTCGCGGCCGAACGCGGTCACGAGGTCGTCGCGATCTTCGACGCCGATCGCCGCGCGGAACTGAACGGCGCGGAGGTCGTCATCGACTTCTCGCATGCGTCGGCGCTCGATCACGCGCTCGAGCTTGCGTGCGGGAACGGCATCGCGCTCGTGATCGGCACGACCGGCTGGAACGATCGCGTCGACGACGTTCGTTCGCGCGTCGAAGCGGCGAAGATCGGCGCGGTTTACGCATCGAACTTTTCGCCGGGCGCGAACGTGACCTTTGCCCTGGCGCATCGCGCAGGTGAGCTGTTCGCGCGTTTCGAGCAGTACGCCGCGGGTATCGAAGAGCGCCATCACTCGCAGAAGAAAGATGCGCCGAGCGGCACGGCGATCAGGATCGCCGACGAAGTGAAGAGCGGCAGCGGCGGCAAGCTCGCGCCCGCCATCGCGTCGTCGCGCGTCGGCGCGGAGTTCGGATTGCATACGCTGTTCTTCGATTCGCCGGACGATCTCATCGAGCTCTCGCATCGCGCGCGCGGCCGTGATGGATTCGCGCGCGGCGCCGTCGTGGCCGCGGAGCTCGTGCGCGGACGGAGCGGGCTGTTGCGATTTGATGAGCTGATGTTTGGGGAAAGGATGAAGGCTGAAGGATGAAGGATGAAAAGGGCTGAGACATTCAGCCTTCATCCTTCAGCCTTCATCCTTCGCTTCACAACATGATCTTCCGCGGAGCAGGAACAGCCCTGATCACCCCCTGGCGTCCCGACGGCGCGCTCGATGAAGCGGCGCTCGAGAAATTCGTCGACTGGCAGATCGTCGAAGGAATCGATTTCCTCGTGCCGTGCGGCACGACCGGCGAGAATCCGGCGATGTCGTTCGATGAACATCTGCGCGTCGTCGAGCTGACGATCAAAGCGGCGAACGGACGCGTTCCGGTGCTCGCCGGCGCCGGCAGCAATGCCACCGACAAAGCGATCGATCTCGCGCTCGCCGTCATCGACCTCGGCGCCGCCGGCGCCCTCACCATCACGCCGTACTACAACAAGCCGTCGCCCGACGGACTGCGTCGTCATTTCGGAATGCAGGCCGAAGCGATCGAGAAGAGGAGCAGCGGCTTTCCGATGATCATGTACAACGTTCCCGGCCGCACCGGCGTGAACATGACCGCGGCGACGACGCTGCGAATCGCCGCCGAAGTGCCGAACGTCGTCGGTGTGAAAGAAGCGTCGGGAAACATGGAGCAGATCCTCGAGATCCTCCGGCTGCGCAGCGAAGGTTTCGCGGTGCTGAGCGGCGATGATGCGTGGGCGCTGCCGCTGATCGCGTGCGGCGCCGATGGGGTGATCTCGGTCGCGTCTAACGAAGTGCCGCGGCTGATGCGAAAGCTTTCCGACGCCGCGCTCGGCGGCGACTATCCGACGGCGCGACGCATTCAGAATCAGCTGCTGCCGCTGCTCACCGGCAACTTCATCGAATCGAATCCCGGCCCGGTGAAAGCGGCGCTGAAGATGATGGGTGTGCTCGAAAACGACACGCTTCGTCCGCCGCTCGCCCCGCTCACCGACGCCAGCCGCGAAAAGATGCGCGAGATCCTCCGCGAATCAGGAGTCCTTTAGATGCCGACCATCGAAGAGCGCGTCGCCGCGCTGAAGAACACCACTGACCGCGCCGAGGCGACGAAAGTGATCGGACTGTTCCTTGCGGAACTGGAGAAGGGAGCGGTGCGCGCGGCGATGCGCGACGACATGGGCGAGTGGAAAACGCAGGTGTGGGTGAAGGAAGCGATCCTCGCCGCGTTCAAGTTCGGCGTGCTCGCCGAGTTCGCGTCGGGCGCGCTGTCGTTCATCGACAAAGACACGCTGCCGGCGCGGCGATTCAAGATCGTCGACGGCGTTCGCATCGTGCCTGGCGGCTCGTCGATTCGTCGCGGCGCGTACGTTGCGAAAGGCGTCGTGGTGATGCCGCCCGCGTACGTGAACATCGGCGCGTACGTCGATGAAGAGACGATGATCGATTCGCACGCGCTCGTCGGTTCGTGCGCGCAGATCGGCAAGCGCGTGCACCTCTCCGCCGGCGCGCAGATCGGCGGCGTCCTCGAGCCGATCGGCAACGTGCCGGTGGTGATCGAAGACGACGTGGTCGTCGGCGGCAACTGCGGCATTTACGAAGGAACGATCGTCCGCTCGCGCGCCGTGATCGGCGCCGGCGTCGTCATCACCGGCTCGACGCCGGTCTACGACATCGTGCGCGGGCAGATTTACCGGAAGACGGCCGAGCGTCCGCTCGAGATTCCGTTCGGCGCCGTCGTCGTCCCGGGCTCGCGTCCGTTGAAAGGAACATTCGCCGAAGAGCACAAGCTGACGATGGCGACGCCGCTGATCATCAAGTATCGGGATGAGAAGACGGATTCGGCGACGGCGCTGGAAGAGGCGCTTCGCTAGGTATGAGGGATGAGGCATGAGGTATGAGTAAAAGCATCGCGGACGCGGAGCGACTCATGCCTCATGCCTCATCACTCATGCCTGCGCAACGCGTCGCGCAAATCGAACTCTCGTTGATCCGCCAGATCAACGCCCTCGCCACCCCCTTATCCACCAACCTCGGCATCGGCGAGCCCAATCTTGAGCCCGACGATCGCCTGAAACAGCTTGCGCTCCGCGCGACCGAAGCGTCATGGCATTACTCGCCGAATGCCGGCAATGTTTCTCTGCGAAAGAAGCTCGCGGACGGCACGCCGTACGATCCGAAGACGGAAATCTGCGTCACGGCCGGCACGCAGGAAGGGCTTTTCGCGATCTTTCAGGCGTTCGTTGAAGCCGGCGATGAGGTGCTCGTGCCGAATCCCGGTTTCGTGTCGTACGCGACGCTGGCGACGATGTGCGGCGCGACGGTCGTCACGTACGAGCTCGAACCGCCCGACTGGAAACTCGACGCCGATGCGCTGCTCGCGAAAGTCACGCCGCGCACGAAACTGATCATCGTCAACTCGCCGTCGAATCCACTCGGCGCCGTCATCGATGACGCGACGCTGCGAAAGATCGCCGGCGCCGGCTGTCTCGTCGTCGCCGACGAGGTTTATCGCGAGCTCTGGTACGACGCGCCGCCGCCGTCGATGATCGGTCTCGGACAGAACGTCATCGTCATCAACGGTCTCTCGAAGTCGCACGGCATGACCGGTCTGCGCCTCGGCTGGATTTTCGCCGACGCCGAACTGATGACGCACATCGTGAAGGCGCATCAGTACGTCGCCACCTGCGCGTCCGTGTTTTCGCAGGCGCTTGCGGAACTGATCCTCGACGATCGAGACTGGAACGCGACCTGGCTCGCGAATGCG
The DNA here is from genome assembly GCA_034667465.1 of Acidobacteriota bacterium. Lineage (GTDB taxonomy): Bacteria > Acidobacteriota > Thermoanaerobaculia > Gp7-AA8 > Gp7-AA8 > JAOBAU01. Next base: position 7,560 of record JAXDJV010000011.1, on the reverse strand, counting down.
CGCTCGATGTTTCGCACGCAGCGCGACGCCGCGCTGAGCGCGATTCGCCGCGAGCTCGATACCGAGATTCCGCCGCCCGCCGGCGCGTTCTACGCGTTCGTGCCGGTGCCTTCCTGCGACACGCTGACGTTCGCCAAATCGCTCGCCACCGACGGCGCGGTGCTCGTCATTCCCGGCATCGCGTTCGGCTCGATAGGCGAAGGCTTCGTCCGCATTTCGTACGCCGCGAGCATCGACGCGATCGGCACCGGCATCGAACGGATGGGACGCTATCTGCGCGAGCGCGGCCGATGAAACGCGCATTCGTGTTCGCGCTGCTGCTCGTCGCTGCAACCGCGCACGCTGCGGAGCCTGACTACTCCGTCTGGACGCGCATCCTTCGCACGTACTACGACCCGGCGAAAGGGATGGATTACTCGGCGCTGAAAGTGCGCGACGCCGCGGCACTGCAGAATCTGCGACGCGAGCTCGGGCGGGTGAACGTCGCGGCGCTGACGCAGAAAGAGCAACTCGCGTACTGGCTCAACGTCTACAACATCAACACGATCGCGACGATCGTCGAACGGTATCCGGTGAAGTCGATCCGCGATCTCTCGACCGATCCGATCACGCGACTCAACGTCTTCAAGAAGGAACGTGTGCCGTTCGGCAATGCGCTGCTTTCGCTCGATGACGTCGAGAACGCGAAGCTGCGCGAAGGCTTTCACGATCCGCGCATTCACTTCGCCATCAACTGCGCGGCGAAGAGTTGTCCGCCGATGCGCGCCGAAGCGTTCACCGGCGCGAACGTCGACGCGCAACTCGACGATCAGGCGCGGCGCTTCCTGTCGAGCGTCCGTTTCGGACGTAAGGACGACACGCTCGTCATACACGTCACGAAAATCGCCGACTGGTTCAAGGCCGATTTCGAAAAGTGGGGCGGCGGTCGAACGGCGTTCATTCGCCGTTATCTGCCGCCCGCGAAACAGCAGCTCATCGATCACGCGAAAGAGATCGAGTTCGACTTCGACAAGTACGACTGGGAGCTGAACACGCAATAGCCCGCCGCGGTTGCGCGAAACTTGCACCGCCGGCGGCGGGGGATTTCAGTACCATTCGTCGCGATGTCCGCAAAAGCGCAGCACAAAGCCGAGGAACTTCCGGTCCCGCCGTCCAAAGATTCCGTTGCGGCCTCCGAAGTCTCGCTCTACCGCAACATCCTGAAGATCAAACAGGAGCACGAGCTCGAGAACCTCGGCATCTCGTTCTTCGACGGCGAGACGACCATTCAGTGGTCGTACAACGCCGATCACTACTTCCACGCGGCGTCGACGATGAAGCTCGCGGTGCTCCTCGGCGTGATGCGCCAGGTCGAGCGCGGCGAGCTGTCGCTCGAGAGTGAAGTGCACGTTCGCAATCGCTTCACCAGCATCGTCAATCAGGAGCCGTTCATGCTCGATCTGGCGCGCGACGCCGATCCGAACGTTTACGGTCACCTCGGCAAAACGCTGACGGTGCGTGAGCTTGCGTACTGGATGATCACGCTCTCGAGCAATCTCGCCACGAACCTGCTGATCGACGTCATCGGCGTGAATACGATTCAGCTCGCGCTCGACGAGCTCGATATCGATGGCGTGCGCATCCTGCGCGGCGTTGAAGATTCGGCGGCATTCGACGCGGGACTCAACAACGAAGTGACGGCCAACGGGCTGCTCAAGCTCCTGCGCGTCGTGGCCGATCACAAGGCGTACTCGCGCAAAGCGAGCGAGGAGATGTTGAACATCATGCTGGACCAGCAGTACCGCAGCGGCATTCCGGCCGGCCTGCCGAAAGCCGCGCGCGTTGCACACAAGACCGGGAACATCTCGACCGTGCATCACGACGCGGGGATCGTTTTTCTCGAAGGGCGCGAGCCGTACGTGCTGGTGATTCTCACGCAGTTTTCGGCGGAGGCGGGGCGGGGGACGGCGGTGGCGGACGTGTCGCGCGACATCTTCAACACGCTCGCCGGAATCAGCGATGAGTGAGCGGGAACCGGCGACGATCAAAGTCGTCGATGCATTCGATCTCGATGATGAGCTGCGCGGCATTCTGAAGCCGGGCGAAATGCTGCGCGACGCGCAGGGACGCCGTCATCGTTTGCCGCGCTATTTCTACGAAGTGCCGTCGCACGAGCTGGCGACGAAAATCCGTCTGACGCAGCATTTCGGTCTCAACGAATTCGTGCTCGTCGATCTGAAGGAAGCGCCGCGGCTGCAGCAGTTCCCGCGATACGTTCCATGCGCGGTGCGAATGCTGGCGTTTTATCTCGAACAGTTCCGCGCCGCGGCGGGAGCGTCGCTGCACATCGCCGTGAACGGCGCCTATCGCTCGCCGGCGCACAAACTGTCGTCGAACGCTACCGCACACATGTGGGGAACGGCCGCCGACATCTACCGCGTCGGAACGTCGATCCTCCGGGCGAAGGAAGCGATCGAGAAGTACAACGAGATCGCCGAAGACGTGAGTGAAGATGTGCGAGTTCTGCCGTACGGCCACGCCATCGGCAATGCAGACGACCACGTCCACGTCGACCTCGGCTACATCACGATGATCCCGCGAGAAATCAGCGAGGACCGGATGGAAGTCCCCCAGGAAACCCGCCCAAGGTTCGCCTTCGAGGAACGGAGGCGGACGGATAGAAGGGGGCGAAATGGGGAGGCGGAAGTGCTGAGGACTGAGGACTGAGGACTGAGTGACGCTTCGCGTCCCCCCGACTCAGCACTCTGCACTCAGCACTCAGCACCTTCCCCCGCACTTCACTCAGTCCTCAGTCCTCAGCACTCGCTCCGGACTGGCTTTCGGTTTGCACCAGAGACCGGTGTTCGTTCCAGGGTTTATGCCACCAATAGACGCTAAAGATCAGAGTTCTCTCGACAGAGCCGTTGCTCGAACCAGACTCGACATGCCGGTCATCGGCATGGAGTCGGAATTTAATGTCTGGCTCGACGGCAAAGAGATCGATCCGTCTCCGTACTGGGTCCATCCGTCCGCGTTTATTGACCGGCCCCTGCTTCCGCGTGAGAAGACCTCGCTTCAGCTGCCGACCGGCGGCGCGGTCTATTTCGACCGCGGCGTGATCGAAGTCGTTACGCCGGTCATCGAGTTGGCGCCGCACAGCACGGCGCGGATGGTGCGCAATCTCTGGGAGCAGATCGGATTCGTTCGCGATCAGCTCACGAACTGGGAAAAAGCGAACGGCCACACCGTCCGCCTGAAGGCTTACAGCAGCCACTACAACATCTCCTACGAGATCCCGAAACACGAGCAGAACCGCCATCGCAACGAGAAAGCGCTGGCGCTGCTCCTCGCGTACATCCTGCCGGTGCCTGTGATGATGGTCGCCTCGAACCGGCGTTCGACCGGCGTCGGCGTCCGTCCGCGCGGCAGCCGGATCGAGATCACCGTCGATTTCACTCCCGATCCCGGATTGATGGTCGCCTCGGCGACGCTGATCGTCGGCATCGTGCGCGAAGTGATGACGTGGCCGAGCTACGACCTCTCGGTGCTGAAAGTGCTGCCGATCCCGGTCGTGGCCGGCGTCGTTCCGGGCAAACACACCACCAGGAAAGGCTGGCTCACCAAGGACTTCCACTATCCGCAGAGTCCGTACACCTGCGACGTCAATGCGCCGATCTGGGAAACGCAGTTCGGCGACAAACGTTCGCTGCGCCAGATTGCGACCGATACCGCCTGGTACTTCCGCAGGTCGATTCGCAAGTTCTCGGATCCATTCAGCTTCCGGCTGCTCTTCGCAATCCTCGACGGCCGTGCGCCGTCAATGCTCGAGCTCGTTGATCGTCCTGCGGCGTATGAAGACGTCGGCCATCTCTGCCACTGGGGAATGGTCATCCACGAGCTGAAAAACTACGAGGCGGAGATGCGCCTCCTGCAACTGAAACGGGAAGCATTCGAGAAGACGTCGATCGATGAGTATGTGCACGACCGCGAAACCGCTCGCACCGTGCATCTCGCCGAGCTCGAAACGGTGACGTCGAGCGCGACGTACGCGAAGAACGAGATTCCGCCGCCACCGCTTCGCGCACCGCGGCGCAGACCGCCTGCGCCGGCAAACGCGCGTCCGCGAAATGCATCGCTCACGCGCCGTCGTTCCGATACGCCCGGCCGGCTGATGCCGCCGCGCACATCGCCGTATCTCGATCGTCGCGGCACCTCGCTGTTGCCGCCGAAGGCGCCGGGCACGAATCGTCGTTCGCGCGTCGATCGCCGGAAGCATGACTACACGGTTCCGTTCCCCGACCGCCGCCTGACGCGCTCCGCATACGAGCAGGTTTTCCTCAAGCTCGTGTCGGGCAGCCGTTTGCGAATGGGCGGCGACATCTACACGCCGATCGGGATGAAGGGCTGGTACCACGCGATCTTCCGCCGCGAATCGGACGGCGCCGAACAGCTGATGACGATCGATGAGTTGCTCGGGAAGATGAAGGACTGGCTTTAGGCCCGGGCGATCTCCGCCATCACCGCGGCCACGACCCGATCACACCGCGCGTTGCCGAACGTGAAGAGCGATTCGACGGTGACGTCCGCGCGGCGACAGAGATTGTGACGCAGCGTTGCTCGTGCGCGATGCAGCCGCGTCTTCACCAGATCTTCCGAAATACCGAGCGACGTCGCCGCTTCGAGCGTGCTGAGTCCCTCGACGTCGCGCAGCATGAAGACGCTGCGGAACGCGGACGGCAGCGATGACACTTCGCGTTCGAGCAGCGCACGCAACTCGGAAGTGATCGTCTGCTGCTCGGGGTCCTGCGCGTTGTCGTCGGCGATTGCAGTCATCACGTCGTCGTCTCCGGTCATGAAATCAGAATCGCGTTTGCGGCGCGCCAGCGCTTCGTTCACCGCGATGCGCGTCAGCCACGTCGAGAACTGCGCGCGGCCCTCGAACTGATGCAGGCTGCGATACGCGTTCAGATACGCCTGCTGCATCACATCCTCGGCGTCATCATCCGTTCGCAGCACGGCGCGCACCGCGCGGTACACGCGCTGGTTGTAGCGGCGCATGAGGATCTCGAACAGCGCGGAGTCGCCCGCCAGCACGCGCGTTACGACTTCCTCATCGTTCAAAGGCGACTCCTCCTCATCAACAGAGCCGGCGCGCGCGAAAAGGTGACAACGAAGATTCCTGTCACCGATTGCCGCGCCACGCCTCCATTCAGGCAGGAGGAACAATCATGGACTCGCGACTCAATTCTGTCTTCTATACGCTGCGCATCGCGTTCGGACTCACGGCGTTTCTCGCCGGCCTCGACAAGTTTTTCAACCTGCTGACGAACTGGGAGCAGTACGCAAGCCCGCTCGTGCTGCAGATCGTTCCGCTTTCGGCCTCGACGCTGATGCGGATCTCCGGCGTCGTCGAGATGATCGTCGGCATCGCCGTGCTCGCCGGCGTGACGCGTTACGGGGGATACATTCTCGTGGCGTGGCTGACGCTCATCGCGCTGAACCTGCTGACGATCGGACGCTTCTTCGACGTGGCGGTGCGCGATCTGGTGATGGCGTGCGGCGCGTTCGCGCTCGCGAAGATTTCGGAGGTGAGGGAAGAGAGCACGGCGTCGGTGAGCGGAGCCGTGCCGGCTTATTCGGCGCGACGCTGAATGTCTTCGCGGATGGCGCGGCCGGGCGTGCGTCCCTGAAGCCGGGGACGCTCGAGGATATTTGCGAGGAGATCGGCGACGCCCCAGGTGAGAAACGTCGACGCGGCGATCGTCAGCAGCTGCGAGATCGTGTGCAGGCCGAGGAGGAAGAAGAGGGCGACCGGAAGGAGGAGTCCCATCACGATCGCGCCAATCACTAATCGCTTTCCCGACACGGCGGCTATTGAATCACATCGTCAGTTCGCTTCGGCGATCTGCGCGACGTGACCCTGAAAGCGATCGCCGAGCTCGTTCTGAAACGTCTTCACGCGAGAGACGTAGTTGCGCGTCTCCTGGAAGGGAGGCACGCCGTTGAAGCGGCGCACGTTTCCTTCACCGGCGTTGTACGCGGCGACGGCCTTCTGCTGATCGCCGCCGAAGCGATCGGTGAGATAGCGGAGATACTTCGCGCCGGCGGTGATGTTCTCGACCGGGTTCATCAGATTGCGCGCGCCCATCCAGCGTCCGGTCTTCGGGACGAGCTGCATGAGTCCCATCGCCCCCGCGTGGGAGCGAGCGGTCGGAACGAATTTCGATTCGGTGTGCACGACTGCCGCGACGAGCTCCGGCGGAAGATCGTTCTTTTTCGCCTCGCTGTAGATGATCGAGCCGAACGGAACCTCTTTCTGGAAGAACTGCTGTTTCACGGCCTCGGTCGCCTCTGCGGCGACTTTCGGCATTTCGACGAGCGCGTTGGCAGCCTCTGCAGGCGCGGAGACGACACGTCCGACCGTCTTCGTCGCGGCGTCAGTGACGCCACCGGCGACCTGATCCGCAATCTGTTTCGCGGCGGTAAGGTCGCGGGCGATCTCACCGGTCGGGTTTGCGTTCGCCGGTTCGCCCGGAGGCGGTGCGGTATTAGCCGCGGCCGACTTGTTCATCGAGTCGTGAATCGTCAGCGGAACGCCGAGTCCGCCAAGGGCGAGCGAAGCGCCGAGCGCCCACGTCGCGTACTTGCGCTTTAGCGACTCCAAACGCTTCTGCGGCTTGACCTTCCGGACGTCGCGTCGCAGTTGTGCTCGGTCGTAACCATCCAGAAATCGCTCCTGAAACGGTCGGCTTGTCTTCATTTCGGGCATTTGTTACCTCCGCTGCGTGCCAGAGTTATTTGCAAGCGAAAGGCCACTTATGATTTCGCCAAAATAGCTGAGCTGTAAAAACTTACGGCTCGCGCAAGCGTCAGGAAGCTGGCACGATTTGGCTCGGAGTTTGATTCTGAATAGAATGCGCCGCCATGTCGTACCGGAAGTTATTCATCGCAGTCACATTCACCGGAGCGCTCGCTCTGGCGACCCCCTGCGCGCACGCGCAGAGCTACCTCTGCGAGGACCAGTTCAAGCTCGATGACGAAGCGATGGCCTGCTACAACCAGGGGCCGCAGGAACCGCCGGTCTCGTTCAAAGCGTGGGAGCCGCCGAAGGTCGAGTCCGAGTCGCCGTTCATGGCACGCCTCCGCCGCTACACACAGATCGCGATGCGCCACCGAACGTCGGGACTGGCCAGCTACTACTCGACGTCACTCGATGGAACGCTCACCGCGAATGGGGAGCGCTATCACAATCGGGAGTTGTCCGCCGCACACCTCACGCTCCCGCTCGGCTGCTGGATTGAAGTGACGTCGCGCGCGACCGGCCGAAAAATCCGCCTGCGCGTAAACGACCGCGGCCCGTACGTCCGCAAGTTCGTCCTCGATCTCTCCCAGGCCGCCGCGCGCGTCCTCGGCGTCGACGTCGCCGCCGACCGCCGTGTCGACATCCGCGTCATCGCCCTGCCCGGCGAAGAGCCGCTCCCGGAAGACGTCGACGCCGCCCCCTCCCAAACCGCCTCGAAGTAACTATGGGGTCAGGTCTGGAAACTTAAGTTCGCCTTCTGAACTTAAGTTTCCAGACCT
>JAXDJV010000010.1:0-88602 GCA_034667465.1 Acidobacteriota bacterium | reverse complement strand
AGAACGTGCAGCCGCTCTTGCTCGGCGTCACGGTGTACGTACCGGCCGCGAGTCCGCCCAGTGAGTAGTTGTTCGAGGCGTCGCTCGTCGCCGAGACGGCGCCGGTCGAGACGTTCGCGCCGGTCGTTCCTGCGCTGCCCGAGATGGAGAACGTCGGGGTCGACGACGTCGAGATCTTCGCGGTCCAGATCTCTTCCTTCCCTGCATTGCGGCGATCCGTCCACGAGGGGAAGAAGGAGTTGCCGTAACCGGAGAGGCTGTTGTAGTCGCCGAACTGGTTGCCCGAATCGGCGCCGGTGATCGTTTCGTCGGTCATGGCCGTCGTGACCTTGACCGCCGGATCCCACGACGCGCCGCCGTTGGTCGACAGCTGGTAATAGACGTCGACCTTCTTGCGGCCGGCATCGGCGACGGTGTCGTAGTAGATCGCGCCGAGGTTGCCGTTCGTCTCGTCGACGGCGATGAACGGATTGAACTGGTCATTGAGACCGCTCTGGTTGTTGATCTTCACGCGGGCGCTCCACGTCGCGCCGCCGTCGGTCGAACGCGAGAACCAAATCCGCGTTTTGCAGGTCGACGTCGTGCTGGTGCCCGGCTCGTTCGCCGCCGCGGTGCAACCCGAATCGCCGGAGAGATCGGTCCATAGCGCGTAGACGTTGTTGGTCGTGCCGTTGCGGTATGCACCGCCGGAAACGTAGACGAGGATGCGGCGGCTGGAGAATGCCGGCACGCCGATGTCATACGAATCGTAGGTCGTGACGAGCTTCACCGGTGCGGCGTAGCTCGCGCCGCCGTTCGTCGACTTCACGACGAAGATTCCGCGCGAGCCGGTGTCGGGGAAGAATCCGAAGACGTCGCCGGAAGCGTTCGTCTTCACGTCGGCGCCGATGCAGGTGCCGGTCGCCTGCGCATCGCTCACCTGAATCGGCGAGCCCCATCCGGTCGACGTGCGGCGGTTCATGAACGCCGGGTTGCCGTTGTGCCAGATGACGTAGTTGTTGTTCGCGTACGCCGACGACGCGCTGTGATCGATCCACTGCATCTGTTTGTCAGTGTTCGTCTGCGTGCCGGAGATGGTGCCGTCGAAGGTCCACGTCGCACCGCTGTTGGTCGACTTGTACGACTGCACTTTCAGGACGCTGCCGTTGATGCCCATCGTGGTCGACCACGCGGTGCCGTCCGAGCTCCAGTCGACCGTCGGGTCGGAGTGGAACGAATCGCCGCTGGCGAGCGGAAGGTTCGTCTGGCCCCACGTCACACCGCCGTCGGATGAGTAGTACTGACCCTGCGTACCGGAGCCGCCGATGTTGTTCGAGGCGGCGATGATCTTCATCGGATTCCAGTAGTTGATGCGAATGTCGGACTCGCTGCGCGAGACCGTCTGCGCGCCCGACGAGCGGACGTTCGTGCCGCTGGTCGCGCCGAGGGACGTGATGTGGCCGTGTCCCGACCGCGCGAAGTTCTCGAGCTCGGCGTCGCCGTCGACGTCATCGAACGAGCGGCCCGGCGCCATGCTTGCGTCGGCATTGCCCGGCTTGAGATCCTGGTGCGTCATCATCCACTCGAGGACTTCTTTCAGCACGAGCGGATAGCCACCGGTCGGATCGCTGTCGTTGTCGTAGTTCGCTTCCGGATGTCCCTTCCGCCAGTAGTTCTTGAGCCAGGGCGGAACGATCTGATCGTCGGCGTCTTTCGCTTTGAGCTTGGTGAAATCCTGGTTGTCTTTGATCAGCTTCTCGAGTGCGCTGCCCGACCTCGCGTGCGCCTTCTTCAGCTGTTCGTCGAGCGTCGGGAACTTACCGTTACCGTTGCCGTTGCCATTCGGTGATGCGGCGAACATGGTCGACGCAACGAGAAATACGACTGCCAGGAGAGTAGAGATTTTCTTCACTTGATTCCTTCCTGATTGCTTTCGGTTTTGGGCCGGGAAACGTCCGACTCAGATCAAGATCGGTGCCGTACAAAAAGGGGGTGATTTCGGCCTTTTTGGCAGCTTTACTGACCCTTTGAGGCGGAAACAGCGGTCAGGAGTTGAACGACGATTCAGTCCATGACCCATGTGCTTGCGACGTAAGCAGCCGAAGGCCGGCGATCGCACGGTGTACGATCATCCAACCAAATCGGAGGCACGAATCTCACGAGCTGAATCGCGCGGCAAACGTGTCGGTGTTCCGCTGATCGTTGCGTTGCTTTTCGCGCGCGGCGCGCTCGCCATCGATCCGAATCGCGCGTTGACGCAGGCGCGGCTTTCGGTCTGGACGAACGAGACCGGCCTTCCGCAGGGAAAGATCAACACGATCCTGCAAACGAGCGACGGCTATCTCTGGATGGGCACCGAGGAAGGGCTCGTCCGTTTTGACGGTATGCGCTTCGTCGTCAGCGATCGACAGAATGCGCCGGCGCTCCGCATCCCGTTCGTCTCGACGATTTTCGAAGCGCCCGACAAAACGCTTTGGATCGGCACGTACGGCGGCGGCATCGCCCGATTGCGCCACGGACAGTTCGAAGCGTTTCATCCGGAGCTGCTCGGCTCCGAGCGCATTCGCGAATTTCATGCGATGCGCAACGGCGTGATCTTCGTCGCCACCGCGGGCGGCGGCGTGCTGCGCATCGAAGGTGAGAACGTTTCGCGCTTCACGACGCGCGACGGACTGCCGAGCGATCGCATCTGGACGACGATCGACGACGGCGAAGGCGGCCTCTGGATCGCCACTCACGGTGGAGGCGTCGTTCGCTGGCGCGATGGAAAAGTGCTGCACCGAATCTCGGCGAGCGAAGGTCTGCCGAATGACGTCGCACGCGCGCTGCTGCGCGACGCGGACGGCACGCTCTGGATCGGAACGGACGGCGGCGGTCTCTCGGCATGGCGCGACGGAGCGATCGTCCGCACCGTGACGACACGCGACGGACTGCCGAACGATTTCGTCCGCACGCTGCATCGCGATCGCGACGGCTTTCTCTGGATCGGCACCGACGCCGGCCTCGCGCGCTGGCGAGGAGCGCGCTTCGAAGTGATGGGCGTCGCGGAAGGTCTTCCGAGCTCCGGCATTCGCGCGATGATCGAGGATCGCGAAGGAAGTCTCTGGATCGGCACGACCGGCGGTCTCGTAAGAATGCGCGACACGCGCGTGCTGCCGTTCACGCGCAAAGAAGGATTGCCGGTCGATACGGTCCGCGCGATTTTCGAGAGCCGCAACGGCCACGTCTGGGTTGGAACGGAAGGCGGCGGACTTTGCGAACTGCTTCCCGGTCCCATTCAGTGCCGCAGCGAAGCGGACGGACTGCCGCACAGCAGCGTCTACGCGCTGATCGAAAGTCGCGACGGCAGTCTGTGGGTCGGAACCGACGGCGGCGGAGTCGCTCGCTTTCGCGATGGAAAATTCGTCGAGACAATCAACACGCACAACGCCGGATTGCCGAACGATCGCGTGCGCGGGCTCGTCGAGACCGCGGAAGGAAATCTCTGGGTCAGCACCTCCGCCGGTCTGGCGCTCGTTCACAACGGACACGCGACGCGCATCAAAGAGTTCGAGGATCGGCAGCTTCGTCCGCTGCTCGCGCTTCCCGACGGCAGCATTCTCGTCGGCACTGACGGCGCAGGATTGTGGCGCGTCAGCGGCGACGGCGCGCAGGTCAAACTCGTCGCGCGACTCGGCCAGGGGCTGGAAAGCGATCGCGTTTTCAGTCTGACGATGGATGCAGCCGGCGGCGGCGTCTGGATCGGCACGTCCGGCGGCGGACTGGCGCGGCTCGATCTCACGAATGGTTCCGTGCAGACACTGATGCGATACGACGGGCTGTACGACGACGTCGTCTTTCACGTCGTCGATCCAACACCGACCGGCGATCTCTGGCTGACGAGCAATCGCGGCGTGTATCGCGTGAAGCGCGAGCGCGTGCTCGAGGCGATGCGCGGCGCGAAGGTCGATCTCACCGGCATCGTTTACGGGACGATGGACGGGATGCCGTCTGCCGAATGCAACGGTGCGTTTCCCGGCGCGATGAGCACGCGTGACGGACGCGTCTGGGTCGCAACGTCGCGCGGCGTGGCGATCATCGATCCGTCGACGAGCATGCGCAATGAAGTGCCGCCGCCGGTACACGTCGAAGAGGTGCTCATCGATGGAAAGCGCGCGGCCGATGGCGAACTGCGCGTTCCTCCCGGCGCGGAGCGGCTGGAGCTGCGTTACACGGCGCTCAGTCTTCGCGCGCCGGAGCTGGTGACGTTCCGCTACATGCTTGAAGGGTACGATCGCGACTGGGTGAACGCCGGCTCGAACCGCGTCGCCACGTACACGAAGCTCGCGCCGGGAACGTACACGTTCCGCGTCACCGCCGCGAATGAAGACGGCGTGCGCAGCAAGGGAGAAGCGCGGCTCGAGCTGACGGTCGTACCGCGCTGGTTCGAGACGTGGTGGGCGCGGCTCATCGCGCTCGTGCTGCTCGCCGCCGCGTTGTGGTTGATCGTCCGGCTGCGTCTCGCGGCGCTGCACGCGCGTCACGCGGAGCTCGAAGGGATCGTCGCCGAACGGACGAGCAGTCTGCGCGCGGAACGCGAGCGCGCCGAGGCCGCAAGCCGCGCCAAGAGCGACTTCCTCGCGAACATGAGTCACGAACTGCGCACGCCGCTCAACGCGGTGCTCGGTTTCGTGCAGTTGATGGAGCGGCGTCCCGGACGCGATCTCGCCGATCGCGAGCATCTCTCCATCATCAACCGCAGCGGCGAGCATCTCCTCGGTCTGATCAACGAAGTGCTCTCACTCTCGAAAATCGAAGCCGGCCTGGCGCGGCGTACCGACGCTCCGTTCAATCTCGCTCGCCTGCTGAACGGATTGGGAGAGCTCTTCCAGGCGAAGGCGCGAAGCAAAGGATTGACGGTGCGCGTCGACGTCGATCCGTCGGCGAACGTGATCGTCTCCGGCGACGAAGGAAAGTTGCGGCAGATCGTGCTCAACCTCCTCGGTAACGCGGTGAAGTTCACCGAGCGCGGAAGCGTCGTGCTCCGCGCGTCGTGGAGCGATGGCCGCGGCGTGATCGAAGTCGAAGACAGCGGCCCGGGCATCGCCGAAAGCGAAGTGCATCAGGCGTTCGAAGCGTTCGCGCAAACGGAATCGGGACGCAGCAGCAACGAAGGAACGGGACTCGGGCTCGCGATCTCGCGCGGCCTCGCGCGCATTCACGGCGGCGACGTCACGATTCACAGCCGGACCGGCGAAGGAACGACGGTACGCGTCGACATCGAACTGGCGCTCGCATCGGAAGCTCCTCGGGAGCGCGTGCGAGCCGCCGGCAGCGTGACCGGACTCGCTCCCGGCCAGACTCCGCCGCGCGTGCTCGTCGTCGACGATTCACCGGAAAACCGCCAGCTGCTCGTGGAGCTGCTGAAGACCGGCGGATGCCGCGTCATCGATGCCGTCAGCGGTCAGGAAGCGCTGGCGCGCTGGCGCAGCGAGTCGCCCGATCTGATCTTCATGGATTTGCGGATGCAGGGCATCAACGGATTTGAAGCGACTCGCCGAATCCGCGCGGAACAAACAGAGGAAGGGCGGCGTCACGACACGCGCATCGTCGTGCTGTCGGCGAGCGCATTCGATCACGAACGCACCGAGGCGATGGAGTGCGGCGCGGACGCATTTCTGACGAAGCCGTTCCGCGATCAGGCGGTGTTCGGGCAACTCGAAAATCTTCTCGGCACGCGTTTCGTGCGCGAGGAAACGCACGACTCCGCGACGAACGAGGGACGCGTGCTCGGTCCCGAACAGCTGTCGACGCTGCCGATCGGTTTGCGACGCCGTCTGAGCGCGGCCGCGGCCGGCGGCGAATCGGACGCGCTGCAGGCGCTCGCCGCGGAAGCCGCGGCGCACGATGCGGCGATCGGCGCGGAGCTCGGATTCCTCGCGCGGTCGTACCGATTCGATGAGATCGAGGCGGCGCTCGGGAAGGCGTCGTCATGAGCGAAAAACTGCACGCCGAGGGCGAGATTCTGATCGTCGACGACACGCCGGCCAATCTCGATCTGTTGTCGCGAATGTTGAAAGATCGCTTTCGCGTCCGCGCGGCGACGTCGGGACGCCGAGCGCTCGCCACCGCGCGAACGTATGCGATCGATCTCGTGCTGCTCGACGTCGACATGCCGGAGATGAACGGCTTCGAAGTATGCCGAGAACTGAAAGCCGATCCGGCGACGCGCGAAGTGCCGGTGATTTTCGTCAGCGCGCTCGACGCGGCGATCGACAAGGTCGCCGCATTCGAAGCCGGCGGCGCCGACTACGTCACGAAACCATTTCAGGTCGACGAGGTAATGGCGCGCATTGAATATCAGCTGCGTCTCGCACGCCTGACGCGCGATCTCGCGCGCAAGAACGACGAGCTGGGACGTGCGTACGAAGACGTGCGCCGCATCGCCGGGGAGCTCGAAGACACCAATCGCCAGCTTGCGATCGCGAACGTGCGGCTGCGCGCGTTGTCGTATCTCGACGGGCTGACCGGCGTCGCCAATCGTCGCCGCTTCGATGAAGCGCTGGAAGAAGCGTGCGCCGCGGCGAACGAGGTCGGCGCGCCGCTTTCGCTCGTGCTGATCGACCTCGATCACTTCAAGAAGCTCAATGATTCGCAGGGACATCAGGATGGCGATGAAGCGTTGCGCGCCGTCGCCGCGCTGCTCGCCGAACAGACGGAATCGCGCGGCGGTCTCGCGGCGCGATTCGGCGGCGAAGAATTCGCGTGGCTCCTTCCCGGCATCGCGCTCGAAGCGGCGACAACAGAAGCGGAAGCATTGCGCGCAAAAGTGCGCGACGCGAACATCCGCCACGACGGTGCCGACTCCGGCATCGTCACCGCGAGCCTCGGCGTCTCGAGCGCCGTCGGTTCGTCAGCGTTAACGCCGGCGGCAATCGTCGCCGCCGCGGACGCGGCGCTTTATCGCGCAAAATCGGGCGGACGCGATCGCGTGGAAACGGTTCCGCTGGAAACGTCATCCTGAGCGAAGCGAAGGATCCTCCACGCCGCCTGTGATCGAACCGATGGACGTCCTCGGCGCAAAACTGCCATGATTTCGTTTTTGAGTAGTGTGTGAGCGTGGGGGCGCAATACGCACAAGACGCTGACACCGTTTTTTCTCGCCACGTTCGCAATTACGTGGCCGTGCTTCATTGCGTACGGTTCGTTGTCGGGTGTCGCGCGCGTCCTCGTGTTGTACGTCGGAATCTTCGCGCCGGCGATCGTCGCAATCACAATCACTGCACTTACTGAGGGATTGTCGGGCGTTGAGGAATTGCTTCGGCCGTTATTCAAATGGGACGTCGGCGCGCGCTGGTATTTGTTTGCGATGACATACATGGCCGCAATCAAATTGAGCGTCGCGCTTTTGTATCGACTGATTACCGGCAGGTGGCCACCGTTTGGCAATGAATCCTGGTACATGATTCTCGGCGCCACGATTTTGTCGACGATCGTCGGCGGACAGGCCGGCGAAGAAATCGGCTGGCGTGGTTATGCGCTTCCGCGTCTTGCCGCTCGAATTGGTTTCGCCGGCGCGAGCATTGTGATCGGATTCATCTGGGCGCTCTGGCATCTCCCGCTCTTCTTCGTCGCCGGCGCCGACAAGACGGGCCAGTCGTTCGTCGTCTACACGGTCGGCGTCGTGGCGATCTCCGTCGCGATCACATGGCTTTATGTGCGCACTGGCGGCAGTTTGTTGCTGACGATGCTGATGCATTCGGCGATCAACCAATCGATCGGAATCGTTTCGTCGGTCACGACCGGATCGGCCGACGTCTTCAGCGTGCACGCGTCGCTGTCCGCATGGCTCACCGCCGCGCTGCTCTGGATTTGCGCCGCGGTGTTCCTCGTGAAACTGAAACGCTAGCGCCGCGCCACGCGCTGCCGCGATTTCTGCGGCTGCGTCGCCTTCCACGTCTTCAGCAACGCACGCAATGCTTCCGGCGAATTCTGCGGCGCCGCCGCTCCGAGCTGATCGTGTGAATTGACGCCGTGACAGGCGCTGCAGACGCGCACTTCGCCCGGCTGGAACGTCAGCCAGTAGCGCTCGCGTACGACCGGCGTACCGACTCCGTCCGTCAACTGCCAGCTCATTGCGCGGCGTGCGGGAACGAGCGCGGCGACGGAGCCGTCAGCCGCGATCTGCACGCTGCCGGCCGGTCCCGACGTCGACGCGTTTTTCGCCGCCGGATCGTGCATCGTCCGCGCGAGCACGCGACGTCCGTTGCGCGGAGAGTCTGTGCCGCCGAGACCGCGAACCTGATCGCCCTGGAAAAACTGCAGATGCGCGACGTCGAACGTTTTCGCGCTGCCGGTCACCTTCTGCGTCGTGCTGCCGGCGACGCGCAGGTTGTATGGCTGCTGTTTGTCGGCAGCATCGCGCGAGGTCACGTTGCGGCTGACGATGATCGCCAGATTCTTCGCGGCGAGACTCGCGCGGAAAGCGGCCGGATCGACCCCCTCTTCGCGAAAGATTTTCGCTTCCGGCTCTTCGAGCGGAGTCACGCGCCGCGCGGGACGCGTGCGCGCGCGAACCTCCACCGGATTCAACTCCCACATCTCGCCCGACCACGTCACCAGCTCGTCGGGGTCCCAATACGAAACGCTTCCCTGAATTCCCGGCGTCAGCGCTTCGCCCGGCACAAAGACGCCGTTCTGCTGCACGAGCGTGCGAAGGCGAAACGCGTAGCGCGAGCGCGGCGCGGTGCGCGTGCCGTCGTTATCGTCGGCGCGCAGTTCGGTCGTATGCGCGGCGACGAGCGTGCCGTCCGACAGCGGCAACGGATCGCGATAGTGTCCCGACGCGTCAGCGGCCGGCGTGTCGTCCGGATCCGGAACGTCGCGCGTCGAGCGCGCCGTCACCCAGTTGATTGCGATTCGATCGGCCGGCAATGACGGCTCCGCGCCGAAGCGGACGATCTGTCCCGATGCGTGCGTCGAAAACTCCGGTGCGTCGACGCCGAAATAGACCCCGGGATTCGCGGCGTCTTCGCGCAGCTGGAAGAGGTTTCCGATGAGGTTCGTGTTCGCGCGACTGACGCCGGCGCCGTTGAACTCCGTAAGACCGCTGTCGTTCATGCTTCGGTCGAAATAGCCGAACAGCTCATGGCGTCCGATGTGATTGATGGTCTCCTCGGACGTCCCGTCTTCGTTCATCTCCCACGGGAAAAATTGATTGATGCTGATTCCCTGCAGGTTCGTCCCGGCGAGCAGATCGGTGCGGCTCGCGCGCGGCTCCGGAAAGACTTCCGTCCGCTGCTCGATGCGCAACGCGCCGGCTGTCTCGTCGGCGTAATCGAACGTGCCGTACGAGTTCTCTTCGTCGTCGGCATCGGCCTGCTGATCGCGCTGCAGATGATCCCAGCGCGTGAAGATCACGCGGCCGAAGCTGTCGATCGACGGCGAGAAAAGTCCTGAAGGCGTGTGATTGAGGAGACGCAAATCGCCGGTGGCCGGATCGAGACTCCAGAGTCCCGTGACCGTGGCCGCCTCTTCATATTCATCGAGCTGCGGATAGAGATGCCGCTCGCCGCTGCGCGGACGATCGGACGTGAAAAGAATTCGATCATCGGTGCCGTAGATCGGACTGACGTTGTTGTAGTCGGCCGGCTGATTGGCGATCTTCCTGATGACCGGCGTTTCGTTTTGCCCGAGGCCGGTGATCTCGTAGATTTGCCAGACGTAATCTTCGTAAAGGTATTGGCGCGGCGGCGCGCCAATGACCATGCTGAAAATCGCCTTCGTGCCGCTCCAGTGCACCGACGGCTCGCGCACCGCGATCGACGCCGGTCCCTGCATTCCGGTGACGCCGAAGCCGGCGGTGCGCGTCAGATTTTTCGTCGTGCCGTCCGGATAACGAATCCAGAGATCGCCGCCGCGCGGCGCGGCCACGACGGACGAAAGCTGATTGCCGAACGTCGACGCGACCGTCGTGAAATCAGCCGCGCTCGGCACCTGCGTCACAAAGAGAATCGGGTTCCGGAGCTGCGCGGCGGCGACGACGGCGGCAAACAACAGGGCTTTCATGATCCTGCAATTATCCGCTCCGCATCTCGATCGCGTGGTGCGCCGCGTCACGCACGGCCGGCAAATCGATCGTGAAGACCGAGCCGGCGCCCGGCGTGCTCTCCGCGGTGACGTCGCCGCCCATTGCGCGGGCGAGGTCGCGACTGATGGCCAGTCCAAGTCCGACACCACCGGAACGGGCCGCGCGCGTACCGGTGGAATCGAGCTGGACGAACGGCGAAAAGATTCGCGCCAGCTGTTCCGGCGGGACGCCGATGCCGGTATCGCGAACGCGAATGCGCACGCGATTGCCATCAGTCTCGCAGCTCACGGCGATGACGCCGCGCGGCGGCGTGAACTTGACGGCGTTCGTCAGCAGGTTGAGCAGGATTTGCTGCAGTCGATTCGGATCGGCGAGCACCGCGATCGCGTCGCCGCAATCCGTCGTCGTGAGGCGCAACTCCGCTTCGTCGACCTGCACGCGAATCAACTTTTCCGCGCGCGAGATCGCTTCCGTCACCGGCACCGCGGCCGGCTGCATCTGGACGCCGCTCGCTTCCATCCGCGCGAAGTCGAGGATGTCGCTGATCATCGTCATCTGCGTCCGGCACGCTTCGCGGATCGTCCGCACCGCGTCTTCCTGCTCTTCATCGAGCGGACCGAACGCGCCGGCCGCGAGCAGATCGGCATTGCCGTAAATCGCGGTCAGCGGCGTGCGCAGATCGTGCGACATCATCGAGAGAAATTTCGCTTTCGCTTCGCTCGACTCTTCAGCGAGCCGTCGCGCCTGCAGCAGCTGATCTTCGTATTCGTGCCGCTGAATCATCCGCAGGCAGACGCAGTCGTTGACGAAAACTCCGTCGCGCTCTTTGCGCGCGCCGTTGAGCAGGACCGGAATGTCGACGCCGTCCTTCGTCCGCAGCGCGAGATAGATCTCATCGACGCGCCCCTGCACCTTCAACAGCGGCAGCAGATACGTGTGATGAAAGATGCGGCCGCCGGGAGGAAGGATCTTGTCGATGTGCCAGCCGAGAAGATCGAGACGCGGATAGTGGAGCAGCTCGGCAAGCGTCTCATTCACTTCGACGACGGTGCCGTCGTCCCTGAACGACACGAACCCGCACGGAGCGGTGTTCATCAGGTCATGCATCGCGAGTCACGACGCGTCATGCCGCGGAGAGGTAGCTCCTGATGGCGTCGATCGTTTCCTCCGGATGACTGATGTGCGGGCAGTGGCCGGTCGCCTTCATCATCTTCAGGGTACTCCGCGGCATGGTGCGATAGAGATAGTTCCCGACTTCGATCGGGGCGATCGCATCTTCGCTGCACTGCATGATGAGCGACGGCACGCGCACCTTCCCGACGTCGGCGCGGTTGTCGGCGAAGAACGTCGTCTCCGCGAATCGGCGCGTGATCTTCGGATCGGTCGAGCAGAAGCTTTCGTTCAGCTCGCGCGTCAGTTCGGGACGATCGTCGTTCTTCATGATCACCGGCGCGAGGAAGTTCGCCCATCCGATGTAATTCCTGTCCATCAGATCGAGCAGCCCTTCGATGTCGGCGCGCTCGAAGCCGCCGATGTAATCGGTGTCGTTCACGTAGCGCGGCGACGGTCCGACCATGATCAGTTTGCTGAAGCGCTCCGGCTCGCGGTTCGCGGCGAGGACACCGATCATGCTGCTCACCGAGTGGCCGACGAAGATGACGTCGTGCAGGTCGAGCGCGGCGCAGATGTCGAGCACGTCCTGCGCGTAGCCGTCGAGCGTCGAGTAGCGTCCGAAGTCGTACGCGGTCAGGTCCGATTTCCCGGAGCCGACGTAGTCGAAGAGGACGATGCGGTAGTCGTCTTCGAAGGCCGGCGTGATGAAACGCCACATCTGCTGATCGCAGCCGAAGCCGTGCGCGAACAGCAGCGGCCGCGTGCCGTTTCCGAACACCTTCACATTGTTCCGCGCCACTACATCAGTCATCTGCGCTCCTCGGACACGCCGTCACCCTGAGGGCGCGGAGACGCCGAAGGATCTCAGGATGCGCTGCGGTTGCGCGTTTTGAGATCCTTCGCTGCGCTCAGGATGACGTCGCCGATGCAAGAAACGGGCTTGACCCGCATCCGCCAGGTAGGGAAACTCTGTTCCACACACTCTCCCCCATCCAGAGAGAGCGCCATGCGCGCGCAAGGAGAACAACCATGCCTGATTTTTCCATCAGCATCATCCCCAGGGAGGGAGGCGGAGCGATGTTCGATCCGAATTCGCTGCCGGCCCCGCAGCTCACAGGAGTCAACTGGAACAACACCACCGGAATCCCGCACCAGATTCGACTGGCCGACGGCAGCTTCGAGACCGAGGAGATTCTCCCTGGCGAAGGGTCGCGTCCGATGTACGTCGTCGATCAGAGCGCAACCGAGGGATCGACGATCCCGTACGCGTGCGCGCTGCATACCGATGAAGTCGGGAGCATTTTCGTCAGCGCGATCATCAACATGAACCCGGAGGACGCGCCATGAACGCGAAGGTTCTGATTGCCCTCGCGCTCACCGCCGCGACCGTGTCGGCGCAGACTCCGGCGCCGCAGCCCGCGCCGCAGCCGACGTCGCAGGTGCCGTGTCTTCCGGAGAAACAGGCGCTGCCGAAGATCCCGGAGCTCGTCCGCACTCCGCCCGATCCGGCCACCGGCGCGCCGGGCCGTCTGCGCGCCACCATCACGCTCGTCAGCGAGAAGAACCGCATCGCGGAGCGCAATCCGCTGCGGCTGCCGAACTCGAAGGGCCAGCTGAGCTCGTCGCAGCAGGGGCAGACCGGCACGTTCAACGCGTGCTTCCCGCAGTGGGTGCGCGCATTCCGCAGTCCCGACGCCGTGCCGCCGTACGCCGTCATTCCCGACGGCGGATACGGCGATCCGATGCTCGGACCGACGCTGCGTGCGCGCGTCGGCGACATGATCGAGCTGACGTTCATCAACAACGTCAACCCGGCCGTCTTCAACAACTCGCGCGACGGCGGCATCGGAATCGACAAGGGCGACCAGCGGCAGTGCGACGACACCAGCGCCGGCTATCCCGGCCACGACATCTATCCGAACTGCTTTCACGGCTCGACCACCGCGAACATTCACTTCCACGGCACGCACACGAATCCGAACACGACCGGCGACAACGTCTTCCTCGAGATCCTTTCGTCGCAGCGTCTCAAAGGCAATCCGATGGTGAAGCCGGGAGACGTGAAGCCGTGGTTCGACGGCTTCTTCAAACAGTGCGAGTCGGAGCTCGCCACGGCGCTGCCGCGCGAATGGCCGCGCAAGTGGAGCGATCTGCCGAAGGACTACACCGACGACCAGCGCACGAAGCTGAACAACTTCGACAACCAGGCCGGCACGATCAACAAAGTGTGGCCGGTCAACGAGAACGAGCTCGCCAACGGCGCGTGGCCGCAGTACTACATCGGCGCGTATCCGTATTGCTACCGCCTGCCGGAGCTCGCTGACGGCGTGACGCCTGCCGCGACTCCGACGATGTCGCACGAAGCGCACACGATGGGCGCCGGCGGCGCGGAGAGCCAGGGCAACTCGTACAGCCCATTCATGACCGAGGATCCGCCGCGGCTGCCGCTGCAGATGGGACAGGCTCCCGGCACGCACTGGTATCACGCGCACAAGCACGGCTCGACGACGATCAACGTCTCGAACGGCATGACCGGCGTGTTCATCATCGAAGGTGCGTCATACGACGACAAGCTGAACGACAAGTACGGCGCGCAGTGGACGCGCACGCAGCCGGTGCTCGCCATCACGCAGATCGGCGTCTCACCGAACCTGATGAAAGGCGCGGGACAGGATCGCGGTCCGCAGATGGGCGTGAACGGCCGGCTCAATCCGGTCATCACCATGGCGCCGGGCGAAGTGCAGATGTGGCGCATCGTCAACACGAACGCGCGCGCGGGCGTGCAGTTCAACGCGCCGCCGGCCGGCTTCCACTGGCGGCAGCTCGCGCAGGACGGCGTGCAGTTCAAGGACGTGAACTACAAAGCGAGCCAGGACAGACCGATCCTGCTCGCGTCGGGCAACCGCGCCGACATCCTCATTCAGGCGCCCGGCTCGTGCAGCGGCGCGAACTGCATGGTGCCGATTCAGGTGAACAACACCATCGATCCCGGCAACCTCAGCCCGCTCTTCACGCTCCTCTCCGTCAACATCAAAGGCACCGCGCCGAACCCGGCGATGACGTTCATCGATCCGGCGCCGAAGCAGCCCGACTTCCTCGCCGACATTCCGGCCAGCGCGGTGAGGGGAACGAAGGTCATCGACTTCGACACGGTGCCGCAGGTCTTCAACGACGCCGGCGTCGGTCCGCCGAAGCAGCCGGCCGCGATTCACAAGATTGACGGCAAGCAGTTCGACGGCGACGTAGGCGCGCTGGTGCGCCTGAACACGGTGGAAGAGTGGACGGTGCGGAACTTCGCGCAGGACATCTCGCATCCGTTCCACATCCACATCAACCCGTTCCAGGTCGTCGAGCAGTTCAAGCCGGCCTCGGCGCTCCCCGACGGCAATCCGATGTACATCACCGACGAAGGCGCGCGGAAGAGCGCGGCGCAGATCTATCTCGATCCGATGAAGCCGGAGACGTGGAAGTCGGCGACGCCGGCGTCGTCGAAAGACGCGATCTGGTGGGACGTCATGCCAATCCCGTCAGGCCTCGCCGCCACCGACGCGAAGGGCAATCCGATCAACGACGCCACCGGCAAGCCGATCGTCATCCCCGGCTACTTCAAGATGCGCAGCCGCTTCGTCGACTACGCCGGCTTCTACGTCATTCACTGCCACATCCTCGCGCACGAGGATCGCGGCATGATGACGGTCGTGGAAGTCGCGCCGTCGCAGTCGCCGTACTCGCACCACTGATTCCGCAAATCGCGGCAGGCCGTCAGCTCTGACGGTCTGCCGCAACCGCGTTCCGTCCCGGAACGCGAGCATCGGCAGCAGCTGCGGGCTGTGATGAATCTGATGAAAGCCGAGCCAGAGAAAATCGGATTCGTGGCGCCAGCGATGCCACCAGTAAAAGATGAACGTGGCGATGAAGCACGCGATGAATCCGCCGAGCGGCGCGGAGACGTGCGCGGACAGATGAAAGAGTGACGCGCGCGCGTCTCAGCTCGGCGGATCGTAGCGATAGCCGAATCCGACCACCGTCGAGATCCGTTCCGAGCCGATCTTCTTGCGCAGATTCCTGATATGCGCATCGACCGTCCGCGTCTCGATCTCATCCGACATGTGCCACACCTCGGACAGAATCCGATCGCGCGAGATCACCGAGCCGCGATGGCGCACGAGCAGCCACAACAACTCGAACTCTTTCTTCGCGAGCCGCGTCTCCTGCCCGTGCCGGTAAACGCGAAATGCTTTGACGTCGATCCGGATCTCGCCATCGTCGTACGTCGACGGATCGTCGGCCGCGACTCGCGCACGCCGCGAGACTGCCGCCACGCGCGCGATCAGCTCGCGCACGCTGAACGGTTTCGAAAGGTAATCGTCAGCGCCGAGCTCGAGTCCGGTGATCCGATCGCGCTCCGAGCCGCGCGCGGTCAGCATCAGGATCGGAATGGACGCCGTGGCGGGATCGCGGCGCAGCTCGCGGCAGATCGTCAGGCCGTCGAGATCGGGAAGATTGAGATCGAGAATGACGAAGTCGGCTGCGCCGCGCTGCACCGCCGTCAGTCCGTCCTGTCCGCGCGAGAAGTGCGACACCGTGTAGCCTTCGCGCTCGAGGTTCAGCCGAACCGTGAAGGCGATGTCGTTGTCGTCTTCGATCAGCGCGATCTTCTTCATCGGTTGTCCGGCGCCGCGTGCTTGATCATCTTTCCTTCGACGAGATAAACGACCATCTCGCAGATGTTCGTGGCGTTGTCGGCCATCCGCTCGAAGTACTTGCCGATGAACGTAAGGCGAATCGCCGGCGAGATGTTTCGCGGGTTCTCCATCATGTACGTCAGCAGCGCCCGAAACGAATCCTCGGTCAGCTGATCGACCACGTCATCGTGACGGATGACTTCACGCGCCAGCATGGCGTCGCCGCGCACGAACGCATCGAGCGCTTCGCGCACCATCTTCTGAGCGTTCTCGGCAAGCTGCGGCAACTGCGTCACCGGCTTGAACTGCGGCTCACGATTCAGCTCGATGACGCGTTCGCAAACGTCCTGCGCGAGATCGGCGATCCGCTCGAGCTCGGGCGTGATCTTCATAATCGTGGCGACGAAGCGGAGATCGCTCGCGGCCGGCTGCATCTTCGCGATCAGCTCGATGGTCCGCTTGTCGATCGCCACTTCCATCTGATCGATCTCGTCGTCGCGCGCGATAACCTCCTCGGCCATCTGCGTGTCGCGTTCGAGCAGGGCGCGGATCGACTGACTGATCGCGTCCTCGATCATCGCTCCCATTCGAAGGAGCATGTCTTTAATCGCTTCGATGTCGTCGTCGAAGTGTCTGTGCATAGTCATGATCTCGGGTCACACGAATGTTCGCAGAAACGGTGGCGTGGTGAAGGCTTGGCCAACCAGCGCAGCCGGCCGTGCCGGCTACCCGAAGCGGCCGGTCACGTAATCCTCGGTCATCTTCTGTTGCGGGTTCATGAAAATCGTCTTCGTCTCGCTGTACTCGACCAGCTTGCCGAGCATGAAAAACGCCGTGCGGTCCGAGACGCGCGCGGCTTGCTGCATGTTGTGCGTGACGATGACAATCGTGAAGTTGTCCTTCAGTTCGTAAATCAGCTCTTCGATCTTCGCGGTTGCAATCGGATCGAGCGCCGACGCCGGCTCGTCCATCAGCAGGATCTCCGGATCGACGGCCAGCGCGCGGGCGATGCAGAGCCGCTGCTGCTGTCCGCCCGACAACGCGAACGCGCTCGTCTGCAGGCGATCCTTCACTTCATCCCAAAGCGCGGCGCGCGTCAGCGACTTCTCGACGATCTCGTTCAGCTGCCGGCGATTGCGCAGACCGCCGATCTTCAGTCCGTACGCGACGTTGTCGAAGATCGACTTCGGAAACGGATTCGATTTCTGGAAGACCATGCCGACGCGGCGGCGCAGCTCGACGGCATCGGTGCCGCCGCCGTAAACGCTCTTTCCGTCGATCTCGATCAGCCCGTCGTGATGCGCGTCGGGGATGATGTCGTTCATCCGGTTGATCGAGCGGAGGAACGTCGACTTGCCGCAGCCGGACGGACCGATGAGCGCCGTCACCTGCTTGTCGGGCATGTCCATCGAGATGCCGTGCAGCACCTTCGACGCGCCGTAGAAGAAATCGAAATCACGAACGTGGATTTTCGCTGGTGTCGTCGTATTCATGTCGGCAGGCTTCGCATTGACGCGCGTCGCAACTTCGGTGGCGAATGTGGTCATGGACGGTTCATCTTTTCGAGACCGCGCACGGAGATTCGGGCGAGGATCGAGAGTGTGAGGATCATGGCGACGAGGAGGAACGCGCCGGCCCACGCCTGGCGATGCCAGTCTTCGTACGGCGAGATCGCGTAGCTGAACACCTGGACGGTGAGCGAGGCGATCGGCTGCCCCAGGTTCGTCGACCAGAAGCGATTGTTGAAGGAAGTGAAGAGAAGCGGCGCGGTCTCGCCCGCAACGCGTGCGATGGCGACGAGAATGCCGGTGAGGATGCCGGGAAGCGCCGCCGGCACGATGACGGTGAAGACGGCGCGGCCGCGCGTCGCGCCGAGCGCCAGCGCTCCTTCGCGAAGTCCCGCGGGAACGAGTCGCAGCAGCTCTTCAGTCGTTCGCACGACGATCGGCAGCATCAATAATCCGAGTGCGATTCCGCCGGCGATGGCGCTGAAGCGTTTGACGGGAAGGACGACGATCCCGTACGCGAAGATGCCGACCACGATCGACGGCACGCCGTTCATGACGTCGGCGGCGAAGCGAACGACCGACGAGAATTTCGTGTCGGGATATTCGGCGAGGTGAATGCCGCAGACGCAGCCGATCGGCACCGCGAAGAGCGCGGCGATGCCGATGAGGATCAGCGTGCCGACGATCGCATTCGCCATGCCGCCGCCCGCTTCACCGACCGGCTTCGGCATCTCGGTGAAGAACGCGATGTTGAGCGCGCCGATCCCCTGCCGGAGAACGTAAAAGAGAATGAGCGCGAGCGGCACGAGCGCGAGCAGTACGGCGCCGGCGCAAAGCGTTTCGGCGACGCGCGAGACGATGCGGCGGCGCACCATCACGCTCACGCCGGCACCGCCTCGTCGGAGATGATCGGCATCGCGACCGCTTTCCGATTCGCGCGCGCCTTCATGCTCCAGATCAGCAGGCGCGAGATCATGTTCACGGCGATCGTGATGATGAACAGCAGCAGACCGATCTCGATCAGCGCGTGCAGGTAAAGCTCATCGGCCGCTTCCGTGAACTCGTTCGCGATGACGGCCGACATCGTGTATTGCGGCGCGTAAAGCGACGCCGAGACCTGCGGGTTGTTGCCGATGACCATCGTCACCGCCATCGTTTCGCCGAGCGCGCGGCCGAAGCCGAGCATGATCGCGCCGATGATGCCGCTCCTGCCGAAGCCGACCGCGACCTTGATCGCTTCCCAGCGCGTGGCGCCGAGTGCGTACGCCGCTTCACGCTGCGCGCTCGGAACGTTCTTCAGAATCTCGCGCGCAACGGACGAGGTGAACGGCACGACCATGATCGCGAGAATCACGGCGGCGGCGAGCATGCCGACGCCGAGCGGCGGTCCTTTGAAGAGCGGAAACTGCTTCAGAAAATCGGGCGTGGCCAGCTCGAGCTTGCGAATGATCGGCACGAGCACGAAGACGCCCCACAATCCGTAAACGATCGACGGAATCGCCGCGAGCAATTCGGTCAGGTACGCAAGCGGCTGACGGAGCATGCGCGGCGCGAGCTCCGAAATGTAGATCGCGATTCCGAGCGCGACCGGCGCGGCGAGCAGCAGCGCGAGCACCGACGAATAGAGCGTGCCCCAGATGAACGGACGCGCGCCGAACTCGCCGGCGACCGGATCCCACGTCGTGCCGGTCCAGAAACTGAATCCGAATTTGCGGATCGACATCGTCGACTGGCGCGTCAGCTCGAAGCCGATGCCGATGACAATGAGGAGCACCAGCGCGGCGACCGCTCCCGTCCCGAGACGGAAGAAGCGGTCGTCGCTCGAGCGGCGGGTCATTGCACCTGAACCTTCGCCAGCGCCCGCGTTTCATTGTCGATGACCGGCTGCGGCAGCGGCGCGTAATGCAGATCGGTCGCGTACTTCTGGCCGTCGGTCAGCGCCCAGCGAAGGAAGTCGACCATGATCTTCGCGCGGACTTTGTCCTGCGCGTTTTGATAGAGCAGGATCCACGTGAACGACGCGATCGGATACGCGCCCCTGCCGTCGGCGTTCGTGATCGAGACGCGGAAGTCGTCCGGCATCGTCGCCGATGCGCTCGCGGCGGCGGTCGTGACGGAGTCGAGCGTCGCGGTGACGAACTCGCCCGCTTTGTTCTGCACGGCGGCGAACGGAATCTTGTTCTGCAGCGCGAAGATCAGCTCGACGTAACCGATCGCGCCGGGCGTCTGCTGCACCAGTCCGGAGACGCCTTCGTTTCCTTTCGCGCCGACGCCGACCGGCCAGCTGACCGACGTCGCCACGCCGACTTTCTGCTTGTAGTCAGCGGAGGTCTTCGAGAGGAAGTCGCAGAAGATGTACGTCGTGCCGGAACCGTCGGAACGATGGACGACGGCGATGTCGGTCGACGGCAGATTCACGCCGGGGTTGATCTTCGCGATCGCGGCATCGTTCCACTTCGTGATGCGGCCGAGGAAGATGTCGGCCAGGATTGGACCGGTGAAGCGAATCTGCGACGAGACGCCGGGGATGTTGTAGACCGGCACGACGCCGCCGAGAACTGTCGGGAAGTGAAGGATCGGCGAAGGAGCGGCTTTGAGCTGCTCGTCGGTCATCGGACCGTCGGTCGCACCGAAGAACACCGTGCCGGCGCTGAGCTGCTTGATGCCTCCGCCGGAGCCGATCGACTGATAGTTGACCTGCACGTTCGGGTGCTGCTTGCGGTACTCATCGAACCACTTCGAGTAGATCGGATACGGGAACGTCGCGCCGGCGCCGTTGATGGTGATGACGTCGCCGGTGCTCTGCGCTGACGCCGCGGTCGACTGCTTCGGCGCTTCGGCCGGCTTGCATGCGACGAGTGAAAAAAGAAACGCGGCGATGGAGAGATAGCGAAGCATTTTCTGCATGGCCGCCATTCTCCGTGCGCCGCGTGAAGTCCGATGTGAGACGAAGTAAATTCGGTGTGAAGTAGATGACGGTTCAGGTTCACTGTGGAGGCGGGCGCTTCGCCCGCCTCACGTCGGCCGAAGCGGCCGACGCCACACTCACTTCACCGTGTTTAGCGCCTGCAGTTCCAGTGCGACAACCTCGGCCGGCAGCGGCGCATATCCGAGCTCCGGTGCGAACTTCTGGCCGGTCGTCAGCGCCCACTTCACGAAGTCCTTCATGATCGCGGAGCGGGCTCGGTCGCTCGGCGCCTGCTGCACGAGCAGCCACGTAAACGACGAGATCGGGTAGACGTTCTTTCCCGGCGCGTTGGTGATCGAGACGCGGAAGTCTTTCGGCATCTGCTTCGCCGCGACTGCAGCCGCGTTCGAAACGGATTCCGTCGTGGCGCGAACGAATTCGCCCGCCGCGTTCTGCACCGAGCCGTACGAGATCTTGTTCTGGATCGCGTAGATCAGCTCGACGTATCCGATGGATCCGGGCGTCTGCTTGACGAGTCCGGCAACGCCTTCATTGCCTTTGCCGCCGACGCCGACCGGCCAGTTGACCGAAGTCGCGACGCCGACTGTCTTGCGGTAATCGGGCGACACTTTCGAGAGGTAATCACACCAGATGTAGCTCGTGCCCGAACCATCCGAACGATGCACGACGGTGATGTCGAGGTTCGGCAGATTGACGCTCGGATTCGTCGCTTTGATTGCGGGATCGTTCCACTTCGTGATGCGGCCGAGGAAGATGTCGGCGAGCGTCTTGCCATTGAAGTGCAGCTCGGCGTTGACGTCGGGGATGTTGTAGACCGGCACGACGGCGCCGAGGACAGTCGGCAGGTGCAGGATGCGGAAACCGGCCGCGGTGATCTGTTCGTTGGTCATCGGTCCGTCAGTGGCGCCGAAGAAGACCGTGCCGGCGCTGAGCTGGCGAATCCCGCCGCCGGAACCGATCGACTGATAGTTGATCAGCGCATTCGGATGCAGTTTGTTGTACTCGCTGAACCACTTCGAATAGATGGGGAACGGGAAGGTCGCGCCGGCGCCGTTGATCTGGACGTTCTGCGCGGCCGCGGTCATCGCGAAGAGCGCGACGACGAGAAGGATGATCGATTTTTTCATGGTGTCTCCTTAGAAGTTGATGAGCATCTTGATTGCGTAGTTCGTCGTGCGCGGAACCGGCACGGCGAGGCCGCTGCGCTCGAGCGAGTCGTAGTCGAGCAGGAATGCAGTCGTGACTTTGTTGAGGTTCGGAACCCAGTACGCGACGCCGGCGATGTTGCGCTTCTGCTTCTGCGACGAGAAGTTGTCGTTCGGCGTGAAGTCGTCGTGACGGAAGAGCAACTCGAAGCCGCTGGTGCCGATCTTCGGCGTGACCCAGAAGGACCACCCTTTCGAATCAATCGTCGCTTTCGTCCGCGAGGTTTTGTCGCCGGCGCGAACGACGTCGAGACCGGCGTTGACGAGCGGATGTTCGTACGTGACCTGTCCGAAGATGCGCTCGCGTTTCGCGTCCTGCACGTAGGCGTCGTGATCGATGAAGGCGGTGAGCCTCAGTCCTTTCAGCAAGGTGCCGCCGAGCGGGAACGGACGGATGCTGCCGCGAACCATGAAGGCTTTTTCGTTGTTCGTTTCGGCCTTGCTGTAGCCTTCGCCGTTGTAGAAGCCGCCGTGAATGTCGCCGTAATTTCCCGGGAGGTTGTAGTGGCCGGAGACGCCGGCGTCCGATGACGTCAGCAGCCCGGTGCGCTCCTGAAAGACAGATCCCTGGAAGCGATAGCGGTAGATCTGTTCGGTGTAGTCGATGATCGGCGTCTGCTGCACACCGACGCGAACCCACGAGCCTTTGGTCGTCCAGTCGTCGAGGTTGAACTGCGCAAAGGCGTACTTGAGCCGGAACTCCTGGCTGCCTGCCAGCGACGCGCCGCTGCCGGTCTCACGCGAGACGTCGGGCGTAATACGAAACGCGATCCAGTGATTGAGGTTGCCGGTGACGTTGATGTACGCCCGCGGCACATTGAACGACGAGGGACGAACGGTGTTGCCGTCGGCGTCTTTCGTTTCAGGCGACTGCTGAACGGTGTAGTCGGCGAAAATCGTTGCGCCGATTTTGAACGACGGTGTGTCGTCGGGCGGCGTGTAGCCGGCGGCCGGTGTGACCTGTGCGAACGCGCTGCCGGAAATCATGACGCTCGCGAGCAACGCGAGCATGCGATTGAGCTTCATCTGCAAAGCCTCCTTGTTTGAACGGGATGCTACGCAGCGGGTCTGCAGACGAATGCGTGCGTGCGTAAACTCGGCGTGAAGGACACGGAAAGATCACGGGGCCTCCGGCGGGCGGCCACGGGCCGCGGCGTTTGGTTGGCGGACCTTTTCGTGCGAACGCGTTTCGCGTGGCGCCGCGCTTTGTGCGGGTGGCCGTCCGCCGGAGGGCCTTAGTGCGCGAGCTCTTTCGTGTTGTTCGCTCGGGCGGTGTCGATGCGCGTCACGTATGGGTCGACGGTCGCTGCGCGTGGCAGCTTCTGCGTGACAAACGTGAGGTCGTTCGTTCCGTCGTGGATGACGGCTCTTTCCGTCGTGTCGTCGAGTGCGATCTGAATCGTTTCGCGGAACGGCATCGGCGTTTCGGCGCCTCGTCTTGTCGACTTGCGCTTGGTCGCACTCACTTTGAGCCGCACGTCGAAACGTCCATCGCTCCGCTTCGTCCCGGTCGCTGATTCGACGGCAAAGTCGTAGACAATGATCTCGCGCATCCACTGGTCAACCAATGGACGATCTTCGGGACGCACCGCATCGCGCAGCGCATTCGCGAGGTCGTTGCTCGTCGCGAATTTGCCGGGGCCACCGTGCTCTTCGAGAAAGCTTCGCAGCGCGCGGAACATCGGCTCGTCGCCGGCGAGGTCGCGGATGCCGTTCATCACGACCGCGCCTTTGCCGTAATAGACGTACTGCTGATTGCCGACGTCGACGAGCGGCACTTCTTCGTCGTTTTCACTGGCGCGGCCGGCGAGGTAGTTGTCGTTCTCGAACTCCAGCAGCTGCCGCGCGGCTTCGCGGCCGTACTTTTTCTCGATGATCATCAGCTCGGCGTATTTCGTCAGCGATTCGACGATCGCCGGCGCGCCGCGTCCGGTGATGGCGTCGATGCGATAACCCCACCACTGATGCGCGACTTCGTGCGCGACGCGGCGCGTGACGAGGTCGACGCGGACGGGATCGCGCGCGTCGATCAGGAAGCTTCGTCCTTCGTTGAGGAAGATCACGGACGGCGTCGCGTAGCCGGCGAACGGCGCGTGCGCCGGCGCTTCAACGAGCCGCAGGTCGCGATGCGGATACGGGCCGAAGCGCTGCGTGAAAAGGTCGAGCGATGACGTCGCGGCATCGCACATTCGCGCCACGTTCACTTCGTGTCCGGGCTGGTAGTAGACGGCGACGTCGATCCCCTGCCGCGTGCAGCGCTGCACGTTGTAGCGCGCCGACGCGATGGCGAAACGATTGATGACGAGCGGCTCGACGCGATAACGGAAGTAGCGCCGTCCGTGCTCGCTCCACTCGCGCTCGAGACGTCCGGGACCGACGGCGATCTGATCGGGCGAGGTCGAGATCGTCGTCGACAACTTCACCCAGTCGGCTGCCGCTTCTTCTTCCGCGTCGCCGTGCGTGTCGTCGCGCACGGTCTCTTCGACCGCAGGCAGCCCATGCCGCGCCCGCTCTTTCCGGTCCTGCAGTTCGTACGTCGCGCGATAGCCGACGATCGGCATGATCCGGAAGCTCATCAGATACGAGCCGTTGCGCACGATGGCGTTCTCGCCGGCGCCATCTTCGAAGCCGCGCTCTTCAAGCGCGAGGTCGTAGTGCAGCGTCGTCGAGGCGCCGGCGGCGAGCGGCTGCGCGAGCTCGAAGCGATACATGCCGAAGCGCGTGTCGGCGGACGCCAGTCGCGCGCCGTCGACGGACAGCGCAACGCGTCGCGCATCGCGTCGCACCGAGACGAGCAGCATCGACAGCGGTCCGTTCGTTGAGTTGAGCAGCCGATACGTGCCGTGCGCGCGAATGCTCTGCCGTTCCGGTGCGAGGTCGAATGCGGCGTCGATCTCGGCGATGTGCGGACGCGGCGCTTTCGCAAATCGGCCATACGTCTTCTCGTACGCAGCCTTCCAGTCATTCACCTGCGCGGCCGATTCGTTTCGATTGAGGACGTCGGTGTTGTAGTAAATCCACGCGCCGATGACGACGATCGGAATCAGCAGCGCCGCCGCGAGTTTCGAGCGACGCGCGAGCACGAGCCGTTCGCGAATACTGCGACCACTGCGTCGCCACATGCTCGACGCAATGACCGCCGCCGCGAATCCGACGAGCACCCACAGCAACATGAACCAGTGGAACGCGACCGCGGCGCGATCGAAGCCGTTCAGCTCCGAGTAGCCGGGCGTCGCTGCAGTCCCGAAGCGCCACAACCGATTGTCGAGACCGATCGCGCCGCCGATGCGCGTGTAGATGACGAAGAGCAGCGTCGCCACCATCCCGACATGGCGTCCCGGACTGACGGCGTGAATGAGCGCGAACGCCATCGCCAGCGCGACGAGCGGCGCGCCGATGAAGTACGCGAACGCGAGATAGAGCTGCGGCTCGAAGCGGAACCAGCCGTGCGCGATTTGCACGATGACCGCGGCGATGATGCTGCAGCCGATCAGCGATGCGACGAGCGTGACCAGCGCCGCGATCTTTGCCGCGATGATCTCGGAACCGTTCAGCGGCGTGCTTTCCGCGATGCCGGCGAAACGAAATCGCTGCTCGCGCCAGAAGATCTCCGCCGCGAACCAGATCAGCAGCAGCGTCGCCATGATCGACAGCGGCTGCTGCAGCGCGCGCGTCGTCAGCGCCGTCGTCGGGTAATAAAGCGAGCCGTACTCCGCCGCCGTGATCGACGACGCGACCTCGGTGATCGAGAGCAGCGTCCACGCAACGAGCAGAAGAATGAAGGGGAGACTGCGCAGGAGAAGCGAGCGCTCGATTTTCGCGGAGGATCGGAATGCGCCCAGCCACGCGATGTCATCCCGAGCGTGAGCGAGGGATCCGGGAGGGCGGGGCGAACGTACCTCGGCGCGCCCCTCCCGCCCGGATCCTTCGCTAACGCTCAGGATGACGGCGCGTTCGCTCTTGCGTGACCGTTTCGGCGTCGCCTGAAACGCGAAGATCTTCGTCAGCAGCGCGCCGAGCGCCATCGCGATCGCCAGCCACGCGACGCGATTGAACAGCAGCGTTCCGGTCAGCGACACGACGCGCGTGTTCTTCTCGGCGATCGTCCAGAAACGCGTCTGCTCGAAAAATCCCGACAGTCCGAACGGATCGAGCAGCGCCACCCACGCGCCGCTCGTCGCTCCCGGCGCGGAACCGGCCATCAGCGGCGAGTTCGTCAGCGCGGCGGCGGCAAAGTACAAAAAGTAGAGCAGCGCCGCGGCGACGTACGTCGCGACCGCGCTGCGCGTCATCACCGCGACGAAGAAAAGGATCGCGGTGATGAAGAGAATGTTCGGCACCGCAAAAAGCAGAAACGCCTGCGCGTATGCGAGGAGTGAGAACAGACCGACGCGCTCGGGATCGATCCACGGCATCCGCGTCGCGAGCATCATTCCCGGCACCGCGAACGCCGTCGCCGTCAGCGCCGCCGCGTATGCGCCGGTGAAGCGCGACGCGACGTACGCGACGCGTCCGACCGGAGTCGTGAAGACGATCTCCTCCATCGCGAATTCGGAATCGCGCAGCACGGCGTTCGACGCGAAGATCGCCACCGCGAATGCGGCGAAGAGCGACAGCAACGCCAGCGATTCGGTGATCAGAAACGGCGAGGTGATCAGCACGTTGCCGGGGCCGAAGCTCGTCGCCGCGATTGCGAACCCGAGGAGAAAGAAGAGGACCGCGGCCGCGAGGAAGGATGCCTGGCGCGTGTGATAGCGCCACTCGAATTGGAGGAGCTCTTTCAGAGCGCGCTCCCCGAAAGCACCGAAAAGTAGACGTCCTCCAGCTCCGGCGGCACCGCTTCGAATCCACCTTCCGGCTGCGAATCGGCGAGCACGTTCACCTGCGTCCGGCCGGCGAAGAGCCGCGTCGAGATCACCTTGTGCGCCTGCTCGTACTCAGGCAGCGCAGCCTTCGCGATCGTCTTCCGCCACAACTTTCCGCGCAGGCTTTCGATGACGCGCGACGGCTCCCCTTCCATCAGCACGCGGCCGCGCGCGAGGATGGCCATCTTCGGACAGAGATCGCTCACATCCTCGACGATGTGCGTCGACAGCAGCACGACCGCTCCCTCGCCGATCTCGCTCAGCAGATTGTGAAAACGATTGCGCTCTTCGGGATCGAGTCCTGCGGTCGGCTCATCGACGATGATCAATCGCGGCTTGCCGAGCAGCGCCTGAGCGATGCCGAAGCGCTGCTTCATCCCGCCCGAAAACGTGTTCACCGCTTTCTTCCGAAACTCCCAGAGGTTCGTCAGCTGCAGCAGCGCATGAACCTGTTCGGTCCGCTCGGCGCGATTGGTCAACTTCTTGAGCACCGCGATGTGATCGAGCAGCGCCAGCGCGGAAATGTTTGGATAGACGCCGAACTCCTGCGGCAGATAGCCGAGGCGGCGGCGGAGCTGGTGAGGCTCGCGGCGGACGTCAATGCCGTCGAGAGTGAGCTCGCCGCGATCGGGTTCCTGCAGCCGCGCGATCGTGCGCATCAGCGTCGACTTGCCGGCGCCGTTCGGCCCGAGCAGACCGAAGAGGCCGGAGTCGATCGAGAGCGTTACGTCATCGAGCGCGCGAACACCATTCGAATATGTTTTGGAGAGACCTGAGATCCGGAGCATCGGTACTGCGAATTACGCGCGTACTGCGCTCGGGTTTCAGGAAGCGGGCGCGGCTGCAACCGCCGCCGGGTGATGCTCGCGCGCCACGAACGCTTCCGCGGCGTCGGTGTGATGGAAGAGCTCCAGCGTGTCGAACTCCGCATCCGTGACCGGCGTCAGCGCGAGGTCCATGTACTCGTATCGCTGCGGATCTTTCTTGACGCGGTTGTAGATGCGGCGCAGTCCGAAGTAGGTCTTCGTCCAGCGCGACAATTTCCCGATCGATTCGATCGCATAACCAGGCCAGAAACGCCACGCCGGCTCGACCGGAAATCCGGGACGGCGATCCGCGCGGAACTTGTAGCGGAAGAGGCCCGCTTCGAGCGGATGAACGCCTTCAATATGAATCGAGCCTTTGAACCACGTCATCAGCAGGATGGCGTTGCTCGCACTGGCGCGCATCGCCACGAGCCGGCGCAACACCGACTCGACATGCTCCGGCGTGTAATACGTGTCCCACGCCATCCGATACGCGCGCTCCCATTCATCCGGTGACATCTTCGGATGCGCGGTAGTGACGTGATTGAGATCGAATTTGTTGAGGTCATCATCGACCGGCACGCCGGCGCCGACGAGCTTCTGATGATCTTCCGATCCCGGCAGCGGCGTGAGGAAGAAGAACTCGAGGAGATCGACCGGCAGTTCTTTCTTGATGATCTCGATGTCGCGGCGAATCGACTCGAGATCGTCGTTCGGAAATCCGAGGATGTAACCGGCGTACGTGATGACGCGCGCCGACTTCCACGCGAGGAGCATCTTGCGATATTCGGTGATCTTGTTCTGCCGCTTCTTCGCGCCGACGAGACTGTCGGGATTGATGTTCTCGAGTCCGATGAAGACGCGGCGCACGCCCGCTTTCGCGCACTTCTCGATGAAGCGCGGGATGCGATGGCAGAGCGTGTCGACCTGGATGATGAAGTGAATCCTGATCCCTTCTTCGCGCAGCTTGATGAGACGATCGAGGATCGCTTCCCAGTCGGTGTTGCGCGCGAAGTTGTCGTCGGTGATGAAGAACGAGTGCAGTCCCTGGGCGACGTTGACGCGGACGATCTGTTCGATGTCGTCGGGCGAACGGCGGCGCGATTTCTTCCCCTGCACGTTAATGATCGTGCAGAACGAACACTGGAACGGACAGCCGCGGCCGGCGTCGAAACTCGTCACCCCGCCGGCCGTCCGCCACGCGCGCAACGCGGTGATGAGCGGGATCGGCGTTCCTTCGATGTGCGGCAGGTCGGCCATGTAGTTGTACATCGGCCGCAGCGCGCCGTTCATCGCATCGCGCAGCACTTCTTCGAGTCGCCCTTCCGCTTCGCCGGCGAAGAGCGAGACGCCGAGAGCACGCGCTTCGTCGAGACCCTTGTCGATGCCGCGCAGCATGCTGATCGTGCCCGAAACGTGGAAGCCGCCGATGCCGACCTGGACGCCGAGCGCGCGCAGCGGACGTGCGAGATCGAGCGCGCGCGGAAACTGATTCGACTGCACGCCGACGAGCATGACCATGCCGGCGCCGGCGCGCTCGATCATCTTCGCGAGACGATCGGGACGGATGCGGGTGTTCGTTTCGTCGTAGCTGTGAATGGCCAGATCGACGTCGTCGCCGAGGACGTTGCGCTGCGCGCAATCACGCGCGAGGCCGTAGAGCGACGCCAGCGAGTTCGACGGAATCGCGGAGCGGAACCACTGGATGACGTATCCATCGTCGTCGTAGTGCGACGGCTTCACCAGCACGAGGCAGAACTGCCGCCGCGCGCCGGTCGGCGAATGGGAAACGGTGGTCATCGGTGCCACATGATAACTCGTCCGCCTAAGCGCTGCCCGGCACGCTCACCTTTCGCGTTTTGTCGCGCAGGGAATCGGGATCGACTTCCCACTTCGGCCGCTCGCGCCAGCGATCGTGCATCCAGACCCACTGTTCCGGTACGCGCCGGATCTGTTCTTCGATCCGCTGCGTGATCTGCGCGGCGACGTCGATCGGATCGTCGGTCCGTTTGAGATGAATCGGCGTCTCAAAGCGCGCGTACTGCTTCCCATCGTCGCGTCGTTCGATGAACGCGACGCTGATCGTCGCTTCGGTGCGAATGGCGAAGCTCACCGGTCCGATCGGCGTCAGCGCCGGCCGTCCGAAGAACGGGACCTTCACACTTTCGGTGCGGATGTTCTGATCGAGCACGAACGCGAGGATGCCGCCGCGGCGGATGGCGTTGATCATGTCGCGCGCCGCGGAACCGGAGCCGCGATCGATCGTCTTCACGCCCGCTTTCGCGCGCAGTTCGGTGATGTAGCGATTCATCGCCGGCTCGTCGCGCTCGCGCTGCAGCACGGAGACCGGCCGGCCGAACGTTCCGGTGATGTACGAGAGCCATTCCCAGTTGCCGCAGTGCGCAGTGAAGATGATGACGCCGCGTCCGGAGTCGATGACCTCGAGCACTTTGTCGAGCCCTTCGACGACGGTGGTCTCGTGTCTGTTCGCCGCGTTGACGTTCGGGATCCAGGTGAGCTCGAGCAGCGACATGCCGAGGTGCGCGAACATCCGCTTCGAGAGCGCGCGCCGCTCGGCGTCGCTCAGCTCCGGAAACGCGATCGCAAGATTCCGCAGCGCCTTCAACCGTTCGCGCCGCGCAACATGCCACGCGAGCGCGCCGAGGAACCGGCCGATGGCACGTCCGGCGTCGAGCGACAGCCTCCGCCCGACCGCCGTCACCATCATCAATCCTCGGTACAACGCGGCCTTGCTCATCGGCCGCGAGTATAGAACCGCGCTGTCACATCTGCAGGAGGATGGAGGGGACGGCGCCGGAGTCGTACAGGCGCAGGTAGAAGTAGCCGATACCGGCGGTGCCGAGCATCAGGTTCGGCGCTTCGCCGCCTCCGGTCACGCCGCACGGCCAGGGGTTGCGATTGATGTGAATGGCGTGGATGCCGCGATCGCCGGCGGCGTCGGCAACCGCGCGGTAACGCTCATCGCCGAGGATGTCGGCGGCGACGATAAAGAGCTCGGCGTTGCCCGCCAGTCCGTGGCATAGCGAATAGCCTTCCGCGCCGTTGCTCATCGAGATGGCGCGATACGTTCCGCCGATCGCCGACTCCGCTTCGCCGCGGAAAACGTCATCGCGGGTCAGCGCATAAGCGCCCAAACGCGACAGACCGATGCCGGGCGCGCCATGACACCACGCCATGGAGTATCCGAGTTGCTGCACGTTCGGCGACGCGAACGAACGAAAATCCGGCCAGTTCTGCTGTTCGGCGGAGAAATGCAACCGCTCGTATGCGAAACCGCCGAGCGCTCCTTCGCGGAATCGCTCGTCGTGCGTTCGCGTGTAGAGCTCGAGTAACGCCAGCGCGATGCCGGCAGCGCCGTGCGAAAAGCCGCAGAGGTCTTTCTGCTGGCCGCCGATCGGCGCCATCGTCGTCCACGACCAGACATCGTTCGCGCGATGCGCCTGTGCGAGGAGATGCTCGCCGTGACGCAACGCTTCGTCGAGAAAATGATCGCCGCCGAGTCGCGCGTCGAGCGCGCAAAGGCCGAGGATGGAACCGGCGGAGCCGCTGACAACGTCGAGCGACATCGCGTCGAGCGGCAACCCGCGCTGGTCGTCGACGAGACGCAGCGCGTCGCGTTGCAGCGATGCGTCGTCGAAAATTTGCGCGACGTCGAAGAGCGCGAGCGCGATGCCGACCCAGCCGCTGTAAAGCGCATGGCGCAGCGACGCCGGGATTCGCTCGGTACGCGACAACGCCTGCCGCACCGCCGCCCGCGCTATATCGGCCACCAGCGGATCGCGGCGGAAGCGCCAGAGCTGTGCGAGAAACAGGGCGATGCCGCTGGTGCCGGCGTAGAAATCGGGTCCGAACGATTTGTGCGCGACCTTCCATTCGCCCGCGTGCGCTTCCATCGAATCGCCGAGCCAGTTACACCGATCTCCGTCGTGAATGGCGTCGCGGCAAAGCCGCATGCCGATCGACCACGCCACTTCGAGAAAACGTTCCCGCGGATCGGCACCAGGCAGTTCCAGCGGAAGCGCGCTCACGCCGCCACCTCGTAAATGTCGGCGCTGGCCGCGCGCAGATGCGGTTTGTCGAGCGAGAGTCCGTGGCGGCTGAACTGGATCGACAGTTCCATCATGCGCGACTCCTCGCTTTGCGTGCCGCGGGCGTACGCATCCCAGATCGCCTGCGCGATCAATCGGCTCCGGCTCATTCCGAAACTCTCCCCCGTCGCCGGATCCTCGGCCAATCCAATTCCATTCGCCAGCCGATACGTCATCAGCGGCGTCGCTTCGCGCAGATGATCGCGAATCTCCGCGCGGATTGCCGGCAGCAGCCGTGCGATGAGCTGGAAGTAGCGCGCCGCGAAGAAGAGCACCGCCGAATCGGCACGCGAGTACGCACTCGTGTACGCAAGCGTTTTGAAACGGAACGGCGCCTCGTACCGATTGAGCAGCGTCGACACCGCGCGCGTCAGCGGCACCGCACCGTCCTCGGAGATGTGCCAGTAGATCCGCGTCATCCGGCTGTCGGAACCGGACGGCGCCGGCGTCTCGCCGTTGACGATGTAGAAACCGGGCTGCTGCGTTCGCGATTCGCGCGCGAACTGCACGTGAACCGCGGCACCGGGCGACAAAGCGCCGGCGCTTGCCGCGGCGAACTCGCCGGGTGCGAACGTGTTCGCAAGATCGCCCTTGCGCGCCGACGCGTGGCCGTTCGGCATCAGCTGCACGAGCGTCCAGCCGTTCTCCCACCGGTCGCGTCCCGCGTTTGCGGCGGACAGGTCCTCAATAAGACTCACGGGCAGACTGACGCTCGTTTGCGGCGGCTCCTGCCGCGTGCCGAGCGGACGGCAATACGCCTCCTCATAGATGCGCGTCGTCAGGTCGACGACGAGCGGCGGTTCGCCGGCGGACCATGACGTCCACGTTGGTGATTGTCCGGCGCCGAACGGCGCGACTTTGTGAGTGCGGCCGGCCAGCTCGTACTCCATCGGCGAGTGGATGGCGACGGCGCGAAGGAGAGTGCGCAGCGCTTCGTCAGACATGGACACCTGCCGTGAAGCCGAGGAGATCGCTGGCGGCGGAACGCGGATCGCGCAGGATGTTCATGCAGGCCTGCACCTGCCAGACCGCCTGCTGCGTGAGCGACTGCGCCCACACCATCGATTCATAAACGGTTTGCAGCATCCGCGCGCCAGCGTAGCTGACGGCGCGCTCGAGCTCCGCGTCAGCGTCGCGCGACGTCAGTCCGCGCGCCGATACGTACGCGTCCCAGAACGCGCGAATGGCCGGCTGAATCGTTTCGAGCGGATACCGCGCCGCATCATTCGACGCACCGGCCGGAACCTCTTGCAGCGTGGCGATCCACCACGTCAGATACGCCTGCAGAATCGACGCGACGT
Source organism: Acidobacteriota bacterium (assembly GCA_034667465.1). Lineage (GTDB taxonomy): Bacteria > Acidobacteriota > Thermoanaerobaculia > Gp7-AA8 > Gp7-AA8 > JAOBAU01. The sequence continues at coordinate 56,033 of JAXDJV010000010.1, read as the reverse complement.
CCCACGCGGAATCACCGACGTCGGCCAGTTCCCAGTCGACGACGTGCATCGTCTGCTCATTCGTCGCGGCGTCAGTCTGCACGACCACATTGTCGAACTTCATGTCGCCATGCATCAGTGCATCCCGCCTCCAGCCGGTTCGCAACCGGTCGAGCTCCACTCCGAAATCGGGGTAGCTCTGCAGGATCGTCATGAACTGTCCGTTCGCCGCGCTCAGGTTCTGCATCGAGCCGCGCGGCATCAGATGAAACGAGAGAATCCACGGCGGTTGTCCCTGAAAGATCGCAGCGTTCGCGCGCGGCAGCAGGTCGCGGCGCGACGTCTCGTGATAGCGCGCCACGAGCTCGCCGACGCGGCGTGCGACCCCTTCCGGGAACGCATTCACGCGGCGATGAAACTCGGAAAGATTCTCACCGCCGGCGATCAGATCGAGCACAAGCAGATGACGATCGGGATCGTACGAACGAAAGCGCGGCATCAGCGCGTGGATACCGGCCAGCGCCGGATCGCTCTCCATCATCACGTAGCACGCCGCTTCCTTCTGCAGCGTCTGCGCGGAGAACGCCTGATCGGGCTGCATCTGCTTGACGAACAGCCCGGCGCCGTCTCGGCAGATGACGGAGAAGTTGTGATGACGGCGCGTCCCCTCCACGACCATCACGTCGCCGTCGACGACGACGCGATGATCGAGGAGCCCGCGCTCGATGAGGTAATGAACGAGATCGTTACGATTCACTCCCGCTCACCTCGCACAGAATGGAAGCACCGTCGGACACACATTCGTGATCAGACAGTTAATGTTGCGAGTCACCGTTGGAAAGCATCGCGGTCCGATCTGCGTCCAGATCGTCGGCCGCGGACAGAACTGCGATGCGACCTGCTGCTGACGCGCGGCCGCGAACGGCTGCGCGACGTTGATCGTGCACGGCGCGGGCACCGTCTGCTGACAGATGACGACGCTCTGGCAGTTCGGACTGAACTGCGTCGGGCAATTCGCACCGTCGAGCGTGACGGTGAACGTGCAATCGAGCGCTGTATCGGTCGGACACGGGAAGGCGACTGACGGACACTGAGGACCGCCGTTCGTCGGACACGGCACGCCGAACTGCGACGGAGGACATCCCGTCACGAACGTGTCCGGGCACAACGGTCCCGGAATCGTCGGGCACTGATTCGGATCGACCGTCGGCTGCGGACAGTCGGGGAATGACACGGTATTCGGACACGCCGGACCGACATGGGTTAGACATCCGACCTTCGTACATTCGAGCTGTTGCGACTGACACTTCTCGCCGCACGCCGTCGTGCAAAGGTTCGGCGACTGCGTCGGGCAAACGTTCGGCGGCTGCGTCGGGCAAACTTCGGCGAACTTCGTCGGGCAGGCTGCGGCGAACTGCGTACACAACGACGTCGGTTGCGCGGTATCACAATGCGTAGTCACGCATATCTTTATGGTCGGACAGGCGTCGATCGCCGATGGGTTGCAATCCGGCGTCGTGCTCGGCTGACAGTCGAATGAGAACGACGGCGCGCAGTTGAAATTGATCACCGTCTGCGGCTGAACCACCGGCGCCGGCGCGGTATCGATCGGCGCGGTATCGACTCCGAATCGCGCGGCTTGCGCGAAGAGGGGTCCGCATCCCGGCCGCTTCGTCACGCCGCACGCCTGGTCGCGTGTGATGAAGATGCATCGCGGCGGCGCGGTGTTCGTCGCGCATCCCGGCAGATCGGTGCAGATCGGATTCTTACTGAAGCTGCAGCCGGGAGTCTGCGTCGGGATCACCGGACAACCAGCCGTCTGCGGCGGACAGTTCGGAATCCGCGTGTCACACAAGCCCCACGACTTCGTGTAGCCGCAGCCTTCCAGCGAGGTCGGCGGACGCTGTGGATCGACGTCAGCGCCTGCCGGCGGGCAATTCGGCAGATGCGTTTCGATGAGCCGGCAGATGCGCGGGTTCTGCGTCAGGTCGTTCGTCGGACAGTGATAGATGGTGCAGCCGACGTACTCGGTCGGATTCGGCCACGGCACCGGCGTGCATTTGCCGGTGAACCCGGTCGGCTCGAAACAGTGCGGCGGCGCAGTGAAGCACGGCCACGCACCGCCCATCTGCGGCGCATTCGTACAGAGTCCGCTGAAGCCGGTCGGCTCACCGCACGGCACCTCGGTCACGCAGCGGAATCCGGCTTTGCCGATCGCGGCAGGGTCTTTGGCGAAATCCTGCTGGACCTGTCCCTGGAGGAAACGCGCGGCGCGGCTGGCAGCGGAACCACCGGCCTTGAGCACCGCATCGCTCTTCACCCACACCATCACGCCGCCGGCCGGCTGCACGTCGCGGATCGGCTCCGTGTAGAGGATCGCGTCCGACGGAATGTCGACGTACGCGCTCAGCTCCGCATCGGTGTAGAGACGCGAATAGTTTTCTTCGCCGGACGCACCGAGCCAGCCGGTGAGCATTCGCACCGCCGGCGGGTTCTTCGCGTCGCCGACGACGCGGCCGATGAAGTCTGCACTCGGGGGAGGATCGTTCTTCGCCATCTTGTGCTCCTTGCGTTGTTGTGTCGCAGGTTCAGCTGCCGCCGCGGGCGGCGCTCAGTGATCGAAAATGGCGGTGTGAGTAGTCGGCGCGGAGGAGTGTTCGCGCGAGCTTCCCGGAACGGCCGGGGATCCCTGCTGTGCTTCGCTGAAGCATCGACACTAATTCCGCGTACCGGGAAACCAGAGGACGTAACGCGGAACTTAATGCCCTAACTATTGCTCGCCAAGTGACATTTGTTTCCTGAATTCCGCTGGCGACATTCCGGTGGAACGCCGGAAGGCGCGGAAGAACGATCGCGACGTCCCGAACCCCGCGCGCAGGGCGATGTCGGCCGTCGTTCGCCGCGTCGTCCGCAGCAGCTCGGCGGCGCGCGCGATCTGGCGGCTGCTGAAGTAGACCTTCACGCAGAAACCGACCGACTGCCGGAACTCGCGGACGAGCTGCACCGGCGTTCGCTGCATCCGCGATGCGAACTCCGAGGCGCGGACCGAGCTCGCGTGCGCCTCACACTCAGCGATGTACAGCTCTGCCGCCGCCAGCCACCAGGATCTCGTGTCGCCCATGCCTAAGGGAGGGCCGCGAACCGATTCTTCCCCTACCCTGGATCGGGCGGGTAGGGAAACTCCCCGATGCCGACACTCCTCTGTTGAGCGTCCCTCATGAACGACCCCAAAACGGCATTCGATTTATTCGTTTGCGGCGGAGAAGAACACGTCCCGCTGCTCGAGAACCTTCTCCCGATGCTCCTTCCGCATGGACGCGTCCATCTCGGCTCCTGCTTCCTCTCGCCTGAGGACCTGCACCGGCTCGATGGGCTTTACGACGTGCTTCACGAGCCGCATCACAGCCGCGACGGCTACCGGAACTTCGAGCTCTTCGCCGTCCGCGATCTCCACAAGCTCGCCACCGCGCCGTACTTCATCAAGCTCGACGCCGACGTGCAGCTCGCCTCCGACTGGTTCCGCTACGTCGAGGAGAGCATCGCCGCGGAGCCCGAAGCGGTGCTCTTCGGCCCGCGCCGCGGTGCAAAAACAATCGACGCGCACCTCGGCGCACTCCAAATCACCGGCGCGACGAAAGTCATCGGCGGCTTCTACGTCGGCCGCACCGATTTCTTCAATGAGAATCAGCGCTTCTTTGACCTCGCCGTCCGCGACACCGCGTGGCAGGGTGAAGACACGCTGCGCAGCCTCGTCGTCCACGCCGTCGGCGCCGGCGACCGGCTGCACGTCATCGACAGCGGCGGCCGCGTTCTCATCCACCGCCCGAACACCATGAATCCCTGATCGGCCCGACATGACCCTCGCCATCACAGCGCCGGAGCCGACCCGTTCGCAAACCTCCCGCGCCCATCGACTCGATGGCCTTTACGAAGGGCTGCCGATTTTCGTCATCTCGACCGGCACCAGCCTGCGCGGCTTCGATTTCTCGCGACTGAACGGCCGGATCACGATCGGCATCAATCGGATCATCGAGCACTACGCGCCATCGATCATCCACTTCATCGACATCACCGCGCAAAACACGCACGCGACCGCGCTGCGCAGTTACAACGGGATGGTCATCGCCGGCGAAAAAGCTGCGCCGCTGGCGACGAACGCGAATTCGTTCGAGATCATCCACAACGTCGATACATTCGAGTTGTTGCCCGGCAGAACGTCGATGACGACGAAGGTCGGACGTTCATTCGCCGACGGCTGGTTCGGCAGCGGCGCCGGCTGCACCGCGCTGCACACCGCCATCCTTCTCGGCGGCGATCCGATTTATCTCCTCGGCTACGACTATTACGAAGACAACGGGACGCATTTCGACGAATACGACGTCGCGCGTAATAAAGCCGAGGTTTATGCGGTGTCGTTCAAAAGCATCAATCAATTGAGCCGCGAGCCGTGGCTGCCACGCATTTACAACTGCAACGACCGCTCGCGCGTGACCTGTTTTCAGTACGCGGATATCGAATCGGTCTTAAGAGAAGGATGGTGACGTGGTCTTTTTCTCACGCAAGACAGGGCAATTCACCTATTTCTCGCAACAGGTCGGCGAGAACGACTGGCGCGGGAAGTCGGTGCTCGATTTCGGCGGCAACATCGGCAATATCCTGCGCGATCCGGCGTCGACGATCGATGAGGATCGCTACTGGTGTCTCGACGTCGTCGAAGAATCGATCGATCGCGGCAAAGCCGCGTACCCGAAAGCGAACTGGCTCTTCTACGACCGCTACTGCTTCTTCTTCAATCCATACGGCGTTGCCGAATTGCCGGTGCCGGAGCTTGGCCGGCCGTTCGATTTCATCGTCGCCTACTCGGTTTTCCCGAATACCTCACATACCGACATGATCCAGCTCGTCGGACAGCTCGAATCGATGCTCTCGCCGAACGGCGTGCTCGCATTTACGTTCATCGATCCGCATCATCGCTCGTGGCCCGCATATGGCGGCAACAACTATCAATGGCGCCTCGAACAGGAGCGCGGCGATGTCATGACCGCGGAGACACAGGAGCTGATCAAGCGCGTCAAAGGAGCGAGCTGGTTCATGCTCGTCAATGGCGAAGATCTTTACGTCGAGCGCGAAGATATTCGTCCCTATTCGCCGTCGGAACAGAAGACGTGTCATGTCTTCCACACCGTCGGCTACATGCGATCGCTGTTTCCGCACGCGACGATCCTGCCGCCTGCGAACAATGAAATGCAGCACTGCTGCGTCATTCGGAGATCGTGATGGAGTTCAACCGGCTGGAGCCCGAACAGCGACGCTCATTCGATGAGGATGGATTTCTCGTGCTTCGGAATGCGCTCGATGCCGAGACCGTCGACGCGCTCGTCAGAGCCGGCGATCGGCTGGCCGGCTCGTTCCTCGACAAGCCGCCGGTCTCGCATAAGACGAATTACAACCACCTCGATCTCCGACCCGGTCTTCTGCGCGAAAAGCCGTTCCTCTCGCTCGTCACGCAATCGCCGGCCGTGCCGCTCATCGTGCAATTGCTGTCGCCGAATATTCACCTCCATTCGACGGCAATGATCTATAAGCGCTGGGCCGGCGAAGACGGTACGCCGTTCCGGATCGGCTGGCATCGCGACATTCGCATTCCGCGCGATCTCGGCCACAGCGGTCTGCCGCGTGTCGGCATCAAGGTCTGTTACTGCCTTACCGATTTTCCGGAACGCGATTCCGGGATGACGCTCATGGCGCGCGGCAGCCATAAGAAGACCGATCCGCTGGCGCTGCCAAAGGGCGAAGTCGATCCGGCCGACGTCGAGGTCTGCGACATGAAGCTCAATGCCGGCGACGCGCTCATTTTCGAGAATCGCATTTTCCACAGTGCCGCGCCGAATTTCAGTAAGCGGACGTCGAAAGTCGTCATGTACGGCTACGCCTATCGCTGGATGAAACCGGAGGTCTATCTCGAGAGTCCGGACGACCGCCGCCTGATGATGCTCGATCCGATCACCCGCCAGCTCCTCGGTGGCTACAAGGATATCGACACGCCGCCGTGGGCATTACAGGACTGGGCGTCGCGCGCCGGCGTCATGCCGCCGACCGTGCCATGGACGGTGGAGGTCTGACGATGGATCTCCGCTTCCACTGGATGCTGCCGAAGCCGGGCGAAGTGGCGATGCCGACGGCGCTCGACGCCGTCCGTTTCCGCTGCGAGTCGATGACCAGCCGGACGTCGCCGGCGCGGCTTACCGACATGGACGGCTGGCTGACATTCGCGAAGCACGCCGAGGAAGCAGGAATCGATTCGTCGCTCATTGCGCTGACGCGTCATGAGCCCGATCCGCTGCTCGTCGCCTGTGCGCTTGCGCAGGAAACGGAGAAGCTGAAATTCATCGTCGCGTATCGATCGGGACTCATGCAGCCGGCGACATTCGTCCAGCAATTCAATACCTTGTCGCGGTTCGCTGACGGCCGTGTCGCACTCAATCTCGTCGCCGGCAGCTCGACCGCCGAGCAGCATGGTTATGGCGATTTTCTCTCGCACGACGAGCGGTACGCGCGCGCCGAAGAGTTTCTCGCTGTATGTCACGCGTTCTGGCGCGGCAACGACGTCGATTTCGACGGCCGCTATTATCAGGTCGAGCGCGGCCGCATTCACACAACGCTCGGCGGACCGGCACCGGAGATTTATATCTCCGGCCATTCCGAACAGTCGGAAGAGCTGGCCGTCTCGCAGGGCACAACCTGGCTGCGCGTCGCCGACGCACCGGAAAAACTCCAGCCGTCCGTCGGCAGAATGCGAGCGCGCGGCACGGCAGTCTGTCTCAGCGTCTGCATCATCTGCCGCCCGACGCGCGACGAAGCGATTCGCCACGCACAGAGCATGCTGCCTGCCGGTACAACGTCGAATCTGACCGCGGTCAAAGACGATTCGCGCATGTATGCGGAGTCGGCGGCCATTGAGCGTGACGCCTATTTCCTGAAACCGTGGCTCTGGGCCGGACTCGCGCCGCATTACGGTCCGGTCTGGACGACCCTGGTCGGCACGCCCGACGATGTCGCCGAAGCATTCATTGAGTACAAGAGAATCGGCGTCAGTGAATTCATCCTCTCCGGCTGGCCGGAAATCGCCGAGCTCGATCTCTTCGGCCGCGAAGTACTGCCACGCGTCCGCGAACGCGAGAGCCGTATGCGAGGTGTAGCGTGAACGACGCGCTCCGCTTTCACTGGATGATGCCGAAGGGCGGCGAGGTCGGGATGCGGACCGCGCAGGAAACGAGTCGCGTCGCCACGCGAAAGGCGGAATCGCCGGCGGCAATCCCCGACATCGAAGGGTGGACGCGTTTCGCACGCAGCGCGGAAGCGGCCGGGATTGAATCGGTGCTGCTGTCGTTCAGCCGCTATGAGCCCGACACGATTCTCATCGCCTGCGCGATGGGACGCGCGACCACGAAATTGAAATTCATCGTCGCATACCGCTCCGGACTCATGCAGCCGGCGACGTTCGTCCAGCAAATCAACACCGTGTCAGCGCTGACGAATGGGCGTGTCGCCGTGAACATCGTCGCCGGCAGTTCCAATGAGGAGCAGCGCGGCTACGGCGATTACCTCGAACACGACGAGCGTTACGCGCGCGCCGACGAATTCCTCGGCATCTGCCACGATTTCTGGCGCGACGGCGACGGCGTGAATTTCGACGGCAACTACTATCGGGTCGAGAACGGTCAGATCAACACGCCGTTCGTCGATCCCTCGCGCAATGCGCCGGAAATTTACGTCTCCGGACATTCAGACGCCGCCGAACGCCTCGCATTCTCGAAAGCATCCGCATGGCTGCGTCTCATCGACACGCCCGAAAAGCTCGCACCGCTGGTTGCAAAGATGCGCGCCGGAGGAATCGAGAGCTGTCTCCGTCTCTGTGTCGTCTGCCGTCCAACGCACGACGAGGCGGTCGCGGCGGCGAAAGCGCTCCGTCCGAGCGAAGCGATCGAAAAGGAAGAGCGCGCCATTCTGCAGGCGAGCGATTCGAAGGGATTGAAGGACGCGCTGAGCGCTGCCGACGACATCGGCTGGCTCGATCGTAACCTCTGGGCGGGACTCGTCCCTTATTACGGTTCGTCCGCAATGACCCTCGTCGGCTCTCCCGAAGAGTTGTGCGACGCGTTTCTCGCTTATAAGAATATTGGCGTGACGCAGTTCATCATCGCCGGCTGGCCCAAACTCGAAGAAATGATGATTTTCGGGCGCGACGTCCTGCCCCGAATTCGACAAATGGAGGATCAATCGTGACCGCAGAAGCCCCGAGCGCCTCGTATCGCAAGATGTATTACGGCCACCCCGAGAACGTCTTTTACGGCACCGACGACGGCGCGCAGGACGGCTCCTTCCGCGAATTTGCCGAATTCCGCGCGCACTACGACGGCGTCGATCCCGCGCGTCGCGACAACATCCACATGATCAGTGTCGTCGGCGGCCTGTACGGGTTGAATCTCATCCCATTGTGGAAGCCGAAGAAGATCACGATCTTCGACGTCAATCCGACGGCGATTACCTATTTCCGCCTGATCCATCGCGCGTGGACGACGAGCAACGACGCCGCTCAGTTCCTGCAGCGATTGACGGATGCCGATTACGAGGCGTTCGACGACGAGGAAGAATTCGTTCGCGAAAATATTCAGCTGCGCCGCAAGGACGCGCTCCCGCGCGAGCGCGGCTCCAGCAAACGTTCTTATGAAGAAAGCTGGCAGTACGCACTCGAAAATTTCGATCTCACGAAGAAGATCATGCTCGAATCACCGCTGGAGCTCCGCGGCGAGCCGATGGAAAGCGACAGCTTCCGCGAATTCATCCGCGGCAACAAGAACATCTGGATCTACGCGTCGAACATTACCGAGTTCCACTATTTCGATCTCGACTTCGAGCACCCCGATAACGCGGTCGTCCTGCAGATCATCCACCCCGAACAACCGCAGCTCCTCGACCTCGCCCCGCACGCCGGCACCCCGGTCAAAGTGAAATTCGAGATCCCGCTCAAAGCCGAGCCGCTCGCCCACCCGCCCGTCAGCAAATCGCGTATCGCGACGAACGCCGCCCCGCCCGCGACTGGAACGTTCTCTCAGGCCATTCGCACCGGAAACCTCGTCTTCCTCGCCGCCCAAACCGGCCGCAACCCCGAAACCGGCGAGCTCGAAGAAGGCCTCGAAGCGCAAACGCACCGCATGCTCTCGAATGTAGACGCCATCCTCAACGCCGCCGGCTGCACCCCCGCCGACATCGTCAAAGTGACGCTGCTCATGGCCGACATCAAAGACTTCAAAGCGATCGACGCCATTTACGCCGCATGGCTCCCGGGGCGCGGAATCACCCCGCTCCCCGCACGAACGGCGTTCGCGGCGCTGGGATTACCCGCGGGCGCGCGGGTGATGCTGGACGTGGTGGCGGCGGCGCCGAAGGGGGGTTAGCTGGTTTACACGGCAGACTCCTGCACGTGACAGTTCCTTTAGCTCATATACCGAAAGGCTCCAAAGCCGTCTTACGGCCGGTATCCGGCTGCAGAAATATGTCACTTTGCAGGGATAAGTTCTGGTGTCCGTCCCGCACCACCGCCACTCAATTCACACTCGTCACCGGTGTTCTTCGAATTGTGGTGAGTGCGCGCGCTTTCGACTCCTGAAGTTCCGGCAGAGTGACGCGCCCGAGCGCGTCGAGCATCCGTTGCCTCAATGCCACGCGGTCCGCAAAGGTTCCGCCGAAGTCACGGAACGTCGTACCGCTCAGCGAGTCGAGCCACACCTGGAAATGCTCCGGCCGCGACATGAATCCCCTCAGGAATGCTTCCGGCCGCGCGACCAGGAACTCGCTCAACCGGTCGGCCGCTATGAACCACGTCTCTCCGTCGCTCTGCTCCCATCGATCCATCAGCGTCTGCATCCCGGCGTCTGCACAGGTGTGCGACTCGATGTCGACGAGCGCCATCGACAGCGCCGCACAAAACGACTGCTTTGGATCGAATCCGCGCACATCGATCACGTCATCGAGCACTGAGTTGATCAGAACGTTCGTCTCTTTGTCGAGATCGTCAGCCGTCGACAGGCGCTCCTCGGCGCTTGACACTCTGCCCGCGGCACACGACGCGGCCGCGCAACAAAGGAGAAGCAACGCATATCGGCGGACGAAAATCATCATCAGAGGCCGTTCGGCACCAGTCCCGGGCACTGCCTGGTCAATACGTCCTTGTGCTTTCTGAGGACAGCGACGTCTCTCGCCACGGGATTCCCTCCGCGGTCGACGGCCCGTTTTGTGGCCTCGAGATCTCCTTCCATCACGGCGATGAAAAGGTCGACGTCGGCATCGACGACGCCTCCTTCTTTGAGGCACTTCATCATACGCAGGATGGCGTCGTGCTCGCGCTTTTGAGCCGAGTCGCTCGCGTCCGGCACCGCCGCCCCACCCGATTTTCCCGGATCTTTCGCGACATCCTTCGTCGCCTCCCTATTCGCTGCTTTGTGCACTTCTTTGACACTTTCCCACCACGAGACGGTGTCAGCGATCACTTGTTTCGCGGCAGCAATCTGCTGGTTCATCTCCGTTGACTGCGCCGCCAAGTTCGCCTTCGAGGACGCAAGTACATCGTGAATCTCGCGTTGCGATTTCTCGGCCGTTTCTTTGGACTGGTTTGCGGCGACGCCGGCCTGGGTTCTCAGCGCCACCACGTCTTCGAGCGCGGTACTCTTCAGCTTCTCAATCTCCTTCTATTGCGCGGAGATCTGCTCGTCGACGGCGTTCTTGACGATGCCGTTGATGCTGACGAAACCACCCAGCGTGGCGATCACGCCTACAACGCCAACCGTCCACATAATGCGTTGCACGCGCTTATAGAAATCCTCGCGAATCTCAGTCGCGAGCTGGTGCGATCGCAACTCGAGTTGCGAAGCTGCATTCGCATATGCCGTCTCGATGGCCTGCTTGAAAAACTGATAGTCCCGATCGCGATCCTCGCTCTCCGTCATGACCGCCTCCTGAACCCGGAGTGTCGTGAGCGGCCCCTTCTCCTACCCGCCGGTGGCGGCGACGCCGTCATGCTAAAGTCGGGGCTCCCATGCTTACCATCCTCGTCGTCGACGACAACGCCTCTTTTCGTGCACAGGCGGCGCGGCTTTGCGCCGAGGAGGGATTCGCGACGGTGACGGCCGGGTCGCTGTCTGAGCTGGCGGCAGTGCTGAGCAGCGCGATGCCCGATCTCGCGCTGGTCGACATCGAGTTGCCGCAGATTCCGGGGCATCGCCTCGGGACGTTGATTCGTTCGCGGCGCTCGATTCCGATCGTGCTCGTGTCGGCGCTGGCGGAGGAGCATCTGCGCCGTCTGTTCGAGGCGTCGGATGCGGACGGATGGATTTGCAAACCGCTGACGCGCGACAAGTTGATCGGCGCGGTCACTCGGTTCGTCGTCGCGAACAGGAAAGAATCGCTGGTTTCTGTCGCGGAATCATCTGCGCCGAAAGCGGGACAGCGTCCGTCCATTTTGCTCGTCGAGGACGAGCCGATGATCACCGATCGTGTAACGTCGGTGCTCGCGCCGGAATACGACGTCGCGGTCGTCACTGACGGCGACACGGCCATTCAACAGCTGCTCCTGCGCGAGTTCGACTGCGTGCTGCTCGATTTGATGCTGCCGCATTTGAGCGGCTTCGACGTATTGCGAAACATCATCGTGCGCAAACCGGCGCTGCTCAAACGGACGTTCATCATGACCGCGGCGACCGACGAATCGCTGCAGTTCATCGAGCGTGCCGCGGTTGCCGGGATTCTGCGCAAGCCGTTCGAAATTGCGATGCTGCCGGAATTGATCGCGTCCGCGATCAAACAACAAACTTGAAGCGTGGCCGGAATCGAGCTCTTTCGTGGTGACATCACGACGCTCAGCGTCGATGCCATCGTCAATGCCGCAAATCCGGGATTGACGCCGGGCGGCGCCGTCGGCCTCGCCATTCATCGCGCGGCCGGACCGGGATTACACGACGAGTGCATGAGCCTTATGCGCGGCTGTCATCCCGGCGACGCCGTCATTACAGGAGCTCACCGCCTTTCCGCGAAATACGTCATTCATGCGGTCGGACCGTCGTGGCACGGCGGCGATAATTTCGAGGCGGAGCGGCTGGCGCAAACGTATCAGCGCTGCTTCGCGCTCGCAGAGAAACATGGTGTCCGGACGATCGCCTTTCCCGCGATCAGCTGCGGTATCTACAGCTATCCGAAAACGGAAGCGGCCGTAATCGCAATTCGTGAAAGTGGCGCGGCACTCGAGCGCGGCGCGGTCGAGACGGTGATCTTCGCGCTGTTTGCGCCGGATGTTTTCGATGCATTCGACCAGCCGCTGCGCAACGTGCCGTGAGATAATTCGGTCACTACATTCATATGACCGACGCACAGTTTTTCGCCTCAGGTCATCCCGTAATGAGCCGGTTCATCGACCTGGGACCGGTCGCCTTCGGCGTGCGCCTCGGCGTCGCGTCCGCCTTCCTCCTGCTCCTGCCCGCGGCAATCGTAGGAGTGCATTCCTTCCCGCTGCCGGGCGACGATCGCGGTCTCTGGTTCGAGCCGAACTGGTCGCTGATGTATGTGATTGTTTTCCCGTGTCTGTTCGGCGGCCTCGTTCACGTGATCTCGCTGATGCGCGACGCGTTGCGACGCCTGACGACGGAGGTGAAAGTCATCCTCCGCAACGGAGAGCCGGCGACCGATTTCGAGGCATACATCGCCAACCGGATGGCCGCCGGTGCGACGCGTTTCCGATGGCTCTGTATCTCGCTCGCAGCCGTATTGACGGCCGTCCATGGCGCGACGCTGGCTCGATTTCTCATCACACGTGAAGGAACCCCGCCGGTTCTCGACTGGACAACAGAATTCACGACCGGGAGGATTGCCTTCACATCGAACGTCGCCTTCGATCTGCTGGCCTACTCGGTGGAGTGCTTCGTCATCTTCGTCGGCTTCTTCTTCGTGCTGAAATTCTGGTTCTTTCTGAATATTTTTTCGCGTGCGCTGCGTGATGATTCGACCGATTACACCTTCGATCCTTTGATTTACGACCCCGATCAGCGCCTCGGGTTGCGGCCGCTCGGAGCGTTCATGAACCTGTACCTCCTCCTCGTCATCATCTTCGAGGCGTATGTACTGGGGCGGCGACTGCAGTTGATCGATAAAGCGGGCGACTTCACGCTGTCCGCTTATGTGACCGCACTTGCAGATCGAGGACATCTGCTCGCAAATGTTCTGTCCGATCAAATGTACCAATGGCACACGATCGACGCCGGGCTATGGGCGCTGCTCATCTTCATGACGCTGCCGCTCATTGTCGCTGCCTATTTCCCGTTATGGACCTTGCGCAGGTACGTACGCAAACGACGCGACAATCTCTGGGCGGAGTCGGCGCGTGCTCATGAAGAGGCGAAGAAACGGGGAGACGACATCGAAGCAGCGAACCTGATCAGGAAAATGTCGCAACTGGAGAGCACACAGCTCTGGCCGAACGGCGACAGCGAGGGCTGGCGGCTTCTTGCGACGTCAGCCGCGATCAGCGTCGCCGCGTGGGCTCCGCCCCTTTGCGCGTGGCTGATCGGTATGGCGATAACAGTCGAAACAGGGAAATGGTTCGGCAAGCTGCGAGCGACCCGCAAGTCCGACTAACTCACCGCCCACTCATCCGCACCACGCTCACTTCCCCATTCCCCACATGATTCTTCGGCGTCCAGGTCACCGGCCGCGTTAGCTCCGTCGGCTCCTGGTAAAACGACTCGAGCATTTTCGTGAGTGACTCGCGATCGAGGTCGCGGCCGATTCGTTCCAGTGCGCGGACGAACAGCTTTGCGGCGGCGAGCGCCGTGGCGCGGGCGGGGGTTGGGGCGGGAAGCTCGGCGCGGCCGGCGGCGGTGACGTCGGCGCTCGACCACGGCACGGCGACGAACACGTTCGCGCCGGGCGGGGGCGGGGGGACGTAGTACGCGGCGGGAACGAGCAGCGTGCTCGTCGTCTGCGGCAACGGCGTACCAAGCACAAGGATGTTTGGGGCGTTGGGATCGGTCGTGATGCGGTCGCCGAGATCGCGCGGTGCGTTTCCGATGACGCGCACTTTTCCTTCGGTCGATGTGATGAGCGCGTGGCATTGCTCTTCGAGTCCGGCGAGGAGCTGGAAGCCGCCGGTACCGAGCGCGGTGATCGTCGGGATGTGCGCGTCGGCCGTTCCGAATGACGGCGCGATCGCGAACGGCTCCTCATCGAACGTGAATCGCGGTTTGATGCGGCGTCCGAAGATGCCGCCTTTCGCGTTGATGCTCGCGTAGTAAGCGCTCACCACATCGCGCACGCCGCCGTCGTTCGGCGGGACGATGACGCCGACGGCGACCGCGTCATCGCTGATGCCGGGATCGTGATCGCTGCCGAGCAGCGGGAGATAGGCGACGAGATCGTCGAGATCGCGCATCGACATCCGATAGCGCGGCATCGCCGGCAGCAGACGATTCTTCGCCGGATCGCTTCCCATCGCGATGGCGCGCTTCAGCAGCGGCAGCGTGTACGGCGGATGCGTTCGTCCGCCGGCCGTCGCCACTTCGTACGGCTTCGCGAGCGTGTCCCACTGCAGATTGGACGGCGTCACGCCACCTTCCGCGCGTCCCTTTCCGTCGCGACCGTGACAACTCGCGCATGGGAGAGACGTCGCGGCGACTTCGACATCTTCGGCGCCGACGAGCGCGACGATCGCCGTGCCCGACTGAGTCTCTCCCGTGCGATAGATCGCGCGTCCGCGGAGCTGTTGCGGCGTGAGCGTCGCGGCTGCGAGCGCGTGAGCGGCGAAGAGCAGCGCGAGCGTGACGGCGCGAGCGCGCGTCATGCGATCAGTGCGTGCCCGCCGGCGTCTCGCCGCGATCGTTCGCGACGCTGACGATGACGTCGTAAACGTCCTTCGGCTTCGCCAGCGCGAAGATTTTCTTCCAGAGCCCGGTGCGGTCGTTGCCGGCGACCATGAGGTTCATATGCTCTTCGCGCGTCGCCACGAACTGTCCGATCTTTTTCAGCGCCGCCTCAACTTCCGCCGGCGATCCGGTGAGGAAATACCAGCCGTGCTTCGCGTTCATCTTCTTCGCGTATTCGTGCAGCGCCGCCGGCGTGTCATTGACCGGATCGACGGTGATCGAGATCAGATTCACCTCGCTGCCGAGGCGCGGACCGAGCTGCTGCTGCGCGTGCAGGAACGCGCGGCCCATCACCGGACAGCTGCCGGTGCAGCTCGCGAAGAACGAGTTGATGACGACCGTCTTTCCCTTCATCAGATCGTTGTAGAGATCGACTCGATGACCGTCCTGATCGACGAGTGAGAGATTCGCAAAGTACGAGGCGGCGGGAGTCTTCGGCGGTTCCTGCGCGAACGCGGAAACGGCGGCCAGCAGCACGAATGCGAAAACGAATCGGCGCATCACTTTCCCTTCTCTTCGGCGCTCATCCGATCGATGACGGCGACGATCGATGTGGGCGCGGCCAGTCCGTCGATCCGTTCCCATCGTCCCATCTTCTCATCGCCGACGAGCACGACGGGGGAATGCGCGGCCGGATCGGCGTTGAAGAGTCCGAGCGATTTCAGCAGCCGATCGACATCCGTCTTCTCGCCGGTGACGAGCGTCCATCCCGGCTTCGCGCCGAGACGTTTGCTCCAGACGGCGAGCCGCTCCGGCGTGTCGACAGTCGGATCGATGCTGACGGAGATCATCGCCACGTTGCGCGTGCCGAGGAGGCGCTGGACGCGCGCGAACGTGGCGCCCATCGTCGGACAGATCGTCGTGCAGCTCGTGAAGATGAAGTTCATCACCACGACGCGGCCTTTCACGAGGTCGGTGTAGAAGTGGACCTGCTCGCCGGTCGCGGTGCGCATCGGAACGTCGGGGATCGTGTAGGTGCGCGACGCGGCGGGCGGCGAAGCCATCACATGATGATGATGTTCCTGGGAAATGGCGGGCGCAGCGATGGCGAGCGCGCAGAGCAGGAGGAAGGGACGATTCATTCGGGGCTCCACTGAAGGAGTGTCGGAAGTGACCATTTCCCTACCCTCTTTCACGCCGGCGCGCGGCTCGGCGTCTTCCTCGCAGACGATGAGGGTGACGATCGTGGTCGGCAGTCTGCGCGCCGGCGGGCAGGAGCGTGTCGCCGCGAACATGGCGAACCACTGGGCAGCGAAGGGGTGGCGGCCGTCGATCGTGACGATCTATCAGCGCGAACGCGAGATCGCGTTCGATCTCCATCCGAACGTCACCGTGCGCGACGTCGGCTGGTTTCGCGCGCCGCGCGATCATGAGCTCGATGCGGAGACGATGAGCGCCGTGGCGCGAGCGATGAATCTGTCGCGCGATTCGGAGGAGACGCTGCTCGCTGATGTGGTGCTCGTCGCGCTGCTGCGGCGGACGATCATCGAGACTGATCCTCTTGCCGTGATCTCACTGGGGGATTCGACGAACATCCGGATGTTGCTCGCGACTGATGGACTGCCGATGCGGCGGATCGTGTCGGAGCATTGCGATCCGCGGCTTTGCACGATCGGCGACTGGGAGGTTTTGCGGGGGAGATTTTATCCGCGGGCGGATGCGGTGGTGACGTTGACTGCTGACGCGGCGAGCGTCATTGGGCGGTATGGGGTGACGTGTCACGTTGTCTCTTCGTTTGTCGCCCCTCACCCGCCCTTCGGGCACCCTCTCCCGGAGGGAGAGGGATTCTTTCGCGTCGTCACCGTGACGCGGCTCGATCCGGCGAAGCGAATCGGGATGCTCATCGAAGCATTTGCGCGCGCTGCGCCGCAACATCCGAATTGGCGGCTGGATATCTGGGGCGACGGGCCGGAGCGCGCGCGGCTTGATGCGCATGTCGAGCGGCTCTCGATGAGAGAGCTCATTACGCTGCACGGCGCGACGCGTGACGTCTATGGCGCGCTTGCAACGGGCGACATCTTCGCGATGACTTCGGCGACGGAAGGATTTCCGAATGCGCTTTGCGAGGCGATGGCAGCGGGACTTCCCGCCGTCGTCGTCGATTGCGGCGCCGGCGTTCGCGACATCGTGCGCGACAGCATCGATGGACTGCTCGTTCGCAGTCATGCCATTCGCGACTTCGCGTCGGCGCTCGACCGGCTGATGTCGAACGATGAGGAGCGTCGTGCACTCGCTGCGCGCGCGCCGGAGATCGTCGAGCGCTTCAGCGCGTCGCGCATCATGGGACAGTGGGAGGAACTGCTCGGATGGAGTTGATTCAGATGCTGTGGGTCGGGCCGCGGCTGTCGGTGATGGAGCGCCTCGCGCTGACGTCGTTCGTCGCGAACGGCCACGAGACTCATCTTTACACGTACGGTGAGGTCGACGGCGTGCCGTCCGGTGTCGTGGTGCGCGACGGCCGCGAGAT
The DNA here is from genome assembly GCA_034667465.1 of Acidobacteriota bacterium. Taxonomy (GTDB): domain Bacteria; phylum Acidobacteriota; class Thermoanaerobaculia; order Gp7-AA8; family Gp7-AA8; genus JAOBAU01. Next base: position 38,621 of record JAXDJV010000010.1, on the reverse strand, counting down.
CCTGCCGGAGTCGGCGATCTTTTTCTATCGCGAGCACCGCTCGTATTCGGGCTTTTCGAATTTCTTTCGCTACAAGCTGCTGCTCGAGCGCGGCGGATGCTGGGCCGACACCGACATGATCGCGTTGCGGCCGCTGGCCTTTGATGACGAGTACGTTTTCTCGAGCGAGGACTCGCCGAAAGGGGCGGTGATCAACGCCGGCTTCATCAAAGCGCCGCGCGGCAGCGACGCGATGCGCTTCGCGTGGGAGACGTGCGAGGCGAAGGATCGCGACAACATCCGCTGGGGCGAGACCGGACCGGCGCTGGTCGGCGCGACCGTCGAGAAATTCGCGCTGCAGCGTTTCGTCCGTCCGCCGGAAGTGTTCTGTCCGATCGGATATCGCGAGTGGGATCAGCTGCTTGCACCCGATCCGCCGCCGCTGCCGGAATCGTGCGTCGCCGTGCATCTCTGGAATGAGATGTGGCGGCGCGGCGGCCGCGACAAGGATGCGGAGCACGATCCGCGCTCGACGTATGAGCAGTTGAAGCGGCGGTACGCGCAAACGTCATCCTGAGCGTTAGCGAAGGATCTGCGTGGGCGGGGCGCGCTACCGCAGCGAGTCCCACCGCCCGGATCCTTCGCTTCGCTCAGGATGACGGGGGGGCGAACAGGAACGCGATCCGCCGCAGGAAGCGCGAGTACTTCATGATCGTCTCGACGTACTCGTTCGCGAGCGGCTCGGTGTAGCCGCGCTCCGCGAGAAACGCGCGCGTCTCGCTCTTCCACGCGTTGCGCGCGGCGGCGTTGCGCGGCGTGCGCATGTAGCGGCCGACGACCCGGTCCCAGTCGCCGAGTTTTTCCATGAACGCGACCTGGAACAGCTCGCTCGTCGCGGCGTCGTTGCGCATCGTCGATTGCGTCAGGTCGTACGCGGCTTTCATCGCTTCGCGCATCGCGGTCATGCCGCGGCGTTCGGTGACGCGATTCACGCGATAGATCTCGCGCAGGTAATCGACGGAGCCGCGCACGTATCGCTTGCCCGAGTAGCCGCCGAAGATGAAGCGCGCGTCTTTCGCGGCGCAACGCACCGATCCGGCGGGATGGTAGGCGTTGCGATGGCGCGACGCGAACGAGAGCGAGTCGTGGTCCATGAAGACCATTCGCAGCTGCCACTGGCCGTCCGCGAAGACGCTGCGCAGTCCTGCGTTGCGCGACACGAACGATTCCCCTTCGCTGTGTCCGCGCGCGGCGAGGAGCGTTCCCCACATGCGGCCGAACTGCGTCATCGCGTCGAGGTAGTTCGCGTTCGCGCGGCGGCGATTCGCGCGCACCGCATACGCGGCGTCGAGGTAGCTCGCGTAGCTGCGATACGCAACGCGCGGCGGCTCGTAGACGCAGAGGATCTCGTCGAGCAGTTCATCAGCGAAACGCCGTGCGGCGGCCGGTGTGAAGTCGACGCCGCGATCGCGGCCGAAGAAACGAGCGTCGCCGTTCGGTGCGAGATAGGCGGCGAGCCGTTCCAAACGAAACGATGTTGTTCCGACCTGCACCGCCTGCGCCGGCTTGATCTGCCCGAGGAACTCGAGCGTGAGCGACAGCTCGTTGATCGGCGGCTCGCGATCCTTCTTCTGCTGATTCGCGAGCTCCGCGACGCAGTCATCCATCCGCGCGCGCATCGCTTTGTAGCGCTCACCGAAGACGCTCGGATCGGTGAAGTAATCGAGCACGTCGACTTCGCCATCCGGAGTCGGAATCGTGTAGACGGTGGCGAGGTGAATCGTGCGCGACATCGGTGCGTCGACGCCGTGCACGCTGCGATAGAGCCGCGACAGCACGCTCGCCTGCGACGTCTCGAATGCGAGGAGGTGTTCCATCGAGCCGCCGTGCAGGAAGTGCGAGTTCGGAACGATGTAGCCGCCGCGCGCGAAGACGACGTCGAACGGAAACGGCTCGCGGACGCCGGCGCGTTTGATCTCGATCTCGATGTCGCTGCCGGGCGGCTTGATCACCGCGACGACGGTACCGACCGGATGCTCGATGAGCGTGTTGATGTCGTCGGTCGTCCGCTCGGTGGTGAAGCGAATGGTTGCGTCGCGGCCGAGGTGCTCGATGATCGCGCGATCCATCGGCGCGAGCGTGTCGAGGATGTGATCGGCCTCTTCGTAGACGAGACGATGACCGTAATCGGGCTTGCTGCGCAGGCCGCGCGAGCGGCGGAGATCGCGCTCGATTTGGGCGATCACTTCGTTCGCGCCGAAGGTGTATCGCGCCAGCGTCAGCCGGCAATCGCGTGCGGCGATGTGGAAGAAGTCGCCGAGCCCTGAATCGGTCGCGATCGATTCATGAACGCGAGAGAGACGCGACATTCGCGCGCGAAGTTGTCGCGCGTCGATGCCGGTGATGTGCAGCTCGCGCATCCACCAGTGCCATTCGGAGACGTCGTCCGTTCGGAGGAGAAGATGTTCGAGAACGAGCGTCGCCGCGCGGCGCACAGGCCACGCTTCCGCGCCGTTGCGCGCAAGCTCCGCTGCCGTCCGGGCGAGCGCACGGAGATAGCCGCGTTGCGCGAGCACGACGTCGACGAGCAGCGCGAGATCGCGATGCTCGCCAGCGTGCTCGCGCACGAGTCGCTCCACGCGTGCGCTCGGCCGCGGCGGGCGAACCGGTCGCATCGTGGGGCGGAGCAAACGCTCGCGCCCCGGAGAGATGCTCGACACGCGAAGGCGTTACCGCTTAGCGGTTTTGGCGCCGCCGGTGGTCGACTTGCCGCCGCCGGTCGTGGTCGTCCCGCCGCCCGTGGTCGTCTTGCCGCCGCTCGGAGGCTTGCCGCCACCCGTCGTCGTCTTGCCGCCACCCGTCGTCGTGCCGCCACCGGTCGTGGTCTTTCCGCCACCGGTCGTGGTTTTTCCGCCGCCCGTCGTCGTCTTCCCGCCGCCGGTCGTCGTCTTGCCGCCCGTCGTCGTTTTTCCGCCGCCGCCGGTCGACTTGCCGCCGCCCTTTCCGCCTTTACCCTTCTTGCCCTTGGTGATCTTCTTGATCGGTTTCGAGCCGAGGGCGATCGTGATCGCGGTCAGGAACTCTTTGGCGCATGCGCGGCTGACGGTGATTACGACGACATCGCCGCCACCACCACCGCCACCATTGGTCTTGCCACCCATGACTTACCTCCTTATGCCGGGAAACGCGCTTCTGTCGTCTGCAAAGACGATTCGACAGCCTCTTTTGTGAATGTCAGCGGCGCGTAACGAGGCCGCGTCCGCAGCCACGCCGCGTTGCGAATCCCCTCCTCGGCCATGCGCCGCTTCGGATCGTGATGGCTCAGCCGGTTGTAGAGCATGAGCGGCTCGGCGATGTGATGCGCGCGCCGCGTCGTCGCCATCTCGAACATCGGAAACATGCAGGCGAGATCCTCGGTGATCCGCAGCCAGCGTCCGCGCTCGTCGCGAAAATCATTCGGATCGATGAGATCCCACAGCCACTTCTTCCACGTACGAATGGCGGTGCCGAGCCAGCGCTCGCCGCGAAAGTCGGCGACGTCATCCCGATACGCCGGCCAGCGCCCCGGATGTCCGGGCTGATTGCTGATCCAGCTGCCGTACGTCATCCAGCAGCCGGTCTCCTCGTAGGCGGCGGCGATGCGCGCGAACGCGTCGTCATCGATCAGCCAGTCGTCGCCATCGAGGATGACGATGATGTCTTCCGCCTCGGCGCCGCTCCGTTCGATCGCGCTGACGATGTTGCGCATCGGATAACGGCGCCGCGCGTTTTGCACGATCACGAAACGCTCGTCGCCGCCGCTCGCTTCAAGTGCGCGCTCGTACGTTTTGTCGCCGCGGCGATCGACCGTCACCAGCGCCTGCCACGCGCCGTAACTCTGCCGCCGGACGGAGGCAAGGCAGTCGCCGATGAACGCCTCACAACGGCCGCAGTTGATGACGACCTTCAGCATGCTCTGTACGGGAAGACGCGCTCCCCTCGCCCCTCGTGAAATCCCTTCACGAAAGGGGACGGAAACGCGTCTTTTAGTCAGATGGAGGAATCCCGCATGCCAGCACTTCGTGTCCGTGGTCTGTTCGCCCTGATCCTCGGACTCCTGTTCGCCTCGTGCACGTCGTACGGCGCGCCGCCCGCACCACAGCCCGCACCGGCTCCGCAGCCCGCGCCGATGCCGGCGCCGGAACCGGCTCCGATGGCCGGCAACACCGGATGCGAACGGACGATCACCGCGAAAGTCGTCGCACTCGATCAGCCGTATCTCGTGAACCGCCTCGGCGCTGCGATGCCCGAAGGAATGGTGTTCGCGCTCGAACGCGACGTCGTGCCGAAGAGCGGAACCGGAACGACGCTGACGCACGGCAACGTGATGCTGCGCTACGGCAAACGTCCGCGCCCGATCGTGCTGCGCGCGAACGTCGGCGACTGTCTCGCCATCACCTTCCGCAACCTGCTCGCGGATGCGCCGGTGGCGACGCAGCCGGCAACGCGCTACGCATCGGTCCATGTCGCCGGCATGCAGATGGTGAACACGATTCTCGACGACGGCTCGTTCGTCGGCGCGAACGCCAACTCGACGATTCCGCCCGACGATACGAAATCGATCACGTACACGCTGCGCGCGACCGAAGAAGGAACCTTCCTGCTCAACAGCGAAGGCGCAGCGTTCGGCGGCCAGAACCAGCCGAACGACGGCGCGCAACAGACGGCCGGACTCTTCGGCGCGGTCAACGTGCAGCCGCGCGGCGCCGAGTGGTATCGCAGCCAGGTCACGCACTCCGATCTCGAGTTCGCGATCGACACGACGCAGGGCGGCGGCTTCAGTCCGATCGGCCAGCCGTTCATCAAATACGACGCCGTCTATCCTCCGGGAAATCCGATGGCCGGCACGCCGGTCCTGGCAATGCTCGACAATCGCAACGAGATCGTTCATACCGATCTGACCGCGGTCATCACCGGACCGCATCACGGCCGCTTCCCGGCCGGCACGAGCGATCCGAACCTGCAGAAGATCAACATCGAACCGAATCGTCTCGATCCGTATCGCGAATTCACGATCGAGTATCACGAGCTGAACGACGCCGTGCAGGCTTTCCCGATCATGGGCGCGCCGGCCGGCATCGCGAACACGCTGAGCGCGGCAGGCGACGCGTTCGCGATCAACTACGGCACCGGAGGCATCGGTGCGGAGATTCTCGCGAATCGTTTCGGCATCGGACCGATGGGCAGCTGCCCCGACTGCCGCTTCGAAGAATTCTTCCTGAGCGCGTGGTCGAGCGGCGATCCGGCCATGCTCGTCGATGTGCCGGCGAACGTGCCATGCGGCGACGGCTTCGAAAACCAGACCGCCGTCACGATCAGCGGCGTTCCGTCGGTACCGTGCAAGGAAGGCGTGGCCGGCAATGCGCCGACCGGCGTCATTCCGGTGCGCAAAGCCCACAAGGCGCTCTTCGATGACGACCCGTCGAACGTCTATCACAGCTACATCAACGACCGGGTGAAGTTCCGAATCCTCCATTCGGGCACCGGCGTTTCGCACGTTCATCATCTGCACGCGCATCAGTGGGTGCATTCGCCGAACAGCGACGGCTCGGCGTATCTCGACAGTCAGCTGATCAATCCCGGCAGCGCGTACACGCTGGAGATCGCATTCAACGGCGGCGGCAATCGCAACAAGGTCGTCGGCGATTCGATCTTCCACTGCCACTTCTATCCGCACTTCGCGGCCGGCATGTGGGCGCTCTGGCGTTCGCATGACGTGTACGAAGTCGGCTCGCCGTATGCGAGCACCGGATTCGACAAACTGGCGCGCTACAAAACGCGCGCTCTGCCCGACGGCGAGATCGCCGACGGCACTCCGATTCCGGCGCTGATTCCGATGCCGACGATTGCGATGCCGCCGATGCCGGCCGCCGTCAAGCTCGTCCCGGTGAACGATCCGAACGGCACCCCGGGCGTGAAGCCGGTCGGCTTCAAAGCGGAAGTCGACGCGGGCGACATGAACAAAGGGATCAACCCCGGCTTCCCGTTCTTCATCCCCGGCGTGGCCGGCGTTCGCGCGCCGCATCCGCCGCTCGACTTCGCGACCGACGCCGCCAACAAGCCGTACGACGGCGGCCTGCCGCGGCATCTCATCATCAACGCGAACATCTACAACGAGCAGCACACCACGCTGAACTTCAGCAAGGACATGGACAAGGTCAACGCCTACGAGCTGCCGGAAGACGGCACCGCGGAAGAAAAAGTGGCGATGACCTACCACGAGAAATGTTTCCATCCGTCGTTCACGCCGGAAGGGAGCGCGAGTCCGTATCGGACGAACGGCCTGACGCGAATCTCCGGCGCACCGTACGCGAATCCGGGACTCATACCGTACGACGAGAACAATCCGCCGGCCGGCGATCTGCAGTGCCGGCCGATCAGGGACACGGACTGGATCAAATACAAAGCGGCGGTGATCCAGACCGACTTCGTCTTCAACAAGAAGGGGTGGCATTACCCGCAGGCGCGACTGATCACGCTGTGGCGCGACGTGCTGCCGACCGCGTACTCCGACGTGCCGCCGCAGCCGTTCTTCATCCGCGCGAACGCCGGACAGGGCGTCGAGTTCTGGCACACCAACCTCGTGCCGAACTACTTCCTGCTCGATGACTACGAAGTACGCACGCCGACCGACATCATCGGCCAACACATCCACCTCGTGAAGTTCGACGTGACGTCATCGGACGGCGCCGCGAACGGCTACAACTACGAGGACGGCACGCTCAGCTACGAGGAAGTGCAGGATCTGCTCAAAGGCATCAACCAGTGCGGCGGCCTCGCGCTGACCGCGAACGATCTGAAGAAGTGCAACACCAACAACACCAAACGCGTGAAGCGCAACCCGGCCGCGCCGCCGAAGGAAATCTGCGAATCGACCGATCCGGCGCGCACGAAACATTGCAAAGAAGAATGGGCCGGAGCGCAGACGACCATACAGCGCTGGTTCGCCGATCCGATTCCGCACGAGAACATCAACGGCACGCGCACGCTTCGCACCGTCTTCACGCACGATCACTTCGGTCCGTCGACGCATCAGCAGACCGGCCTCTACGCAGCGCTGCTCGTCGAACCGACCGGCAGCACGTGGTCGAAGGGCGAGAGCGGCGATCCGCTTCACTCGCGCGACGACGGTGGCCCGACCACCTGGAACGCGGTCATCGAAACTCCCGGACAGGAGCTGAATACCTATCGCGAATTCGCGCTGGCGATGCAGGACTTCCAGTTCGCGTATCGCGCCACCAGCAAAAAGAAAGCGAGCAGCGACCCGAACGTCGGCTGGTCCGATCCGTCGAACGTCATCGATCCGGTTCCGCAGCAGACCGACCTCGGGCCGATGCCGCAGCCGCAGATCATCAGCGCCGGTCCGACGCAGGGAACGACGTCATTCAACTATCGCAACGAGCCGCTCCCCTGGCGCGTCTCGCCCGGCACCTCCGCCAGCGATCCGAAGACGACCGATCTTTCGTACGTCTTCGCATCGAACATCACCCGCAACGATCCGCAGATGAACAGCCAGCCGCCGCTCGGCGGCGAAATCAATCCGACCAAACCGGGCGGCTTCATCTGGCCGCGCAAACCGCTCACCGAAGGGATGCAGCCGGGCGATCCGTACACGCCGCTGCTCCGCGCGTATGAAGGCGATCGCGTGCAGGTTCGCATCGTCGCCGGCGCGCACATGCTGCCGCACGCATTCACGGTCGGCGGCATGAAGTGGCTCTTCGAGCCGTCGTGGGATCAGTCGGGATTCCGCAGCTCGCAGTCGATGGGCATCTCGGAACACTTCGAGTTCATCTTCGAGACGCCGCGCGCCAGCCCGTCGGCCGACGCCGCGCACAACTGGACCGACTACCTCTACCAGCCGGATGCGTCGAACCAGAAACACGGCATCGTCGACGGTACGTGGGGCATCTTCCGCGCGTACAAATCGAAGCTCGCGAATCTCGTGGAGCTCAGCACGAACCGTAACGTCACTGCGCTGCCGCCGGCCACCGCCGAATGGGGCTACAGCTGCCCGCCGGTCTCGCCGTCGCAGGTCAAACGGTTCCGCGTCGTTTCGTCGACGCCGTCTCCGTTCAACATGAACAGCCGCGGCGCAGGCGCAGGCGGCCGCTTCAACAACACCATCACGAACAATCAGCCGATGATGTTCACGCTGTCTGACAACACGTCGACGACCGAGCCGCTGATCATGCGCGCGAACGCCGGCGACTGCATCGCGCTGACGATCGCGAACGGTTTCGATCCAACCGCGCCGCAGTTCACGGAGGGCGGATCGACCGCGGCGTTCGCGCCGACCATTAAGCTGCTGCCGTCGAAGCAGGCCAGCCTGACGCCGGCGCTGCTGTCGTTCGATGCGATGCGCAGCACAGGCATGAACGTCGGATTCAATCCCGATCAGACAGTGCCGATCGGCGGCGAGAAGACGCTCTACTGGTACGCCGGACAGACGAAGATTTCGTCGGGTGGCGCGGTGACGGGAAGACCGATCGAGCTGGGCGGCGTGAATCTGACGCCGTCGGATCCGCTCGAGCAGGATCTGCACGGTCTCGTCGGCGGTCTTGTCGTCGAGCCGGCGAACACCATCGCCTGTCCCGACATCTTCAACCCGCGCAACAACATGCTGCAGTACGGTTCCGCGACGATTTACAACGGCGGCGATTGCACGAATCCGGTCGGACTGCGCTACCGCGAATTCGTGCTGCTGACGCAGGACGATCTCGCCAGCGTGACGTGGCCGGGTGCAACCTGGACGCCGCCCGCCGGCACGACCGTGACTTCACCCGCGGGCTCGACGCGCGTCGCCGTCAACTTCCGCACCGAGCCGATGGCGTATCGCTTCAACGCCGCGACGTCGACGTTCGTCGGTCGCACCGACATCTGGCAGGGCTATTCGGACGGACTCGTGCTCGCCGAACCGCAGACGCCGATCTTCGCCGCGGCTGCGGGAACGCCGGCGCGCATGCGTCTGCTCCATCCCGGCGGCGCCGGCGATCAGCAGGTGCTCGCGCTGCACGGACACGTGTGGCAGGAACTGCCGTACACCGGCACCGCCGCAAACGCCTCCGGTTCCATTGGCAACAACGTCGACTCTCAAAACCTCGGCGCGCGCGACAACTTCGGCACCAACATGGCGTACGAGATCGATCTGCCGAGCGCCGGTGGCGGCGACATGTCGAAGAACGTCTGGCCGGTCGCAGGCGACTATCTCTGGCGCACGACTCCGGCGAACTTCCTCGAGCTCGGGCTCTGGGGCGTCCTCCGCGTCACGGAGAAATCGGGATCGGATGCGGTGCGCATCGCCGGCTCGCAGTTCAGCAACGGCGAGCTGACCGTCTTCGGCTCGACGACCGTCTACGTCGATCGCGCCGCAAATCCGAAAAACGGGAACCGCGCCGCGACCGTGTCGCTGTTCCTCAGCCAGCCCGGCACGCCGGGCAACGGCACGCAGCTGTCGGCCGATGTGAAGGTCGGCGAAAACGGTCTCTGGAGTTTCAGCACCACGAGCAGCGGCATCACGACGAACGATCCGCGCGTCGTGACCGCGATCTCTCCGAATGGCGGCATCGCCACGCATCCGGTGGAGAACGTCATTCTGCTCGGCCAGCCGCAAACACCGCAGCCTGAAGTACAGGGTGAGAGCGGCCGCTTCGTCTCGTCGCCGCGTCAGCACATCGGTGAAGACAAGCCGAAGGATGAACAGGCGCCGACGAAACTCAGCGCCCCGAAACCGATCGAGCAGGGGAAGAAACCGAACACCACTCCTCCCGCGCACTGATCGAACAGCAGTGAATCAACGTTGCGGCGGCCGGAAACGGCCGCCGCGATTGTTTTCAGCGCAACGCTTTGCGAGCCGCGATCGCGGCCGGCACGCCGATCAGAAACATATGAACGATCACGCTGGCGACAACCCACACGAGGTTGAAGCGAGACGGCTTCGCCGCCGACAGCGGAATGACGACGTAGTTCATGAAGAGATAAACGCCGATTCCGTACAACGCGCCGAGGAGAATGGGCTTGCGCTGCAGAATCTCAATCCGCTTTGCGGAGAGCCAGTAGACAAGGACGATTACGAACGCGATGAAGTAGTGCAGCAGGCCGCCCAGAACCGCGGTCTGCTTGCCGCCGGTGAAGGATGCGCGTCCGAGGACGCCGGCGGCGATGCTCTGCAGAATTCGGATCGGCGCGACGCCTTTCGGCAGCCAGAATCCGATCGCGAATAGCAGGTCGAGGGTGCCAACGACGAACGCGCCGACCAGCAACGCCGCCGCGGAACGCTTCACGGATATCCTGCGTCGCGATCGCGGCGGAATGCGGGACTGAACATCCTGAAGCGCTTCTGAAACGCCACCAGTCCGAAGAAGACGTTGTTGAAAAAGCGGGTGCGCAAACTCGAATCCCACTTGCCGGCGAGGACCGTGATGACCGCGCGAAACAAAAGCATCGGCGGGTTCGGATCGAAAAAGAGATCGCGGAATTGCGGCGTGTAAAAACCGACGACGAAACGGCGGAACGTCCTGAAGCGCTTGCGCTGGCGACGCGAGAACGCCGCAAACGAACGGGCCGAAAAATCGTTCTGCTTCAGCGCGCGGTCGAGCTCCGCCGCCGCCTCGATTCCCGACTCCATCGCGATCGAGACGCCGGTGGAAAAAACCGGATCGAGAAACGAACCGGCGTCGCCGGCGAGGATCCAGCGATCGCCCGCATAGGTGGAAGCGCTGTATGAGAAGTCTTTCTCGACGCGCACCGGCCACTCGCGCTGCGCATCGCGCATCAGCTCCGCAACGACCGGCGTATCGCCGATCGCACGTTGCAGCAAATCCTCGGAAGAACCGCCGGCCATCTGCGCGTAGAGTTTTTTCGGCAGCACGACACCGACGCTGGTCAGCTCTTTCGAGATCGGAATGATCCAGAACCAGCCGGCGTCCTCGCGCGCGACGAGTCGAATGTCATCCGGACGATCATCCGGCAGCCGCGGAACGTTCTTGAAGTGCGAGAAAACCGCGATGTTCGCAAGGAGCGGTTCGTCAGTGCGCAGATTGAATTTCCGCGCGATCAGACCATTGCGCCCCGTCGCATCGACGAGCGCACGAACACGCACGCGACCGGTCGGCCCGCCCTCGGCGACGGATGCGAAATCGAGGACGGCGTCTTCAGCCGAAAACGAGCAGCCATTGACGCGATGCCCTTCACGAATTTCGACGCCGAGCTCGCGCGCCCGCTCCATCAGAATGCGGTCGAACTCCTCGCGGCAAACCTGAAACGTCTTCGGCCGCGTCACCTCGCGGACGTCGGCGAAGTCGACTCCGCGTCCGCTGCGGCCATCATGCGTAAAGAGCCGCGCTCCCCACTTGTCGGGGAAACAGGCCGCATCCATCCGCTCGGTGACGCCGAGCGCATCGAACGCATCGTTGGCCGTCGACAGCAAGGACTCGCCGATATGAAAGCGCGGACCCGTTTCGCGCTCGAAGAGGACAACGGAGTGACCGCGCTGCGCGAGCGAGATCGCCGCCGAACAGCCGGCAGGGCCGCCGCCGGCAACCGCAAAGTCGTAGTCGTACTGAACCGATTCCACCATCGACGGGACGGTATCACACCGATTCCGAGCGGTTCTCCGCCGACATCAGCGCAAGGTCCTTCGCAAAGACGACATAGGTTCCGGCGAGCATGTCGCCGATGCGCTGGCGACACCTGCTTCTGTCCGCGATGATGCCGGCCGGCAGACCGCCGAACAGGACCGGATTGACCTCGATGAACCTCGTCAGCGTACGGATCACTGCCTCTCCGACGGACGGTCGAGTTCCCCGCGCATTGATGACGATCAACCCGGTGACCAGTTTGCCGAGCGTCCGTCCAAACACTGTTTCACAAACGATGTAATAGACGGCCGGAACGCCGAAGAAAAGCGTGATGGAGAGCGCGGTCGATCGCGGATCGGTGGCGGCGCCGATCCCTCCGCAGATGACGAGGAGCACGAGCATGTCGGCCATCGTCGCAAGCCAGCGCCGCGCGACGATCTTCGAGCGATACATCGCCGCCAGTTCACAGGGGGTCTTCATTGTGATGTCCGGCATTATGCTGAGGAGGTGCGTCGCCACAGGATACGCCCCGTGTGCTTGATCGTCGTCGTCCTCGCGCTCCGCTGCAGCTCGGCGGCGCCATCGTGCGATTACTCACAAACAATTCGCGGAGCGTTGCAGAAGGTCAGCGGCGCGGCGACGATCGTCGTCCGTGACGAATTACCGCGCCAGGTGCGCCGAGAGCTGCACGCGATTTCGCAACGCGATGTTTCCGCCGTACCGGGACTCGATCTTCCGGATGACTATCTTCTGATTACAGGATGGGAACAGAGCAGCGATCGGATCCGGATCGAGGCGACGAAAGGTCCGGTCCCGCGCATACCGCGAGGATTTGTCCGACTCGCGTGCGGAACGCGCTATGCGATCGTCATGGTGCGCGAGAACGGCTGTTGGATCGTGGAGAACTCGACCACGAGTGAGTGCTGAGTGATCAGCGACGCATCGCGGAAATCCTGCGCCGCACTGGTGGAGCTTCCGGTTCCGAGACGCGGATGTCGCGATCGCGTGATCCGAACTGCGCTACTTCAGCGACAAGCCTCTCGCCAAGGCGATCTCGCTCCACGTCGAGATCGTACTCGCCCTGGAGATTGAGCCAGAACTGCTCTGATGTTCCGAAATGGCGGCCGAGCCGCAAGGCGGTATCGGCCGTGACGCCGCGCTTCTTCAGCACGATTTCGTTCACGCGACGCGGCGGAACGCTGATGTCCTTTGCCAGTCGATATTGCGAGATGCCCATCGGCTTCAAAAACTCTTCGAGGAGAACTTCTCCCGGATGAACTGGTGGCAATTTGCCGGACGACGCTCGTCGGGACTTAGTGGTAATCGACGATTTCGACTTCATACGCATTACCGGCCTCCCAGCGGGAAGAGACTCTCCCCTGCCGCGCTACGACCGACCTCACCTCGGCAACTTCTTCTCCTTCGCGTCGCCTTCATCATTCCTGACTACGTGTACCACTTTGGGCTGACTCATCTTCATCACCGCCTCGATTTCTTCGGGGCGGATCGGGACACCGGACAGGGCGCCGATTTCCAGACATCCAAGGATCAGGGCTTTGGCAAGCATCTTCTTCCACGACATGGGATTCCTCCACGGAGCGCAACTGCGGGACTGAGCGCTTAGCGGGAGGTTGCCGGCAGGCCGGCGCGCGGGAGGCGGCAGGATGTCGCCAGCGCGAGGAGGGTGGGTCGCGCGAACGAGATGCTCGCGACCGGGCGGGAGGTGGTGGCGGTGGGAACCGAAGTGAGCTCGCAGAGCAGGACGAGCGGGACGACAGCAACCGCCTGCCAGACGACGAGCGCCGATACGAGAACGATCGCGATGGAAAGGATCGCGGCGGATTTGCGGAGGTTCGACACGGCGACGTCAGTATAGAGCGTCGCTCAGCGCGCGCGGTACGCGGCCATCGATTCCTCGAAGTCCGCGGGCGGCGGGTGGCGGTGGACTTCGAGGTGCGTCACGTCGCGGCCGCGCGCGACGATGACCGGCGTCACGGAGCGGAGCATGGCCGGCGTCGTGTAGCGGACGATGAATCCGGTGCGGGTCCAGTCGGAGCGATTGGCGTTGCTGCCATGAATGATGTCGACGTGATGCAGCGACATCTCGCCCGCTCGCAATTGCACATCGACCGCATCCGCTTCGTCGACTTCCACCGCGATCTCGTGGCCGTGATTGAGCATGTTCAGCGGCTTGTTTGTTTCGGCGTGCTCGAGCTTCCGCTTTTGCGATCCGGGGACGACGCGCATGCAGCCGCTTTCGATGGTGCTGTCGCTCAGCGCGATCCAGGCGGAGACGCTCGGCGCGTCGCCCAGGAAGCCGGCGTAGGCGCCGTCCTGATGCCATGCGACGAAGCTCGGATCGTGCGGCGGCTTGGAGAGGATCAGCGTTCCCCAGACGATCACGTCGTCGCCGATCAGCGACACCACTTCATCGACGACACGCGGATGGCGCGCGAGCTCGTACGCCCATCGAAAATAGAGATGCGAGCGGTCGAAGCGCTTCAGCGGCTCGTCGTACGTCGCGGTGATGCGTGCGTAATTTTGCTGCGCGGCGCGCAACTCCTCGTCGCTCAGGACGCGGATCGGAAAGCGGACGCCGTCCTGCGCGAACGCGGTCATGAGAACACCTTCTCGATTGCGCGCACGACGTCGCGCATGTCATCGATCGTATTCGGCGGATTGACGAACGGAAACCAGAGCAGCTCGCGATTCAGCGCTTCCGATCGCGGACACGTTCCCGTTCCGTAGCGCGCGACCGAATCGCGGAACGGCGCGCCGCCGGTGCCGTACGCGATCCGCCGCGAGAAGATCGGATTCTCGTGCAGCAGGCGCGGATAGCCGGCGACGAGCGGGATCCCTTCCGCGGCGAGGATGCGCACGAGCTCATCGCGCGACGGCATCGACGGACCGGCGACGTAACGAAACTTCGGCATGTAGCAGGCGCGCTCCGCATTCGCGGCAAGCTGCTGCGGGATGAATTGCGGGAACTGCGACAGACCTTCGATGAGCGCGTTCGCGTTTTCGTTGCGCACTTCGTTGCGATCGTCGAGTTGCTCGAACTGCGCGACTGCTACCGCCGCCTGCAGTTCCGTCAATCGGAAGTTCATCCCGACGACGTTCGCCAGCTCGTCATCGCTCCACGATTCGCCGGCCGCCCCTTCTCCATGATTGCGGATCAAGCGGCACTTCGTGGCGATGCGCACGTCGTTCGTGACGACGACGCCTCCTTCGCCACAGGTAATGCTCTTCGTTTCGGTCAGCGAGTAGACGCCGGCGTCGCCGATGGCGCCGACCTCGACGCCGTCGATGCGTGCGCCGAGCGATTGCGCGCAGTCCTCGATCACCTTCAGGCGATGCTGCCGTGCAAGGTCGACGATCGCATGCATGTCGGCCGGCACGCCGCCGAGATGGACGGCGACGATCGCGCGTGTGCGTGGCGTGATCTTCAGCGCGGCGGCGCGCGGATCGATGCAGAACGAATGCGGATCGACCTCGACGAACACCGGCACCGCCTGAAACGCGAGGATCGCCGTCGCCGTCGCGTGAAACGACATGCACGGCACGAGCACTTCATCGCCCGGCTCGAGACCGATCGCGCCGAACGCCATCACGAGTCCGGACGTCGCGGAGTTGCAGGCGATCGCGAACGTCGTCTGCGCGCGCGCGGCGAACATCGCCTCGAGCATCCGGACGTAGCGGCCACCGAGGTAACGCACGTCGTTGAGATCGCGTGCGATTGCTGATGGTGTCGCGCAGAGCTCGAGAACGTTCGCGCCGGCGCCGGCGCGGAAGCCGGACCAGTTGCAGCTTTCGAGCGCGTCGAGCAGCAGCTCGCGCTCGCGGCCGCCGATGTGACAGTTAGGTGCGAACGGACGGGAACGGATCGGCGTGCCGCCGTCGATGGCGAGTTGTGCGGCCGAATCGATTGCCGTCATGCCGGCACCTTCTGACGCAGACAATCATCCGACAGCGGCACGAGCGCGGGACCGTCGGGGTCGCAGTGAAACCACTCGCGCTTCGGGCTCAGCGAGCGGTTCGAGATCGGGCTGAGGTTCATGTAGAAGATGCGGCGCGGCCACGGCGAGACGTTCGGCGCGGAGCCGTGAATGATCAGCGAGTGAAAGAGCGCGACGGAACCGGGAGGTCCCATCAGCGGGATGATTCCGAGATCGTTCGCGGCCGCGGCGACGTCGGCGTCCGGAATCTCCATCCCGTCGGGATTGAAGATGTGACCGCGTTTGTGCGAACCGGGGATCACCATCACCGGACCGTTGCACGGATTCACATCATCGAGGAACACGCCGAGTGCCATCGCGTTCGGCGTCTGCATTCCGTCGAGCCGATGCCATTGATTGAAGTCCTGGTGCCACGCCCAGCCGGCGGAATGGAAGCTCGACTTGACGTTGAAGCGCGACTGAAAGAGATACGCCGGCTCGCCGAACAGCTGCTCGACGCGCGAGATCAGCCGCGGATGCAGCGTCAGGCGGCGGAACGTTTCGTTGAACGCGTGTGCGGCGAAGATCATCCGCACCATCGACGCATCATCGTCCTCGCCGATCACCTCCGGACCGCGGCGCACGATCACTTCCGGCACCGCGGCGCGGAGCAGCTCCACCTCATCGGCGTCGAAGAGCGCCGGCAGCAGCAG
Organism: Acidobacteriota bacterium; assembly: GCA_034667465.1. Lineage (GTDB taxonomy): Bacteria > Acidobacteriota > Thermoanaerobaculia > Gp7-AA8 > Gp7-AA8 > JAOBAU01. The sequence goes on along the minus strand of JAXDJV010000010.1, from coordinate 22,379 downwards.
GTAGCCGTCGCTCGCCATCTGCGCGAGTTGCGTGTTCGAGAGTGTCATGCGGTCTCCAGGACGAGCGGCAAATGCGGCTCCAGCCAGCGCGCAACCTTTCCTCGCAGATCGATCGGCGGCTGAATCGTCGCGAGGTCATCGGCGATGCGGAGCGACCGGTTGTAATGAACGTGCACGAGCTCTTCGAGCGGCATCGAGCGAAACGGCTCAGCGAGCGCGGCGCGGCCGGGCAGCGGATAGTTGTAGCGGCCATCGAGAATCTGCACGCGCGGCCAGATGCGTGTGAGCGTCGCGGCGAGTGAGAACTGATCCATGTAGTGCAGCTCGCCGCCGCGCGGAACGAGATTCGCGGCGCAGAGCGCGAGGAAGTCCTCGCGCCATTGCGTGAAGAGCTCGGCGGAGCGGCGGACGGCGATGAGTCCGGAATTGAAATAGGAGCGGATGCGCTGGCGGCTGCAGGTCGTTTCGACGAACGGCTCGTGCCGGATGCCGAGCAGTTCGTACATGCGAAGCCAGCAGTCGTCGATTGGATCGCCGGGGCCGGATGAACTGATGCGGCGATGGTGCGAGCGCCAGAACGGATCGCCGTCATCGTCCGGTTCGCCGGGCATGCGATGAATGTCGACGGGACGAACGGCCGCGTCGATGTGCGGCGGAAGCGAAAAATCCGACGGTTCCGATGTGATCAGCGAATCACTATCGAGGAACACCACGATCTCTTCGCTCACCAGCTCTTCTGCGCGCGCGGAGGCGAAGATCTTGTTCGCGATCGCGTAATGCGGGAAGTCGCGATTCAGCACTTCATCGATGTGATGGACGCCGAGCCCGTCGAGTCGGGCTGCAGTCTTCGCGGTGATGGTCGTGCCTGCGCGCGGCTGGAAGGTGTAGATCGGCGCGCCGCCGTACTGACCGCCGAAGCGGCGGATGCTGCGGCAGAGCAGCAGCGCTTTTTCTTCGAGCTCTCCCCGCTCGATGCAGGCGATGAAGGCGACGTCGCCGCTCATCGCGCGACCTCCAGCGGCACGAGCCATTCGTCAGGAACCTCGACGTACGGCATTTCGGCGAGCGCGGTTCCCGGCGTCAGGTTTACGACGCGAATGCCGCGCCGCGCCGCTTCGTCGCACAACAATCGCCAGCTGCGGCAGATACGCGCGTAGCGATCGGACGAATCGGCGAAGCCACTGGAATGCTGGCCGGCCCCGGGCGCGTGGCGGCCGTCGTCGCGATGCATGTCGAGTCCGACATACGCGAGCGTGCGGAAGCCGCGCGGATGCCGCGATGCAACGTCTCCATCCGGCCACGGATTGCCGAGCCAGTTGCCTATGACCATCGCGGTGCTGCCGCCTTTGTAGCCCTCGTTCGGATCGTCGCTCCAGCCGTAAACGCCGCCGTCGACTTCATCGACTTCGACGAGGTACGAATCGGCCGGAATGTCGGGTCCGTCGACGGACGTCACGCGCCACGCGCTGGTCGTGTTCCAGATTTTTTCGAGGCGCGGCACGCGAGTGAAGAGACCGCGATGCACATCCATCGCGGCAAGGAGCGTGAACTTCACGCCATTCGCAACGCACGCATCGGCGGCGGGAGCGCCGTTGACTCCGGCGATCGCGCCGGCGTTCGCGAGCTGTTGCCAGGCGCGCGCGGAAAGCGATTCGAGCGACGGGCCGGCGCAGACGATGACGGCGGTGGCTTCGTCGATGGCGATCATGAGGCGCCCTCGGCGCGGGCCGGCGAGAGCGCCGGCCCCCACATTGAAGCAGAGTGTGGCAGCTGACGATTGGGCTCCTGCGTTTCCGCGAGGAAGTTGACGTGGAGGCGCGGGTACGGCGTGAGCGAACGAAGCGAGACGGCATGCAGCGCGTCGGGCGAATGCGGGAAGAGGACGAGCCGGTTCGCGGCGTATCCGATCGTCTTCACTTTTTCGACGAGCTTGTCCGGAACGATGCGTCCTTCGTCGTACGCGCGCGCGTCGCCGCGCCAGCGATAGAGCTCGAGATCGCCGCCGCGCGAATCGTCGTCATCGCGGCGGAAGTAGAGCAGCCCCGCGAACAGCGCGCATTCGCGATCGACGTGCACCGGATGCGGACGCGACAAGCGCTTCACCGGCGAGCCCCACATCAGCTGACAGTCGAGCGCGACGTCGGCGAACGGCTCGACAAAGCGAATGCTCGTTCGCGCATCCGCGAACGTTCGCAACTCGTCGCGGAACAACTCCACGACCTCCGCGAAGAACTCACGCGACGTATGTCTTTCCGCGAACGCGCGCCAGACCGGCGGCCCTTCGCGCAGCAGCCACTCCGCGGACGTGCGATAGGTCATGTTGCTTTCGAGCTCGCGTCCGCGCAGCAGCTCATCGTCCGACGGCATCGTTGCGACGAGCTCGCGATACAAATCATCATCGAGCGCGTGATCGATGACGACGTGCGGAAACGGATCGCGATCGACGACGCCGTTCATACCGCACGCGCCTCTTCGCGCTGCTCGCGGCACCGCACGAGCGGCAGGACGTCGCGATGAAAATTCGTCATCTCTTCCATGTCCGGCCAGCCCATGAAGAGGAACTGCGTGATGCCGGCGGCGCGAAAATCGAAGAGCGCATTGGCAACTTCATCGGGCGATCCGACGATCGCCATCGCCGGCGCGCCGAGATACGGCACGGCGCCCGACCAGAGATACGGCGTCAGCCACTCGCTTTGCGCGGCCAGCGCGTAGGTCGACGTGAACGCGACCGAATCGGAGCGGCGCGCGAACTCTTCGTGCGTTCGCTTCGGTTGCTGTCCGACCTCTTCGAGGATCGCTTCCGCCGCGCGAACGGCTTCCGCGTGCGTCGGCCGGACGATCAGCGATACGAGCAGTCCGACTTCCGTCCCCTGCTCGACGATCTCCAGCGTCCGCGCGCGCAGTTTGTCGGGCGTGTCGGGCAGACGCCAGAGACAGTCGGCATGCGCGATGGCCTGTTGTTCGGCGACCGCGGAACTGCCGCCGAGGTAGATCTCGGGCGCGCTGCGATCGGGAGCGGTGAACTGGAGATTGAGCTTCCCGTTCACGACGCGGTAGTGATGTCCTTCGAAGTTGACGTCGCCGTCGCGGCGCCAGAACGCGGCGCAGATGCGGAGGAACTCGTCAGTCCGCTCGTAGCGTTCGTCGTGCTTGAGAAAATCGCCGTAGTAACCCTGCTCGTCCGGCGTGTGTCCGGCGACGATGTTCAGACAGATGCGGCCGCCGGTGAGCATCGCCACCGTGTTGACCTGCTGCACGAAATAGGTCGGCGACATGACGCCGGAGCGCATCGCCACCATGAACTTGATGCGCGTCGTCAGCGCGCCGAGTGCGGCGGCGACGGTGAAGGGATCGGGGCGATGAAAGCCGAACGCCATCAGCAGCGATTCGATCTCGCACTCTTCGGCGTGGCGAGCGAATCGCAGCATCGAATCGAGCGACTGAATGGCCAGCGCTCCGCGAGCCTGCGCGCCGCGAAGCTTTCCGCCGGCTGACGACATGCTCCAGTGAAAGCGGAGCGCCATCGTTTATGCCACTCCGGCGCCGAGCTCGCGGAATCGCACTCGGATGTGTTCGCGAATCGCGCGCGCACAATCGACGTAAGTGTCGAGCGGTTTGCCGATCGGATCGTCGATGTCGCCGGCAGGATTCAGCGTGTACGTCTTCGCGGCCGCCGACGGACGCGACGCCAGAACCGCATCGCGATGCTTCGACGTCATGCAGAAGATCGCCGACGCTTCGTCGACCAGGTCGTTCGTCAGTGGCTGCGACGCGTGGTCGTGCGGCTTGATCGTCAGCAGCTCCAGCGCCGTGCGCGCTTCCGCGGTCATCGCCTCGCCTGCTTTCGCCGACGTTCCGGCGCTGCGGATGTGAATGCGTGCGCCGAGCGCGGCGCTCTCGGCCTTCGCGATCGCTTCCGCCATCGGCGAGCGGCAGGTGTTGCCGCTGCAGACGAAGAGATACACACGCGCGACCGCTTCGGCCGGACCGCTTCCCGTGACGACCTCGGCGCGCGTGCGCGGATCGCGCACCAGGCGGATCGAGTTGCGAACGTATTCGTCGAGGTGATGCAGCGGCGAAAGGAACAGCAGCGCGATCACCATGATTGAAGCACCGGTCAGATCGCCGGCCGACACGCCCTTGAAACCGCCGAACCGATGCAGCAGATACGTCGCTGTGATGCCGGCGAGGAGACTCGAGCCGCAGAAGAGCGGAATCGTGAACGTGTTCTCGCGGCGGTCGAGATAGATGAGCGTGCAGAAGGTGTAGAGACACGCGTAGAAGAAACCGATCATCACGGTCGTCAGCGAGCGATCGAAGTACCCGTTGCGCAATGCGCCAACGCCGCCGACGGCGAAGACGGCGGGCACGATCGTCAGGAGCACGCAGGCGACGAGAATCTCTCCGACGAAGTAGCGGCGCGTGATCGCGGGATCATCGACTTTCGCCACGTACGTCATGCACGGCAAACGAAGCGCGTAGCCGGTCAGGTACGCCGCGAGGTTAAGCAGCACCATCGCGGTGACGCTGTGGTCGATCGTCCGATAGATGGAGACGCCGACCGCGATGAGGCTCGTCACGAGCGCGGCCCACGAGAACCAGCGGACGCGTCGTTTCAGGACGCTGTCGATGATCGGCGCCATCGTCAGGACGCCGCCGCGCATGAGCAGCAGCGCGAGGATCACGGAGATCCCTTTGAATGTATACGCGAGCGTCGTCGACGCGATGATGAGCGCCACGCCGGCGCCGGAGATCACAACCGCGCGCGATGGCCACGCGGCGTACTTCCACCAGCCGAGCATCGTCACGATGATCAGCAGCATGACGACGGTCGTCAGCAGCGAGACCGGCAGCAGTCCGACGCCGTTCGCTTTGCGCGCGCCGGCGGTGACCAGTTTTACGATCGCGCTGTAAGGAACGTAGAACGCGAAGTAGCCGAGTGCGAAAGCCCAGATGATCCGATGCGCCGGCTTCGACATGGCGTCTCCATTCCCTCAGGGCTTGAAGAACGACGAATCGAAACTGCGTCCGAGGATCGACTTGCCGATCGTCGCCAGCACCTGATCGTCGTTGTCGTGCCGCACGTAGATGGCGAGATCGCGAAGGACGCGTTCCATCGGGCTGGGCCGGTTGAGTGCACGCGCGCCGCACGCGCGGATGCAATGGTCGACGGTCTCGACCGCGAGATGCTCGACGAGATGCCGCGCGCGGCTGCCCGCCACCTGCGCTTCGCCGTACGCGCCGCGTTCCCACAATCCGGCGACGTGCTTCAGCCAGAGATGCGCGGTCTCGACGTTCATCGCCATCTTCGCGACGTGATGCTGGACGTACGGATCGTCCCCTTTGTTTTGCGAACGGATGTGCGCGAGCGCGTAGTCGTACGCCGCTTCTGCCGCGCCGAGAAACGCCGCCGCGTAGTGCGGCACGAAACAGGTCTGCCATCCTTCGCGGAGATACTGGCCCGGCTCACCGACGAGATTCTCTTCAGGGATGAACGTCCGATCGAAGATCGCGACGTGGCTGACGGTCGAACGCATTCCGATCGGATCCCACCACGAGCCGTCGAAGCCGATCGATGGGTCGTCGAGATCGCACGCGATGAGTAACAGCGTCGCAGCTGCGTCAGCCGTCGCGTGACGCGCACCGCCGGGACCGGCCGTGTTGACGAGCAGCAGCGCCCAGCGCGCGCCGCCGGCGCTCGTGCAAAACGCTTTCTTCCCGTCGATGACGTAACCGCCTTCGACGCGCTCGACGCTCGTGCCGAAACTCTGCGTGTCGCCGGGCGCGCGCGATTGCGGCTCGCCGCTCCACGCCACCCACTTCTCGCCGCGTGCGACGATTCCTTCGAACCAGCGCGCTTTCTGTTGCGGCGTGGCCATGCCGTCGAGCAGCACGAGCGAGTTCGCGTGACCTTCCCAGCAGCGGGCGAGCGAGAGATCGGCTTTCGCGATCTCCTTCGTCATCATCCAGAGCGTGAAGACGTCGCCGCGATACGGGCCGAGTCCGAGTCCGCCGTGCTCGCGCGGCACCGTCGGCGCGTGAAGGCCGGCGGCGAAAATGTCATCGAAGTCTTCGAGTGGAAACGTAGCGGTGCGGTCGTAGTGCGCGGCGCGCGGCGCGAGCCGCTCCTGCGCGAGACGCGCCGTCCGATGGACGAGCTCGCGCTGCGAGTCGCCCAGATACGTATCGGCGAACGTCCGCTCGCCGCTTTCCACCGCGACGGTCATCCCTTCGAGATCCTGTGGAAGAACTCGCGGTCGAAGTAGTTCGAGCGGCCGCTGTCGTCCTTGAAGCGATTGAAGCTGGCGACGACGAGGACGCCCGCTTTCACGTTGGCCTGCATGCGCACTTCTTCGTAGCCGAGGTCGAAGACGGCGCTGAAGGCGCCGGCCTGACGCGATTCAAAGGTAAACGAGTAGAGCGGCGCGTCGACTTCGTCCCACTCTTCCATTTCGCCGCCGGCGGTGCGCCCCGTTGCGCGAACGCGCATCGTGCCGTCCGGTTGCGAGGTGCAGACGATGCGGGCGATGCCGGCTTCGGCATTCGTGTTGATCCATTCGCCGGCGAGCACTGCGGCGTCGAGTGCGAGTGCGGCGGTTTCGGCAGCTGCGGTCATGATCGATTCCTCATCGAGATCACGCGCGGAAGAAGAACTCGCGGGTGAAGCGGTCGGAGAGCGCGCCCGGTTGTTTGAAGGTGACGAAGGTCGCCACGACGAGGAGGCCGAGGTTGTAGTTCGCCTGGACCTCGACCGACATCTCGTCGAAGTCGTACTGCGCGACGAATCCGCCCGCCTTCGCGCTCGACGTGTTCGACGCGCTGGCATACGGCCACTGAATGCGAACGCGGCCCCAGTCGGCCGGCGACGGCGAGGCGCCGCCGAAAATGTGTACGTACGTCGCGTCGCCGGCGGTGTCGAGCTCGAGTCGCTCGATCCACTGCGGTTTGTCGCTGGTCTTGTACCAGCGGCCGTCCATCGCCTCGGCTTCGATGCGCGGCGGCGGAGCGTCCATCGGCATCTGCTCGACGCTTCGTCGCGACTGTTGTGGCTCACCCATTCCGTCTTCCTCCGGTCAGCATTCGGCAATCAACTCGGCCGGTTCGAGACCGAGGGTTTGGCGTGCCAGTCCTTCCGGCATTTCGTCGCCGGTCATCAATCGAAACTGTTCGAGCGCCTGCGTGATGAGCATGTCCCAGCCGTCGATGGTGATTCGTCCGGGACCGCGCGTGCGGGTCATGAGCTGCGTCGGCGTGTCGCGATAGACGAGATCGACGATCGTGGCGTCGCGCTTGAGGCTTTCGATCGGAAACGAGATCTCGTCGCTGTCGCGTCCGACCGGCGTCGCATTGACGACAATCGAGAATCCGTCGCCGGAAAACGAGTTGAGCGGCATGAACGGCAGACGAAGCAGTCGCACGGCGAGCGACGCGCGCTCGAGACCGCGATTGACCAGCGTGACATCGGCGCCTGCCTGATCGAGCGCTGCCGCCATCGCGCGGCCGGAGCCGCCGCAGCCGATGACGGCCACACGCTGTTTCGCGCATGGAATGCCACGTTCGCGCAGCGTGAGTATCACGCCCTCGGCGTCGGTCGTCTCCGCGACCCATTCGCCGTCGGCGCCGCGTCGAAAGAAGTTCGTCGAGCCGGCACGCCGGACGACGGGACTCTTCGAGCGTGCCGCGCCGAGCGCGATCGCTTTGTGCGGCGAGACGACGGAGAGCGCGTTGATCGAAAATCCGAGCGACTCCAGCGCGCCGTTGCTGATCACGCGCGACCAGAAGTCGGAGAACTCGTCGACGTGAAACGGGACGTACAGCGCGTTGCGGCCGGTGGCGCGGAACGCGGTGTTGTGGATGCGCGGCGAGTGCGAATGCATGACCGGCGCACCGACCATGCCGAACAGCTCATCGATTTCGGGGAGATCGGGAAAACCGAAGCTGCCGACGAGGCGATCGATCGACGGCAACCCTTCCGCGGTGTCGTCGTCGCCAACGCGGCCGAAGACGATCGGCGCGCCGAGCCACGGCGCCACGATGCGCGACCAGAGGCCGATCGGACCGGTCGCGTACGCGGTGACGTCGGTGCGTCCCGTTTCTTTGAGGAGCTGCAGTGGCGCGAGCTCATCGCCGCTGCGCTTTGCGATGGCGGAGATGCGATAGAGGTGCGCTTCGACCGACGTCATGACGCGCAGCCGGTCGCCGAGATGGGCGAGCTCGGGCGTGGAGCGGCGCGAGGAAATGATCCGCTTTGACGGCGGGATTGCTTTCAGCACGGCGGGAACGAGATCGCCGAGCTCCAGATCGATGAAGTCGTAGTCGCGGGCGGCGGCGATGAGTCGCGCGCGGCGGCTGGCGTCACCTTCCGCCGCCCCGCCCTCGGCTTGGCTGCGCAATGAATAGAGCAGCGCGCCGGGGAAGTGCGAGCGAAGCCAGGAAGCGTCGAGATCGCCGAGGAGATCGGCTCGGACTTCGAGCCAGCCCGCGTTTCGGGCGACGGTCGCGATCAACTCGCCCGTCGGGCGAGCATCGAGTACGGCAACTACGGTGGCGCTGGACATGGAGGATTTGGACACCGTTTGTCTACTAAAAGACGACGCGCCGCGGCCGACTGTGAATGGAAAGTCAAAGTCGGGGGTCACATCTGGAAATTTGACTTAACGGTTGCCTGATCACTCAGGCGTCACGGCTGAAAGGCCGGATTCCCGGTTGCTAAAGTCAAATTTCCAGATGTGACCCCCGACTTTGACTTCACATCCTCACCACCCGCAACGTCTTATCCTCGTCAGGTGACGAACTTCCTCGGTGTGCTGGCGCTTGCGGCGCTCGTCTCTCAGAAGGTGACGGACGGCGGGATCGTCGTCGGTCTCGACGTCGCGAACGCACGTGAAGGCGACACCGCCCGCGTCGAAGTGACGCTGCGCGATCAGACCACCGGCGCTCCGCTCGGCGGCGTCTTTCCGACCGCGTGGTTCAACAAATCCGCCGGCGACAAGCCGCTCGACCGCAAACAGTGCACGGCCACCGTCGCGACGTTCGTCGCCGGCAATGTCTATCAACGTCCCTCGCTCGACCTCAACGTCTACTACGTCGTGGCGATGAACGGCGACGGCACGCTGACCATCGTCGATCCGCATTTCAGCTTCGGCGGAACGCAGCTCATCGGCATGCTCGAGCTCCCGTCGCCCGGCTTCGACTGGACGCTGACAGCTGACGGCGCGCGTCTCCTCGTCACGTCACCGGCCGCCGGAAAGGTAACGGCAATCGACACAGGTCGCTGGAAGATCATCTCGACGTTCGACGCCGGCATCGAACCGCGGCGCATCGTCGAACAGCCGGACGGACATTACGTCTGGATCTCGACGCGCGACGGCGTCACAGCGCTTCGCCCCGCCGATCTCACCGTCGCCGCGAAGATCGCAACGGGAAAAGGGCCGCACGATCTCGCCGCGACGCCCGACAATCGCTCGATCATCGTCACGAACGGCGACGACGGCACGGTGAGCATCATCGACGTCGCCACATTGAAAGAGGTGGCGCGCGGACCGGCCGGCGCGAAACCGCTGTCGGTCGACTGGTCGCCGCTCAGCAACCTCGCCTACATCGCCAGCAGCGACGGCGCGATCACGGTCCTCGATCCGCGCGCGAAGAAACCGGTCGGACGAATCATGACCGAGCCGGGACTGGAACGGATTCGCTTCGCGCCGGGCGGCCGCTACGGATTCACGCTCAATCCGGCGAAGGACCTGATGCACATCGTCGACGTGTCGTCGAATCGCGTCATCCAGACCGGCGAGCTTGAAGGCGGTCCGTTCGAAGTGACCTTCACCGATTCGCTGGCGTACGTTCGTCGCCGCGAGAGCGAACTGGTGCTGATGATTCCGCTCGCGAATATCGGCAAAGAAGGACGCGCGCTTGCGGTGGTCGAGTTTCCCGGCGGCCAGGAAAACTTCGGGAAGATGCCGCGACTCACCGCCGCCGACGGCATCGTGCCCGCGGCCGGCGAGAACGCCGTGCTCGTCGCGAACCCGGCGGACGGCGAGGTCTACTTCTACAAGGAAGGGATGGCGGCACCAATCGGCCACTTCTCGAACTACCACCATCCGCCGCAGGCGGTACTCGTCGTGAATCGCAGCCTGCGCGAAGGAAAGCCGGGAACGTTTACGACGACCGCGACGATGCCGGAGGCGGGACTCTACGACGTCGCCGTCTTCATCGATTCACCGCGCGTCATCTCCTGCTTCACGGTGAACGTCGCGGAGAATCCCGACATCGCCGCGGCGAAGCCGCGCGTACCGCTGAACATCGAGCAGCTGACGAAACAGCGGATCATCACGGCGCGCGAAAAGACGCAGCTGGCGTTCCGTCTCACCGATGCGAAGACGAAGCTGCCGGCGAACGCGCTGGCCGACGCCCGCGCGCTGATCATGCAGGCGAACGGCGCGTGGTCGGAACGGCTGGCGCTGCAGCCGCGCGGCGACGGGCGATATGAGGTGGACTTCACCTCGCCGTCGCCGGGTGTTTACTACGTTTACGTCGAATGCCCGTCGGTGGGACTCAGGGCGAGCAATCCGCAGTTCCTCGTGCTCCAGGCGCAGTGACGCGTAGCTCGTCGCCGCGCAGGTGAACGAGTTGCGGACGCAGCATCGTCCGCGCCTGCTGCACGCGCTTGCGCGCGTTCGCTTCGCTGATGGTGAGCTTTTCGGCGATGGCCGTATACGACGCTTCCTGGACGAAACGCATCAGCGCCACGATGCGCAGCGGCTCGGGCAGTCGTCCGATCGCGCCGGCAATCGATTCGCGCATCTGCGTCGAGACGCACGCATCCTCCGGCGAGAGCGGCTCCGGGAGCGTCGCTTCGCGCCGCGTCAGCGACTGTTCGTCGAGCGATTCCGCTTTTCGCACGCCGCGGCCGCGCTCTTTCTTGATGTCGAGACAGACGTTGCACGTCAGGCGTGTCAGCCACGCTTCGACGTCGACGATCTCCATCGCATACTCCGGCAGCTTCGCGTGCGCGAGGAGCATCGAGCGGCTGACCGCGTCGTCGGCGTCAGCGACGACCCACTGCATCTGGCGGTAACAAACCGCATGCAGATGCGGACGGTGCAGCATCCACAGACTCCAGAACGCGTCGCAGTCACCGACGCTCAATCTCTCGAGCAGGGCGCGCTCGAGCGATCGTGTTGCCTGTCCCATAAACGAGGCCTCCCCCGGTTGATCGACCTGCCAGACGAATGGACGCTCCACTCTGAGGTGTGACGGCCGGGGCGATTTCCCTACCCGCCTTCCGTAACAAAAGAGGCAGAGCCTTCCGCGGGGCGCGGCAGGATTAAGATTCATCCACGCAAACCATGTCGCTCCCGCCCGGCAGCCACATCGGACGAATCCGCATCGACGCGCTCATCGGCGCCGGCGGAATGGGAGAGGTCTATCGCGGCTGGGATGAGCGGCTCGAACGTCCGGTCGCGCTGAAAGTCATCCAGCCGAACAAGCTCGTCGACTCCGGCGTCCGTTCGCGATTTCTGCGCGAAGCGCGTCTGCTTTCGAAGCTCGATCATCCGAACATCTGCGGCATCTACGACGTCATCGAGGAAGCGAGCGGAAACTATCTCGTCCTCGAGCTGATCGAAGGCCGCACGCTGCGAACGGCGATCGCGGAAGGGCTTGCCGGCGCCGAAGGAGTCAGCGTCGCGGTGCAGCTCGCGCGCGTGCTCGCCTTCGCTCACGCGCGCGGAATCATCCATCGCGATCTGAAACCCGACAACGTGATGCTGACGCGCGACGGCGAGGTGAAAGTCCTCGACTTCGGTCTCGCCCGTCTCGTGCAGGACGACGATTCATCGATCGACGAGACCGCCGAACTGGTGATGCCCGAGCCCGAAGTCGCTGCGACGGAGAAAACCGTGCTGATGGAACGCCGCACCGAGCCGATGCAATCGATCGACTGGGCGCGCACGTCGGCCGGCACGCTTGTCGGCACCGTTCACTACATGTCGCCCGAACAGGCGCGCGGACTCCCGCTCACCGCCGCGAGCGATCTCTACTCGTTCGGCATCCTGTTGTACGAACTGCTCAATCACGGCGCGAGCCCATACGGCAAAACGCCGTCGACGACGGAGTTGCTCGCGAAAGTTCGCAAGGCCGATCTCACGCTGACCGGCACCGGCGATCGCGACATCACGCGTCTCGTCCGCGGCCTCACCGATCCCGATCCGGAAGAGCGTCCCGATGCTGAAGCAACGGTGCGCGAGCTGGAGCGGATCGCATCGCGTCCGCAACGCGTTCGCCGCAACGCCATCCTCGCGGCCGTCGGAGCGACGATCATCGCCGTCGCCGTCGTGGCGATGTTCATCACACAACGCCTTGCCGATCGACCGCTGTTCACGAAACACGGCGATGGAAAAATCGCCGTGCTGCCGTTCCGCAACGAGACAAACCAGCGCGGGACCGAATGGGTCGAGCTCGGGCTGATGGATATGGTGATGCAGGGGCTCGGCGGGCTCCATCGCGTACAGCTCGTCCCCGCCGATGACGTGCTGAAAGCGATGAAGAACCTCGGCATCGCGCGCACCTCCGCGCTCACACCTGGCGCGCGCACGCGGCTGCTCGACGTCCTCGGCGCAGATACGCTCCTCGCCGCCACTGTCACCTCGAGCGAGGGGCAGTACGGAATCAGCTATCGCCTGCTCCTTCGCGACGGCGATGAAGCGCCGGGCAAAGTGTCGGCGGCCACTCTTCCCGATGCAGCGAACGACCTGACTTCGCGTCTCGCCCCTCGGCTCGATCCGGCAGCGCGCAGGATCGACATTCGCGAGCGCTATTCGTTCGATGACTTCGCGAACGTCGCATACGCGATCGGCGTGCAGCAGTTCCTGACGAAAGGGCCGCAGGCCGCCGTGCCGTACTTCACAGTTTGCATCGATCGTGACCCGGAGTTCGCCTGGGCGGAAGTACAGCTGGCGCGCTGCAGCAGTCTCACCGGCGACGTCGCCCGCACCGACGCACTGCTCGACGACGCGCGGAAACTCGCCACCCGAAAAGGCGATCGAAGGCTCGTCGCGGAGATCGACCTCACCCGCGCCGACGATCTGATCGATCGCGGGCAGTACGCGGACGCCGATCGCATCGCGCGCGCATCGCTCGTCGTCGCGCAACAGCTGCGCGATCTGAAGATGGCCGGCCACGCCCAGCGGCTCCTCGGCGTCGTGGCCTGGCATCAGAACCGGCTCGATGACGCGCGCGGGTGGAACCGCACCGCGCTGCAAACGTTCACGTCTCTGCGCAGTGCCAGCGATCTCGCACGCGTGTACAACAACATGGGCATCCTCGAGGCTGAGAAGGGAGACAGCGCCGCGGCCGAACGCTACTACCTGCGAACGCTCGAGATGGCGGAGAAGCTCAACGACTTTCCGATGACCGTAAAAGTGCTCGGCAATCTCGCATCAACACGCCTCGATGCGACCGATTATCCGGGTGCTGCCGCTTATGCACGACGCCAGCTGACGCTCTCACGAAAGAGCGGCGACCGCGGCAACGAGATCTTCGGGCTCGTGAATCTTTCCATCGCGCTCTGGGCGATGGACCACATCGAGGAAGCGCTGCAGCAGACGCAGGAAGCGGCAACGATCGCCGCACAGATTCATAACCCGCGCGTGGAAGCGATCGCGCTCGTGAACATCGGATTCGCGCGCACATACCTCGGCCAGTTCGATGCGGCACAGCGCGCATTCGATCAGGCCCGAGCGGTCAGCGATCCGCTCGGAAGTCCCGATGTCGCGCAACGCGTCGACGCGAACAGCGCCTATCTGCTGACGCGTCGCGGTCAGCTCGATGAAGCACAGCGAATGCTCGATCGTGCGGAGAAAGTACGAGTCAACCTGGCGTCATTGACCGCGAGAGCGCGCCTGCTCTACGCGCGCGGCGATTACAAAGGGGCGGAAGCGGCGATGAAACGGGGACGCGACCTGCACGAGGGATGGCTCCCGACGCAGCAGCGGATGTACGAGGCGTATGCCGAGTCGGCGCGAACCGGCAGGCCGTCAACGATCGAGTTCGAGCGATATGATTACGGAGGAGGCCGCTGATGGGTGTCTATCCGGACGCGAGAGAACCGGGACCGGCGACCTGATCCGCCATGCTGCGATTTGAATTGATGTTCTTCGCCGCCGGGCTGCTCGTCACCGGTTTGGGGATTCCGCTGAAGCAGCGTCGTGTCGCACCGAATCCCTGGTATGGCCTGCGCCTCCCCGCCACCGCCGCGAGTGAATCGGTCTGGTACGACGCGAATGAAGCGACCGGTCGCGATTTTGTCCGGCTCGGAATCGTTCAGCTGGTCATCGCCGCCACTCCGCTCGTTGCGACGATGCCGCAGGAGATTTACGTCGGCGCGAACCTCGCCGCGATCGTCGTCGGCGCGATCATCGTGACGAGCGTCGGTGTGGCGCGCGCCAATCGCCTGCTGCGCGAATCGCGCATGTAACCGCATGAGGTCTCCGCGGCGCGTTAAGCTCTGCAGACCGAATGTTCGAGACCGTTGCTCCGGAGGCGTTTCATACGCGTACGCACCAGGCGGCGTACCGATCGCTGCCGGTCTCGATCGCGACGCACGTCATCATCCTCGCGGTGTTTCTGATTGCGCCGCAGTGGCGTGCGGTGTTTCCCGATCAGCCGCCGCGGCTCGTCCGTCCGTACTCCATCGCCGCCGCCCCCGCTCCCCCGCCCCCGCTTCCGTCCGGCGCTCCCGCGCGTCCGGCGAATCCTGCGACGCCGGTTCCGGCGTCAACTCCGGTTGCGCCGCCACCCGAGCTGGAAGTGGCGCCGACCGTGATCCCTGATTCGATTCCGGTCGTGCCGATGCGCACCGCGACGCTCTCACTCGCCGCGTTCACGGCGCTCCCTTCGCCCACAGGCGCGAGCGACGGACAGGATGGAACGGGCGGCGGATCGGGGAGCGGCAGCGGCAACGGCGTTGCGGAGGGAAAGCGGGACGGACTTCTGGGCGGCGTGATGGTCGGCGATCGCGTGCTTTTCGGACGGAACGTCAACCTGCCGCTCTACGTCGAGAAGAAGCTCTTCCCGCAATATCCGGAAGATGCCCGGATGCTGCATCGCGAAGACGACGTCACGCTGCGCTACGTCATCGGGAAAGACGGCCACGTGAGAGAGGTCGTCGTGCTCGAACATCCCCGCTGGCCGAAGTTCGAGGAGTCGGCCGTCCGCGCAATCCGCACGTGGCGTTTCCGTCCTTTCAAAGTCGACGGCGAAGCGCACGAAGTCGAGCACGAGCTGGTGGTCAGTTTCCGGCTCGAATAACGTCTGATTGCTGGACAGGTGTGCGGATCGCGAGCGACGAGATCGCGCGTCAATTTCACGTAAATTACTCATTTCAAGCTGGTTAACAGACAGAGGCACTCTGGCAGGAAGGACGCTCTATCCGACCGCCGGATGCACACCCCAAAACCGGCTTCTCCGATCCGCGCGGGCATTACCCGCGGTGCGACGCAGTGGGCGCTCGAAATGGCGCTGCTCGCCGCCGTGCTGCTCACCGCCGTCGCCGGATGGACGATCACCTCGCTCCATCAGCACTACGCGACGGTCATCGAGCTGGCGAAGCTGAGCGACCTCAGCGCCAACGTCATGCATCTCGACGAAACGCTGACCTCCTCGGCGCGCATCGCGGCTCTTTCGAACGATCCGGAGTGGGGAATCAGGCACGACGCGGCCGCGAAAGAATTCGCACCGGCCTGGGCTCAACTCCGGGACGAAGTCGTTCGCAATGACCTGGGCATCCGCACCGACAAGGCCGATCAGGCCGACCGCGAAACGACGCGCATGGAGCGTCAGGCTCTCACGCTCGCGCTCGACGGCAGGACCGCCGCGGCGACCGCGCTGCTGTCGACCGCTCGCTATCACGAGATGAAAGTGACGTTCGGCGACCTGACGAGCGTCATCAATCAGGTCGTCCGCGAGCGCATCGAAGCCGGTCGCGAGCGCACCCGCCGCCGCAACGCGATTCTCATCGGCGCCTGCCTGCTGCTGCTTCCTCTCCTGGTCATCTCGTGGGCGTACGCATTGATCGCGCTTCACAGCTACACCGCGGCGCGCGATCGCGCTGAGAAGTCGCTGCTCGAAAGCGATGAGCGTTTCTCGGCCGCGTCGCGCGCCACGAACGACGTGATGTGGGACTGGGACCTCAAAGACAACACGATCTGGTTCAACGAAGCACTGCAGACACACTTCGGTTACTCGAGCTGGGGAACGGTCACCATCTCGCGCTGGGTTGACGCAATCCATCCGGAAGACGTGACCGGCGTGCTGGACAACGTTCTCGCGATGTTCGAGTCGGATGGCCAGGCATGGTCGCGCGAGTACCGTTTCCTCCGCGGCGACGGAAAGAGCTACGCGCACGTGCTCGATCGCGGCTTCCTCATGCGCGACGCCGGCGGAAAAGCGACTCGGATGGTCGGCGCCATGCTCGACCTGACCGAAACGAAGCGCGCCGAGGCGGAGTTGCGTGCGATGAATGTGCAGCTCGAACAGCTTGGACGGAAGAACGAGCTGATTCTCAACGCCGCGGCGGACGGCATCGTCGGACTCGACCTCGAGGGACGCGCGTCGTTCATCAACCGCGCCGCCGCGGAAATGCTCGGCGTAACGATGGACGATCTTCGCGGCGAGCGCTTCCACGACCGCATTCATCACACGCGCGCCAACGGCGAAGTGCATCCGTTCGAGGAGTGTCCGGCCATGCGCGCCCTCCGCCACGGCGAAATGACCCGCGGCTCGAGCGGTCTCTTCTGGCGCCGCGATCGGACCAGCTTCGACGTCGAGTTATCGACGACGCCGATGCGCAACGAAGCGGGAGAGCTCGTTGGCGCGGTCATGACCTTCCACGACACGACCGAGCGGCTCGAAGTGCAGCGGATGAAAGACGAATTCGTCTCGATCGTCAGCCACGAGCTGCGCACGCCGCTCACCTCGATCCGCGGCGCACTCGGCCTGCTCGCCGGCGGCCTGATCGCGTCGTCGCCGGAAAAAGGTCAGCGAATGCTCGACATCGCGGTCTCGAACACCGACCGCCTCGTGCGACTCATCAACGACATTCTCGACATCGAGCGAATCGACTCGGGCAAAGTCGTCCTGAAGAAGAGCCTCTGCGACGCCGCAACGCTGTTGCAGGATTCGATCGACGTGATGCGCCCGATCGCCGACAAAGCCGGCGTCCGCATCGAGCTCGGCCGCGTCGAATCGGCGACGATCAATGCCGATGCCGATCGCGTCATCCAGACGCTGACCAATCTGATCAGCAACGCCGTCAAGTTCTCCCCGTCCGGATCGGCCGTCACGGTCTCGGCGATTCACGAGCGCGACGGTGTCGTGTTCCGCGTCAAAGATCGCGGACGCGGCATTCCGGCCGACAAGCTGGAGACGGTTTTCGATCGCTTCCAGCAGGTCGACGCATCCGACTCCCGCGAGAAAGGCGGCTCGGGCCTCGGCCTGACGATTTGCCGCAGCATCGTTCGCGAGCACGGCGGCGAAATGCACGTCGACAGCGTCTTCGGCGAAGGAAGTGAATTCAGTTTCTCGATTCCGGCGGCGCTCGTCGAAGCGAGCGCGCGGCCGAACGGCGCCGCGCCGCGCATCATCGTTTGCGACGACGATCCGAACCTTCGCGAAGTGCTCGAAACCATGCTGCAGGGATTCGGCTACGAGGTGATCACGGCCGGCGGCGGCGACGAACTGATTCGCCTCCTGCAGAGCTTCGCTCCCGACGTCATCCTGCTCGACCTCTTCATGCCGGCTGGCGGTGGCTGGGAAACTCTGTCGCGCCTGAAGAACAATCCGGAAACGGCCGAGATCCCGGTCGTGATTCTCAGCGGCATCAAAGCCGACGAGATGGACGCACCGTTCGACCTCGCCGGATGGGTAACCAAACCGCTCGATGAAGGAACGCTGATCGCGACTCTCGAGCAGGCACTCGGCGTCGCGGGCCGCCAGCCGCGAATCATGATCGTCGAAGACGATTTCGATCTCGCGCACGTCATCACCGAATCATTCGCGCGTCACGGAATCGAGACCTGTCACGCCTCGACCGGACGTGAAGCGATCGCGCTCGCTCGCGAGATCACGCCCGATCTGCTGATTCTCGATCTGGCGCTGCCGGAGCTCGACGGCTTCGGCGTCGTCGAGTGGCTGCGCGAGCAGGAACAGCTCTGCAACGTGCCGATGGTCGTCTATTCAGCGACCGATCCGTCGCCGTCGGATCGGCAGCGCCTCACGCTCGGACCGACGCAGTTCCTCACGAAAAGCCGCGTACCGCCGCACGAGTTCGAGCGGCGCGTCGTCGACCTCCTCGACACCATGACTCGCACACAAAAGGAATCCGCAAATGTCGCCTAAAAGAATCCTGATCATCGACGACGAAGATGACATCCGCGAAGTCGCGGCGATCACGCTGGAGATCGGCGGCTTCGAAGTCCTCACCGCATCGACCGGACGCAAAGGAATCGAGCGCGCCGCCGCCGACCACCCCGACGCCATCCTGCTCGACGTGATGATGCCGGAGCTCGACGGACCGGCCACCTTCGCGATGCTGCGGCAGTTCGAAGCGACGCGCGACATCCCGGTCATCTTCCTCACCGCGAAAGTTCAACCGGCCGATCGCCGCTCGCTGGGCTCACTCGGCGCGCACGCAATCATGGCCAAGCCGTTCGACCCCAACAGTCTCGCACGCGACATCAACGCCGCGCTCGGCTGGTAACGACAGAGAAAAGGAAATGGACCAATGAGCACTCAACCTTTCGAAGCGAGCTTTGCCATCATCAGTCCCGACACCTATGTCACTGCCTGTCCCAGCTGCGCAGCGCTCGCCGACGCCTCGCAGTCGCCGTGGTGCGATTGCGTGACGAAAGAGCGGACGCCGGTTTGCGAATCGTGCGGCCAGTGCCGCTGCAGGCGTCCGGCGAAGGAGCGGCTGGAGTTTCGGATGCGCGCGCCGAAATCGATTCTCGGACTCTTCAGGCAGCCCGCTCCGCAGCTGGCGATCGCTCCGGCGCTGAAGGCGCCGCTGGTGATGCTCGTCGATGACGACGAAGAGATCCGGCTCATCGGATCGCACGTGATCCGCAAGCTCGGCTATCGCTGCATCACCGCGCAGAGCGGACCGGAAGCGCTCGCGCTCGTCGCCGGCGAACAGCCCGCCGTCGTGATCACCGACGCGCTGATGCCGAAGATGGACGGACGCGATCTCTGCCGCTTCATCAAAAGATCGTCCGACGCGAAGGTTGTCATCATGACGGCGCTCTACACCGCGCCGCACTACAAGTACGAGGCGTTCAAGACCTACGGCGCCGACGGTTATCTCGCCAAGCCGATCGATTTCGCAGCGCTGCAGTCGACGCTGGAAAGGTTGACGGCATGAGCGCGGCACTCGACTGGACGCTGTTGCGCGCGCATTTCGAAAAGCGGCTCGCCGAGCGCGTCATGCTGATGGAAGCGACGCTCGCCGAAGTCGAGGGCTCCGACGCCATCAGAGCACGAGCCGCGCTGGAGCGGCAGTTTCACAGCCTCGCCGGAATCGCCGGAACCTACGGATATCCCGACATCACCGACGTCGCCCGCGAGGGTGAGTTGCGCGCCGCGCTGGCAGGCGTTGCCGAGCTGCGCGGCATCGTCGAAAGCATCGGCATCTGATGAGCTCCGCGGCCGCATTGCAGTGGATGCCTCGCAACGACGCAGGTGCCGGTATGATCGAGCTCCTGATGCCCAACGCCGTGGATGCGCCGCTGCAGACGGTTCTCATCGTCGATGACGATTCCGACATTGCGGACGCGCTGGCGCTGCTGCTCGAACGTCCCGGACGCGAACTGATCGTCTGCGGCGATCTCGAATCGGCGGAGATCGCCATCGAACGGATGCCGGTCGCCGGCGTCATCACCGACGTTCGTCTCAGCAGTCCGTTCCGCTTCGAAGGGCTCGACTTCATCAATCACATTCGCCGTCATTCGCCCGACAGCGTGATCGTGCTGATGACCGGCGCGAACTCGCCGGAGCTGGAAAAAGAAGCGATCGCGCGCGGCGCGGCGACGGTGCTCTCGAAACCGTTCGACACGGCGCTGCTCGATGAGCTGCTTCCCGAGCCGAAGTCGCGCGACGAGGGGCGCATCGTCCGGATGCCGTCGCTCGACACGATCGTGACCTCAGCAAAACTCTTCCCGCTGCTGCAGCCGATCGTTCGACTCGATGAGTCGTTCGCGCCGTTCGGATACGAATCGCTGGCGCGCTGCGAAACGCCGAGCATCCTCGCGCTTCCCGATGCGCTGTTCGACTACGCGCACCGGAAGGGACGCGTCGCGGAGCTGGAGCTGGCGTGCATTCGGGCGACGTTCGCGCACGCCGGGCTGCGGCTCATGAATTCGTCCGCGAAACTCTTCCTCAATCTGCATCCGGCGGTCATCGTGAACGAGCGGCTGCCGGACGTGCTCGAAGAAGCGCGCGCCGCAACCGGAATCGCGCCGGAGCGCGTCGTGCTCGAGATCACCGAACAGGAATCGCTCGGCGAAGCGGTCCGCGTAGCACGACAGTGCGCCGGCTTGCGCGACCTCGGATACGCCTTCGCGCTCGACGACGTCGGAGTCGCCTACTCACACCTCACGCACGTCGACCAGATCCGTCCGACGTACCTGAAGATCAGCCAGCACTTCGGCACGTCGTTCGAGACCGATGCGACGCGAACGAAGATCGTCCGCAACATCCTCTCGCTCGCTCACGAGCTCGGATGCGAGCTGGTGCTCGAAGGAATCGAGACCGCGGAAACGCGCGACGCCGCACGAGCCGCCGGCATCCCGCTCGGCCAGGGCTTCCTCTTCGGCCGCCCCAGCCCCCCGTAAAGTCAACTTCAGGGGTCAGACCCCGGAAATTGACTTTAGACGATTCGCGCGCGTCGCGTTCGGTGGTATACCGGCGGCGCATGAGTTCCGGCGGCGATGTCCGCATCCTGGTCGTCGATGACGACGACGCAATCCGAATGCTGGTGACGCGTCTCTTCCAGCGGCGCGGCTACGAAGTTCGCAGTGCGCGCGACGGCGCGGAAGCGATCGAGCTGCTCGACCACGCCACGTACGATCTGATGATCCTCGATCTGATGATGCCGCGCGTCGATGGCATCGGCGTCATCGAACATCTCGCCGAATCATCGGGTCCGCAGCCGCGCATCATCGTCATGACCGCCGCGGTGCCGAACATCCTCGCGCGCGTTCCGCCGGAGCGAATCTGGAAACTGATTACGAAGCCGTTCGATCTCGATGTGCTGATGCAACACGCCGACGAAGCGCTCGGCGCCGCGTAAAGGACGTTTGAAATGAAGCAGCGCAGTCTCGGTTCCCCGGGTCTCAACGTTTCCGCCATCGGCCTCGGCTGCATGGGGATGTCGGAGTTCTACGGCGCACGCGACGACGCCGAATCGCTCGCGACAATTCACCGCGCACTCGACCTCGGCGTGAACTTCTTCGACACCGCCGACATGTACGGCCCCTTCACGAACGAGGAGCTCGTCGGTCGCGCCGTTCGCGGACGCCGCGATTCGGTCGTGATCGCGACCAAGTTCGGCAACGAGCGCAATTCCGACGGCAGCTGGGTCGGCATCAACGGCCGTCCCGACTACGTGCGCAAGTCATGCGACGGATCGCTGCGCCGCCTCGGCGTCGATCACATCGATCTCTACTATCAGCACCGGGTCGATCCGGACACGCCGATCGAAGAAACGGTCGGCGCAATGTCGGAGCTCGTACGCGCCGGCAAAGTCCGTCACCTCGGCTTGTCTGAAGCGGCGCCGGCGACGATCCGCCGCGCGCACAAAGTGCATCCGATCACCGCGCTGCAGACTGAATACTCGCTCTGGAGCCGCGAGCCCGAAGACGAGATTCTTCCGACCGTCCGCGAGCTCGGAATCGGCTTCGTCGCCTACAGTCCGTTAGGCCGCGGATTTCTGTCGGGACGCATTCGCTCGCTCGATGACCTCGACGCTGACGACTACCGCCGTCACTCCCCAAGATTTCAGGGCGAGAACTTCGCGAAGAACCTGGCGCTCGTCGACCGAGTGGAAGCGCTCGCAAAAAAGCGCGGCGTAACGCCATCGCAACTCGCGCTCGCGTGGCTCCTGACGCGCGGCGAAGACATCGTCCCGATTCCCGGCAGCCGCCGCCGAAGCCACCTCGAGGAAAACGCAGCCGCCGTGAACATCGAGCTCTCGCGCGACGAACTGCAGATCGAATCGGCCACCGGCGACCGCTACCCCGACATGTCCCGCGTAAACCTGTAAAGTCAAAGTCGGGGGTCAGATCTGGAAATTTGACTTTAGGCGCCTAAAGTCAAATTTCCAGATC
>JAXDJV010000009.1:0-11070 GCA_034667465.1 Acidobacteriota bacterium | reverse complement strand
GAACAACCGCCTAACCGACCAACCGACCAACCGTCGGTTAGAATCAGCCTCCCCAAAATGGCCCGGTTCGAAGAACGCGACGAGTCGTACGATCTCCTCAATCAGTACCTGCAGGAAATCGCTCGCGTGCCACGGCTCACGCCGGAGCGCGAGCGCGAGCTGGGCTACCGGATCCAGAACGAAAGCGACAAGGGCGCGCTCGAGGAACTGGTCAAAGCGAATCTACGGTTCGTGGTGTCGTATGCGAAGCGGTACCGCAATGCGCACGTCCTCTTCCTCGACTTGATCAACGAAGGCAACATCGGCCTGATCCACGCCGCGAAGAAGTTCGATCCCGAAAAGAACGTCAAGTTCATCACCTACGCGGTGTGGTGGATCCGCCAGGCCATCCTGCACGCGCTGTCCGAGCAGGCCGGCGCGTTCCGGTTGCCGCCGAAGCGCGCGAACCTGATGTACCGGCTCGAAAAAGCGATCGGCACCGCGATGACGGAAGGGAATCACATCCCGACCGCCGAGGAGCTGGCGGTGGAGTTGGGTGTGACGGTGAAAGAAGTGCAGACGCTGATGCACGCCAACGCCGACAACTTCTCGCTGAACGCGGAGCTCGACGACGAATCGCACACGGAGCTCGCCGACGTCATCGAGCAGACGACGATTCCGTCCGCCGATTCGGAGATGCAGGCACAGTCGCGCCGCGAAGAGTTGCTCGCGCACATGGCGGAGCTGACGCCGAAAGAACGTCTCGTGCTGACGCTGCGTCACGGCGTCAGCGACAACGTGCCGAAGCGCATCAACGAGCTCGCCGCGTTTCTCAATCGCGAGTCGGCGAACATCGCGTCGGTGCTCGAAGCGGCGGAGCAGAAAGTGTGCGAGACCATCGCCATCACGCGCAGCGAGCTCGCGCAGCTGTTGCTCTACACGAATCCGAACGCCCGCGCCGCGCGGACGTTCTGGTCGGAGCTCGGCGATATCGCCGAAGGGGTCACGCCACAGATCGACTTCGCGCGCGTCGGCCAGCTCGAGTCGTTGAAGCAACACGGCTCCGTGCAGAAGACGATCGATGCGCTGACGCTCGAAGAGCGGACGATCCTCAAGTTGCGCTATGGCGTGCTGCAGGACGACGAGCTGACACTGCGCGACATCGGCGAGATCCTCGGCCTTTCACGCGAGCGCGTGCGACAGATCGAATCGCGCGCCGAGCAGAAGTGCCGGCGCAGCGTGCGGCGTCGCTGACGCTCACGGCTACGCCTGCTTGTTGCGCAGTCCCGCGGCGATCTCATCCATCTTCGCCTGATGGAACTCGTTGACGAAGCGCTGCAGCTGCTCTTCAGGCATCGACGTCATGTCGGACGTGTAAACCTTTTTCAAGGCGCCGGCGAGATAGACCTTCGTCTCCACGCGCCACGCCGGACGTGGAAAGAATTCGGTTTGGATCGTCAGTTTCTTCGTACCGACATCGAACGCATCGAGGCGTCCCATCGGCAGTTCGCGGGGCGGAGCGACGTCGGTCATGTTGCGATATGGTAGACGAAGATGCGGCTCGAGCATTTGACCGAGGATGAAGAAGACCACTGGCGAGGGGAGTTCGCGCAGGAGAACTGGATTTTCGGTGCGCTGCGGCTCAGCATCACGCTCCCGGAATTCGCAGGCGGCGTGCCGTCGCTGCGCGACATGCACTTCGGTTATTACCTGCAGCCGCTGCATCTGAACGCGGACGATCGCGAGGACTTGCCGCGCAAGCTTGCGTACGTCGTGGCGCGCCGCAAACCGCCGCTCGACTTCCTCGAGCTCGTCGGCGCGGGATTGCGCATTCCGCACTGCTTTCCGCAGGGCTTCACGCTCCACAGCGTGCTGCGAATCACGCTTCAGGAACTGCGTCGTCTGCCGCTGCGCGATGACAGCGGCCGCATCGCCGCACGGGAAGAATCATGACGCCGATCGGCCGCCTCCTTCACTACTTCAAACTGCACAAAGCGTCGCTCACAGCGGGCGCGCTCTGCGTCGTCGGCTCCGCCGTTTTCTCGCTCGCGAAACCGCTGATCGTCGGCAACGCCGTGAATGCACTGACGCACTCGTTCACGCGCGCGATGCTGCTTCGATATGGGTTGCTGCTGATCGGAGCGTCGGCAATCGAAGGGATCTTTCTCTACCTGCAGCGCTGGATCATCATCGGCGCGTCGCGGCGCATCGAGTACGAGATGCGCAACGATTTCTACGCGCACCTGCAGCGGCTGCCGCTTTCGTATTACCAGGATCAGCGAACCGGCGATCTGATGTCGCGTGCGACGAACGATCTGGCGTCGGTGCGAATGCTCATCGGCCCGGCGGTCATGCACGCGTTCTCGTCGCTGCTCGTCGTCACCGGCGCCTTCATCATGATGTTGCGCATCGAGCCGCGCATGGCGCTGATCTCACTTTGCGCGGTGCCGCTCGTCGCCGGAATGGTGAAGTACTTCGGCGAACAGATTCACGTTCGCTTCCGCTCCGTGCAGGACTACTTCGGCGACATCTCCGCGCGCGTGCAGGAGAACCTCGCCGGCGTCCGCGTGATCCGCGCGTTCGGGCAGGAACCGAACGAGTCCGAGATCTTCAGGCGGATGAATCGCGAGTACGTCGATCGCAACCGTTCGCTCATCCGGCTTACCGCGACGTTCTATCCGGGACTGCACGCGCTGATCGGATTGATGTTCGTCATCGTCTTCTTCATCGGCAGCCGGAAGATGATCGCCGGCACGATGACGATCGGTTCGTTCGTCGCCTTCCAGTTCTATCTCGGCCGGATGATCTGGCCGCTCATCGCGCTCGGCTGGGTCATCAACCTCTTCCAGCGCGGCATGGCGTCGATGCAGCGACTGCACGACGTCTGGTCGGTCGATCCCGGCGCCGACACGAATGAAGGCGAGCGAGTCGAAGGACCGGTGCGCGGCGACATCGAGATTCGCGATCTGACGTTCACCTACACGAATCATCCGGTGCTGCGCGACCTGAACCTCAGCATTCGCCACGGTGAAACCGTCGGCGTCGTCGGCCGCACCGGCAGCGGAAAGTCGACGCTGCTCGCGCTGCTGACGCGAACCTTCGAGCCGCCGCCGAACAGCATCTTCATCGATGGCCGTCCGATCGAAACGATTCCGCCGCGCCAGCTGCGCGACTGGATCGGCATGGTGCCGCAGGAGACGTTCCTCTTCTCGGAATCGATCGCGGAGAACATCCGCTTCGGTCGCGCAGAAGCAAGCAGCGAAGAGCTGCGCGACGCGGCATCGATGGCCGGACTGTCGACCGACGTCCAGACATTCGCGCAGGGACTCGAGACCGTGATCGGCGAGCGCGGCATCACGCTTTCGGGCGGACAGAAACAGCGAACCGCGATCGCGCGCGCACTCGTCCGCGAGCCGATGATCCTGCTGCTCGACGATTCGCTCAGCGCCGTCGACACCGCAACCGAAGAACAGATCCTCACCGCGCTCCGAAACGTGCGAAAGGGAAGGACCGTCCTGATCGTCTCTCATCGCGTCTCGTCGGTGAAAGACGCCGATCACATCGTCGTCATCGACGAAGGAAAAATCGTCGAGCGCGGAACGCACGACTCACTCCTCGCGCACGACGGCTACTACGCCGACCTCTATCGAAGGCAGACGATCGAGGCGGAGCTGGAGGAAATTGCCTGAATCGGCATGAGGCATGAGGGACGAGGTATGAGTGGGCGCCTTCTCACTCATGCCTCATTCCCCATGCCTCATGCCTGACGGAACGTCATGTCAGACATCGAAAAACACGAAGACGAAGGGGCGAAGGCGTTCGATCCGCATCTTGCGCGGCGGCTGCTGCACTACCTTCGTCCGTATCGCGCGCGCGCGGGGTTCTCCGTGCTGCTCGTCATTCTGTCGTCGGCGCTCGAAATCGTCGGGCCGGCCATCATCGCTATCGCCATCGACCTCTTCGTGAAGCCGGTGCAGGGGAGCAGCACGATCGGCGTCAGCGGACGGATCGGTGCGTGGCTCGCGTCGCGCGGCTGGAACGTCGACGTCGTCACCGGCATCAACGTCGCCACCGGGATTTACCTCACCGCGCTCATCCTCGGCTTCGCCGTTCTCTACTCACAGATGGTTCTGATGAACGTGATGGGCCAGTACATCATGTACGACCTTCGCAAGGAGATCTTCGGCCATCTGCAGAAGCTCGACATCCGCTTCTTCGATCGCAATCCGGTCGGCCGCCTGATGACCCGCGTCACGACCGACGTCGACGCGCTGAACGAAATGTTCACCGCCGGCTTCGTCGCCATCTTCGGCGACATCGTCGTGCTCGCCGGCATCGTCGGCGTGTTGTTCTGGATGAACTGGCGGATGGCGCTCGTCCTCTTCTCCATCACGCCGTTCATCGTGCTGGCGTCGATGTGGTTCCGTCGCGGCGCGCGCAAAACCTATCGACAGGTGCGCGCGCGCATCGCGGCCATCAATGCGTTCCTGCAGGAACACATCTCCGGCATGTCGACCGTGCAGCTCTTCAATCGTGAAGAGGCGGAGGCGGAGAAGTTCGAGCTGCTCAACGCGAAGCATCGCGACGCGAACATCGATTCGATCTTCTACTACTCGGTCTTCTATCCCGTGATCGAGCTCGTGCAGACGATCGGCATCGCGCTGATCGTCTGGTACGGCGGCGGGCAGGTCGTGCAGAAGACGCTGTCGATCGGCGCACTGATCGCGTTCTTCCAGTATGCGCAGCGCTTCTACGAGCCGATCTCCGACCTGTCGGAGAAGTACAACATCCTGCAGGCGGCGATGGCGGCAAGCGAGCGAATCTTCCGGCTGCTCGACACGCCGGTGGCCATCGAAGACAAGGGCGAGCTCGAGGTGACGGAGCTCGAATCGATCGAGTTCCGCAATGTCTGGTTCGCGTATAACGACGAAGAGTGGGTGCTGAAGAACGTTTCGTTTCAGGTGCGGCGCGGCGATCGGATCGCGCTCGTCGGTCACACCGGCGCGGGGAAGACGACCGTCACGTCGCTGCTGCTGCGTTTCTATGAGATTCAGCGCGGCGAGATCCTCATCAACGGAGTCGACATCCGTCGCTACTCGCTCATCTCGCTGCGGCGGCTCTTCGCGATCGTGCAGCAGGACTTCTTCCTCTTCACCGGCAACGTCTCGCAGAACATCGCGCTCGGCGATCCGTCGATCGGCGAGGAGCGCGTGCGCGAAGCGGCGGTTCGCGTGCAGGCGGATCGCTTCATCAGCCGGCTGCCGGAAGGTTATGCAGCCGAGGTGCGGGAAAGAGGGGCGGGGTTTTCGGTCGGGGAGAAACAGCTGCTGTCGTTCGCGCGCGCGCTGGCGTTCAATCCGCCGGTGCTGGTGCTCGATGAAGCGACTTCATCGATCGATACCGAGACAGAACGACTCATTCAGGACGCCATTCGGACGCTGATGGAAGGGCGCACATCGATCGTCATCGCACATCGGCTTTCGACGATCCGATCGGCCGATACGATTCTCGTCTTCCACCATGGTGAGATTCGCGAGCGCGGGACGCACGACGAGCTGATGGAGACGAACGGCCTCTACCGCAAGCTCTACGAAATCCAGTATCGCGAAGCCGCGCTTGCGTGAGCATTCAGTAACTTACCGACCGCCGGGTCGGTAGATTATTTGACGGATGGCGAGAAGAGGCTTACCTTCAGCAACCGTGTTACGCAAAGAAGTACGCCCACGGGGTGGAGAGGAGGGGAAAGAATGACCGTGAGGTTTTTCCCCGGGAGCCGGAGATCAAAGACCGGCCTGATTGAAGGGTTTTTGTCGAGATACCGAGTTGCGCACGAGTTAGTGAAGCCGGAGGATTACAAGTCGAAGACGTTTCGTCTCGGCACTGATCCGGCGGTCGAAGTGGACGGAATGCTTTTTGTCGACCCCAACGTCGACGCGCTGAAAAAGATCCTTCACGTCGACGGCGACGAGGCTCAGCCCGTCTGACAATGAGAGCCTTCAGGCGGCCGGGAAAATCCCGGCCGCTTCTTTTTCCACCGCACTTTTGATTCGCGGCTCGAACGGCTTCGCGATCAGCGGCAGTTTCCCTTCGATGATCACGTCCGTGTCGGTGATCTCCAGTGATCCGCTGACCTTGAAGCCGCGCGCCGCCCCCGAGAACGTCAGCTTCTCGCCGTCCCACTGATGCTGCGACTCGCTCAGGTAATGACCGTATTGCGCAAGCGCCTGCCCCAGCCGCGCGTCGATCACTTTCCGGGCATTTTCCTTCGTCGTGTGATGCGGAACCGTCAGTCGCATGTGGTCGTCTCCTGTGCGCGTGCGAATTGCGGGCGCATTCTACCGTCAGCCGCCGTACGCGCGGAACGCAAGCACCGCGAAGATCACGACGATGATCAGCAGAAAGATCCGTCCCACGCCCATCATCCGACTGTGCGCAACGTGACGCGTTGCGCGCGGTTTGATGCCGGTGACTGCAGCGATCCCGCAAACGACGACAGCGATTCCAAGCCATACCATCCAGTTCATGGCGAAGTCTTCCGCAAGAGACGGGCCATACTCCTCTTGCCTTCTCTTTCACCGCCGAGGTAGCCTCGGCGCGGGACTTTCGCAGGTCGCAACCCGCCATGCTTTCGAAAGTGTGGAGTGCCGCGACACTCGGAATTGATGCAACACGGATCATCGTCGAAGTCGACGGCGGCAGCTACGCCGCCCTGCCCGGCTTCACTCTGGTAGGACTGCCGGACGCCGCCGTGCGCGAAGCATATTCGCGCGTCCGATCGGCTCTGCACCACTGCGGCCTCTGGATGCCGCCACGCCGGATCACCGTCAATCTTTCCCCGGCCGACGTGAAGAAAGAAGGATCATCGTTCGATCTGCCGATCGCGATCGGCATCCTTCACGCCCTCGAGTTTCTCCACGACGAACAGATCGCCGGACGCGTTTTCACCGGCGAGCTATCGCTCGACGGAACGATCGCGGCGATTCGCGGCACGCTCTCGATCTCAGCTGCGCTGGCTGGCGACGCTGAAGTGCGAGAACTGATCGTGCCGATGGCTAACGCCGCCGAGGCGGCTGCGGTCGCGTCGGTCTGCGTGATTGGTGCGCCGCATCTGACACGCTGATCGCTCACCTGCGCGGCGACACGCCGCTGCCTCGCGCGTTGTCGAGCTCCGCGATCGAATTCGATTTCGGCGAGGCGGCTGACTTCTCAGACGTCCGCGGACAGGCGCAGGCCAAACGGGCGCTCGAAGTTGCGGCGGCCGGCGGCCACAACGTGATGCTCGTCGGTCCGCCCGGCTCCGGCAAGACGATGCTCGCGAAGCGGTTGCCATCAATCCTTCCGCGGCTTTCGTCCGACGAAGCGATCACGACGACGAAGATTCATTCCGTCGCGGGAACGCTGCCGAAAGGAAGCGGCCTCCTCGCCAAGCGACCGTTCCGCGCGCCGCATCACACCATCTCGACGGCCAGCCTTGTGGGCGGCGGAAGCCCGCCGCGTCCGGGCGAAGTGAGTCTCTCGCATCACGGCGTGCTCTTCCTCGACGAGCTGCCGGAGTTCCGCCGCGACACGCTCGAGGTGATGCGCCAGCCGATGGAAGACGGCGTCGTCACGATCGGACGCGTTACGCGCACGGTCACGTTCCCCGCGCGGTTCACGCTTGCTGCCGCGTTAAATCCGTGTCCCTGCGGCTATTTCAATGACAGCCGCCACGAATGCAGCTGTTCGCAGATTCAGATCGCGCGTTACCTCGCGAAGATCTCGGGACCGCTGCTCGATCGCATCGACCTGCAGGTCGAAGTGCCGGCGCTCACCGCGGCGGAGGTGTCGTCGACCGCGAGCGGTGAACCGTCAGCATCGATTCGCGATCGCGTCGAACAGGCTCGCGCCATTCAACGCGATCGTTTCCGGCGGACCTCGATGCAGTGCAACGCGGAGATGGCGACACGATCGCTGCGCCGCCACTGCGAGCTCGACTCCTCTTCGCGAAGGCTGCTCGAACAGGCCATGACGCGACTCGGCCTTTCCGCCCGCGCGTACGATCGCGTGCTGAAGGTGTCGCGGACGATCGCGGATCTGTCCGGATCGGCGCGCATCGAGACGGCGCACGTGGCGGAGGCGGTGCAGTACCGGGCACTCGATCGATCGTATTTTCGGAGCGGCTGAACAGGACGGGCATCGCGATTGCGCCGTATCAGCGTCGTGATTCCCCGCCTCTTGCTTCTTCTCACGCTCGTGACAGCGTCGTCGCTGGCCGACTGCATCGACAACGGCCACTACACGATCGCCGCGACGACGAGCCCGCTCACCGGCGGACGCTATCCGTACACCGAAGATCTGACGCATCACCTGAATGACAAACCGGTCGGCGGCGAAGTCACGGTTGCGTATCGCGCCGACGGCGCCTGGACGAAGTTGCAGAGCGGCTGCGCGTCGTTCGACGAGAAGAACATCAGCGCTGCCGGGCCGGTGAATCTCCTGCTGCGTGCGTCGATTCATCTCGAGTACGCGAAGCAGCAGGCGCCGGTCGGAACGCGCTACGAGGTGCAGCTGCGGATCGGACGAACCGCCGATGATCCGCAGCCGTTCGTGGCCATCGACGAAGAGCGCCGGCTCGACGGGCGATATCCGCAAAGCATCCGTTTCGCCGCGATCGCACGCGATCTGCCGGCGGGGAATTGGATCTACTCGATGTGGATGCGCATCATCGATGGACCGCCGTCGAATCAGATCACGCTCGACCTGCAATGGATCACCGCGCAGGGCGTGCCGAACGTCTATCCGGCGGCGCTGACGCGTTCGACCGGAGACGTGATCGTCGGAACGACATGGACTGATGCTGCGCCGCCGATCGAGATCGATTCGCGATACGACATTGACGCGATTCTGCAGTCGTCGTTCACGATTGCAGACGCGAGCGCCGACGCCGGGCAGATCGAAATCTCATTCGCCGCCGATGCGCAGCAACCCGGTTCGCGCTACGGTGTCATCGCGCTGCCGTCGATGTTTCCCGATCGCGCCGTCGTCTTCGATCATGCCGACGCGCTTCAAGACGGACGACACACGATTCAATTGCGGATGCGGGCGACGAAGGGCGAGGTGCGGCTGCGCGACGTGCGCGCGGAGTGCGTTTCGTTTCCGCGTCGTCTCATGCGGCCGGAGATCATTCCGCTGCAGATCGGATATGACACGCAGCCGTTCGTCGCGACGCCTGCCGACGGTGATGCGCAGCCGGCGTCGATGAGTCCGGTGTGCGGACGATGGACGAAACTGCTCGACATGACGCTCGAGCCGTCAGGCGGTCCGCTGTCGTGGACGTTCGAAGGATTCGTCGAGATTCTCGGCGCTGACGTCAGCGGTTACGGGCAGCTCGGAATCGACGTCACGCATCGAGAGCGCGATCGTTCCGACCCTTCGCGCGAGATCGATTACGCGACCGATATGGGGATGTTCGAGTTCCAGGCGGCGCCCGGCCGCGACGGAATTTACATCTTCGGCGACTGCAGCAAATGGGGCAATTTCAAGCGCGGCGCCCACGTATCGCTCTGGATTCGAAGAATTGAGGGATGTAATAACGCACCGTTTGGCGGCCCGTTTCGGGTCGGCCAGCGCTGGCTTTCGATGAAACTTCTTCCGTCCGAAGGTCCCCACCTTCCGTAGCCGCGTCCCAATCAAATCAATAGTTTAGGTCTGCTTCGCCGAGCCACGGCTGAGGCCGCAAAAGCGCTTGAAAAGGGAGCCGGTAACAATAATTTAGAATAGATTGCCCGGCTGGCACGTTTTTCAAAGTCTCCAAACGTTACCGGTTAATTGTTGACAAAATGATTTCCGATTTTATGATCTTAGGCGGGTCGGTGATGGGTGAGGAGTCGGAGCATGGCATTTGAGAAATGGGAGCCGCAGCCGGAGTTCGAGCGTTTCCCCGCTTCGGCGACCATCGTGCAGTCGCGACTGATCCGCCTTCCGACGCCCGTCGCCAACATGCTTCGCCTGCGCGGCAGGACCAGCGCGAACCTTTACTACGACAAAAAGCGGAAGCTGATCGGCATCCGCCCGCTCGATAAAAAGGAAGAAGGCGCCGCGAAGATTCGCCAGTCCGACAAGTCGACGTCGCTGCACGTTCCGAGCTTCTTCCGCTTCTACGACATCGACGTGCCGGGCATCAAACGCTTCCACTGCTGGTACGACGAGAAGGAGCGGATGGCGATGATCGACATCTCGCGCCCGTCGCCGCGCGGACGTCCGGCAGGGACGTAACCCTCGCACGTCATCCTTCGGCGTCTTCGCGCCTTCTAAGAAACTGGATCAAACGTCATGCGGAAAGTTGCAGCGGGACGAGTTGCATGCCGAGGCGACGTGCGCGTTTGTGCAGTGATGCCAGGTGACGGTCATGGTGTTGGTGATCGTGGTACGAGGCGCCGCGGTCCTGGAAGACGCGTCCCGTTTGCAGCGACATGTAGATACGCCGGGCAAGTTTTGCGGCGACTGCTGTGATGGCCTTCTCAGCTCCGATGCGGGCGCGGAGTGCCCGGCCGAATGCACCGAGCTCGCTGTCGGACCTGAGCAGCGACTGAGCTGCCAGACGCAGCGCCGTGGCGGCGCGGTTGGTCGTCCGCCGGCTCCTCGAGCTCAGTACCCGATGACCGGACTTCTTCGTGCCGGGAGCGAGGCCGAGCCACGAAACGTAATGCTTATCGGTCGGAAATCGGGAAAGATCCATCCCGCATTCGGAGATCACCGTCAGCACGGTCAGCACTTCCAGACCCTTGATTTGCGTCAGGTCCACACCGAGCCGTTCGTGAAGAAGTGTCCGTCCGTCGAATGAGACCTGATTCTTGCGAGGCTTCGAACGTGACACCTCGCTCCGGGCGCAAGTGCGCACAGGCATCGTCTTCACAAGCGACTCGATCTTCTGGTCGCACTTGCGCATGAGCGCCCGGCAGAAGTCCCACAGCTGGATGGTCTGTGCGAGCACAAACAGCTGTTCCTCACGCCAGTGCCCGGTCAACGCTTCCGCGATCTCGCTCTCGGACTTCGCGCAGCCCGGATCGCGCAAGCTCGCAAGCGTTCGGGCATCGCGTTCACCTTCCACGA
>JAXDJV010000008.1:0-252183 GCA_034667465.1 Acidobacteriota bacterium | reverse complement strand
CGGCCAGCGGCATCGGCCGCGCCATTGCGGAGCGTTTCGCCGAAGAGGGTGCGCACGTCGCGGTCACCGACATCGACGAGCAGCTCGCCGGCCAGGTTGCTCGCGGAATCCGGGAGAGGAACGGGCTGCGTCGTGCCATCCCACTGGCGCTCGATGTCACCAGCGAGAAAGACGTCGAACGCGCCTTCGAAGAGACCGTCCTGGCGTACGGAGGCATCGATATCGTGGTCAGCAACGCCGGCATCTCATCGTTCGGCAGCCTCGACGCTCTGCCCGTTGCCGACTGGGACCGCAGCTTCGCGGTGAACTCCCGTGGACACTTCCTCGTCGCGCGGGCGGCGATGCGCATCATGAAGGAGCAGGGCATCGGTGGAAGCATCGTCTTCAACGCGTCGAAGAACGTGACGGCGCCGGGACGCGACTTCGGTGCGTACAGCGTCAGCAAAGCAGCCGAGGCGCAGCTGTGCCGGATCGTCGCGCTGGAAGGCGGCGAGTTCGGCATTCGCGCGAACATGCTCAATCCCGACGCGATCTTCGGCGACTCGCGATTCTGGAGCGAAGAGATGCGTGCGATGCGCGCGCAGAGCTACGCGATCGACACGGCTGACCTGCCGGATTTTTATCGGCGTCGAACGTTGCTGCGGACCTCGGTTACGGCGGACGACGTTGCGGAAGCCGCGCTCTTTCTCGCGGGACCACGCTCCGCCAAAACGACCGGCGCGATGCTGCCGGTCGATGGCGGAGTGAAGGAAGCGTTTCCGCGGTAGGACCGCACGTCATCCCGAGCGTAGCGAGGGATCCGGGAGGGCGGGGCGACAGGCCGCAGGTTTCGTGCCCCGCCCGCCCGGATCCTTCGCTAACGCTCAGGATGACGGCAAACCCTAAAACGCATCCAGCATGTGCGCGATGTCCTCGCCCAGTGCGTGAATGCTGTCGCGCATGACCTGCTTGTCGTTGCCGCCGCCGAACTTCGTCACGCCGCCGGAGCGACGCGACTGTTCAAACTTCACCAGCACGGCGCCGGTCGAGGCGTCGACGATCTCGCCGCTGATTCTCGTCTGTGCGCCGCCAGCTCCGAATCCGCCCCAGTAACGGGCTGCGCGCGAGCCGGGATCGATCTCTTCGACGGTGCCGCGGACGATCAGGGTCCTCGACGCTTTCGGTGCCTTCGAATGCTGCTCGACTTTCGCGCTCGCTTTCAGTTCGTCGCGCATCGCTTCGCTGAGTGTTCCGCTGAAGCCATCGAGCACGTTCTTCACGACCTGGTCAGAGTCCTCGTCCTTACCCGGCTTCGTCGTTTTGCTCGTATCGAATGGCGTCACGACGATCGTGTTGTAGTCGGCGATTTTGAACGTCTTTTTGATCGTGATCTCGTCGATGTCCGGACCCCACTCCTTGTAGGTTCCGGGCTGCGTCGATGCACTCTTTCTTCCGCGTGCTTCCACTGACGGGACAACGGTGAACAGGACAATTACGGCAACGCTGGCGAGTACGGCGCTGTGGGCTTTCATGTTCTCTATTCTAAATCCGTTAGAATGCGCAGTTTTCATTTGCACCACGAAGGAGCCGAAAGAAGCATGACCGCAACCCTGGAAGTTACGCACCAGTTTGAAGCCGCGCGCGCAGCGGGCCGCGAACCGTTCAAAGTCAAAGACCTGAGCCAGGCCACACTCGGCCGCTCCGAAATCCGCCTCGCCGAGCACGAGATGCCCGGACTGATGGCCATCCGCGCGAAGTACACCGACTCGAAACCGCTCGCCGGCGCGAAGGTGATGGGCTCGCTGCACATGACCGTGCAGACCGCCGTCCTCATCGAAACGCTCAGCCTTCTCGGCGCCGATGTGCGCTGGGTGAGCTGCAACATCTTCTCGACGCAGGACTCCGCGGCCGCCGCGGTCGTCGTCGGACGCACCGAGACCGGCGGCACCGCCGCCGATCCGAAAGGCATCCCGGTCTTCGCGTGGAAGGGCGAGACGCTCGAAGAGTACTGGTGGTGTACGTCCGAAGCGCTGATGTGGCCGGACGGCAGCGGCCCGACGCTCATCGTCGATGACGGTGGCGACGCGACGCTGCTCGTGCACAAAGGAAAAGAATTCGAAGGCGCCGGCAAAGTGCCGGAGTTCAACGAAGCCGACGATCCGGAAGAGTGGGGCGTGATTCTCGATCTGCTCCGCGATGAGCTGAAGCGCGATCCGCAGCGCTGGACGCGCATCGCCGCCGACCTCAGGGGCGTCTCCGAGGAGACGACGACCGGCGTTCATCGTCTCTACCAGATGAAGGAAGCGGGCACGCTGCTCTTCCCGGCCATCAACGTCAACGACTCCGTGACGAAGTCGAAGTTCGACAACATCTACGGCTGCCGCCACTCCGTCATCGACGGACTCAATCGCGCCACCGACGTCATGATCGCCGGCAAGCTCGCCGTCGTCTGCGGTTTCGGCGAAGTCGGCAAGGGTTGCGCGCAGGCGCTGCGCGGCCAGGGCGCGCGCGTCGTCGTCACCGAGATCGATCCGATCTGCGCGCTGCAGGCGGCGATGGAAGGCTTCGAAGTTCGCAAGCTCGAGAGCGTTCTCGAGCGCGCCGACATCTTCGTCACCTCGACCGGCAACAAAGACATCATCACCGCCGATCACATGGCGAAGATGAAGCACAACGCCATCGTCAGCAACATCGGCCACTTCGACAATGAGATCGACATGGCCGGACTGAAAAAGATGTCGGGCGTGAAGCGCGTCAACATCAAGCCGCAGTACGACGAGTACGTGTTCCCGGATGGTCACTCGGTGCTGATCCTGGCCGAAGGCCGTCTGATGAACCTCGGCTGCGCGACCGGCCACCCCTCGTTCGTCATGTCGGCGTCGTTCACGAACCAGGTGCTCGCGCAGCTGGCGCTCTGGAACAATCGCGGCGAGTACGGCAAAGAGGTTTACGTGCTCCCGAAGAAGCTCGACGAAGAAGTGGCGCGTCTGCATCTCGCGCACCTCGGCGTCGAACTGACCGAGCTCAGCGCCGATCAGGCGAAGTACCTCGGCATCCCGGCAGAAGGTCCGTACAAACCGGATCACTACCGCTACTAAATTTCGTTGAAACGAACGAAAGGGCGGGCCATCTTCGGCCCGCCCTTTTTCTTTTACACCGCGTTGATCGTCCGCCTCACGTCGCGCAGATGCTCGGCCGTAAACGCGAACCCGGCGCCCGGTTGCGGCGCGGGCTGCGGCGCCGCGGTGATACGCGCCATCAATGCGGCGATCGTCACGTCGTCATCCAAAAGCCGCCGTGCTTCGTCGCACGCGATGCGTTCGGAGAGCCGGACGGCACGCTGTTCGGCGACAGGATCCAGTCGTTCGGATTGAAGATCTTCGCGAGCGCAGGATCGCGCGCGATCTCCTTCTTGATGAAGAGCTGCATGCCGGCGAGCTTCTCTCCCTCCGGACGAAACAGCGGTACGCGGAACGTCTCCTGTTCGAGCGCGTTCGAGACGAGGTAGAGCAGCGACTTGTTGTAGATGCGCGCGCAGTCGTCGTCCTGCTCGAATCGATCGGTAAGCGTGAACGTGCTGTAGCGGCCGATCGCATTCGCCTTGATCAGCGGCACGTAAGTCTCGCGGAAGAATTTGAACGTACACGCCGGCGCGAAGAGCGTCGTCGACGAAACCGGAAGCCCGAGGCCGCGCTGACCCTTGAGCGGACCGCTCGCGATGACGCCCTTGGTCGCCAGCAGTTGTGCGAGCGCCCCGATGAAGACCGCGCCGGCGCTGTGTCCGGAGAGATGAATCTCGACGGGGCCGTTGTCTTTGATCTGTTTCGCGAGCACGTTCGCGACGATCCGCGCGCCGCCCTTCGGCGTGCTCGACGCGCGCATCGCGTTCTCCTTCATCTCCGTCCACTCCGCGAGACCGGTCAGCGCGCGCGCCAGCGGCTCGAGGAAATCGTCGAAGCGATCGAGCATGAAATCCTTCGCCGCCGCGACGCCGCCGGACGGGCGATTGCGCGACATCGCGTCGTCGAAAATGTTTTTCAGCGTGCTGAAGAAGTCACTGTGCCACGCGAAGAAGATCGGATAGATCTGCTGATCGAGAAGACGCTGGTGCAGTTTGCGAACGCGATCGACCGCGGAGTCCTCGCTGTTCAAGCCGCCGTGCGCGAAGAACAGCAGCCGCTTCACCGGCCACTTCGCCGATGCCTTCGCGAAATCGTCGTTGATGATCGTGGCGACGTCCGCTTCGCTCGTGCCGAACTGGCCGGTCGTCAGCAGCTGGCCATCATTGCCGGTGCTGATGATGAAGCGTCGCAGCGACGCGAAATCGGCTGCCGGTGATTGCGCTGCCGACGCTCGTGGCGCCGTGCCGCGCTCGATCTGCGCGGTCAGCTCGATCGGTACGCCGAGGCGCGCGACCCACGCGTCGTTGCCGTTCGTCAGCCAGTCGTCGTAAGTGAGATGGCCGAATCCGCCGCGTCCCCACGTCTTTCCCCACGAGTTCTGAATCCAGAAACCGCGGCGGTCGTATCCGACGATCGCGAAGGCGTGACCGCCGATGATCGCGTCGCTGCGAACGATCGTGCCGTCGTCGGGAGGATTCTGCCAGCCGATGTGCACATCGCTCGTCGCGTAAAGGATTCCGACTTCGGTGATCGCCGCGTGCATGCTGACGAGATCGCGATGATTGACGCGCGAGTAGGCGCCGAGCGGCCGCGTCACCGCGTCGCGCGCGAGATCGTCGCTGAGCGGCGGGAACTCGCCGACCTTCCAGTGCTTCATCGCGCAGACGCCGTGCTTGTGCCACGCCTTCATCGCGCCGCGCGCGCTCGACCAGTCGTATTCGGTTCCCGGCCACTCGTCGTAACGGCGGGCGAGGTCGAACAGCATCTGCGGACTGACGGTTTCGCGGCCGCGATGAATCCCTTTCTGCCGCAGCAGAAAATTCGCGACCGTCGCGAGGCCGAAGCCGGTGCACGCTCCCTCAAAACCCTGATCGAGAATCGGTACGCCGTATCGCAGGTAGCGCTCGAGCGGCAGCTCGGCCGGAACTTCGATCAGCGTCGGCTCGTACATTCGGTCGCGGAAGTCGAGCGTGTCGGCGACCGCATCGAATTTGCGTGTCTTCGGTCTCCGTCGGTCTGCGGTCACCCGTTTGAGGCCGCGGCGATCGCGGATCTTTGAGTTCCGGCGATCGACGTCGGCTGGCTCGGTTCTGAAACGAATCATGGCTGGGCTCCTCGTGATGGAATGGCTTCATAAGAGGAGTGCCGGAAAGAAGGTCGAACCCTACCCGTTGTACCATCGGCGAACCGGCCTCATGACTGACAAGCACCGCTCCGATTCCTCGCCGTCGCAGCTGCGACACGAGTTGCGCACGCCGCTGAACCAGATCATCGGCTACACGCAGATGCTTCTCGAGCAGGCCGAGGAAAACGGCGACAAGGACTACACGCCGGATTTGCAGAAAATCGAGCGCGCCGCGCAGCGTCTCGTCGCGCTCGTCGACGTCCTCGTCAACTCGATCAGCATTCCGAGCGCGGCGCGTCCGAGCGAAGCGTCGATCACGTCGACGGCCGAGCTGAAGCTCGCTTCGCTCCCGCTGCCGCAGCCCGATTTCGATCCGGCCGCGAAAGCTGCCGGACTCATTCTCGTCGTCGACGACAACGAGATGAATCGCGACATGCTCGCGCGCCGCCTGAAGCAGAAGGGTTACGCGGTCTGTTCCGCGGTCGGCGGCCGCGAAGCGCTGGAGCTGATCGAGCGCGATCCGTACGACCTCATCCTGCTCGACGTGATGATGCCCGAAGTCAGCGGCCTCGACGTGCTCGCGAAAGTGCGCGAGACCAAAGCGGTCACCGATCTGCCGATCATCATGGCGACCGCGAAGGATCAGTCTCAGGACGTCGTCGAAGCGCTTCGCCTCGGCGCGAACGATTACGTCACCAAGCCTCTCGACTTCAACGTCGTCGTCGCGCGCGTCGAAACGCAGCTGTCGCTGAAACGCGCCAGCGATCAGATTCGCACGCTCAACTCCGAGCTGCGCCACGCCCAGGAGCAGATCGCGTGGCTGATGGAGTCGTCGGCGAACGCGCTCAACGATGTGACGGCGTGGTCGGCCGCCGTTTGCGCCGAGCTGGCGAAAGTCATCGGCGCGCGCGCCATCGCGATGTGGAACGTCAACGAAGACGTGACCGTCGACGACGGCACGTGGCCGGATCTCCCATCGATCGAAGCACTCCGTTCCGCGGCCGCCGCACGCAAGTTCATGTTGAAGGGCGAGACGACCGTGGTGCCGGTGTACGGCATGACCGGCGAAGTCTTCGGCGCGCTGCTCGTGGCCGGCAAGCGCGGCGAATGGCGCGATGCTGAAACGCGATTGCTGGCCAGCTTCGCGCAGCAGCTCGGCGGCGCGCTGGAACTGGAAGCGACGCGGCGGGAGCTCGCGGAGTCCGAAGAGAAGTCGCGCGCGCGGCGGCAGGAGCTCATCGATTCGGGACTCGAGCTCGTCCAGCTCTGCCGCGTTTGCAATCGCTGCTTCGGCGGCGGCGTCTCGGTGTGCGACAACGACGGCTCACTGCTCGAATCGCCGCGCTTCATTCCGTTCCGCATCGTCGATCGCTATCAACTCGTCTCGCTGATCGGCGCCGGCGGAATGGGGATGGTGTTTCACGCGCACGACGAGCGGCTCGAACGTCACGTTGCCATCAAGATCATCAGCGCGGAACATTTCGACGATCCGTCGGTCCGGCTGCGCTTCGAACAGGAAGCGCGCGCGGCGGCGAGAATCGATCATCCCGGCGTCGTCACGATCTTCGATTCCGGCGAGCTGCAGGACGGCTCCGGCTACATCATCATGGAACGGCTCCACGGCTCCGACCTCGGCCAGCTCATTCGCCAGTTCGGTCCCGGCACGCCACGCCAGGTCGCGCAACTTTTGCGGCAGGCCGGTCCCGCGCTCGGCGCCGCGCATCGCGCGGGACTCGTTCATCGCGACATCAAGCCGGAGAACATTTTTCTCGAAGAGCGGCCGGGCGGTTTCGGCGCGAAGGTGCTCGACTTCGGCATCGCCAAGCCGATCGATCTCGACACGCACCTGACGCAGGGCGGCACGATCCTCGGCACGCCCGCGTACATGGCGCCCGAGCAACTCTCCGGCAAACAGCTCGACGCGCGCAGCGACATCTATTCATTCGCGGCGGTCGCGTATGAAGCGCTCGTCGGCCGCGGCGTGACGCTCGAGAAAACGCTCGGCCGCGTGATCGTCGACGTCATTCAGCGGATGCCGCCGACGGTCTCGACGATGTTGCCGTCAACGCCGGTCGAAGTAGACAACGCCTTCAACATCGCACTCAACAAAGAGCGCAACATGCGCCCCGAAACGATCGAGGCGTGGGTCGATTCATTCGTCGACGTGCTCGAGACGATGGAACCGCAGGTGCCGGGCTGGCCGGAGCAGGTGTCGGTCGCGAATACCGCGTCGGCCGCCATTGCGCCGACCGAGGTCAGCATGACGATCACGATGGAGAAACCGATCGCGTGAGATTCCGCGACCTCCCGATTCGCATCAAGCTGATGACCGGCTTCATGCTCACGAGCATCGTGGCGCTGCTCATCGCCGTCGCCGCGCTGGCGTTGTACGACTACGCCACGCTCAAGCGACGCGTCGTCGCCGATCTCAACGTGCTCGCCGGAATCATGGGCGAGAACACCGCGTCGTCGATCGTCTTCAACGACCGCGACGGCGCGCGCACGACGCTCGCCGCGCTTCGCGCGCAGCCGCACATCACGAAGGGCGTCGTCTTCGACAAAGACGGCAAGTTGTTCGCCGAATATCACCGCGCCGGGACCGCGCATGACGAGCGCGAAGAGCGGGCCGATGCGCCGTCGAGCTTCACCGCGAACGCCGTCGTCGTGACGCGGCCGATCCTCTTCAACGACGCGCGCGTCGGCAGCGTTTATCTCTGGTCGGACGTCGGCGAGATCCGCGAGCGCATCGCCAGCTACGCGGCACTCCTGCCGCTCGTCATGATCGGCGCGCTGGTCGTGGCGTTTTTTCTCTCGTCGATCTTTCAGCGAACGATCTCGCGTCCGATCCGCAAGCTGCTCGCGGTCGAAAAGCGCGTCTCGCGCGAACGCGATTACTCGGTGCGGCTCGAACCGGAAGCGGGCGACGAAGTCGGAGAGCTGATCGACGGCTTCAACGAAATGCTCGGCGAGATCCGCGCGCGCGATGCGGAGCTGCAGGTCGCGAAGGAGAACGCGGAGTCGGCGAACAAGACGAAGTCGGCGTTCCTCGCCAACATGTCGCACGAGCTGCGCACGCCGCTCAACGCCATCATCGGCTACAGCGAGATGATGCAGGAAGATGCCGCGGACCTCGGCTACACCGAGCTCGTTCCCGATCTGAAGAAAGTTCACACCGCCGGCCGTCATCTGCTCGACCTCATCAACGACATCCTCGACCTCTCGAAAATCGAAGCGGGGAAGATGGAGCTGTCGCCGGAACAGTTCGACATTCGCGCGCTCGTCGAACAGCTGACGCAAACGGTCTCGCCGCTCGTCGAGCAGAACGCGAACAAGCTCGAGACGGCGGTCGATGCCGGCGTGCAATCGATGACCGCCGATCCGATGCGCGTCCGCCAGATCCTGCTCAACCTCGTCGGCAACGCCACGAAGTTCACGAAGAAGGGGACGATCACGCTCGCCGTTTCCGCTTCGAAA
Source organism: Acidobacteriota bacterium (assembly GCA_034667465.1). Lineage (GTDB taxonomy): Bacteria > Acidobacteriota > Thermoanaerobaculia > Gp7-AA8 > Gp7-AA8 > JAOBAU01. Next base: position 243,483 of record JAXDJV010000008.1, on the reverse strand, counting down.
GCGGACGGCGCCGGCTGGATCAACTTCGCGATCCGCGACACCGGCATCGGCATGACGAAGGAACAGGTCGGACGGCTCTTTCAGGCATTCGTTCAGGCGGACAGTTCGACGACGCGCCAGTACGGCGGCACCGGCCTCGGCCTCGCGATCAGTCAGGCGTTCGCGCAGCGAATGGGCGGACACATCACCGTCGACAGCGAGCTCGGAAAAGGAACGACGTTCACGCTGCATCTGCCGGTGAACATGAAAGAGCGTCGCGATGGCGAAGCGCTGCGCGACACGGAAGCCGATCGCTACGCCGGCATGCAGCCGTCGCGCGAAACGACGATCCTCGTCATCGATGACGATCGCACCGTGCGTGACCTGATGGTGCGGATGCTCAACAAGGAAGGCTTTCGCGTCGTCACCGCATGGGGCGCGAAAGAAGGACTGCGACTGGCGCGCGAGATTCGGCCGTCGGTCATCACGCTCGACGTGATCATGCCGGAGCTCGACGGCTGGTGGACGCTCAGCCAGCTGAAAGCCGATCCGGAGCTCGCCGACATTCCGGTCATCCTCATCACGATGGTCGACGATCGGCAGAAAGCGTTCACGCTCGGCGCGGCCGACTACATGGTCAAACCGATCGATCGCGAACGGCTCGGACGTCTGCTGAATCGCTTCGTTTGCGAACAGCCGCCGTGCCGCGTGCTGGTCGTCGATGACGATCCGGCAGTGCGCGACATCCTCCGCCGCACGTTCACGAAGGCGGGATGGGATGTCTCCGAAGCGGAGAACGGACGGGACGGATTGCTGATGCTCGAGCAGTCGGTGCCGGAGCTCGTGCTGCTCGACCTGATGATGCCGGAAGTCGACGGCTTTCAGTTTCTGGAAGAACTGCATCGGAACGAGGCGATGAAAAACGTCCCGGTGATCGTCCTCACATCGAAAATCCTGACGGCGGAGGATCGTTTACGCCTCAACGGTTCGGTGGAGAAGGTGCTGCAGAAGGGCGCGCTCAACCTGCAGGAACTGGAGCTGGAGTTGCGCGATCTCGTGAAGAGTTGTATTTCACGTACGTAAGACCTATGGCGAAGATCCTCCTGGTGGAAGACAACGAGATGAATCGCGACATGCTGCAGCGCCGTCTGCAGAAGCGCGGTTATGACGTCGTGACGGCCGTCGACGGGCAGCACGGCATCGCCGTCGCGCGCGCCGAGTCGCCCGATCTGATTCTTCTCGATATGAGTCTGCCGGTGCTCGACGGATGGGGCGCCGCCGGCGTGCTGAAAGGCGACGCGAAGACGGGACACATTCCGATCATCGCGCTCACCGCGCATGCCATGGCCGGCGAGCGCGAACGCGCCATGGAAGCCGGCTGCAACGAGTACGATACGAAGCCGATCGATCTGCCCAGGTTGCTGGGAAAGATCGAGTCGCTGCTGACGTAGCGCTACTGCTCCGGAATCACGATCTCCGGCACTTCCATCGCCACCATCACCGGCACCGTCAGCGACGCGGTCGATGGCGCCGGCAAGTCGAGCGCTTCCACACTCACGCCAACGATCTCGAGCTGCTTCTTCTCTTCCGGTGGACGCGGCGTCTCTTCGCGGCCGCCGAGGCGTGCGAGGCCGGTGACCTGAATCGCGGCGAGCGTGGTCTGCGACGCCATGAACGCCGACTCGACCGCTTCACGCTCGCGGTCGTTGAACGCTGCGCCGCGGATCGCGACGATCGGCAGCGGCACGTTGCCGGTCGTGTGAATGACGCGCAGCTCTTTGCCGATGTGCGCGGCCGCGACCGGATTCAACTCCGAGACGAGCGCCGCATCGGAGCCGCCGTAAAGCACGTTCGCGGCCGCCGTCTGGTCATCAGCAGCGGGAACGATTGCGCGGAACGCAGGCGCATCGCTGCGGAACGCGCTGCGTGCGAACGGCTGTACGACGCTGATCGTCCGTCCGCGCAGATCGGCGAGCGAGCGCGCGGGATCGGCGCTGCGAACGATCACGATGCGGCGATAGGTTTCTTTTCCGCTGCGCGAGAACTGATAGATCGGCGCGAGTCCGAGGTCGTCCGGCAGTTCGGCGATGAACTCCGGCGGCGCGACGATCAATCCGATGTCACGGCGATTCGCCGCGACGAACGTCGCGCAGTCCTCGGCTTTGCGAAAGAACTTCAGCTCGAACGGAACGCCGGAGCGCTGGCTGACCGATTGCGCAAGATCGGTGACACTCTCGGCGAGTTTCTTCGCCGATTCGGCGGGGGAGTCGGGGAGGTAGACGACGAGCGTCCGCTGCGCGGATGCGGTCGTCGCGAAGAGGAGCAGCGCGGCGGCGATCAGGAGTCGTCTCACGGCTCGCTCCTCCGCATCCGCTGCAGCCATTCGCGCACCTGCGCTTCGCGCGCGCCACCTGAGGCCACGTACTCTTCGTACAACTTCTGCGCTTCGTTCGGCTTGTCGGATTCCGTGGTGATCGCGAGATTGAGCGTTGCTGCTTTTACGCGAGCGCGTCGTGCTGTATCGAACTCGCGCGTCGCGGCGTCGGACGAGCCTAGGTGCTGCAGCGCGACGCCGAGGTTGTTGTGCGCGTTTGCGGCGAGCTGCGACGAAAGGCCGGCGGCGAGCGCTTTCGTCAGATCGTCGCGCGCGTCGTCGTCGTCACCATTGGCGAGGCGCGTGGTGCCGCGCAGGTAGAGCGCGATGCCGCGTGTTTTCGCATCGAGTGGCAGTGCGAGTGCGCGATCGAGTTGCGCGCGTGCTTCCGGCGATCGGATCGATTTCGCGAGCGTCGCGCCGGCGTTGCCGACGAGCGCGCTGCCGAGCCACTGCTGCGCGCGTGCGCAGACTTCGTCGTGAGAGCCGACGATCATCTGCATCAGCTGCCCGCGATCGTCGAGCGCGTCGCGCTGCGCGCAGGCGCCGAGCTTTTCGATGGCGGTAGCGTAGTCACGATCGGCGAGCGCGATCGCGCCGAGTGCAAGCTGCAGTGCGGTCCACTTCGGTACCGCTTTCGCCGCGGCGGTGAGATGTGCGCGCGCCTCTTCGTTCTTTCCGTCGAGCCAGAGCGCGAGTCCGAGGTTGCCGCGGACGAACGGCTCGAGCTCGCCGGGATTGCGTGCGAGCGTTTTCTCGAAGAGCGAGATGGCGCTGGCGCGCTGCGCGTCGATGCGCAAGGCGGCGGCCGCGTTCGCCGCGGCGACGGTGTCGTTGGCTTCGAAGAGTTTCGCGGCGTCGGCGCTTCGTCCCGTGGCGGCGAGCAGCATTCCGCGCGCGACTTCCAGCGCCGGTTTCGCGGCGGCATCGGCGTTGCGCGCGGCCAGTTCCAGTTGCTGTGCGGCATCGGCCGGCGAGCCCTGTCGCATCAACAGAAACGCGAGGTTCGCGCGAACGGGCCAGAGGTTCTCGCGCTTCAGCAGTTCCGTGTAGATCGCTTTCTCGCTGCTCGTGTCGCCTGTTCCGCGCGCGACCGCGGCCGCTTCGAGCAGCACGGCGCTGTTGGCCGGCGCGAACTGCCGCGCGTGATCGGAGTAGCCGCGCGCTTCCGCGTTCCGTCCGCCTTTGCGTGCGAGCCGCGAGAGCGCGACGAGCGACTCGACGTCGTTCGCGTTCTCGCTCACCGCGCGCTTGTACGCATCCTCGGCTGCTTTCGCGTTGCCGACGTGAAGGTACGAACCGCCGAGCGCACGAAGCGCTTCGCGGCGGCCGTCGGCGTCGAATCGCGGCAATCCCTGCTCGAGTGATTTGACGGCCGCGTCGTATGCGCCGCGTTTGTAGTTGATGAGCCCGAGGTGCAGATATGCGAGCGGCAGATCGGCGTTGAGTTTCAGCGCGCGGTTGTATGCCTCTTCCGCCTTCGCGAACTCGCCGGTCGTGAAGTAGATGAAGCCGATGTTGTAGAACGACGCGACCTCGGTCGAATCGAGCTGCATCGCCTTGCGATAGGCGTCGAGCGCTTCCGGCCACTGCTGCTGTTTGAAGTAGATCGCGCCGAGGTTCAGGTACGCGCGCGCGTTCACCGATTCGACCGGCTGTCCGGCCGCGAACGCTTTCTCGATCGGCTGCAGCGCGATGACGTACGCGTTGCGCGCCTCGTCGTATTTCTGCGTTTCGTACAGCACGGCGCCGAGGTTGAACCAGGCGCGGAGGTAGTTCTTGTCGCGACGGATGGCGTCGCGATACGCGACGATCGCATCCTCTTTCATGCCGAGCGCGTAGAGCGCGTTGCCGAGATTGAAGTGATGCTTCGGCTCGTCGGGCGCTTCTTTCACCGCGAGCTGCAACTCGTTCAGCGCGTCCTTCGGACGATTGAGCGCGCGGAGAATCGAGGCGCGAAGCGCGTGTAGATCGGCATCGCGGGAATCGCGTTGCAGCGCGCGCTCGACGTAGCCGAGTGCGTCCTTCGCTTCGCCGCGCTGCAGCGCGACCGCGGCGGCGTTCGAGAGCAGCGTCTTGTTGTCGGGCGCTTTCGCGAGTCCACGCGTGAAGACTTCGTAAGCCTTGGCGAGCTCGCCGCGCTGATAGTGAATCGCGCCGAGCGAGACGTACGCCGAGATCGCCGACGGCACGCGCGCGATGGCGTCGTTGTATTTCTCGATCGCTTCGTCGAGCCGGCCTGCGTTCTGCGCGGCGCGCGCTTCTTCGAGCAACGCGCGCGCCGCTTCAGGAATGTCCTCCTGCGCGCGGGCGGCGAGCGGGAAGAGGAGGACGACGAACGTGATGGCGGCGAGTAGCGGACGCATGGAACCGCGCGAAGTTTAGCTCCGCGCGGCTCCCGTCAGAAATGCATTTCGATTTGCGCGAAAAGCTGTCGGCCGATGAGACTCGAATCGACGCCGACCAGCGTTTCCTGCTGATGCTCGTTCGTCAGGTTGTTGCCGAAGACCGAGAACCGCAGCGGATGGTCTTTGCCGATGCGCAGCGGGACGTCGTAGCTGACGCGCGCGTTGAGCAAACCGTACGACTTGAACGCGTGCACGGTCGGATCGGTGAAGCCTGACGCGACGAGATACCAGAACTGCGGCGCAACGTACTGATCGCGCCACGCGTACTCGACCGAGCCGCGCACGCCGTTGAACGGACCGAAGTAGCTGCCGACGTTGACCTTGTTCTTCGGCGCGTACGGGAACTCGAAGCGATTGCCGGAGGCGTCGGGGCGATCGTCATCACGCGTTTCTTCCTGATGCGCCCAGTTCACGAAACCGGTCACGCCCTGCGTCAGGTTCGTCCGCACTTCCACTTCGCCGCCGGTGACGGTCGCGCGTCCCGGCTGATTCATGAACTGCAGGCCGGGCGGAGCCGGCGGCGGCGGATTCGTGAAGCCGATCACGAGGAAGTTCTTCACCGACGAGCGAAAGAGATCGACCTTCGCGGAAACGGTCGGGCTGATCTGATATTCGCCGCCGAGGTCGAAGTTCTGAATCTCTTCCGGTTTCAGCGACGGATTCGGCGCGAAGACGGCCAGCGGCATCGGAGGGAAGATGCCGAATTCGTTCGAGACGGTGAGGAACCAGCTCTCCTGAAAGAGCTCCGAGAAGTTCGGGAAGCGGAACGCGGTGCTGTAGCCGGCGCGCAGCACCGTTTTGTCGTTGGGTGAATAGATCGCGGAGATGCGTGGCGACGTCTTCGCTTCGAAGAGATCGGTCTTCGCGTCGTAACGCGCACCGGCCACGACGCGCACGCGATCGCCGAACAGCGACATCTGATCCTGCACGTACGCCGCGTACTTCGTGTAACCGCTGAGGGTGCTGCGCGGAACGGTCTGGAGCAGCTCGTGTTTGTGATCGCCGCGATCGAGTTTCCGTCCTTCAACGCCGAGCAGCAGTTCGTGTCCGCGGATGTTGTGTACGCCCATCCGGAAGTCGCCGATCAACTGATATCCATGATCCTCGGCGTGTCCGAATTCCGGCTTCTCCTGCGCGGCGTGACAGCCCGCGCAATGCATGCCGTAGCGATGTGAGTACGAGACGTCGGCGCTGAATGAGAGCGGCTCGTTCGGCCGCTGATGGTTGTACTTCACCGTGAAGATGTCGATCGTCTGTTCGAGCTTCTCCGCCGACTTGAACGCGGTGCCGGGCGGGAAACCTTCGGACGAAAAGTCTTCATCGAATCCGCCGAGCTTGTCGGAGTGGCGGTAGTACGAGAACTGGAAGTCGCGATGCCCGCCTTTCAGGAAGAGATCGGAGGCGCGGAACTTCGAGTTGTCGTCCTTCCAGAACTCGAGCGGGAACTGAGTGCGCAGCAACCGGATCGAGCCGAGGATCGAGGAAGCGGTGCCGATCTTGTCGCCGTAAAGGCCGGTGAAGGAGGTGGTTCCCTGCGTGCCGCCGTAGATTTCCGCGGAGCCGCCGGAGACGTCTTCAGCGGAAAGCGTGACGATGTTCAGCACGCCCCAGTACGCGTTTTCACCGTACAGCGAGGAGCCGGGTCCTTTCACGACTTCGATCCGCTTGATGTTCTGGATCGGGAAGATGTCGAAGCCGGGGCTGAGCGGAAAGCCGCCGGTGTCGGGCGAGTTGTACGGGATGCCGTCGATGAGCAGCAGGACGCGATTCGAGAACGGGTTCTCGCCGAAGCCGCGGATGTCGATCGTCTGCACCATCGGGTTCCAGCGGACGTTGACGCCGGCGACGAGGCGCAGGAGATCGGGAACCGTGCGCGCGCCCGATTCGCGGATCTGCTTCGCGGTGATGACGGTGATCGCGCCCGGCGCTTTCGAGATCGGGATCTCGGTCTTCGTCGCCGCCTCGACCTTCGGCGTTTCTTCGCCGAAGAGCGTCACTTCGCCGATGAGCTTCGGCGGTTTCGAAGGCTCGAGTTGCGCGCCAACCGGCAGCGCGACGTTGAGCGCAAGTGAAGCAAGCAGCAGACGAGCGGAAGCACGACGAGAGAGGAGCATGCGACCTCCGGACGATTTGGTGGATCGGGGTTTCCGGAAGTGTAGCGTGTGTGAGTAGGATTGTCGCCGACGCTCGCGCGCAAATGGGAATCACGATCGACTATCTGACAGCGCTGGGCTGCGCGGCGGCCCTGTCCGCCCTATTTTTTTTGCTGGAACGCCTGAACTCTGCGGGCAGGACGCCGCTCAAAACGTACGTCGCCAACTACGTGTACTTTCCGTTCTATCTCGCCGGTGTGTATCTGCTGCAATTGAAGGTCGGGCCGTTGTTCACGCAACTCGCGGATCGAAGCGGCGGCGGCCTTTTCCTCAGGTTCGCGTCATCGCAGCGCGGGCCCATCGGCGAAGTGCTACTGACCGCGGCCTTCGTCGTTGTCTGGGATGTCTGGCAGTACTGGGTTCACCGGTGGCAACACACGTCCCCGATTCTCTGGCAGTCACACAAACTTCATCACAGCGATTCCGCCCTCAGCTCGAGCAGCCAGGGCCGCCATCACGTTCTGAGCTACGCGCTGAACGTGGTTTGTTACGCGCCGATGCTCTTTCTCTTCGGTTCGTTCGGACCGAACGTCCTGATCGCCTTCCTGATGTTCCGCCTGTGGGGTTTTGTGAATCACGCGAACGTCCGACTGTCGTTCGGATTCCTGACACCCGTCATCGCCGGCCCGCAGTGGCATCGCATTCACCACTCAACCCAGCCGGAACATTTCGACAGGAACTTCGCAACGTTCTTCCCGTTTATCGACCGTATCTTTGGCACGTATTACGAGCCCGCCGTGAATGAATATCCGGCAACGGGATTAATGACGAGCGGATCGGAGTCGTTTATCCGACAAGCCACGATTTCGCCCGTCATTGGTTTGTGGCGGGCGATCCGTGAGCCGCGTTCCAGTCAGGCGGCGTTTCCGAAGACGTGAAGGGAACCCCCACGCACTTGCTGCTATACTTCCGTCGAACATTAACAGAGGATGCCATGCGCAAAGTAACTCACTGGGTAGTAGTTGCTCTGGTCATGTTCCTGGTTGGAGCGCCGGATGCTCACGCAACGCTCTACTACTACGAGGATACTTACTTCGACTGTGGCCTCAACGAGACAAGTTCCTGCTACATCACTTGCGCCGGCTACGAATCGTGCTCCGGAGACCGGCATGGCGAGTTCTGGTACCGCGAAGTAATTCGTTGCTCCACCGACGTGACAGTGATGCGGCAGTGGCGCCAGTGGAACGGTTCGCAGTGGGTCCTGATCTCCGGTCCGCCCTCGCCGAGCTGCTGAGAAGCCGGAACTGCACTGCATTGGGTAGTCAGCCGGACGGACGATCTGTAGGTCCGAAAAGGTTGGGTCACCTGCTCCTGGCCGGCGCGACATCTTTGTGAGCTGCTCTGCGGCGTAACCTATTTATCGACCGATTAACCGAGAGCCGGCACGCCATTATTGCCGCTTGACAGATAGACGGCAGGTGGTAGCATGCGCTTCAATAGCGGTCAAGACATTTGTCAGCCGGAAGCGTTTTGTTATCGTCTGCTCCGGCTGTCCGTTCAGACGCGCTCGTTCAGAAGTGCTGTAGTCCCACTGCAGCTGTCGAAGCTGCGCACACGCCGCGCGAATTAAGGAGAACCTAATATGGAAGCGTATCCGGTTCGTAAAGAAACTGTCATACCGGCTGGTCGAACTCTTCAGGACGTGCTATCGGCAGGAGGGGGCGAACTGAACCAGGACACCTTTGAACTCGCCGCGAATGACGCCGAACACAAAGCCGTCGCGACCAAGGGCGATGCGTATGCCAAAAGCAATGTTTTTGGTAATGCGCTGATGGCGAATTGCAGAGCGATACTGGGAGAGGGTCCTAATTCTAATCCTATCCCGCGAAGCTTGACTTTGGTCGTTGACCCGTGTGCGACGCCACCCTTTAAGTGTTTCCTCATGATGTACGGAGCACTTCTGACCTATCAGAGAAAGGGTGACGACAAATATTGGTACGAGGCCGCGGTTTATCCGTGAGATGCCTGCTGCGCTCATGGTCGACAATAGCTGCCCGGCTGATCTACAGAATCCTTGGCGATGACGAAGGCGCACGTCATCATCTTCATCAACTCAGCGCGTGACGACGTGGAGTCCGTCCTCGAACGCGAGGGTCCAATCTAGAGGCTGCAAGAACGCTTGAGAGGAAATTCGCCGGCTAACTACCAACTGAAGCTGGCAAACCGCCGATACTTTGGCCCGGCGCTGAAGCGCCTCGGCTGACTCATTTGCGACGGCGTCACGCCCGTTGCAGTTCGCTCCTGCCGAATGCATCGTTAGTCGCGGCAACGGTCGCGCCGCGTCGCGTTAGCTGTGGTGAGCTGGCGTGCAGGTGAACGATTGATCCGTTAGGCCGTCTTGCGGGCCAGGAGTGTTGCAGGACACAGTGAGCCCATGGTCAGAACCGCGAGAAGCACCGCCGGAACGAGAGAGCTGACACGAGATATGGAGCACCCTTGCGCTGACAAGACCCTCCGATATTCACGGTAGTGCCGGATATCGTCGATCAGCATCTGACCATTGGGCTTCAAAACACGAACAATCTCAATGAGCGCTTTTTCTCGCTCAACCGCGGAATAGAGGTTGTGGATCGCCGAACACGACACGACGATGTCGAACGTACCCGCGGGGAATGGGATCTCACGCATGTCAGCCGACTTCACCTGAACACGATCGCCAACTCCCTCGAGGCTGGCGTTTTGAAGCGTCGCCTCAGGTCGATTTCCGGAAAGATCTTCGGCCTGCCAGATATCGATGCCAGTGGCCATCCCTGCCGTGAGACGTTTCGCAGCGCCGACCAGTAAGAGGCCACGACCACACCCGACATCGAGGACCTGTTCCTCCCCGAGCCAGGTGAGTTTATCGAGCAGCCGCTCGCGGTCCCGAACCTTGCCGACCTTACTATCCCAGAGCATCCAGCACGCCATGGCGCCGCAACCTGCAGCCATCCACAGGCCCATTCGTGACAGTGGAAAATCGATCCGAATGTTCTGAGAGGGAGCCACGACGATCCGACCTGACCACAAGCCGAGAAATGCCGTCGCCCATGCGACAAGCCCTAATGCGACGACGATGAAAAGATTGCGAATCACACCTGGCGCATCGATGCCGTAGTCGAGTCGAGACGCGTGGCGTGCCATTGAACGGCGGACTTTACCAGAGTCGCTTTCGATCGGCATAACGTCTTCATTGCCTCTTTTGACGGCTCTGCATCCTTGTGCTGAGCGAGCTGAGCAACAGGTGCCGCGTGAAAACCGATGCTCTCCGTGTAAGCTCCCTTTCGTGTTTGAATTGATTGTTCGGAATCTTAAGAACGTACGCGATCACGGGATCGGCATTCTGCTGGGGCTGGTGTCCCGTCGCCGCCGATTCTCAGCCGCGACGCGCCTCGCAAACACGATTGGACCTCTGCGCGAAATGATTGCACGTTTGCGCGGCCGGCAGCTTCGGCTCGGCTCCGGCCGCGAATATACGCTCGCGTATCTGCTCGGCTGTATGGACATTTGCCAGCTGGAGTTCGCAACGAAGATCAGTGTAAGCGGGTTGGAGGACCTGCGACGCGCCGCCGGTGGCGGGCGCGGAGTTTTGGTTGTAACGACACATGCGAATGCCGGCCTGGCGCGGCTCATCCTTCGGCCGCTCGCCGATTTGAATATAGCAGCTGTCACTATCTCGGGAGGGTTTGGCTTTCCGATCTGTGGCAGTGGGGCAGTGGGCGAAACGATAGCGCCTGGCGGGACGTTTTTCGTCAGGGTTCGCTCAAAATTGCGCGCCGGTTTTGTTGTGTGCGCGATGCTCGATGCGCCGACCGTGACGGATCGCACGCGTCGTCACGTGACAGCGGACGGCGGTTCGACCTGGTTAGCCGACCCGCTCATCCGACTGGCGGTGCGTTGGCAGGTTCCTATAGCCGTGCTTACAGCTTCGTTCAGGGATGATCGCGTGTTACTCGAAGTGCAGATCTCGACGTCGTGCAACGAGAATGACGTGATGCAAGCATTGTCGCCGCTCGTTTCGTCAATGAGCGTACAACGAAAGACGCAACACGGTACGGCGCGCACACGCGCAAGCGCCGGCTGACTACTGCTTTATTGCGCCGCGCCGACAAACGAAAATGATCGAAAGCGCCCGTGCGCCGTTTTCGCCTCGCGGTTCCCGAATTTCGGCGATGTAATACCCGCCGCGCGACAAGTCTGCCGGCCATCTCTCGATGGTTCGGAAATACCAGGGCATTGGCGCAGGCCATTCGCCTTCAATGGCTGCGAACGTCTCCGTTCGCCAGCCGTCCGCGTATGGTTCGTCGCCTGTACTGAAGGCTGGATGAATGGTCTGGATTACCAGCGCACCGTCTGTCGTTAATATTTGTGCTGACGCGCTGAGGAGCGGCTGAACGTCTTCATCAAGGATCGAAAAGTTCGCAACGGCTGCGTCAAATCATTACCGAATTCGTGTTGGGGGAGCTCTTTGTAAGACAACCTCAGGAATGAAGCGCCGCCGCGTTGATTTGCTGCCTCTATCAGTGGCTCGGAAGCATCCACGCCGATTGCGTCGACTCGCGCGAGCAGAGTTCTCGTGTCAGCCAACCCTCACCGCAACCCAGGTCGAGAACGCGTTGCGGATTCAGGCTCGTGACCGCGTCGATAATGGCCGCGTCCGTCGCTACACGCCGGCTGCCGATTTTGCCCTGCCGAACGGCGTCGCTCCATGCCGCGGCATTTGCCACCCAGCTCCGCTGAAGGCGTTCCTTCTCCGTCAGGTCCATCGACTTACGGGTAATACCCGCGAATCGTTTTCGCCTTTCCTTCGCTCACCTGCACCGTCACTTCTCTCCACTTCGAGCCCGGCTTCACCCCTTCCGGCGGATAGAAACCCAGCACGTACTGCGAGCGCAGCTCGTTCTGAATGTCGTCGTAAATTCGACGCAGATCGGCGGCGTTGTCGATGTAATAAACATTCCCGCCGGTCTCCGATGCGAAGCGGCCGAATTTGTAGCGCACATCGATATCCGTCGATCGAATACCGATACCGATCCCGTAAATCGGAACGGCAGCGCGGCGCGCATACTCCAGCGCCTGGTCGTATGTGAATTTCGACGCCGTATCGCGGCCGTCGCTGATGATGATCAGCGCCTTCTGTCCCTTGACGCCCAGGAAGTTGTAGAGCGAGTAGACGACCGCGTCATAGAGCGCGGTCGATTCTTCGGCGCGCAGTTTCGAGAGTCCCGCATTCACGTCGGCCAGTCGCGGCGACCAGCGCTGGATCACCTGCGGCTGCGTATCGAACGACACGAGGAACGCCTTGTCGCCGGCGCGCAGCACATTCGTGAAGAACTGCGAAGCCGCTTTCTGCGCCTCGGACATTCGCGGCAGCATCGAGCCCGACGTATCGATCGCCAGCCCGATCGACAGCGGCAGGTTCTTCACGTAATCGAACTTCGTCACCTTCACCGGTTTGCCGTCGTCGAGCACTTTGAACGCCGTCTCCGGCAGATTCGTCAGCGGACGTCCGTTCACCAGTACCGTCGTCGGCAGCTCGACGAGGTGGACGTTCACCTCTTCCATGAACTGCGGCGTGTTGATCATGACGAGGTCTTCGACCGGCGCCGCATTCTCATCCTTCAACTTCGCGACGACGCGAATGTAGCCGACACCTTCCGTCGCCGGCACGTTGATCGTCTGCACGAACGGCGGGTCGTAAAGCGTCGCGAGTTTTGTCTCGTTGAGATAGAGCTCGAGATGATCGAGCTGTTTTCCTTCGGGAACGTGCGCCGACATTTCGATGCGTGCCTTGCCGTGCAAATTCACGGCGACGCGCGGCGACACGATGCGGACGCGGAACGGATCGGTTCCCGTGTTCACCACCAGCTCATCGCCGGCGATCACCTGCGCTTTGTCGTCGAGCGCAATCGCCCGCACTTTGCGCAGCTGCGGCACGGTGCCGAAATCGAGATCGAGCGTGTACGGCGGCTGCCGCTTCACCATGATCTTCCGACCGTCGAGATAGAACTCGACCGTTTTGATGTTCTCGCCGTACGCGATCGTTTCGATGTGCTGCAGGCCGCTGATCAAATCGTCGGAGAGCGGCACGATGCGCAGCCGCGTCTCGCCCGAATCGATGTCGTCCTTCAGCGCCGCGACCGTCGCCGAGCCGCTCTCTTTCTGCTTCCGCTGCTCGGGCGAATCGAAGATCTCCGGAACGGTGATCTCTTTTTCGACGATCGCTTCGGCGGTTCCGTTTGCGTCGGTGATTTTTACGCGAGCTTTGTAATCGGCGGGACGCAAAAAGCGATCGATGACGAGCGGGAACTGCTCCGACGCCCCCACGGCATTGAAATCGTATCGATAGCGATAGTTCTCGAACAGCTGATTGTCCTTCAGCACCTCGCCGACGACATCGACCGAGTACGACTTTACGCCGCCGACATCTTTCGTCGTCAGCTGCGCGCGTGGAACGAGGATCGTCAGCTGCGTGTCGGTGCGCGAGCCCTGCTTCGCCGGAAAGGAAACGCTCAACTCCGCCGGCAGCTTCGTCGCGCCCGGTGTGCCGAGGACGACGGAGCGGAGGATCTTGCGAACGTCCTCGTCGTTGACCTTCGGCGGATCGTAGACCCGCGTCAGATCGGTCTTGTTCATCTGCGTCTGCGAGATCGCACGAAGCGCTTCATCGCCGTACTTGCACTCGTACTCGATCTTGCTGACGAACGAATTCACCGATGCCGACGCGAAGAACGTGTTCTGCACGGCGGTGTCGGAGTTGCCCATCGACTGGGAAAGCGCTTCCTGCGAGAGCAGCTCCGCCATCTCTTCGTTGCCGCCGATCGGTCTCCACAGCTTGTAGTCGCCGCCGTTGCGCGGCAGGTAGAAGACGAAGCGAATGGTGTGTCCCATCCCCTCCACGTAGAGATACTTCCAAATCTGCAGCGGCTGGAGGTAATGGCTGCAGTCGATGTCGAGGACTTCCTCCGGCTCGCCGTGAATCAGATACATCTTCGAACGGTCCGAGGAGACGTACTTGAACTTCTCCTTCGCGTCTTCGAGCCGCGCGTAATACTGATCCTTGAACGCGCGGTTCGTCGTTCCCTGCATCACGTCGCGGCGATGCCAGAAGTCTTCGATGTAGATGTCGCGCTGTGGATCGGTCTCCAGCATCAGGAACGTATCGAGCTCGGTCGCCTGCATGATCGGCTCGACGTCCTCGAGGAACTGGCGGTGGATGTCGGAGAGGTTCTTCATCCGGTCTTTCCGCTCGCGGCGCGAGAGCTTGCGGACGCCCGGCTCCTGTTTTGGCGCCGGTTTCTCGGCGGAAGTTGCGGCCGGAGGCCCCTTGGCGGGCTCGGGGGGATTGTTCGTTTGCGCGAGAGTGTTACCGGCCGCCAGCGCGACGGCCGCGAACAGAGCGAAGAGCTTCGTCATAGTTCCCATCCGGTTCTGCGAGCCCAAATTTGATGCGAATCTACCTGGACAACAACGCCACGACACCGATCCATCCGGCGGCGCTCGAGATGCTCGAGCGAACGCTGCGGGACGTCTACGGCAACGCATCGAGCATTCATAAGGAAGGCCAGACTGCCCGCCGCACGATCGAACACGCTCGCGAATCGGTGGCGCGCCTTGTCGGTGCGTCTCCGCGCGAGCTCGTTTTCACGAGCGGCGGAACCGAATCGAATAATGCGGCTATCTACGGAGTCCACGCCGCGCATCGAGGCGGGAGTTTCCACATTGTCACAACCTCGATCGAGCATCCGTCCGTGCGCGAACCGCTCCGCGATCTCGAAACGCTCGGCATCGAAGTGACCGTCGTTTCGTCCGATCGCAGTGGCGTCGTCGATCCGAATGCCATCGCCGATGCGCTCCGTCCCGACACGAAACTCGTCGCCGTGATGCTGGCGAACAACGAGACCGGCGTCGTGCAGCCGGTCGCGGAGATCGCGCGCATCGCTCACGAGCGCGGCATTCACGTTCACTGCGACGCGGTGCAGGCGGCGGGGAAGATCGACATCGATGTCGAAGCGCTCGGCGTCGACACGCTGTCGCTTTCCGCGCACAAGCTGCACGCGCCGAAAGGAATCGGCGCGCTGTTCGTTCGGAAGAGTCTCGATCTCGAGCCGCACATGCGCGGCGGCGCGCAGGAGCGCCGGCGTCGCGCGGGGACGGAGAACGTTCCGCTCGCGGCGGCGTTTGGAGTTGCCGCGGAACGCGCCGCGGAAGTCGAGCCGCGCGCGGCCATCGCCGAACTTCGCGATGAGCTCGAGGCGGAGCTGCTGATCTCCGAGCTGCACGTTTCGATCAACGGCGGGACGTCGCCGCGCGTGCCGAACACATCGAGTATTTGCTTTGGCGGCGCGGACGCCGAGGGGATCGCGATCGCGCTCGACCTCTCGGGAATCGCGGTGTCGACCGGCTCGGCATGTTCGTCCGGACGGGTGGAGCCGAGCCGCGTATTGCTGGGGATGGGACTCACGCCGGACGAGACGCGGAGCACCGTGCGATTCTCCCTCAGCAGGTTTACGACGAGGGAAGAGCTGACGCGAACGATCGAGGTTCTGCGTGAGGTCGTTCCGCGAACTTGATAATCTTGCAACCCGGTCCGGAAACTTTGATGCCCGAACAGACAGCGAACACGACGATTCTCGAGGGTGATCTCGCGCGCATCCAGCTGCCCGACGTCCTCAGTTTCATCGCCATGATCCGCGGCAGCGGCAAACTCGTCGTGCGCAACGCGCCGCTCGAGCGGACGATGCACTGGAAAGACGGCGAGATCGTTTTCGCGAATTCGAACTCACCCGAACACTCCCTCGGCCAGTTCCTGCTTCGCAATGGCAAGATCAGCGGCTCGCAGTATGAAGAGTCGCGGCGCCGCGTCACGCAGCAAACGCGTCACGGCAAGCTCCTCGTGCAGATGGGCGCCATCTCGCCGAAAGATCTCTGGTGGGGCGTCAAGAACCAGGCGCTCGAAATCATCTACTCGCTCTTCACCTGGAAAGAGGGACGGTTCACGTTCGTCGATTCGGTCGAAGATTTGTCGCACGAGCGGATCGTTCTGTCGATCAACACCTCGAGCGTGATCATGGAAGGCATCCGGCGTCTCGACGAGTCGGCGCGCATTCGGGAAAAGATCACCGGCCTCGATATGGTTTTCATGAAAGTGCCGGGCGCCGCGCCCGACTTCAACGCGCTCGAGATGAGTGAGTCGGAGATTGCGGTTTACAACAACATCGACGGCAAGCGGACCATCCGCGAGCTGATCGGCCTCGGCGATCTGACCGAGTTCGAAGTGACGCGCATTCTCTTCCAGCTGATCTCCGCGCGCCTGATCGAAAACGCGCCGGAAGATCGCGGCTTCCGCCCGGTCTTCCTGGATGTCGAAGATTCGCCGGAGCTGCTGAAGATCATCTCGACCTACAACGACATGTTCGGTCGTTTGTACGAATCGCTGCAGAACGCCGTCGGCGAAGATTCCGCGCGCGACATCTTCATGACCGTCCTGCAGAACGCGGAGACAGATGATCTCTGGGCCGGCGTCTTCTTCGATCAGTTCGGCCGCTTCGACGAGAACATGCTCATCGCCAACATCTCCGAGCTCCCGTTCGAACGGAGAAAAGCGGTGCTCGACGAAGGCCTCAATACGCTGCTGAGCGTCCAGCTCTTCGAGGTATCGCAGCATCTCGACCAGGCCGGAAAGGTCGAGGTGTTCCGGTTCATCTCGGATCAGAAGGCGACGATTGAGAAGGCAACCGCCTGAGGCATGGGGGATGAGGCATGAGGTATGAGTAAACCCGCCTTTACTCATGCCTCATACCTCATCCCTCATCCCTGCGGTATCCTCCGGGCCGCATGTTTCCCACGCTCCTGAAAATCGGTTCCTTCGAAATCACGACCTTCGGGTTAATGATGTTTCTGGCGTTCATCGCCGCCGGCTGGGTGCTTTCGAAGCAATTTCGCCGTTACGGTCTCGATGATGAAGTGGCGTCGTCGATGGTCATGTATGCCGCGATCGGTGGCATCGTCGGCGCGAAGATCTATTACGCGATTCTGACGCGCGACTGGCACAACCTCCTCTCGCGCGCGGGACTGGTCTGGTACGGCGGATTGATCGGCGGCTGGGCGGCCTGCTCGCTGCTCATCATTCGTCGCCGTGTCGATTACCTGGTCGCATGCGATGCCGCCGCGCCGGCGCTCGCGATCGGCTACGCGCTCGGGCGCATCGGCTGTTTTCTCGTCGGCGACGACTACGGCCGCCCGACCGATGCGTGGTTCGGCATCGCATTTCCGAAAGGCTCGCCGCCGACCACCGCGTACGCGCTGCGCGAATTCGGCGTGCGCGTCGCCGACAGCATTCCTGCCGACGCAATCCTTCGCGTCCATCCGACCCAGCTCTATGAGTCGGCCGCCGCACTGGTGATGTTCTTCATCCTGCTCGCGCTCTCGAAGCGTCAGCATCTCCGCGGACGCGTCTTCGGGATGTTCTGCATCCTGATGGGGATCGAGCGTTTCCTCGTCGAGATCGTCCGCGCGAAAGACGATCGCTTCCTCGGTCCGTTCACGATCGCGCAGCTCATCAGCGTCATTCTGTTCATCGCCGGCACGTATCTCTTCGTCCGGCGCGACGAAGTGATCCAGCCGGCATGACTCCGCTGTTCCGCTTCATCGTCATCGGTATCCTCTCCGGCATCGCCGCCGGCTTCTTCGGGATCGGCGGCGGCGTGCTCGTCGTCCCGATGCTGATCTACTGGGTCGGCTTCTCGCAGCATCGCGCGACCGGGACGTCGCTGGCCGTGCTGCTGCCGCCAGTCGGTCTCGCCGCCGTCATCGAGTACTACCGAAACGACAACGTCGACATTCGCGCCGCGATCACGATCGCGATTGCGATGTTGATTGGCGGCGGCATCGGCGCGTATTTCGCGAATCGCGTTTCCGGACCGTATCTGCGCCTTGCGTTCGGCATCTTCATCGTGATCCTCGGCGGTTACCTGATCTTCGGCGCCGGTCGCCGGCTGGGCTGGTACTGACGATGTCGCGCTTCACATTCACGACCGCGGGTGAGTCGCACGGTCCATCGCTGACCGTGATTGTCACCGGTATGCCGGCCGGTGTTCGTCTCGATCGCGCGCGACTCGACAGCGATCTCGCACGCCGCCAGCACGGTTACGGTCGCGGCGGACGGATGAAGATCGAGCGCGACGTCGTCCAGGTGACAGCCGGGATTCGCGGCGGTGAATCGCTCGGCTCGCCGATCGCAATCACGATCGCGAACGCCGACTTCGAGAACTGGAACGGCGCGATGGATCCGTGGGACGTGAACGAAGCGGAAGCGCACAAGCGCCGCGTCCACGCACCGCGTCCCGGACACGTCGATCTGATCGGCGGGATGAAGTACGACCGCCGCGATCTGCGCGACGTCCTCGAGCGCGCCTCCGCGCGCGAGACCGCCGCGCGCGTCGCAGCGGGCGCCGTCGCGAAGGAGTTGCTGCGCGCATTCGGCATCGAGATCCGCTCCGGCGTCGTGTCGGTCGGCGACGCCGGCAATCCCGAATACGCGCCGGCCTGGGATGAGCTCGCAGCCGTCGACGAAGAGTCGCCGCTCCGCGCCATCAACCGCGACGACGAAGCGGCAATGATCGCCGCCGTCGATCGCGCGAAGGAAGCCGGTGAAACGCTCGGCGGCACGATCGTCGTGGCCGCTCGCGGCGTCCCGATCGGCCTCGGTTCCTACGTGCAGTGGACCGAAAAACTCGACGGCCGCATCGCCCGGGCAATCATGTCGATTCACGCCGTGAAAGGCGTCGCGATCGGCGAAGGAGTCGCCGCCGCGCGCCGCCTCGGCTCCGAAGTGCACGATCCGATTTACTTCGACGAGACGCGCCGCTACCACCGAACCACGAACCGCGCCGGCGGCCTGGAAGGCGGCGTGACGAACGGACAGGACGTCGTCGTCCGCGCCTTCATGAAGCCGATCTCGACGCTGCGCCGCGGATTGCCGTCGGTCGACACGGAGACACACGATGCGCATCGCTCGCAATGGGAGCGCAGCGACGTCACCGCGGTCCCGGCGTGCGGCGTGGTGTGCGAGGCGATGCTGGCGGTGGTCCTGGCGGATGCGATGGTTTCGACGTTCGGAGGCGATAACCTCGCGGATATGCTTTCCGCGCACGAAGCGTACTCTCGGCGAATAAGGGCGTACTAGAAGTTTATCCTGAGCGCAGCGAAGGATCTCCGGTCCTACAGCGATGCAGTGCTTCTGGGTTTACCCGATCAGCAATCGCAGCCACACGTTGTACGTCGGCATGACGGGCGATCTCATTCGTCGTGTACGCCAACACAAAGAACGGAAATACCCAAACGGCTTTACCGCGCGCTACGTCTTCGACCGTCTTGTTTATTTCGAGCCGCATCCGACGAAGAAGTCCGCGGCGGCCCGCGAACGAGAAGTCAAGGGTTGGCTGCGAGCGAGAAAGATCGCGCTCGTTCAGGAGCACAATCCGAAGTGGCTCGATCTGACGCCGTCGTACACGAAGGGGCTTCGTCCTGATTGAGCGGCTCAGCTGAGGGACCGGAGATCCTTCGCTTCGCTCAGGATAAAGCTATGAAAGACCTCTTTCCCGTCACCCGCAACCTCATCTACTTCAACCACGCCGCGGTCGGCCCGCTCTCCACGCGCGCGGCCGACGCCATCGAAAAGCACGCCCGAGATCAGCGTGATTTCGGTGCGCTGCACTGGCGCGCGTGGTACGCGGAAGACGCCGCGCTGCGGCGCTCCGCGGCTACGCTCATCGGCGCGCAGCCGACCGAGATCGCCATCCTCAAAAACACCTCGGAAGGGTTGTCGTTCGTCGCGGAAGGGTTCCGCTGGAAGGAAGGGGAGAACGTCATCACGACCGATCTCGAGTTCCCGTCGAACTACACACCGTGGAAACGGCTCGCGCGTCGCGGCGTCGAATGTCGCGTCGTGAAAAGCGACAACGGCAGCTACACCGCGGAGGATGTTGAACGACTGATCGACGACAACACACGCATCGTCAGTGCCTCCTCGGTCGCGTTTCACAACGGCTTCGCCGCCGACCTCATCGCGATCGGCGAAGTCTGCCGGCGACGCAATGTCCTCTTCTGCGTCGACGCCATTCAATCGGTCGGCGTGATTCCGATGGACGTCCGCCGCGCCAACATCGCCTTCCTTTCCGCGGACGGCCACAAATGGATGTGCGGGCCGGAAGGGGCGTCAATCTTCTATGTCGCCGAAGAACATCGCGAACGACTTGAAGTGCTCGAAAGCGGCTGGACGAACTTCGATCGCAAGGGAAAGTTCATCGGCTGCAGTACAGATCTGCTGCCGGACAGCCGTCGCTTCGAAGCCGGCTCGCTCAACACCAACGGCGTTTATGGATTGCGTGCCGCCATTGACCTCCTGCTCGAAGCTGGCATCGACAGCATCCACGCCGAAGTCATCCGGCTGGTGACGAAACTCGCCGACGGGCTCGAATCGATCGGCTACCCGATCGCGACGCCGCGTCCGATCGCCTCCGGCATCGTCGCCGCCCGCCCGAAAAGTTCCGCCGACCTGCTGCGCCTGCATCTCGCGCTGGAAGAACAAAAGATCGTCTGCGCACCGCGCGAAGGTTTGCTTCGCTTCTCTCCGCATGCATACAACGACGACGCCCAGGTGGAGCGCGTCCTCGAAGTACTCCACAATCTGTAGACCCAAGATCCCTCTCCCACCGGAGAGGGT
The DNA here is from genome assembly GCA_034667465.1 of Acidobacteriota bacterium. GTDB lineage: Bacteria > Acidobacteriota > Thermoanaerobaculia > Gp7-AA8 > Gp7-AA8 > JAOBAU01. The sequence goes on along the minus strand of JAXDJV010000008.1, from coordinate 222,867 downwards.
GGCGCGAAGCGCCGGGTGAGGGGCCTTGGCGTAAAATCACCTCATGTTCATAACGGTGATCCTTTGCGTCGTCGCGCTGCTTCTCGGCGCGGCGGTTGGCTGGGCGGTGGCGAGCGCGAAGAGCGGTGCGCGGGCGCAGCGGGCGATGGTCGAGCGGGACCTCGCCATCGCGGAACGGGCGCGCAGCGAAACAGCGGTTTCCGTCGCGCGCGCGCGACTCGAAGAAGCACAGCAGGCGCGCGTCGCCGCCGAGACACGACTCGAAGAAGCAGAACGCCTCGTCGCCGACAAGAAGACGATGGAAGACGCGTTCGACGCGATCGCGCAACGCGCCCTGAAGAACGTCGGCGAAACGCTCGTGCAGATGAACCGCACGCAGGTCGACGGTTCGCTCGACACGAAAAAAGTCGAGATCGAAGCGCTGCTGCGTCCCGTTCGCGACATGCTCGACAACTACCGCGGCGAGCTGACCAGAAGTGAGAACCAGCGCAATGAAGCGTACGGCGGTCTGCAGGAGCAGATCCGCGCATTGCTCACCGTTCAGGAATCGGCGCAGCGCGAAGCGTCGCGGCTCGCTAACGCGCTGCAGTCGCCCACCGTCCGCGGGTCGTGGGGCGAGAGCACGCTGAAGCGCTGCATCGAAATGGCCGGCATGACCGAGTACTGCGACTTCGTCACGCAGGAAACGTTCGCATCCGACGAAGGAAAGCGACTTCGTCCCGACGTCATCATCAAACTCCCGAACAAGCGCGTCATCGCCATCGACGCGAAAGTGCCGCTCGCCGAATACGCGACCGCCGCGAACGAGACCGACGAGAACCGCAAGCGCGAACTGCTGGCGCAGCACGCGAAGGGACTGAAGCGTCACATCGACGCGCTCAGCCGCCGCGACTATCAGTCGTCGATCGGCGACACGCTCGACTTCACGGTGATGTTCCTTCCCGGCGAACATTTCCTTTCCGCGGCGCTCGTCAGCGATCCGCAGCTCTTCGAGCACGCCGTCGACCGAAAGATTTTCCTCGCATCGCCGACCGTCCTCCTTCCGCTGCTCCGCGCCGTCGAAGCGGGATGGAAAGCGGAGCGCACCGAAGAGAACGCGAAGCGGATGCACGACGCCGGCGTCGAGCTCTTCAATCGTTTCGTGGTCGCGATGGAGAAGATCGCCGCCGTCGGTCGCGCCATCAAATCGGCGGTCGATCGCTACAACGAAGCGATCCGCTCGATCGATACGCGCCTCTGGCCGAAAGGGGAGGAGATGCAGCGGATGGCCGGCAGCGGCAAAGAGCTCGGCTCGCTCGAGCAACTCGAAGCGGTGCCGCTCGAATCGGCGAAGCTCCGCCTGCATTCGCAGGGCGAGGAGCCGGGCGACGTCGTCTCGTTCAACGAGCGATGACGCGCGAATCTGCTATCCTGCGCCGGCCATGAAAACCAACTCCCCCTCCCAGGAGAACGAGTCGATGCGATCCGCCGACTCGTGTCTTTGGCTCAATCACAATCGTCGATAACTACGACTCCTTCACATACAACCTGGTGCAACAAATCGAGCGGCTCGCCGGCGAAGAGTTGCGCGTCGTCCGCAACGACGAGTTCGACCCGGCGACGCTGATCGCCGAACGGCCGCGCGCCATCATCATCTCGCCCGGTCCCGGCACGCCGTCGCGCGCCGGGCGGGTGATCGAGCTGATTCGCGCCATCAGCGCCGTGCCTCTTCTTGGCGTCTGTCTCGGTCATCAGGCGATCGGCGAAGCATTCGGCGCACGCGTCATCCGCGGCGCGCTGCCGGTCCACGGCAAAGTCACCGGCGTGCGACATGAAGGTCGCCGCCTTTTCGCCGGCTGCCCGACCCCCATGCAGACCGCGCGCTATCACTCGCTCGTCATCGATCGCACGACGTTGCCCGATGACTTCGAAGTCGATGCGGAAACGACCGACGGCGTCGTGATGGCGATCTCGCATCGCACGCTTCCGATCTTCGGCATCCAGTTTCACCCGGAGTCGTTCGGCACGATCGGCGGCGATCGTCTCATCAGCAACTTCCTCGAGGTGGCGCGATGATCGCCGACGCCATCCGCCGGCTGCTCGATCGTCAACATCTTGACCGTGACGAGATGTACCGCGTCTTCGGCGATGTGATGGACGGCCGCACCACCGACGTGCAGAAGAGCGCGTTCCTCATCGCGCTGCGGATGAAAGGGGAGACGCCCGACGAGATCGCCGGCGCCGCCACCGCGATGCGCGAGCGCGTCACGCCGCTCGACGTCGATCACGCCGGTCTCGTCGATACCTGCGGAACCGGCGGCGACAACCGCGGGACGTTCAACATCTCTACGCTCGCCGCGATCGTCGCCGCGGCCGCAGGCGCCACCGTTGCCAAACACGGCAATCGCGCCGTCTCGTCGGCGTGCGGCAGCGCCGATCTCCTCGCCGCGCTCGGCGTCCACATCGATCTCGACGCGCTGCGCATGACCGAAGTACTGCGCCGCACCGGCATCTCGTTTCTCTTCGCACCAAAGCTGCATCCGGCGATGGGCGCCGTCGCCGCGGTCCGCCGCGAGCTCGGTGTTCGCACGATCTTCAACGTCCTCGGGCCACTCACGAATCCGGCCTTCGCGAAGCGCCAGGTCCTCGGCGTCTACTCCGATCACCTCGTCGAAGTGCTCGCGCGAGTCCTCGCCACGCTCGGCACCGAGCACGCGCTCGTCGTACACAGCCGCGACGGACTCGATGAGATCTCCGTCTCCGCCGCCACGCACGTCGCCGAGATCCGCGACGGCGCGATCATGCTCTACGAAGTGACGCCGTCCAGCCTCGGCCTGCAAACGCATGCGATCGAAGCGCTGGCGGGCGGCGACATCGCGGCAAACGCCGCCATCGCGCGCGCGATCCTCGCGGGCGAAGAAGGCGCGCGACGCGACGTTGTCATCGCCAACGCCGGCGCCGCGTTGTACGTCGGCGGCCTCGCTCCAACGATCCCCGACGGAATCACGCTCGCACGCGAAGCACTCGCGAACGGCAGCGCGCTGAGAAAACTGCAGGAGCTCGTCGCCGTCTCGAACGAACTGGCGGAGACCCCATGACCCGTCATCCCGAGCGTAGCGAGGGATCCGGGCGGGCGGCGCGCGCAGCCGACCCGATGAACAACGTCCTCGCAAAGATCGTCGAACGAACCCGCGCGCGACTCGTGTCCGAGCCAATGGATGTCGAAGACACCCGCCGCGCCGCGATGGAGATCGCACGGAATCGCGAACCGTTCGCATTCTCGAAAGCGCTCTCGCGCGCCGGCATCAACGTCATCGCCGAAATCAAGTCGGCATCACCATCCGCAGGCGCAATCGTCGACAACCCCGACGTCGAAACGATCGCCGCCGACTACGCGCGCGGCGGCGCGGCCGCGATCTCCGTCGTCACGGAGCCGGAGTTTTTTCGCGGCTCACACGACTGGCTCGCTCGCGCGTCGCGCGCCGCCGGACTCCCGGTCATCATGAAAGACTTCATCGTCGAGCCGTCGCAGCTGATGCGCGGCGTCGCCTCCGGCGCGAACGCGATCCTGCTCCTCGCGTCGCTGCTCGACGCATCGACGATTCGCCGCTTCATCGAGCTGCTCGAACCGTTCGGTGTCGATGCGCTCGTGGAAGTGCATGACGAGGAAGAGCTGTCGCGCGCCACTGAAGCCGGCGCGCGGCTCATCGGCGTCAACAACCGCGACCTGCGCGACTTTCACGTCGATCTCGCCACGTCCGAGCGTTTGTCGGCGCTCATGTCGCACGACGTCATCCGCGTCTCGGAAAGCGGCATCCGTACAAGACAAGATGTTGACCGTCTCGCCGCCGCGCGCTTCAACGCCTTTCTGGTCGGTGAATCGCTGTTGCGGCAGAATGACCGTGCCGGCGCTGTCCGCGCGCTGACGGGGGAATCATGAAGATCAAGATCTGTGGCGTGACGCGCGCCGAGGACGCGAAAGCGGCTGCTGGTCTCGGTGCCGACTTTCTCGGATTCATTTTCGTCGAGTCGTCGCCGCGCTTCATCGAACCGGAAGCGGCCAGCGCAATTGCCGCGGCGGTGCGCGCCGGCCGTGAGAAACCGCCGAAGCTCGTCGGTGTTTTTCGCGACGCGTCGAACGATTACATCCGCGAGATCGTTTCGCTCGCCGGTCTCGATCTCGTCCAGCTTCACGGCGCCGAAAGCGACGAAGACATTCGCGACCTCGGCATCCCGGTCATCAAATCGCTGCGCGTCGGCGACACGCTTCCCGACACCAGCGCCACGCCGACCGCCGCATGGCTGCTGTTCGATACATACGACGAGCGCCGCGCCGGCGGCACCGGCCGCCGCTTCGACTGGTCGCTGCTTGCGCTCTACTCGCGCAGCAAACCGTTTTTCCTCAGCGGCGGCATCACCGCCGAAACCGTCAGCGCCGCGATCAGTCTCGCCCGTCCCGATGCAATCGACATTTCCAGCGGCGTCGAATCGGAGCCGGGCATTAAGGATCACGAAAAACTCGCGCAACTGTTCGAGCGGGTGAGGCGCGCATGACGACTCTTCCCACGCGCGCCGGCTACTTCGGCGAATTCGGCGGCAAATACGTCCCCGAAACGTTGATGGCTGCTCTCGATGAATTCGAATCCGCGTATCGCCGCCTGCGCCGCGATAAAGCATTTCGCGCGGAGCTCGATGACGTACTTGCGAATTTCGTCGGACGTCCGACGCCCATTACAGAGGCGAAGCGCTTCGCTGAGATCTGCGGCGGATTTCGCCTGTTCCTCAAACGTGAAGATCTGAATCACACCGGCGCGCACAAGATCAATAACGCCATCGGCCAGGCGATTATCGCGAAGCGGATGGGGAAGCAGCGAGTGATCGCCGAGACCGGCGCCGGACAACACGGCGTTGCAACCGCGACCGCCTGCGCGCTCCTCGGGCTCGACTGCGTCGTCTATATGGGCGAAGTCGACATGGCTCGTCAGGAGCTGAACGTCTTCCGCATGCGTCTCCTCGGCGCGGAAGTCGTTCCGGTCTCCAGCGGCAGCCGCACGCTCAAAGACGCGATCAATGAAGCAATTCGCGACTGGGTAACGAACGTCCGGACGACGCACTACATCATCGGTTCCGTACTCGGACCGCATCCCTATCCGATGGTCGTTCGCGATTTCCAATCTGTCATCGGCCGCGAAGCGCTCGGTCAGCTTCGTAAGAAGATCAACAAGCTGCCCGATGTCGCCATCGCCTGTGTCGGCGGCGGCTCCAACGCAATTGGCCTCTTCTACGAAATGCTCAAACACGAAACGATTCGACTGATCGGTGTCGAAGCCGGTGGTCGCAGCGGCGAGCTCGGCCATCACGCCGCAAGATTTTCCGGCGGCGCAGTCGGCGTACTGCACGGAACGCGCTCAATGGTGTTGCAGGACGAATTCGGACAAATTGCCGAAACGCATTCAATTTCAGCCGGCCTCGATTACCCATCGATCGGACCGGAACACGCCCACTTACAGTCGACCGGCCGAATCGAATATCACGATTGCAGTGACAACCTCGCGCTGGAGGCCTTCCACAAGCTCAGCGAAACGGAAGGAATCATCCCGGCACTGGAATCCTCACACGCCCTCGGCTGGCTTCTGCGACACGGCCACACGATCGCAAAAGACGCGGTCGTGATCGCGAATTTGTCGGGCCGAGGGGACAAAGACGTCCCGCAAATCATGGCGATGGAGCAGCCCGCGCAATGAAGCGCATCCAGTCGCTCTTCGCCAGAGCGCATGCGGAAAAACGCTGTGCAGTGATTGCATACGTCACGTGCGGCGATCCGAATCGTGAAACGACGCCGCGAATCGTCGAAGCGCTCGAAGCCGCCGGCGCCGACGCCATCGAATTAGGCGTTCCATTCTCCGATCCAATCGCCGACGGCCCGGTCATTCAGGCCGCCGCCCACCGCGCCCTCGCAAAAGGAATCACAATCGAGGACGTCTTCACCATCGCGCGCAAAGTGCGTGAGCGAAGCCAAATCCCACTCATCGCATTTTCCTACCTCAATCCCATCGTGCGCTATGGAACCGAGAAATTCGCAAAAGCCGCCAGCGAAGCCGGCATCGACAGCGTTCTGCTCACCGACCTCCCTCCCGAAGCCGCAAAAGAAATCCGCACGATCTTCCGCGCCCACAACCTCGGTATGATTTTCCTCCTCGCCCCAACATCGACCGACGCAAGAATCGCCGCCATCGACCGCGCCAGCGACGGCTTCGTCTATTACGTCTCCACGACCGGCGTCACCGGCACAAGAACAGATCTCGATCCGTCGCTGTTAACGCGCCTCGACGAAATCCGCGGCAAACTCCGCAAACCGATCGCCGTCGGCTTCGGTATATCGCGTAAAGAGCATTACGAGCTCCTGCGCGATCACTGCGACGCGATCGTCGTCGGCAGCGCAATCGTGCGCGCAATCGCGGATGGAGATGCGGACGGTGCGCCTGAGCGGGCGGGAGCGGTCATGAGCGGGATCGTAGACGGGACGTGATCGTAATTGGCGGCGTCGTTTTCCTGTGCATTGGCCTCGCGCTAGTCATTTCCTGCCTTGTGACAGGCGAGGATGCGTGGGCGAGCAGGCGATGGTCAAAGACGCAGGGAGAGATCACGAGCTTCGAATTGCGGCGAGCCCACGACGTCGAGGGTGGCGCGCTGTATGGAATCAACGTCAGATATCGGTTTGCCTATAATGGCGTGGAGTGGATCGGCATGCGTGCGTGTTTCGGCGATACTTTCCTCCTCGTATTTACAACCTTCGGAATCATTGCGCTTGGCACAGCCTGAAACTGCACGACTGCCGGGGGTCGTGTTGAGCGTGATCGCCCTCACGGCAGGCTGTCGGTCAGATTCCCCTCCCCCTTGACACCGCCCCCCGCCCGCCCTTACCCTCCTCCGCACCACATGAACCGCAGCGCCTTTACCTTCGCGTATTTGTATTACCGGTTTACCGGATAGGCTGGGGCTTGCGATGAGCGCCCCGCCGCGAAGGGGCGCTTTCGACGACACTTTGATCTGATCGAAAACCTCTTCCCGGCGCGGGAAGGGGTTTTTTGTTTATGGATCGAATGGATGCCGAGTCGGAACTGACGCGTTTGCGCGAGGCGATTGATCGTGTGGACGAAGTCCTCGTGAAACTGCTCAATCAGCGCGCGAAATACGCGGTTGAGATCGGGGAGATCAAGGGCGTTCTGGCGCTTCCGATCTATGTCCCGGAGCGCGAGAAGCAGGTGCTCGCGCATGCGGAGGTGACCTCCGGCGGACCGCTCGAGCGCGACGCCGTGAGGCGTCTTTTTGAACGAATCATCGATGAATCGCGGCGCGTCGAGCGGGAATCGTCGCGCGCTAAAGGAGACTGACTGACATGGTCATCGTCATGCAGAAGCACGCCACCGACAGCAACATCGAGCGCGTGGTCGAAGAACTGAGCACGCGCGGTTTCGACGTCCACCGTTCCACCGGCTCCGATCAAACAATCCTCGGCGTCGTCGGCAACATCGGCTCCATCGACACACGCGAATTCGAAGTGTTCGAGGGCGTCCAGGAAGTCGTTCGCGTTAGCGAGCCATACAAGCTGTCGAGCCGCACGTTCAAGCGCGAGAAGACGATCGTGAAAGCGCGAGGGGTCGAGATTGGCGGCAGCGACGTCGTGATCATGGCCGGTCCCTGCACGATCGAGAACGAACGTCAGCTGTTCGAGACGGCGCGACGCGTGGCGCGAGCCGGCGCGCGCGTGTTGCGCGGCGGTGCATACAAGCCGCGGACGTCGCCGTATGCGTTTCAGGGGATGGGCGTCGAGGGGCTGAAATTGCTGCGCGCGGCGGGCGACGAAATGAATATGGCCACGATCTCCGAGGTGATGGAAATCTCGCAGATCGAAGGGATGCTCGAGTATGTCGACATCCTGCAGGTCGGCGCGCGCAACATGCAGAACTACAACCTCCTCAGTGCGCTCGGCCAGATACGCAAACCGATTCTGCTCAAGCGCGGCATGTCGGCGACGATTCAGGAATGGCTGCTGGCGTCCGAATACATCATGTCGGGCGGCAACTACGACGTCATCCTGTGCGAGCGCGGCATCCGGACGTTTGAAACCTACACGCGTAACACGCTCGACATCTCCGCGATCCCGGTCATCAACAAACTCTCGCACCTGCCGATCATTGCCGATCCGTCGCACGCGGTCGGGCGGCGCGACAAGGTCATGCCCCTGGCCCGCGCGATCGTCGCGGCAGGGGCGGACGGCGTGCTGATCGAAGTGCATCACGAGCCGGAGAAGGCGGTGTGTGACGGACCGCAGTCGCTCTATCCCGATCAGTTCGCGCGGCTGATGGATGAGCTGCGGATCATTGTGCCGGCGGTGGGACGGACGATCTGATGCCGGACGCGCTCGACTCCGCGGTGCACCACGACATCATCGAGACGATCATTGCGATCGGTCGCGCTCCGTTGGCGGAAGAGATTGCGCCGCGCGTCGGAACGAGTGTCGATGAGGTTGAGGCGTCGATGCGTCGGCTGCACGACGGACATGGACTCGTGCTGCACCCCGACAGCACGCGTGTTTGGGTGATTCATCCGTTTGCGCTCTGGCCGACGCCGTATCGCGTCACCGTTGGCGCGATGAGCTGGTGGGGAAACTGCGCGTGGTGCTCGCTCGGGATCGCCGCGATCGCCGGCCGCGACGCGTCGATTGCGACGACGATCGGCGCGGAGACCGAGCGGGTGACGATCGAAGTACGCGACCGCAAGCTGGTCGACAGCGACCTCGTCGTCCACTTCCCGCGGCCGGTCCGGCGCGCTTGGGAGAACGTCATCTATTACTGCGGGACCGTGCTCGTGTTTCATCGCGCGGCTGACGTCGACGACTGGTGCGAGCGTCACGGCATCGAGCGCGGCGAGGTCGTTCCGCTGCGGCAGGTGTGGGCGCTCGCGCGCCTCTGGTATGGCCGTCATCGCGAGCCGGACTGGAAGAAATGGACGCCTGAGGAAGCGCAGGCGGCGTTCACGCTGGTTGGATTGACGGGAGATTTCTGGCGGGTTCCGCAGGTCGGCGAGCGCTTCTGAATCAGCGCTACTCCGCCGGCGGCATCGGCACTTCGTCCGTGAGCGGCGGTGCTTCGGGCGGTTCCGCCGCCTGAATCTCGGCCGCCAGCCGACGCTGCGCTTCGCGCGCCTTCGCGGAGATCTCCGCATAGATGCGCCGCGCGTACGATTTGCGGAACGTGTAGCGCATTCGCGCGCGTGAACGCTTGCCGAAGACGGTGATCACGTCGATGCGGGCGATGACGCGGACGAGCGCCATGATCAGGAACGGCGCGGCGATGATGCCGAACGTGATCACGGCGGCTTTCTCGCGAATCAATGCGCCGATGAGGAGGAAGCCGATGCCGAAGACGAGCATCGTCACGACGAACCAGACGCCGATGTAGCGATGCATCGTCACGAGCTGGATGTCGTCATAGAAGACGCGCTTGCGGTTGATCTCGAAGTGATCGATCTCGTCGATCTCGAGACCGGCGTCGGTCTGATAGACCGCCTGCCGCGTGGCGATGTCGTTCCAGCGTCCGATTCGTTTGCGTTTGGCCATCAGATGAGCTTCGGCGCGATGATCGTGATGAGGAAGAAGAGTCCGGAAGCGATTCCGCCGAGTCCCATCAGCAGGGCGAGAACGAGTCCGACTTTGCTGGCTGTCGCGGTGTCGCGATTGCGGAATCCCTTGACGACGTAATAGATCGACAGGCTGCCGAGCGGGATGCCGGTCAGCGGGAACATGATCAGCGACAGGATCGACATCGTGACGGCGAGGCTGGCGTAATCGCGAAAGCGGGTGGTGGCGCCGGCGACGCGTCCTTCCTTCGACATCCGATCGAAGCACGACGGGCAGAACGTCCCGTCCTCGATCGTGATCTCACACAGCGAGCAGATGAAGAGACCGCAGCGCTCGCAGTTGGCGACGGCCGCGTTGCGCGCGTGATTGGCGCACGACGTCGCACCGTCCGGGCCGAGCTGTGCGAGTTGCAGCACGCGCGCGCTGCGCTGCGGCGGGTGAAAGACGCGCGCTTCGAATGTGGTGCCGCACTTCGCGCACGTCTGCTCGCCGTCGCGCATCGTCGGGAACTCGATGGCGGCGTTGCAGGCCGGACAAACAGGACCGTGATAGCTGGAGACGCGCGCGGCAGGCATGGGCGGCGGATTTTAATCCGTATTCACGACGCGCGTCTTCGCCAGCATGTCGTGGACGCAAAGGCGCTCGCGCGTGAAGAAGATCGTGATCCAGTCTGCGACGTAGAGATAGCCGAGCGCCCAGCGCGTCAGCGCGCGGATCCAAGCCTGGCCGGCGGTGACTCCGGTGCCGTCGACGCGAACGACTTTCGTATGCGCGGCCATCTTTCCGAACGTCTGCGAGCGGAACTGAATCATCAGCGCGTCGTAAGCGACATAGGTCACGGTGGCGACGATGAGCGTCGGATCGATACGGGTGACGAATTTCCCGAGAGCCATGGCACGGTAGACGACGAACCCCGAGAGGATCATCCACGGAAGCACGTCGACAAGGTAACCGCCGAATCGGCGGCCGCGCGATGCGAACGGCATCGTCCCCGGATCGACGCCCGAGCGAACGTCGCGCAGCTGTTCGTTCTTGCACAACGCGCAGTAGCCCGAGCCGCCGATGAGCACGAGACAGTCGGCGCAGAACGAGCGCGCGCAACGGCTGCAGCGATGAACTCCTTCGCCGATGTCGGGATGATTACTGCAGACCGCGACCGGCGGGAGATCCGTCATCTTTAGTCGGCGTTGACGACTCGCGTCTTCGCCAGGATGTCGTGCAGACAGGTCTTCTCTTTCGTCACCAGCGCCGCGCCGTAATTGAGGATTGCGAGCACGTGAACCATGACCGCTCGCGAGACGGCGCGGCCCCAGGCCTGACCGGTCGAGAGCGGCGAGCCGTCGGGGCGAACGACGCGAATCTTCAGCGCCATCTTGCCGAGCGTTGCGCCGCGTGAGCGGAGCATCAGCGCTTCGTACGAGATGTAGCCGATGATGAGAACGCCGACTCCGGCGAGGACGGCGTATGCGGCGAAGTCCGACATCTGCTTTCCTCCGGTCGCAGCAAACATGATGACGAGCGGAATCGCGATGATCCCGACTGCCAGGCTGGTGATGATGCTGTCGACGATCTGTGCGACGAAGCGGCGACCGATCGACGCCAGCGGCAGCACGCCTGAGACCGTGCCTGAGCGAACATCCATGACCTGCTCGTTCTTGCAGACGGCGCAGTAATCGCGCCCCTGAATGGTGACGAGACAGTCGCGGCAAAAGGGAGACTGGCAGCGAGCGCAGCGGCGCACGCCTTCGGACACATCGACATGATTCCGGCAGAGCATCGGACTCGGGCCTCCTGATTTGGCTGGGTTGCGGCTGAATGCTACACGCCCGCGCGCGGTGCGAACAACACCGCGGTCAGGTCGCGCACGAAGTTCTCGCCGCTGATCGATTCCTCTTCGACGCCGAGCTTCGCGCGATACGCGGTCGCCACCTCTTCCATCAGATCGTAGCGCGCCGCCGCTTCCATCTTCTCGGCGCGGAAGCAGAGTGAGAGCAGCATCTCGCGCTCTTCGAGCGAGATGCGATGTTTGATGGCGCGCAGCACGCGCGCGGTGCGCAGACTGTTGTAACGCCGTTCGGCGGCGAGCTGTCCGCTGTACGCGAGCGGACGCGCTTCGCGGATGACCAGCGTGTCGGCGACAAGATCGCCGAAGCGGCGTCGCCGGCTGTCGACGAGCGTGACGATCGCGGCGAAGCCGTAGAACGCCGGCGCCATGTCGATGGCGCGGCAGATGTTGCGGACGAGCGATTGATAGAGCGACACCGGCAGCCCGCGCGCGTCGACGACGCGGAGCGACAGCGCCCGCTTGCCGGGCGTGCGGCCGTGATGTTTCGTTTCAAACCAGACGTGCCAGCCCCAGGTCAGGAGAAAGCTCGACGTGACGAACACGGCGTACGCGATGCCCATCGGCAGGATGATCATGGCGATGCGGAAGATCAGCAGCGCCGCGCCGTTCGTCACGATCGCATCGATCAGCACGGCGAGGAAGCGGCTGCCGGCGCTGGCTGGCTCGAGCCGCACTTCGACATGCTCGGGCGTCGTGATCGTCAGCGCTTCACGACTCATCGCCGAGCCTCCGGAGGAACAGATACGTCATCAGCGCGGTAAAGAGGACGACGGCGACGGCGATCTTCATCGGATATGGGAAAGTCCTGCCGGAGAATTGCGAGAACGAACCTTCGACGATGCCGGCGAGGACGAGCGTGAGCGCGGTGCCGATCATGATTCGCCAGATCGACGGCAGCACGCGGCGCAGCGACGTGGCGCGTGTCAGGTTGCCGGGCATGAGCAGCGCGCGGCCGGCGAGGAGTCCGGCGGCGGCGCCGAAGATGATCGACGGCAGCTCGAGCGCGCCGTGCGGTCCGACCCATGCGAGGAAAAAGACGGTGACGCCGTCGAGGTAATACATCGCGGCGACGGCGCCGAGAATCAGGCCGTTGTAAAAAAGAAGCCAGAGCCCGCCGATGAAGGTGAGCGCGCCGAGGCTGAAGGCGAGGAACGAGACCTGGATGTTGTGTGTGTAGAGCGAGGCGCCGAATGCCATCGCTTTGTCGACGGTGTCGATCCGCTCGTCATTCGATTCGATTTTCGCGACCCGCTCGCGCGGGCTTTCGGTGAAGAAGTCGGGCGGGATGAGGCGCTGACCGTTGGCGGGATTGATGACGACGGCGGCGGCGCCGACGAACGCGCCGAGGATGAAGGCGGCGGCGGCGATGGCGATGTAGAGCCGCTCGCGGCGGAACGCGGACGGGATCTCGCGCGTGATGAGATTCGCGAGCGCGGTGAGCACCGGTTTTTGCTGGCCGGCCTGATAGACAAAGCGATAGGCGCGGCCGGTGAGCTGGTTGAGGCGGCCGAGCAGTTCGGGGTTTGCGGTGTGCGAGCGGGCGAGGTTGAGATCGGAGCAGGCGCGCCGATAGAGCTCGACGAGCTCGTGCACTTCGCCGCGCGTCATCTCCGTCTCCGCGAGCTCGGCTTGCTGCAGCAGCTCTTCGAGTCGCGCCCAGACCGGCGTGCGGGCGGCGATGAAATGTTCGACGTTCACAGCAGCTGCCTCCGTTTCACGTCGATGTACGCATTCACCGCATCGATGCCTGCATCTTCCGGCGTCGATTCGACGACGAGCGCGCCGCGTGCGCGGAGGTCGCGCGTCAGCTCGACGCGTCCCATCCAGATGTCGCGGGCGACGAGCGTGCGCGAAAGCTCGGGGCGGTCGGCGGGGAGGAACTGCGCGGCCGCTTTCAGGTTCGGATCGCCGAGGCTGATGATGAGCGGGAGGTGTTGCGGCGCGAGCATTTCGACGGCGCGCAGCAGATCGTGACGCTCTTCGCGTTCCGGCAGCACGGTCAACATCAAAAGTAAGGTGCGGTGATGGAGGCGGCGGCGAAGATTCGTCGCGAGCGCGAGGTAATCGGTGTGGCGATACTCCGCTGCGAGCGACGTAACGTACGCGGTGATGGCGCGCAGATGCGCGGTGCCGCGTCCGGCGATCAGTCCTTTGTCGGTCTCGGTGTCGAAGGAGAGGATGCCGACTTTGTCCTCCATCCGATTGGTGATGTAGCTGATGAGCACCGCGGCGTTGACGGCGTGATCGAGGCGCGTGATCTGTGCGACGCGCGCGGCCATGCGATGGCCGTGATCGAGGCAGAGCATGACGTCCTGCGAGCGATCGAGACGGAACTCGCGGACGATGAGCCGTCCGTGCCGCGCCGACGCGCGCCAGGCGATATCGCGATAGTCGTCGTCGATGACGTAGTCGCGCAGCCGATCGAATTCACGTCCCTTGCCGAGTCGCGGCGCGGCGCGCGCACCGAGTCCGCGCAGCGCGAATGCGTTGAGGCGTTTGTGCATCCGTTTGACCGCTTTCAGATTCGGCAGGACGTGAATCTCGGTTGCATCGCCGGCGTCGACGATCCGTTCCATGACGCCGAAGAGCGTCATCGCCACGGCCGCGGGCGGCACGGTTTCGGAGCCGCGCGCAATCGCCCGCAACGTCATCTCGAGCGAGACGACTTCACCGGGACGACAGATGGCGTGCACGATGCTGGAGCGCTGCTCGACGACGCGCGGCCAGAGCTGGCGGATGGTCATCCGCACCTCGCGCATCGACGAAGTCCGTACGCGGATCGACGTCGTCTCGATCTCATCGAGCGCCAGCGCAATCTTCTCCGGCCGCTCGATCGTGACGTGAATGCGCCGCAACGCAATCGCTTCGCTGACCGCGAGAAACAGCACGCACGCAAACGCCACCGCCACCACCCACGTGAAGAGCGGAGAGATCGCGATCAGCAGCGACAACGCTGCGACGACGATCAGTAAACGCGGGAGTAGTTTGCCGGGGCGCATAACTTTCAAAAGAAGGTGCTGAGTGCTGAGTGCAGAGTGCTGAGTCGGGGGACGCCTTTACTCAGCACTCTGCACTCAGCACCGGTTCAGCGGGGTACCTCCACCTGATCGAAGATCCGTCGGAGCAAATCTTCGAGTGCGAGTCCTTCCATCTCCGCTTCGGGGCTGAGCGTGACGCGGTGCGAGAGGACCGGCGCGACGAGCGACTTCACGTCGTCGGGGGTGATGAAGTCGCGGTCGGCGAGGGCGGCGTATGCGCGGCTCGATTCGAGGAGCGCGAGTGAGGCGCGCGGGCCGGCGCCGATCTGGACTGCGTCGTCGCGGCGCGTTTTCGAGACGATCTCCTGGATGTATTTGATGATGTGCGGCTCGACCTTCACCTGCGTTGCCACCGTTCTCCTGGCCTCGGCGAGCTCCTGTGCGTTGATCACCGGCTGCAGCGCGGCGACCATTTCGTCGTGCAGCCGTTTGCCGCTCGCGTACGCTTCGAGCATGCGCGATTCGTCGGCGGCTTCCGGGAAGTCGATGTTGATCTTCATCATGAAGCGGTCGCGCTGCGCTTCGGGGAGCGGATACGTTCCTTCGAACTCAACGGGGTTTTGCGTCGCGAAGACGGTGAAGACCGGCGAGATACGGTAGCGCGCGCCGTCGATCGTCGCGGCCTGTTCCTGCATCGCTTCGAGCAGCGCGGCCTGCGTGCGCGGAGGCGTGCGATTGATCTCGTCGGCGAGGAGGATGTCGGTGAAGACCGGGCCGGCGCGGAACGCGAATTCTTCTTTTTTCTGGTTGTAGATATTCGCGCCGAGGAGATCGGCCGGCATCAGATCGGGGGTGAACTGAATGCGGCGGAAGCGGCAGCCGAGCAGCTTCGAGAGCGTCAGCGACAGCAGCGTTTTGCCGGTGCCGGGAACGCCTTCGAGCAGCATGTGGCCGCCGGCGACGAGCGAGGTGATGGCGAGCGTTTTGACGCGCTCCTGGCCGAGGATGATGGTGTCGAGCTGCTCGCGGAGCGCGGCAAAGCGCGACGCCACTTCATGAATGTTTTGCATGTTCGATCCTCCGGAACGAATCGTTGAGTGTCTGCAGAATGCGCTGGAAGTTTTCGGGTGAGACCTTCGCGTGTTTGTGCGGCACCGCGATGCCGCCGGTCAGCTCGGCGACGCGTTTGTGCAGCGCGTCGCCGCGCAGTCCGCTCGAGGCGGCGACGGCGCGCGTCAGTTCGTGGTGATAGAGCGTCAGCGCTTCGCCCGGCGTGATCGAGCGATCGTAAAGCGCGCCGAGCGATGCGACGAGATCGACGGCATCGGAGCGCGTCTCGCGATAGTCGTCTTCGCGCTCGCCGATGGCTCGTCCGCCGCGCCAGAAGACGACCGCCGAGATGACGAGCAGGAGCAGCAGGAACGGCCCGAGGTTCCACTCCTTCAGCATCGCCACGAAGCCGGTGTCGCCGGCGAGTCCGTGCGGCAATTCGTCGAAGAAGACGGGACGTTTTGCGCCTGCCAGTGCGGTGAGCAGCGCGAGATGATTGCCGGTGCCGAGGTGCTCGTTGGTGAACATCTCCGGCGTGGCGAAGAGGATGAGATCGCCGCCGCCGATCGGCTGTCGGGCGATGACGGTGTCGTTGCCGGCGACGTAAAGCGCGTGCGCGCGGCGGAGTGGATCGCCGGAGAGACCGCGCGGCTCGGGAAGCGTGACTTCGTCAATGCCGCGCCAGATGGGGAACGCTTTGCGCGCGGTTTTGAACGTGAGTCCCCGCACTTCGAGCGGACCGTACGCGCTGCCGACGCCGAGGACGAAGCGGCCACCGCGGCGGACCCATTCCTCTTCTTCATCGCTGAGCAGCGGCGTCGCCACGACTTTCGGTTTCTTCGGATGCAGCGGCTTTTTTTGGCGCGACTTGTCGGTGAGGTTGTCGTCTTCCTCGTCTTCCGGAATGTCGTCGCGGAAGAACAGCGGCGCGCGCTCCTCGACGAGGCGGAAGACGACCGCTTCGTGCGGGATGACGTTCGCGTCGACCGGCCGCGTCAGTTGTGCCGCGGAGAGGTATTTGTACGCGAGCGACACCCCTTTCCCGGAAGTGCTCTCGCTCGAAAGATCGTCGAACGCCTGCCGCGGTACGCGGCGATCGAGCGCCAGCCACACCAGCGCGGCGACGAAGTAGATGACGATCGCGGCGATGAGGAGTGCGCGTCTCATGCGGCCACTCCGCGACTGTGGCGCACGGTCTCGAGGATGCGTCGCGCGCGGCCGCTGCAATCTTCGAGCGCTTCCTCGCCGCTGGCGTCGTGGCCGTACCACTCCTGCTCGAAGCGCCGCGTCAGCTGGACGAACTCACCGCGCCAGGCGAGGTCGGGCGCGAGCGCGGAGACGTACTCCCAGTTCGTCCGTCCTTTGCGGAAGTGGAGAATGCCGGCGCCGTAGAGCGTGACGAGCACGGCGTGATACCACGCGCGAATCGCTTCGCGAATCCGTCCTGCGGCGGCGAGTTGCGCGGCGTAGCGCTCCCATTCATTCGCGCCGCGCGACAGCGGATCTTCATCGAGGCGGGACGCGATCGGATCGCTCTCCGCCACTTCGACGGCGACGCGGCGCCGGCTGCGTCGTGCGATCTCGAGCGCGAGGATGGCGAGCACGGCGACGATCAGGATGACGACCGCGGCGACGAGCCACGGCGTGCCGCCGAATGAGTTGCTGAGTTTCCGCACGCGTCCCTGCGGCCACCAGCTCATTACCCAGTCGTAGAACTGTTCGATCTTTTTCCAGATCCAGCGGAGGACTTTCGCGAGCTTCTTCGCGAACGTCTCCATTCGCGGGTCCTGCGACATCGGAACGCCGGCTACTTCGCCGCCGGCGCGCAGCGCGTCAGGCGTTTCGGCGGCGCGCAGGCGTTCCAGACGTTTCGCGTCAACGGCCGGTGCTGCGGCGGGCGGCATCGTTTTGCGAAGCGCGTCGATGGTGGCGGTGAGGCGCGCGTCGGCGCGACCGGTCGTTGCGATGGCGTTGAGCAGCGCGCTGTCGGTGGCGAAGCGTCCGTTCAGCGAATCGACTTCGACGGTCGCCAGCTGTCGCGCGGCATCGCGTGCGGCGTCAATCTGCTTCGTTTCGAGCAGCGATTTGATGTTCGTCAACGTGTTGACGTATTGCCCGAGCGGGATGACGGTCGCCGCCTGCGCGGAGGCGGCGAGGAAAACGATCAGCAGCGCGGCGCGGAGCTTCATCGTCCGGCCAGCTCCCGGAACCAGAGCCGCAGCTCTTCGCCGCTTTCTTCCGCGCCCGCTTTGCGCACGAGGATGACGTTCGCGGCAATCCAGAACGGTTCGACGGCGATGATGCCGCCGGCGATGAGGAGGAGATCGAAACGGCGCGTGCCGAAGTCGAGCAGCGCTTCCCAGCGCGAGATGTCGATCCCGCCGAAGCCGTGTACGAGCCAGAGGCCGATGCCGAACGCGGCGAGGAGGTTGACCATCGCCACGGCGAGCGCGACGAGGAAAACGAACGTGAGGGCGGTCAGCGTTTTTGCTTCACGCGCGAAGCGGCCGATCCGTTTCAGCGGTGCGACGATGCCGGCGCGATCGTTGAGCGGCATCGTGCCGATGGCCAGTCCCGACACCATGATCGTCAGCGGGATGCCGATGATCGTGAACCACGTCGCATAGAAGAGCACCGCCACGAGCGAGCCGGTGAAGAGATACGTTGCGAGCGCCGCGCGCGGGACGCGGAACGCTTCCGTGCCGGGACGGCGGCCGCTGGCGGCGGCGAGATTGATGGCGCGCGCGTAAATGGCGCGGCCGATGAGCGAGACGATGAAGGCGATCGTGGCGGCGTTCGCTGTTGAACCGAGCGCGCGGCCGTAATGCGCGGCGTTGCCGCCGAGCTCGATGAGCTGATCGACGAAGAGCACCTGGAGAAAACGCCACGGCAGTGACGTCAGCACGAGCACGGCCGCCCACGGTGCGGCGGCGAGCGCGACGGCGTCGCTCGTTTCGTCGAGCACCGAAGTGGTCGACAGCGGCGCGCGAATCAAAAGAGTCCCGCGATCAGCGCGCCGCTCCAGACCATCAGCCGCGCGGTGACAAAGAGAAGGATCGCCGTGAAGACGATGAGCGCCAGCCAGCCGCCGACCGGCGAGCGCGCCACGACGCCGGTGCGCTGTTTGGCGAGGCAGGGAGCGCAGTGATAGATGCCGTCCCACTGCGTCGCGCACTCCTGGCAGATCGTCCGCGTGCACGTCATGCAGAGCGCAAACGCGGCGCGCTGCGGATGATGCACACACCACCTGGTCGTCGCTGTCGCCATGGCTCTCGGAGGTCGCGAAGTTTAATCGATTCCAGGCTACATTACGGCCGATGCGCCGCCGGGTTGCCCTCATCGTTCTCGCGTTCGCCTGTGCTGCGCCGCCTCCTCCCGCGTCTGTTCCCGAGCAGCCGCCGGCGTCAGCGTCGGAAGCGCCGGCAGGTGAGGTGGCGATCGGGACCGTTCGCGTGACGGCGACGACGCTCAACGTCCGCGCTGAACCGTCGACGACCGCGGCGTCAATCGCGCAGGTGCGTAAGGGCGGCCGGCTGACGCTCATCGCCGCCGGCGACGAATGGATGAAGGTGCGAATGGAGGACGGCGCGATCGGCTGGGTGTCGAAACAGCACGTGTCGCGCGAGGGCGCGGAGTCGTCCACCGCCGCCGCCCGCCCGCGCCGCACACCGGCCGGCTGTCTGCCCGATCGAAACTACAGTTTCGCGAGCGCTCCAACGCCGCGCTTTTCCGAGAACAGCGCGCATGGTGTCGTCACCGTGGAAGCGAACGTTGATAAGAACGGCACGGTTCAGTCGACGAAGGTGATCGCGAACACGACCAGCGATGAATCGCTGGCCGTGCTCGCAGCGCGGGAAATTGCGACCGCGCGGTTTGTGCCGCCGGTGAGGAACTGCGTGCAGAAGGCGTTCATCTTTACGTACAAGCGGAGCTTCTAGTCCCGCCCGATCGTCACCCCGCCGTTGCTCGTCTGCAAATCCATTCGGCAGGCTCCCGTCCCGATTTTCGCCGACAGCATTTCATCCGTTGCGTGCGTCGTCGTCAGCGGGATCTCGGTCGTGATGTGGCCGAACGACGTCCGTGCATCGATCGTGTAGTTCGGGCTCGCGGGCAGCGACACTTTGATGCCTGCAAACGACGTCCGCAACGACACGGCGTGGCAATTCGGCGAGAGGCCGGACGCGGAGATGCTGCCGTTCTGGTTCTGGACGTCGATCGCCCCTGCCACGCCTTTGAGAAACACCGACGCGAAGCTGGTGCGCACTTTGGCGTTGCCATGCGCGTTGTCGATGTTGACGCTGCCGTTGGTGTTGTCGACGTCGACGTTTCCATTGATGCGCTCCGCGCGCACGAGGCCGAAGCGATCGTCGACATTGAGGTCGCCGCGAATATCGGTCGCGGTTACGTTGCCGTTCTCATTGACGATGCGCGCGACGCCGCCGACGTCGCGAACGGTGATCTGATCGAACGACGACGTGATCGTCGCGGGACCGCCGATCTTCGTCGCTTCGACCTGCGAGTTCTGGCTGGTCACGGTCAGCTCGCCGCCGATGTCGGAGACTTTCACCGGCGCGAACGAGTTGCGGATCGACGTCTTTCCTTTGATGTCATGCACGTCGACGCTGCCGTTGTTGTTCATCACTTCCAGCCCGCCGTCGATCGTCGACGCTTCGATCGTCGCGAACGAGCTGGTGATGCTCGCGGCACCGTCGACGTCACGCGCGCTCACCGCTCCGTTCGCGTTGCGCACAATCAGATTCTTCGCGACGCGCTGCACGTCGACTCCCGCGAAGCGGTTCGTGACCTGCAGGTTTCCGCGAATGTCTTTCGCGACGACGGAGCCGTTCGCGTTCTGCACGGTCGTGTCGCCGCTGACGTTCGCGACGTCGATCCCGGCGAACTGGTTTTCGATCCGCTGCGCGCCACGGGCGTCGCGGAACATGACGCCGCCGTGCGCATTCACAATCTCGCCCGGCGCACGCAAACCGGTCACGTCGGTACTCCCGAATTTGTTGCGCAGCGTGAGCGGCGCCGTCTCCGGAATGGTGATGTCGTAGTCGACCGAGTACGAGGAGTACGACGCGCCGTTGATCCGGATCGACGTGTGGTTCGGCTTCGAATCGGGATAGATCGTCCGAATGGCAATGCCGCTCGCCGATTCGACGACAGAGATCACGATCTTCTGTCCGAACTGCGGATCGGACGAGCGAATGGTCGCCTTGAAGTTGAGCTGCGAGCCGGTGCGCGTTTTCAGCGTGATGTCGCCGAAGCTGTGGTCGATGCTCACGCGTCCGCCCTTGAACGTCAGCGACCGGGTCTCGAAGCGTTCGAAGCGATCGGCGGCCGATGCGCCAACGGCGATGAGCAGGAGCGCGAAGATGATCGCGCCATTCTTAATTTGCATGGTTTCCCTCCCGCACGACGTCCTGGAGCGTCCGCTGTTTCTCGCTGTACATCGCGAGGAGCTGCTTCCGGAGATGTGCGTTCTGTCGGTTGTACTGAATGTTGGACTGGCACTCGGCGATGGCGTCGTCGAGCATCATCAGTTTCTCTTTGTAGCTGACCATCAGCGGCGTCGCGGCGTTCTCGAGTTTCGGATCGGTCAGTTGCTCGAGGCGTTCGATGGCGACGACATGCGCTTTCTCGGCGCGCTCGACTTCATCGACGGCCGCGACGCGGAGGATGCTCTGATCGAATTCATTGCGCTCCGCGCGGCGATGCGCGAGCCACGCGAACGCGCCCAGGCCGACCACGATGAGAATCGCTGCCGCAATCTGCCAGACGTTCGCCGCTGATCGCGTCCGCTCCTGTTTGATCGAGCGTTCAATGCGCGGCCAGAGCATGTCGCTCTGCCACGTCGTCTTCATATCCGACGCGGTGCCGGAGATCTCGTTCCAGTCGGTGAGCGTTTGCATGCACGCCGGACATTGCGCCGCGTGCTCCGCCGCTCGCTGCATGGAGAAGGGATCGCCTTCGAGAAGGAGGTTGTCGAGGTCTTTGCAATCGATCGTCATTTCATCACCGGGGAGTTGTCGCGCCATTTTTCCTGGAGCTGTTTTTTCGTCGCGAAGAGAATCCATTTGGAGTTGCCTTCGCTGATGTCGAGGATCTCGCCGATCTCGGCGTGGCTGAGGCCTTCGATCTCGAACAGCACGAAGACGCTGCGGCGTTGCTCGGGGAGGTCGTTGAGAAGTTTGCGGAGCGTGATTCGTTTGGCGTCATCGACGCTGGCGGCCGCACGCGTGAGCTCGAAGACTCCGTCGATCGGCGATTCGTCGCCACGACGTTTGCGTTTGCGAAGGAGGTCGTAGCAGGTATTAATCAGAATCCGGTAAATCCACGTCGTGAACGCGGCCTCGGCGTTGTAGCTCGACGCCGCGCGATGAATCTTGAGGAACGTCTCCTGCACTGCATCCTCGGCGTCCGAAATGTTGCCAAGGTGGTTGTAGGCGATCGATTTCATCCGATCGCCGTGATGCTGGTAGATCTCCTCGAACGCGTCGCTTTCGCCGGCGGCACAGGCGCGCGCGACGCGTACGTCGTCGTCACTCCGGTGCTGCGCGGTGCGGATCGCGGGGTTCATCAAAGTCGGGATTCCAACGGTCGCTCCAGGCATCGTGCTGACCTGAAGACGCCGCCGGAAGCGAAAGGTTAGAGATCGTCGATCGACTTCGGCCAGTCGACGTTCAGCAGCCGCGACAGCGCGCGATCGGCGAGCAGTCGCCCGCCGGTCTGGCAGCGCGCGCAATAGTTCGTCTCGTTCTCGGCGTAAACGATGTGCTGCACCGGCGAGCCACAGTCGGGACACGGCTTGCCGAAGCGTCCGTGCACGGCCATGTCGGGACGAAACGCCGTGACCTTTTCGGGGAACTTGTCGCCGGTCTCGCGGCGCAGACGCTCGATCCAGTCGATGAGCGTGACGCGCATCGCGTCGTACAAACGGGCGATCTCGTCGTCGGACAGATTCGTCGTCAGCTGGACGGGCGAGAGCCGCGCGCGATGGAGGATCTCGTCGGAGTAGGCGTTGCCGATGCCGCTGAAGACGTGCGGATCGGTGAGCGTCCGCTTCAGTGTGTGACGTTCGCGAGTGAGCGCTGCGCGGAAGTCATCGAGCGAGAGTTCGAGCACTTCCGCGCCGCCGGGATCGAGCGCTTTCACTCCTTCCTCACCTTTGATGATGTGAATCGACGCGCGCCGTTTCGATCCAGCCTCGGTGAGGATGAGCGTGCCGTTCGGGAAATCGAATGCAGCGAGACCGAGCTTCCCCGGAACTTTCGCTCCCGCCGCCAGCCACCGAAAGCGGCCGGCGATCATCAGGTGGATGACGACGAAGTAGTCGTCGTCGAGCACGAGGACGATCCGCTTGCCGACACGGCGGATTCCGTTGACCTGTTTGCCAGCGAGCGCCGAAGGCTGCGGATCAAAGGTGCGAAGGACGAAGGGACTGGCGAGACGGAGTTTGAGGAGCGGCTGCCCGACGATCCGCTTTTCGAGCGCGTCGATGTAGACGGTGACGTCAGGCAGCTCGGGCATCGCGAGCGATTATCACCCGGCGTCAGCTCACTCGCTTCAGCGCTTCCGCGACCGATTTGTCATCGGTCCCGACAATCTTCTGTGCGGCGAGGTATGCGCCGCGCGCTTCGGCTTTCTTTCCCTGCTTTTCGTAGAGCATGCCGAGGTAGTACCAGGCGCTGCCGAGGTTCGGTTCGTTTTCTTTCGGCTTGTACGTGAGGTATTTGCGCAGCGCCTGTTCGCCCTCGGCGAAGTTCGTGGCGCTGAGCGCGGCACTTTGTCCGATGCGGAACTGCGCCGGCATGAAGTTGGGATCGAGTCGCAGTGCGGCCGCGAACTCCTCGGCGGCGGCTTTGTAGTTCTTGTCATTGATCGCGTAATACGAGCCGAGGCCGGTGTGCGAGCGCGCGGCGTTCGGCTCTTCGCGCACGGCGTCGATGTACTCCTTGCGCGCGAGATCGGTTTTCTTCTGATGCGTGAACACCCAGGCGCGGGCGCGATGACCCATGTAGTTGTCGCGCTTTTTGATCTCATTCGCTTCGTTCAGCGCTTTATCTTCGCTGCCACCGACGAAGCCGGGAGCCATCATGTAGTACTGCATGACGCCCCATCGCGCTTCGAGATGATTGGGGTTCAGTTTGATGGCGGTCTCGAATTCATCCTTCGTCTTCCCGGCGAGCGAGGCCATTTTGAACATGCTCGCTTTCTGCGCCTGCTGTCCGTAAGCGGCGCCGAGAAGGAAGTGATACTCGGCGTTTTTCGGCTGCGCTTCGACCGCTTTCTCGAAGTGAGAGGCGGCGCTTTCGAGATCGTGCTGCTGCTCGGCGATCTTTCCGAGCAGCGCCTGGACGGCGCCGTCGCCGGAGTTCTGCAGCGGCCGGAGGATTCGCGCCGCTTCATCCCAGCGGTATGCATCGAACGCCGCCTGCGCCTGCTGCATGGCGGTGTTTTGCGCGAAAAGCGGAAGCGCGAGCAGAGCGATGCCGAGGAGCAGCAGAAGTTTTCTCATGATTTGCTTGTACGCATCTTGCTGCGGCAGGGTTTCGACCGCGCGGTGAATTACAATCCGGCGCCCTTTTATGACAGTACTGACGAATTCCTCGCAACGCGCTCTCATCCCCGTCCTCAACGCCACGGATGTCCGCGAGACGGCGCGCCTCGCCATCGAAGACGGACGCAGGCGAATGGCGGCCATCGCCGCAATTCCTGTTGCGGAAGCGACGCCTGAGAATGTCCTCGATGCGTGGGACGACGCGGCCATCGCGCTTGAAGATGCATACGGTCCGATCTCGCTGCTGAACAGCGTCCATCCGGATGGTGACGTGCGCGACACCGCCGATACGGCGCTCATCGAAGAGCACGTTTTTATGACCGAGATCTTTCAGAACGAAGCGCTTTACGAGCGCGTCAGCGCCGTTCATCCGGCGACCGCCGCGCAGCGCCAGCTGAAGAAAGATCTCCTCGAAGCATTCGAAGACAGCGGCGTCGCGCTGCCGGTCGAAAAACGGACGCGCTTCCGCGAGATCTCCGAAAAACTCGCCGAGCTTGCGCAGGAATTCGCGAAGAACATCCGCGAGAACAAGACTCGTGTGCGTTTCGCGCCGCACGAGTGCAACGGCCTGCCGACGTCGTACATGGAGCGCGTGCCGAAAGACGAGGAGGGAAACATCATCGTCGGCTTCGACTACACCGATTACGTCCCGTTCATGATGAACGCGATCGACGGCGAAGCGCGCAAGCGTTACTACGTCGCGAATCTCAATCGCGGTACGGATCGCAACGTCGAGATCATGGACGAGATCGTGCGGCTGCGAAAAGAGACCGCCACTCTTTATGGTGTGCCGAGCTTCGCGCATTACGTGACGAAACGGCGCATGGTCGAAAATCCCGAAACGGTGCAGCGTTTTCTCGATGAGGTGAAGGTCGTCGTCACGGAAGCGGAAGTGCGCGATCTCGCGCAGCTCGCGGAATTCAAAGGCGGGCCGATCGAGCGCTGGGACGCGTCTTACTATCGCGAGCGGTTGCGCGAACAGCGTTACGCGGTCGATCAGGAAGAGCTGCGCAAATACTTTCCGACGGGGCCGACGATTCGCTGGATGCTCGGCATCAGCGAGCGGCTTTATGGAATCCGGTTCGAAGAAACGCCGGTGCCGGCGTGGCACGAAGAGGTCCGTTATCTCGATGTGCTCGATGCCGCGAGCGGGGAGTTCACCGGCGGCATTTATCTCGATCTCTATCCGCGCGACGACAAGTACAAACACGCCGCGGCGTGGCCGGTGCGCGGCGTGAGCCGGCGCGCGGGACGGAAGCCGATCAGCGCGCTGGTGACGAACTGCAATCGCGTCGGACTGACGCACAGCGAAGTGGAGACGCTGCTGCACGAATTCGGTCACGTGCTGCACGGCGTGTTGTCGTCGACCGAATACAACCAGCATTCCGGTACGAGCGTCGAGCGCGATTTCGTTGAAGCGCCGTCGCAGATGTACGAGGAGTGGGCGATTCGGATGGAGTCGCTGGCGCTGATTCGCGAGCACTGCAGCGAATGTCCGGGCGTCGATGAGTCGCTCGTGGCGCGATTGAAAGCGTCGCGAAAATTCGGCGCCGGGATCGATTACGGGCGCCAGCATTTGTATGCGGCGTTCGACATGGCGCTGGCCGGCGAGAATCCGGGGCCGTCCCTCGAAGTGTGGAAAGAGATGGAGTCGCAGACGCCGATGGGACACGTCGAAGGCTCGTCGTTTCCCGGCACGTTCGAGCACATCGCGTCGGGTTATGCGGCCGGTTACTACGGTTACATGTGGGCGAAGGTGATCGCGCTCGATTTGCTGTCGGCGTTCGACAAGGATTTGATGAGTGCCGAGACCGGCGGCCGTTTCCGCGAGCTGATTCTGAGCCGCGGCAGTGAGGAGCCGGCGCGCGAGCTCGTGGAGCGTTTTCTCGGCCGTCCCGTTTCCTCGGAGGCTTTCTTCCGGGAGATTCAGGGCGAATGAACACGCTCGCAGCGCGCTTCGCTTCGCAACTCGACGACGCGCTGTTCGAGATCCTGCACGGATGCCAGATCGTCGGACTGCCGTCTGCCGCCGCCGGCAAATGGTCGGCGACCGACAATCTCGCGCACCTCGGCCGCTATCACGAGGTATTCGCGGAACGGCTTTCGCGAATCCTTGCGGAGGATGCGCCGGAGTTCGCGCGCTATCGCGCGGATGATGATGAGGAGTTCGCCGCGTGGCGTGCAATGCCGCTCGACGCAATGCTGGAGCGGATTCGATCGCTGCGGCGCGATTTGTCGACGCGCGTCGAGTCGCTGACGACCGAGCAACTCGATCGGATCGGCGTGCATCCGGCGTTCGGCCGCATGCGGCTGCGGCTCTGGATCGAATTCTTCCTCATGCACGAGGGACATCATCTGTACGTGATTCTGCAGCGGACGCGCGGCGTGTGAATCGCGATTGATGCGCCGTCATCCTGAGGCGCGGACGCGCCGAAGGATCTCTGTCGACGCGGCGGCCGGCGCATTTTGAGATTCTTCGCTGCGCTCAGAATGACGTTGCGCCGAGGTGCGGTCTACGAGTAGCCGAAGCGCTGCCGCACCGATTGCAGGAACACATCGACCGATTCGCGGTCGCGGACTTTGTGAAAGACGAGCTTTCGCGCGTCGCCGTTGTGCGTGTGGACGCGGATGAACAGGCGCCGGCGTAAGCCGAGGTCGAGGAGCCACCAGCCGGGGAGCGTGAACGCGACGCCGGTGATGAGCACGGCGGGGATGCGAACGTGACCGTGCATGATCGCGAGAGCCATGAGCACGACGGAACCGACGGCGACGGCGATGAGCGCGAGTCCGAGCACGACGACGACTGCCGGACGTTCTGCGCCCGATCCGTATCCGACTTCGACGCGAGTGATTTGCGCGCGCGGGATGAAGATCGCCTGTCGATGCTGATCCATCTCAGCGGCTCCGCTGTCCGAGAAGCGGACTGTATCGAGCTGAAGATCGTCGGCCATGACAGCAAGCGTAAAGTCAAAGTCGGGGGTCTGACCCCTGCATTTGACTTTACGGGGTAGGGAGATGGGGCGCGGGGGACACTCCCCTGGTATGAACGACTCGAAGCGAGTGCCGACGCTGGTTTTCAAGCTGCAGTTGCCGCCGCTGATGAATGAGCAGATCACCGACGCCGGAGGGAATTGGCAGTACGTCGGAACGAACGCGGTCGACGAGTCGGGGAGCACCGTGCAGTTGATTGCGATGAAGCGGGAGAACGCGGTCGGTTCGATTACGTTCGGGGCTTCGATGCTGACGGCAACGATCATGTATCCGTCGACGGACGGCGGGGTTTCGCCGAATCTGACGATTCAGGGCATTCACGATCTGACGTCGAACGACGAGAGCGGGAGCGTCAGCTCGGCTTCGCACCATTTCGCCGGTTACATCGGCGGGCGGTTCGCGTTCGATGCGGCTCGCGGCGTCCTGACCGTGTGGCCCCATCATTAGTTCGTGGACTGGGAAGAGCTTGCGCGGCGGGAACCGTACTTCGCGCTGCTGACGAACACTGGCGCGCCGGCGACAGAAGAGTTCTTCGCGACCGGCGAGGCAGACATCGCGGCGCTGCTCGCGCAGATCGCGGTTGTGCTGTCGCGCGAGGTCGAGCTCACCGACGTGCTCGATTTCGGATGCGGCGCCGGGCGGCTGACGCTTCCGCTGGCGCGACGCGCGAAGCGAGTCGTGGCGTACGACATCGCGCCGGCGATTCTCGTGCACGGGCGACAAAACGCCGCGAACGCGGGGCTCGACAATGTGACTTTCAGCGCGTCGTTGCCCGACACCACATTCACCTTCATCTGTTCGCTGCTCGTCTTTCAGTACATCCCGACGTCGATCGGCTATCCGTTGCTTGGGCGGCTGGCCGGAATGCTGCGGCCGGGCGGCGTCGCGGCGATCCATCTCGTGCTGACGCGCGGACATGCGCGGCTTCGTCGCTTCATCCGATTCACGCGCGGCGAAACGACGTGCACGTATGACGAAGCGCACGTCGTTCGCGAGATCGAAGCGGCCGGCGCAACAGTCGTGGCGCGAATGACGGTCGCCGACGGCTCGGTACTCGTGATTGAGAAGCGCTAAGCGGCTACCACTTCGTCACTTCGACTTCCGCGCTGCCGGTGGCGAGCATCCGGATGCGCAGGCTGTCGAGGAGCGGCAGGAGATCGGTGGCGTCGAACGAATCGACCTTCCCGCGCAGCATGACGCCGGGCGCGAGCTGCCGCGTCAGCGCGCGCTGCAGCTCGTTGCGCAGCGCGGCAATCTGATCGGCGATCGGCCATGACGAGTTTGCGGCGATTTGCGATTTGACGGTGTCGTGCGCGATGCGATCGCCGATCCGCAGAAACGGATTGCGGCGCTTCGGATCGAGCGAGTAGTCGACGTTCTCGATGACGATCTTTCCGTCGCGGAATCGCGGCGTTCCTTCGAGGTAGACGAGACCGCGATAGTTGCGAAACCTGCCGCCGCGGTAATCGATGGCCGCTTCGATCATCAGCTTGCCGTTCGCGGCGGGTGAGAGCGTTAGCGTGTCGAGGATCAGATCTCGTCCGCTGACTTTGTACGTTCGTTTGCCGAGCTGCTCGGTGAGAACGCGGCTCGCCTCGGCGTACGACAGCTCGACGTCGGCCGGGACGCGGATGCTGCCGCTGGTCTCGTTCGCGGCGGCGACGCGCAGCGGCGGGAGCGGTTTCGCGGTGACGATCGGACGATCGCCGAGGACGACGCGCGTTCGTGCGCGGAGCATGATCGCGCTGGTGACGTTGAGTCCGGAGCCGCGAATCGGGCCGAGGGCGACGTCGATCGGATCGAGGATCAGAAACGTGCGCGGCGCGATCTCGGTCGGCGTCTGAAACGCGTCCCAGATCTGCTGCGCGGTCGGGCGGATGCTGGTCAGCTTCGGCGTGTTCGCATCGATCGTCTTCGCGACGTCGCGAAGCTGTTCGTTGACCTTCGGCGCGATGGCGCGATCGGTGATGTCGAGATTCGCGAACGTCACCTGACAGCGGTTGGGAAACTCGACCGGCCGCGCGGTCGTCTTCGTCCGCATCCGCCACGCGGCGTCCCAGTCGAGATGCGAATCGATGGCGATGTATGCCTCGCGCATCTTCTCGTTGAAGCCGCACGAAACACAGGGCCACATCGAGTACGCGCCGTTGATCGGATTGACGACGCGCCGGCAGCCTTCGAGCGCGTACTTTACGGTCAGCGTCGCGTGGATGCCGCTGCCGATCATGTTCAGCGCGATCGGCTGCCGCGCCACGTCGTATTTCGCGCCGTAGCGTTTCTGCGGATCGAGCTCGTACGCGTCGAGCTTCGACATCGAGCGCGGCACCTGCTTCTCGAGGATCGGCAGCAGCGGCGCGAGCGTGGTGCGGATCGGGATGACGATCGTCGACAGCTCGGCCGGCGGCGGCGGAGGAGCCGCTTGTGCGATGCAGAGAACGCCGAGCAGCGCGATGAGCTTAGGAGTGACCGAGGATCGCATGGGGCTTGTACGGCTGCTCGAGTGTCGCCATTTCGCCTGGCTCGAGATCGACGTCGAGCGCGGCGATCGCTTCTTCGAGCTGCGGCATTTTCGAGGCGCCGATGATCGGCGCGGTGATGCCGGGACGACGCAGCATCCACGACAGCGCGATCTGCGCCGGCTTCACGTTGCGCGCGTTCGCGAGCTCGACGACGCGATCGACGACGTCGAAGTCGGAGTCGCCGTAGTAGAGGTTGTGCGCGTAGTCGTCGGTCTTCGCCCGCTCGGTCTCACCGCTCTTCTCCGTCCGCGAGCGATTGCCGGCGAGGAAGCCGCGCGCCAGCGGGCTCCAGGGAATCACGCCGATTCCTTCGTCGATGCAGAGCGGAATCATCTCGCGCTCTTCCTCGCGATAGACGAGGTTGTAGTGGTTCTGCATCGAGACGAAGCGCGTCCAGTTGTGACGCTCGGCGATGTGCAGCATCTTCGCGAACTGCCAGGCGAACATCGATGACGCGCCGATGTAGCGCGCCTTTCCCGACTTCACGACGTCGTGCAGCGCTTCGATCGTCTCTTCCATCGGCGTCGACGGATCGAGGCGATGGATTTGATAAAGGTCGACATAGTCGGTGCCGAGGCGGCGGAGCGACGCGTCGATCGCGGAGAGGATGTGCTTGCGCGAAAGACCGCCTTCGTTCGGCTTCGGTCCCATCGGGAAAAAGACTTTGGTCGCGATCACGACTTCGTCGCGCTTCGCAAAGTCGCGAAGTGCGCGCCCGACGACCTCCTCGCTGGCGCCGTTCGAGTACATGTCGGCGGTGTCGAAGAAGTTGATGCCGGCTTCGAGTGCGCGCCGGATGAACGGACGGCTTTCCTCTTCGTCGAGGATCCACGGACGCCAGGC
The DNA here is from genome assembly GCA_034667465.1 of Acidobacteriota bacterium. Classification (GTDB taxonomy): domain Bacteria; phylum Acidobacteriota; class Thermoanaerobaculia; order Gp7-AA8; family Gp7-AA8; genus JAOBAU01. The sequence goes on along the minus strand of JAXDJV010000008.1, from coordinate 192,455 downwards.
TTTGGAGCCGTAGGTCATGGTGCCGAGGCAGAGGCGGGAAACTTTGAGGCCGGTGCGGCCGAGGTTGACGTATTGCATGACGGCGGGATGATAGCCTCCACGTTCGATGAGCGACACCACAACCCGCGGAATCCGAATCGCTGTGGAAAGCTTTTATGTTGAGGAGCGGAGTGAGCCGCGCGAGAGTTACTTCTTCTTCGCGTACCGCGTCAGAATTACGAACGCCGGCCAGGAGCCCGCGCAACTTATGAGCCGTGAATGGGTCATCACTGATTCGGATGGAAACGTCGAGCGGGTCGAAGGACCGGGCGTCGTCGGCGAGAAGCCGCTGCTCGCGCCCGGCGAGGCGTTCGAATACACGAGTTTCTGTCCGCTGCGAACGTCGATGGGATCGATGGAAGGCGGCTACACGATGCGTACTGAATCGGGCGAAACCTTCCTCGCGCGCATCGATCCGTTTACGCTTGCAGTTCCGGGTGTCGTCAATTGAGGTGATCCCATCGTGAGCCGGATTCGTCCGTACTTTCTGCCGATCTTCTTCGCGCTGCTGGCGCTCGTGGTTGCGGTTGCGGTGGTGGCGCGGATTCGTTCGTACAACGAGTTCGTGGCGCGCGGCGGGAAGTCGCCGAATGAAGTGCCTGGCGCGACCGCGGCGGGAGATCCGGTGCGGCGTGCGGCGAACGGGACATTCGCGCAGGCCGATCCGAGCGCGCCGCAGACGACCGGCAGCAGCGATCCGGGCGTCATCGTTGAAGCGAACGGGCAGACGTCGACCGTCGCCGGCGCATCGCGCGCGCAGCGTTTTCACGAACTGCTTTCCGCGCCGCTGCAGCCGGCGTCGTCGAACGGTGCGCGCGCGGGGACTGCGCCCGCGGGCGCGCCTCCTGCTCCGCCGCCGGTTGCACCGAAGCCGGAACCGCAGTCGGCGTTCAGCCGGCTGGTCGCGCCGATCGTCAATGCGATTCGCGGCACCGGCAGCAACTCATCGGCACCGCTGAAGCCGATCACGTCCGCGCAGACGCAGACGAAGGAGCCGCAGGCGCAACAGCCTCGCGATACACCGAAGAGCAATGAACCGGCCGACAAGACTTCGGACTCCGCTCCGCCGCAACTCATCAGCGCCGAGTTCTCTCCGCCGCAGGTGCAGGACGGACAGGAAACGCTGCTGATCATCAACGCGGTCGACGACCTCTCCGGCGTTCGCAACATTTCCGGCAGCGTGACCAGTCCGACCGGAAAGGCGTTGCAGGGATTCGCGGCGCAGCGCGAAGGGGAGACGAATCGCTACATCGGACGCATTCAGGTGCCGCGCGATGCGGAGGAAGGGCTGTGGCACGTCAACTTCCTCAGCCTCAGCGACAACGCCAGCAACACGATGAACATGACGTACACGCAGTCGGCCGTGCTGCAGCAGGCGGTGCTGCGCGTTTCGTCGTCGCGGCCCGATTCGACGCCGCCGACGGTGAAGACGGTCTGGCTGGAACGCCGCGCGATGACGGCGGGGGAGAAGAACATCGTCTACGCGCAGGTCATCGACGACAAATCGGGCGTGCAGCTGGTCACCGGCGTGATGCTCAGTCCGAGCGGACTGGCGCGGCTCGGCTTCGGTTGTCATCTGACGGAGAACGATGTCTGGGCATGCGAGCTGGCGACGCCGAAGAAGATCGACTGCGGCGACTGGAAGCTCGAGCAGATGCAGGTGCAGGACAAAGCGAACAACATGGGCACCGAGCGCGGCGCGGTGGTCAGCGCCGTACAGCTGTCGATCATCGGCGAGGCCTGCGACAGCACGCCGCCCGACATGCGGACGTTCGTGCTGAGTCCCGACACCGTCAGCAATCAGGAAGCGAGCGTCATTCATGTGACGGCGATCGTGAACGACGACAACTCGGGCGTGGCGAGCATCAGCGGTACGGCGACCGGACCGGGTTCAGGCTCGCGGATCCCGTTCTCGCTCCGCCCGACCGGCGACGCTCAGACGTGGACCGGTGACATGGTCGTGCCGAAACAGGCGGCGAAGGGAACGTGGACCGTCATCTCGGTTCAGGTGCTCGACGAAGCACGCAATCTGAAGTCGTTTTCGACCGCCGACCCGCAGCTGGCGAACGCAAAGTTCACCGTGCGGTAAAGTCAAAACCGGGGGTCAGACCCCGGAAATTGACTTTAGTCTTCACTTCTTTTCGTCCCACACTTTCGAGAGGCGCGGTCCCGGCATCGCCGGAATGTCGCCGGTGTAGTGCGAGGTGTCGTTGAACAACGTCAGGCGCGCGTTCGCGACGCTTTTGAAGTCGAGGATGTTGAGCGCGGCCGGACTTTGATCGAGTCGATCGCGATATTTGCGCGCGTCGAAGCCGAGGAGTGAGCTGAGCAGCAGCCGGATCGTTGCTTTGTGCGAGACGATCAGGATGCGTTCTTCCGCGTGTCGTTCGACGATCTCGAGCAGCGCGGGAAGGGCGCGGGCGATGACCTGCAGTCCGGTCTCGCCGCCGAGCGGCGCGAACGAGAAGGGATCGCTTTCGTAGCGCGCGTACTCCTGCGGGAACTGTTGCTCCACTTCGTTGCGGAGCATTCCTTCCCATCGTCCGTGTGCGATCTCGCGAAGTCCGTCGACGGGCGTGACGTTGCATTCGTGCGCGGAGGAAGCGAGCCGCGCGGTCTCCATCGTCCGGGTCATCGGACTGGCGTAGACAGCCTCGAGCGGTTCGCGTGCGAGGCGATCGCCGAGGCGGCGAGCCTGGTCGCGTCCGGCATCGGACAGCAGAACGTCGACCGCGCCTGCGAAGCGGTCTTCAGCGGAGAGCTCGGTCGCACCGTGTCGTGCGAGATAAACGCGTGTCGTCAAAAGTTAAAGGCTCGCGATCTCTGATCTCGCGAGCCAATTCCCCGGTCCGTTAACAGCCATCAGAGGGCATCCGAACCGCTGTGCGCCGTAAATCTCTTTGCTTTCCGGCGCTGCGCGACGCGTTAACAGCCGCAAAGTTGCATCCGCGTCACCGCTCCGACTTCCATCGCGCTTCGGAGCGACCCTCGAGACCGTTGACAGCTGCGTGGAGCATCCGATCCGAGGTAGCAAGCAATCTAAATCCGGGTGTCGGGAACGGCAATAGTTGGTCGTGGTTTTTTTTTCGCGGAGAGGCGCTGCGAAACGAGCTCATTCGCGGCGGAAGAAACCTGGCGATGAAGGATGTTGGCAGAGATTCACGCCGCCGTGTAAGATACGCAGCCCAACCGATCTCACGGCCGAGATCAATCACCGCGAAAGGTTTTAAAACACATCCCATGACCCAGTCGAGAGAAGCCGCCGAGGCGAATAGTTTCGCCGAGGCGTTCGAAGCAAGCCTGAATTTCAAAACTCCCGAGCAGGGTGAACTGCTCCGCGGCCAGATCGTGTCGATCTCCGGAGACGACGCTTTCGTTTCGTACGGAGGTCCATCGGAAGCTGTGATGGATGCCGCCGAGCTCGAAGGCCTCGATGTCGGCGACACCGTCGAAGCGACGGTCGTCAAAACCGGCTCCGAGATCCGCATCTCGCGCAAGATGTTGAAGGGCAAAGCATCGCTCGATCAGCTGCGCGGCATGTACGAGAATCGCCTCCCTGTCGAAGGGAAGGTGACCGGCCGCAACAAAGGCGGCTTCGACGTCAGCGTCGCCGGCCTCCGCGCGTTCTGCCCGCTGTCGCAGATCGCGCTCGGCAAGATCGAGAACCCGGACGCGCACGTCGGACAGACGTACGAGTTTCGCGTGACCGAACTTTCCGACGACGGACGCCGCATCGTCGTTTCACGCGCCGCCCTGATGAAGGAAGCGGCCGCGCAGCGCGCCGATGAAACACGCGGACGCATCGTTCCCGGCGCGGAACTGACCGGCACCGTCAAGACGATTACGCCTTTCGGCGCGTTCGTCGACCTCGGCGGAATCGACGGTCTTCTCCACGTCTCCGAGATGAGCCGCCGCCGCGTCAGCGATCCGAAAGAGCTCGTCACCGTCGGCCAGCAGGTGGCCGTCAAGGTTATCAAGGTCGAGAACGACGGCAAGCGCATCTCGCTGTCGATGAAAGATCAGGAGCCCGATCCGTGGTCGGACGTCGATGATCGTCATCCGGCCGGCACGCAGTTCACCGGACGCATCGTCCGCTCGACCGACTTCGGCCTCTTCGTCGAAGTGGAGCCGGGTCTCGACGGTCTCGTCCACTTCTCGCAGCTCCCGCTCGGCGTCAAGCAGGGCGACTCGTCGGTCGCGATCGGCTCGACGGTCAGCGGCTGGGTGCGCGAAGTCGACGCATCGAAGAAGCGTCTGTCGCTTTCTCTCCGCGAGGTCGCGATTCACGATCCCTGGGAGAACGTGCAGCAGAAGTACCCGATCGGCAAAGTGGTCGAAGGAACCGTCGACCACGGCGGCGCGCCGGGAATCTTCGTGCAGCTCGAAGCTGGCCTGACCGGTCTGATTCCGAACTCGGAGATCGTCGTGCCGCACGGAACCGAAGCAGCGCAGGCGCACGCGCCGGGCGAAAAGCTGATGGTCCGCATCATGAGCGTCGATCCGCAGCGCCGCCGCATTTCGCTCAGCCATGAAGCTGCGAAGGCGGCCGTCGATCGCGAGGAGTACGCGAAGATGATGGACGAGCGCGGCGAGAGCGAAGGCGAGAGCGCCATGGCCGTGGCGTTCCGCAAAGCGATGGAAAAGAAGTAAGCAACACGACAGAATGCAATCCTCGAAGGGCGGCCCGCAAAGCCGCCCTTTTCATTGCCGCGCAGCGGCGAAGATCTTTGGCGATCGGGAGGTGAGTGATGCGAATCTTCATGACCGGAGCAACGGGATACATCGGCAGCGCGGTGGCCGCGGAGCTGCGCGAGCGTGGACACGAAGTGGCGGCGCTTGCGCGTCCCGATTCGGAAACGGGAGCGCTTCGCGATCGCGGAGTGGTGATCGTTTCCGGCGACCTGGGCGACCTCTCATCGCTCGGCGAAACGCTGGACGGGCATGACGCGTTCATCCACATCGCGCAGGCGCAGTCGGCGGACAAGGTCGCACTCGACCGCGGTGCCATCGATGCGTTCACGGCACGCGATGGATTCTTTCTCTACACGTCAGGCGTGTGGGTCGTCGGCAACACAGGCGACAACGTCGCCGATGAAAACTCGCCGGTGAATCCGCTGTCGCTCGTTGCGTGGCGCCGTCCGCATGAAGAGCTCGTGATCAGTTCAGGGAAGCATGCGGTGCTGCGGCCGGGCTGTGTGTACGGCGGGAAGCAGAGTCTGCTCGCCGGCTGGTTCGCGGCCGCGGATCAGGATCAGCCGATCAGGATCGTTGGCGACGGAAAGAACCGCTGGGCGATGGTGCACATCGAGGAGCTCGCGGAGTTGTACGCGCTGATCGTCGAGCAGCGTGCCGGCGGCGTGTTGCACGCGACCGACGACACGCGCGAATCGCTGGAGCTCTGCGCGGAGCCGCTGTCCAATGCGATCGAGTACACGCCGGCGGATGAAGCGCGCGCGACGATGGGACCGTTCGTCGATGCGCTGATCGTCGATCAGCAGATCGCGAGCGATGCGACGCGCGAGAAGGTCGGGTGGACGCCGCGGCGCACGTTCACGAATTCGGTCGACGCGCAGTGGGCGGAGTGGCGCAAGGCGCTGTCATCCCGAGCGTAGCGAGGGATCCGGGAGGGTGGGGGGGTAGTGAGGACGGCAGCGAGTCCCAACCGCCCGGATCCTTCGTTGACGCTCAGGATGACAAAAAATCAATCAGCAGTTCGTTCACGCGGGCCGGTTCGTCGGTCTGCACGAAGTGGCCGGCGGTGCTGATCCGCTCCACGCGCAGGTTGGGAACGTAGTCGCTGAAGTTCTCGATCGTCGGCAGCGTGAAGACCGGATCGTGATCGCCCCAGATGATCAGTACCGGCGCTTCGATCGGACGGACGAGCTGCCGCAGCTCGCTGCGTGATTTCGCCAGCGCGCGATACCAGTTCAGCATTCCGTCGATCGCTCCCGGCTTGCGCCACTGCGCGCGATAGGTCGCGATTTCTTCCGGAGTGAATCGTCCGCCGGTGCGCAGCAGCATGCCGCCGCCGAACCGCATGAAGAGGTTCGGGAGAAAACGCATCCGGGCGATGAGCTGATACGACAGCCGCATTTTCTGCTGCATGCTGCGCCGAACTTCGCGCGCCAGCGGCACGGGATGCGGCGAATTGAGCACCGCCAGCCGCAGGATCTGTTCGGGATGCATCATCGCGTGGAACCACGCGGCCACTCCGCCCCAGTCGTGCGCGACGACGCGGCACGGCGAGTCGCCGCTCTGCACGATGAGACCGGCGATGTCTTTCACGATCTCGGTGATCCTGTACGCGTCGACGTTCGCCGGCTTCGACGAATCGTTGTAGCCGCGCAGATCGGGAGCGATGACGCGGAAGCCGGCGGCGACGAGCGCCGGAATCTGATGACGCCACGAATACCAGGATTCCGGAAAGCCGTGCAGCAGCACGACGAGCGGCCCTTCGCCGTCTTCGACGTAGTGAAGATTGATGTCGCCGATCTGCGCGTTTTTGTGCGTGAGGGTCATGATTCGGTGGCGATGTCTTTGAACGATTCCTTGTCGATCGCTTTGTCGTACGCGGCGCGGCCGGTAACTTTCTTCTCGTTGTACAACTTCCGGATCGATGAGTCCATGTCAATCATTCCTTCCCGAACGCCGGTCTGAATGGACGAGGTGATCTGCGAGGTCTTTCCTTCACGGATCATGTTGCCGATGGCGGGGGAGGCGAAGAGGATCTCGAGCGCGGCGACACGGCCGCCGCCGATCTTCGGCATGAGCTGCTGCGCGACGACGGAACGGATCGTTTCGCCGAGGACGGTACGGATACTTTCCTGCTCGCCGGCGGGGAAGACGCTGATGATGCGGTCCATCGTTTTCGCGGCGTTGTTCGTGTGCAGCGTGCCGAAGACGAGCGTCCCTTTTTCGGCGGCGGAGAGCGCCATCGAGATCGTCTCGAGGTCGCGCATCTCGCCGACGAGAATGAGATCGGGATCCTCGCGGCCGGCGGCTTTCAGCGCTTCGGCGAATGACTTCGCATGCGAGCCGATCTCGCGCTGATGGATGAGGCATTTCTTGTTCGGATGCACGAACTCGATCGGATCTTCGATGGTGATGATGTGCAGCGAGCGCGTTTCGTTGATGAGATCGATGATCGCGGCGAGCGTCGTCGATTTGCCGGAGCCGGTCGGGCCGGTGACGAGCACGAGTCCGCTGCGCAGCGACGCGACTTTGCGCACGGCTTCCGGCAGCCCGAGCTGATCGATGGTCATGATCTTCGTCGGGATGACGCGGAAGACGGCGCCGGCGCCGCGCTGCTGGCGGAAGAGATTGACGCGATAGCGCGCCACGCCCGGGATCTCATACGAGAAGTCGATGTCGCCGCTGCGGACGTAATCGGTCCAGAGCCGCTCCGGCGTGATCGGCCGCAGCATGTCGGTGAAGTCCGCTTCGGTCAGCGTGCGATAGCGAATCGTCTCCATCGAGCCGGACGCGCGCAGCATCGGCGGACGGCCGACGGTCAGATGGAAATCCGACGCCCCGCGGTCGTTCATTAGTTTCAGGAAGCGATCAATTTTTTGCATAAGTGAATTCGGGTATGAGGCATGAGGGATGAGGCATGAGTAACGACAAACTCATGCCCCATGCCTCATGCCTGCTTCACGACGAATGATCGTGCACGACCTTCCATCCCTGATCCGTCTTTCGTACGAGGAGCGTGAAGAGTCCTTCGCGTGATTCTTTGGACATTGCGAGATGCCAGCGGCCGCGGACGAAGGCGGCGTCGCTGGCGACGACGTCGATGACGACTTCGCTGAACGTCAGCGTGCCCATCTCTTTCCCTTCGCCCTGGTAGCGCTTTTTGTAGCGCTCGAGCGTCGGTTCCCAGCCGCGGGTGACGGTCGCGCCGCTGAAGAAGGTCAGTTCGTTCGAGTGAAGGTAGCCCTGCATGTAGGCTTCGAGATCGCCGCGGTTCCAGCCGGCGACCTGCTGATCGAGAACTTTTTGAATGGCGGCGCGTTGATCGCCGGCCGGACTCGTTGCACAGGCGGCGAAGAGCAGCGCGATGATCGCGATCCGCTTCATCCTTTCACCTGCTTGAGGAACTCGGGCGAGAGGAGCGGCTCGAATTCTTCCCGCTTGTTCGCGGCCATATACGCGGTCTCGGCGGTGATCTGTTCGCGGCGGACGAGATCCTTCAGCGCTTCATCGAACGTCTGCATGCCGAGCGAGCGGCCGATCTGCATCGCGGAGTAGATCTGGAACGTCTTCTCGTCGCGGATCATGCTGCCGATGTTGCTCGTCCCTTTCAGAATCTCGAAGCAGGCGACCTGCTTGCGCCCTTCCTTCGCAGGAAGCAGCCGCTGCGCGATGACGTACTTCAGCGACTCGCTGAGCGACGCGCGAACCTGCGGCTGCTCGTCGGAGGGGAAGCTGCCGATGATGCGATCGATCGCTTTCGGCGCGCTCGTGGAGTTGAGTGTGCCGAGGACGATGTGGCCGGTCTCGGCCGCGGTGAGCGCGAGGAGAATCGATTCGTTGTCGCGCAGCTCGCCGATGACGATGACGTCGGGATCTTCGCGCAACGCCGCGCGCAACGCGCGCGAGAACGACTCGGTGTGCGAGCCGACTTCGCGCTGATTGATGAGGCAGTTCTTGAACGGATGGACGAACTCGACCGGATCCTCCATCGTCAGAACGTGATCGCTGCGCGTCTCGTTGAACAGGTTTACGAGCGCTGCCAGCGTCGTCGATTTGCCGGAGCCGGACGGTCCGCACACGATGACCAGCCCCTGGTGATAGTCGGCGATCTCGGAGAGCTGACCGGGAAGGCCGAGGTCGTTGATGGTCGGCGGCTTTTCCGGGATGACGCGGAAGACGCCGTTGAAGCCTTTGTGATCGAAGAAGACGTTGCCGCGATAGCGGCCGCCCTGCGGAATCGTGTAGCAGAAATCGAGCTGATGCGTTTTCTCGAGCGTCTCCCACTGTTTCTCGGTGAGGATCTCGCGCAACATTTCTTCGGTCTGCTCGGCGGTAAACGGCTCGCCCTGCGCGCGGACGAGCTCCGCGGAAAGCCGGATGATCGGCGGCTGACCGACCGAGAGATGAAAGTCGGAGCCGGCGCCATTGCGGGTCGCCATCAGCAGCGCGTGCAGTTTCGGATCGCCCTGTCCGGCGCGCGCGACGAGCGCGTTGTTGCGGACGTTCGCGATGTCCGCTTGCGACAGCTGATCGCGCTTCGCGATCTCGTCGAGGATGTCGAGCGCGCGCGTGCGCACATTGCGATCGGGATCGGTCGTCGCGACTTTCATCACGACCTGCGGCACCGCAGGATGCGTGAAGTGTTTCAGCGCCTGCAGCACTTCGATGCGGACGTCGGCTCCCGGATCGGCGAGGAGCTGTCCGAGTGCATTGAGCGCGCGCGGATCGGCGATGCGGCCGAGCGCGTCGACGGCCGACCATTTCAGATCGGGATCGGCGAGGCCGGCGATGAGAGGCTCGACGGCGCGCGGATCTTTCAATCTTCCGAGCGCGTCGGCGGCGGCGATGCGAATCCACCAGTCGGCATCATTGAGCAGCGTGATCGTTGCCGGCACGATGCGCGGATCGTCGAACACCGACGCGACGCCGATCGCCGCGGCGCGGACGTCTTCATCGGGATCGCTGAGCAGTTCGACGACCGGATCGATGAGCTCGTCGCCGAACGCGCGGATCGAATCGAGAGCGCGATCGCGAACGAATCCGGCCAGCGTCCTCGAGAAGCGAACATAGCGTTTGATGATCTCGGCCGGATCGCCGATCGCCATCAGGATCTTCATGACGGCGGTGCGCGTGGCGGCGTCGCCAGAGGCGATCAGCGGCAGCAGCTGATCGGCGAACTCCGGACCTCTGCCGGCCGCTGCCCGCGTCAGCGCGCCGACGATCATCTGCTGGACGGCGTAGCTGGCGGTCGGCAGCTGATCGACGAGAAGCGGGATCGACGACGCCGGCGCCTGCGTGGCGAGCAGCTCGAGCGCTTTCTCGCGAATCTGCGGGTTGCCGTCGCGCGCCAGTTTCTGCCAGCGCGGTACGGCGCGCTCGTCGAGCTCGCCGGTGGCGAGTTTGTTCAGGTAGAGGACGCGCTCTTCTTCGCTCGCGTTCGATTCGAGCTGCCAGAGAATCGGCTCGAGCGTCCGCGACATCGGCGCTTCGAGAATGATCTTCAGCGCGAGCTCGCGCTGCTCGCGCGTATCTTTCGTTTCCTTTTCGGCCGGCGCCATCAGCTGCGCGAGGCGCGCTTCGATGCCCGGAATTCCGAGCGTGAAGAGCGTCGCGACGGCGGCGCGCATCGCCGCTTCCGGTTTCGATTTCGATTCGCCGATGAAGACGTCGACGGTTTCCGCGTCGCGCACTTTCGCGAGAATCTTTACGCCGGTATCGCGGAGCGCGCGATCGGGACGGAAGAGCATCCACACCACGTCGCGCGCGCGCACGCCTTCGCTCGAAGCGAGGCGGCCGAGCATCTCGTCGCGTTCTTCGGTGGAGTTGAATTCCTTGTTCGCGAGACGTTTGACCGTCTCTTTCACGTCTGATGAAAAGAGCGCCATGCGGCGATCAGTATAGAGGCGGGCAAACGAAAAACGGCGCGGCTGGTGGCCGCGCCGTTCGTTGTGTCATGTGGCGGCGGGCGCTTCGCCCGCCGTGTCGCTGGTTACTCTTTGTCTTTGTTCATCGCGCTGATGAGAAGCCCGGTGCCGACCGCGAGCACGGCCACGCCGGCTGCGACTTTGCCCGGATTCTCTTTCGCGTAGGAAGTTGCCTTGCCGCTGGAGTCTTTCAGGTATTCGCGCGCGGTGTTGAGGTACTGATCCACATCCACACTCGCAATCGACGACCTGATATTGCTGACCATCTCCTCGGTGATGCCGAGGCGGCCGAGGAACTGCTCGAGTCCTTTGCTGCCGGACGTCGACTGTCCGCAGGTCGGGCAAGTGCCGCTGTCGGTTCCTGTCGTCACGCCCGAATTGTTCATCCCGCCCGTGGAAGTCGTTGATCCCGTGGTGCTGCCAAATCCGGTACTGCCGGTGGGTGTTTCCATGATGCTTCTCCTCCTGTCGTAATACGGATACTACTTGCGGTCGTTCGCCGCAACTGCCCGCGCTTCGCCGGGCTCGTAAGTCCGGCCGTGCGTGCCGATGCGTGGATCGCCCGATTTGTTCGTGATGACGTCTTCGTCGTTCCAGCGATCGTCATCGATTCCGCTGCCGACGTTCCGGTCGTTCCTGCTGCCGGCGCCGTTGCCGCGCATGCCGCTTTTGACGCTGGTGTGCTCCGGCGTGTAGGTCTCTGCGATCCGATCCATCGGAATGTCGGAGTCGCGTCGCGTGGCGCGCGCGGCCTTCGGTGCCGGCTTCGCGGCGCGCGGAGTTTTCTCGCGCGGCTTCGCTTTCGCTGCCGGACGAACTTTCGCGGTCACACTTCGAATGGCTTTGCCGACGCGCGCCGCGGCGCGTGCGACGACACCCTTTTTCTCGCGTCCGTCGCCGTCGCCTGCTTTGGCGCTCTTCGACTTACCGCGTGCAGCCGTGCTGGTTTTCGCCGCGCCGGATTTGCGCGCAGGCGTGCTCAGCTTCTTCTTTCCACTTCCTGTCATTTCGCATCCTTTCTCAGTCAGCTACGAACGGATGCATTGCAAGAAGGGTGACGACATTCGAAATCAGTCGCGCAGCCAGCGGAGCATGTGCGGATACGGCTCGACGCCCGCCGCCGGAGCGGCGCGGTGATCGAAGGTCATGCCCCAGCGTTGCAGCATCGGAACTCCGACGTAACGGCCGGAGGAAAAGTTCTCCCGGAGCGTCGGACCGTTGCCGCTGATGACTTCGTCGTGAAAAACATCATGCGGATCGATGCCGAGATGCATCGCGGCCGCCCACGTCCACGCGATCGTCGTCAGCTCATCAGCGGGCGTGCTCGAGATGGTGCCATCGAGCGACGGCCGGAGCTCGCGAGTGGTGAGCGCGATGTGTCCTGCTTCGTGGAGCGCGTCGGCGGGCGCGCACATTTGCGCGGGATCGACACGCAGCGTACCGTTGACGATGTCGATGCCGGGAACGAGCGTGTCGCGGCCGATCGGCCCTTCGGTGACGTCGACACCGACGCCGCGGATGAACGCAACGACGCGCGCGAGCAGCTCTTCGCGGCTCATCGGTGCTCGGTTCCCTCGCGCGCTTGGCGCCAGCGGCGGCGTTTCGCGGCGTGGCGATGTTCGGCCTCTTCGACGGAGTGCGATGCCGCAACCTTGCCGTCTTCCTGCGCGCGTACCGCGAGCAGCTGATAGTGCTTGTGCAGGATCGTGAGCTCGTGCTCGTCGAGATCTTCGATGTCGATGAGCGTGTTGCTCGCTCCTTCGATCGCCGCGACGATCTCATTGAGCTTCAGCTGGATGGCCATGCCGTCTTTGTTCTGCGTCCGCTGAATGAGGAAGACCATCAGAAACGTGACGATGGTGGTGCTCGTGTTGATGACGAGCTGCCATGTGTCGGACCAGTGAAAGATCGGTCCGAGTAACGCCCAGCACAGAACTGTGCCGAGGGCCGTGCCGAAGCCCCAATTGCTTCCCGCCCAGCGCGTGACCGCTGCCGCTAACTTTGCCATCGCTCGTTCCTCCGTAAGCTGATCGATGGTAGCGCGGGACCGTGTACGCTGCTGCGATGCGACGGTTGAAGATCGCGATCCGTGTCGCGGCCATCGTGCTTGTGTTGATCGGAGTGACGGCAGCGATCGCGCGGATTCTCTACACCGACGATCTTGCGGTCAGGGCCGATCCGCTTCGCAACGTCACTCTGCAGCGGCTGGCGATCGTCGATCCGCATGCAGACGAACAGCTTGCGCACATGCGGCGTTTCGATCGTACGTATGCGATGAGTCCGCGGATGACGCTGCTGCACGTCGCTCCGGGCGCCCTGCTGCTCGTGCTGATGCTGCTGCAATTCTCCTCGCGGATCCGCAGTCGCTTCCCTTCATTTCATCGATGGAGCGGACGCGTCACGATTCTCGCCGGGCTCGCAGCTGTGGTTGCGGCGTTTTACTTTGCGGTCCTCAGGCCGTTCGCCGGCACGGCGGAAGCGAGCGCCGCGTTTCTGTTCGGCGCGATCTTCGTCGTGAGCCTCGTGCTCGGATTTCTGGCCGCGCGACGTCGCGACTTCGCAGCGCATCGCGAGTGGATGATTCGCGCGGCCGCGGTGGCGTTCGGCATTTCCACGGTTCGTCTGATCATGTCGGTGATCGATCCGCTGATGACGATCTTCGGCGCTTCCGCTCCAGCTGTCTTCGCGGCGTCGCTCTGGAGCGGCTGGATCGCGATGCTTCTCATCGCGGAGCTGTGGATTCGGTGCTCCCGTTCTCTTCCTGCGTCGCCGATGTCATCCCGAGCGTAGCGAGGGATCCGGGTGGGAGGGGCACGCTGCTGCCGCGCCGCCCGCCCGGATCCCTCGCTACGCTCGGGATGACACCTTCAGTGCGCGGCCGATCGCCGTTTCGCTCCCGGTCCGTTGTACGTCACGCGCCAGATTTTTCCGCCGCCGTCATCGGAAACGAGCAGCGATCCATCGGGCAGCACGAGTAGTCCGACCGGACGTCCCCACACCTGGCTGCTGTTCTCATCGAGCGACCAGCCGATCGTGAAATCGTCGTAGCCGCCGGACGGCTGTCCATTGACGAACGGAATGCGCACGACTTTGTAGCCGGTCCGCTTCGCGCGGTTCCACGAGCCATGCAACGCGACGAACGCGCTTCCTTTGTACGACGCGGGGAACATCGCGCCGTCGTAAAACGCGATGCCGAGCGGCGCGGAATGCGAACGAATGAGTACCGACGGAACGATCGCTTTCGCGACGAGATCGGGACGCTGTCCTTCCAGCCGCGGCTCTTCGTGCGGACCGATGTACGCATACGGCCAGCCGTAAAACGCGCCGTCGCGGACTTCGGTCGCGTAGTCGGGCACGAGATCGTCGCCGAGTCCGTCGCGCTCATTAACTACCGTCCAGAGCGAACCGTTGGCGGGGTTGTGCGCCATCATCACCGGATTGCGCAGTCCCGATGCAAAGACGCGTTGTCCGCTGCCGTCGGGATTCATTTCGACGATCGTGGCTCGCACCGGATTCGTTTCCGGCTCGGCATTGCCGCTCGAGCCGATGCTGACGTAGAGCTTCGAACCGTCATCGCTGAAGAGCAGGCCGCGCGTCGAGTGGCCGCCGCCGGGAACCGTCGCGATTTTCTCGGGCGTGGCGAGGCTGGTCGTTTGTCCCATCGTATACGGCACGCGCATGACGGAGTCAGTGTTGCAGATGTAGAGATAGCCGTCGTGCAGCGCGAGGCCGAACGGCTCGTTCAATCCGCGCATGAACACGAAGCGGGTTTCGGCGACGCCGTCCGCGTCACTATCGCGCAGGAGCTGGATGCGATTCAGGCCGGGCTCGGCGAGAAAGACATCGCCGTTCGGCGCGAGCAGCATCGTGCGTGGATCGGTGAAGTCGCTCGCCCAGACGTCGATCGAAAATCCGGGCGGCAGATGAAGCACAGCGTCGCGCGGCTGCGCGACGACGGTCGGCGGATTGCCGGCGCTCGGCGTCGCGTACGCCGGCGGCAAATCATCGGCGCGGATTTCATGATGCTGGAGCAGCGGATCGGTTTTGGCGGTGATGCTCGCAGGCGCCTGCGCGACCTCACGCGCGCAGGCCATCGTGACGAAGAAGAGGACGGCGATTCCCAGTCTCCAGGGCATGCCTTACGGACGTGCAGGAGACGTGCACGGAACCGCTTTGTCGCAGACGACGTCTTTTGCCGGCCTCATCTCGCGATTGCCCTCGAAACATTGATCGACGAGCGCCTGCGAATAGCGCGCGACGATCTCCGCCGACAGATCTTTGCGATCGACTTTCTGAAAATCGAAGCGGATCGTCCCGGCGGGGGAGCCGGGTGGATTGACGGTGGCGAGCAGGTAACCGTAAACGTCGGTCTCCGCGAAATCAGCCTGCGACGCCTGCGCCGGCAGTCGATAACGGACCGCTCCGGCCGTGCCGATAATCCAGCCGGGCAGCACGCCGCCGTTGTTGCGCCAGTAATCGCTGTTGAAGATGTTCGACATGATGAAGTGCGAGTGGCTGGCGAGGACGTAGACCTGTTTTCCCGCTTTGCGCGACGCGAGAAGATCGCGATAAACGCGCGTGCCGGTCGGCTCGCCGGCCGAGTAATCGTTCATGGAGTGATCGCAGGCGAGGCTGTGCGGCAGCGCGGCGTGCATACCGACGACGATCGAGTGAATGGCCGGATTGGCGTTGTCGGCTTTCACGATCCGCTCGAACCAGTCGAGTTGCGCGTCGTCGAACATATCGGGCGTGGCGTTGTCCAGGCTGATGAAGTCGGTGCCGGCGATCTGCCAGTGATAGTACGGACGGACCATGTGATCGCGCGGATCGTCGGCCAGACGCTGGCGCTGGATGGCCGGCTGCGTCAGCCAGTCACCGAATTGGGCGATGTAGTCCTGCCGGGTTTTCCCGTAGAGCTCGTGATTCCCGATGGCCGGAAAGAAGGGGATTGGTGCGAAAGGCTCGATCTCGTTGCGGATGAAGTCGGGCCACGCCGTCCGCATATACCCGAGCACCGTCAGCGGTTTCCCGGCCACCTTCAACTCCTCAGCGAGGTCCTCGTCGAAATTGGCCAGCGCTCGGAAATCGCCGAGGTGCCAGTAGAAAGCGGCGTTCGCCTTTTTGGCGCCGGCTGCGATGAGCGGCATGACGACGTTTCCGCAATTGCGGGAATCGCCGGCTACCACGAATTGCCAGGTTTTCGCCTCCTGCGCGGCGGCAATCGCCGGAACGAGCAGGAAGAGGAGCGGGATCAGTGCTGTACGAAATCGCATCGGCGAATCATACGATGCGTCGTCAGTGGCCGATGGCGATTCGCGTGCCGGCCGTTGCCGGAAAGCCGACGAAGCCGATCTCGACCGACTCGACGCCAATCGAACGGACGATGAACTGACCGCCGACCGTCTCGCCGCCGCGCGCATTGAGGACTTCATGCGCGTCATTGGCGAGTGCGACGAACGGCGCGTTGTCGGGACCGAAGCGTCCGATGCAGTGCCATGGGAACGTGGGCGGCGTCGGGACGTCGTTATGCGTGACCGGCGCCTGAAATGCGACCTTTTCAGGTTGTTGTGTGATTACGGTTCGTCTCACCGGGGCTGCGTGCACGACCGGCGGGTCATCAAAGGTGAATATGTTTCTGTGCGGAGCGGCCGACGCAGCCAGCGCCCTGACATCGAGTCGCAACGGGTCAATATTTGGACGGGCAATGGTCAGTTTCGACGGAATTGTTGGCTGGCCGAACGCCGGCGGCTCGGGGCGCATGTAATAGATGGTGAGAGCTGCAAGCGTGACCACAAGGGCTGCGGCGAGAACGTTCCGATCGAGTCTCATGCCGCGTATGACGCGGAAGCGCGCTCCCGGGTTCTTACCTCTGGTAACGTGGCCGCCGCAGGAGGTTGTTGATGAATCGAGCGAGGCTGGTTCCCCTGATTTCGATCTGTCTGGCGGCGGTGCTGATGCTCGGCGCTGCGACTACCGGCAAAGTGGACGGTACGTTTCTGGTGGCGAAAACCGACGCGAAGCTTCAGTACGTTCGCGCGACCCGCGCGGTACTCGATGAGAAGGGAAAGAGCGGCTACGCAATTGTTCTGTCGGAGCGCCCGGCCGAAGGCGACATTTCCGCGTGGCGGACGGGCCAACCGTCAGAACGGGGAAGCTTCGTCTATCTGATGCTGGAGAAAAATGGAGCGGTCTGGGTCGCGGAGCTCGGTCACAGTGCGGCGAAAGCGGGACGATTCGGGGTGGTCACCGAAGTGAGCGTCGACGGCTTCAGGTTCGAGGGAAACCGGCTGTCGGGACGGTTAAGGACTGCCGGTGAGCAGGAGTTTACGGACGATCGCTACAGCATCGATTTGACCTTCGACGTACCGCTCGAGGACAAGAAGTAGCCATTTTTCGGCGATCGCCGCACGGGCACAATTAAATCCGCGGACGTTCTTGTGCGATTTTCGGCACATAACACTTCCCTTATCGCTGTTGTGCTGTATCATGCCCATACATCTGTGCGCCATGCACAAAAGGGAGGATTTGAATGCCAAGACCCAAAACACAGAACTCGGTCCCTCAGCTGAGTGCGGGACAGGCGACCTACGTACTCGATCGGCTCATCGGTGATCGGCGTGTGTCTCCAGGGGAGATTACGCGCTATGTGAGTGAGATGCACCGCGAGATCAGCGACCTCGAACAGCGCCTGCAGTCATTGCGTCACGCCGCCGGGACCGCGGTCGCGGCCGTACTGAGCAAGGCCGGCATCGGCACTGCTGCACGCCCGACCCGCCGCCGCGGACGTCCGGCAGGCAGCGGAAAGAAAGCGGCAGCGGCCGCAGCAACTCCGGCAGCAGCAACCGGCGCCGTGAAACGCGGTCCGGGTCGTCCGCCGGGAAGCGGAAAGAAACGTGGTCCGGGCCGTCCGAAAGGCAGCTCGAAAGCGGCCGCGGCTCCTGCTGCAAATGCTGCTGCGCCGAGCACTGCATCGGCCGCTCCGGCAAAACGCGGCCGTAAGCGCCGTTCCGCAATTACGCCGGAACAGCTTGCGTCGCGTCAGCTGCAGGGCCGTTACCTCGGCCTGATTCGGCAGGTGCCGGCGAACAAGCGCGCTCAGTACCAGAAGATCGCCAAGGAAAAGGGCCGCGAGGCCGCCATCCGCGAGCTTCAGGACGCGACCAAAAAGTAGCCCGATTATTCCTGCAACAACTCGAAGGGCGTACCGCACGGTGCGCCCTTTTTCGTTCGCGATAGACTCCGCGACGATGAAACGAATTCTCTTTGTCGCCGCGCTGCTTGTCCCCGCAATCGCCGCCGCACAGACGACCGTCACGCTGCTGCAGTTCTCCGACTATCACTCGCATGCGCTGCCGTTCTATTCGGAATCGCGCGCGCACCAGGGCGGAATCGCGCGCGCGATCGGCTATCTGAAACGTGAAAAGAGCCAGGGAGCGTTCGTCTTCAGCGGCGGCGACATGATCAACAAAGGCTCGCCGGCGTGGTCGGACAAATATCAGTGCAGGGAGTGGCCGTGGTTCAACGGTGTCGTCGACGCGATGGCGTTCGGCAATCACGACGCCGATTACGGTCGCGCTACATTCGATCGCTGCCGTGCCGCGGTCAAATATCCGATCCTCAGCGCCAACACGACGCTCGACGGCGGTCCGCCATTTCTCCCGTACACGATCGTGAAGAAGGGAAATCTGCGCATCGGAATCTTCGCGCTGGCAGGTTCCGATTTCCCCTCACTCGTGAAAGCGGAAGGCGTGCATTTCAGCGATGCAGTGACGGCCGCACGCGACGTGGTGCGGACGCTGCGCGACAAGGAACATGTCGACGCGGTGGTGTCGATCGGACATCAATCGATCGATGACGATTTTGCCCTTGCGCGCGCAGTGCCGGGAATCGACCTCATCTTCGGTTCGCACAGTCACCTGAAACGCGACCTGCAGACGATCGACGGGACGAATACCTGGTACGTCTCGCCGTTTCAGTACCTGACGTACATCAGCCGCGTGCAGCTCGTATTTCGCGGACACAGACTCAGCGCTGTACGCGGCGGGGTGGTTCATGTCGATGAATCGCTGCCGATCGACAGCGCCATCGCAAAGCGGGTTGCAGCGATGGAGGCGGAGCTCGAGCACGATCCCGCGTATGCGGCGCTTTTCGAGAAGATCGGCGTTGCCGCGACGCCGATCGAAGTGGGCGGCCTGCTCACGCGCGACTGCGCGCTCGGCGATCTGGTCATGGACGTCACGCGTACTGCCGCAAACGCAGACGTGGCGTTGTCGACGTCGAGCAGTTTCCGGCAGGCCATCGATGCCGGTCCGATCGCGATGGAAGGATTGCGCGCGGCATTGCCGTACGACAACGAGATCGTCGTTTATGAAATGACCGGCGCGAAGGTGAAAGAGCTTCTCGCCTTCATGCTGACGCGAAGAGATACCGATTTCTTCTCGCAAGTCTCCGGAGTGCGCATTCCCGATACGCAGCTGGAGGATGCAAAGACGTATCGCGTCGCGACCAACGAATATCTGGCGAAGGTCGCTCCCGGCTATCGCGATTTCTTCGCCGAACTGACCGCGCACCCGACGGGACTGCGGATTCGCGATGAGGTGCGCAAATACATCGGCGCGCATTCGCCTGTAACGGCGACGAGGGACGGGCGTATTAAACCGTGACTATGAAATTCCTGGGTTGCGAAATTTACGGCGTCCCGCAAGGCGAGATTCTTATGAGGACGGCGAAGTCGTTACCTTTACGGCGTGACGCGCGGCGTAAGCGTCTATTTTCTTGGTAACGAAGATTCTGCAGTGGCCCGCCCTTACAACCACCCCTTGTCGCGCGCGATCCGCGCGGCCTCGACGCGATTGCCCGCGCCGAGTTTGCTGATCGCTTCCGACAGATAGTTCCGCACCGTCCCGTCGGACAAATTCAGTTTCGCCGCGATGTCGGCGCTCGTCTGTCCCTCGCCGGCCATCCGCAGCACCTGGCGCTCGCGATCGGTCAGCGGATCGGGCTCACTCCACGCTTCCGCGGCGAGCTCCGGATCGACGACGCGGCCTCCTGCGTGGACGCGTCGCACTGCATTCGCGAGCTGCTCGGCCGGTGAATCTTTCAACAGATATCCCGACGCGCCGGCGTCGAGAGCGCGGCGCAGATAACCGCCGCGTGCGAAGGTCGTCAGGATGATCACGCGTGTCGGCAGCGCTGCCTTTCGCACGGCAGCGGCGAGCTCCAGTCCGGTCATCTGCGGCATCTCGATGTCGGTCAGCAGCACGTTAGGACGCAGCCGCGTGCAGAGCTCCAGTGCGGCGGCGCCGTCGTGTGCGCGTCCGGCGACTTCGATGTCACCTTCAATTTCCAGCAGCGCCGCCAGCGCGCCGAGCACCATCGCCTGATCCTCGGCAATCACGACGCGGATCATGCCGACGCTCCGAGCGCGACCGGCTGTATTGGAAAGACAATCGTGAGCGTCGTGCCGCGCTCGCCGTCCCGCGTCAACGTTCCGCCGAGCGACTCGACCCGCTCGCGCATCCCGGTCAAACCGCTGCCGAACGGCTCGCTCGTGCCGCGGCCGTCGTCGCTGATCGTGACGCGATACGCGTTCGTCTCGCGCGTCACCGCGATCCGGCAGCGCGCCGCGTTCGCGTGTCGAACGATGTTCGTCGCCGCTTCGCGAATCGCCAGCGCGATCACCGCTTCGTGCGCGGGTGTGAGCTGCAACTCGTCCATCGCGATCTCCGTGACGACGCCGGCCGTTTCCAGGGTGTGCGAAATCTGATCGAGCTCTTCGCGCAGCCCGCCGGCGCGGTAACCGCGCACCGCATTGCGAACCTGTGCGAGTGCATCGCGCGAGATCTGTTCGACCTCGCGGATCTCGGCGCGTGCGCGGTCGACGTCGCGCTCGGCGAGCTTCGACGCGAGCTCCGATTTGAGGATGATCACCGAGAGCGTGTGACCGAGCAGGTCGTGCAGATCGCGCGCGATCCGTTCGCGCTCGGCGACCTTCGCGAGATGCGCGATCTCATCGTGCGCCAGGCGGAGGCGTGCGTTCGTTGCCTTCACCTGGCGCTGATGCATGTTGAGCGCGCCGACGATCACGCTGAAGACGAGCGGCCAGATCGCGTTGAAGGAGTTAATTTTCAACGCGAGCGTTTCCGCAAGGACGAGGCATTCGATGATGGCGATCGCGCGAATCGCGCGGCGTGGGGGATCGAGCCAGCCTGCGAACGCCGCGGCGTAGATGAAGAACGATCCCGCGCCGGGATTGAAGGGGAAGTAGAGCAGCCCCATCAGCGTCAGCGCCGCGATGATCGGAATCGCGCGCCGGTTCCGCACCCAGAAACCGCGGAAGTAAATGATGAAGAAGAGGACGAGACCGGCGAGCGTCAGCCCCCATTCGGTCGGGCTCGTGCTTTTTTTGAAGGCCGGGAAGGCGGCGAAGAAACCGATGTAAAGCACCCAGACGAATGGCGTCCAGCCGAGCTCCGTATCGTCGGGAAGAATGCGCATCGGGAGGAGTGTAAGCCGCGCGAGACACGGCCGGGCATAGCCGAACGTCAGGCGTGGTTGCTGACGAATGTCACGTTCGCGCGGTCTCGATCGTCACGCGTGACAGATGTTGACCGGCTGTCGCTGATCGATATGATGTCGCCGGTGTCATCAGATTCAACTACCCCGGCCGCACTGCACCAGAACAGTCAACGAGGTGAGCTCCGCATGTCGTGGTTTTTGCGCGTCTACCACTCTGCCGTCGGCAAGAAGGCGGTGATGGCACTCACCGGCGTCTTCCTGTTCGGCTGGATTTTTCTGCACATGGTCGGGAACCTGAAGCTGTATCTCGGGGCCGAACATCTGAACGCTTACGCCGCCTGGCTCATCACGATGGGCGCTCCGGCGCTGCCGAATCGCGCCGCGCTCTGGCTCGTCCGCATTCTGCTGATCGTCGCGGTCTGGCTGCACATCCAGTCGGCGACGCAGCTGACGCTGATGAATCGCCGCGCGCGGCCGATCGACTATCGCGAGCGCGACTATCCGGCGGCGACGTATGCGGCGCGGACGATGCGGTGGGGCGGCGTCATCATCCTGCTCTTCGTCATCTATCACCTCGCGCATCTGACGTTCGGCAAGCCGGTCGTGCCCGCGAGCGCGGCGTTCGTGGAAGGCGACGTCTACCACAACGTCGTCAGCGGATTTCAGGTCTGGTGGGTGGCGGCGATCTACATCATCGCCAACCTCGCGCTCGGCCTTCATCTTTACCACGGGCTCTGGAGCATGTTTCAGTCGCTCGGTCTCAACGCTCCGAAGTTCAACGCCTGGCGCCGCTATTTCGCGACCGCGTTCGCGCTGATCGTCACCCTCGGGAACATCTCGTTTCCGGTGGCCGTGCTGACCGGCCTCGTTCGGTAGATGCGAAATACCGCCGTGTTGCATTCATAAGAAGGTGATTACCGCATGGAGCTGAATTCCAAAACGCCGCCCGGACCGCTCGACGAAAAATGGGCGTACGCGAAGTCGCACTACAAGCTGGTCAATCCCGCCAACAAGCGCAAGTACGACATCATCGTCGTCGGCGCCGGACTGGCCGGCGCTTCGGCGGCGGCGACGCTCGGCGAGCTCGGCTACAACGTCAAGTGCTTCGTCTTCCACGACTCGCCACGCCGTGCGCACTCCATCGCCGCACAGGGCGGAATCAACGCGGCGAAGAATTACCAGAACGACGGCGATTCGATTTACCGCCTCTTCTACGACACGATCAAAGGCGGCGATTACCGCTCGCGTGAATCGAACGTGCACCGCCTCGCCGAGCTCTCTGTCAACATCATCGATCAGGCGGTCGCGCAGGGCGTGCCGCTGGCGCGCGAGTACGGCGGACTCCTCGAGAATCGTTCGTTCGGCGGCGTGCAGGTGTCGCGCACGTTTTACGCGCGCGGACAGACGGGACAGCAGCTGCTCCTCGGCGCGTTTCAGGCGCTGGAGCGGCAGATCGCCCTCGGCCGCGTGAAGATGTACAACCGCTACGACATGCTCGACGTCGTGGTCGTCGATGGTCATGCGAAGGGGATCGTCACCCGCTCGCTCGTCGACGGAAAAATCGAAGTCCACGCCGCCGACGCGGTCGTCGTCGGCACCGGCGGATATGCGAACGTCTTCTATCTGTCGACGAATGCGAAAGCGTCGAACGCGACCGCCATCTGGCGCGCGCATCGTCGCGGCGCTGCATTCGCGAATCCCTGCTACACGCAGATTCATCCGACCTGCATTCCGCAGGCGGGCGATTACCAGTCGAAGCTGACGCTGATGTCGGAGTCGCTGCGCAATGACGGCCGAATCTGGGTGCCGAAAGCGAAAGGCGACGCGCGCAACCCGAAAGAGATTCCGGAGTCGGAGCGCGACTATTACCTCGAGCGCAAGTACCCGAGCTTCGGCAACCTCGCGCCGCGCGACATCGCATCGCGCGCGGCGAAGGAAGCGTGCGATGACGGACGCGGTGTCGGTCCCGGCGGACGCGGCGTCTATCTCGATTTCACCGACGCCATCAAACGCCTTGGACGCGCAACGATCGAAGAGCGCTACGGAAACCTCTTCGAGATGTATCAGGACATCACCGCGGAGAATCCTTACGAAGTGCCGATGCGCATTTATCCGGCGCCGCATTACACGATGGGCGGACTGTGGGTCGATTACGACCTGATGACGACCATCCCCGGACTCTTCTGCATCGGCGAAGCGAATTTCTCCGATCACGGCGCGAACCGCCTCGGCGCTTCGGCGCTGATGCAGGGACTCGCGGACGGCTACTTCGTCCTGCCGGTCACGATCGGCGATTACCTCGCCGGCCAGCTCGGAAAGAAGGTCTCGACCGATCGGCCGGAGTTCGCCGACGCGCTCGCGTCGACGACCGATCGCATCAATCGCCTGCTCTCGGCGAAGGGAACGCGCAGCGTCGATTCGTTCCATCGCGAGCTCGGCGGAATCATGTGGGATTACTGCGGCATGGCCCGCACCGCGGAAGGACTGAAAAAGGCCCGGACGCTGATTCGCGATCTCAAAGCGAGTTACTGGCGCGACGTGCGCGTGCTCGGCGGCGGCGAGGAACCGAATCAGTCGCTGGAAAAAGCAGGACGCGTGGCCGATTTCTTCGAGCTCGCGGAGTTGATGTGCGTCGATGCGCTGCACCGCGAGGAATCGGCGGGCGGCCATTTCCGCGTCGAGCATCAGTCGCCGGATGGCGAAGCGGAACGCGATGACGAGCGTTTCCTGTACGTCGGCGCGTGGGAGTTCGCGGGCGACGGCAAAGATCCGATCCTGCACAAAGAAGAGCTGAAGTACGAAGAAGTGAAGCTGGCGACACGGAGCTATAAATGAATCTCACACTGCACGTCTGGCGTCAGAAATCGCGCGACGCGGCGGGACAGTTCGTCCAGTACGAAGCGAAAGGCATCGCCCCCGAGGCGTCGTTTCTCGAAATGCTCGACGTCGTTAATGAGGAGCTGATAGCGAAAGGGGAGGAGCCGATCCTCTTCGAGCACGATTGCCGCGAAGGGATCTGCGGCTCGTGCGGAATGATGATCAACGGCGTCGCGCACGGTCCGCTCGGCGGCACCGCCACCTGTCAGCTGCACATGCGCCACTTCAGCGACGGCGACGTGGTTCGTGTCGAGCCGTGGCGCGCGCGCGCGTTTCCGATCATTAAAGACCTGATCGTCGATCGCTCGCCGCTCGACCGCATCATTCAGGCGGGCGGCTATATCTCGGTCAATACCGGCAGCGCCATCGAAGCGAACGCTATTCCGATTCCGAAGCCGATTCAGGAACATTCGATGGACGCCGCGGAATGCATTCAGTGCGGCGCGTGCGTTGCGCAATGCCCGAACGGCGCCGCACAGCTGTTCACCGCCGCGAAAGTCTCGCACCTCGGACTGCTGCCGCAGGGACAGCCGGAGCGCTACAAGCGCGTCGTGAAGATGGTCGAGGTGATGGAAGAACACTTCGGCAGCTGCACGATGTACGGCGAATGCGAAGCGGTCTGTCCGAAGGGGATTTCCGTCGACTTCATTGCGCGGATGAATCGCGACTACCTCGTCGCGAACTTCAAGGGCGAGTAGGCGGCAGGGGCCGAGTAACGCTGTCATCCTGAGCGTTAGCGAAGGATCCGGGTGGTGGCACTCGCTGCGCGCTCCACCCGCCCGGATCCTTCGCTAACGCTCAGGATGACGTTTGACGGTTAGTTGACCTTCGCGTTCGTCGCTTTCGCCATTTCGAGGTGATGCCGCAGCGTCGGCAGCGTCTTCGCCGCCCACGCTTTGAGATCGGGATCGGTCGAGTTCTTCGCCGCGTTCTCGAACTCCTTCACATCCTTCTCGTGGTCTTCGACCATGTCCTTCATGTAGGCCTTGTCGAAGTCCGTGCCGGTTTTCTTCGCGATCCCGGCGAGACTTTTTTTGTATTCGCCGTCAATCGCTGTCGGCAGCGCGACTCCCTTCGTCGTTGCGAGCGTCTTCAGTTCGTCGTTCGCTTTGGAGTGGTCGGTGACCATCTGACTGCCGAACGCCTTGACGTCGGGATTCGTCGCCCGCGTCGACGCGGTCTGTCCCCCGGCGACTTCCGCCATGCCGCCCTTCGCGGCTTTCATCACGAATTGCTTCTCGTCTTCGCTCAGCGTCGTGACCGTGCCGCCGGTCGATCCGGTCGATGACGTATCGGTCGTGGCCGTCGCGTTTGCCGCCCTGTCGTGCACCGTTTCGGTGCTCGTCATCAGCGTGGCCGTGTCGGTGGTGTTGGTGTTTTCGGTCTTCTTACATCCCGCTGCAATGATCGTAACGAGCGCGAGTGTCAGCACGAGCAAATATCGGTTTTTCATGCTCTGCAATTCCTTTCTGCCCGGCACCGTGCAAGTTTTGTCCCTGCTGTGTGCCGTAAGTGCGGCATCGGCAAAACAAATACGCACCTATGATCGCTGCGCGATGACTCAGCGATCGCCGTCCGGAAACCTGCATGTCGTCAGTCCGCTCGATCCTTCGGGCGCGGCGGCTCCCGCGTCGATCTACGGGATTCTCGACACACCGCACGAAGCGATGTTCGACGAGCTTGCGCGCGAAGCGGCAGCGCTCGCTGCCGCGCCTGTCGCGCTCCTCGGCTTCCTCGACAACGATCGCGAGTTCGTCAAAGCCGCTTACGGCTGGAACGTTCTCGCGCTCCCCGGCGAGTATTCGCTCGCCAACCGGCTGCGCGACCGGCGTTCGATCGTCGTCATTCACGACACCCGTTCCGACGTTCGCTTCGCCTCGCATCCGCTCGTGACGCAATCGCCGTTCGTCCGTTTCTACGCCGGCGTGCCGCTGATCGACGATCGCGGACTGCTCATCGGCGCGCTTTCGGTCGTCGATCAGGAGCCGCGAACGCTGAGCGATCATCAGGTCGAAGCGCTGACGCTCCTTGCGCGGCTCGTCGTCGAGAAACTGATCGCGCGGCGCGATCGCCTGGAGCTGTCGGCGCGATTGCAGGAAAGCGCCGAACGCTTCCGCGATTTCTTCGATCGTACGACCGACCTCGTCATGAGCGTCGACGCCGGCGGCCGTCTGCTCCACGTCAACGACGCCGTGCCGGCGGCGCTCGGCATCGCACGCGAAGAGCTGCTCGCCAAACCGCTCACCGCGATCATCGATCCACCGCTGCGCGAGGAGTTCCGCACCGCGCTCACCGAGATCATTGCCAGCGCGCAACCGCAGACGATCGAGACAGTGTTCGTCACCGGCGGCGGGCGGCGCATCACCGTCGAAGGGTCGATGCAGCCGAAAGTGATCGACGGCGTGGCGATGCTGGCGCGCGTGATCTTCCGCGACATCAGCGACCGGAAAGCGTTCGAAGCGGAGCTGGGACGTGCGCGCGACGCGGCGCTCGAATCGGCGCGGTTGAAAACGCAGTTCCTGACGAACGTCAGCCACGAGATCCGGACGCCGATGAACGGCATCGTCGGCATGATCGATCTGCTGCTGGCCACGCAGATCACCGAGGAGCAGAGCGAGTTCGCGCATCACGCCAGAACGAGCGCGGAACAGCTGCTGACGATCGTCAACAACATCCTCTACATCTCCAACCTCGAGGCGGGAAGTCTCGCCGCGCAGAACGTCGACTTCGACCTCTTCCGCACGCTCGGCCGCGTCGTGGAAGTGATGAGGGTCGCGGCGCTCGGCAAAGACGTCGACATTCGTCTCGTCTACGACGAGCGGCTGCCGGCGCTCTTCCGCGGCAATCAGGCCAAGCTCCGCCAGGTCATCACGAACCTGATGGACAACGCCGTGAAGTTCACCGAGCAGGGCTCGGTCGAACTGCGTGTCACGCAGCAGACCGAGACGCCGACCCATCGCGTGGTGCGATTCGACATCGTCGATACCGGCATCGGCATCGCCGACGAAGATCGTCTGCTGCTGTTCGAAAAGTTCTCGCAGGTGGAAGCGGGAACGACGCGCGCGTTTCAGGGCGTCGGACTCGGTCTCGCGACGGCGCGGCAGCTCATCGAAACGATGGGCGGCCTGATCGACGTCGAGAGCACGCCCGGCGCCGGCTCGACGTTCTGGTTCTCGATGCCGTTCGCGAAGCAGGGGCTGGAGCGGCCGATCGCGTCATCCGATCTCGAGTTTCGCGGCCGGCGCGTCCTGCTCATTGACAGCTATCCGACCAGTCGCCGCATCGTGCAGCACTATCTCGACACGACGTGGGAAATGCGGGTCGATCTTGCTGACACATCGGCGGACGCGCTGCAGAAATTGCGCGATGCGGTTGCGGCCGGTGATCCGTTCCGCGTGGTCGTCTTCGATCGAATGCCGGATGCCGATCCGTATCTGTTCGCAGCTGAAGTGCGGCGCGACGCGGCGATCGGCGACACGCGGCTCATTCATCTGCTGGCGACGAATGCCGATCCGGATGAAGAGCATCTTCGCGCCGCCGGCGTGCAGGCGTATCTCGCGAAGCCCGTCGGGCAGGCGGAGTTGTTCGATGCGATGACGATCGCGCTTGCGCACGACGGCATTGCGCTCGCGCGCCCGGCGATGCCGGTGCGTGCGGCGAATGAAGCGCCGGCGCTGCTGGTCTCCGCGGAACATCGCGCCGCGACGCGCGTGCTGCTCGTCGAAGACAACTTTCTCAATCGCAAGCTGACGATGAGCCAGTTGCAGAAGCTCGGATATCCGGTCGACACGGTTGCGAACGGAAAAGAAGCGGTCGAAGCGGTGGCCGCGTTCGACTATCCGATCATCCTGATGGATTGCCAGATGCCGATCATGGATGGTTATGAAGCGACGATGTCGATCCGGAAGCGCGACGGCAACCGGCATCGGCGCATCATCGCGCTGACCGCGAATGCGCTGCAGGGCGAGCGCGAGAAATGCTACGCGGCGGGGATGGACGACTATCTGTCGAAGCCGACCAATCACGCTGAGCTGGAGATCGCGCTGGCGAAGGCGGCGTCACCTGAGCGTTAGCGCGTCATCCTGAGCGATAGCGAAGGATCTGCGAGGGCGGGGCACGATACAGTCGCTCGCCCCGCCCGCCCGGATCCTTCGCTCACGCTCAGGATGACCGCGTGATTGCGTTTGCCAGCCGCTCGTACTCCTCAATCGTGTTGTAAAGCTGCGCGGAAATTCGCAGCACCCGTTTCGGCGCAGCGGGCCAGCGGACGATCGGCACCTCGATGCGGTGTTTGAAGAGCAGCTCGTCCTGCAGCGGATCGCCGTACAGCATCGGTACCTTTTCGGTGTCACCGTCGGGAAGCGGGACGGCGGCCATCGAGCCGATCATGTCGTCGGGCGCGGGCGGCGCGATGCCGAGTGCATCGCAGAGCAGATCGCGGCCGCGCAGCGCGAGCTCGTGATTGCGGTGCATCACTTCGGGCCAGCCGCCGCTGACGAGCGACGGCAGGAAGCGGAGCGCGTCGGGAACGCAGAGCCACGGCGTCGGGTCGGAGGTGCCGGTCCAGTCGAACTCGAGGTGAAAGCGGCTGCGCGTGCCGGTGTCGGCGCTCGCGCCGTGACTGATCGAGACGGGAC
Source organism: Acidobacteriota bacterium (assembly GCA_034667465.1). Classification (GTDB taxonomy): domain Bacteria; phylum Acidobacteriota; class Thermoanaerobaculia; order Gp7-AA8; family Gp7-AA8; genus JAOBAU01. The sequence goes on along the minus strand of JAXDJV010000008.1, from coordinate 163,768 downwards.
GGATCGCATACTGGCGATTGCGGCGCACGTAGAGAAACGCGGCGCCTTTCGGCGCGCAGACCCACTTGTGCAGATTGGCGGCGTAGTACGCGGCGCCGAGATTGCGGAGATCGAGCGGCAACATGCCGGGAGCGTGCGCGCCGTCGACGAGCGTGTCGATGCCGCGCGCGCTGAGCGCCGCGATGATCTGCGCGATTGGAAAGACGAGCGCGGTTTGACTGGTGACGTGATCGATGAGCAGCAGCCGCGTACGCTCGGTCACCTTCTCGAGGACGCGCGAGATCACTTCATCCGCTGAGGCAATCGGATACGGGATCTCGACGACGACGACCTTCGCTCCTTCGAGTCCGGCCACGTATTCGAGCGCGTTGCGCGACGCGCCGTATTCGTGACTGGTCACGAGCAACTCATCATGTTTGTCGAGATCGAGCGAGCGAAGGACGGCGTTCACGCCGGCGGTCGCATTCGGCAGGAAGGCGAGATCGGACGCGTCGGCGCCGACGAATGCGCCGAGCTCCTCGCGCGCCGCGTCGAGCAACGGTTCCAGTTCTCGGACGAAGAAACGCACGGGTTCGCGCTCCATCTGTGCGCGGAGCTCGTTCTGTTTCGCGAGCACCGTGCGCGGCGTCGCGCCGAAGGAACCGTGATTGAGAAAGGTGATTTCGGGATCGAGCGTCCAGTGCTGTTTCATACGATGCGGCGGATTCCTTCGCGAAAGATATCGGGCGGCGTGAGCAGCGAGACGACGAACCAGCCGTCGCGCTCGAAATCGAAAAAGTATCCGGGATGGACGATGACTCCGCGATCGAGGAAATCGAGCGCGAGCTCTTCGTCGCTGCGTGTCCGCGGCACGCGGATCAACGCCGACCATCCGCCTTCAACCGGCAGCAACTGCCATTCCGGTCTTGCAACAATGGCAATTCTGAGCACGTCGAGATTCTCGCGCGTTCGCCGCGAGATGGCGGAGCGGATGCGCGGCGCGATGCGCAGAATCTCCGGCAGCGCGATCTGCACCGGCGTCGCGACCGAGAGGAAGTTGTCGGCGATCAGTTCGAGTGCAGCGATCGCTTCACGTCGCGCGGCGGTCGGGCCGCCGGCGCGGATCCAGCCGAGCTTGAAGTGCGGCAGCCCGGCCGACTTCGACAAACCGCCGAGTGCGAAGTGGAGCACGTCGTCATTCGCGAACGTCGAGCCCGAGCCTTCGAGCGGATAGTCGAGGAATACTTCGTCGGAGATGACAGGCAATCCGTGCGTGGCGAGCAATTGCTGTTCATCACTCGTGACGAATGAGCCGGTCGGATTGTTCGGATTGACGACGATGATGGCGCGTGTCCGTTCGCCGATCACACGCTCCAGCGCGCCGGTGTCGAGCTCCCATCGCCGATGCAGCTCGAGCGCGAACGGCTGCAACTCGACGAGCTCCATCGCTGCGAGATGCTCGAGCAGCGGATACGACGGCGTCGCGGTTGCGATCGCATCGCCGGGATCGGTCAGCAACTTGAAGAGATACGAATACGCTTCCGACGTCGACGCGGTGATGACGACGTCGTCGGGATCTGCGCCGATCGATTCCGCAACCGCCTCGCGCGCGGAACGGATGCCGAGCGGATCGGGCGAGTAGGGGACGCGCGCGGCACGCGCGAGTGCGTCGGAAAGCTCGTCGAGCGGATAGTCGATCGCGGCTCGCGTCGGATTCGATTCGGTGAGGTCGAGCAGCCCGTCCCGCGACTGTCGTGCGATGGTCAACTGGTTGACCGGCGCGTCCCAGCGCGCGCGCCGCGAGAACATGGGCGCGATGCTACACCACGCGTTACGAGTGGCAGCTGCGGCGCGTGTCGGCGAGACCTTTTTCGAGATCGTCGCGTGCGGAGGCGCGCGATGCCGGCACCGATTGCAGCGCCTTGTCGAACGTCGTCACCGCTTCATCGCATGCGCCTTTTGCCGCGAGAATCCGCGCGAGCGTGTCGAGCACTAGATACGGATCGGGTCCCGGCTGCGCCACCGCCTGCCGCGCAAAGTTCTCCGCCTCGGGCAGACGATTCTGCTGATAGAGGAGCCACGCGAGGTTGTTCAGCGCGTCGCGCGATTTCTGATCAATCGCCAGCGCTTTGCGAAACGCTTCCTCGGCCTCGGCGCGTTTGCCGAGCTGCATTTCGGCGTTGCCGAGGTTGGTCCAGACGAGCGTGGAATCGGGATGCGCGGTGAGGATGGTGCGATAGCTGGCGGCGGCGTCTGCGTAGTTGCCCGCATCTTCGAGCGCGACCGCGGCACGGAGCGAATCGGTGATGCCGTCGCGCGGACGAATGAGCAGCGCGGCGTGACCACCGCCCGCCCACGGCTTCTCGAGCCGCGCGAAGGATATCCAGCGCGCTTTGCCGTCGCCGAACTGCGAGCGAATCAGCTTGCGATCGCGATCGAGTCCATCGACGACGATGTAGTGGAAGAAGTCGTAGCCGGTGCCGGGAGCTTCCACCACCTGCAACATCAGAATGACCGGATGACCTTTCGCCACCTCCTCGGTGACGAGATCGGGAGTGCCGGTCACGAGCTCCGCGTCGAAGCCGCGTTTGCGCGCGGCGAGGATGAGATCGATGGTGATCACGCCGCCGCGAACTTTCGGCAGCGTCGCGTCCCACTCGTTCATCGACGTTTTATCGCCGTAGTGTTGCAGGACGGTCGAGAGCGAGCCGGCGCCGCACGATTCGATGCCCCACTTCTGCATCGGTATGTCGGGGAGCACGGTCGCGGACGGCGAGGTGCGGACCGAGCGCGGTGTCCATGCGACACACGAAGTGCCGAGGAGCAGCAGCAGCGCCGGGAAGAGCATCGGGCGAGCGGCCGCTCGCCCGATTGGTGCATGACGCCGGGAGGACTGCATTAACCGAGTGCGATGACGAGGATCAGAGCGGCGAGCGCGCCGATCCCGATCCAGATCCATTCCTGACGAGTGAGACCGGCAGCCTGGAGCTGATCGAGATTGCCGGCGAGCTGGTGGAGGTCCTGCGGTGAAAGCTGGGCAACACGCTGATTGACCTGTTCCGGCGTGAGGCCGCGTGCGGCGAGTGCGGTCGCAACCTGCTGGTTCGTCACGACGTCGCGGACGAGTGCGAGATCGGCGGCGCGTGAATCGAGACTCTGGTTTGCCGCCGTCTTTGACGGGACCGGACCCGCAAAGCTCGGAACGGCGACGAAGGCGACCATGAGGATGAGAACGAAGAACAACGATTTCGAAAGACGCATGAACGACAACCCTCCTTTATTTACATCCCGGCGGTCAGGTCCCGCGGCCGCGGCTCCCTGGCTTCCGGCTGAGCACGGAGCAATTAGTAAGCCAGCGAAGAGGCAATGAGGTATGAGGGATGAGGTATGAGTCGCTCCGCGTCGGCCGGCGTCTGCTCATCACTCATACCTCATGCCTCATGCCTCATTCCGGAAAGCTGTTAGCATCACCGGCTGTTCCGGTAAAACGATGATTCGCTTTGAAGACATACTGGATAAGGTCGAGAGCTACAAGCCCGACTTCGATGAGGAGCTGCTTCAGAAGGCGTACATCTTTTCCGCTCGGGAGCATCGCGGGCAGGTTCGCAGCTCGGGCGAGCCGTATCTCATCCATCCGCTGAACGTCGCGTACATCCTCGCGGACATGCGGCTCGACGAGACTTCGATCGCGGTCGGGTTGCTGCACGACGTCATCGAAGACACGCTGACGACGAAAGAGATCCTGCAGGAGACGTTCGGCGACGACGTCGCGGAACTCGTCGACGGCGTCACGAAAATCTCTCGTTACGCCTACGTCTCGAAGGAAGAGCAGCAGGCCGAGACGTTCCGCAAGATGCTCCTCGCGATGGTCTCCGACCTTCGCGTCGTGCTCGTGAAGCTCGCAGACCGGCTGCACAACATGCGCACGCTCGAGTTTCTCCCCGAGGAGAAACAGCTCGCCGTCGCGAAAGAGACGCTCGAGATCTACGCGCCGATCGCCAACCGCCTCGGCATGGGACGGATCAAATCCGAGCTCGAAGATCTCTCGTTCCGTTACCTCCATCCGCGCGAATTCGAAGAGCTCTCCAAAGCCGTGAACGAAAAGCTCTCCGTGTCCGGCGATCTCGTCGATCGCATCCGCAAGTCGCTGGCGGGAACGCTCGCGTCGAACGAGATCGAAGGAGAAGTTTTCGGACGTGTGAAATCGATGTACTCGATTTGGTCGAAGATGCGCCGGCAGGAGATCGACATCGGCCAGCTGTACGACTACCTCGCGTTTCGCATCGTCACGCCGTCGGTCAAAGATTGCTACGCAGGTCTCGGCATCATTCATCAAATGTGGCGTCCGGTCCCGGGTCGGATCAAGGACTACATCGCGATGCCGAAGCCGAACTTCTACCAATCGCTGCACACGACGGTCGTGGCGGAGAAAGGTCAGCCGTTCGAAGTGCAGATCCGCACGCGCGAGATGGACCTCATCGCCGAGCAGGGAATCGCGGCGCACTGGAAGTACAAAGAGGGACGAGTCGGCGCGAGTGGTGACGACGCGAACTTCCTCTGGCTGCGGCAGCTCGTCGAGTGGCAGCACGACATCAAAGATCCGCGAGTCTTCATGAACTCGCTGAAGATCGATCTCTATCCGGACGAGGTCTACACCTTCACGCCGCGCGGCGACGTCTTCGCGTTCCCGCGTGGCGCGATGCCGCTCGATTTCGCGTATCGGATTCACACCGACGTCGGGCATCGCTGCGTCGGCGCGCGCGTCAACGGCAAGCTCGTGCCGCTGCGGACGCTGCTGAAGAACGGCGACATCGTCGAAGTGCTCACCAGCACGACGCAGACGCCGAACCGCGAGTGGGTAAACATGGTCGCCACCTCGCGGGCGCGGCACAAGATCCGGCACTGGCTGAACACCGAGCAGAAACATCGCTCCGTCGAGCTCGGAAGGAAGCTGATCGAGAAGGAAGCGAAGCGCTACAAAGTGCAGTGGCGAAAGCTCGTCGCCGAGAACGCGCTCGACGGCGTGCTGTCGGAGTACGGGATCTCGAAACTCGACGATCTCTACGCCGACGTCGGCTACGGAAAGATCTCGGCGCGCTCGATCGTGGAACGCTTCGCGACCGACGAACAGAAAGAGAAGCCGACCGACGCCGGAGTGATCCAGCAGGCGGTGCGGAAGATCTTCCCGTTCACGTCAGGGCCGGCGGCGATCAAGGTCAAAGGCTACGACGACCTGATGACCTATCTCGCCAAGTGCTGCAACCCGCTGCCGGGCGAGCCGATCATCGGCTACATCACGCGCGGCAAAGGAGTTGCGATCCACAGCGCGAATTGTCCGAACGTCAGGAACCTGATGTTCAACCCCGACCGCGAGATCGCCGTCGAATGGGCGGATCAGCGGCAGTCGCAGTTCCAGGTCGACCTCGAGATCGTGATGGATGACCGGCAGGGGATTCTGGCGCGGGTGATCTCGACGATCGCGAACCTGAAGACGAACATTCGTCAGATGGATTCGCGGACCGGAGACGGGAAAGCAACGGCGGAGCTGGTGCTGGAGATCGCCGACCTCAAACACCTCGAGAAAGTGACGCGCTCGATCGCCGGGGTTGATGGGGTGATGCAGGTGGAGAGGAAGTACAACATCCGCCACGCGACGGCGTAGCGGATGTCGTTACCGCGCGGCTTTCTGGATCTTGCCGGTACGGATGCAGCGGGTGCAAACGTTCATGCGCTGAACGGCGCTGCCGACCTGAACGCGAACGCGCTGCAGATTCGGCATCCAGCGGCGGCTGGACACGTTGTGGGCGTGGCTGATCCGGTTTCCGAAAACCGGGGCCTTGCCGCAGACTTCGCACATCTTTGCCATTGTCTACTCCTCAAATAACGCGAAAGGCGTGGGATTGTAACCGTGGTCTGGCTCAGGCGCAACTCTTTCGCTTCCTGACGGCCGCAGCTGCGCGTAATCCTTTGGGTATCTAAATCTTGTAGAGTTGACAGCACTTATAAAACGTTGTAGTTTCGCCTCACCTGTCAACATCCTGGAGCCAGTGAGAAGCGAGTGAGTGTGTGAGATGGATGGGGTGAGCGGTGTTCTTCTCAAAGAGCAAAAATGTCGTCGGCCTTGATATCGGCTCCTCAGCGGTCAAACTAGTCGAGCTGAAGGAGAAGAAGGGCGGGACCTTCCAGCTGGTCAAGCTCGGCATCGAGCGTCTCTCTCCTGAGGCGATCGTGGACGGCTCGATCATGGACTCGTCTCTCGTGGTGGAGACGATCCAGCGCCTGAACACGGAGCAGGTCGTAAAGAATTCCAATTACGCCACCTCTCTGTCCGGCCATTCGGTGATCATCAAGAAGATCACTCTTCCGGCCATGTCGCCGGAAGAACTGGCTGAATCGATCCAGTGGGAAGCCGAGCAGTACATCCCGTTCGACATCAACGACGTGAACCTCGATTACGTGCCGCTGAACTCCGGCGGAGGCGACAACATCGACGTCATCCTCGTCGCGGTGAAGAAGGAAAAGATCAACGACTACACGTCGGTGATCAGCCAGACGGGAAAGATGCCGGTGCTGGTCGACGTCGACGCGTTCGCTTTGCAGAACGCGTACGAAATGAACTACCCGATCGAAGACGGGAAGGTCCTCGCGCTCGTGAACCTCGGCGCGTCGGTCACCAACGTCAACGTCCTCTCCGGCTCGACGTCGCTCTTCTGGCGCGACATCACCTTCGGCGGCAATCAGTACACCGATGCCATTCAGCGCGAGCTCAGCCTGTCGTTCGAACAGGCGGAGGAGCTGAAGAAAGGGCAGCCGGTCGCCGACTACACCATTCAGCAGGTCATTCCGATCCTCAATTCCGTATCCGAAGACTTCGCAGGTGAGCTTCGCAAGACCCTCGATTTCTTCACGGCCACTTCGGGAGCCGACCGCGTCGACGAGATCGTCCTCGCCGGTGGCGGCTCCGGGGTGCTGAACCTGGACGCCATCCTCCGCGACAAGTTCGGCATCCCGGTCGCGATCATGGATCCGTTCCAGAAGATCACCGTCGACGAAAAAGAGTTCGACCCCGAGAAGTTGGCTGAGATTGGGCCGAGTATGGCGATCGCCGTCGGTCTGGCCATACGGAAGTTGGGGGATGCTTGATTAAGATCAACTTAGTGCGGGAAGGGCGGGCTGTCCGGGGCGCTGGTGCGCTTCCCGGTGCAGCGGCCGTCGGCGCTGCGGCTCCGGCGAACGTCAACAACATCGTCGTGGTGGCGTGTCTCATCGTCGCGGCGGTGCTGGCGCTCGGCTACTGGTGGACGGAGACGCGCAAGCGCGACGCCGTCAAGGCGCAGGCGGCGGCGAAGCAGAGCGACGCTGACAAGCTCGAGACGATCATCAAAGACGTCGAGAACTATCAGAAGCGCAAAGACAGTCTGCAAAAGCGCATCGACCTCATCAATCAGCTGAAGCAGAACCAGAAGGGTCCGGTCAAAGTCATGGATCGCATCAGCCAGGATCTGCCGGATCTCGTCTGGCTCGACCGGATGCAGATGAGCGGTGGCGTGATCACGCTCAACGGCCGCGGTCTGAACCCGACCGCGATCGCGCTGTTTGTCGAGAACGTCAAGAACGATCCGGTTTTCGAAGAGCCGAACCTGAAGCAGGTCACGCAGCTCACAACCGTCCCGCTCGTGTACGGTTTTGACATGACGTTCCACTTCTCGGACGGCGCAAAACCGGCCGAGGGCGCGACCGGCACGACCGGTTCGACTTCGACCAGCGGTACCACGGGCACGAGCGGCACGGCCGCCACCGGCACCGGGGCGAGAAAGTAGGGGAGGAGTGATGGCGAGCGTACTCGATGGGAAGCCGATCTGGGTGGGGATCCTCATTGGCCTCGCCGTGATCGCCGCGGCTATCGGCGCCGTTCACTATTTCCTCGTCATCGACATCGAAGAGGAGATCAAGGCGACGGAATCGCAGATCGCGGAGCTCGACAAGAAGATCGAGCAGGGCCGTGCCGCACAACGGAAGCTGCCGCAGTTCCGGGAGGAAGTGCGGAGGCTCGAGATCGAGCTCGAAAAGCTTCGCCGCATTCTGCCGTCGACGCGCAACACCGAGGAGATCATCCGCAAGCTCAAGTCGCTCGTCGATCAGGGCGACTTCATTCTTCGGCGCCTGCAGTTCCCCGATCTCGGCACCGTCAAAGGAAGCGATCCGTACGCGGAGTGGCCGATCACCGTCTCGGTGGAAGGGCGCTATCACAACCTCGCCATCCTCTTTAATCGTCTGAGCAACTTCTCGCGCATCATCAACGTCGAGCAGATCACGATCTCAGCGCTCGGTACGCAGGTGGACCGCACCATCGCCGCGGATTTCACGGCGAAGACATTCGTGTACGTCGAAGCAAAAGACGACGCGAAGAAACCGGCAAAGAAATGAAGACCAATCGCACATCCAGTTCGTTCGCCGTCTCGCTGATCGTCGCCGCGGCCGCGATCGCCACGGTGATGGCGCAGACGCCGGCTTCGACGACGTCGGGCTCTGTGTCGTCAACGTCGACGACCGCTGCGACCGGCAGCACGACGTCCGGTGACAAGAACGTGCAGCAGACGCTCCAGGAGATTCTCGACGAGCCGACGGGCGGCGAGACGTATCGCTACGATCCGCAGGGTCGCCGCGATCCGTTCCAGTCGCTGATCGGACCGACGCCGAAACTCGACAAGAGCAATCGTCCGGACGGCGTCCCGGGCTTCCTCATCGACGAGATGAAACTGCAGGGCGTCGTGAAGACGCGCCAGGGACTGCTCGTGGCGATGGTCGGTGGTCCCGACAACAAGGGTTACATCGTTCGCGTCGGTGACAAGACGCTCGATGGTGAAGTGATTCGCATAACTCCCTCCTCCGTCATTTTCCGGCAGGAGGTCAACGATCCGACTCGAATCGAGCGGTTCCGTGAAGTAGTCAAGGAGCTGACTCCGGTTGCGCAGAAGAAGTGACGGGCGGGCGTTCATGGGCTGCGTGGAGGGCTGTGTGATGGGCAAGGCAGGACGTATGACAAGAGCCAGGCGAATTCTGCTGATCGTGGGCATGACCGCGCTTTGCGCGGGCGTTGCGCCCGCATCGATCTTCAGGCGCGGCGGCGATAAGAAACCGGCGCCGGCCGCACCGGCCGTGGCACCGGCCGCGCTGTCTCTGACTGCCGTCGAGGTGGAGCCGTCGCCTTCTCTGCGGCTCGTCCTCAGGACCAGCGGCGCACCGGTCTACAGCTCGTACAGCCCGGCACCCGACCAGTTCGTCGTGGAGTTCACCGGTACCTCGAAAGGCTCCGCACTCGCGGTTCCCTCGCCCCTTCCGGTTGCGGTTCAGTCGGTCAGCGTCGATGAGACGACGGACATGGGCGCCATGCTCACCCGCGTCACCGTTCGGTTGACGCAGCCGCTCACGCCGCAGGTCTCCGTCGTCGAAAACGCAGTCGTGGTCACGCTTCCGGAAGAAGCGAAGCCGGTTGTCGCCGAGCAGGTCCCGGCGGTCGCTCCGATCGTCGAACCGGCAGTTGCCGAGCCGCTGGCCTCGGAACCACTGGTCCAGTCGGAACCGGTCGCTGCCGAAACGCACGTCGCCGCGGCGCCCGCTGCGCTCGCGCCCGTTCCGTCGAACAAGGCGAAGACACTGAAGAAAGTCGAAACCTCGGGCAGCGGCAGCGCGTTCGAAGTGCAGCTCGCCGGCGACGGCGACATCAACTACAAGAGCTTCCGCCTCGTGAATCCGGCGCGCGTCGTCATCGACCTCGCCGGCGTTCGCAATACGGTCACGCAGAAGACGCTCAACGTTACTGACTCGATGGTCCATCGCGTTCGTGTCGGCCAGTTCAAAGACGCTCCCGATCCGATCACGCGCGTCGTCCTCGAGATCGATGAGAAGGCGACGTATCGCATCGACAAGGATGGCAGCCGCCTCCGCGTCACGTTCGGCGGCGCCGCACCGGCAATGGCCGCGAGCAGCACGACGCTGCCCGAAACGAAGACGACGATCGTCGAGCAGCCGCCGATGATGCCGGCCGCGAAGCCGGTCGAAGTCGTCGCCAGCGCGCCGGCGAAAATCGAGCCCGCGAAGCCGGCCGACATCCCGTCGCAGGTTCCGGTCGTCGCGGAAAACGCGACGTGGAAGATGCCGCCTGCCGCTTCGAAGGGAGCGACGCAGGTCATCAACGCACCGGCACCGCAGACGCCGCCGAAAGCGCCGCGTCCGACGAAGGCTGCAACTCCGGCTGCGGCCTCAACGCCCGCACCGGCCGAAGATGTATTCAATGATGCGGCGCAGGCTCCGGCCGTGCAGCCGTCGCAGAGCGGCGCAGTTCTTGGCGGCACGCTCGGCGGTTCCCGTCAGCTCAGCGCCGGCGAGCATGTCTACACCGGTGAGCCGATCTCGCTGAACCTGAAAGACGCCGACATCAAAGACGTCCTGCGCACGTTCGCGCAGCTGACCGGTTTGAACATGGCCATCGATCCGGGCGTTTCCGGCTCGGTCACCGTCGACTTCGTCGAAGTGCCGTGGGATCAGGCGCTCGACATCATCCTTCGCCAGAACGGACTCCGTTTCGTCCTCGACGGCAACGTGATGCGTATCGGCACGATCGATCGGATTACGCGCGAAGAAGAAGCGGTGCAGACGCTCATCAAGCAGCAGGCGGAAAACGTTCCGCTGCAGACCGTGAGCTTCAAGCTCTCGTATGCACGCGCCACGGAAGTGCAGACGCTGCTCAAGGAAATGGCGTCGTCGCGCGCCCGCATCATCGTCGACGCGCGCACCAATCAGCTGATCATCAGCGAGATCCCGCAGTACCTGCAGACGATGCGGAACCTGATCGACGCGGTCGACGTTCCGACGCGGCAGGTCGTCATCGAAGCGCGCATCGTGGAGACGTCGAAGCTCTTCACGCAGCAGTACGGATTCATCACCGGATTCCACGGCACGCTCGATCCGTCGCTCGGCACCGGCACCGGTCTCGTCTTCCCGAACAAGGTCGACGTCATTGGCGGTCCGTTCGACTTCGGCGGCGGCGGCAATCCGCTCATTCAGCTGTCGCTCGGAAACGTGCTCGGAACGTTCACGCTCGACCTCGCGCTGACCGCTTCGGAGTTCGAAGGTCTGACGCGAATCATCTCCGCGCCGCGCGTCACGACGCAGGACAACGTCCCTGCTGAGATCCAGAGCGGTTTCCAGATTCCGTATCAGACGCGCGTCAACTTCACGACGACCGTCACCTACATCGACGCCACGCTTCGTCTGTCGGTGCTGCCGCAGATCACCGAAGCGGGCACGATCATCATGGACATTCAGGTGCAGAAGAACGAGCCGAACACGTCGCTGGCAATCGCCGGTGCGGTCGGCGTTCCGATCAGCACGCGCCAGGCGAAGACTCGCCTCATGGTGCGCGATGGCGGCACCTCGGTCATCGCCGGTATCTACCAGACGAAAGACGGCACGGGCCAGACGCGCATCCCGTTCCTGCATCAGATCCCGATTCTTGGCAACCTGTTCAAGACGCATGAGATCAACACGACTCACGATGAGTTGCTGATCTTCATCACGCCGCGCATCGTGCGGTCGTCGTAAGAGTTCGTAATAATATGGAGCGCAGGATCGTCTCGAATCAGTTGCGTTCGGAGGGTGGTATGAGAGGGTTATCGAGAAATCTGGTTCCGCTCGCGGCGGTCGTTTTCGTCGGACTCGCGGCGTTGTCCTGCAGCGAAGTGAACCGGCAGTCATCGCCGGTTCTGCTGACGCTGACGAACTCCCAGAACTTCAATCAGATCGATCTTTCGGGCGGCGCAGGCTGCACCGGATCGGTCGGCACGGTCCTGATCGAGACGCGTACGATCCAGAACACCGCCAACCAGGGAGTGGACGTCAACAACCGTCTCAACGACGTGCGCATCACGCGTTATCGCGTGTCGTACTCGCGCACGGACGGCGGCAAGATGGTTCCGGCTCCGTTCGTTCGTTCGATGGACGTACTGATCGCCCCGGGTGGCTCGGCAACGCTGTCGCGATTCCTCGTGCTCGAAGGCGATGCGTTCAATCAGGCGCCGTTTGCGGCGCTGCTGCCACAGAACGGCTCGCGCGATCCCGAGACCGGACGTCCGATCGTGAAGATGGAAGTGGTCCTCGAAGTCTTCGGCGAAACGCTCGCAGGGGAGAATGTCTCCGCGTCGACCCGTTTCCCGCTCGACTTCTGCTACGCGTGCGGCGGCTGCGTCTAGCGAGCTGCTGGTTGCTCCCGTTTTGCGGGAGCGTGGTGGGTGTGATGAGAAGCTGGACGGGGGTTTTGTATGAGTGAGTACAGACGGCAGACGTGGGTGTTCGTGCTGCTCGCACTGCTGGCGTTGTTTGCCGGATGCAAAGGTGAATCGTCACCGACGGCACCGCCGGTAAACGGACCTGGAAGTACTGACACGGGTACCGGAACGACGAATCCGCCAACGGGCGCGGTCGTGACGCTGGCCGTCTCGCCCGCGTCGCCCGCCGTCGGATCCGCATCGACGATTACCGCGACCGTCACCGTCGCCGGAAAACCTGCGCCGAATGGAACGGGCGTCGAGTTCTCCACCGACATCGGTTCGTTTTGTCTGGCCATCTCCGGTTGCAGCGAGCCGACCACCAATCCGATTCGCGCGGCGCTTCGGACCACGACGAACGGCATCTCGACGATCGTGATTTCTTCGGCGTCCGCCGGTGTCGCCACCATTCAGGCTGTCGTGAACAACGTCAGCGCAAAGACGACTGTCAACTTCACAACCGCGCCGGTCGATCCGCCGCGGCCTGACCTCACTCCGGCCATCACCGGCGTTTCTCCGGCAACGGGACGTCCCGCCGGCGGCGAGACGGTCACCATCACCGGCCGCAACTTCACCGCTCCGGTTCGCGTCCTCTTCGTGACCGATACGGGTGTGACCAAAGAAGGGCAGGTCATCTCGGTCACCGCGAACGAGATCAAAGTGTTCTCGCCGGCGTTCGACGTCGGTACGACGCAGCAGTTGAAGACGACAATCAACGTCATCGTCGCGGCGGGCAGTGCGAGCGAATCTCGCATCTCGCTCGCGACCGGCACGTTCACCTATCAGTCGACGATCCTGACTCCGAAGGTGACGACGATGTCGCCGGCATCCGGCCCGATCAACGGCGGAACGCGCACCACGATCTTTGGCGAAGGCTTCCAGTCACCGCTGCAGGTCTTCTTCGGTTCGGCCGAAGCGCAGGTCGTCAGCAACACGTTCAATCAGATCATCGTGCTTTCGCCTGCCGGGAGTACGACGGCTCCCAACGGCTCCGGTGCCGTGCTCGGCCCGGTCGACGTTCGCGTCGTCAACATCAACTCGGCGACCACTGTCACGGCGACCGCTCTCTTCCGCTATACGGCGAAGATGCAGGTCACGCTGGCCGGTCCGACGGAAGGACTGTACACGGGCGGCACCGACGTGCAGATCGACGGCACAGGTTTCGACGATCCGCTGAGCGTTGTGCTCGGAACTGTGGCAGGTCAGGTTCTTCGCGTTTCGGGTACGCAGATTCTGGTCAGAACGAGTCCGGTTCAGCCGAGCGGCTGCTCGGACATCTCCGGTCCGATCATCGTCACCAACGGCGAGAATGGCGACACTGCCACCGGTCCGGTCTTCATCTATCGAGTACCGAAACCGTTCGTCGCCAGCATCGTGTCGACGAGCGGCGGCGCGATCAACCCCGGTTCCTCCGTCAACGTGACGATACTCAATCCGGGTAATCTGCCGACCATCAAGATCGGCACGACACAAGTCAATATCTCGGGCGCGGTCGTGAATCCGAACGGAACGACGACGTTTACCGTGGTGGTTCCGCCGAACGTTACGCTCACTCAGGAGACCTGTGCGGCGGGCGGCACGCGCCGCGTCGCGACTTCGTTCGACGTCGTCTACACGAGCGCGGAAACGACGTGTTCGATCACCGCTCCCGGCGGACTGACGGTCTTCCCGACGGACGGCCCGAACCTCTTCCTGACGCCGAACCCGCTGAATCTCACCGCACGCGCCGCTGTACCGGCAAGCGCGGGTCCGCCTCCGGTCGCGGCTGTCCCGGCGCAGAACGGCAACGGCACCTTCACGATCGTGAACACCGGCACGGCTCCCGCGACGATCTCCAGTGTCGTGTCGGGCAATCCGGCGTTCATCGTCACACTCGATCCGTCCGGTCAGACGCTCGCGCCATGCGACTCCGCGATCGTCGGTGTTCAGTACACCGCCGGCGCTCCTGGTTCGTCTGCAAACGGCCAGATCGCCGTCAGCGTCACCTCGTCCGTGGGGAACCTCACACGCAACGAGGCGGTCACCGGCAGCACGCAGTAGCAGCAGCATCGTCTCAATTCCGGATCCCGAAGAACCGCCCCCCTCGGGGGGCGGTTCCTGTCTTCAGCGGTTGCACACGCAGACGTAGTAGGCAAGAATTCACGGTTCCGACCTATGGCTCAACCGGCGATGAACCACAAGATTGATGACCTGCGGTTCCGTATCAAAGCGGATCCGAAGAGCCGTCTCTTCTTTCCGCTGGCCGAGGAACTGCGCAAAACCGGCGCGCTTCAGGAAGCCGAGGATGTCCTTCGAGGCGGGCTGACACATCACCCGACGTATTTGTCTGCGTGGGTAAGTCTCGGCCGCGTTCTGCGTGAAGAAGGAAAAAATACGGAAGCCGTCGAGTCTCTGACTCGCGCGCTGCAGGTCGATCAGGGAAACGTCGTCGCTGCCCGTTTGCTCGCCGAGGCGTACGAAGCGCTCGGCGAGAAAGTGGAAGCGATCAAGAAGTACAAGCTCGTACATGCGCTGATGCCTGGCGATCAGGATCTCGAGGCGACGATTCAGCGTCTCGACTCCGAGATCACTCGCGAGCGCGACGGTGAGCCGGCGGCAGTGGCGGAAGCTGCGCCGATGCCGGAGCCGGAACCTGCTGTTGAACCGGAGCCCGAGCCCGAGCCCGAGCCCGAACCGATCGCTCCCGCAAGCGCCGACGAATCGCCGTTCGCTTCCGATGATGCGCAGCTTTTCGACGAGACCGAGAAGAGCATCGAAGAAGAACATCGCATCGAAGTGGAGACCGGCGACGTCGAGCCGATGCTCGCAGCGCACGACCAGAGTCCGTTCGAAGAACCCGCCGCTGTCGGCTACACGAGCGACGCGTTCGCACTCGAAGCGCCGGAAGGGATGCACGTCGAAGAGGCGCCGCTTGCCGCGGACGTCGCTGCGCCGTGGCAGGAAGAAGAAGAACCGGCGCCGTTTGAGGGATCGTCGGTGTCGCCGTTCGAGAGCGAGACTGAGGCAGTTCCGGAGGAGCCGGCAGATGTGTTCGCGCCGGTCGCGGAAACGCCGTTCCCGTCGGCCGATGAAACTCCCGAGCAGGAGCCGACCGACTTCACCGACACACTCACGATGGCCGACCTCTACGCGCGTCAGGGACTCATCAACGACGCGCGCCACATCTACGAGAACATCCTCCATCGCGATCCCGCGAACGAAGACGTTGCCGCGAAACTGAAGGCGCTCCCTTCTGCCGGCGACGTCGTCGAGCCGGTGCCGGAGCCCGAGCTGCCGGCCGACGACGAGTCGCCGTTCGAGCCCGAACCTGCGGCGGCCGCGATGTCTGCTCCGATCCCGTTCACACCACGTGCGACGCACGAGCCTTCGTCGAAACAGGCGAAGATCGCGCGTCTCGAAGAATGGCTGGCGAAAGTGGGGAGAGGGGAACGCCGTGTTTAGAAAGGTGCTGCAGGGGATCTTCGACCGCGTCGAAGGAACGCTCGCGGTCAGCCTGATCGGTCTCGACGGGATTCCGATCGAGACGATCAATCCGGATCGCATCGCGCTCGACGTCCTCGGCGCGGAGTTCGGCGGCTTCATCAAATCAATCCGTCTTTCGAATACGGATCTCAATACCGGCGAGGTCGAGCAGTTCTCGCTGGTCACCGAAAAATTCATCACGTTTCTCTCCGCGGTCACCGCGGAGTACTTCGTCATTCTGGTCATGCGCCCGGATGGCAACTACGGACGAGCGCGTTTCGAGCTCGTCAAAGCGAAACATCTGCTCCGCGACGAGCTGATCTGAGGTAATTGAATTTGAATTTCAAAGAGATTCTGGAACTCATCGACAAGGTCGCGGACCGCGGCATCGCCGGTATCG
Organism: Acidobacteriota bacterium; assembly: GCA_034667465.1. Lineage (GTDB taxonomy): Bacteria > Acidobacteriota > Thermoanaerobaculia > Gp7-AA8 > Gp7-AA8 > JAOBAU01. Next base: position 147,601 of record JAXDJV010000008.1, on the reverse strand, counting down.
AGATCGAACAGGCCGGGACCAAGCTGCGCATCGATGGCAAGAGCGCCGGTCCGCAGGTCTTCCATTCCTACGTCGCCGGCGACATGGGTGGCGGGCAACAGCAGTCGCTGCCTGCCATTCCGGTGAACGCACTTCCGCCGGCGTCGACGCCCGCGCAGATCGAGGCCGCGGCGAAGAAGGCCGAGGAAGACAGCGAAGCGGGACTGCACATCATCACGTCGCCGATCGTCGGCACGTTCTACCGCCAGGCGAATCCCGAATCGGACGCCTTCGTGAACGTCGGCGATCACATCACCCGCAGCAAAGTTCTCTGCATCATCGAAGCGATGAAGCTGATGAACGAGATCGAATCGGACGTCGAAGGGACGCTCGTGAAGATCTATCCGCAGAACGGGCAGCCGATCGAGTATGGCGAGAAGCTGTTTGCGGTGAAGGTCTGACCGCCGCATGGCCATCTCGAAAGTCCTGATCGCCAATCGCGGCGAGATCGCGCTGCGCATCATCCTCGCCTGCAAAGAAATGGGGTTGAAGACGGTTGCCGTCCATTCGGAAGCTGACCGTGACGCGCTGCATGTCCGCTACGCCGATCACGACGTCTGCATCGGCCCGGCGCTTTCGCGCCAGAGCTATCTCAGCATCTCGTCGATCATTGCCGCCGCGGAAATCACAGGCGCCGATGCCATCCATCCCGGCTACGGGTTCCTCGCCGAGAACGCGCACTTCGCCGAGATCGTCGGCGAGTGCGGGATGACGTTCATCGGTCCGACGCCGGACGCCATTCGTCGCATGGGCGACAAGGCGGTCGCGCGTGAAACGGCGAAGGCGGCCGGTGTGCCGATTCTTCCGGGCAGTGACGGTCCGGTTCGTTCGTTCGAAGACGCCGCGGCAGTCGCGAAGGAGATCGGATTTCCCGTGATCCTCAAAGCGTCGGCCGGCGGCGGCGGGCGCGGTATGCGAATCTGCGGCAGCGAAGCCGATCTGCAGAGCGCATACGAAACGGCGCGCAGCGAAGCGGAGCGCGCATTCGGCTCCGCCGACGTTTACATCGAGAAGTATCTCGAGCGGCCGCGACACATCGAGATTCAGGTGTTCGGCGATCGCTTCGGCCGCGTCGTCTCGCTCGGAGAGCGCGAATGCTCGATCCAGCGTCGCCATCAGAAGCTCATCGAAGAGTCGCCGTCGCCGGTCATCACGCCGGAACTGCGCAAAGAGATGGGCGACGCGGCGATCGCACTCTGCAAGTTCGTGAATTACGAGAACGCCGGCACGATCGAGTTTCTCTACCAGGACGGCCGCTTCTACTTCATGGAGATGAACACGCGCATCCAGGTCGAGCACGCGGTGACGGAAGAGGTCACAGGTATCGACCTCGTGAAGGAACAGATCCGCGTCGCGGACGGGAAGGCGCTGTCGGTGCCCGAAGGTCCATTCCATCTGCGCGGACACGCCATCGAGTTCCGCGTGAACGCCGAAGATCCGCGCACCTTCGCTCCCAACCCCGGCAAATTGAAGGAGTTCCACGTTCCCGGCGGACCCGGTGTCCGTGTCGATACGGCGGCATATCGCGATTACGTCGTGCCGCCGCATTACGACTCGATGATCGCCAAGCTGGTCGTCCGCGGGAAGGATCGCCTCGAAGCGATCGCGCGCGGAAGACGTGCACTCGATCTCTTCATCATCGAGGGCGTGAAGACGTCCATCCCGCTCCATCGCGCCATTCTCGACGACGACAGATTCATCCGCGGCGACATCTCGACCCGTTTCATGGAAGAATTCGAGTGGTAGCCGTGCCGCAGTCCCGGAACACCAGATGAAAATCTATCTCGTCGGCTTCATGGGAGCGGGCAAAACGACCGTTGGCCGAGAGCTGTCGTCGCGCATCGACACCCCGTTTTTCGACCTCGACGATCTCGTCGAAGCGGCGGAACAGCAGTCGATTCGCGAGATCTTCGCGCAACACGGCGAGCCGCACTTCCGCAAGCGCGAGCGCGACATCCTCCGCTCGACGCGCTATCTCGAGAACGCGGTCGTCGCCACCGGCGGCGGCACGTTCACGTTCGACGAGAACATCCAGTTCATTCAGTCTGAGGGGCTTTCCGTCTATCTCTCGGCGCCGTACTCGCTGCTTCGCAGTCGGATCGGCGAGAAGGCAGCGGAGCGTCCGCTCTTCCGCGACGACCTCGCCACGCATGAGTTGTACAACGCGCGCATCCGCTACTACAGGATGTCGGATGTGACGATCGAGGTGCGCGAGGAAGAGACGCCGAACGAGATCGTCGAACGGCTGCTGCTCGAACTGCCGAAAGGTTTCCTCGAAACCGCTCGCCGCTCGCGGAGAGTGTCGTGAGAGCGCTCGTCGTCAGCGATCTCCATTCGAATGCCGAGGCGTTGCGCGCGGTCGTGCATCACGTGCGCCGCAAGAAGTTCGATCACATCGTCTGCCTCGGCGATTTCGTCGGTTACGGCGCGCAGCCGAATCAGGTGCTCGACGTGATGCGTACCTATCGCGCGACGAAGCTCTACATCCGCGGCAATCACGATCGCGTCGCCGCCGGCATCGAAGACGGCGAGGGATTCAATCACGCCGCGAAGTACGCGGCGCTCTGGACGCGCGATCATCTCAGCGCACCGAATCGCCGCTTTCTTTCAGGCCTCGCGCACGGCCCGGTGGCGAACGACGGCGTGATGCTTTGCCACGGCTCGCCGCACGACGAAGACGAGTACGTGTTCAACGAGCATCACGCACGAACGGTTTTCGAGCTGCACTCCGCGCCGCTCATCCTCTACGGACACACGCATCTGCCGGTGATCTTCTCGTGCGATGACGCCGGACGCGTGCGCGGCTTCTCGGTGCGCGGCGAGGCGATCGTGAAGCTCGATCCGAATCTTCGTTACCTGATCAATCCCGGCTCCGTCGGACAGCCGCGCGATCGCAACCCGCAGTCGTCATTCGCAATCATCGACTCGACGAAACGGACCGTGCAGTTCTTCCGCGTCGGATACGACGTGGAGAAAACACGCGCGTCAATCATCGCCGCCGGACTGCCGCGTGTGCTCGCGGATCGTTTGCGCCACGGCACGTAGGGGCGCTGTCCGCACGCTCGACGGCGAACCATCTCACCCGCCGAGCGCGAATCAAGCTGACGTTACGCCTCCCTCCAGTCGTCGACCGGCCCGGATCCCGAAGCCTCGCTCGTCGTGAGCCCCGATCGAGCGAGTCGCCGCGTCATGGTGTGCGAGGGCGCCGCACGTCCGTCAGCACCAGTAACGCGACGAGCACCGCGAAGGCGCTCGTCACGAACAGATAGAGGAACGAGAGGATCAGCGTGGAGATCGCGACGCGTGTCGTTCCGAAGCAGCTTCGCACGGGGAGCGGATTGAGAGAGATATCGGCGACGCAAATGTCAGCCGGCTCGCCGACCTCGCAGGTGCATCGCGACGCGGGCGGACGGGCGGGAACGGTGAGCGAGCCGGTAACGACCGCGAACGTCTCCGGTTTGGATTCCTGAATGACTTCGACGCGGGTCACGAGCAGGGAATATGCGAACACCAGAAGCACGAACGAGACGAGGTACACGATCATGCTTCCCTTGAACCATCGCGTCAGCGTTTTGCGCGACGTCCTGCGGTAGGAGGCGTATTGGACGCTCGCCACGATGATGCCCATGAGGAAGCCTGAGAGCGGAATGATCGTGTTGCGAAGGTCGAGCGGGAACAGTCCGAGGAGCGGAGAGAACGCCGGGACGACTCTCGCGCCATAGAACGGCGCGAGGCCGGCGGCGACGCCGACGGTCAAGCCGAGGAAGACCTTCAGCCAGCGCCTTGCGATCGGCGACATGAAGGAGAACCAGTCGACGCGTCTCTCGGTCATTCGCACTTGTCCCGCGACTTCTTTCCAAGGTCGCACGTCGTGGACAGCGAACACTCCAGCACGTCGCCGGGCTTCGTGAGCAGATCAAGCGTTCCTTTGAAAGCGGGATAGCCGTTGCGCGTGACTTCGTACAGGTAGTGGCCGATATAAAGCGTCATCGGGGCCGTCGACGTGACCTTGTCGCCTCCGCTCGGAAAACTCGCCGGATACACCGCTATGACCGCGCCGCTTTCGGGCATGCTGACCGCGCAGATCGTGCGCAGCGGCGGTTTGCCGCGGAGGTCTGAAAGAAAGTCGATAAGGCGGGCGATGGTCGAGCGCGCGTCTTTCTCGCGCACGCGTGGCGGCGCGGAGGAGGGACGGGCCTGTACGAGCAGAATTGCGCTCGCCCGTCGCCGGGCGATGGTCATCTTCTCGACATCACGACGCAACTCCGCGAGGACCGCGGCGACGGCGTCCCGTAACGCGGCGAGATCATCGAAAGGCAGCGATTTCACGACGTCCTGCTGCACGCGATCGATCAGCGCGAGCATGTCGGCGGTCGCGATCGTTCCCTCTCCGTCGTCGCGGTGCACCGGAAGGCGCTTCGCTTCTGTTTTCGTTTCTGCGGCGATCCGGCGGAGCTCACGGCGCAACGCGCCGGCGACGACCTTCGGATCGTCGCGGATCCCGGCGACCTCGACTCCGATGTTGAACCGTCCCTGGCTGAGGCCCGTCACTTTGCGTGAGACGAGGTTCTTCGCTCCACCCGAGCTCGTGGCGGTCTGAATGTTCCCTCTCTCCAGGGTCGCGGTTTGGGGATAGTTGTTGGTCAGAACGAGACGGACCGGGCGAGTCGTGCCGGTGATTGTCCACGTCATCGTCGCCGTGTGCCCTACGCCAATGACCCCCAGGATCGATTGCGTCACGCGCACCGACTGCGCCGCCGCGCCTGTGGCGCAAAGCGAATACACCGCGACGCCCGCGGCCAGCCAGCGATGGAAATGGATTTTGATGGCACTAATGATAGACGGTGCGTATCGCTACATCAAGTTTTGATGTAGCGCTTAAGGGGACTCCCACGGGTGCGGCGTATTTTGGAGCGCGCGAGCCCAATCGCTATCATTGCGCCGCCTCATCGTTCGTCGTGCATTTCCAGAGCAATTCGAGCATTGGGTCGGTCGCCACATTCGTCTCGCGCTGGTCAGTCCGATCAGGAGGAGCTTCGGCTCGATCCGGGGAACGCGCTTCGTCGTCTCCTTCTCGATTCTTCATTTCGCGTTCTGAATTCATCCGCTTCGTGAAACGCTGGCCCGCCTTCCGTCACTACTCCTCTGAGGAGGCAAGTCATGTCATTCAAAAATGCGGCAGTGCTGCTGGCCGTGATGATTGCGGCCGCAGGGTGTAAGTCCACCGGGAGTTATGGCTATCCGGACCGGGGCGCGCCGTTCCTGAAGCCCACCAGCGCACGGCCGGCGGTTGCGGCGCCGAAGGCTGCGGCGGCGGTGCGGCGGGAGCGGGTCGTCGAAGTGAATCCGCTCCGGCTCTCGCCGCCGCAGAACCAGCGCATCGAATTGCCGCTGTTCGACGACACGCGCCTTGAAGCGGTCGGCGTGCGCACGGAGCGGCAGGGGAAGGGCTTCGTCTGGATCGGGCAGCTGCGCGACGAGCCGCTGAGTCTCGTCGTGCTGTCTGTGCAGGGCGACGCGGTTGCGGGCAACATCTTCACCGGGCGCGGCGACAACTACGAGATCCGCCCCGTCGGGCGCGGATTGCACATCGTGCGGCAGCTCGACCCGTCGACCTTCGCCGTCGACGACATCCACAACGGCCCCTCTTCCTCTCCGCTCGCGCAGCCGTCGCCGGTGGCCGATCCGTGCGGCGGGACCGATCCCGGCGCGGACATCGACGTGCTCATCGCCTACACGACCACCGCGCGCGTCGCGGCGGGCGGCGTACCGCAGATGGAAGCGCTGATCTACGGCGCCGTCGCGCTGACGAACCAGACCTACATCAACAGCGGCATCACCCAGCGGATGCGCATCGTCAATCTGCGCGAGGTCTCGTACACCGAGACCGGCAACTCGTGCACCGACGTTACGCGTATGCAGAACACGTCCGACGGTTTTCTCGACGGCCTGCTCGCCGCGCGCGACGCAGCCGGCGCCGATCTCGTGCTGCTGATGGTTGATGGCGCGCTGGTCAGCACGACCACAATGGACGCGGCCGGAAACCGCACCGGCTGCGGCGGCGCGTCCTTCCCTGTCAACGGCGAGGTGTTCAACATCCTCAATCCGAACAACACCGCATGGGAGATCAACGCGTACGGCGTCTTCCGCGCCGGAGCGGCGACGGCCAATCTCACCTTTCCCCACGAAGCGGGACACCTCATGGGCGCGCGGCACGCGTGGGCGACCGATTCGACCAACAACTCGCCGTTCGTCGACAACCACGGCTTCTTCAACAGCGCCGCTGGCTGCGGCCAGCGCTCGGTCATGGCCACGAGCCTCGACTGCGGCGCCTGCACGCGCATTCCCTTCTGGTCGAATCCGGGGACGACGCGCTGCAGCGCGGCGTTCGGCGTTGCCGCTCCGACCGTGAACGCCGCGAACAACGTTAATGCGCTGAACACCTCGCGCACGACGGTCGCGAACTTCCGCTGCAGCTCGCCCGGCCGCACCGACGTCTGGATGCGCGACACATGGGACGACACCGGCGCGCAGCCCGATCCGGCCACCGCGTCGCAGGCCATGTGGCGCTCGCCGTACATCTGGATCCGCACGGCGCAGGACGTTGGTCTGGTCAACCAGCACGATCACCAGAATCCGGCGCTGAACGCCTCCGTCTTCGCGTACGTGAAGCTGCACAACGGCAGCGGCGGCACGGCCAGCGGCAACGTCGAGCTGTACTGGTCGCACACGTCGACCGGTCTCGCCTTTCCGGGGACCTGGAACCTGATCGGCAGCGTGCCGGTGGCGGGCTTCGCGCCGTCGACGACGCGCATCGTCGAGTTCCCCTGGACGACGCCCGCAAGCGCACCGTCGGGCACAGGTCACTTCTGCCTCGTCGCGCGCTGGGTCTCGGCTGCCGATCCGTCGAGCGGCGGGACGACCGACATCAACACACTCGTGCGCAACAACAACAACATGGTCTGGCGCAACCTCGATCCCCTTGGCACCACGGGCGATCCGGCCGAGGACGTGACGTTCATCGTTCGCAACCTCTCGCAGTTCGGCAAGGATCAGGGGCGCGGTCCGTTGACGCTGCGCGTGGCCCCGATCGAGGAGGAAGCGAATGGCTCGTTCTTCTTCTACGCCCGCGGCGTGATCACCCTTGGCGACGAAGTGCATGCAGCGTGGCGCCGCGGCGGCGCGCGCGGCAGCGGCTTCCGCGAGCTCGCCGACGGCCGCCTCGAGATCAGCGATCCCGATGGCGCCGTGCTCGAGAACATCGAGCTCCCCGGCGAAGGGACGGTGCGGCTCGAACTGATCCGCAATGCCGGAACGCCGAAGCGCAAATTCAACGTCGAGGCGACGCAGTACGCGGGCGGGCGCGTGGTGGGCGGCGTGACGTACGAATTGCCGCCGCCGTAGGAATCAGACCGCGGCTTCTTCCAGCGACGCTTTCTGATTGGAGATGAGCCTGAACACGTCCACCTTTCCGGTCGAGTCGAGGTGCGGCAGACCTCGAAGAGCTGCACGGAAAGGGCGTGTTCAGGCCTTCGTTGAGCACCGATTTGCGGCGGTCGACTTCGGCGCCGCCCACACCCGCGGAGCGTTGCCGCGAACGCCACGTCCGCGAATCAAGCCGCTGCCTTACGCCGGCACCTTGAACAACGTCAGTGCCGCCGCGCGGGCGTACGAGCTCGAGTTCGTCGCGCGCAGACTGATGGTGACGGTCAGAATGTCGCCCGCAGTCCAGCTGAGCGTCGACGCGTTGTTGGCGACGTTGTGCATGCTCATGCTGCACGCGGTGGTCGTACCGACGCCGGACGTTACGGTCGGGCAGGTCAGATCGAACGCGTATGTCTTCCAGGTGTAGCCGCCGCAACATGCGTGAGACGAGATGTCCCCGGTGACAGAAGAAAAACGCCAACAGCCGCGATTGCTTTGATTGATCACCTGGCGGCGAATTTAGGTAGCCTGTCCGCCTTAGAAAAGACGTCGTAGCTACGTGTTTAAGCCCCTATGTCGAGCCCGCTTTCCGCATCGGCAGCTCGCCAATGACGTTCTGCACATCGGCAATATCCGCCGGCTTCGTCAGGTGCACGTTGAATCCGGCCTCGATCGCTTTCCTGCGATCTTCCGCCTGGCCGTAGCCGGTCAGGGCGACGAGGTGCACGTCGTTGCCGATCCTTTCACGGACGCGCTGCGCGACCTGATAGCCGTCCAGTCCCGGCAGTCCGATGTCGACGAGCGCGAGATCCGGGCGCTCCGCGATGATCGTCTCCACTCCGCGAACGCCGTCCTCCGCGACGTCGACGCGATGGCCGAGGTGGCGCAGTTTCATTTGCAGCAGCTCGCGGATGTCGGGATTGTCTTCGACGATCACGATATGCCGCGCCACGGCGTTCGCATCGCGCGGCGATTGTCTCGGTGCGGGAAGCACTGTTGGCACCTCCGGCAGCAGCGGCAATCGAATCACGAACTCGCTGCCGCTTCCTTTGCCGCGGCTGTATGCGCGAACGTTTCCGCCATGCAGCTCGACGAGCTTCTGCACGAGCGTCAGACCGATTCCCATTCCGCCATCGGCGCGATCGAGTGTTACATCGCTCTGCATGAAGATGTCGAAGATGCGCGTCAGCATCTCCGGCGCGATGCCGCGGCCGGTATCGCGCACGCGGAAGATCGCGTCCGCCTCGCTTTTCTCTACATAGACGTCGATCGAGCCACCGCCTGGCGTGTACTTGATCGCATTCGACAGCACGTTGCTGACGATCTGTTCTATCCGCACCGGATCGCCATGAACGAATGCCGGCGCTGCGATCGGATGCATCGTCAGCGTCACGCCGCGCGACTGCGCGCGCCCGGCTGCCGTTCCCGCGCAATGCTCGACGATATCGGCGAGGTCGACGTCCGAACGATTCAGACGAATCTTTCCCGACGTCACGCGCGCGATGTCGAGCAAATCGTCGACGAGCTTCGTCAGCTGCCGTGTTTGCCGGATGACGATGGCGCGCTCGTTCTTCAGTTCCGGGAGACCGCGCCGCTCGAGCTCGTCGATGGCGAGCGTGATCGCCGCCAGCGGATTGCGCAGCTCGTGGCTGAGCATCGCCAGAAAGGTGTCGCGCTCGTCGATGCGCCGTTCCAGCTCTCGCAGCAGCACGCGCACTTCGTACTGGCGACGCCGCGCACGCAATGCAGTCTCGACAGCGCTGATGAGTGTCTTTACGCGGATCGGCCGCTCGACGAGCGTGACGTTCGCGCGGGGTCCGATTCCTTCGAACGAACGCGGTCCCGGATCGAGGGCCGGTTGCGATGTGAAGACGAGCAGCGGCAGATCCGACCACGGCGCCTGCCGGTCGAGCACCTCGGCGAGACATTGCATCGACGGTGTCGTCAGCGCTTCTTCGGTGATCATCACCGCGCCCGCCCCTTCTTCGATCGTTTGGCAAAGCTCGTCCATGTCGCGGCATGACTCGCACGCGAACCCCGCCTGTTCGAGCGCGGTCACCGCCAGCGCAGCATCTCGTCCTGTCGGCGCGAGGACGAGGATTCGCTCAGCGTCCTTCGGATTCACGCTCACGCTCGGTGCCTGAAACAGTCATTGGAGTGAAGAGCGGCGTTCCCGACAACACTCCGCGGAACTCCGTCAGCGGTGGACCGACCGCCAGTCCCTCCGAACCCATCGTTAATTGTCGAATTGCTTTCTCATGCTGGCCGCTTCGTTTCTTTACGACGGAAACCGCTTTGCGAATCTCGCCCGCCAGCTCGAAGTAACGGAGCAGGATCACGGAGTCGGCGAGGTAACTGACGTCGACGGGAGAGACCATCGTCGAGCCGACCACGCCGTGTTGTGCCACGACGAGAATCGTCGCGACGCCCTTCTGCCCGAGATAGGTGAGCATCTCGTGCATCTGGATGGTCAGGAAATGTTCTTCCGGCATCGCGTTCATATAGCCGTTCAGACTGTCGATGACGACGATGCTGACGTGGCGTTCTTCGACGGCCTCGCGCACGAGATGAACGAACTCGCCCGGCGGGATTTCCGCGGGATCGATTTGCTGCACGGTGACGCGCCCGCTTTCGACGTGCGGGCTGAGATCCATATTGATCGCGGCCGATCGCGCGAAGAGCGTTCCGCGGCTTTCATCGAACGCGAAGATCGCCACGTTCTCGCCACGTTCCGCCGCCGCCACCACGTACTGCGTCGACAGCGCCGATTTGCCGGAGCCGGCCGGACCCATGATCAGCGTGCTGGTGCCGCGATCGATGCCGCCGCCGAGGAGGGAGTCGATCGCCGGAATCCCGCTCGCCATTCGCCGGGGGATGTATGCCTCGCGATGCTCGGACGCGATCAGTCGCGGGTAGACGACGATGCCGCCGCTGCGAATGGTGAAGTCGTGAAAGCCACCCCGATATCGCAGCCCGCGCAGTTTCGAGACGCGCAGCCGCCGCCGCTCCGCGCCGTACACCGGCGCGAGTTGCTCGAGCATGATCACGCCGTGCGCGAGCGTCATCAGCTGCATGTCGCCGCCCGATCCCGTGTTCTTGTCATCGAGCAGCAGAACCGTGCAATTGCGGCCGGCGAAGTATTGCTTCAGGCCGAGGATCTGGCGGCGGTAGCGAAGCGGATTTTGCGCGAGCAGGCGGATCTCGGAGAGTGAGTCGAAAACGACGCGCGTTGGCTTGACCTTCTCGACCTGCTGGAGCAGCGTACGCGTCGCCTGTCCCAGCTCGACTTCCGACGGATGAAAGAGCGTGCTCTCTTCCTCGCTTTCCAGTCGCGCGCCGGCCGAGTATTCGAAGATGTTGATCGAGTCGAGCGACCAGTGGTGCGAGTCGGCGACCTCCTCGATCTCCTCGCGCGTTTCCGACAGCGTCAGGTAGAGACATGCTTCGCCCTGGCGCGCTCCTTCGAGCAGGAACTGAAGACCGAGCGTCGTCTTTCCGACGCCGGGATCGCCTTGTACGAGATAGACGCGATTTCGCGTCAATCCACCGTTCAGAACATCGTCGAGACCTGCGATTCCGGTCGGCGCGATCTCACGTTTTCCGGGCTCAATCGGCATGAGTTGCTTCTCCTGCGGGGAAGTCCCCACGGATGAGCTAAAAGCCAAATTGATGCCTGACTCAGCTGACCGATTCCGCGGGGCCGTCGATGCAGAGCTGCACGATCGCTTTTGTGAACTCGTCGACGTCGAACGGCTTCATCATCACGAGCTTGACGACGTCGAGATCGAGACGTGTCAGCGATTGCTGAGAGACGGCGGAGACGACGGCCACCGGCGTCGTGATGCCCTGCGATTTCACATGCTCGATCACGTCGAAACCGGTCACTTCCGGCACCATCAGATCCAGGACGATCACCGAGTACTCGCCGGTCGTCAGTTTGTCGACGGCGATGCGCCCGTCCGCCGCGGTGTCGACGTCGATTCCCTGGCGGATGAGGAGACGTTCGACGAGCCGCCGAATCGCCGGATCGTCCTCGACGATCAGCGCTCGATAGCGGCGTTCCGGCGCTGTGACGTCCGTACTCGGCACGATTCGAGAGTGTAGCAGGCCGCGTGCACATGCTTCGGAGCTGAGTCGTTCGTGTTACGCGGCCGTTAATTCCCTCCGAGCGCTAACCTTTCGAACCTCGATGCGTCTTACCCTCTGAACGATCATGAAAACAGCGCGAACTGCATTGCTGCTCGTGATGATGCTCGTACTGGTCGCCTGCACCGAACGGCAGCGACGCACTGCGATGTCGGCCGCCGCGAACGCGCTCCTCGCGTCGCTGCTCGACGTGCAGAGCAGCGCGCCGCTGACGCAGAGCACCTTCCGCGCATCGAATGCCGCGTCCACTCCGATGACAGAGCCGGTCGACGCCGTCGAGCCGGAGCCGGCCGCCGACGAGACGGCCAGGCCGATTCGCTGTCCGCTCGCACCACTGCCGTTTGCATCAACGCAGTTGAGCGACGTCGCGCAGCGCGCCGCCGGAGTGCTCGATCGCATTCCGAATCGCAACGCAGCCAGGGTCGCGCAGGCAATCGCGTGTGCACAGGCGAGAGCGCAGGTGATCTCACGCTGCCGCTACATTCGCATTCGCGACGAGAAGGTGAAGGGGACGAATCGCATCGTCTTCCGCGCAGAGATCACCGTCCCGGGGGATGCCATCGAGCTCTCCGGCGTCGACGATCGCGCGCTGTAACCGACACCTCGCGCATTCGCGTTTAGACTCTGCGCCATGCGCCAGCTCGCGATCGCCGCCACCCTCGCTCTCCTCGCCATTTCGTCTTTCGCCGCCGAGCCTTCCGCGGCCGATCTCGACAAACGCCGCAAGGCGCTCGCCGATCTCCTTCACGAACAGTGGGAGTACACGCTGAAGGTGAATCCGGAGTTCGCTTCCATCCTCGGCGACAAGCGTTACAACGCCGAGTCGTCCGACACCTCGGCGGCCGAGGTCGCGCGAGAGACGGCCGTTGCGCGGCGCTTCCTCGCGCGCGTCAATGCGATCGGCGACAGCGCGTTTTCCGATCAGGAGAAAATCAACAAAGCGCTGATGGCGCAGAACCTTCGCAATGCCATCGAATCGGCGGAGATGAAGGAGTGGGAGATGCCGGTCAGTCAGATGGGCGGCATCCATCTCGACAGCGCGCAGTTTCCGTCGCTGCTGTCATTCACCGGCTCGAAGGATTACGACGATTACCTGACGCGACTTCACGCGATGCCGCGGCAGTTCAACGACACGATCGCGGTGATGCGCTCCGGCATGCGCGATCGGCTCATGCCGCCGCAGTTTCTTCTCGGCAAGGTCGCCGGTCAGGCGCAGGACATTGCCGCGCAGGAGCCGGAGAAGTCGCCGTTCGCCGCACCGCTCCAGCATTTTCCCGACAACATGCCGGCCGCGGAACGGACGCGCATTCGTACCGCGTATCTCGACACGATCCGCAGCGAGGTGCTTCCTTCGTACGCGAAGTTTGCGACGTTCGTGCGCGATGAATACGCGCCGAAAGGACGCAAAGACGTCGGCATGTGGTCGCTGCCGGACGGCGTTCATCGCTACGCCGTTCGCGCGCGCCGCTCGACGACGACCAACCTGACACCCGAAGAGATTCATCAGATCGGATTGAAGGAAGTGGCGCGGATCGAATCGGAGATGCTCGCCATCGCGACGAAGCTCGGCTTCAGCGATCTCAAAGCGTTCAACGCCGCGGCCGATGCGAATCCCGATCTGCATCCGAAGACGCGCGAAGAGATCCTCGACATCTATCGCAAATACGAAAACCAGATGTACGCCGAGCTGCCGAAGCTCTTTGGCCGCCTGCCGAAAGCGAAGCTCGAAGTCGTGCCGATCGAAGCGTTCCGCGAGAAGGCCGCGGCCGGCGCCGACTATCAGCCGGGCGCAGCCGACGGTTCGCGTCCCGGACGGATCAACGTCAACACGTCCGATCCGCAATCGCGCAAAACGATCTTCATGGAGTCGACCGCGTATCACGAAGGCGTTCCCGGTCATCACATGCAGCTGTCGATCGCGCAGGAGCTGACCGATCTGCCGCAGTTCCGCCGCCAGGGTGGCTACACCGCGTACGTCGAGGGCTGGGCGCTCTACTCCGAACGCCTCGGGAAGGAAGTCGGCTTCTATCAGAATCCGTACAACGACTACGGCCGCCTCAATGACGAGATGCTGCGCGCGATCCGGCTCGTCGTCGATACCGGACTGCACGCGAAGAAGTGGACGCGCGATCAGGTCGTGCAGTTCTTCCACGATCACTCCGCGACCGACGAAGTGGAAGTGCAGAGCGAGACCGATCGCTACATCGTCTGGCCCGGCCAGGCGCTCGGCTACAAAATCGGGCAGCTGAAGATCACTGAACTGCGCGAGCGCGCTCGCACGAAGCTCGGCGATCGCTTCGACATCCGCGAGTTCCACGACGAGATCCTCGGCGCCGGCGCGCTGCCGATGAACGTGCTGGAAAAACGGATCGATGACTGGATTGCGGCGAAGCTGAAGTAAATCCCTGCCCGTGATATCCTCGCGTGATATCGAGGAAAAATATGGGCGAAACACCGAATGAGGCGATCTCCCTCGTTTTGGGAGCCGATCTGCTTCGCGAAAGCGATGCGTGTGCGCGCACGCTTCATCTCAGCCGTGCCGCGTACGTCCGCCGCGCGCTCGAGAAGTCGAATGGGGAAGTGAATCGCGATGCGCGGCGGGTGCAGATGTACCGCGCCAGCCTTCGCGTTCGCGACGAGAGCACGCGCTACACGCAGGAGGTCGAGTGATGACGCTCGAACGCGGTCAGATCTGGATGATGGACGGCGGCCCGCGCATGCCGGAAGGGCGCGCGGTGCTGGTGATTCAGGCGCAGGCGCTGCTCGACGCCGAGCATCCGACGGCGCTCGTCGTGCCGCTCAGCATGAACACGGTCGCCGACGCCGCACCGCTGCGCGTCCGCATTCCGGCGATCGGCAAGCTGAAACGAGAGACCGACGCGATGATCGATCAGCTTCGTCCGATCGACATCCGTTCGCTGATCAAAGGTCCGCTTGCGAAGGTGTCGCCGGCGCTGCTCGATTCCGTCGGTGAAGCGGTGCGTGACGTGCTCGACGTCTCCGCGTAAATGCCCGAGCTTCCGGAAGTCGAAACGTACGGGCGCTACTTCACGCGCCACGCGCTGCATCAGCGGATCGCGCGCGTTCGCGTGCTCGACGAGCGGATCCTCGGCACCATTCGCGCCGCTACCTTTTCACCGCGACTGAAAGGCCGTGAGTTCACGCGCGTGCACCGTCACGGCAAGAACCTCTTCGCCGACGCCGGCGAAACCTGGCTGCATCTTCACTTCGGCATGACCGGCGATCTCGCGTATTACCGCGAGACGGCGAAGCAGCCGCGCTTCGCGCGCGTCATCTTCGACTTCGACGGCGGCGCGCATCTCGCGTACGAAGACATGCGGCTCTTCGGCGTCGTCGACCTCACGCCGTCGCCCGGCGACTACATCCGCGAGCACGCGCTCGGTCCTGATCCGCTCGACGTGAGCTTCACTCTGCGATCGTTTCGCGACATCGCGAACGGACGTCGCGGTGCGATCAAGTCGCTGCTGATGTCGCAGGAGATCATCGCCGGCATCGGCAACCTCTACGCGGATGAGATGCTGTTTCAGGCGAACGTCCATCCGCGGCACCCGGTCGACGAGCTCAGCGATTCCGAAGTGCGCGCGATTTTCACCGCCATGCGCCGCGTGTTGCGCGAGGCGGTAGCGCGTCGCGACCGCGATGCAGAGCTGCCGCCGCGCTATCTCTTCAATCATCGCGAAGAAGGGGCGCGCTGTCCGCGTTGCGGCGGGACGATCGCCCGGAGTGTCGTCTTCGGACGGACCACCTACTTCTGCGCGAGCCATCAGAAGTGACTCGCGCTACAATTCCCGCTCCTTTGGAACAGCTGAACCAGACGCTCAGAACCCGGATCGCCGAGCTCGAGCAGCAGGTCGCGGAGCTCTCGCGCGATCATGCGCACGCGCGGCTTCACGCCGACTCGCTGCATGCTGCCTCGATTGGCACGACCGAAGCGCCGGACACCGGCGCTGCGATGCAGCTCGTTCTCAGCGAGCTGCGCAAAGTCGTGCCGTATGACAGCGCGTCAATTCAGCAGCTCCGCAGCGGACGTCTCGTCATCGTCGGCGGCGTCGGCTTCGCCGATCTCGACGTGATCCTCGGTGAGTCCTTCGACGTCAACAACGCCGACACTCCGAACGGTGAAGTCATCCATCGTCGCCGTCCGATGATCGTTGCCGACACCGAGCAGTACCGCGCGTTCCGCCGCGGCCTGCACGTCGGCGCCGGTATCCGCTCATGGCTCGGCGTCCCGCTCATCTTCGAAGATCGCCTGCTCGGGATGATCTCGCTCGACAAAGCGGAAGCCGATTTCTACAACGCCGATCACCTCCGCCTCGCGGAAGCGTTCGCGTCGCTGGCCGCGAGCGCGATGGCCGCGCGCGACTGACAGCGGACTCTTCTTCTTTCGCGCTGGCAACGCTCTGGCACATGCAATTCGGCATGAACACCGAACCGCTGATCAACGCCATCGCCGCTCCCGCCTGGATTGACGACGTCAGCGATCCGTTGCAGCAAGCCATTCATGACGTGCTGCCGCGCGAAGTGAAAAATCTGCTGCACGGCGTCTGGCTCGGACATCCGCTGCATCCCGCGCTCGTCGCGATTCCGGTGGGCGCGTGGACCTGCGCGCTCGTGCTCGATGCGCTCGAAGGCCTCACCGGCCGTGAGGAGCTCGGTGCCGGCGCCGACGCGGTTCTCGGCATCGGCATTCTCGGCGCGCTCGGTGCCGCGGCGACCGGCGCCGCCGACTGGTCGGACACGTACGATCGCGGAAAGAAAATCGGACTCGTGCACGGACTGCTGAACGTCGCCGCGACGGCGCTCTACACGTCGTCGTACTTCATGCGAAAGAAGAAGAAGACGCGACAGAGCGGCATCGCGCTGTCGATGCTCGGCTTCGCGATCGCGAACGCATCGGCGTACCTCGGCGGACATCTCGTCTTCGGCGAACAGATCGGCATCGATCACACCGCGACCGCCGACGCCACGAAGCCGGAACACTTCACGCGTGTTGCCGACGAATCCGATCTGAAGGAAGGGAAGCCGCTGCGCGTCGTCGCCGACGGCGTCGCTATCTGCATGATCAAACGCGACGGCGAGATCCATGCGATCACCGATACCTGTCCGCACCTCGGCGGTCCGTTGTCGGAAGGGAAGCTGGACGGCAACGTCATCGAATGTCCGTGGCATGCCTCGCGATTCGACGTCACCGACGGACATGTCGTCGATGGTCCGGCGACGTTCCCGGCGCGGCGCTTCGAAGTGAGAGTCGTGAAGGGCGAAGTGCGCGTGCGCGCGGAGAACAAACAGGCGGCCACTCAGTCGGCGTAATCGCGCAGCAGCGGAGGCGGACCGTCGAGCTCCAGCATCGCCAGCGCGGCGCGCATGATTCGCTTCTGCAATTCCGCGTCGTGCGGCGCGCCGAGCGGATATCCGTGCGGATACGGAACGCAAAGCGCGCGCGGCGGATGAATGCGTTCCGCGACTTCGCGCAGCAGCATGATGCAGACGGTTGCGATGCCGCGACGTTCGAGCTCCGCCGAGATCAGGCTCACGGCCTGATTGCACATCGGTCAGACGGGGACGAGCAGCACTGCATCGACGCCATCATCGACGAGCAGCTGTGCGGCGACCGGCGCCGTGTCGCGCACCAGTCTTCCCGGCGCGGTGATCGAGCCCATGAACGACAGATGGCGATGATTGACGCGTCCGATCGCACCTTCTTCCGCGAGCTCGCGCAGACGATCGATCGGGAAGCCGAGGTTGGCGTCGGCACGGATGCCGGAATGGTCGAAGGAGCGGCTGCGATGCGTGTCGATCAGCGTTGACGTTTGCGCGTCCGATGGAATCTCGCGAAAGCTGACGTCGCCGCCGCGGCGATCGTTGTCGAACGGCTCCTGTTCCGGCAGCACCATGCCGGCGGTGGAGACGATTGCGACGTTCGCTTCGCCGAGCGGTTTGCGCAGCGGCGACCAGGGAACGGGATCGATCGTTCGCCAGCGATAGGCGGCGAGATACGCACGCAACGCCAGCCCGAGCTCACTCAACTCCGCCACACAACGATCGTAACGCGTTACGATCACACATCGGGAGGAGTCGACATGCCGGGCTGGCTGAAAATCATCCTCGTTCTCTTCGGGCTGTTCGTGCTGGTGATCGTCGGGATTTCCGTCGCCGGCTACTACTACGTCCGCGAGCACGGCGGGGAGCTCAAGCAAAAAACCCAGAAGCTGCAGGCGGAAGGGGAGTCGTTCGGACAGGGGAAAACTGCCGCTGCCTGTCTCGACGAATCGCTGGCGCATTTGAAGCGCGAGACCGGTTTCATCAGTCAGGTGCAGACGCAGATCTTCTTCACGTCGTGCCTTTCGAAAGCGGAGCCGTCACCGGAACTGTGCGAAGGCATTCCGGCTCCTGACGAGATTCTGGCCTCGGGGAAATGGTCCGCCGAGCAGTGCGGCAAGCGGGGTCTCGGGCAGAGTCAGGGTTGCGTGCAGCTTTACAACGTCGCGCTGCAGAACTGCCGCAAAACGTCCAGGTAAGAAAACGCTGTCGGACATCCGCTTACACTCCGCGGCATGACGAGCGGATCGATTATTTGTACCCGTTGTGCGACTGAAATTGCCACGCGCGGCGAGAGCGCTCTCGCGGAGAGCAAACTCTCGCCGCGCGAGCAGGAAGTGTTGATGTTGCTGCTGACCGGTAAGCGTCTGAAGCAGATCGCGGTCGACCTCGCGATCAGCGTGAAGACGGTGACGACGCATCGCGCGCGGCTGCTGCGCAAGCTGCAGCTCGACGACAACCTCGGGCTCTATCGCTTCGGCGTCCGCAACGGTTTGATCGAGCTCTGACGTTGCGGCCTGACCGGCCGCTCGACGGAGATCTGTCAGGGAAAGTATGCGAGATCCGCCGCTGCGATGGTGATCGTCCCGGCTTTCTCCGCTCCGACCATCGACAGCCGTCGATTCGGTGTGCGCGCGAGCGATCGCTGAAACTGCTCTGCAGCGAGCGTCGTTTTTTTGTTCTTCAGCAACAGTTCGCCGTACAGCTCGAGCGCCGGCTTGATCGTGTCGGGCGGGCCGGAAGGCGAGCCGAGTCGCTCTTCGATCATGACCGCCTCTCTGGCGAGATCGAGCGACTCATCCACCTTGCCCTTTGACGCCGCGAGCGACGCTTCGAGCTCCTTCGTCATCGCCAGGATTGTTCGCGCCGCGACTTCATCCTTCTTCGCGGCGCGTAATGCCGCGAGTTGTTCGAGCGCGATCTTTACCGACGATGCATCGCCGCGCGAGATGGCGGCGAGTCCGAATGCGAATGCCAGCGGTGACGAATCGCCGCCATATCGTTTCGCGGTGCAGCCGGCGTGCGGCGCATCGGCCGTCGCCGGAACTTCGAGCGTCGCCGGCAGCACGCTCCAGTCACCGGTTTCGATCGCGTAGCGCGCCAGCATCGTCGAGCGCGTCGTCCGTTCGCGCGCATCTTCGCCGGCCACCGGCGCGATCTCGGCGAGGAGTTTCTTTGCGTCGGCGAAACGGTTGTCCTGGAGATACGCGTAGAGCAGCCACTGCAGACTGTGCAGATCGCGTTTCGTCCGCGGCAGCTCTTTGCGCGTCGTCCACTCCTTCGAGACCGCGTACGACTGTTCGTTCGACGCGATCGTTTCCTTCCACATGCCGAGCTGCAGAAAGATGTGCGACGGCATGTGCAGCGCATGGAACGCCGCCGGCGCGACCTTCGCGTAGGTTCGCGCGGCGCGCAGTCCGAGCGGCGCGTGCAACGGATCGTCGTACGCGTGGATGAGGTAGTGCAGCACGCCGGGATGGATCGGATTCGCGGCGTAGAGCGGCTCGAGAATCGCGGCGGCGCGGATCTGTTTGCGCGCGTCCGGCTCGTCAGCTGCGCGAAGCCCGAGGATCGAGAGAGCGTGGAACGCCTGCGCTTCGGCGTCGTTCGGATTCGCGAGCGCGAGCTGTTCCATCGCATGTTCGTATGCGACGTCGCGCTCGTGCTTCTCGCCGGTTCCGTAGAGAGCGCGGATCGCGTCGACGTACGCCGCTTCGCGTGGTGTCTTCGCGGGGATTTTGGCGAGCTTGTCGATCACTTTCTGCGCCGCGGGAAGATCGACCTCCATCCAGATCGGATGGTTGTACGTCATCGCCTCGCCCCAGTACGCAAGCGCGAAATCGGGATCGACCGACTCGGCTTCGCGGAACGCGTCCGCCGCCTCTTCGTACCAGAAGCTGTGCAGCGCTGCGACGCCGCGCAGGAACGGCTTCTGCGCCGCTTCGCTGCCGGAGTTCGGAAAGGAGATCGAGCCGAGCTGCTGCGCCTGCAGCGGCATTGCGAGAAGGAGAAGGATGAGAAGGCGACGCATCACAGAAGAATATCTCTCTCTGCATAATGTGACGATGTTCGCGGCACCGGACTTCAAGATCATGAACAGTGAAACTTCGGTTCGGCCGGGTGAATATCTGACGCGCTTCGCCATACGCAACTCGTTCCTCAGTCGATGGACGCAGATGCGATCGATGAAGAAACCGTCGCGGCGCTGAACGATCGTCCGTTCGCCTGCCGATCATCCATACCAATACACGGCTGCCGATCCCGGCGGTCACGTCTGGACCTTTTCGCATCCTGCCGCCTGGGGCGGAGTATTAAAGTGACGCCATGCGACTGATCGTCGGAACGAGCGGCTACAGCTACAAAGAATGGAAGGGGATCTTCTATCCGGACGATCTTCCGGCCGCGAAGATGCTGCCGTATTACGCCGAGCGTTTCGGCAGCGTCGAGATCAACAACACGTTCTATCGGATGCCCGATCCGAAGACAGTCGAGAAATGGGGAACGCAGGTTCCCGACGACTTCACGTTCGTCATCAAAGCGCCGCAGCGGATCACGCATCAGAAGAAGCTGGTCGATTGCGCCGACGACGTTCGCTACCTGTTCGAAGCAGCCTCGGTGCT
The DNA here is from genome assembly GCA_034667465.1 of Acidobacteriota bacterium. GTDB lineage: Bacteria > Acidobacteriota > Thermoanaerobaculia > Gp7-AA8 > Gp7-AA8 > JAOBAU01. The sequence continues at coordinate 127,031 of JAXDJV010000008.1, read as the reverse complement.
CGGTCCGAAGCTCGGCCCGATCCTCTTTCAGCTTCCGCCGTACTCGCGCAAAGACGTCGCGAAGTTGCGCGACTTCATCGCGCTCCTGCCCGCGGACAAGCGCGTCGCGTTCGAGTTCCGCCACGACTCGTGGCGCGATGACGCCGTCTACGATCTGCTGCGCGAGCGCGACTCGGCGATCTGTCTCTCCGACACCGACGAGGTCACCGACCGCGACGCGCTCGTGATTCCGACCGCGTCGTGGGGTTATCTCCGGCTCCGCCGCACCGAGTACGCGCCGGGCGAACTGCCGGCGTGGCGCGACCGAATCCTCCGCCAGCCGTGGGGCGACGCCTACGTTTTCTTCAAGCACGAAGACGAGGCGAAGGGTCCGCGATTCGCCGTCGAGTTTCTCGCCGCCCATTGACGGCGCCCCGCGCCGTCCGTACTCTCTTGCCGTTCCCATGTCGCTGATCCGCAGCGTGCTCGTCTTTTCCATGTTGATCTCGCTCAAGTACCTGAGCCGGATCTTCTATCGCCACGATTTCAAGTGGGTCGGCGACGTTCCCGAACAGCCGTGGAAGGACATCCGCCTCGTCGCGTTCCTCAATCACACCTCTCTCTTCGAGCCGGTCTTTGTCGGTGGTTGTCCGACCAGTTTTCTCTGGCGGATCGCCGCGCACGGCGTCGTGCCCGCCGCCGACAAGACCACCGGCCGTCCGCTCGTCGGTCTCGTCTTCAAGTTCGTCGCGCATCACGTCATCGCCATCACGCGCGAGCGCGACAACACCTGGTTCGAGGTGCTGAGCAAAATCGATCCGATGTCGATGGTGATCATCGCGCCGGAAGGCCGGATGAAGCGCCGCAACGGACTCGATCTCAACGGCAATCCGATGACGGTGCGCGGCGGAATCGCCGACATTCTCCTCGCCATCAAACAGGGACGGATGCTCATCGCCTACAGCGGCGGACTGCATCACGTGCAGATTCCGGGACACGTTCCGATCCTCTTCAAGACCGTTCGCCTCCGCACGGAGATCGTGATGATCGAGGACTACATCGCCGAGATGACGGCGAAGGGCGGCCCGGAGCAGTTCAAGAAGAACGTGATGAAGGATCTCGATCAGCGCCGCGACTTCTACTGTCCGTCGGAAGAAGAGGCTGCGACGAAAGTCGCGTGACGAATTCGCCGACCGGCATCGGCCGGCTGAAGAGAAATCCCTGCACGTAATCGGCGCCGAGCTCGCGCAGCAGTTCGAGCTGTTCCTCCCGCTCCACTCCCTCGGCGATGACCGCGAGTCCGACGTCGTGCGCCAGTACGATGATCGACTTCGTGATCGCGCACGAGCGCTCGTTGTCCGGAATGTCTTTCACGAACTCGCCCGGAATCTTCAGCCCGTCGAGCGGGAAGTGCTTCACGTGCTCGATCGATGAGTGGCCGGTGCCGAAGTCGTCGAGCCACAGCTGCATGCCGCGCTCTTTCAATTCGTCGAGCATGTGCATCGTCTCTTTCGGATCTTCGATGTAGCTCGTTTCGGTGATCTCGAGATTGACGCGATGCCAGTCGGTGCCGCAGCCGGCGATCAGCTTGTCGAGTCGATCGACGAGATTCCCTTCCTGAAACTCGCGCGGCGAAAGGTTGATGTTGATGTGTACGTGAGGTGAAGTTCGCTGCCAGCGCGCGGCATCGTCGTACGCGGTGCGCACGAGCCACGAATCGAGCGCATACATCGCCGCCGACTCCTCGGCTGCTTCAGCGAGCTTCTCGCCACTCCGGATCTCGCCATTCCCCCGGCGCGCGCGGAGCAACGCTTCCGCGCTGACGATGCGTCGCGACTCCAGTTCGTGAATGGGCTGATAGAAGATGAGGAGCTGGTCGTCATCAAGCGCGCGCTGCACTCCTTTCTTCGCTTCGTCGGAGGCCATTGCAGCTCATCAATCCAAAAGCGATGCCGTCATCCGTTACCATCGCGCTCGATGTCCGAGTTCCGATTCAAGTCGAGACGTTTCGCACGCGCGAAGCGCGTTCAAACCGTCCAGCATCTGACCGGCGCGCTGATGCTCATCAGCGCCGCGATCGCGCATCTGAGCGACGCCGGCGAGCATCACTCGATCGTGCTGCCGACGCTCGAGCTGCTCGCCGGCGGATTGCTCGTCGGCAGCGTCGTCGCGGAGAAGCTTCACCACCGCAAAGGAACGACGTCGCACAGCGCGATCGGATGGGTGGAGATCGCCGGCGCGGTGATGGCGTTCGTCGAAGCGATTTCACGACTGCAGCAGCGACATCACTTCGCGTTTTATGTGTTGTCGTTCATCGCGCCGCTGATGCTGCTGCTCTTCGGAATCTTCGATCTGCGGCTGCGGACATTTCGCAACTTCGTCGCGAACGACGAGGGGATCGTGCGACGCTCGCATCTCATTCATCTCGCAGTCCCGAAACGTTATCGCTGGGACTCGATGAAGAGCTTTCGCGTGCTGCCGGCGTCGATCGAAGTGACGGAGCGCGACGGCGGCACGACGACCATCACCTTGCGTGACGTCGTCGAGCGCGATGAAGCGGTCGCCTGGTTTCGCGATGAGCTGACGCGTCGCGGCATCGTCGAGTCGTAAGCCGTCACTGGCAGAATCGGAAACGACGCGAAGGCTCTGCCACATACGCGGCCGGCCGTGCCGGCTACTTCCGCAGCAGCTGCCACATCGCGATCGCGGCGCCGATCGCGGCAATCGCGATCACCACTTTGTTGCGCTGCAGAAAATCGGCGATGGAACCGTTCTTCTGTTGCTGCTGACGCGCGCGCTCGTTCACCGCGCCCATCTCGACGCGCTGCGGACGCGATTTGATCGCCGCCGCCACCGCGCCTTCGAACTCTTTCAGCGTCCGCGGTTCCTCGGATGCCACCGCGACTCCGCGCTGCGTATCGATGTGCACCGCATCCGACTGCACCGGCGTGATGATCCGCTCACCGCGCTCGTCTTTCACGACGTCGTACGCCCCCTGATCGAAGTAGAGGACGGTTGGTCCGAGCCTCGTCTGCTTCAGGAACACGACGCGCTCATCGCCTTCGCGAAATGCAGGGATGCCGATCGTGCTCTGGTTGAGAGTTCCAACGTGGCCGCCTGGCATGACGATCGTGACTTCGCTCGATGGCTGCCCCTTCATCGCTTTCTCGACGCGCATCGTCGAGTACGTGACGATCCAGCGTCCGCTCGGATCCATCTGCGAGCGCGTGCTGACGACTTTGCCGAGGACGATGCCGGCCGCGTTATCGACCTTTTCGTCGAACGGAACCGCTTGCGCCACGGTCGCGCCTGCTGTCGATGACAGCAGCGCGGTTCCGGCGATTGCACCTGCCGCAACGAGGGAGAGCAAACGGTTATTTGGAGTCATGATGATCATCAACAAAGCAATCGGCGGGCCATTTCATTCGCCGGAAGAAAGTACTCGCTCCAGGAACGCGCCAACGGCCTGCAGCTCCTCTTCCGACACCTGATGTCCCATCGGAAACTCGTGATATTCGAGCTCGATCCCGTGATCTTCCAGCACCCGTCGAGTCCGCCTCGCCGCGTTGATCGGAATCACTTCATCCGCCGTTCCATGCGCGAGAATTACCGGACGATCGTTCTTCGCGCGAAGATCCGGCATCTCATCTTCGTAGAGCGCGCCGCTCATTACGACGATGCCTGCAATCGCTCGCTCGGTGCGAAAACCAACATCGAGCGACATCATCCCGCCCTGTGAAAAGCCGCTGATGACGATCTTTCCGTCAGGCGTCGGGTAGTTCGCGACGAGCTCATCGATGAGTGTGAGCAGCAACCGGCGCGAGGTATCGATCGAACCGGGCGCAGGCGGCCAGCCGTCGAACCACGTGAAGCCCGCGGTCATCCCCGGATAGATCTCGAACGGGCGCGGTGCGTTCGGCAGCACGAAGCGATAACCGTTATCGAGATACGGCGCGAGATCGGCGAGATCGTTCGCGTCGGCGCCGCGACCGTGAATCACGACGACGAGCGGCAACGCGACCGTATCGGCTGCGCCGCTCGGCGTCGAAACGATGCAGCGAAGTGAAAGATCGTTGCGTTGCGAGATCGTCATCGGCTGCGGATTCTAAATCGCGACTGACGTTCGCGCGACGCAGGAGGGCGCTGTGCAGTAAAATTGAGCGCTTCAAGGCCGGCAGATTCGGTGGCGACGCGAAGGCTCTGCCATCTGCGCAGCCGGCCGTGCCGGCCCGAGGAGAATTCGTGCATATCAATGACCTCCTGAAGATCGCAGCGGAACGGCGCGCGTCCGACCTCCACATCAAGGTCGGATCACATCCCGTCATCCGCGTCGACGGTGAGCTCACTCCGCTGGTCGAACTGAAGCGCCTCATGCAGGAAGACACGATCGCAATGGCCTTCTCGATCATGTCGTCGCGCCAGAAAGAGAAGTTCAAGAACAACTACGAGATCGACATCGCTTACTCGGTTCCCGGCCTCGGCCGTTTCCGCTGCAACATCTTTCAACAGCGCGGCACCGTCGGCATGGTCCTCCGCGTCATTCCGGTCAAGATTCTTTCGATTCGCGAGCTGATGCTGCCGGTCGTCCTCGAGAAGATCGCCGAAGAGCGCCGCGGACTGATTCTCTGCACCGGCACGACCGGCTCCGGCAAATCGACGACGCTCGCGGCGATGATCGACTACATCAACTCGCATCGCACCGAGCACATCATGACGGTCGAGGATCCGATCGAGTTCCTTCACCGCGACAAGAAATCGATCGTCAATCAGCGCGAGATCGAAGTCGACACGAAGTCGTTCTCACAGGCGCTGCGCAGCGCACTCCGTCAGGATCCCGACGTCATTCTCGTGGGCGAAATGCGCGACTACGAAACGATCGAGACGGCGCTCACGGCCGCCGAGACCGGCCACCTCGTGCTCTCGACGCTTCACACGATGGACGCGACGGAAACGGTCAACCGCATCATCTCCGTCTTCCCGCCGCACCAGCAGAAGCAGATTCGTCTGCAGCTCGCCGCCGTTCTGAAAGCGGTCGTTTCGCTGCGACTGCTTCCGCGCGCCGACGGTCTCGGCCGCGTACCGGCAGCCGAGGTGCTGATCTCGACCGCGTACATTCGGGACTGCATCGAGAACAAAGAAAAGACGAAGCTCATCAAAGATGCGATCTCGCAGGGCACGTCGCAGTACGGCATGCAGACGTTTGATCAGTCGCTCTACACGCTGTATAAAAACGGCCTGATCACGCTCGATGAAGCGTTGCGCCGCGCGTCGAATCCGGACGAGTTCCGCCTCAAGCTGTCGGGCATTCAGTCGACGTCGGACGTGTCGAAGGAAGAGATGGAATCGAAGCTGACGCTGGCCAGCGACAACGATCCGTTCTCGGACGAATCGCCGTTCGACTTCTCGAACAACATCTGATGCGCGCGGCTGTCGTCGTCGTACTGCTGATCGCGCTGAGCGGTTGCAGTACGACGACCGTCGACGACACAACGCCGGCCGCTGCGAAGCTGCCCGACGGCATCACATCGACCTCCGTCACGCTCGGCGCCGTTCACGCGATCCGGCTGACGCGCGACGATGCGAAAGCCGAGCTGCTCTACTTTGGCGACAGTGCGATCAACAGCGTGATGACGCTCCCGGTCAACATGTTGATGATCAACGGCGCCGTCACGTCGGCGGACGCGCTGGCCGCGGTCGACTGGCTGAAGAAAGACAGCACGCTCCCGATCATCGTTCACGGCTTCGGAACTTCCGCCCGCGTCGCCGGGGAAGTCGCGAACACGCGCGAGCTGCCGGGACTCGTGCTCGAAGGTCCGCCCGCGAGCGACGCGTTGACGCGCATCCTCGGCGACTATCGCGGCAGCATCCTGTTCGTCGTCGGCGAGAAGGACCGCACGACGCCTGCAGAGATCTCCGCGAAGCTGCTCGATGATGCCGGAGTCTCGCCGTGGAAGAAGGTCGTCGTCGTTGCGGGAAAGAAGCATGGCGACGCGATGAGCTCCGGCGTCGCCGTTGCTTCCTATCGCGAGCTCGTGAACTACATCGCGCGATGACGAGCCGGCCTGCCCCATAATTCTTCGCGATGGAGATCGCGCCCGGAACACGCCTCGGTCCTTACGAGATCGTCTCTCGTCTCGGCGCCGGCGGAATGGGCGAGGTCTGGCGCGCCGTCGACACGCGTCTCGATCGCGCCGTCGCCGTCAAACTTCTGCCGCTCGGCCGCAGCGAGACGCCGACGCCGATCTACGTCGTCAGCAACTGGACCCGCGATCACTGATGCCCGACGCCGAACAGCTGGAGCGCTGCCACACGACCGCGCTGCGCATCCTGCAGCATCGCTGGAACGCGGCGGCAGAGCTCCGCCGCAAACTGAAGCGGAAGGAGTTCGATGACGAGACGATCGCCGCAACGATCGCCCGTCTCGATTCCGAGAAGTGGCTCGACGACTCCCGCTTCGCCGACGCGTTCGTTCGCGGGCGGATTCGCAAGCGGATGGGACCGATGCGCATTCGTCGCGAGCTCGGTGCGGCCGGCGTCGACGACGACGTCATCGACAACGCACTCGCGCCGTATCGCGACGCCGACGGCGAGCGCGCCACGCTGACCGAGCTCGCGCGCAAAAAAGCGGCGGCGCTGATTCGTCGCGGCGAAGAGGACGATCGCCTGCGCCAGAAGCTCTCCGCGTATCTCGCGCGGCAGGGCTTCGAGACGTCGCTCGTCATCGACGTCGTTCGCGAAGTTCTCGCGGCAATCTGAGCTGGAAGCGGGCCGCCGGTCGCCGGTGTTACGATCCGCGCCGCTCAGGAGACAGTCAGCCGTGTTCACCACCAGCCAGATTCGCGAACAGTTTCTGCAGTACTTCGAAAAAAATCAGCACCGCCGCGTGTCGAGCTCCTCGCTCGTGCCGGCGGGAGACCCGACGCTTCTCTTCACGAACGCCGGGATGAACCAGTTCAAAGATACGTTCCTCGGCCGCGACCGGCGCGATTACACGCGCGCCACGACTTCGCAGAAATGCGTCCGCGCCGGCGGCAAGCACAACGATCTCGAGAACGTCGGACGCACCGCGCGCCATCACACCTTCTTCGAGATGCTCGGCAACTTTTCATTCGGCGATTACTTCAAGGAAGAAGCGATCCGCTTCGCGTGGGAGCTCGTCGTCGACGTCTGGAAAGTCGATCCCGAGCGGCTCTGGTTCTCCGTCTTCGAGGGCGACGACAAGGTTCCCGCCGATGAAGAGGCGGCCGCGCTCTGGGTAAAAGCCGGCGCGCGACCCGATCGCGTGCTGCGCTTTGGAAAGAAGGACAACTTCTGGTCGATGGGCGACACCGGTCCGTGCGGGCCGTGCTCGGAGCTGCACTACTTCCGCGGCGACGACATGTCGAAGAACGTCGCCGCTCTCGTCAACGGCGAGGGCGACGACACGATGGAGATCTGGAATCTCGTCTTCATGCAGTACGACCGCGATGCCGACGGTACGCTGACGCCGCTGCCGGCGCCGTCGGTCGATACCGGAATGGGACTCGAGCGGGTCGCCAGCGTGCTGCAGAACGCCGGGACGAACTACGACATCGATCTTTTCGCGCCGCTGATGAAGCGGATCGAGGAGCTGAGCGGTCACACGTACGGCGGAAAAATGGACGACGAGTTGGACACCGCCGTCCGCGTCCTTTGCGATCACTCGCGCGCGACGTCGTTCCTCATCGCCGACGGCGTCATTCCGTCGAACGAAGGACGCGGATACGTGCTCCGCCGCATCATTCGACGCGGCATTCGTTTCGGCCGCAAGCTGCCGAAAGCGGTCGTCCTTTCCGAGCTCGTCGACGGCGTCATCGCAACGATGGGCAGCGCATATCCGGAGCTGATGGAACGCCGCGAAGCGGTGCTGCTGACGGTCGCCTCGGAAGAAGAACGTTTTGCGCGGACGCTCAGCTCCGGCATCGAGCGCGTCGGTTCGCTGCTCGACGAAGTGCGCGCGCGCGGCGAGCGCACGTTATCCGGCGAAGAGATTTTCCGCCTGTACGACACGTTCGGAATTCCGGTCGATCTCATCGGTGAACTCGCCGAGGATGAAGGGGTGACGCTGGATCGGGCGGGATTCGAGACGATGATGTCGGAGGCGCGCGCGAAAGCGAAAGCGTCGTCGAAGTTCCAGTCGTCGACCGATGCCGCGACGTTCGCGAAGATCGCCGGGAAAGTCGGCGCCGTCGAGTTCGTCGGTTACGATCAATATGTTGACGTTCCCGCAAACGTGAAAGCGATCGTGATGGCAGGCGAGGAGCGTGACGCGCTGCATCACGGCACGGAAGCGGATGTTGTGCTGTCGCCGACGCCGTTCTACGCGGAGTCGGGCGGACAGATTGCCGACAGCGGCACGCTCGTGTGGGATGGCGGACGCGCGTCGGTGCTCGACACGCAGAAGCCGGTCGGCGACCTCGTCGTCTCGCGAGTGCGCGTCGATGAGGGTTCGCTTCCGCTCAACGCGACGGTGAAGGCGTCGGTGCCGGTGCCGCAGCGGCTCGACACCACCGCGAATCACACCGCCACGCATCTGCTCCACAAAGCGCTCAAAGACATCCTCGGCGAAACCGTGCAGCAGGCCGGCTCGCTCGTCGCGCCCGATCGGCTGCGTTTCGATTACACGCATCATTCGGCGCCGACCGACGAACAGCTGCGTCGCGTCGAGGAAGCGGTCAACGAGAAGATTCGCGAGAACCTCGAGGTGACGAAGACGGTGATGCCGATCGCGGAGGCGAAGAAGACCGGCGCCGTGGCGATGTTCGGCGAGAAGTACGGCGAGAACGTTCGCATCGTTCAGGCCGGCGATTACTCGCGCGAGTTCTGCGGCGGCTGTCACGTCAATCGCACCGGCGACATCGGCATCTTCAAGATCACCGGCGATCGTTCGCTCGCAGCAGGTGTCCGTCGGATGGAAGCGCTGACCGGTCGCGGAGCGCTGCAGTACTTCCAGTCGCTCGACGATTCCGCGCACGAGCTGCAGCAGCAGCTCAACACGAAGATCGACGAGCTGCCGTCGTACATCCGCTCGATGCAGGAAAAGCAGAAGCAGCTCGAGAAAGAACTAAAGCAACTCAAACTGAAAGCCAGTGTGGCGGCGGGCGCTTCGCCCGCCGGACCCGACGACAACGCAGCGATCGACGTCGACGGCATCAAGCTCCTCGCGCGCCGCTTCGACGACATCAGCGGCGGCGATCTGAGAAACCTCGCCGACACGCTTCGCTCGAAACTCAAGTCGGGCGTGGTCGTCCTCGGCAGCGCGACCGACGGCAAGGTGACGCTGCTGACCGCCGTGACGCCGGACCTGGTCGGACGCATTCCAGCCAACGCGCTGATCGGCAAGCTGGCGCCGATCGTCGGCGGCAAAGGCGGCGGCAAAGCCGACCTCGCGCAGGCCGGCGGCAAAGATGCCGATCGATTGAATGAAGCGCTCGACCGGGCCGCGGGAGCCTTGCGGGAACTATTGACGGCGTAAAATGCCGCTCGTGTCATTCACGCTCCGAGAGGTCTCGGCGATGCTCGGGCTCTCTTCATCGAGGATCCGGGCGTACGCGACGAAGGGGTTCCTCGTGCCGGAGCGCGGCGAGCGCGGCGAGCTGCGCTTCGGTTTTCAGGACCTCGTCATTCTCCGCACCGCCGGCGAACTGACCGCTGCAAACATCCCGCAGCGCAAAGTGCGCCGCGTGCTCGAGAAGCTGCGCGAGCAGCTTCCCGTCGGACGCTCGCTCACCGGCGTTCGGATTGCCGCCGACGGCGAGCGCGTCGTCGTGCGCGAAGGGGAGTCAGTCTGGAATCCGGAGTCGGGCCAGTCGCTCTTCGACTTTTCCGTCGATGAGCTGACCGCGAACACCGCGCCGATCGTTCGCGGCACCGAGCGCGATGCCGACGACTGGTACGACCTCGCGTGCGAAGTCGAATCGACCGATCCCGCCGCGGCGAAGCATGCGTACGAACAAGCCATCGCGCTCGATCCGACCCACGCCGACGCCCACGTCAACCTCGGCCGCCTGTTGCATGAGCTCGGAGCGCCGGCCGCCGCCGAGCCGCACTACCGCGCCGCCATCGCCGCCGTCCCCGAGCACGACACCGCCGCGTTCAATTTAGGTGTGGCGCTGGAAGATCTCGGCCGTCCGCACGACGCCATTGAAGCGTACGAGCGCGCGCTGTCGCTCGATGCCGAGAATGCGGACGCACACTACAACCTCGCGGGGTTGTATGAACGAGGCGGCGACAAAGCGTCCGCGCTGCGGCATTTGCGCGAGTACAAAAACCTCCGCGCCTGATCCTCGCGCGGCCGATGTGCGATCATCAATCCAATGTCCACGGTCGCGCCGGTGCCGCCGGCGAACGAGCGCCTTCTCTCCCTCGACGTTTTCCGCGGCATCACCATCGCCTCGATGCTCCTCGTGAACAACCCCGGTTCGTGGTCGGCGATCTATCCGCCGCTCGAGCATGCGGAATGGCACGGATGGACTCCCACCGATCTCATCTTTCCCTTCTTCCTCTTCATCGTCGGCATCACCACGCATCTTTCGCTGCGACGGATCGACGACGCCGGCGCGCGGCGGCGCATCATTCGTCGCGGGCTGCTGATCGTCCTCGTCGGTCTGCTGCTCAATGCGTTCCCCTTTTTCTGGTGGGGAAAGATGGCCGGCATTCCGAACCCGACTTTCCTGCAGCGTGTCGCGTGGCGTTTCGCGCATCTGCGTTTCGCCGGTGTGCTGCAGCGGATCGGCATCGCGTATCTCTGCGCGGCGCTGCTGACGTTACGCACGTCGCTGCGCCAGCAGATCGCGATCATCATCGCGATCCTCGTCGGTTACTGGATCGTGATGACGCTCATCCCGGTGCCGGGCAGCGGCACGCTCGGATACTTCGTCCTCGATCAGCCCGACAACACTCTTGCCGCGTTCTTTGATCGGCTGATCCTCGGCACGAATCACATCTGGTCATCGACGAAAACCTGGGATCCGGAAGGACCGCTCTCGACGCTTCCCGCGATTGCGACCGCGATGCTCGGCGTGCTCGCCGGACGCTGGATCACGCGCAAAGACAAGCCGCTGATCGAACGGGTCGCCGGGCTCTATGGCGCCGGCTCGCTCGCGCTGGTGCTCGGTCTGCTCTGGGGCTGGATCTTCCCGATCAACAAGAATCTCTGGACGAGCAGCTACGTCGTCTTCACCGCCGGCTTCGCCTGCGTTGTTCTCGCAACGTGTATGTGGATCATCGACGTGCATGGCGTTCGCGCATGGTCGAAGCCGTTTGGGATCTACGGCGTCAATCCGCTGATCGCGTTCGTCGGCTCCGGCGTGATGGCGCGGCTGATCGATTCGCTGATCAAGCTCGACGTCGGCGGAAAGAAGGTGTCGCTGCATCAGTGGAGTTATGACGTGACGTTTGCGCCGTTCTTCGCGCCGAAATTCGCGTCGCTCCTCTGGGGGTTATGTTTCGTCGCGTTCTGGCTGGCGATCCTCACGCTGCTGCATCGCCGCAACGTCATCGTCCGACTCTGAAGTCACGCGAAGGAGCCATCTGAATGAAACGAACTGCGATCTCTCTTGCCGTCGCGATGCTGTTCGCCGTCGCCGCGTTTGCGGGCGACGCGAAGAGCTTCGAGGCGAGCTACACCGGCACCGTCGCAAACGTCCCGGCCGGCACGAAGAACCTCAAGGTCTGGATTCCGCTGCCGATCTCGCGCGGCAATCAGACGGTCTCGAACGTCGTCATCGAAGGTCCGTACAAATGGACGCGGCATCACGACGCGACCTTCGGCAATGACTACGCGTTCACGACGATCGCCGAGCCGCCGGCAGGCGACCTTCAGGTGACGGTTCGTTTCACCGCCATCCGCCGCGCCGCCACGCTCGACGCGCCCGCAGAAACGTCGGCGACGAAAGCGGAGCTCGCGCGTGCGCTCCAGCCCGACAGGCTCGTCACCCTTTCGCCGCGCGTTCGCAGGCTCGCCGATGAAGTGACGGCGGGAAAGACCGCGCCGATCGAGCAGGCGCACGCGATTTACGACTACCTGCTCGCCACGATGAAGTACGACAAGACCATTCCCGGATGGGGAAAAGGCGACACCGAGCGCGCGTGCGACATTCGCGCCGGGAACTGCACCGACTTCCATTCGCTCTTCATTTCGCTGGCGCGCGCGAAGAAAATCCCGGCGCGTTTCGTGATCGGCTTTCCGCTCACCGCCGCCGACGGCCAGGTGAAGGGCTATCACTGCTGGGCGGAGTTCTACGTGAAAGGGAAGGGCTGGATTCCGGTCGATGCGTCCGACGCGTCGAAGTCGAGCGATCCGAACGTCCGCGCATATCTGTTCGGCCATCTCGACGCCAGTCGCGTGCAGTTCACCGTCGGCCGCGATCTCGTCCTCGCCCCGAAGACCTCCGAGCCGCTGAACTACTTCATCTACCCGCGCGCGGAAGCGAGCGGGAAGGAAGTCGGCGCCGTCTCGATCGCGCTGCAATTCCGGCCCGTCTGACGTTCGCGGCGTTGAGTTGGGGGTCACATCTGGAAAATCAACTTAACTCCTCGCTCTGCACCAACTGCGCGGCGCCCGGCGCGGAGATCTACTGTCCGCGCTGCGGCGAGCAGCAGCCATCGCATCACGACTACTCGATGGGGCATTTCGTCGGGCACGCGGTGCACGAGCTCGTCCATCTCGACTCGAAACTCTTCACGACGCTGCGGCTGCTGATCACGCGGCCGGGCCAGCTCACGGTCGAATATTTCGCGGGACGGAAGTCGCGTTACATCGCGCCGCTGCGGCTTTTTCTCATCCTGTTCGCGCTCTTCTTCCTCGCGTACACGGCCTACAAGCCGCTCGCGGTATTCAGTGTCCGAACCGCGGCGAAGCACGATGCAAAAGCGATCAACATGCTGCTCGACAAGGTCGCGGTGAAGAAGCACATGACGCGCGACGAGGTCGCGGAACGGATCGACGAACGGTGGCAGCACTGGATCTCGCTGCTGCAGCTGGGCAACATCGTGGCGGTCGGAATCGTCCTCGCACTCGTGATGGTCGGCTCGGAACGAAAGCTCGCCGAGCATTTCGTTTTCTCCGCGCACTACCTCAGCTTCTCGTACGTCGTCTCGCTTGCGTTCTGGCCGATCCGTTACTTCACCGGCCTCGGCCCCGGCATCGCCAACAGGATGATCAGCGTGACGACAAGCATCGTGCTCTTCATCTATCTCTGGCAGGCGATGAAGCGCTACTACGGGACCGGCTTCTTCTCCGCGCTCTTTGCATTTGCGGGCGCGTGGATCGCCGGGATGATCCTGATGATCGGACCGTTCATTGGCGCGATCTGCCTCATCGCTTTCGGCTGACGTGCCGCAGCACCCGGCCCGGCAGCGCGCCGGTCATCTTCGAATCCTGCAGCACCGGCGTGCCGTTGACGATGACGTTCGAGATTCCTTCCGAGAAGTGATGCGGATCCTCGTACGTCGAGACGTCGCGAATCGTTTTCGGATCGAAGACGACGACGTCGGCGCGCATCCCTTCGCGCAGCATCCCGCGATCGCGAAGTCCCGCGCGTGATGCGGCGAACGACGTCATTTTGCGCACCGCTTCTTCGAGCGTGAAGAGCTTTTCGTCGCGAACGTAGTGGCCGAGGATTCGGGGAAAGGTGCCGTATGCGCGTGGATGTGCGCCGGAATCGCGCATTGCGCCGACGACCGCGCCGGAATCCGATCCGACCGCGACCCACGGCTGCTTCATCGCCAGCTGCAGATCGTCTTCACGCAATCCGAAGTAGATCGCGATCGGCGATGACTGGCTCGCTTCGAACAGACGCAGCGCCGCTTCGGACGACGTGGTGTTCATCGCCTTCGCGATGACGTCGAGCTTCTTTCGTTCGAACTGCTTCATCTCCGGCGTCCCGCCCGGCACGTTGCGCACGAGGATGCCGGAGCCGTCGCCGGTCCGCAGCGCTTCGAGCACGCGAGCGCGCGTCGCCGGATCTTTCAAGCGCGCGACGAACTTGAGATAGCCGCCCTCGAGCGCCCACGCCGGCACGAGCGAGGTCATGTCGGTCGACGTCGCGGTGTACGGATAAATCTGCGACGCGACGTCGAGGCCGCTCTTTCGCGCTTCCTCGATCTTCGCGACGACTTCCGCCATCCGCCCGCCCATCGAGCCGCCCGCTTTCAGGTGAAAGATGTTGACCGGCACGTGCGCTTCGCGGCCGATGCGGAAGGCCTCGTCGAGCGCGGCCGGCATCGTCGCCGACTCGCTGCGGAGATGCGTCCAGTAACCGCCGCCATGTTTTCCCGCAACGCGCGCGAGCGCGATCAGCTCGTCGGTCGTCGCGAAACGGCCAGGCGGATAGATGAGCGCCGTCGTCAGTCCGACCGCGCCGCTCTTCATCGCTTCGTCGACGATTGCTTCCATCTTCGCGAGCTCGGCGGCGGTCGGCGCGCGATCGGCGTCGCCGAGGACGATCTCGCGCGGATTCGCTGCGCCGATGTAGAAGGCGAAGTTGATCGCGGAGTGCCGCTGCTCGACGACGCGCATGAAATCGTCGAGCGTGCGCCACGTGACGTCGGGATAACCGGGCAGTCTCGTTCGCTGTGCTTCGGCGGCCATCGCTTCGCTCAGCGGTCCGGGCGAATGTCCTTCGCCGGTCACTTCGGTCGTCACGCCCTGCCGCACTTTTCCTTCGAGCGCCGGATCGATCAGCACGGAGCCTTCCGAATGGCCGAGGAGATCGATGAAGCCTGGCGTCACGACCTGATTCGCGGCGTCGATGGTGATGCGCGAGATGGCGTGCGAGAGATCGCCGATCTTCGCGATGGCATCGCCGCGGATTCCGACGTCGGCGCGGATTCGTTTTCCGCCGCTGCCATCGATGACGTCGCCGTTGATGATGCGGATGTCGTAGTCAGGTGCTCGCGTGGGAGTGACCGGTTGCCGCGTTGCGCAGGTCAGTGCGAGGAGCAGTGGCAGGATGCGCATGCTCGTCGTCATGCAAGGTTCACGTCACGCCGTCATCCTGAGCGTTAGCGAAGGATCCGGGCGGGCGGGGCGCGGTACGGCAGCGAGTCCCACCACCCGGATCCTTCGCTTCGCTCAGGATGACCTTACCGCGCGATCGAGATCCGCGGCGGTGTCGCGGCGACATGCGCGGCGACCGGCGGGTAGACGAAGAAGAGCTCGTTGCGGCGGACGAACTTGTTGCGCAGCAGAAAGACGTACGGGCGCTGGCTCTTGTAGGTCATCAGCACGTTGTGCTTGACCTGCACGACGCGGTCGGAGAGCGCGTACGTCCCCCACGAATACGACTTCATGCGCGACGGCGGGAGCAGCGTGCCGCCTGGTTTGTTGACCCACGAAGTCGGGATGCGGCCCATGTGGATGAGATAGCCGAGTCGCTTAGGCGTGAGGCCGGTGCGGCTGAGCGCGATGTCGGTGATCGCCGCGGCGGCGCTGTGATCGGGATGCTGATCGAACGGTACCGGCGCGATGACGGTCGTCGGATTCGTCAGCGCGACGACGTTCGACATGTCGCGCATCAGGCTTTCGTAGTTGTACATCGCGCCTGGCGACATCGCGTCGTCATAAGGAACCGAGCGCTCGGCGGTGCCGCGCGAGCGAACGATGGCCGTGCGGTTGTCGAGCATCGGACGCAGTCCGCGATCGGGATAGCCGAGGACGAAGAAGTGATCTTCGGCCACGCCGAGGATTTTCATCGCCGCCTTCGCCTCGGTGATACGCGCGCGGCCGACCTGAAGATAGTTCGTCGGCGACGGCTCCAGCGTCTTGTGCATCAGTCGCGCGGAAAAGCGATTGCAATCTCCGGCCGTCAGAAAGACGACATAGACCTCGGCGCCGCTCGCGATGGCGTCAGCGGCGTAACCGCCGGCGGCGATCACTTCATCGTCGATATGCGGCGCGACGATGAGGACGCGATCATGCCTCACCGCTGCTTCGATGCGCGGGTACTTCAACATCTGCGCATGAGCGCGGGTGGGAGTGAGGATGAGCATCGCGGTGAACGTGATGATTCCGGTGACAGACATCGTGGGCTTTCGGGGACCGTGCTGCGGCCGCGATTATGGCGGCAAGGGGGCTGTGGTTCAACTGAACCGCTAAAAGCGATAGCGGATTTCCGCGGTGAGCGTGCGCGCGTCGGTGTTCGGGTCGGCGCCCGATTCTTCGGCGGCGCGGCGGCCGCCGGTGACGTTCACCAGTTCGAGACCGCTGCGCAGATGTTCGTTCGGTTCGTAGAACGCGGCGAACGTCCACGAGCGACCGTGTTCCGTGTTCGTCTCGGCGACGCTGTGGTCGCGGTCTTCGGTTGCGAACGTGTCGAAGCGCGCCGAGTAACGCATGCGGCTCACTTTGCGCGACAGCAGAACGTAGCCGGAGTTGAAGTTCATCTGCACGCGCGCGTCGGGGACGAAGCCCATGCCGGTCTTTCCGAATCCGTATTCGGCGGCGAGCATCGTCGCGTCGCGATTTCCGAGCTCACCGCTGATGACGTTGAACGTGGTCGCCCACGAATACTCGCCGCGATGCAGACGACGATCGCCGCGATTGTCGACGCGCGCGAACTGCAGCATCCCGCGCTCCGGTAACGTGACGCGGAATCGCGCCGACCAGCCGATGCGTCCATCGAGATCGCTGCCGATCGGCAGCGTTCCATCGGAGCGCTGATTGGCGCCGAACATCCGCGGATCGCGCAGCGAGAAAAGCGGCGGCAGCGGCAGCACTTCGTTGTGGACGCTGAGTCGATTGCCGAGCGTCCAGCCGCGCCACGCGATGAGTGAGCCCATCGAGTCGTTCCCTTTGAACGCGGTGCCGGCGAGCGTCGTGACGCTGTTCGAGCCGAGGTGCTTCCATTCGAGATCGACGCCGATCGGCCGCACTTCCTGCGCGATCCAGCTGTTCCATGCGGAGAGCGTCATCGTGTACGGCGACGTCCAGAGCTCGTCTTTGTTCTCGCGCGAAGTGGGGAGGAAGAACTCGCCGGCGCGGAGCTGCACTTCACCGGCGCGAAAGTCGGCGTACGCTTCGACGAGTCCCGCGCGCTTTCCGCCTGCGCCGTCGGCCTCACGCCGCGCGACGCCGGAGACGTGCAGATCAAACCACTGCGCCGGCGTCCAGTCGGCGCCGAGTTGCAGCGACGCGAGGAGATCGCTGTGACTTTCACCTGCCGCTGACGCGCCGACGTCGAATCGTCCGAAGCCGCCGTTCAGCCATGACGGTTGTCCGGTCGCGTAGACCGAGCGTCCGCTCAGCACGCCGCTCAGCCGAAACGGTGACTGCGCGGCGAGCGGAGTCGCGATGAGGAGTGAAAGAAGGACGACGGTGCGACGCATGCGATGGATTGTAGAGCGCGGCCGCGCCGCAAATCCTCACGCAACGATCACTTTCCCTGCAGTCGCCGCAACGCCGCCTGTTTCAGCGCCATGTTCGTGCCGGCGCGCGCGATCGATCGGACGTCGGTCTCCGGAAGCGTCGGAAGAATGCGCAGCGCGAGGGCCTGTGGAGTTTTCGGATTGTGGATCAGCGCCAGCCGCACATCGAGATTCGACGACCACTGCGACGCCTTCATGATCACGTCGGCAATCTGGAAGTTGAGAAACGACGACTTCGCCATGCGCGCGACTTCGTCGACGGTAAGCCGCGGATTGCGAAGCAGCGACAACAGCACGCGCGGATCGTTGTCCTGCAGCAGCAGCGCGCGTTCCGAACGCTCCGCTTTCACGGCCAGGAGGAGCTTCTGCATCTGCGGGAGCGAGCGGATGCGATCCCACGTGTTTTGCTTTTTCTCATTGTCATTGTCATTGTCACTGTCGTTGTCGCTGTCGCTGTCGCTTTCTTCCGCGGCCGGCAACAGCCGCTGCAGCATCTCGTCGGGATTTCCATCGATGGCGAGCGCGATTCCGTCGGGGAGCTTCGCCACCGCCGTGGCGCGGACGTGCGCTTCGCCACCCTGCGGACCGCGAAGCGTTACGAGCAGCGTGGTGTGAAGCGGAACGTTCTCGCTCGTCGCGAGGCGCAGCGCGCCATGCGCGAGATTGAGACGATGCTCTTCGCGAAGCTCTTCTTCGCTTTCGAACTGCGCGGTGAACACCGCATCGGCAGTGCGCTCGACTATCATTCGTTGTCCCGTACGAATGATAGTCAGTTGCCGAGCGGACGCCAGCCCGGCTGCGTGGCGATGTTCCATCCCTTCGCGATCGTCGTCCCGTTCATCTGCCACTGCGCGATGGCGTTCGTGGCGCTGTTCCAGAGCAGCAGATCGGAGCGGCCGTTGCCGTCGTAATCGCCGCCGCCGACGACGCGCCAGTCGGGCACCGGCGTCGAGACGATGGCGCCCTGCGTGATCGCGAAGCCGTTCGGCGCGAGCAGCCAGACGGCGACGGCGCGCGAGTTGAGATTCTGCAACGCGAGGTCGTCACTGCCGTCGCCGTTGTAATCGCCGACAGCGACGACGTTCCAGTCCGGCGTTGGAGAGCTGATGGTCTGATTCGACGTCACGGCCGTGCCGTTCACGATCCAGCGCGAGATGGTGCCGGAGTCGCTCCGGAAGACAATCGCGTCGCCGCCGAGATTGCCGAGACCGATCGCGCGGACTGAAGTGCCGGGATTGCCGAGGACGGAGCCGGCGATGAGAGTCGCGCCATCGAGTTGCCAGAGCGCGACGGAGCCGGTCGACGAATCCTGCAGCACGAGATCGTCGCGGCCGTCGTGATTGAAGTCGCGCGTGCCGACGACGCGCCACGTCGTCTTCGCGACGGCGATGGTCGTGTTCGACATCATCGCCGTGCCGTTCATCCGCCAGACCGCGATCGCGCCGGTGGTTCCGTTGCGGACGATGATGTCGTCCTTCGCGTCGCCGTCGGTGTCGCCGGTCGCGACGATCTGCCAGTCGGCGCCGGGAGTCGAGACGATCTTTCCCTCGACGATCGTGTTGTCGTTCATCAGCCACGCGGCGACGGCCGAGCTGCCGCTGTTTTGCAGGACGATGTCGGAGCGGCCGTCGTCGTTCAGATCGGAGCGAACGGTGGACGAGACGACGCGCTGCACGACGACGTTCGACGAGCTCGATTCGAAGAGCGCGTCGCCGGAGTAAGCGGCGGTGATCGGATGCGTGCCCGGCGCGAGCACCTGGACGTTGATGATCGCGATGCCGTTCGTCAGCGCTCCGGTGGCGATGGTCGTGTTGCCTTCGCGCAGTGTGATCGTGCCGGTGGCGGCGGCAGGGGAGACGGTCGCGGTGAACGTCACGCTGCCGCCGGACGTCGACGGATTCGGCGAAGAGGTGAGCGTCGTGTGTGTCGTCGGATCGCGCATCGACAACTCGTCGATGCAGACGGAGCCCTGCGCTTCGAAGTCGCTGCCGACGAACTCCATGAAGACTTCGTTGACAGTTTGTCCCGATTGCGGATTCGTCGTCTGCACGATTTGCGATCCGGCCTGGAGCTCGACGCTTCCCGGTGAGCGCCACGACATCCGCACCGGCAGCCAGCCGGACGGCAACACGATCCAGTTCGAGCTCGCGCTGCGCGCGCCCGAGTTGTCCATCGTCGAAACGCGCAGCGACTTTCCTTCGGCGCGGATCTGCAGCTCGGCGACGACGACCGCGACGTCGCTGCCGTTGGTCCGCTTCGACAACTTGACGAGCGGAATCGGCCAGTTGGCAGTCGACGTCAGCTGATCGGTATTGACGTAGAAGTTGACGGCCGCGACCGCCAGTCCGGCGTTGTCGGGCGCGATGTTGCGGACGAGCTGCGTCCATTGCGCGCCGGTGAGCCGGAGTCCGAAACCGCCTTCGTGCGCGCAGCCGGAAGTGAGCGATGCCTGGAGCAGATCGCCGCTCCATCCCGGCAGCACGCCGGGCCACGGACTGGCGACGTTGAAGTTGTCGGACGTCCGATTGACGGCGTTGCGCGGCTGATACGGAAATGGTTGTCCGGTGGCGAGTCGATCGAGCACGTTGCGCGTCATCTGCGCGACGACCACGTCGCCGGCGAGGCCATGCGACCAGTCGCGCGTGCCGGCGTTGAAGACCGCGCCGCCGCCCGCGTTCGTGTAGAGACCGATCGTGCCGTAACCGCCTTCGGCCGGGATCGTCGCGAGGATGTTGAAGTTCAGCGGCGTGCCGTCGGAACCGTCGGGCGTCAGGTTGCCGGCGGCGTCGCTGTTGAAGATCACGCCGTCCACTTCGATGCCGCCGGTGGCCTGCGCGATCTGCTGGCCTTTCGTCACGCCGGTTCCTGCGAACACCCAGCTGTTCGGATCGACGACGGTGTACGGCACGCGCTGCGCGACCGGCAGCGGGTCGTAGCCGTTCGGCGCGCGGTTCACGTAACCGGCGTTGCGAAACGATTCGCCGGTGATGCCGTTCTCCGGATTGAAGACCGGCGCGTTGTACCAGTTGACGGTGACGAGATTGTTGTGGACGCCGTTCTCGGGATCGAGTGACGCGTCTTTGTAGCAGGTGAACTGACGCGTGGTGAGATCGAGCCGCGCCTGCCACCAGATCGTGTTGCCGCCGAAGATGGCGACGTGTCCGCCCGCGGCGCTGAAGTTCTCGAGGTTGCGGCGCCCGTTGCGCGTCCAGTATTCGGAGTGGCCGACGATGACGGCGAGCTTGTAGTTGCCGAGGAGCGAAGGATCTTCGAGATCGTCATCGGCGACGACTTCGAACGGGCGATTCTCGCTCGTCATCCAGTCGACGAACTGTTGTTCCCACGCGGGATAACGGCCCAGGCCGTTCGTGTCGGCGTAAGGCCGATTGAACGAGACGATGTGCGCCCGCTGATTGTTCGTCGAGAGCGTGTCGTAAACGCTCTTGCCGCTGAACTGGTTGTAGGCGGTGTACGTGTTCGTCGGCGAAATGACGACGATCGGCGAAGTCGTTCCGGGACTCGCCGCGCGGACGATGAAGATGATGTTGCGCGTGCCGTTGGAGGTCGGGAACTTCGCCGCGTAGTAGCCGCTCGGCCACGAAGCGGGAACCGTGAACTGAGTCGTGAGCGGCCAGCCGCAGCCGCTCTCCCACATGCCGGTGCAATCGCTCGGCGTCGACGTGAGTCCATTGATGGTCGTCAGGATTTGTGTCGGATGAGCCAGGTTGACGAGCTGCACGTTGAACGGGCTCGTCGCCGTCGCGATACGAAACTCGATGACGTCGCCCGCCGCGACGCTCGTTCGATTGGCATAGCCGCCCTCGGAGTCAGTGGCGAGGAGCGGACGCGCGATAAGCAGCAGCGCGATGCAAAGGAACCGGGGAGAGTGACGCCACATGAGACCCGCGTCGAATCACTGCAAACGGTTTACCAGCGCCGCGCGGTCATCCTGAGCGTTAGCGAAGGATCCGGGCTGGCGGGGCGGCGTGCGGTACGTTTGGGCGCCCCTCCCACCCGGATCCTTCGCTCACGCTCAGGATGACGTGAAGCGCGGATCGCGCCAGAGTCCGATGACGCGCCGACCGTAATCGATCGAGATCAGAAAATGCGACAACAGCCGGTTGCCGATGCGCGGCGCGGCGACGTCGGCGTACTTCACGTCGACTTGACCAAAATCGGCACCCGCCAGCGTGATGCGCGCTTTGGCGCGAGAGGGATGTCGTGACGGAAGCGTGAGCGTGTCGGGCGAGGTCGTGTCGACGATCGCGTCGATCGTCTCTCCGTCGACGCTCAGCTGCACGACCGGCTCGGCGGTGAACGGATAGACGGTCATCAGCTCGGGGCGAATCCCGTCTTTCTGATACGTGACCAGGCCGGCGAAGTAATCGATCGACACGGCGTTACTGCCCCAGACGTCGGCGCCGATGATTCCGTCGGCGATGCCGTGCATGTCGGCGGAAACCGGCGTGAATCGAACCGCGTCACGCGTGCTCAGCTGCAGCGCGTGCGGACCGGCGACCGCGCGCAGTTTCGGATCGAACACCGTCTGCGGCGTCGCCGATCCGAAGAGAAAACGGCCGCGCTTTCCATCGACGGAAACCGACTGCATGACGACGAGATTTTTCTCGAGCGTGAAAGCGAGATTCACTTCCGGATGTTCGGGTTGTGAACGCCACGGAGCCAGCGAGCGGACCGTCCCGCAGGACGCCGCCACGAGCACCGCGGCGCACGTTGCCATCCGTATCGTTTTCGAGTACATACCCACCGCGCTGCAACACCGGCGCCGAAGGAGATTCATCCAATGCTGCCAGAGTTCAGGAACGAGCCGCTCACCGATTTTTCGCAACCGGAAAACCGCGCCGCCATCGAAGTCGCGCTGGAGAAGGTGAAGGGAGAGCTCGGCCGCGAGTATCCGATCGTCATCGGCGGTGAGCGCATCACCGGCTTGAAGACTTTCGAGTCGATCAATCCTTCGCACAAGTCTCAATTCCTCGGCCGCTTCCAGAAAGGCTCGCCGTCGCATGTCGAGCAGGCCGTCGAAGCGGCGACGAAGGCATTCGAAACGTGGAAGCGCGCGCCGGTCGAACAGCGCGCCGGACTGCTGCTGAAAGCGGCGGAACTGCTGCGCCAGCGGAAGCACGAGTTCTCCGCGGTGATGATTTACGAAGTCGGCAAGACGTGGGTTGAAGCGGATGCCGATACCGCAGAGGCGATCGACTTCCTCGAGTTCTACGCGAGAGAAGCGTATCGGTACGCGGGCGAACAGCCGATCACGAAGATCGAGTCGGAAGACAACGATCTCGTTTACCTGCCGCTCGGCGTCGGCGCCGTCATTCCGCCGTGGAACTTCCCGCTGGCGATCATGGCCGGCATGACGACCGCCGCGGTCGTCGCGGGCAACACCGTCGTGCTGAAGCCGGCGTCCGATTCGCCGTGGATCGCGTATCGCTTCTTCGCACTGCTCGAAGAAGCAGGTATGCCGGCCGGCGTCGTGAACTTCGTCAGCGGCGGCGGCGCGGAAGTCGGCGATCCGCTGGTCACACATCCGAAGACGCGCTTCATCGCTTTCACCGGCTCGAAAGAAGTCGGACTGCACATCAACGAAGTCGCCGCGAAGACGCCGAAAGGCCAGCTCTGGATCAAGCGCGTGATCGCGGAGATGGGCGGCAAAGATGCGATCATCGTCGACAAAGAAACGAAGAATCTCGATGAGGCCGCGGCCGCCGTCGTCGCCTCGGCGTTCGGTTTCCAGGGACAGAAATGCTCCGCCTGCTCGCGTCTCATCGTCGACGCCGCCATCTACGACGAGTTCGTGCCGATGGTCGTCGCGAAAACGAAAGCGCTTCGCATCGGCAGCGCGGAGTCGGGCGATGCGCAGATCGGTCCGGTCGTGAACGAAGGATCGATGAAGCGGATTCGCGAGTACATCGAGAAGGGGAAGACGGAAGGTCGTCTCGTCGCCGGCGGCGAAGTGCGGCCGGAGGAAGGATTCTTCGTCGAGCCGACTGTCATCGCCGACGTCGATCCCGACTCAACGATCGCCCAGGAAGAGATCTTCGGACCGGTGCTCGCGGTGATGAAGGCGAAAGACTTCGATGACGCGCTGCGCATCGCGAACGGCACGCAGTACGGACTGACCGGCGCGGTCTTCAGCGACAACGCCGACAAGCTGCGCCGCGCGGAAGAAGAGTTCTTCGTCGGCAACCTGTACATCAATCGGAAATGCACCGGGGCGCTCGTCGGCGTGCATCCGTTCGGCGGCTTCAACATGTCGGGAACAAACTCGAAAGCGGGCGGCCGTGATTACCTGCTGTTCTTCCTGCAGGGAAAAGCGATCGCGCGGCAGAAATGAAGGCTGAAGGATGAAGGCTGAAGGATGAATAGAGGCCGCCTCATTCATCCTTCATAACATCCTTCATCCTTTCATCATTCCGTTCCGCCAAGTGTGAAAGTCACCGTAAGGCTGAAGATGACGTCGACCGGCTGGCCGTTGAGCGTGCCGGGGCGGAACTTCCACTTGCGCACCGCCGCTTCCGCTTCTCCTGAAAGTCCCATCGGGAGTCCTTTCAGCACGCGGACCTGATCGACGTTGCCCTGCTTGTCGATGATCGCTTCGACGACGACGACGCCGGCGACGCGCGCTTTGCGCGCGACTTCCGGGTAAGTCGGTTCGACGCGACGCGTTACGACTGGCGCTTTGACGTCGCCGCCGACACGCATCGGTCCGGCATCAGGCGGAGCAGGCGGCGCTTCAACGCCACCGGTGCCTTCGCCTTCCTTGCCTGTTCCGGTGCCGCCGACCGTTCCGCCGACGACGCCACCAACGGTGCCGCCTTTCACGCCGCCGATCTCGCCGCCGAGGACGCCGCCGACTTCACCACCGACCGTGCCGCCCTGCACGCCGCCGGCAACTCCGCCAACGACGCCGCCCGGAACTCCGCCGGCCACCGCGCCGCCGGTATCTTCCGTCGCCGGCGTCGGCTCTTCTTTCGCGTTCGGATCAGGAATCGCGCTGAGATCGACCTTCGGTGTTTCCTTCGGGACTTCCGTTGGCTGCACGAAAGTCGTCTTCGGGATTTCCACCGGTTTCACGAAATGCGGTTTCGGAGTCGATTGCGGCGCGGACGAGCTTGCCGCCGGGGGTGGAGGCGGCGGGGGTGGCGGCGGAGGAGGAGCCGCGCCCTGCGAGATGTACGCGCGAATCGGTTTGTCTTCCGCATCCACCTTGTGCGTCGCCTCGGCTGAGACGAAAAGCACCAGCGCGAGGATCGAGGCGTGCGCGACCAATGACGCCAGGGAGGCCTTCCAGCCTCCCTGTGATTTCTGTTTCTTTGATTCGAGGAGCTCTTTTTGGAGATCCATGCAGTTTGTTCTCCTGTTTGTGTCAATCTGTTATTTAGCAATATCGCGGCCACTGTGAACGGCAGAGCTTCTCCTTTGTAATCAGATAGTTACGCCTGCGTGTTATACTCCGCGGCCGATGCGGTTTCCCTTTCTGACGGCGCTCGCGCTCAGCGCGTGTGCGAGCGCCCCGATGAGTCCGGTCCCGGAGGCTTGGACGCGCGTCGATGAAGCGCAGAAGATCTCGACCGTTGCCTGGCGCGACGGTGCATTCCGTGGCGGGATCAGCGATCTCGGCGGCGGACCGACTGCGATTCGCATCGTTCGCAGTGGCGGCGGCGAGAAGATCGTCAACGGCGACAAAGACGTGACGCCGATCTATCCGGCCATCGATTCATTCGATTACTCGGAAGAGCGCCACGAGGTGATCTTCTCGGCGAAGCGCGAGAAGAGCTTCGACGTCGGGCTCGCCGCTGATGACGGCAGCGAGATCCACTGGCTGCCGGAAGATCCGGCCGACGAGCTCGCCGTTCGCTGGTCGCCGAAGGGCAACAAAGTCAGTTACCTCATTCGCGGTTCGGTCGGCACGCTGATCCGCACGCTGCACATCCCGACTTCGACGCAGCTGACGGTCGATTTTCCGTGGGCGTCGATCCGTTCGTTCGCGTATGAACCGAGCGGCCAGCGTTACGCGGTCGTCTGGTCGACGCCCGACGCATCGGAGCGGATCGAATCGCTGAAGTACGGCGGGGAGGAGCGGCGGATGGAAGTCGCTCCCGCGAAAAAGCTCGACGCGACCGTCGATCGCCGCGGCGACGCGGTGCTACTGATGCCGAGCACGCTTCGCTACAGCGAGAAGTTGCCGCTGGTCGTCTGGATGTCGTCCGATCCGCTCGCATGGAACGACGCACGCGCGACGCTTATGCGCAATGCGCGAGTCGCCTGCGCGATCGTGACGCGACAGCCGGACTGGGCTTCATTTCGCGAGATACCGTGGGTAGATTCGTCGAAGATGTATCTCGTCGGTGACGCCTCCGCGCCGCCGTCTGTCACCGTCATTCACCCGTCAGCCGGACTGAACGGCCGATTCGAGCGCCGCGCGAACCTCGTAGCGGTGCCTGCCGGTATCGTAGAATCGTTCGCCGCCGGCTTCATTGCAGACCAGTTGAAGGGAACCTCGCCACCTGATGGCCACCACCACCGCTGAGGATTCGGAAAAGAAGTCGACCTTCCGTGAATATTACGAAGCGCTGCTGATCGCGGTCATCTTCGTCAACTTCGCGCGCATCTTCGTCTTTCAGGCATTCAAGATCCCGACGGGATCGATGGAAGACAACCTGAAAGTCGGCGATCACATCATCGTCAACAAATTCATTTACGGGCCGGCCAACGGCGCGTACGCCCATCTCTTTCCGCTGCGCGACGTGAAGCGCGGAGACATCATCGTCTTCCGCTATCCGCTGCAGCCGGAGACCGATTACGTGAAGCGCGTGATCGGCATGCCGGGCGACACGATCGAAGTGCGCGACAAGGTCGTCTCCGTCAACGGCAAAGCGCTGGTCGAGCCGCACACGATCCATGACGATCCGACGATCTTTCCCGCGCAGCCGACGCTCCCCGAACCGTATCGGTCGCGCGATCAGTTCGGGCCGTACAAGGTCGCCGACGGAACGTACTTCGCGATGGGCGACAACCGCGATCGCTCCAGCGATTCGCGTTACTGGGGAACGGTGCCGCGCTCGATGATCAAGGGGCGCGCGTTCATGGTGTACTGGTCGTTCAAAGCGCCGCCGCCTCCGCAGGATGCGCCGGCCGCGTCGCGCGTGAAAGAGCTCGCGAACGTCGTGCTGCACTTCTTCCCCTGGACGCGATGGGACCGCACCTTCTTCATCGTCGACAGCCGGTATCACTATCATCCGGAGCCGGACCTGCCGCATACGGGCGACGAAATCAGCCCATGAGCGACGAGCAGCAGTCTCCGACGACGACGGCCGCGGTGGCCGACGACGCGTCAGCAGAAGACGGACGCGAAGGACAGGTCGTCGATCGCAGCGATCATCAGATCTCGCGCCGCCGCATTCCCGAAAACGTTCTCAAAGTCCTCTACCGTCTGCATCGCAGCGGCTATCGCGCGTATCTCTGCGGCGGCAGCGTGCGCGATCTGCTGATGAATCGCGAGCCGAAGGATTTCGACATCGCGACCGACGCGCATCCGACGGAGATTCGTCGCCTCTTCCGCAACAGCCGGATCATCGGCCGCCGTTTCCGCCTCGTGCACGTCATCTTTCAGGATGGGTTCGTGGAAGTGTCGACGTTCCGGCGCGAGCCGGAGCGCGCGGAAGATGCCGAGGACTTGCTGGTGACGGACGACAACACGTTCGGCTCGCCGCTGCAGGACGCGCGTCGGCGTGACTTCACCATCAACGGTCTTTTCTACAACATCGCCGACTTCTCGGTGATCGATTACGTCGGCGGTCTCGACGATCTCGCCGGCCAGCGCGTGCGCGTGATCGGCGATCCCGACGTTCGCTTCCGCGAAGATCCCGTCCGAATGATGCGAGCGATCGAGTTCGCGTCACGGCTCGGATTCGAGATCGAGCGCGAGACGTACGACGGCATCCTCCGCCATCGCAACGAGATCCTGAAAGCGTCGGCGCCGCGCGTCTCGGAAGAGATCCTCGAACTGCTGCGCCGCGGCTGGTCGCGCGGCGCGATCCGGCTGCTGGTCGATACCGGGCTGCTCGAACCTCTGCTCCCTGAGGTTTATCGAACGATCGCCGTCGATCGGACGCCGTACTTCTGGAAAATGCTGGAAGTGCTCGATCGCACCGTGCAGGCGGGACGAAAGATCTCCGACGCGGTGCTGCTGACGGTGCTCTATCTGCCGTGGGTGTTCGATGAGCTGGAGCGCGAGGAGTCGACGCGCGACGGACGGATGCGCATCGGCGAAGTGATCGTCTTCATCCGCGATCTCATTCAGCCGTTGTGCGCGCGGATGTCGCTCGCCGCCGGCACGCGCCATCAGATCGAGCAGGCGCTCGAAACGCTCTGGCGACTCCTCGAGCCGCCCAATGAACGCCGCGCCATGTTCCGCTTCGTCTATCGCGAGCCGTTCGCCGACGCGCTGGCGCTGCTCGAGCTCTACGCACTCTCGTCCGGCAAATACGTCGACATCTTCCGCCAGTGGCAAACCTTCGCCGGCAAAGCGAAACGGGAGGACGCGCCGGTTTCGGCCGAGCCGCGGAAACGGAGACGCAGAAGAAAGTAGAAGACCCGGTGCTGAGTGCAGAGTGCTGAGTGCTGAGTAAAACCGGCGACTCAGCACTCAGCACCCTGCACTCAGCACCTCATGTTGATTTACCTGGATCACCACGCCACCACCCCGACCGACGAAAGAGTCGTCGCGGCGATGCTCCCGTATTTCACCGAGCACTTTGGTAATCCGGCGTCGGTTACTCACGCGTTCGGGACGCGGGCGGCGGCGGCGCTGGAGGATTCGCGGATCGACGTCGCGCGATTTTTCGGCGTTTCGCCGAGCGAGATTTTCTTTACTGCCGGTGCGACGGAGTCGAACAACATTGCGCTGAACATTCACGGTCACATCGTCACGAGCGCGATCGAGCATCGCTCGGTGATCGCACCGGCGGAGCGCGGCGGGAACTTCACGCTGCTCACTCCCGATCCCGAAGGATTCGTCACTCCCGGGCAGGTGCGCGATGCGTTGCGCGACGACACGAAAATCGTTTCGATCGAAGCGGCGAACGGTGAGATCGGAACGCTGCAGCCGATCGGTGAGATAGGCGCGATCTGCCGCGAGCGCGGCGTCCTCTTTCACAGCGACATCACGCAGGCGGCGGGGAAAGTGCCGCTCGATCTCACGAACGTCGATCTCGCATCGATGTCGGCGCACAAACTCTACGGCCCGAAAGGGATCGGCGCGCTCTTCGTCCGGCGCGGCGTGCACGTCACGCCGATTGCGGTCGGCGGCGGACAGGAGAAGGGTTTGCGATCGGGAACGGTCAACGTTCCGGCCGTCGTCGGCTTCGCCGCGGCGCTGCGAATCCGCGCCGAAGAGATGGCCGATGAAGCCGTCCGGCTGACGGCGATCCGCAACGAACTGTGGGACCGGATCGTCGCGGAGATCGACGGCGCTTCCGTGAATGGACCGCGCGATTTAAGATTGTCGGGAAACCTCAACGTCAGTTTCGAACGGATCGATGCGGAGTCGCTGATCCTGGCGTTGCGGCGGTTCGCGTTGTCGTCGGGATCGGCATGCAGTTCCGGCGAGCGCGGTCCGTCGCGCGTGCTGACGGCGATCGGGGTGGCGGAGGCAGCGGCGATGGGTTCGATTCGCATTGGTCTCGGAAAGTCGAACACGCCCGGCGATGCGGCGATGCTCGTCGACGATCTCAAACGCTCGGTCGCAAGACTGCGCCGGATTTCCGCAGCCTGATGAAGCCGCCTGGACGCATTCTCCTGGTCGACCACTCGCGCGGCGCGCTTCTCTTTCAGGAGACGATCCTCCGCCGCCGCGACACCGTCGTCACCACCGCCCTCGCCGGCAGCGAAGCGCTACAGAAAGCGCACCTTGAATACCCGCAGCTGATCATCTTCGGCTTCGATCTCTTCGACATGACCGCTCCCGAATTCTGCCGCGAAGTGCGCGCCGATGAAGAGCTGCGCAACACGTCGCTTCTTCTCGTCTGCGATCGCGACTCGGCCGATCACGCCGATCTCTGCCTCGGCGCCGGCTGCAACGACGTCATCTATCGCCCGCTGCAGCGCCGCGAGCTCGATCAGAAAGTCGAGCGGCTGACGTCGATTCCTGTTCGCCGCCAGCTCCGCACGATCACGAAGATCGAGATCTCGCTCGAAAAAAACGGCCGCTTCATCCTCGGCCGCAGCATCAACATCTCCGCGAACGGCATCCTCGTCGAAGTCGACCGCGTCCTGCCCGGCGACGGCGCGCTCCGCCTGCATTTCTTTCTTCCCGGCGATCCGAAAGCGCTGCAGCTGGAAGCGTCGGTGCTGCGCGCGGAGTTCTCCGGTTCGATGGCGAAGTACGGAATCCGTTTCAACGGTCTCGGCCCCGAGGATCGCGAGCGGATCGAGCGTTTCGTGCACCGCCTTCGGTCGCGGGAGTTGATTTGATGGTGTCGGTCAACCGCCGAATTCAGGAAGCGATCGATGTGGCGAAGTCGGAGGATTACCTTCGCGCGCTGACGCTCTTTCTCGACATTTACGGCAGCGAAGATCCGCCGCCGATCAGCGTCGCGAAATCGGCGGAAGGGCTTTCGTTTTTCGGACTCTGCCTCGCGCTCGTGCAAAGAAAATTCAAGCCGGCCATCGATCTCTGCCGTCGCTCCATCGAGCTGCAGTTCTACACGTCCGAGCACTACGCGAATCTGACGCGCGTTTACGTCGCAGCGGGAAATCGGAAGAAGGCGCTTGAGACGGTCGATGCGGGACTGAAGCAGATTCCCGATGATCCGTCGCTGCTTGCCGTGAGGAAGACCCTCGGCGTTCGCGCGAGGCCGGCCGTGCCGTTCCTCGATCGCGCCCATCCGATCAACGTGACGCTCGGACAGTCGCGCCACGCGAAGAAGCTCGCCGTGGAAGAGCCGCCGAAGAAGCGACGGTAACCGTCTGCTCAGCCGCGGTAAGTGCGCGCGAGATCATCGGCGTTCGCGCCCAGCCGATAGCGGATGATGACCTGCCAGTTGGTGAGCGCGGTGCGGAGCACGCCGCGCTGCAGAAAGCGTCGTGCGGAAGTGCGCACCGCCAGCGGCAGAATCGCGGTGCGGCCGCGGCGCTTCATCCGAATCGCAAGCTCGTAGTCCTCCATGATGGCGAGCTGGCGAAAACCTTCAAAGTCTGCGCGCCGGATGAATTGCGCCTGATCGCCCCACGGACAGCGCGTGATCGCAGTGCGGAAGTTGATCATCGTCGCGGCGATGCGCAGCTTCAGCGCATCCTCGATGAAGGCGAGCCGGAATCCGCCAAAGTGCGCGCCGCGCTGCAGCGCTTCATGCACCGCGTTCGCGGCGCCGAACGGCAGCATGGTGTCGGCGTGCAGAAACAGCAGCTCATCGTGAATCGCGATCTCCGCGCCGCGATTGAACTGCCGCGCGCGATGCGGCTCGCCGGTGATGACACGCGCACCATGTTCCTCGGCGATCGTGCGCGTTGGGTCGCTGCTCCCGCCGTCAGAGAGGATCACTTCGCTCGCGCCGGCGGCAAACGCGGAGTCGACGCACGCGCCGATTGACGGCGCTTCGTCGAGCGCGGCGATGATCACGGAAAGCATCGTGTGGAATGATGCGCGATGACGGCCCGGCAATGAATTGCTATCTCCTCATCGGCGGTGAATCGCGGCGCATGGGCCGCTCGAAGGTGGAGCTGTTTCTCGCGCGAACGATTGAAGTCGCGCGGCCGGTGTTCGAAGAAGTGATTGCCGTGCAGCGAAGTGTGGGGCCGCCCGCCTCCACATTGGGAATCCAAACTATTTTCGAGCCGACGCACGAACAGCGCGCGCCGGTCTTCGGCGTGCTGCGCGCGCTCGAGCACGCCGCCGATCGCGCGTTCATCCTTGCCGTCGATTACCCGCTGATGACGAGTGACGCATTGCGGCTCATTGCGGCGCATGAGTCCGACGCGCCGCTCGTCGTGCCGGAATGGGACGGCATCCCGCAAATGCTCTGCGGCGTTTACAGCACAGCGCTTGCTCCGCGAATCGCCGTGCGCATCGCCGAAGGCCGATTCGATCTGCGAGGCTTGCTCGATGAGGCGGCGGGGGAGATCATCCGCGAGGACGAGCTCCGCGCATCGCTGTTCGGCGAGCCGCTGCGGAACGTGAATACGCCGGAAGACTTAGGCATGAGGTATGAGGCATGAGGTATGAGTGAGAACAGCTTTTACTCATACCTCATACCTCATCCCTCATCACAAGGAACCAATGAACGACTTCAGTCATCTCGATGAGACAGGCGGCATCTCGATGGTCGACGTTGGCGCGAAACGCGTCACGCACCGTGAAGCGGTTGCCGTCGCTACCGTCCGCATGCAGCGCGCCACGCTGCAGAAACTGATCGACCGCGCGCTGCCGAAAGGCGACGTGCTCACCACCGCGAAAGTCGCCGGCGTCCTCGCCGCGAAACAGACGCCGGCGCTGATCCCGCTCGCGCATCCGATCGCCATCACATCCGTTGATGTCACATTCGACATCGACGCCGGCGGCGGCACGATCGAAGTCCGCGCCATCGTAAAGTGCGAAGGAAAGACCGGCGTCGAGATGGAAGCGCTGACCGGCTGCACCATCGCCGCGCTGACGATCTACGACATGTGCAAGAGCGTCGAGAAAGGAATCACGATCGACGGCATCCAGCTCGTGCGCAAATCCGGCGGCAAGTCGGGAACATGGGAAAGACCTTAAGAAGGTGCTGAAGTGCAGAGTGCTGAGTGCTGAGTCACGCTCCGCGTCGGCGAAACCCTGACGCCGTGGTTCTCAGCACTCAGCACTCAGCACTCAGCACTCTGCACTGGTTTCAGGGTCTCACCCACGCTGGCACATTCTCATTCCGTTTCGCGGGGCCGTTTTCTTCCTGCTTCTCCGCCGTCACGAGCTGCTTGCGGATCGTGCCGAGAATTCGCTGATCGGTGGTCGCCGCGAGATCGACGAGGTGCTGTCGTTCTTTGTACCCGTTGAACGCGATCACGAAACGATCGATGCGGAACGCTACCGCTCGGCCGAGATATCGATCCTCGGCCGTGAAGTTGTCCTCGCCGAGGTTGGGGATCGGATCGAGCAGCTTCCCGTTGCGCACGTAGAGATTGCGATATGCGTTCAGGATTTGCGTGGCCGCCTGTTTGTTCGTGGCCGGGATCACGAGACCGTCGATCAGATCGCCGTCGACGTTGAACGTCGCCTGAAACGAGTTCGCGAGATACGGCTGCCCGAAGCCCGACTCCGCGGAGAACCGCTCGCTGCCGGCGACACGCGGCTTGTCAGGGAGGAAGTTGAAGACGGCAGGCTTCGATGGCGCGGCCGGCATCCGGTCGGCAACGAAACGGACCAGCGTCAGCGAGCCTTCGCCGGCGTCGCTCGTCACCCGAACGTAGAACGGACCGCGCCACACATGCACCGAATGCGCTTTCTGAAACGACTCGTTCGGAATGTCGAGAAAACGCATCGTGCCGTTCTTGCGCGTCGAATACGCGCCGAACGCTTTCACGAAATCGGGGAAGCGGAAGATTTCGACGGTCGCGAAGCGATCGCCGCCGAGCGACGAATACTTGCCGACCGTCACATCGAGCGCTTCGTACTTCGTGAAGTGCGCGCTCTCTTTTTCGAAGTACGACTCGAGGCGATTGGCCGGCACGACGATCGGATCTTCATCGAGTCGCCAGCCGGACGCTTCCTGCTGACGCGGCAGAAACGCCAGCGACGGCGATTCGATCGCGGTGAAACTGATCTCTTCCGCTGCACGCGGCGTCGCGGAAGCCTGCACGACTTTCGCGTTTTGCGAGCGGCCGCACGCGGCGAGCGCCGCGGCGATGATCAGCGCGAGAGCGATTCGAGGAAGGCGATGGTGACGCGCACTCCGGCGCCCGTCGCGCCCTTCGCTTCGCGCGCATTTTCGTGTTCGGCATACGCCGTTCCGGCGATGTCGAGATGAGCCCAGGAGGGACAATCGACGAACTCCTTCAGAAAGAGCGCCGCGCTGGTTGCTCCGCCCCAGCGGCCGCCCGAATTCTTCATGTCGGCCCACTCGCTGCGAATCAGCTCTTTGTAATCGTCCCACTCAGGGAGTCTCCAGAGACGCTCACCGACACTCTCACCCGCATCAATCAACTTCTGAGCCAGTTCGTCGTGCGGCGTGAACAGTCCCGCTGCTTCGCTGCCGAGGGCGACGACGCAGGCGCCGGTCAGCGTCGCGTAATCGAGGATGTGATCGGGCTTCAACTGCGACGCGTAATGCAGCGCGTCGCCGAGGATCATCCGTCCCTCGGCATCCGTATTCACGATCTCGACGGTCTTCCCGCTCATCATCGTGATGATGTCGCCCGGCTTGTAGGCGCTGCCGCTCGGCAGGTTGTCGGTCGACGCGATGATGCCGGTCAGTTTCACCGGCAGTCCGAGCTTCGCCGCGGCGTACACCGTGCCGACGACGGCAGCGGCGCCGCACATGTCGAACTTCATCTCTTCCATCTTCTCGGCCGGCTTGATCGAGATGCCGCCCGAGTCGAAGGTGATGCCTTTGCCGACCAGCGCGACGTGCTGCTTTGCGCGCTTCGGCGAATATTCGAGGACGATGAAACGCGGCTCTTCCGCCGATCCGCGATTGACGGCGAGCAGTCCGCCCATCTTCATCCGCTCGATCTCGCGCCGGCCGTAGACCGTGCACTTGATGCCGAGCTCGTTCGCCACTTCCTGCGCGCGCTCGCCGATCTTCGTCGGCGTCATCACGTTGCCGGGACTGTTGCCCATGTCGCGAACGATCTCGACGCCTTCCGCGATCGCGCGCGCTTCGGCGTCGATCGTCTTCGCCGTCTTGTTGTCGAAGCCCGGCGGCGGAATGAGGATCGCGGAGATCTTCGACTGCTTCTGATCTTTCTTGACGGTGATGTACGGGTCGTACTTGTAGTCGGACTGGCTGAGCTGATCGGCGAGGATGCGCGCGGTTTGCGCGGCGTCGCGCTTGCCGATGATGTACGGGAAGACGACGGCGATCGAGGCGTCGCGCTGTTTCTTCGCCGTCTTCGCGATCGCGTAGAGCGCGGCGCGAACGCCGCGGATCGTCAGCGCATCGCGCTTGCCGAGCCCCAGCAGCGTGATCTTGCGCGGGCCGTCGGCGAGGATGGTGATCGATTCGTCCGATCGCCCGCTGAACTTCGCGCGCCGGATCGCGTCGGCGACGCCTTCGTATTCACTGGCGGCGCCTGTTTCGCCCTCGGCGAGGAGGATGAACAGGTGATCGATCTTCGAGAGCTTCGGTTCGCGATTGACGACGACATGCATACGCGCGAGATTCTACCGCCTCAGGGGAGCTCCGGGACCATCATCACCGGGAGTCCGGCATTCCTGACGATTTCCTTCTTCACGTCTCCGAGTGCGTCGCCGCCGTTGATGAGCAGCATGTCGGCGTCGTGCGCCGCGCAATACTTCACCAGCTCGCCCTCGACGTCGCCGCCGATCATGACCGCGCGCGTGACGTTCACGCCCTCGAACAAACGCGCGATCACGTCGTTCTGCAGCGCGGTCGCGCGCTCGGTGTCCGACTTCTTCGCGAGCGTGACGAGATGCACTTCCGAATGTTCGCGACGCGCGATCGCTGCGCCGAGAGTCGCCGCCGATTCGCACGCCTGTTCCAGATGCAGCGGCACGACGAGCCGCTTCATGCTGCCGTGACGCCGCTGAATTCCGTAGCGGACGCAGAGCACCGGCGCGGGCGGCTTATGCATCACCGACATCGTCGTCGAGCCGATGATGAAGTGCGCGATGTGATGCCGCGCGTGCGTCGAGATCACGATCAGATCGACGTCTTCGTCCTGCGCGGTACGGCAGATTTCCGCGCCGGGATTCGGCGCCTGACGAACGACGAGTCGCGTGGCGACGTTCGCGTGCGCGCTCTTCACTCGGTCGCGCAGCATGTCGAGCTCGTGCTGCTCCGCGTATTCGTACAGCTGCGGATCGGCAGGGAAGCGGAGCTCGCCCGGGCGCGACGTCCGCGTCATCCGAATGTGCAGGATGACGAGCTCCGCGCCGGTGGCGGCGGCGAGATGGATGGCATCATCGAACGCCCACTGCGAAGCGGTCGAGAAATCCGTCGGAATCAGAATGCGGCGCCACGGATACATCGTCGTCAGCTGCCTCGCAATCAGACTACTACTGCTGCACGGCTCCGGGACTCGAAATCGGCTGTGGTGTGACGATGTAGCGGATGACCGTCTTCGGTTCCGCTTCCGTTTCCGCAATTTGCAGCGTGACCTGCTTCCCTCGCGGATCGAGCGTGTCTCCGGGGATGAATGGATCCTGCATCGCCTGGTTGAGCTGCACTTCCAGCGAGCGCCAGTTTTGCTGCTCCGGCGGATACGGATTCACCGACGGATACGCGCGGAACTGCGCGAGGTAAGTCGTGTAGTAGTGATAGACCTGCGGGAAGGAATCGTCGGTGGCGAGCGTGTAGACCTCGCTGTTCGGTCCGTATTGATTGCGGATCATCACCGAATCGCGGCGGGTGAGATCGTCGCGATAGGTCGCGCCGGCGTAGATCGGAATGGCGCGGTTGATGGCTTTGATGTCTTTCGCGGCGTCGACCGGCGGCACGAGCTGCGGATCGTTCGCCGCCGCCGTCTGCGCTTCGGCGTTTTTCTTCGGCCGCTGCTCCTCGGCTGCGCTTCCTTCCTGCCCGCCGGTGCAGCCGGACGACAGCGCGGCCGCGAGCGTCAGCGCCGCGAGTCCCGTCACCGCTTTCAGCGTTCCGGTTTTCATGCGTCGACGGAAAAGCAAGCGATGTGCCGGTGAGGCGAGCGCGTCAATTGCGTTCGGCTCCACGCGCGTGCGCCGTGCGTCGGACCACGCGGTTGCTGCGCAGGCATTCGAGCGCCGTCTCGCCGCCGTACTTGTTGACGAACTGTTCGTCGAACTCGTCGGAGACGGTGGCGACGTTCTCGAGTGACGCGATGAGCTGCTCGGGCGGCACGCGACGCCCGAGGAATGAGTGCGAGTAGAAGATGTCGTGTCCGACGAGGCTGAACGCGCCCAGCGCGACCTCGGCGTTCAGACGCAAAAGTTCCTGCATCAGCTCGAACGACGGCT
This sequence comes from Acidobacteriota bacterium, assembly GCA_034667465.1. GTDB lineage: Bacteria > Acidobacteriota > Thermoanaerobaculia > Gp7-AA8 > Gp7-AA8 > JAOBAU01. The sequence continues at coordinate 90,508 of JAXDJV010000008.1, read as the reverse complement.
CGACGCCCTGCACGCAGAAGGCGAGGATCTCGATCACCGCTTCGTCGGCCTGATACGGCTCGATCGAGATTTCGAGCACGGTCGAACCGTACTTCAGGTAGAAGTCGCAATGCTCCGCGTCGTCGAAGTGTTCGTCGACCAGTTCGTCGAGATACGACTTGACCTGCCGGTAGACCTCTTCCTGACAGGCTGAATGGAATTGTTTTTCCTTTGGCGCCACGGCGTGATTATAAGGACGAAGAAAGAATCTGACGATGAATGACGATCTTTTCGCACTCGAGCACCGCAAACAGCTGACCTTGCGTTCCGGCAAAGAAAGGTTGATTGCAAATCGCCACCCGTGGATTTTCGCCGGTGCGATCGCGAAAGAGAGCGGTCCGGCCGACGCCGCGATCGCCGATCTCGTCGATCAGTCGGGCACGCGCGTAGCGTCAGGATTCCATTCGCCGCACTCGCAGATTCGGATGCGCGCGCTGACGTTCGGCGCGGAAGAGCTGACGTCGCAGACGATCGCCGATCGGATCCAGGCCGCGATCGCGCGACGCAAGCTTTTTGTCAATGAGTTGACCAACGCCGTTCGCCTCGTGCACGCCGATGGCGATGAGCTCAGCGGACTGGTCATCGATCGATACAACGACGTCGTCGTGGTCGAGATCGCGAATCACGGCATCGACCGGCTGCGGCCACTCATCATCGATGTGCTGTGCCGCGAGCTTTCACCGCGCGGCATTTACGTGAAGAACGATCTGCCGGTGCGCAAGCTCGAGCGGCTGACGCTCGAATCGGAGTGGATTGGCGAAGGGGAGCCGCCGACGGAGATTGTCGAAAACGGACTGCGCTTTCACGTTGACCCTGCGGAAGGTCAGAAGACCGGCTTCTTTCTCGATCAGCGCGGCAATCGCGCGCTCACACGCGAGTACGCATCGGGCGCGCGCGTCCTCAATCTCTTTTCGTACAGCGGCGCGTTCGGCGTTTACGCGGCCGCGGGCGGCGCGACGTCAATCGAGAACGTCGACGTCTCCGCGAAAGCGGTCGAGCTCGCGCAGACGAATCACGCGCTGAACGGACTCGAAGCGAACGTCCGCCAGACGACCGCCGACGCGTTCGGCTACGTTCGCAAGCTGGCCTCGGAACGCGCGCAGTTCGATCTCGTCATCGTTGACCCGCCGGCGTTCGCGAAGTCGCGTGGTGAAGTCGACCGCGCCGCGCGCGGCTACAAAGACATCAACCTTTACGCGATGAAACTTCTCGCGCCCGGCGGACGGATTCTCACCTTCTCCTGCTCCGGCCACGTGACGTCCGATCTCTTCCAGAAGATCGTTTTCTCCGCCGCGCTCGACGCCGGAAAGCGGATGTCGTTCCTGCGCCGCCTCAGCGCCGGTCCCGATCATCCGGTGTCGCTTTACTGTCCGGAAGGGGAGTACCTGAAAGGCTTTCTGCTGCAGTGCGACTGACCTCGTCGACGTCGAACGCGACTTCCCGCTCGGTATCCCCGCGCACCGTAGCGCGTCCGCGCAACTCGAGCGTCGCGCCGCTCGCGAAGTCGACGAACAGCAGCGCGCTGCGCGGCTCGATCGTCACGTTGCCGAGCGTGTTGAACATGTTGTTGCCGCTGTAGTCGGGCCAGACGAGCCGCGTCGGCGATTCGATGCGGACGAATCCGCGCGGCCCGCCGCGATGCGACGCGTCGGCGCCCCGCACTGGATGGACGCTCGCGATGAAGAAGGTGTCGGCGCCGGCGACCCACTCCTGCCACGAGTCGCGCGCCGGCGCCGACGGATTCGCGCTGATGTACTGCGGGCAGTTCGAATAAACCTCGGACGTCACAATCGTGATCGTGTCGCCGTCCATCGACGCGCGGCCGTTGACGCGCATCCGCCGCTTGTTCGGGAAATCGATCGCCAGCAGGCCCGTCATCCCGAGCGTGGCGAGGGATCCGGGTGTGCGGTGCGCGATGCCGTCGCCTGCCGCCCCGCCCGCCCGGAGCCCTCGCGACGCTCGGGATGACAGCTCAATCACCAGCGTGTGCGGATCGATCGCATGCGCGAAACCGGGAGCGCCGATGAGGAGTGACGCGTGCGGCGCGCCGCTGCTGTCGACTGTCGCGATGATCACGAATTGCCGCGCCGCGATGAAGGCGGCGGCCTGCGCGGTCAGTTCGTCGCCAATGATCCGGCCGACGCGCGACGCCAGGTCGGTGACGCCCGCGCGGCGCTGCATTTCCAGTTCGCCGTCGTGATACATCCCGTCACGATATCCCGGGAGTAGAATTCGGAACGCCAATGACCGTTACCTCCGTCCCGCTGCCCCGCAAATCGCGCGAGATCACACTTACGCTCCTCGGCGAATTGCTGCACAACGCCGGCTTCATCGACGACAAGCAACGCGCTGAAGTCGAAGCGCAGGATCGTCAGTTGCGGCTGCAAACGCGCGGCACGCAGACGAAGCTGCGCGTCGATGAAGACGCCAGCCCGTTCAAGGCGCTGATGGCGATGAATCTCACCGACGCCAGCGGTACCGGCACGCGCATCGACGACTTTCTCCTCGCGCGTCTCATCGCTGAAGAGGCGCGTTTCCCGTTTCACAAGATCGATCCGCTCAAGCTCGACGTGCAGATGATCGAGTCGAAGATCTCGCGCCCGTTCGCGCGCAAGCACCGCATGGTGCCGATCGCCGTTCGCGACGGAAAGCTGATCGTGGCGATGGTCAATCCGTTCGACACCGTCGCCATCGATTCGTATCGCCAGATGGCGCAGCAGGAGATCGAGCTCGTCGTCGCATCCGAGTCGGACGTGATGGGCGTGATCAACGAGCAGTACGGCTTCCGCGCCTCGGTCACGAAGGCGGCGCGCGATCTCTCCCGCGGCGCGATCGATCTTTCAAACCTCGAGCAGTACGTTAAGCTGAAGTCCGGCTCCGACATCGAAGCGAGCGACGCGCACATCGTCAACGCCGTCGATTTTCTGCTGCAGCACGCGTACGAATCGCGCGCGTCCGACATTCATATCGAGCCGAAGCGCGAGCACGCGAACATCCGCTTCCGCATCGACGGAGTACTGCACGAGATTCAGCGCGTCCCGAAGCTCGTCAATCTCGCCATCACGTCGCGACTGAAAACGATGTGCCGGATGGACATCGCCGAGAAGCGCCGCCCGCAGGACGGCCGCATCAAGACGGAGCACGGCGGCAAGGAAGTCGAGCTGCGCGTGTCGACGCTGCCGACCGCCTTCGGCGAGAAGATGGTCATGCGCATCTTCGATCCCGACGTGATGATTCGCGGTCTCGCGGAGCTTGGCTTTTACACTGACGAGCTGTCGACGTTCCACGACTGGATCCAGCGTCCGCACGGCATCATCCTCGTTACCGGTCCGACCGGCTCCGGTAAAACGGTCACGCTCTATTCGGCGCTGAAATCGCTGGCGTCGCCAGAGATCAACATCATGACGATCGAGGATCCGATCGAAATGGTGCACGAGGATTTCAACCAGACGTCGGTGCAGAACAAGATCGGGATCACGTTCGCGTCGGCACTGCGAACGATCCTTCGCCAGGATCCCGACATCATCATGGTCGGCGAGATTCGCGACGAAGAGACTGCACAGAACGCGGTGCAGGCGGCGCTTACCGGACATCTCGTTTTCGCAACACTCCACACCAACGATGCCGCGACATCGGTCACGCGTCTGATCGACCTCGGCATCCAGCCGTTCCTGATCTCGTCATCGCTGGTCGGCACGATGGCGCAGCGCCTGATGCGCAAGATCTGCGAGGACTGCAAGCAGAATCGCCCGCTGACCGTTGAGGAAGCGGCGACGCTGAATCTCCAGGCGCCGGCCGGCAAGCGGATCATCGTGAAAGAGGGAGCGGGTTGCATCCGCTGCCGCAACACCGGCTACTACGGCCGCACCGGGATCTTCGAAATCCTGCCGGTCGACAACTCGATCCGCGACCTCATCGATCGCTCCGAAGACTTCCTGAAGATCAAGGAAGTGGCGATCAAACGCGGGATGCGGACGCTGCGTCAGTCGGCCCTGCGCAAACTCGCAGAGGGCTCGACGACGTTCGAGGAAGTGGTGCGCGTGACGGGGATTTAACCGCCGGTCATCCTGAGCGTAGCGAAGGATCCGGGCGGGCGGGGCGCTACTGCAGTGAGTCCCACCACCCGGATCCTTCGCTTCGCTCAGGATGACGTCAATTTACATTTCTTACGAACGTGTTACTTCGCGCCGCGTGCGTGATGCGTCGCGAGGCGCAAGATTGGCGACATGCACGTACCGCTGTTGCTCCTGCTGCTCGCGGCGCCCGTCGATTCCACCGAGGCTGCGAAGGTCGCGTCGTGGGTCCGCGCGTTGCCGGCTGTTGCTGCCGACGACTCGCACTTTGCGGTGATCGGCGGCATCTCCGCCGTGCATGTCGGCGGCGCGGCGAATTCGATGATTCGTTCGCAGGGACCTGCCGCATTTTTTCGCAGCACGAGCGCGGTGGCGGAGGCGCGAACCGCGCTGCAGCAGCGCGCGCTTTACGCCGACAAGCTCGCTGCCGGCGGCATCGCGTGGCATCGCGACGTGCAGAACCTGCCATGGGGAATGATCGAGACGGCCGCGGGCGTGCGCAACTTCGCCGTCACCGACACGATCGTGCAATCGCTCGACGCGCACGACCTTCGCTACGTCGGCACCGTGATGCCGTACGCCGGCTGGGAGTTGCGCGCGGCCGGTTACCCGGCAGCGACCGACTCGATGTGCACGCGACTGCTCACAGAAGACTTTTTCTATCTCGACTACGACGATCGGATGGATCGCTTTCGCGACAACGGCGCGTGGCTGCGCTATCTCGATGCAGTCGTCGAGCGCTACGACGGCGACGGCCGCGACGACATGCCCGGACTGACGCACGGCATTCGTTACTGGCAGATTCACAATGAGCCGGAAGGCGATCACTGCGGTCTCTTTCGCGCCGACGTCGCGGCGTTCGTCGATCTGATGCGTGATGCATACGGCGTCGTGCACGCGTCGTGTCCCGACTGCAAAGTGTTGAACGGCGGCGCGGCGTTTCCGATGTGGGAGACGCGGCCGGTCGGCGGCTCGACGTTCTGGCGAGACTTCGCCGCGATGGGCGGCGCGCAATACGTCGACGTCATCGCCGTCCATTACAACGACGGCAAGACCGACGGCGGATCGATCGCGCATTTCGAAACGCAGATCCAGTCGATGCGTGCGCTGCTGGGCTCGAACAAGCCGGTATGGGTGACCGAGTTCGGTGTCGTCGTCGACGTCGGCGGCCAGTTCACGGCGCTGACCGAGAAAGACGCCGGCGCGTGGTATCTCCGCTTCTACACCGCCGGTCTCGCCAACGGAGTCGAACGTTTCTTCTCCGATGCGGTGTCGTTCGTTCGCTATCCCGACGGTCCGATTCTCCTGCCGTTCTACGTCAACAAACTGCTCGAAGCGAAGCTCGGCGGATTTACGTCGGCGGAGAAAATCGCCGACGGGCAATATCGTTTTCGCGTCGGCGGCGCCGATCGCTACGTCGTCTGGAACGGCATGCCGCAAGGCGTCAGCGGCGCTGTCCTCGTGACCGACATGTATGGCAATGAATCGACTGTCGACGCATCGGCCGTCCATCCGACGGAAGCGAGTCCGCTGATCGTCAGCACGCAAAGCGCGCGGCGAATCCGCATCGTTCGCCGATGAAGGGCTCCCCCTTGTGATTACGTCGGCCGACAGAATCGGCAGCGAGGCGAAGGCTCTGCCACATACGCAGCCGGCCGTGCCGGCCGGCGAACTGCTGGCATACTTCGTTCGCTGCTTCCCGCGACGATGCCGGCAAACGGAACGGATTTCCGAAGGATCTCCCGATGACGCTCGCTTTCGGCGTGCGTCTCGGTCCGTATGAGATCGAGAAGCTGATCGGCGTCGGCGGCATGGGCGAGGTCTATCGCGCCATCGATCGTCGTCTCGATCGCCGCGTCGCCGTGAAGGTGCTGCCGGAAGACCTCTCCACCGACGCCGAATCGCTGGCGCGATTCGAGCGCGAGGCGCGCGCAATTGCGGCGCTCTCGCATCCGAACATCGTCGCGGTCTTCGACGTCGGCAGTGAAGGCGAAGTGCGTTACGTCGTCACGGAGTTGCTCGAAGGGGAGACGCTCCGCGCACGATTACGTCACGGCGCGCTCGGCGTCGGCGAGACGATGCGTGTCGCAACCGGAATCGCCGATGGACTCGGCGCCGCACACGCGAAAGGAATCATCCATCGCGATCTCAAACCGGAGAATGTTTTCCTGACCGCCGGGGGCGGCGTGAAGATTCTCGATTTCGGTCTCGCGCACCGGCTGCCCTCGGGCGCGGGAGACAACACGTTCGCGCAAACCGAGAAGCTGACGATCCCGGGGCTCGTGATGGGAACGATCGGCTACATGTCGCCGGAGCAGTTGAGCGGGAAGCGGCTGACGCCGGCGTCGGACGTGTTCGCGTTCGGCTGCGTCGTCTTCGAGATGTTCGCGGGCGACACGCCGTTCCGCCGCGACAGCGACATGGAAGTGATCGCGTCGGTGCTGCGCGACGCGCCGTTCAGTCGCGAACCGCATGCGTCGATGCCGGCCGGATTGCGATCGGTCGTCGAGCGCTGTCTGGAAAAAGATCCGGCAGCGCGATTTCAGAGCGGCAGCGATTTGCGAGCGGCGTTGCGCGAGGCGCTGGCGTCCGGCTCCGCGCCGATTGCGCCGATGAATCCGACGATCCGGACGCGGCGCACGCCGGTTTCTCGACGTGCGCGTACGCTCGTCATCGCCGGCGCGGCGATCATCGTTGTGCTGATCGCGATGGCGATGTTCGTTCGTTCGCGGCGCGAGCTCATCGATGATGGTTACGATCTGCGCGCGTCGGACGTCACCGGCAATGCGGAAACGCGCCGTCTGACGGCGCTGGCGATGCGCGCCGACGCGGCCGGTGATCGTCCGGAAGCGATTCAGCTGATGCAGGAAGCGGCGCGACACGACGATCGCGCGCCGCTGCCGCGCGCGTTTCTGACGTCGTTCGTTTTCTACAGCGGCGATCGCGCCGACGGGATGAAATGGGCGGCGGAGACGCGGCGGCGTGTGGCGTTTGCGTCGTCAACGTACGAGTCGCTGCTCTGCCGTTTTCTGATGCCCGACAACACCGACACCGGCGCGATGGCGCTGGCGTCGTCACTGCTCGAACTGCGGCCGCGCGCGTGGCGGTTGCGGCTCGCGCTCGGACATCTGCGGATGAGCCGCCGCGAGATTCCGGCAGCGCTCGCACAGCTGAAGCAGATCGACGTCGGCGCGCCGGATGATCGGCGTCTCGCACTCGTGCTCTCGGATCGTGGATCGTTCGGCGATCTCGCCGGCGCGGAACGCGATCTGAAGCGCAGCCGGCTGATGAATCGTCCGGCGCTGCGCGCCTACGCCGAAGCGCGCTTCGCATGGACGCGTGAGCACTACGCCGACGCTGCACGCCTCTTCGACGAGACCGCCGAAAACGCCACCGTCCAAAACAGCGGATCGGTCGCCGTCGACGCGTATGTGCTCGCAGGCGCCGCGCGCATCGCCGCGAACGATCTCGACGGCGCCGCCACGCGGCTCGACGTCGCGGCGTTGAAAGCAGAACAGGCCGGACGCACCGACCTCGAGCTGGAAGCGCACGTCTTCGCCGCGTACGTCGCATATCGCCGCGGCAATCGCGAAGAGGTCGAACGCCACATCGCCCGCGCCGATCGGCTCACGAACGCCGGCTTTCCGGAAGACGTCGCGCTCCGCCTGTTCGCCATCCGCATGCGCGTGCCGCGCCCCGCCGCCCCACCCGCCCGCGGCCGCGACGTCGACACCGCCGTCCTCACGCTCCTCGACGCCCGAACCGCCTGGGCCGCCGGCGATCTCTCTTCGGCGTCGCGTCTCCTGCAGCGCGCACGAGCGGAAGGCGTCGACGCCACCTGGTTCGCCGAGGAGGCCGCACTCCTCGACCACGACCTCGGCGCCCCGGCGCGGAAATTCAAGCCCGATCCGCCGTATCCGATTCGGCTGCGACTGGTAGCGGTGTTCGAGCTGTCGCGAGCGGCGCGCTAGAATTGGCTGTTCACTTTTAATCAATGTTCACGTAGAGTGAACACGGCTAAAAAATGAACAACGGAGCTGAGAAGTCAATTCTGACTGCCGCAGTGACCGCGCTTCGAGACCTTGGTTTCGTCGTCTCGGTCAGCGCCGCGACCGTAATCATTCGGCGAGGTACTCAGTCGTGGCGATATCGGGGCGAGATCAAAAAAGCAGTTGGCCCCGTCATCGGCCACATCGCGCTCGCTTTTTCACGCGATGCCAAAAAGCGCCTGCTGATCACCGATCACGTGACGCCTCAGGTCGCCGATGAGCTGCGCCGGCGCGAGATTCAATTCGTCGATGCGGACGGAAACGCGTTCCTGCAGCGGCGCGGCCTCTTTGTTTTCGTAAACGGGCGGCGACGGACGCGGCCGGTGACGACAGCCAAACCCGTTCGCGTCTTTCAGCCGAGCGGTTTGCGCACGACGTTCGCGCTGCTGTCCGTTCCCGATCTGATCTCTGCGCCGCAACGGTCGATCGCGCTGGCCGCGGGCGTTGCGCTGGGCAGCGTCGCACACGTTCTGGAAGGGCTTCGCGAGCTTGGTTTCGTCGCAAGAGTTCGCGGCGAGCTCCGCCTGACTCATCGCGACCGCCTTATTCGTCAATGGACCGAAGCGTACGCGCGAATGCTAGAGCCATCACTCGAGATCGGACGCTTCTCAGCCCCTTCACGGAGGTGGTGGCGGCACGCGAAGATCGCCACCCTTGAAGCGAAATGGGGAGGAGAAACGGCTGTCGCAATTCTTAAACGGCAGCTCACTCCCGAGCGCACGATCGTTTATGTGATGCCGGGCAGCAACTCGCTGCTGTCGAAGCAACGCCTCCGAGCCAATCCGGATGGAGACGTGTTTCTTCGCCGGCGTTTCTGGAACTTCGAGGTGCCGAACTGGCGCCCCGATATCGTTCCACCGCTCCTCGTTTACGCCGACCTTCTCGCGTCAGGCGACGCACGATCGCTCGCCGCGGCCGAGCAGATTCGAGGTGAATATCTCGATTGACCTGACCGGCGAGCCCGCGCGACAGTCGATCTCGACATCGGTGTCGTGGTTGCCTCGTGGAAGAAGTTCGATGCGTCGCACCGCAGCCTGGGGTGTAGCCCCGTCATCCTGAGCGTTAGCGAAGGATCCGGGCGGGCGGGGAGAACAAATCGTCCCCTCCTGCCCCGCCCTCCCGGATCCCTCGCTACGCTCGGGATGACGTCTCAGGCTTCGCGGATGGAACATCGATGTCGTTCCATTCGGCGGAGTGGAGCATGACGGCGTGATCGCATGGCCGCCCGCGGGCGACACCGAGATGTCGGTCCTCGGTTTCACCGAAGCGATCGCACACGCGACGACTGTCACTCTTCCGGGCGGTGCGATCGCGGCCGTTGCGACGCCGCCGGCGTTGTTGCTGCTGAAGCTCATCGCCTGGGACGATCGTCATCGCGAGCTCCCGCGTCATGACGCGTACGACATCCGAATCCTTCTTGACAGCTACTCGCAGGATTGGAATGCGGATCATCTCTACGGCGACGGCGACGATCTGCTTCAGCGATTCGGCTACGACAACGTGCTCGCCGGCGCCGCGCTCCTCGCTCGCGATGCGAGAGCGATCGCAGAGAGAGCGACCGCGGAGCGTATTGAAGTCATTCTCGAACGTGAGGCATCAGGTGAGACGCTCGTCCTTGCCGCCGACATGAGCGGGCGAATCGAAGAGAACCTGAGTTTGCTCGAAGCGGTTCGGGTTGGCTTTTCCGTCGACGTCCGGTAGGAACAAGCCCGCGGGAACGTCCGCGCCCTCTCCGACGTTACCGCGCCCGCAATGACGACTCTCACACCTGACGCCGAGACCGCGGAAGAGACGACCGCGCTGCGGGAGAAAGTGCGCGTGGCTTCGGAGCTGCTCGAGGCGATCGATCGCGATCGGGGGATTCTCGCGCATCTTCCTGCGGCGGAACGGCAGCGCTTTTTGCACGCGACGCGCGTGGTGTCCGATCCCGATGCGCGGGCGCGGCGGCGGCTGGTGAAAGAGAGCAAGCGGCGCCGGAAGGCGGCGCTTGCGGAGCAGGACGACAAGGTTCTCGCGACGACCGGGATTCGCGAGTTGCGGCGGAAGCCGGTGTTCACGACGCCGAACTATTACCTCCTTCCCGCGCCGTCGGTTGAGGCGGAGCCGACGACCGCGGAGTCGCGGCATTGCTACGTTTGCAAGCAGCACTATCTGACCGTTCATCATTTCTACGATCAGCTTTGTCCGGAATGTGCGGAGTTCAATTTCGCGAAGCGGACGGAGCTCGCCGACCTCACCGGTCGCGTCGCGCTGCTCACCGGCGGCCGCGTGAAGATCGGCTATCAGGCGGGATTGAAACTGTTGCGCGCCGGCGCGCGGCTGATCGTCACGACTCGTTTCCCGCGCGACTCCGCGGCGCGTTATGCGGCGGAGCCGGATTTCGGCGACTGGTCCGATCGTCTCGAGATCTTTGGGCTCGATCTCCGCCACACGCCGAGCGTCGAAGCGTTCTGCCGCCAGCTGCTCGACACGCGCGACCGGCTCGACTTCATCATCAACAACGCCTGTCAGACCGTTCGTCGTCCGCCGGCGTTTTACGAGCACATGATGGAAGGGGAGACCGCGGCGCTGCAGACGCTCTCCGCGCCGGAGCGCAAACTCCTCGCTGATTTCAGCGGACTGCGCGGCTATCACATGCTCTCCGACGGCAACGATTCGCTGCCGCATTCCGCGGCGCTGTCGCAGGTGGCGCTGCTGCCCGAAGATCACGTCAAAGACGGCGAGCTCTTTCCGCAGGGCAAACTCGATCAGGATTTGCAGCAGGTCGATCTGCGCGGACGCAACTCGTGGCGTCTCCTGATGGCGGAAGTGTCGACCGTCGAGCTGCTCGAAGTGCAGCTCGTGAATGCGGTCGCGCCGTTCATCATCAACGCGCGACTCAAGCCGCTGATGCTGCGGACATCGAATCGCGACAAGCACATCGTCAACGTCTCGGCGGTCGAAGGTCAGTTCTATCGGAACAACAAGACCACGCGCCATCCGCACACGAACATGGCGAAGGCGTCGCTGAACATGATGACGCGCACGTCGGCGACCGACTATCAGGCCGACGGCATCCACATGAATGCCGTCGATACCGGCTGGGTGACGGACGAAGATCCCGCCGCGATCGCCGCGCGCAAGACGATCGAGCAGCGCTTCCATCCGCCGCTCGATATCGTCGACGGCGCCGCGCGCATCGTCGATCCGATCATGTCTGGTATTAATACCGGCGGGCACGTCTGGGGTCAGTTCCTCAAGGACTACAAGCCGACGGACTGGTAGAGGGCGACGGGGGCAACTACCCCCGCATCCGCTCGTTCGCGACCAGGATCGCGGCGCTCATCGTCGACAGCGAATGCACGGCGCTCGCGGCGCCGCGGGTGATTGCTTCCTTCGGCATTCCGAAGACCGCGCATGATGCTTCGTCCTGCGCGAAGGTGGTTGCGCCGGCTTCGCGCATTTCGAGGAGGCCGGTGGCGCCGTCGGCTCCCATGCCGGTGAGGATCACGCCGATGGCGTTCGCGCCGGCGGATTGGGCGACCGAGCGAAACAGCACATCGACACTCGGGCGGTGGCGTGAGACCAGCGGCCCGTCATTCAGCTGCACGCGGTATTCGGCGCCGTCTCTCCGGACGAGCATGTGCTGATTGCCGGGAGCGATCAATGCGCGGCCGTCGATGATGCGATCGCCGTTCGCGGCTTCCTTCACTTCGATGCGGCAGGTTTGATTGAGTCTTTGCGCGAACGCGGCGGTGAAGACTTCCGGCATGTGCTGGACGATCACGATTCCGGGCGCGTCGGCCGGCATTGCTTCGAGGATCTCGCGCAGTGCTTCGGTGCCGCCGGTGGAGGCGCCGAGGGCGACGACCTTTCTTGTGGTGCGCGCGAGAGTTCCGCGGGCGGGAGGGAGCACGACGTCCGGCGAATTGCGTGGCGCGACGACGATCGGTGCGGCGCGGCGACGGCAACGGGCGTTCGCGGCGGCGCGGATCGAGTCGATCAGCATCTCGGTCGACTCGCCGAGAAAGTCGTGCAGCGCGATGCGCGGCTTGGTGACGATATCGACGGCCCCTTCTTCGAGCGCGCGCAACGCCGTTTCCGTTCCGCGGCCGGCCAGCGCCGAACAGATGATCACCGGGATCGGATCCTCGGCCATCAGCTTGCGCAGGAACGTCAGGCCGTCCATGCGCGGCATCTCGATGTCGAGCAGGATCACGTCGGGACGAAGCTGTTTCATCTTCGTCTGCGCGATGATCGGATCTGACGCGACGCGCACTTCGATATCGCGCGCGCCGCGGCAGATCGCCACCATCGCCTGCCGCATGACCGCGGAGTCGTCGACGACCAGCAGTTGCAGCGTCATGTCAGAACTGAATCAGCATCTTCAGTCCGTAGCGCGTGTCTTTCGGGCGCGCCGGGCTGTAGTTCTTCTGTTCGAGTGAGTCGTAATCGGCGAGAAACGCCGCCGTCACTTTCTGAAGATTCGGAACCCACCACGCGATGCCGGCGATGTTGCGCGTGCGATGCAGCGACGTCGCGTCATCCGGTTTCAGATCGTCATGGCGCAGCAGCAGTTCCCACTGCGACATGAGACGCGGCGTCACCCAGATCGAGTAACCGTCGCCGTCGATCTCGCGTGCGTGCGATGACGATGCATCGGTCGTGCTGATGTGATCGAAGCCGGCGTTGAAACGCGGATGCTCGTACGTCACCTGCTCGAGCAGGCGCTGACGCTTCGCACCCTGCACGACGTGATCGGCGTTAATGAATGCCGTCACGCGCAGCCCTTTCAGAATCGGCGAAGCCGGCAGCGGACGAACTGACGCGCGAAGCTGCAGCGACTTCTGATCGTTCGCCTCGGCTTTGTTGTAACCGTCGCCGTTGTAGATACCGCCATGAATGTCGCCGTGGTTGCCGGGAAAATCGAAGTGAGCGGAAAGGCCGGCATCCGACGCGCCGATGTAGCCTTCGCGATCGGCGAACGTCGGTCCCTGAAAACGATAGCGATAGATCTGCTCTTCGTAATCGATGAGCGGCGTCTGCTGCACGCCGAGGCGAACCCACGTTCCTTTCGGCGCCCAGTCGTCGAGATTGAACTGCGCGAAAGCGAACTTCAGCCGGAACGTTTGCGAGCCGTTGAGCGAGCTGCCGCTGCCGGTCTCGCGCGTTGCTTCCGGCGTGATGCGGAAGAGGATCCAGTGATTCAGTTTGCCGGTGACGTTGATGTAGGCGCGATTGATGTTGAACGACGACGCGTTCACCGCGTTGCCGTCGCTGTCGAGCGTCTTCGGCGAACTTTGATACGTGTAATCGCCGAACAGAACGCCGCCGACTTTGAATGACGGCGTGTCGTCGACAGCCGGCGTGGCAGGCGCCGGCGTCTGCGCGTTCGCTACTGTTGCGCAGCAGATTGCGAGGGCGCCGAGGAAGGTTGTGATTCGCATGAAAGACTCCTTTTCGCGGACCGATAGATCGTGGGACCGGCGTGCAGCAAACCGTGCGCGGCGCCGTTGAGACTCTCGGCGTGGCCGAGGAAAAGCAGACCGCCGGGTGTCAGCAGTTGTGCCAGCCGGTTGATCACTCCGTTTTTGGATTCGCGGTCGAAGTAAATGAGCACGTTGCGGCAGAAGATCAGATCGAACGGTCCCTGCACGCTGTATTCGCGATCGTTGAGATTGATGCGCCGGAACTGAATCAGCTCTTTCAATTTTGGATGCGCGCGCATTTTGCCATCCTGACTGCCGGTCCCGCGCAACATGTACGCGCGCTTCCAGTCGAGCGGGATGTCGTCGCCGCGCTCGAGCGGCCAGACTCCTTCGCGCGCCGTGTCGAGCACGCGCGTGGAAAGGTCGGACGCGAGAATCTCCACCGACCAGCCGGCTTCGCGCGGAAAGTGCGCGGCCAGCACCATCGCCAGCGTGTACGGCTCTTCGCCGCTGGAGCAGGCGGCGCTCCAGGCGCGAATCCGTTTCGGAATCGCACCTGAATCGCCGAGCGCGCGCCACTCCGGCAACACGTTTTCCTGCAGATGTTCGAACTGCTTCGGCTCGCGGAAGAAGCGGGTCTCGTTCGTCGAGATCGCGTCGAACATGAAGACGCGCTCGCCATCTTTGTTGGCGACGACGTGCTCGTAGTACGACGTGAAATCGGTCAGACCGAGCGCGCGCAGGCGGCGGGTGAGGCGGCCGCTGACGAGCGCCATCTTCACGTCGGCGAGATGGATTCCCGCTTCCCTGTAGATCAGTTCCTGGAACAGCCGGAACTCGCGTTCCGACAGTGGCCGGATTCCGTTTGCCGAATTCATCTGCTACTCCCTCACGCCGAGCTCGGGAACCACGCCCGCACCTTCCGGAAGCAGCGCGACGTCGACGTCGTCACCGCTGGTCGTGGTGGCGGCGAGGATCTCGCTGCTGGAAAGGACATGATCGATATCGAGGATGATGATGAACTTGCCGTTGCTGCTGCCCATGCCGATGATGCAGTCGACGCTGACCTTCGGGCCGAACGCCGGCGCCGCCTGAATCTCGTCGCCATTGAGCTCGACTACCTGGTTCACGGCGTCGGCCATCACGCCCATGATCATCGACTCGTCGTCGACGTGCAGCTCGATGATGACGATGCACGTTCTCCGCGTGATGACGGTGGCCGGCATGCCGAACTTCACCGCCAGATCGATGACCGGGACGACGGCGCCACGCAGATTGTGGACGCCGCGAATCCAGGACGGCGTGCCCGGCACTTTCGTGACGGCGCCGCATTCGATGATGTCGGTGACCTGAAGAATGCTGATCGCGTACTCCTCACCGGCGAGGAAGAACGTGAGGTACTGATTGCTGCTCGTCACAGCGGTCGTCGCTTTCATCGTCGCCTCCTAGAAGTGGGTGTAATCGGTGTACGGCGAGGCGCCGGCCGTGCGCGCCGCGGCGTCGACGGCAATCGGATGCGGACGGAACGGAACGGTATTGGCCTGCTGCGCATCATGACGGCGAGGCTGCGCGGTCACTTCACGACCGGTGTTGAAGAACGCGATCGTCTGCTGCAGCGCTTCAGCCTGCGAGGACATCTCTTCAGCGGTCGAGGCCAGCTCTTCCGATGCGGAGGCGTTGCGCTGCGTGACCTGATCGACGAGCGTCATGGCGCGATTGATCTGCGCGACGCCGCCCGACTGTTCGTTCGATGCCGCGGCGACTTCGCGCACGAGATCGGCCGTCCTGCGAATGGTCGGCACGAGCTCGGTGAGCAGACGGCCGGAGCGCTGCGCGACGTCGACGCTCGAGGTGGCAAGCTCGCCGATGTCTTTCGCGGCAGCCTGGCTGCGCTCGGCGAGTTTGCGAACTTCGGTGGCGACGACCGCGAAGCCGCGGCCATGTTCGCCGGCGCGCGCCGCTTCGATCGCTGCGTTGAGCGCGAGGAGGTTGGTCTGATACGCGATCTCTTCGATGATCGAGATTTTCTGCGCGATGCGTGTCATGGCCTCGGCGGACTGCATGACCGCCTGGGCGCTTTCGTCGGCGTCCTTCGTTCCCTTCACGGCCATCGTTTCCATCTGGCCGCTGTTCTCGGCGTTCTGCGTGATCGACGCGCTCATCTCCTGCAGGCTCGACGTCGTCTCTTCGACCGACGACGCCTGCTGGCTCGTTCCCTGTGAAAGCGACTGCGCGCTGGCGGAGACCTGCGACGACGCGACGGTCAGCGAGGCGGCGCCGGAGCGCACTTCGCCGATGATCTCGGTGAGACGGCCGATCATATTCGACAGCGCCTGACCGAGTGAATCGCGATCGGAGCGCGGCGTGACGCGGACGCGCAGATCGCCGGAGGCGATGCCGGCAGCCGCGGCGACCATGGCGTTGTTCGATTCGATCATCCGCTTCATCGACGCGAAGAGCGTTCCGGTCTCGTCTTTGCCGGTCACTTCGATCTGCAGATCGGATTCACCGTCGGCGAGCTTCTCGGCGATGTCGACGACCGCGAGGATCGGACGGGTGATGCTGCGCGTCACGGCGATGGTCATGAAGAGGACGATGACGATACCGGCGATGAAGATGATCCACATCGTGGCGCGGGTACGCGCTTCGACGTCGGCGACCACTTTCTCTTTCGCATTCATCCGTTCGACGTTCTTCGCCGAGAAGGACTCGGAGACGCTTTCGAGCCGGCGGATCTCATCCTTGAACGGAGTGATGGCGGTGTTCGCCTCTTTCGCCGTGCGGATCTTTCCGGACGTGATTGCGGCGGCGATCGGCGTGAAGCCGTTCGTGTACGCGATCAAATCATCGCGCATGCTGCGGACGGCTTCCTTGTCCTCGGCCTGCACGGTGAGACGATCGAGCGTGGCGAGGTCTTCGACGAGCTGCTGATGCTCGTTGTTCCACTTCGCGCCGTACTCGGCCAGCTTCTCGCTGTCGCCGATGTTGAGGAAGGTGTCTTTCTCGAAGCGGCGCAGCGACAGCGTGTCGATCTCTGCCTGGTTGGCCTGCTCCATCAGCTTTGCGTCGGTGTGAAGGATCGAGTACGTGGTCTGCACGGTGCGCGAGAGACCCCAGAATCCCGCGGTCGCGACGATGGCGACGAGCACGATGGTGACGGCGAATGCGGTCGCCAGCCGTTGTCCGATTTTCCAGTTGCTGAACATTTTTGACTCCTCTTTTCTTGTCTTCGGTGAGGGTTGTTGGAAGCCGAGCTACGCGGCGGCGATGACGACGATGAGCACCAGGAGGATCGTGATTCTTCTGCTGCGGCGCGTCCGCGACGAGCCGGAGAAGAGGCGGCGAAAGAAGCGGGTGAGTGCGCGCAACATCAGAGACTCCCTGACTGCGCCTGCGCCGTTTCCGCGGCGCGTCGGATGATTTCGCGGACGTCGAGGATCAGGGCGACACGCCCGTTCCCGAGGATTGAAGAACCGGAGACACCCGGCACCTGGCGGAGGAAACGGCCCATCGGTTTCATCACCACCTGACTGCTGCCGAAGAGCTGATCGACGACGATTCCGGCGCGGCCATGCTCGTGCTCGACGACGACGACGTTCTCGCGGTCGGCGGCAATCGAGTCGAGACCGAAGAGACTCTGAATGCGGAGATACGGAAGCGGTTCGCCGCGCAGGCTGATCACGCCGGTGGCGTCGACGGCGCCTTCCGGCAGCTCCGTGCATTCGCTGATGTTGTCGATCGGGATGACGTAGGTCTCATCGCCGACGCCGACCGCGAAGCCGTCGATGACGGCAACCGTCAGCGGCAGACGAATGTCGATCGTCGTGCCGGCGCCCGGCTGCGAATCAATGCTCAATGTTCCGCGCAGCGATTCGACGTTGCGGCGAACGACGTCCATGCCGACGCCGCGCCCGGAGAGATCGGTTACTTCGTGCGCGGTGGAGAATCCGGGACGGAGCGTCATGTCGCGCAACTCCTGGCGCGTCAGGCGATCGGGATCGATGCCGAGTGCTCGGCAGCGTTCGGCGATGCGCGCGTCATTCAGTCCCGCGCCGTCGTCGGCGATGCGGAAGACGATGCCGCCCGATTGATGCAGCGCGGTGATGCGAATCGTTCCGACGATTTCCTTGCCGGCGGCGACACGAAACTGCGGCTGTTCGATGCCGTGATCGATGGCGTTGCGGATCATGTGCGTGATCGGATCTTTCAGTTGTTCGATCACGGTGGTGTCGACCTCGACGTCTTCGCCTTCGATGACGAGCGCGACGCGCTTTCCCTGCGAAGCGGCGAGGTCGCGGACGATGCGGTGGAAGTGGCGGAGAGACGGTCCGACCGGCACGAGGCGAACGTTCATGATCGCTTCCTGCAGATCGAAGCTGAGGCGATCGAGCTCGCGCACGGCGTCGAGTGATTTCTCGTCGCGCGTCTCTTCGATCAGCTGCCGGACGTTGCCGCGCGCCGTGGCGATCTCGCCGACGAGGTTGAGCATCCGATCGAGCTTGTCGATGCCGACGCGCAGATTGCGGACGACCTGGGTGCGCGAGCTCTGCGAGCTGGCGGCAGTCCGCGCCGGATCGGCCGGAGTCGCGTCCGCACCACTGGCCCACTGCGCGACGTGCAGCATCAGCGCTTCCTGCGCGTCGGTCAGCGCGCCGTTTCCGCTCACGGAGCGGACGGAGATGTCGCGCAGCGCGTCGACGACGTCGAGCAGCTGGCTGACGCGCGCGGCATTCGCATCGACGCGTCCTTCGCGCATGCCGTCGAGCAGCTCTTCCATGACGTGCGCGAAGCGGGTCAGGTCGTCGTACTGCAGACAGCCGGCGTTTCCTTTGAGCGTGTGAACGCCGCGGAAGATGTCGTGAAGCAGTTGATCGTCGTCCGGCGTCTGTTCGAGGCGGAGCAGCGACTGCTCGAGCTCGTTCAGGACGTCGTCCGTCTCGGCGATGAACGCGTCGACGAGCTCGCGGCGATCGTCGTCACTGATCGAAAAGTTGGTCATCAGATTTCCTTGCTGTATGCGCAGCCGTTACCGGTGTGGAAGAGGAGCTTGCGGCCGCGCTGGCCGCCGACCTGTTCGGCGACGACCGGAATGGCGAATTTCTTCAGAGAGTCATGTGCGACTTCGACGTTCAGCTCGCCGATCGACTGCCGGCGTCCGCTGAACGCGGTCATGACCGCGGCGCCGCCGACGACTTTCGCGGAGAGTCGCGAGATGGCGGCGCCGCGCTCGACCATTTGATCGATGAGCTGCTCGATAGCGGTGTTGCCGTAGCGCGCATCCATCTGGCCGCGCAGCGGATTCGTCGGAAGGAGGTAGTGATTGATTCCGGCCAGCATCGTTTTCGGATCCCAGAGGCAGACGGCGACGCAGGACCCGAGAATCGTCGTGACCAGCCGGACGTCGCCGGCGACGACGAGCTGTCCCGGATAGAGGTAGACGCTCTGCGGCTTGTCCGCAGCGGTGATGATCTGATCCAGCGTTTCCGGGAAGGTCGTCATCAGCTCACCGCCACCAGTGCATTCACTTCATGAAGGTTCGCGCAGTAGAGAGCGGTCGAGGCGTGGACGGAGAGGAGCTCGAACAGCTCGTGATCGACCGGCTGCAGTCCCTGCTTGTGCTCGAGCAGGCGGAAGACGACGATCGCGCCGATGACGCGGTCTTCGATCTTCAGCGGGACGAGCGCGGTGAGCGCGTCTTCCGCGTTGCCGGCGACGTCGTCGATGAAGAGCTCACCGGCGGCGATGCGCTTCACGATCTGCGCATGGCCGGAGTTGGCGCGGTTGAGTCGCGCGGCGTCGACGCCGAACGAAGCGACCATCCGGAAGTCGCCCGTTTCCGCGTCGGCTTCGAGAATCGCCACCTCTTCGGAGCCGATGAGGTTCACGACGATTTCCTGGATCGTGTCGAGAACCGTGCGGCGATCGACGCTGGAGTGCAGCTGATACGACGCGACATAAAGGTTCGAGAGGTTGCTGCTGTGGTGCTCGATCTGGTGGTACTGCGTGACGTACTTTTCGTTTTCCTGAGCGACGTCGTCGAACTTCGCGCGGAGCCGGTCGAGCTCCTGCGTGGCGCCATCGCGCTCGCGCTTCGCGCCGGCCAGCTCGTTGAGCAGTTCGCTGCGTGCGGAGTTGAATGACGCAACCGCGGAGCGGAGCTCTTCTCTCTGATCGAGCACGTCGCGCGCTTCGATGATCTCGAGCTCGAGGCGGCGTTTGTCGCTCTCGAGTGCGGTCGACATGGCGCGCAGCTTTTCGTTTTCGCGAAGGAGCGAGTGCGTGTACTGGCGCAGCTCGTCGCGCACGACGTCGATGTACGAGCGTCCTTTTTCTTCCGCGCTCACGAGGCCACCTCTTCCGTGGTGCCGAGGTAGCTGCGGACTTTCGCGAGGAGCTCGATGGTGTTGATCGGCTTGGTGACGTAGTCGGTGCAGCCGTTCGCCCAGCCGGTCTCGACGTTCGCCGCTTCGCCGCGCGTCGTGACCATGATGATCGGGATGTTGCTCGTCGTTTCGTTGCTGCGGATCAGCTTGCAGGCGTCGAAGCCGCCCATCTTCGGCATGATCACGTCGAGCAGAATCAGGTCGGGGATCTGCTCCGATGCTTTGCTGACGGCTTCCTCACCGTTCGAAGCTGTGATGAGGTCATACGGACCGTTCTTGAGAATGAACTTCTCCATCATCAAAATCGTGTTGGAGTCGTCGACAAGCAGGATCTTTTTTCGTTTCATACCTTCTCCTTTTCACGGGATGTATCTGCGATTGGACATGCGGGAGCGGCGGGCCGCCCGAAGTAGTAGCCCTGGACGAGGTCGATGCCGAGCGAGCGGACGGTCGCGAAGTCTTCCGCCGTTTCAATTCCCTCGGCGATGACGCGGCCGCCGAGGCGCGAGGCGAGGATGACGATCGATTCGATGGCGGCGCGGAGATGCGGGTTGTTGCTGCAGCCGTCGACGAAGTAGCGATCGATCTTGAAGAGATCGGGACAGACTTCGATCAGCATTCGGTGGTTCGAGTAGCCGAGGCCGATGTCGTCGAGCGCGATCCGAACGCCGAGCGCGCGAAGGCGATCGAGTGCGCTGAAGAACGCCTCCGCGTCGCGGAAGCGCTGATGCTCGACGATCTCGAGCACGATCCGCGAGATCTCGATGCGGTGCGTGTAGCAGTTCTCGGCAAGGAACGCGGCGAAGTGATCGTCTCGCTCGAGCGTCGATGCGTGGACGTTGATCGAGATGGCCGGCGAGCCGGGGACGTTCGACGCGGCAGTCAGCGCCGCGGCGACGCATGCACGATCGACTTCGACTTCCTTCCCCTTGCGCCGGACGTATTCGAAGAGGACGTCGGCGCGCTCGATGTTCGAGCCTTTGCAGCCGCGCGACAGCGCTTCGAGCGCGAAGAGCATCGACTGTCCGTCGACGATCTCGAAGATCGGCTGAAAGAGAATCGTCAGACCGCCCGGCGCGAGGAGGTCCTGAAGAAGCGTGCGGCGGCTCAATGCACGTCTCCCGTCAGGCGATAGACGGCGGCGGCAATGTCGGGAAGCGGGACCGGTTTCTGGAGGAACGCGTCGGCGCCGAGGGCGCGCGCGCTGCGCTGAATTTCGGGTCCGGCGTAGGCGGTGAGGATGATGACGCGAGTGCCGCGTGAGTACTGGCGGACGAAGCGGAGAATCTCCAGCCCTTCGACGGCGTAACTCCACGACAGGCGAAGGTCGGCGATGACGAGCGCGTAGCGCGAGGTGACGATCAGCGCCTGCGCTTCTTCGAGCTCACGGGCGCAGTCGACCTCGAATCCTTCGGCGGAGAAGTACTTGCGAAGTGCTTTCCGGACGACCAGCTCGTCTTCGACGACCAGTAGCCGCGGCGTTTGGTGAGCGTGTGCGAGTTGGGTCATGTCCACCGTCCATCGCAACGGTGGTACCGCCCGTTCAGGCCGCTTGTTCAGCGAACTAACTCGCGTGTTTGCTATTAGTTAAGAGTAACGCACCAACTACGGAAGCTGCTCGGATTTCGAATTTTCAAACACGGTTTTCGAATCCCTGGGCAGCACGTCATCCTGAGCGAAGCGAAGGATCCGGGCGGTGGGACTCGCTGCGGTAGCGCGCCCCGCCCACCCGGATCCTTCGCTGACGCTCAGGATGACGGTACGTCGGCCGGCAGAATCGGAAACGACGCGAAGGCTCTGCCACATACGCAGCCGGCCGTGCCGGCTCAGGATGACGGCGACGAATGTGCGATCCGGTGCTTGCGCATCTTGTAGTACAGCGTGTTCCGCGTCACGCCGAGGCGTTTCGCGGCGCGCTCGACGTTGCCGTCTTCTTCCTTCAACACGCGCGCGATGTGGCGCGCTTCGATGTCGGTGAGCGTGAGGCGCGTGTCATCGGTCGCGGTGTCGCTCGAGCCCTGGCCGAAGCGAAGATCGCTGCGGCGAATCTCACTGCGATCGCTGAGCAGCAGCGAGCGCTCGAGCACGTTTTTCAACTCGCGAATGTTCCCCGGCCACGAGTACTCCTGGAGCGCGCGCACGCCGCTCTCCGCGAGGTTCGCGCCGGGACGTCCGAGCTCGTGCGCGACGCGCGCGAGGATGTCGGAGGCGAGCACTTCGATGTCTTCGACCCGTTCGCGCAGCGCCGGCAGATGCAACACGATCGTGCTGATTCGGAAGTAGAGATCCTCGCGAAAGCGGTGACTGCGCACGAGGAGATTCATGTCGTGATGCGTCGCCGCGACGAGGCGAACATCAGCCGTCCGATCTTTGACGTCGCCGAGTCTGCGGAAACGTTTTTCTTCGAGCACCTTCAGCAGCTTCGGCTGAACCTGCGGATCGACGTCGCCGATCTCGTCGAGGAAGAGCGTGCCGCGATGGGCGAGGTCGAGCAGTCCCTGCTTCGCCTGCACGGCGCCGGTGAATGCGCCGCGCTCGTGGCCGAAGAGCTCCGACTCGAGAAACTCTTTCGAGAGTCCGGCGCAGTTGAGATCGACGAACGGTTCCAGGTGCCGGCGGCCATTGCGATGGAGCCAGTTGCCGAGGATTCCTTTGCCGGTGCCGGTCTCGCCCTGAATGAGAATCGGGCGATCGGTGGAGACGACTTTCTGCACGTCGCTTTCGAGCTGTTTGATGCGCGCGCTGGTGCCGATGAACGGATCGAGCACATCGCGCGATTCTTTTTTGCGATCGGCCTGATCGGCCTGGCGGCTGCGCTGCGTGTCGAGCGTGCGATTGAGGATGACGAGCAGCGTCGGCAGCTCGACCGGCTTCGTCAGAAACTGTTCCGCCCCTTCTTTGATCGCGCTGACTGCAAGTTCGACGCTGCCGTGCGCGGTGAGCACGATGACGGCGACCGATGCGTCGATCATTTTGAATTGCGGGAGAAGATCGAGCGCGGTGCAGTCGCGCAGCTGGTAGTCGAGGATGATCGCGTCGGGGCGTTCTTTGCGCGCCTGCGCAAGCGCGCTGGCGCGATTGTCGGCGTCGCTGACTTCGAATCCTGCGCCGGTGAGAAACCGGCGGATGGCCATGCGGATCGACGGTTCGTCGTCGACGACCAGAATGCGATTACGCGTCATCGGGGATTCTCTTCGATCGGCAGGAGCAGCGTGATGATACCGCCGCCTTCCGGGCGATTCGATGCGGAGATCCGGCCGGAGTGCTCCTGCACGATGCGCTGGACGATCGAGAGTCCGAGTCCCGTGCCGCCGTCGCGCCGCGTGAAGAACGGCTCGAAGACGCGATCGAGATCGCCCGCCGCGAATCCGACGCCGCTGTCTTCCACGCGATACTCGACCCACGAACGTCCGGCATGTTCGACGAGCGAATGCGAGATGACCACTTCGCTCCCGGCTTCGGAGTGCTGCACCGCGTTGTCGATGAGGTTCTCGAAGACCTGGCGAAGCCGCGAGCGATCCATCAGCAGCGTCGGGACGTCGCCGTTGGCGACGCTCTTCAGCGAGACATGCGCCGCGCGTGCGGCGAGACGACGGCTCAGCATCGCTTCGTCGACGACCTCGGCGATGCTGCCGCGCTCGATCGTCAGTGCCGGCGGCTTGCCGTATTCGAGCAGCTCTTTCATCAGATGAATGAGGCGATTCACTTCACGCCGCAGCGTTTCGCCGCACTCCCGATAATCGGGCCGCGACAGCTCTTCGTAATAAGCGTCGAGCGTCGCCGAGATGCCGAACAGCGGATTGCGCACTTCATGCGCGACGCCGGCGACGAGCGTTCCCATCGCCGACATCGTCTCGCTGCGGCGCAGCGATTCCTGAAGCTCGATGATGGCGGTGATCTCCCACAGCACGAGGATGAAATGCTCCGATCCTTCTCCCGGCGTCCGGAAGTGTTCGATGGTGAGATCCCATGTGCGGCCGTCGGCATCTTTCGTTTGCGAGACAGTGCCGGAGCCTTCGCCGGCGATGTACGAGACGAGCTGCGCCGCCGTCTGCCACGGTTCCACGGTGCCAATCTCGCCGATCATTTTGCCGGCGATCTCACTTTCGGAAAGGTTGCTGAGCGTCAGCGCAGCGCGGTTGACGCGAACGATCGCGCCGTCTCTTTCCGTGACGAGAATCGGCGTGTGGACGGTGTCGAAGGTTTGCTGCCATTCGGCCGCCGATCGCTCGAGCTCGCGCTGGAGCCGCTTCTGTTCGGTGATCTCGACGCCGGTGCCGACGAGGAACGGTTCGCCGGCGATCTGCACACGTCTGCCGTTGAAAATGAAGTGCCGTTCTTCGTTCGAATTGAGCCGCGCCTCGGTTTCCGCATAGCCGTCGGTGAACGCCGCGCGCACTTTCGCCGCGACGAGCTCGCGATCGTCGGGATGAATGAGCGCCAGTGGCGGCTCGGCATCGCGCTCGGCCTGTGTCTTCGGCAGCAGATCGCCGAGCGTCCGATTCCAGCGAACGACCTTTCCTTCGCGGTTCCGCACGAAGAACAGGCCGGTCATGGCGTTGATGGCGGTGTCGGTAAAGTTCTTCTCCGCCAGCAGATCGTCTTCTATCTGTTTGCGCTGCGTGATGTCGCGGACGACGACGATCGAGCGCCGCATGCCGCCGATCGTCGCGATGTGCAAATTCACTTCGGTCCAGAAGAGATGTCCGTCTTTGTGTTTCGCATGCCACTCGAAAAACTGCGCCTCGCCGGCCATGGCGCGCGCGATCTTTTCCATCGCGGCGGCGCCGGTGTACGGCGGCACGCCGGAGCTGAGCGTGCCGATGTCGAGCGTCGCGGTCTCTTCGGGCGAGTAGCCGAACATCCTGCTGGTCGTGGCGTTCACGCCGACGATCGCGCCGGTCTCGACGTCGTAAACGAGAATCGCGTCATTCACGGAATCAAAGATCGTCCGGAAGCGCTCTTCACTCTCCGACCGCCGCGCGGCCTCTTCCTGCAGTTCGGTGTAGCGGGCGTCGAGCAGACCGACCATCGTCTCGATCGACGAACGGACGCTCTCGAGCTCCGCGGCGAATCCGACGCCGGTCGGAACCGCGGCGCAGGCGGCGCTCTCCTGGCTGACGGCGACCGCATATTTTTCAATCGTGACGAGCGGCCGGAGAACGAAGCGCCAGAGCACGAGCCAGACGACGAGGATGAGGAGGAGGTCGACGCCGACGATCATCGACATCGTCGACAACATCACGCCCTGCAACTCGGCGTCGACGAACTTCGACGTCGCGAGAATGCGCGCGCTGCCGATTCGCTCGCCGGAAAAGAGGATGTTGCGATTGCGGATGAGCAGCCCGGTCGTCGTCGGGTACGCGTTCGCCGGCACGAGGCGCCACTCTTTGTTGCGCGTCATCGCATGCGTCGTCCCGGCGCCGTTGACGATGACGCTTTCGATTTCCGGGATGCCGTCGAGTCCTTCGATGACTTTGCCGATTTGCGCGCGATCGATGTTCCAGATCGGCAGCGCCAGACTGACCGCGAGCTGATCGGCTTCGACGTCGATGCCGCTCAGCAGTTGCGCCATGCGCCGATCGCGCTCGGAGCGATAGCTCCACGCGCCGAACGCGACGAGGAGCAGCGTCGTGACGGTGACGAGCACCGTCGCCACGAGCACGGCGACAGTCACGCGCGAAGCCTGACGTTCGATTTTCATTTGTACGTCGACGGATCGAACCAGAGGCGCTTGTCGGCGAACGGCGTTTCCGGTCCGACGTTCGGATTCGGAATGCGAAAAATCCGGCGGCGCTTCAGTCGCAGACGCTCGATCTTGTGACGCTGGTATCGGTCGAAGATCCGATCATACGTGCCGTCGGCGATCATCATCCGCATCCCTTCTTCTGCGCGCGCGGCGAGGCGTCGTCCTTCCGCGGTTTTCGGGAACCAGAAGTACATCGGCAGCGGGTAATAGAAGAGGATCGAGTCTTCGATGTGCAGCGCCGGCAGCGCCTCTTTGCGGTTGTCGTATTCGTCGAGCACTTCCGTAGCCGCGCGCAGAAAGAGATCGAATCGCTTCTGCACGAGCATCGCGAACAACCCTTCGTAGTCCGAGCCGGTGACGACGCGAAAGCCGCTCGCTTTGAGGATGTCGACGTCGATCCAGCCGAGGCCGAGACCGAAGGAGAGCTTGTGAAGATCGTTGAGCGTGCGGAGTGAATCGAAGCGGCGCTGGTCGTCTTTGCGAATGAGAAAGACGCAATAGCCGCCGAGGTTTTTGTCGACCGGGATGTGAATCGGAATGAGATTTTTTTCGAAGTCGGGCGTCGTGCTGACGTACATCACGGTCAGCTTGCCGGTGTGATTTTTCAGCTCGTACGCCTGGCGCTGCTCGGTCATCGGCTCCGAGACGACCATTCGGTACGGTCCCCATTTCGGCGTCGTCACTTCGAGCGCGGTGCGGAGAATTTCCCAGTGATATTCGTAACGAACGTCGAGCGACGATTCAGGCGCGTGGTGAATGTACGTCATCACCGCGGCGGTCGCGCCGGCAGCGGGAAGTGCGGAGAGAACGACCAGGGTGAACAGCAAAACGAGCGGACCAGCTCGGTGCATGGTCGTATTGGACCACTTTTCCCGAGGGTGCGCTCGTGCGCGAAGGCGGAAGGGCGGGCGCGATGCCCGCCCTTCGCGTGCGATTACTGACGACGGTTGTTGCGGGTGGTGCCGGTGACGCGGACGTCGCTGGCAATGACGGTGTTACCGCGACCCATTCTGCCGGAGACGCTGATGCGATCGCCGCGGCGATAGGTGCCGACGGTCGTGTCGCGTCCCGCCCATGAGTTGAAGTCGACGCTGTAGGAGCGGCCGTTGTCGCCCTGCATCACGAGCGTGTTTGCGCGCCGGTCAACCGAGACGATCGTCCCGCTCAACAGGTTGTTGTTGTAGCCGTTGTTGTTGTTGCGACCGTTGTTGTAGCCGCCACCGCGTGACAGCAGCTCGATCGAGCGAACCTGCGCGTCGCGGCCGTCGCCTTCGCGGCTGTAGACGTTCAGTCGGACGACGTCACCCGCGCGCAGAGTCGACGCGCCCCAGCGGCGTCCCTCGGTCACACCGGTGATCGAATTCGGAACGAGCAGATCCATACCGTTCGTCAGCCGGACGTGATCGCCATTGCGATCGCGAATGACCTGCGACACGGTTCCTTCAACGACACGATTGGCGAAGCCACGGTTCGAATTCTGCTGTCTGTAAACATTCTGCGCGGACGCAGTCGAGCCGAGCATCAGGGTCAGGGCTCCGGCGAGCGCGATCGTTCGGGGAAGAATTGCTTTCGTGAACATTTGAAGCCTCCATTTGGACAACGGTGATGGTGTTCGCAAGAGTGGAGCCACCTCAGTTCCTCTCGCTCAGCTGTGTTTCGCAGGTCGCACCGGCATCGCACTGACACCTGAAGGGTCCGGATGATCATCTGTGGAGGTCGCGGAGTCGCGTCGAAGTAGAATCGATGACCCTTGCGTCCCCATCTCCTCGGCCTCCTCCCTCCGGATCTTGCTTCGTGCCTCCGCGCGCACGGCGTCGAAGTACGTGACGCTGAGGCGCGACGAATCGTCGCGCACGCCATAGCGGGCGGACGCGACGGTTTTCCCATCGCTCGCCCGGTACCGGGACGGGTCGCCGACGCGGTGACGGCGCTCATCGATCGGCGAAAGATCGAGATCATCGATCGCGCCATCGATCCCACGGATGGCTTCGTCAAGTATCTCTTTCGTCTGCACGACGGCGCGCTCGCGGAAGCGGTGCGCATTCCGCTTGAGATTCGCGGTCATTTCACCATCTGTCTTTCGAGCCAGGCGGGCTGCGCGATGGGATGCGATTTCTGCGCGACCGGCCGCCTCGGGCTCGCGCGCAGTCTCGAAGCGTGGGAGATCGTCGCGCAATTCGTCGCCGTGCGCGATGAAATGGCCGGCACCGTCACCGGCGCCGTCTTTCAGGGACAGGGCGAGCCGCTGCACAACTACGCGGCGGTGATGAAAGCGGCGGAGATCCTCGCGCATCCGTGCGGCGGACGAATCTCCGCGAAAGGAATCACGATCTCGACCGTCGGACTCGTACCGGCCATCCATCGATATGCGTCCGAGCGTCTTCCATATCGCCTGATCATTTCGCTGACGTCCGCGATCGATGAACGCCGGCGCCAGCTCCTTCCCGCAGCCGGGGCCTGGCCGGTGCGCGAGCTCGCTGACGCGATTCGCGCCTATCAGCGTTCCGCCGGCGGCCGGGTCACGATCGCCTGGGTCGTTCTCGGTGGAATCAACACCGGCCGCGATGAGGTCGATGCGCTGCGCGAACTGTTCGACGGCGTGCCGCTCCGGCTCAATCTGATCGACGTCAACGACGCGCGTCCCGACGGTTACGTGCGCGCGAGCGAAGAAGAGTTGTCGCGCTTTCGCGACGACCTGCGAACGCTCGGCGTCCCGATCGTTCGTCGATATTCGGGCGGCGCCGCCCGTCACGCCGCCTGCGGAATGCTCGCGGCGCTGTCGCCAGGGCAGGACGCAGCTGTCACCGTAAGTGGAGCGCGACCATGAGCGCGAAAACGTAAGTCGCTGAAAACACACGCGGAATGCTCAGCTGTACGGTGGCACGTGCACCGCAGTGAGCGAGGCCGGTGCACAAGAGGATTTCCATGAGAACGTTCGCTTCCGCAGTCCTCCTTACTCTCGCAGTTTCCATCCCCGCGTCTGCAACGACGACGACCCCGACGGCAGGCGACAGCCGCAGCCAGTCGTACATCACGTACGACGACGGCGGCACGATCGTTCATTCCGGCGATGACGGTCGCGAGATCGAGGCGCGCGTCAATCTGCCGCTTTATCCGGGCGACGAGGTGGTGACGAACCGCCGCGGCCGCGTGGAGATTCGCCTGTCTGACGGCAACGTCATCGGCCTCGATCGCTCGACCGGTCTGCGCCTCAAAGCGATGAGCAACGCGTACGACGGCGGCGAATCGAGCGACACCGTCGCCGAGCTGCGCTTCGGTCACATCGTCATTCAGCGCACCGATTCCTCTCGCGAGCAGCTTCGCATCGATTCCGAAAACGCCAGCTACGTCGCCGTCGATGAAGCGATCTACGCCGTCGAAGCAGATGGCCACGGAAAAGATCGCGTAACTGTCTTTGAAGGAACGGTCGAAGTTCGGACGCCGGCACGGACGACGCGTCTTCGCAGCGGCGAAGAGGCGCATGTCGACGACAACGGTGTTTATGGTCTGGTCAGCTCGCCGCGCGGAACCGCCGACGATTTCGAGCGCTGGTTCACGAAGCGCGGCGAGCGTTACGCGAGCCGCGACAGCCGCTATCTCGACCGCTCGCTGTCGTATGCAGAAGATGATCTCGCCGGCAACGGCAGCTGGATTTACGTCTCCGGTTACGGCGGCTGGGCCTGGCGTCCGTACGTGTCGGCCGGCTGGCGCCCGTATTTCAGCGGTCACTGGGTAAACGGCCGCTCCGGTTGTCTGACGTGGGTTTCGTATGAGAACTGGGGCTGGGTGCCGTATCACTACGGCCGCTGGGGATATGACCCGCTTTATGGATGGGTGTGGCTCCCGGGAAGCGGCTACGCGCCGGCGTGGGTCTACTGGATGTACGGCTCGAATTACGTCGGCTGGGCTCCGGCCGGCTGGTACGACTGCTATCGCCCGTACTACAACTGGGCGTATCGCCCGTATCACCGCGCCGATTTCGGATTCGGTTTCTACGGCCGCGTTCGCGTCACCGACATCGACCTCAAACCCTGGACGTTCATGAATCCGAACACGCTCGTTTCGAATCGCGTCGATCGCGCTGCGCTGACGACCGATGCGGTGCGCGAGCGTCTGAAGCGTGGCGGCGGCGACGGTTTCGCGACCGTCAGCGGCAGTCCGGCGCGCTTCTCCCACAATGATCTCAAAGATCCGGCCACGGCGGTCAGCACCATAGCGCGCCGCGGGCTCGGAAGCGGTACCGGCAAAGAGGGTTCCGGGTCCTCGACGGATATGACTCCGTTCTTCCGTCGAGACCCGGAGCTTTCGACCGCCGTTCGTGACCGCATCGTGCGCACGCGTCCGTCCGACGGCGGCAGCCGCGCGGCGATCGGCGGCGGCAGCGGTTCGACGGTGATGCCGATTCCGAACGGTCCGACCGGCGGTGGCGGAAGTTCGCTGCCTGGCGATGGGCGTATCTCGCGCGACACCGGCGGTGGCATTCGCCGCGGTGAGCCTGCGATGGGAAGCGCGAACGGCGCGACCGATCGCGGCACGCCGAGCCGCGACTGGCGCCGCGAAGGGGGAACGTCGACGACGACTCCGTCTCCTGCGACGACTCCTGAAACGGTCTCGCGTCCTTCGCGCGAGCCGGGCAGCACCACTCCGACGTGGCGCGATCGCGGCGGCGAGCGCGTTGCGCGTCCGTCCGGTGGCGACACGCCGGCACGCGACGACGCACCGGTGCGCGCAGAGCGTCCGAGCAGCGACGTATGGCGCGGACGGGTCTCGCGTCCGAGCGACACGCCGCGTACGACGGAACCGCGTTCGACCGCGCCGTCCTCGCAGCCAAGCGACATTCCGCGCCGCATCATCGATCGTATCGGAGGCGCGCGCAGCCGTCCGGCCGAGAGCACGCCGCGCGACAGCGCGCCGCCTCCGCGCTCGACCGGCAGTTCGTCAGGTGGCAGCAACAACAGCGGCGGGTCGCGTTCGTCTTCGCCTCCGCCTCCGGCGCGCGAGCATTCCGCTCCGGCGCCACAGCCGCAGCCGCGCTCGAACGACAACAACAGCGGCAGCTCGCATCACGACGGCAGCGAGAAGAAACACTAAGGTTTGTGTTTCTTGTGGGGGCGGGCGCTTCGCCCGCCCCCACATGCAGCGGAGTGTTGCCTGGCGCGCTCCAGTACAATCGCGCCCGCATGACGCTGCCTCTGTTCTTCGCGCTCTACTGCCTCGAGGCGGGTCTCTTTTTCACGATCGTTCCCTGGACTCGCGTCTGGACGATGAATCCGCTGCTGCAGCAGTCGCTGGCCATCGCCGCCGTCGCCAATAATCCATTCTTCCGCGGCTTCGTCTCCGGCTTCGGCGTCGTCCATCTCATCATCGGCATCAACGACATCATCCGCATCAGTCAGTCGCGCCGCGGCGAGGCCGAATGAGACCGGAGCGCGCGCGTCTTGCCGTCCCGCTGGTGGTGAGCATCGCGCTCTTCATCACCTACTACTTCTTCCCGAAGAAGCCGATGGTGGTCGGGCCGATGGGCGATCTCCGGCAGGTGCTGTTCGGCCGCGATCTGAAAGTGCTGCACTTTCTCGCGTGGGCGGCGCTGATCTTCTTCATCGTCCGTTTCGTCGACAACTTCGTCTTCGACGTCGTGCTGTCGCGCCGCCGCCGCGTGGCGGCGCCGCTGCTGTTGCGGCAGATGGTGTCGATCGGTCTCTACCTGATTCTGTTCGGCCTCGCGCTCAGCGAGATTCTGCATGCGCCGATCGGCAAGTTGTTGACTACCGGCACGGTCGTCGCCGCGGTCGTTGGTCTCGCGCTGCAGGAGACGCTCGGCAATCTGTTCGCCGGCATCTCGCTGCACATGGAAGACGCGTTCGACGTCGGCGACGTCATCCACTCAGGCGACTACATCGGCGTCGTTGAAGGGGTCACGTGGCGGACGACGCGAATCCGCGCGTTCAACAATCAGCTCGTCATCCTGCCGAACTCGATGGTCGCTCGCGAACGGATCGAGATCTTCGCGCGCAATCAATTCACGGCGCGCATCCTGACGGTTGCGATCGACTATCACGTGCCGCCGGCGACGGTGATTGAGATCCTGAAAAACGCCGCGTCGCACGTCGAAGGGGTCGCGCGCGAGATGCCCTGTTTTTCGCGTGTCGGCGGATTCGCCGATTCGGCGGTCGTGTACGAGATCAAGTACTTCACGCGCGACTATTCGCTGCGCGATCGCATCGACGCCGACATCCGCAAGGCGGTCTGGTACGCGTTGCGCCGCGCCGGCGTCAGCTTCGCGTTTCCGGTGCGTACGTATCAGGAGTACAAACCGCCGCAGTCGGCGACGCACGAAGTCACGCCCGATCAGATTCTCGACCGGCTGCGCGATGTCGACGTTCTCTCGCCGTTATCCGAGGCCGCGCATGAAGCGATCGCCGGCGCGACGAAAGTTCATTTCTATTCGAAGGGCGAGGCGATTCTTCGCCACGGCACCGACGGCGATTCGATGTTCGTGCTGCATGACGGAACGGTTTCCGTTCGCGTCGTCGAAGAGGGGGAGCCGGAGCCTCGCGAAGTGGCGCGCCTCAGCGCCGGCAGCGTCTTCGGCGAGATGGCGCTGCTGACCGGCGAGGCGCGGACGGCTGACGTCGTCGCTGTCACCGACGTGACCGCGCTCGAGATCGGGAAGGCATCGCTCGAACCGATTCTCCATTCGCATCCGAACCTGGATGCCGCGATCTCCGCGAAAGTGCTCGAGCGTCGCGACAATCTCGCCCCCGGCAAGGAAGAGGAAGAGGAGCAGTCGATCCTCTCGCGCATTCGCAAGTACTTCAGTCTGTGATGAGCGAACGATGAAGCGTCTCCTGATCGTCGAAGACAAGGAGTCGCTCGCGCTGATGTTGCGCGAGACGGTCGAGGCCGAAGGTCTCGAAGCCGACATCGCCGGCGACGCGGCGCAGGCGGCGCGCGCGCTTGCGAGCGGCGGGCGCTACTTCGCGGTGCTCACCGATTTGCGTTTGCCAGGCGCCGACGGCATTTCCGTGCTTCGCCAGGTGAAGGAGCTCGACGCCGACTGTCCGGTCATCGTGATGACGGCATTCGGCACGATCGAGCATGCCGTCGAAGCGATGAAGCTCGGCGCCTTCGATTTCATTCAGAAGCCGATCGACGTCGATCACCTGCTGCTCCTGTTGCGCCGTTGCCGCGAGCATCGCGAGCTCCGTTACGAAAATCTGCTGCTGCGTGAGCAGTTTCAGCAGCGCTACCGGCTGCCGGCGATCGTCGGCGATTCGCCGCGCATCGTCGAAGTGTCGAACGCCATTCAGCGCGTCGCCGGTACCGATGCAACGGTGTTGCTGCAGGGTGAATCGGGAACGGGGAAGGAGCTTTTCGCGCGCGCCATTCATCAGCTGTCGCCGCGGCGCGAGCGGCCGTTCGTCGCCATCAACTGCGCCGCCATTCCCGACACGCTGCTCGAGAACGAGCTGTTCGGTCACGAGAAGGGTTCATACACCGGCGCGAGCGGACGGCAGCTCGGCAAGTTCGAGCTGGCCGACAACGGGACGATCTTCCTCGACGAGATCGGCGAGCTCGGCATCGGCGTGCAGTCGAAGATTCTGCGCGTGCTGCAGGAGCGGCGCTTCGAGCGGATCGGCGGCGCGGCGACGCTCGACGTCGACGTTCGCATCATCTGCGCGACGAATCGCAATCTTGCAGACGAGGTGAAGCGCGGTCGTTTTCGCGAGGATCTCTTCTTCCGCATCAACGTGTTTCCGGTGACGATTCCGCCGCTGCGCGTGCGCAAAGAAGATCTCGACGCGCTGACCGATTACTTCCTGCAGCGTTTCGCGCGCGAGCTGAAGAAGCCGTCGCTGCGGATGACCGATGAAGCGCGCGCGATGCTTCGTGAGTACGACTGGCCGGGGAACATTCGCGAGCTCGAGAACTCGATCGAGCGCGCGGCGATCCTCTGCGACGGCGAGCGAATCGAGCCGCGCGATCTCAGCATCACGTCGAGCGATCGCGCCGCCGAGGAGTTGTTGCGCGATGCGCTCGACATCGGCGGAACGCTGGCGGAAGCGACGGCGCGCGCGGAACGGGTGGTCGAGAAGCTGAAGATCGAAGATGCGCTGCAGCGATTTGCGTCGCGCGCCGAAGCGGCGGAAGCGCTCGGCATTTCGGTCCGGACGCTGGCGGCGAAGATGAAGGAGCACGGCCTGGAATGAGCGAGATCCCGACATCGCAGGACGTCGTCGCATATCTCAACGAGCGTTTCACGACGCTCGGTTTGCCGTATCGCCTCGAGCACATCGCGGTGCTGCCGTATGTGAATCCGATGTGGATGGCGAACTGGGACGTGCCGCAGCTCGCCGACGCGCCGGAACGCGAGATCATCGGGGAAGAGCTGCGGGAAGCGCGCTGGCGCTTCCCGCAGGTCATGGAGATTTGGTAACGGCTAAAGTCAATTTCCGGGGTCTGACCCCCGAAGTTGACTTTACGGTACGTATTTCGCGATCCAGTTCTCGACTTCGCGATAGAACACCTTGCTGTTCTCGCCGTTGGTGATCCAGTGGTTTTCGTCGGGCCAGATCAGGAGGCGGCTCGGGATTCGCTGCCGCTGCAGGATCGCCCACATTTCGAGAGCGTTGTTCATCGGGACGCGGTAGTCCTTTTCGCCGACTGACAACAGCATCGGCGTTTTGAAATCTTTCGCGTACGTCGACGGGCTCTGATCGCGCCACACTTCCGGCTTGTCCCAGAACGGCCCGAGGTTCATCTGCTCGCGGTTGAACATCCCGTCGCTCGTGCCCCACTGCATTTCGAGGCTCGCGAGACCGGCGTGGCTGATGAGGCATTTGTAGCGCGTCGTCGTCGCTTCGAGCCAGTTCGCGAGGTGACCGCCGTAGCTCGCGCCGCCCGCGAACATGCGCGTGCCGTCGACGTACGCGAAGCGTTTCACCGCTTCATCGGCCGCTTCGTTCAGCTCCGAGCCGGGACCGCGCAGCGGATCGCCCTGAATGTCCTGCGCGAATTTTTCGCCGAAGCCGGTCGAGCCGGTGTAGTTCGTCAGCAGCACGACGTAGCCGGGCTTCGCGAGCAGGTGATAGTTCCACCGATACGACATCTCGTCGCGCCACTGCGATGCCGGTCCGCCGTGAATGAGGACGAAGAGAGGATACTTTTTCGTCGCGTCGAAGCCGGCCGGCACGACGAGCATGTTGTGGATTTTCTTTCCGCGCGATGAGGTGAACCAGAAGTGCTGCGGCGGCTGCCAGTCGATCTTCGCGGCGGCGTCGACGTCGAACGAGGTGAGGTTCGTCTTCGTCTTTTTCACCGGATCGAGGCGCACCACTTCGGTCGGATTGATCGCGCTGGCCCAGGTGCCGACCATCACCAGCGACGGTGCTTTCTTCGCGATCGAGAGATTGCCGAAGACTCCGCGTTCCGGTTCGATTGCGAGCTTCACCTCGCCGCCGGCGGCCGGCACCGTGAAGAGCTTCTCCTGACCGAACTCCTCGGCCGTGAAGTAGATCGTCTTCGAATCGGGTGTAAGGGCGAAGCCTCCCACGGCTCGGTCGAACGGCGCCGGCGTCACGACGCGGCGGTTCGTCATCGACGGCCAGTCGAACGCGACGAGGCGATCGAGCTGATAGACCTTCGGGTTGCGCTCGTTGAATGTCGCGTACAGCGTTTTGCCGTCGGGGCTGAACTGCAGCCGTCCGTAGCTTCCTTCCGAGTGCGCGATCTGCTCGGGCTCGCCGCCGTTTGGGGTCGTGCGCCAGATGTCCTGAACGTGCTCTTCGTATGCCGACGTGTTGCGGCTGGTCGTGGCGGTGAAGATGATCGACGAGCCGTCGGGCGACCACGCCGCGTCGATCTCTTCGCGCGATCCTTCCGCGCCGCGTCCGGCGAAGCCCGGCTGCTTCACGAGGTTCGTGCCGGCGAGGATATCTTTCGATTTCGCAACGCTCTCGAGCGGTTGCACGACCAGATGCGTCTGCGTTTCGTCGAGCCAGCGATCCCACATGCGCACCGGATAGCTGTCGAAGATGCGGACTTTGGCCTTCGCATCCTTCCGTTCTTTGGCGAGCTTGCGATTCGACTCTTCGTCGGTCGAGCCCGGCCACGTGATCGTCGAGTAAAGAATCGCGTTGCCGTCGGGGCGGAAGCGCGGCGTGCGCGCGCCGGTGGCGCTGTTCGTCACGCGCTGCGCTTCGCCGCCGTTCGCGATGTCGAGGACGTAAATCTGATTCGCGTCGTCGCCTTCGCGTTTTGATGAAAAGGCGATGCGGCGCGAGTCGGGCGACCACGTCGCTTCGCTCTCACTCGCTTTGTTGAAGGTGATGCGCCGCGGCGCCGCGCTGCCGTCGACGGCCGCGAGCCAGAGATCGCTCGTCGAATCCTTCTCGTCGTACGCCGGCTCGGTGACGGAGACGACGACCCAGAGTCCGTCGGGGCTGAGCTGCGGCGAGCCGACGCGTTTCATCAGCCAGATCGCTTCGTGCGTCGGCGCATCTTTCGCGAACGTCGCGGCGCAGATGAAAAGAAGAAGGAGCGGAAGGACGATTCGTTTCATGGCGCGAAAGAGTAGCCGGGTCAGCCGATCTTCGCCATGCTTCGCACGCCTCGCTCGAAGGTTGCTACATCCTCGTAACCTTCGCCGCGCGCGAAGGCGATGAGCTGGTCGTAGTCCGCGCCGATCTCGCTCGGCGCGTGTGCGTCGGACGACAACGAGATGGCGATGTCGCGTTTGCGCATCTCGCGCAGGATCGTGCGCGACGGATAGATTTCGGCGATCGGTTTGCGCAGACCGGCCGATGAGATCTCGATGGCGACGTCATGACGCGCGGCAGCGTCGAGCGTTTCGGCGACGATCGCGGTCAGGTCGTCTTCCGGGAGAAAGCCGAACTTCTTCGGCAGATCGAAGTGGGCGAGGAGATCGAAGCAGTCGAGTTCGATCGCCTTTCGAAGGCGCGCGTAGTAGCGACGATAAATCTCCGCGACGCGCTCGTGACGATAGCGATCGGCAGTTGCAGGATCGTCGATCAGCCAGCCGTCGATGAAGTGCACGGAG
Organism: Acidobacteriota bacterium; assembly: GCA_034667465.1. Classification (GTDB taxonomy): domain Bacteria; phylum Acidobacteriota; class Thermoanaerobaculia; order Gp7-AA8; family Gp7-AA8; genus JAOBAU01. Next base: position 53,748 of record JAXDJV010000008.1, on the reverse strand, counting down.
CCGAGGACGTAGTCGAAATCGAATCGGGCGAGGATTGCGAGGAGGTCGTCTTCGCGGCCTTCGATGTAGTCGGCTTCAACAGATACGCGCACCGCGATCCGGCCGGCGTATTCGTCGCGCAGCGCGAGCATTTCCTCGTAATGCCGCGCGTACTCCGACTCCGGCATCGCCCACGTTGCGTTGCGCCGCTCCGGCTCCTCGAAGTAAAGCCAGAGATGATCGGTGAGTCCGATCTCGTCGATGCCGCGTTCGATCGCCGCGTCGATGTACTCGCGCATGGTCCCGCTGGCGTGTCCGCAGCGGTACGAGTGTGTGTGGTAATCAGTGAGCATCGCTGCGCCGCCTGAGCTCCGCGTTTACCGCCGACCAGTCGAGCTCCTTCTCGACCAACAGCACCGAGAGGTGATAAACCAGATCAGCAACCTCGGACACCACACGCCCGTTGTCATCGCCTTTCGCGGCGATGATCACCTCCGACGCCTCTTCGCCGACCTTCTTCAGAATCTTGTCGATGCCGGCGTTGAACAGGTACGTCGAATACGAACCGTCCGGACGATCGGCGCTGCGTTGCCGCAGCACGTGCATGAGCGCGTCGAGTTGTGAACCGCGATCGTCGAAACATGAATACGCGCCGGTGTGACACGCGGGACCGGCTGGGATGACGTCGATGAGGAGCGCATCGCGATCGCAATCGATTTTGATGGCGACGACTTTCTGGCGATTGCCCGACGTCGCTCCTTTGTTCCAGAGCTCGCCGCGGCTTCTGCTCCAGAACCAGGTTTCGCCCGACTCCTCGGTGCGCCGCAGCGCTTCGTCATTCATCCACGCCAGCATCAGCGTGGCGCCGGTCGCGGAGTCGCGGACGATCGCGGCGATGAGACCGTTGTTGAAATTCACGTCGAGCATTGCGTCTCCTGCTGCGGCCGCACCGGGATGTTCGCGGCCGCCATCGCCGCTTTCGCGTCGCCGATGGTCAGCACGCCGTCATGAAAGAGTGAGGCGGCGAGGACGGCACGCGCGCCGCCGATCTCGATGGCCTCGCGAAAGTGCGCGGCATTTCCGGCGCCGCCCGATGCGATGACGCCGATCGAGACGGCCGACGTGACCGCGCGAATGAGCGGCAGATCGAAACCTGCGGCGGTGCCGTCGCGATCGACCGACGTCAGCAGAATCTCGCCGGCGCCGAGCGTCTCGGCGTTGCGGCACCATTCGACGGCATCGAGTCCTGCGCTCTCTTTCCCGCTGCGCACCATCACTTCGTACCCCGATTCATAACGCCTCGCATCGCACGACAGCACGACCGCCTGCACGCCGAACTCGCGCGCGCAGCGGGCGATGAGCTCGGGATCGCGAACCGCGGCGGTGTTGATGGCGACGCGATCGGCGCCGGCGCGCAGCAGTGCGCGAAAGTCGTCGAGCGTTCGCACGCCGCCGCCGACGGTGAGCGGAATGAAGAGCGACGCGGCGACGCGCTCGACGGTGGCGAGCGCGGTCTCGCGTCCGCGATCGGTCGCGGAGACGTCGAGCAGCACCAGCTCGTCGGCCCCTTCCGCTTCGTAGCGGCGCGCGCAGGCGACCGGATCTCCGGCATCGCGCAACTCACGAAACTGCACTCCCTTGACGACCCGTCCATCGCGGACGTCGAGGCAGGGAATGACGCGCTCCGGCAGCGCGTCGTGCAGCGCGGCGCGGGCGACCGCCTGCGCGTACGTGATGCGGCCGTCGAGCAGCGCGCGGCCGGCGATCGCGCCGCGCACCGCGGGATTGCGCGCGAGCGAAACGACGTCGCCGAGCGTCGTCACGCCTCCCGACGCGAGGAGCCGCATCGATGTTTTGGTCGCAAGCTGGCGATAGAAGTCGAGCGACGGGCCGCCGAGCATGCCGTCGCGGCGAATGTCGGTCGCGAGGAGCTCGGTGATGCCGAGGCGCTCGAGATCGCGGACCACCGCGTCGATGCCGCGCGAAGCGCCGCGCGTCCAGCCGTCGATGCGAATCTCGTCGCCGTCGACATCGATTGCCGCGATCAGGCGCCTGCTGCCGATCGCATTGACGATGCGCGCGAGCTCGGCCGGCGCGCCGGCGGCGACCGTTCCGATGACGATCTTCTCCGCGCCGGCGTCGAGCCATGCTCGCGCATCGTCGATCGATCGAACGCCGCCGCCAGCCTGAATGCGATAGCCGCGACTGGCGAGACGGGCGAGCGTTGCGAGCTCGCGCGGCGCGCCGCTGCGCGAGCCTTCGAGATCGACGACGTGCAGTCGCGTGCCGCGAGGGATCGCGAGGCGATCGAGCACGCTCTCCGGATCGCCGTACGTCGTCACATCATCGAAGGAACCGCGGCGAAGCCGGACGACGTTTCCGCCGAGGAGATCAAGGGAGGGGATGACTTCGAAAGCCGTCATGCGAGCTCCACGAAATTGCGCAGCAATCGTCTTCCCGCGTTCGACGATTTCTCGGGATGAAACTGCACGCCGGCGACGCGGCCGTTCGCGGCGGCCGCGGTGAACGCGCCGGCGTAATCGCTCGACGCGATCTCCGACGCGGCGCCGGCGACGCGGTAGGAGTTCACGAAGTAGAACGGCGTGCCGTCGTCGATGCCGGCGAACAGCGGATGCGCGGCAGCGCGAACGCGATTCCAGCCGATCTGCGGCACCGGCATCGCTCCTTCGTAACGGCGCACGCTGCCACGCAGCAGCCCGAGTCCGGGACGCAGTCCGTCTTCGTCGGAATCGTCGAAGAGCAGTTGATGGCCGACGCAGACGCCGAGCAGCGACGCGCCGCGTGCAACCGCGGTTCGCAACGCAGCGGCGACGCCGCCGGCGTCGAGCCACGACATCGCAGCGGCGAAGCTGCCGACTCCGGGCAGCACGAGCTTGCGCGCGGCGGCGATCGTGGCGGCGTCGGCGCTCAGAGTCACGGTCGCTCCGGCGCTCGCCAGCGCACGATGAATGTTCGCGACGTTCGCGACCGGCGAGTCGATCAGGACCAGCTCCATCAGATCACTCCCTTGGTGCTCGGGATGGCCGTGCCGACTACTTCCTTCGCCATTCGCAACGCCACAGCGAACGCTTTGAAAATCGCCTCTGCCGCGTGATGGCCGTTGCGTCCCCGAATCAGATCGACGTGGATGTTGCACGCGCATTTGTTCGCGAAGGACTTGAAGAACTCCTCGACGAGCGCGAACGGAAAATCTTTGTGGATGAGCAGCATTTCGCGATCGATCGGCACGTCGAAGACGAGATACGGCCGCCCCGCGAAATCGACGACGACGCGCGCGAGCGCTTCGTCGAGCGGCACGTACGCGTGTCCGAAACGGCGGATGCCGGCTTTGTCGCCGAGCGCTTTCGCGAACGCCTCGCCGAGCACGAGCGCCGTGTCTTCGACGGTGTGGTGGTAATCGATGTCGACGTCGCCCGCGGCACGGACCGTGAGGTCGACCTGGCCGTGGCGCGCGATCACGTCGAGCATGTGACTGAGAAATCCGACCGGCGTGGCGATGTCGGAACGGCCGCTGCCGTCGAGGTCGACGGTCACGTCGATCGACGTTTCCTTCGTGGTGCGCGCAATCTGTGCGGTGCGGTTCATACGAGGTTCTCCAGTGCAGTGAGGAAGCGATCGTTCTCTTCGCGAGTACCGACCGAGACGCGCAGACAGCCGTCGAGATTCGGATACGCGGAGACGTCGCGAATGAGAATGCCTCCGGCGCAGAGCGCGTCGAATGTCGCGCGCGCGTCGCGGCAGCGGAACGTGATGAAGTTCGCGCGTGACGGGAACGGCTCGATGCCGTCGAGCTCGCGCATCGCGGCATAAAGACGTTCGCGCTCGCTGATGATCGCGGCCACGTTCGCATCGCGGTACCGGCGATGTTCGAGCGCAACGATCGCCGTCTCTTCACTGACGATGTTCAGGCTGTAGGGGAGCTTTGCTTTCCGAATCTCGGCGGCGGTCGCCGGCGTCGAACAGAGCCAGCCGAGTCGCAGTGCGGCCAGGCCCCACGCTTTCGAGAACGTCGAGCAGACAACCAAACGGTCATCGGGCGGCGGCAGCGAATCGTCATCATCGAAATCGCCGTACGCGCGATCGAAGAGCACGACGGCGCCGGTCTTCAGCAGCCGTTCGATGCCGCCGCGCGCGAGCACTCCCCCGGTCGGATTGTTCGGCGAACAGACGATGACGACGCTCGCGCCATCGCGCTCGACCGCGGCGACGAGCCGGTCGAGCGGCAGCTCGCCGCTGCGCGGATCGAAGTCGATCGGCAGCGGCTCACCGCCGGCGATCGTAATGAGCTTCTCGTACAGCGCGAACGTCGGCCGCGCGAACGCGACGCGTCGTCCCGGCTCGACGAATGTCGCGATCGCCGCGGCCAGCAGTTCGTTCGAGCCGTTGCCGGCGAGCAGCGACTGCGCGGGGATGTCGTATGCCGCGGCCAGCGCTGCGCGAAGACGCGTCGCCTCGAATTCGGGATAGACGTTCCACGGCCGCTGCGCGACGCGCTCCAGCACTTCGCGCTTGAGCGCCTCCGGAAAATCGAACGGACTCTCGTTTTGATTGAGCTTCGTCGCGGCGTCGCGAAGTTCGAGCGTGTACGCCTTCATGGCGCGCACCGCGTCGCGCGCGGCGATCGTTGAGGCGATCATGCTCGCCCTCCTTCGCGCAGCTCGAGCGAGCGCGCGTGACGCGGCAGCCCTTCAAAGCGCGCGATCGCAGCGCCGGCGCCGGCGATCGCGGCCGATTCAGCGTCCGACAGCTCGATGATGTTTGACCGTTTCACGAAGTCATACACGCCAAGCGGCGAGGTGAAGCGCGCGGTTCCGCCGGTCGGCAGCACGTGATTCGGTCCGGCGATGTAATCGCCGGCGGCGACGGGACTGGCGCTGCCGACGAAGATCGCGCCGCAGTTGTCGAGGCGGTCGAGCCACTGCCGCGCTTCGGCCCAGTGCAGCGAGAGATGTTCGGGTGCGATGCGATTCGCGAGCGCCACCGCTTCCTCGCCCGAGGTAACCTGAAAGATGACGCTGTTGCGAATGATGCATTCCTCCGCGGCGCGATTTCCTTCCATGAGTTGGCGCCCCACCTCATCGCCGATGCGGACCGCGGCGCTGCGGCTGAACGTGATGCAGATGACCGCGGAGTCGCGGCCGTGTTCCGCCTGCGCGAGGAGATCGGCGGCGACGAGCGTTTCGTTTGCATCGTCATCGGCGATCAACACGAGCTCCGTCGGTCCGGCCGCCATGTCGATTCCGACATTGCCGATGAGCTGCTTCTTCGCGGCGGTCACATACGCGTTTCCGGGACCGACGATCTTGTCGACGCGCCGCAGCGTCGCGGTGCCGAGCGCCATCGCGGCGATTCCGGCGGGGCCGCCGGCGCGATAGATTTCAGCGACACCGAGCCGCTCGCAGGTTTCGAGCAGCTCGGGCTGCTTCGCAGCGGCGGGCGTCGTCGCGACGACCAGCTCGCCGACGCAGGCGATTCGCGCCGGCACCGCGCACATGATCAGCGTCGAGAGATAGACCGCGCTGCCGCCGGGCACGTAGATGCCGACGCGGCGCAGCGGCCGCACGCGATGCGTCAGGCCGTCGATCGAATAGCCGGCCGGGAGCTGGCCGCGATGAAATCGCTCGATCCGTTCGATGGCGAGATCGATGGCGCCTGTCAGCGCGCGCGCGCCCGACTGCGAAGCGCCGGGCTTGATCAACAGTTCGGATGGCGCGATTTCCACGCCATCGAATTGCGCGACGAAACGGCTGGCGGCGGCATCGCCGTCGTTGCGAATCTGCGCGATGACGCGCCGCGCGACCACGTCGGCGCTCCGTTCACTGCGCGAACGGTTTCGTTCGAGACGTGCGATTGCGGCATCGGCCCCACGGCTCGGTGCTTTGACGATCTTCATGACGGAACCAGCTCCTTCGGGAATGCCGCGTTCTCGACGCGGTCGATCAGGTCGCGCAGGCGCGCGCCGTCGGTGCGCCAGGCATCGCGGCCGGTGAGCAGACACGCCTGGACGTCGCAGATCACTTCCTCCAGCCGGAGGTGATGGACGCGCGCGGTCTCGCCGGTCTCGACGAGATCGATGACATGCGAGGTGAGATGAAGAACGGCCGCGAGCTCGACGGAACCGCGCAGCTCGACGATCTCCGCGCGCAGTCCGCGCTCGTCGAGGAAGCGCCGGGCAATGCGCGGATACTTCGTCGCCACTTTTACGGCGGTCTCGATCGGACCGGCATCGGGCGCACCGACGACCATCATTCGACAGCGGCCGAACGGCAGCGTCAGCGGCTGATACGCGTTTCCGTCGTGCTCGAGAATCTGATCGAGACCGGCCACTCCGACGTCAGCGGCGCCATGATCGACATACACCGGCACGTCGCAGTCTTTGACGAGAATCCATTCGACGACGCCGCGCGCAAACACCAGCTGGCGCGAATCGACTTCGCTCTGCGACGGCACGTCGAAGCCTGCACGAGCGAAGAGTTCCAGCGACGGCGCCAGCAGCCGGCCTTTCGGCAGCGCGATGCGCAGCGCCTTCATCGCAGCTCCCCATCGAGATAGTCGACTGTCAGCGTGAAGCCGACAGCGCTCGCCGGCGCGCCGAAGCGCGCGTAAAGGTCGTCGTAGCGTCCGCCCTGCGCGAGACGCAGTCGCGTCCGCGGATCGAAGATCCGGAAGCGCATGCCGGTGTAGTAGCCGGGCTCTTCGTCGATGTCATCGATCGCGACGACGACGTTCGCACCGGTCTCCTCGGCGACGCGCTGCTGCAGAGATGCGAGCTCGTTTGCGGCGTCGCGCGTCTCCGGCAGCGCGGAGAGATCGTCGAGCGTCGCGCGTCCCGAAATGATGAGACGAACGAGCGCGATCCGTTCCGCCGACACGTCATCGAAATCGACAATGGCGGCGCTCCGTTTGTGCGCGAGTGCGGAGCGAAGAGCGATGCGTGTGGCGCGTGATCCCGTGCTCGATTCAATGAGCTGGTTCGCGAGCGCGGAGCTGCTGAGGACGACGGTCGGCGTGACTCCGGCGCTCGTCACGAGCTCGAGCGCGAGCGTCAGCATCGCCAGATCGGCGGATGGCGAAACGTCGCCGATCAGCTCCGCGCCGATCTGGAAGAGCTCGCGCTGCGCGCCGAGCTTCGTCGCTTCGCAGCGAACGACGTCTCCGCGATAGAAAACGCGCAGCGGCAGGGTGGCGCGTCCGAGCGACGGTGCCAGCGCGCGCGCCACCATCGGCGTGAAGTCGGAGCGGACGGCGATCAGCTCTCCGTTGCGATCGACGAAGCGATAGCTCCGGCGTTGCGATTCGCGATCGGCCGTTCCGCCGTATGGATCGACGAAATCGATGATCGGTACGACGATCTCGTCGAAGCTCCGCGCTTCCAGCGCGGCGACGATCGCGCTCTCCACGCGGCGCCGGCGCCGGACGTCGTCGGGCAGCAGCGCCCGCACTCCGGCCGGATACGACGAGGTCAGATTCTCCGTTCTTTTGCGCAAACAAAATCCTCCTCCCGCAGCAGGGAAGAGGCAGAGAACGTTCGATCCTGATTGTCGAGTCGCGCCCCTTCCTTACGGCGGGGCGCTCGCGGAAAGCACCCCTAACCGGCGTGATGCCGGCTGTGATGGTGCTGACGATGGGCGCGATTGAAATTCATTTCGACGACGCGACGGTAAACGGAGAGCAACTCAAAGTCAATTCCCGGCGGCGCGTCGCCGCGGCGTTGCCGGAGTCGTTTCACGGATCGCATAAATGAGTCCGCGATCCTGATCGATGACGAAGACCTCGCCGTTCACGTCTTCGCCGAAGCCGGTGATCGCGGCGTTCGTCGTCAGCAGTTTCTTCGTCGTGAACGTGTCACCCGCGGAGCGCTTCGTTCCCCATATCGAGCCGCTGCAGTAATCGCCGAAGAGGAACGTTCCTTTCAGCGCCGGATACTTCGTTCCGCGATAGAGATATCCGCCGGTGACCGAGCATCCTTCGGCGTGCGAATACTCGAACACAGGCAGCGTCATCGCCGCATCGCGGCAGTTCGACGTGGGATTGAAACAGTGCGTCCCTTCCATCCGCCGCCAGCCGTAGTTCTCGCCGCCGATGCTCGTGGCCGGCGCGAAGTCGATCTCTTCCCAGCTGTCCTGACCGACGTCGGCAATCCAGAGATCGCCGGTGACCCGGTCGAAACTGAAACGCCACGGATTGCGCAGTCCGAACGCCCGGATCTCGCCGCGTGCACCGGCGCGATTCACGAACGGATTCGATGAAGGAATCGCGTATGGCGAGCCGGAGTCGATGTCGATGCGAAGGATTTTTCCGAGGAGCGTTGAAAGATCCTGCGCGCGATTGCCGGGATCGCCGCCGGAACCGCCGTCGCCGAGAGCGATGTAGAGATAGCCGTCGGGCCCGAAAGCGAGATGCCCGCCGTTGTGATTCGCGAACGGCTGCGCGACGTTCAGCAGCACGCGCGCCGACGCCGGATCGGCGCGATTCGGATCGGATGCTGATACGGAGTAGCGCGCGACGACCGTGTTGCCGTTGCGATCGGTGTAGTCGACGAAGAAGAAACCGTTGTCACGATAGTGCGGATGAAAGGCGAGGCCGAGCAGTCCGCGCTCGCCGCAGCAGGAGACGAGCGACGAGAGATCGAGGAACGGCTGCGCGAGGACGTTCGTGCCGTCGAAGATGGCGACGCGTCCGCGCTGCTGAATGACGAACAGCCGCGTGTCGCCGGCCTGCGCGATGCCGAGCGGAAGATCGAAGCCGGAGGCAATCTGCGTCAGCGCGATGTTCTGCGCGGCGGCGTTGAAAGGGAGCAGCAAAGCGAGAGCGAGGAGGAGACGTCGCATATATGCAACAGCCGTGCTTCGTACCGCTTTTGTGTGGGGGCGGCCGCTTCGGCCGCCCGGGTCGGGCTAAGAGCCCGCCCCCACAACTACTTCGCGGCGCGCAGCTTCGCCACCGCTTCCGACGCAGTCTCGTACAGCTCCGCCCTCGTGATCGTGATCGGCGTGATCGGTTTCCCTTCCGGATCGACCGCGGCGCCGCTCAACGCGCGAAGCACGGCGGCACCAGCGCCGACGCGAGCGAACGCCGTGCACTTGCCGTCGCGCGAGGTATCGAATGCAAGCATGAACGTGAATCCCGCACTTCCGCGGCACATCGACAGCATGCCGGGCTCGTGACGCGCGTCCGGCTCTGCTGCCATTCCGGCCACTTCCGTTTTCGCGTCGGCGCTGAGCGTCGCGGTGGTCACAACCTGAATCCCGTTCTTGTCGATCTTCGTGACCTTCGCTCCCTCGTATGCGCCGGTGCGCACGAGACGGAGGAACTCGCGCGAGGTGTGCGGCGCTTCCGTCCGAAGCGGCGTGATGGCGATGTCGCCGGCGGTGGTGCGCAACACGACGACGGCGGCGGGTGACATCTCGAGATGTTCGGAGGCGCGTGATGCCAGCTGCGCCGGAGTGGGGCGGACGAACTCCGGATCTTCGAGTCCCATGAAGACCGACGCCATCGAGTCGGCGTTCTGCTTCGTCGGGTTGTCGTAGACGCTGACCAGTTCGTACTTGTGGTTCTTGTAAATCGGCATGCCGCGTTCGCTGATGATCGTGTCGACGCGATCGAGGCCGACGCCTTTGCGCGGATTTTCTGCTTTGGCGATGAAGATCGTCTCCCCGGTGGTCACGTCGCGCAGCGTCAGCGACTTCGCGAACGGATGCAGATGGACGGCGGCGAAGTGCAGCATCGTGTCGTACTGCAGATTCATGAACCAGGTGATGTCGCTGTGGTTCTCCTGATGTCCGGGCGGCACGACCCAGTGGCCGGTCAGTTTGCGTCCGGACGGATCGACGTAGTCGGCGCCGATGCCGTTGGCGTTCGGCGCGCGCGGCGCGAGCAGGCAGCTGGCGCCATGCGCGCCGCCTGCATCGACCGGCTGAATCGACGCGTTCAGGTCATTGAGCAGCACCATGCCGGACGCGCCGAGGTTGAAGAGCGGCTTGAGCGGCGCGGCCAGATCTTTGTCGCGGACATATTCGAAGGTGATGCGATGTCGGACTTTGATGTTGTTCGGGTGCTCGATGTTGTGATTGAGGACCTGCGTGAAAAGGACGAGCGGTTCGTTCGACGCGATTGGAAATCCGTAGCCGCGCGGCAGCTCCGCACCGAGCATTCCCTGCGACAGTGTGATCAGCCGCGTTGCAGCGGGACGTTTGAATTTGAAGAGCGTCTGATGTTTCGCCGAGTCGAGATCGACGTTGACGTGACACATCAGCTCGGGGAGCTGCGGCGTCTTTCCATCTTCGCCGACCATCTCCGTCTTCACGCCGACGATCCAGATCAGCTCCGGCTTCGTCGGGTCGCCGAGGTAAATGCGATCGCTGCTGGCCGGCCCTTCCATCGAACGGTATTTGCGGTCGATGGTGTAGGTCTTCGAAAGGACCTGCTTCGTTTCGATTTGTGCGGCGGCAAGCGGAAGTGCGGCGACGAGGAGAAGGAAGATGGGGAGGGGCTTCATGTGGCTAGTGTAACGCGCGATTTATGGCCGATTCTTTCCTGAGCCTGTTACGAATGAAGAGGAGCGCGAGGATCGCGCCGCAGGTATCGACGACGACGTCGAGCGGCGTGCCGGTGCGAAGCCGCGTGAATGACTGCAGCCATTCGTCGGCGGACGCGACCGTGACGACATACAGCAATGCTGCCGCAGCCCATTTGAAACGCCATCCGAATCGCTCCGCTCTTAGTGCTCGAAAGGCGAGTGCAACCAGCAGTCCGTACTCGGCGAGATGCGCGGTCTTGCGCATGACGAAGTTCAGCGCTTCGTATGCGTCGGGATGCAGCGACGCCTGAAAGAACGCGCCGAAGATCGTCACCAGCGTCGCCCCGGTTTCCTCGGGTGAAAGACGATCGCTGGCGGCGGAAAGGATGATCGCCGCGAGCAGCAGCGGCGGAAGCTGATAGCGAAGGAATCGGATCATGCACTGTCATCCCGAGCGTGAGCGAGGGATCCGGGAGGGAAGGGGCGCGACACTGTTGGCCGCGTCGCCCGCCCGGATCCCTCGCTACGCTCGGGATGACATCAGAATGAAACCTTCACGCCAAATCTCGCCGAGGTCGGATTCGTTCGCAGCACCGGATCGAGATATCCGTCTCTTGGCGTCGTCCTCGTGTTGTCCTCTTCGCGGAACGACCATCGCTGATCGAGCAGGATCGGTCGCTGCGCGTTCAGCACATTGAAAACGTCGAGCACGAACAGCACTCTCGCTTTGCCGGCGTTGATCGGATAGCCGAGGTGCACGTCAGCTTCGTAATTGCTCGGCGAACGTCCTTCCGCGCCGCGCTTCGTCAGGAAGAACTCCCAGCGGCCGTACGCATCGGAGTAGCCGTAGCGGGTGAGCGGCGTGCCGCTGCGCCAGTACGCGGATGCACCGATCGACAGCTTCCACGGCGTGTCGTAGACGCCTGACACTTTGAACTGATGGCGGCGATCGTTCGACAGCGGTCCGCTGTTCGTGATCTTCGAGAGATCGGTGCCGTTGGTGAAGAAGTCGTAATAGTCGTATGCGGCGGAGATGTTCGGATCGGCGCCGATGTTCGTGAACGGCGCGTACTCGCCGTCGAAATTACCGTCGAGCTTCGAGTAGATGTACGACGCGATGGCCTGCCAGTGATCGGAGTAGCGTTTCGTCGCGTCGAACTGCAGCCCTTTGTAGGTCCGCTTCGGTTTCGGCACCGTGATCTGCGTCGAGTAATCGAGCGTGAACGCTGTCTTCATGATGCCGCGTCCCGGATTTCCGATGCAGTACGTGCCGTCGTCGGCGCAGAGGAAATCTTCGATGACCTGGCCGTAGGTGCGGTAGATGCCTTTGACGCCGATGGAGAGATTCGGACGGATCTCGCGCTCGCCGCCGATGATGTATTCGGTGAGGTACTGATTGCGCAGGTCGGGATCGGACGGCTCGGTGAAGCCACCGAGAATCGCCGACTTCGTATCGAGGTCGTTCTCGGCGGCCGGATCGGGCGTCGTCGACGTCGGGCTGTAATTGATGATGCGCGGCTGCCGCTCGTACGAGAACGAGCGGATGACGAGATCCATCGGGATCTGTTCGTAAAAGCGGCCGTATGAGCCGAACACTTTCGAGCGATGGTCGCCGTTCGGATCCCACGTGATGCCGAGCCGCGGCGCGTAATCCTTCTTCATGTCGATCTGCGTGACGCCGGCGGCGTCGATGATCTGCTGGCGGTCCCAGCGAACGCCGTAGTTGACGACGACGTCGCGGCCGATCGTCCAGCGATCCTGCAGATACACGGTGGTGTTTTTGTGCTTCGGCGACGCGTGCAGCTCGGAGGTCGGCGCGTTGGCGATCGTGGCATCGGGCGTCGTCCAGTAGAAATGGCGATAGATCGGTTTCGACGGATTCACACTGTTGCTGAAGACGTCAACCTGTTGACCGCCCGACATCCGCTTGACGACATCGGCTTCCTCGTTCTCGAACTCGATGCCGCCTTTGATTTCGTGCGAGCGGAAAAGACTGGTGACCGATCCGCCGTAGAACTTCCGCTGGAAGCTCTTGGTCTGGATGAGGCCGAAGCCGCCGGTCTGGAAGAACTCGTTGTCGACGTCGCGGTACTGGATGGCGTTGCCGCCGCTCGTCGACGGTCCGACGGAGCTCTCTTCGCGATGGCGCGACGCTCTTGCGTTAATCAGCCAGCTCGATTTCAGCGCCGCGTCATAGCTGATGCCGACGTCGCGCCCGCCGAAATCGTTGCGGCCGAGATACGTCGACTCGTCGCCGTTGATGCCGTGCGAGCCGTCGATGACGGCGCCGGTATCGACGCGCGGGTCCTGCAGAAACGTGGCGACGAGCGACTGGCTCGCGCCGAGGTTCCAGGTCACCTTCGCCGAGCCGAGATTGCGGCGGCTCTCGCTGTTGACCAGCTCGCCGGCACGCGGGCCGCCCGACGGAAGGCCGACGTTCGCCGAGTTGCGGACGCCGTCGTATGCGGCGAAGAACCAGAGCTTGTCGCGCATCAGATAGCCGCCGGCGTCGAGCCCGAAGTCTCTCTTCGTGAAGCCGCCCGGCGTTCCGGCGTCGGAGACCACGCTCTTCGCATTCGTCTGGAACGAATCGTTGTCGTAGTAGCCGAACGCGTCGCCGTGAAACTCGTTGCCGCCCGCCTTCGTGATGACGTTGATGATGCCGCCGGTCGAACGGCCGTACTCCGCTTCATAGCCGCCGGTCTTGACGTCGACCTCGCTGATGAACTCGAAGTTGAGATCCTTTCCCTGGAAGCCGTACTCCATGTTCGTGGTGTTGACGCCGTCGATGAAGTAGGCGTTCTCGGCGCCCGACGATCCGTAAACGGTGATGGTGCTCTGCGTGCCGTTGCTCCCGTTCGCATCGGAGGAAACGCCCGGCGCGACCTGCACGATCGACGCGTAATTGCGTCCGGTCGGCAGCGTCTCGATGGCGCGTTTGTTGAGGTTCGTGCCGAGCGACGACGACGTCGTATCGAGCACCGGCGCGTCGGCCGTGATGGTCAGCTCTTCGCTGACGGCCGCGGAGAGGACGGCGTCGGCGCTGGCCTGACCGCCGAGAACGACGAGTGCGTTTTTCGCCGCCGGGCGAAATCCGGCCAGCGTGAAAGTGATGCGGTAATCGCCGGGAGGAAGATTGAGGAAACGATAGACGCCGTCGCTGTCGGTGATGACGGAACGCACGCCCTGCAGCGATTTGCTCGTCGCTTCGACAGTGACGCCCGGAAGCCCGCCGCCGTCGCCGCCGGTGACGACGCCGCCGGCACTGCCGGTCGTGCTCTGCGCGAAGAGCGGAGTGGTGATGAAGACGACGAGTAAAACGAGTAACAGGGATCGCCGGAGATGAACCATGGGACCCTCCTGATGTTTTGACCGATTGCCGTAAGTGTATCGGACTCAGCGGCGCGGCAGCGGTTGATCGGGATCGATCTGCAGCGATCGATCGAATGCGGCGCGTGCGGCGGCGTCGTTTCCGAGACAAAGCTCCGCGGCGCCGATCGATGCGAAGAGCAGCGCGTCGCCGGGCGCAAGCGGTTCGGCGCGGCGGAAGTCGGCGAGCGCCGCCCGGCAGTCGCGGCGTTCGAGCGCGTAACGTCCGCGCACGAGAAGCCAGCGTGGTTCATTCGGATCGATGGCGATGGCGCGATCGAGAAGCTCCGCGGCGCGTGCGGCGTCGCGTTTCGCTTTGCGCAGGAGATCGCTGAGGTTCCACATCGCGGAGGCGTTGTTCGGATCGACGCTGAGCGCCTGCTCGAATGCGGTGAGTGCTGCTGCGTCGTTGCGCCGTTCGCGGAGGAGCAAGCCTTCGTTGTTGAACGAGCCGGCGGTTCTTGTTCCCGTGCTTTTGTTCGGCTCGCTGTTGCCGAGGTAGCCGAGCGATTTCAGTTTCGCCAGCTCGTCATTTGCGGCCGCCGCGGGAATCGCCGGCTTGCGCGCCTGAAAGCGGCGGCGATACGACGCGACGTCGCGCGGCATACCGGCGAGCTCGAGGAGCACGCTGCAGATCTCGTCGACGCGCGAGACTTCGCGGCCGTAGCGTCCCGGCCAGTGCAGAAAGATGCCGTCGTCGCGATGCCATTTCGCCGCCGTTGCGACGGCGCTGCTCGAAACAGGCGAGCGTCCTTCGCCCCAGACGAAGCCGTGATCGGATGCGATGACGAGCTTCGCGCCGCTCGCCCGCGCGAGCGTGGCGTAGTCGCCGATGATCGTGTCGATGCGCGCGAAGTAGCGGCGCGGCACGTCGTTGTAGCGGTCGTAGTCTGATTGCGAGACCGCGGCGAGTTTCGGTGGCGCAAACGGCGCGAAGAGATGGCCGATGGCATCCGTTCCCTGGAGATAAACGATGGCGATCTCCGGCGTGTCGCGCGCGATCCGTTCTTTCGCCAGCCGGTGCATCACTTCGGTCTCGATGAGGATTCGCCGCAGCGCGGTGATCGGATGAGCGAACGGATTCGCATTCGCAGCGAGCGTGTCGTACTCGCCGTGCGTCAGCGACGGGATGTAAGCCTGCAGCGCTTCGAATCCCGTTTCATGCGCGACAGCGCTTGCAACATTGCGCGCCCACGGTTCGTCGGCAGCAGGTGAGACGGCGCCCGGCGGCGGCGTTGCTTCATCGAACTGATATGAGAAGAGTCGATCGGAGACGAGCGTGCCGCCGATCCGTTCCGCCGGATACGTCGCCCATAATCCGAACACGTCAACATGTTTACCGTCGAGCGTGGCCATGTTCCAGATGGCCGGCACGGCGCGCTCGTCGCTGGTGATCGGTTCGCGGACATGCGTCGCCGGGTTGAAGCGGGTGAAGTCGAGGATGCGATGCTCGAGCGGCGAGACGCCGGTCATCATCGTCGTCCAGACGAGCGGCGAGAGCGGCGGATGCTGCGTGCGCAACACGCGTTTGTCGCCGCCAGCGATGAGCCGCGCGAGGTTCGGCATCGTGCCGTCGGCGGTGTAGCGATCGAGCAGCTGCCAGTCGGCGCCGTCCAGCCCGAGGAAGATGACGCGCGGCGGAGGCGGAGGAGCCGCCGGTTCCTGTTTCGCGCAAGTGACGAACAACAGGCTTGCGGCAATGAGTAGTGTGAGGTTTCGAATGATCGCGTGTTGTAACGCGCGTCGCAGCCGTTGTCTACTTCCCGTCAATGCGCCGCCTCGCCATCGTTCTCGTCCTCATCGCCAGCGCCTGCAATCGTTCCGCGCCGCCACCCGCCCCATCCCTCCGCCTCGGCCTGATCACCGGCGCGAGCGGTCCGACCGCCGCGTGGGGCGACGCGATCCGCCGCGGCGCGCAGATGGCGGTCGACGAGCACAACGCGCGACGCCACGCGAAACACATCGACCTGATCGTGCTCGACGATCAGGGGAAACCGGAGGAGTCGGCACTCGCCGCCGAGCGGCTCATCCACTCCGACGACGTCGCCGCGATCGTCGGCTGCGATACGACCGGCCGTTCGCTGGCGGTGTCGCCGATTTGCGAGCGTGCGCAGATCGCGATGATCTCGCCGACCGCAAGCGGGCCGTCGCTGACAGCCGGCAAGCGATTCACGTTTCGTGTCTGCGCAACCGACGACAACGAAGCGGTGGCGGTGGCGCGGCTGACGCTCGAACGTCTGCGCGCAAAGCGCGTCGCCATCCTCCGCGATACGAAGAACGATTACGCGGTCGGGATGGCAGAGACGTTTACGCGCGAGCTCGTGCGCGGCGGCGGAACGATCGTGGCGTCGCTCGATTACGTCGAAGGCGACAGTGATTTCCGCGCGCAGCTGACGGCTGCAAAATCAGCCGAGCCCGACGTGTTGTTCGTCCCGGGTTACTACGGCGACGTCGCGCAAATCGCCGCCCAGTCCCGCGATCTCGGCATCAGCACGCCATTGATCGGCGGCAGCGGCTGGGACTCGCCGAAGCTCCTCGAGATCGGCGGCGGCGCGCTGGAAGGCTGCTGGTTCGCGAGCGGGATGCGCTCCGGATCGCCGCGTTTCGTCGACGGTTTTCGCAAACGCTACGGAACGGAGCCGGACGCCGCGAGCGCTGAGGCGTACGACGCGGCGACGATTGCATGCAACGCGATTGCGAAAGCGGGGACGAATCGTCTCGCCGTGCGCAATGCCATCGCGGCGACGAGGGATTACTCGGGCGCTTCCGGACGCATCACCATCGGACCGGACGGCAACGCGCGCAAGCCGCTGGCCGTCTTCAAAATCGAAGGCGGAAGTTTCATCGAGATGGAGTCGATCGCGCCTTAGCGAAGCCGTGCGCCGCGGCGATGGCGAGCATCGGCGCCACCGGCACGCGAAAGCGCGCTTCCGCTTCGCCGCCGGCGGCGATGAAGAGGAAGTAGGCGACGGTGAGCGCGATGAGCAGCGACAGCGGACGATCGCGATGCCAGAGCGCGAAGATGCCGAGGAGCGCGGCGGCGAATGAGATCGCGGTGAAGGCGTCGATGGCGAGCTGAATGATCGACGACGGCACGCTGCTGACGATCATGATCGCTTCCCAGTCGCTGTCGAACGCGTTGACGAGCAGTCCGCGGAGAGTCAGCAGGGATGCGCCGCGCGGATGTTCGCGCAACACTTTGCGGCCGATGCTGCTGTAGATGACGGAACGCTGCGCGTGCGACATGCCGTCCATCAACTGCTCCTCGGCGACCTCGAGCAGTTCCTGTTGCGCGTCGGCGAGCGCGGGTGCGAAGTCGTCGTCAGTCTCCATCGCAATCGCGCCGGCCGCGCGATACATCAGCAGGTTCGTCCCGGCGATCGATGAGACCGTGAAGACGCCGGTCTCGCGCCAGTTCCGCGCCGCCCACCCGAGCGGCAGGATGAGCGCCGCGATGACGAACAGCGCGATCCCTCGAACGCGCGTGATCGCGAAGAAGATCGCGATGACGACGACATACGCGATGGCGACCGGACGGACGAGCACCAGCGCGCCGACGAGCAGTCCGTCGATGACGAGCGCACGTCGCGAAGTCGCGCGAAGCGTGAGGAGGAAGATGACGAAGAGCAGCGCCGCGAAGAGCGTTTCGGTGAGAACTTTGTTCGAGTAATGCAGCGAAGGAACATCGAGCGCGAACAACATCGCCGCGCCAAATGCGAGCCACGCCGATCCGCCGCGCCGCCGCACCACCCACCACACCCCCGCCGCGAGCGCAATGTTCAGCAGATGCTGCAACACGACGGTCGCGACGACGCGCAATCCGATGAGCGCAAGCAGCAGCGGATAAACCGGCGTCCGCATCGTTTCCGGCCTGCCGTTAGTAACGAATCCAACGCCGTGCAACAGACTCTTCGCCGGAGTGAGATACGTGAAGGAGTCGGGATAGAAAAAGTCGCCATTGCCGTAGTGAAAGTACGCGAAGTTCGCCGCGGCCGCGATGGCGACTACGAGGAGGAGAGGGCGGAGGTCACGCATAAGAGTCGTTTCGTTGACATTGCGGGCGGAGTGACGCATAGATTAGTTGCCCGTTTTTTGTGAGACTCATGTTCGTGACGATCGCGTGCGAGGCGCAGGTGCCGCAGTGTACTCGGGGAACGACTCGAGGAATCCACCGCCGACTGCGCCGTCATCCCGAGCGTAGCGAGGGACCCGGGCGGGCGGGGCGAGCGTCGGCAGTTCGTCGCACCGCCCGCCCGGATCCTTCGCTAACGCTCAGGATGACGGCCGTCGCTTAACTGACGCGCGTGTACACCATCCTTCTTTTATTCGCGCTACGCGCTGCGACGGCTCCTTCGGAACCGTGGGCCGGGTCGCTCTGCGTCAGTGATGGCGCAGCCGTCGACGAAACGGTTCACTGTCAGGAAACCTCCACCTCCGTCGTTGCGGTTCCATCCACAACGCGCACTGCACTCTGGCGAAGCGCGGCGGGCGATCGATTCGTGGCGACACGCAACGCTGCGAACGGAACCGCCATCGACCTCGCCGCGGCCGGTGGAACGCTCACATTTGTGCCGGTGGCACCGCGCGGAACGCGCGATCCGCTCAATGTCACGCTAAGCGCCGCGGATGGATCGGCGACGTGGCGCTGGCGCATCCCGGTTTCGGCGAAGCCGCGGGCGATCACCGTCCGGGTTCAGCCGGCGACGTACACACTGCTGCTCGACGCTCCGCGCGCGCGGCCATTGCGGCGTGCACCGATCGCGGTCGCGGAGCGAGTCGTCGACCTCGGCGAGTTGCGAATGGAGCCGGCGTTACTCGTCCGCGGTCGCGTCGCGGACTCCGCAACACGGCGGCCCGTCGCCGCGGCGACGGTTGCATCCGAAGATGGCGGCGCGAAAAGTACGACCGGCGTCGATGGGAACTTCGAGCTGCTGATCACCACTCCTCCGCCATGGCGCATCGTGACGACGCATCCTGCATATGCGACGCACGTCGTCGATCTCGCGCGCGCCGACGGCGACACGGTCGTCCTCCCGATCGATCTTCATCGTGGCAGCATGCTCAATGTCGAGCTGATTGGTGTCGATCGCGCGAAGGTGACGCTGTCGCGCCCTCGCGGGCGCAGACGTGAGCGCATCGACGAGAAAGAGGCGGCGCCGCGCGCGACGTTCGCGCGAGTCGATCCCGGCGACTACATCGTCGAAGTCCGCGGAACCGGGCCGCTCGAACAGAAGCTGGTCAACGTGCACGTCGATGATCTGCCGGAGGTCGTCAGCACATTGACCATCTCGCCGACCGAGATCAGCGGACGCGTTCGTCATGGGACCGCGCCGCTGCCGTCGGCGCACGTCGTGGCATCGCAGCAGAGTGACATGAAAGGGGAGCTGACCACCGACGCCGCGGGCGAGTTCCGCGTATCGGCGTGGGACCACGGAACGTTTCTCATCGAGATCGAGCATCCGACGCTCCCGGCGCCATTTCGAACGCTTCGCGAACTGGAAGACGTCGGCACCGCGGAATGGCAGCTCGACGTTCCCGATCTTCGCGTCGTCGGTCATGTCGTCGATGCAGCGAATGGAGAGGGAATCGCAGACGCGAATGTGCAGATCGAATCCGTGGGCGACGGAATGTCGTTTTCACGCACGATCACGACCGATCGCCGCGGCGACTTCGAGCTCGTCGGTATGGCCGGCGAGCACGCCTTCACCGTTTGGGCGAACGGCTATGTCGCCAGTCGCGGCATTCGCATGACGCTCGGCAACGCCGACAAAGTGCGCGACGTCGTCATTCGGATGGAGCGTCAGGAGGCGACCGACCTCGTCATCGTCGACGCGGCCGGCAATCCGATCGCCGATGCCATCGTGCTCGCCGACCTCGTGAACGGCGGCACCGAGTACGACACGCTGGAGCGGACGAACGCGCTCGGCGAAGTGAAGCTCCCGATTCGGCGCGGGTCGCGAAAACAAATCTGGATCGTGCCGCCGTCGGGATCGTTCGCCGTTGCGGACGTGGCGTTCGACGATCATCCGCGGCGTATCGTCGTGCCGGCGCCGGTCGCGGCGATGAATGTCCTTGCGCGCACCACGACCGGCGAAGCGGCGGCGAATGTCGCGCTGCTGCTGAAGTTCAACGGCACCATCGTGCCGCCTGCAGTCACCGCCTGCCTGCAGCGCACGGCCGGCTCGTTTCGCACCGACGTCGCCGGTCAGGTGACGCTCCGCCTTCTTCCTTCCGGGATGTACGGAATCTGGCCCTACCAGACGCCGGAGGAGCGCGATGCGATCGTGCGCGGACTCGCGAACGCCGCGGCGCCGGTTGAAGTGGCGCTAACGCCGGGACGCGCCGACGTTCGTCTCATTTTTAAACCGCGCACGACGCCGTGACCTTCACCGCGTCCGCATCAAACTCTCCAGCTCGTCGGGACGCGACGAACGGACGCGCGCGTCATCCAGCGTGATCGCTCCCTGTTGTACGAGCCGCAGCAGCGAGTCTTCCAGCGAGATCATCCCGGCGCGTTTGCCGACGGTGATCTCGGTGATGAGGTTCTGCAGTTTCTCGTTGCGGATGTGATTGCGCACCGCGTGATTGGCGAGCAGCACTTCGACGGCGACGGCGCGGCCGCCGCCGTCCGAGCGCGGGATGAGCTGCTGCACGACGATGGCGTTGAGGCTGAGCGCCAACTGCTGGCGAATCTGCGTCTGCTGTCCGGGCGGGAAGACGTCGACAACGCGCTGAATCGCGCTGGCGGTGTCGCTCGTGTGCAGCGTCGCGAGGATGAGATGGCCGGTCTCGGCCGCGGTCAGCGCCGTGGCAACCGTTTCGAGGTCGCGCATCTCGCCGACCACGATCACGTCGGGATCCTGACGAAGTGCGGCGCGCAGCGCGGCCGGGAACGACGGCGCGTCGCGGCCGATCTCGATCTGCTCGATGATCGACTGCGCGTTGCGATGCTCGTACTCGATCGGATCTTCGATCGAGATGATGTGACGCGCTTCGCTGCGATTGATCTCGCCGACCAGCGCCGCGAGCGTCGTCGACTTTCCGGAGCCGGTCGGACCGCAGACGAGCACGAGGCCGCGCGTCGGTTTCACCAGCTCGCCGAGCGCGGGCGGGAGGTTCAGCTGCGAGAGATTCGGCACCTCGGACGGCAGCGCGCGCACCGCGGCCGCGTACGTCCCGCGCTGGCGATGGACGTTGACGCGGAATCGCCACGCGCGCCGGTCCTCGCTCGCCGCATGCGCGAGGCGCAGTGAGAAATCGGCCGAGCCGTGCGTCTCGATTCGCTCGCGCAGCGCCGCTGTGAGCAGCGTCGAGAGGAGCGAGTTGACGTCGTCGGCATCGAGCACGTCGCCATCGCTCCGCGTAAGACGTCCGCTGACGCGCAGCACCGGCGGCATACCGGCGACGACGAGCAGATCGCTCGCGCCACGCTGCGCCATCTCGATCAGCAGCCGTTCGAACGGATTCCCTTCGCCGAGCGTCGCAGGAGGAAATTGCGGACCGCCGGCATCGACCGGATCGTCGTCGGCGGCAGCGGCCGGCGCGCCGCTCCGGTTCAGCTGCTGGACGAGTTGCTCGAGCTCCGGGTCGCGGATCAGTTTGTTAGCCATCGATCGCTTGTTACGAATGAAGCGTGCCAGAAGTCACGAGCGCGTTACCATCGCCGGCTGTGCGGCAGGCGCGTCTTTTCCTTTTACTAATGGTCGTCCTGACAGCGTGCGCGCGCCGCGAAACGCATCCGCCGATCATCCTGATCTCGATCGATACGCTGCGCGCCGATCGCATCGACCCCGCGCGCACGCCGAACATCAGCGCCCTTTCGCGCGATTCGATCGACTTCCACAACGCCTGGTCGCACTCGCCGCTGACGCTGCCGTCGCATCTCTCGATCTTCACCGGCGCGCTGCCGCCGGAGCATGGCGTGCGCGACAACGGCGGCTATCGTTTCGACGCGAACGCGCATCCGACCATCGCGGCGCTGTTGAAGAGAAACGGCTATCGCACCGGCGCCGCGGTCTCCGCGTACGTGTTGCGACGCGAGAGCGGCGCCGCGTCCGGTTTCGATGATTACGACGACGCCATCGGCATCGTCGACGGCGCACCGAGCGGCGCGCTGCAGCGTCGCGGCGACGTCACCGAGAAGATCGCCGAAGAGTGGATCGCGTCGCACGACACGCAGCCGTTCTTCTACTTCCTCCATCTCTACGAGCCGCACACGCCGTACACGCCGACGTACGACGCCGACGTCAAGCGCGCCGACGCCATCACCGGCCGCTTCCTCGACTTCCTGCGCAGGCGTGGAATCTACGATCGCGCGCTGATCGTCCTCGTGTCGGATCACGGCGAAGGGCTGATGGATCACGGCGAGCAGGAGCACGGCATCCTTCTCTATCGCGAAGCGCTGCAGGTTCCGCTGATCGTGAAGACGCCACATGCGCGCGAGAAACGAATCGACGACGCGCCGGCGCAGCTCATCGACGTCATGCCGACGATTCTCGCCGCCGCGCACATCACCCCGCCGCCAGCACGCGGCGCATCGCTCCTCGGCACGCGCACACCGCACGCGATCTACTCGGAGTCGCTCTACGCGCGCATCCACCTCGGCTGCAGCGAGCTCCGCTCGATCGTCGATCGCGGACGGCACGTCATCGACGGCATGCACGCCGAAGTCTTCGACGTCGCGCACGATCGCGCGGAGAAAAACAATGTGATCGCGCGCGAACGGCGCGCGCTCGCGAGTGCGCGCGAGACGATCGCGATGATCGGCGGCGCATTCGCGAAACCTGAGGCGATCGCGCCCGAAGAAGCGAAGAAGCTCGCCGCGCTCGGCTACGTCAGCGCGGGTGCAGACGAAGCATCGCTGCGCGACACCCGCGAATGCCTCGCCGATTTCGCGCGGCTGAAAGAGATCGCCGAGCTGCGGCGGCAGGGGAGAGAGCGTGAAGCGATCTCGCGGATGGAAGCGCTGCTCGCCGCGAATCCGCGATGGAGCGACGTGCGCGATCAACTCGCGTCCGCGTATGACAACGCCGGCGATCACGCACGCGCGGCGGCGATGTACGAAGAAGGGATTCGCGTCACGCCGCGACTGGCAGGCGAGTTCGCGCTGAGCGCCGCCGCCTCGCTGCTCGATGCGGGAAAGCTCGATGAAGCGGCCGCGCATGCCGCGGCGGCGGTGGAGAGCGAGCCGGCAGGAGCGCATCTGCTGCTTGGCGAGATCGCGCTTGCACGTCACGACGAAGCGCGCGCGAAACGTGAAGAGGCGGAGGCCGAACATTTCCCGAACGAACGCGGGCATGCGCTCTTTCTCTCCGCGCGCATCGCGGCGAACGAGCGTGATTACGCGCGCACCGTGTCGCTCCTGCGTGACGCCGACGTCACCCGCCGCCGCACCGGCGAATCACTCCCGCGTGGCTTCCACTATGTCGCCGGCGACGCGCTCGCGCACCTCGGGCGTCTTCCCGACGCCGAGCGCGAAATGGAGCTGGAGATCGCGAGCGCGCCGCGCGACCTGCAGACATATGCCGACCTCGCGCTGATGCGGATTATGCGCGGCGATCGGGCCGCCGCATTCGCAACGCTGGAGCGGATGATCGATGCGAAGCCCGATTCCGACACGATTGGCTTTGCCGCTGACAGCCTCGACCGCTGGGGCGAACACGCCGCGGCAACAAAATGGCGGAAGCGGCGATCAGGAGGGTCGGCGAGTGAACACACGGGTAGTTAATTGATCCGCCGTTTACAGATTTTTCACACGGCCTGGATCAAGTTTCAGGCCACACGAAGGGTCGATTTCAAATAAGCCGTTTGTTTTCAAGCAGTTGCATAGTTGGCTCACGCCGTGCCTTTGTGTCGTCCTGCCTACGGGCTGATTACTAACTGACACACAAAAGGAAAAGGCGTTCATGAAGAGACTGCTAACTGCCACGCTCCTCCTCACGGCCACGGTCGCATTTGCGAAGAATCCCGCCTCCGAAAGCAAGATCAACATCAAGGAAACGGACCACAAGGGAACCCCGAGCTTCGTAACGGGCGATCTCGGCAAGCTCGCAGGCAACAGCGACAAGGCCGCGAAAGACTTCCTGAAGGCGCAGAAGCAGCTCCTCAAGCTGAACGGCGTTGAAGACTTCGACGCGAAGAGCTCGCTCAAAGATGCGAAGGGCCAGACTCATACGAAGTTCCAGGAGACGCTCAACGGTCTGCCGGTCATCGGCGCCGAGTACATCATCCACTCGGATGCCTCCGGCAGCGTGATCGGAATGAACGGCCGCGTGATCTCGGGCGACGACGATCCGGGCCGCAACCCGAAGGTCGACGCCACGCTCGCCACCGACAAGGCGGCGAAGCAGAACGGCGTCCTGAACGGCCGCTTCATCGAGTCGCCGACGCTGACTTACGTCGTCAACGAGAAGAGCCAGCTCTTCCTCGCGTGGACGACGCGTGTCGAGTACGTCGACGCGCGCGGTCCGCAGATCGACCGGATCTACGCCAACGCAATGACGGGTGATCTCGTCCTCGTCGCTCCGGAGTACAAGTACGCGCGGAACCGCATCACGTACACCGCGAACAACGGCACCTCGCTCCCGGGCACGCAGAAGCGGACCGAGACGAGCGCGAACATCGGTGATGCAGCGGTCGATGCGGCGCACAACTACGCCGGCAACGTGTACGACTACTACAAGAACGTGCACGCCCGCGACTCGTACGACAACGCCGGTGCGACGATCAAGTCGTCGGCGCACTACTCGACCTCGTACAACAACGCGTTCTGGAATGGCACGCAGATGGTGTACGGCGACGGCGACGGCACGACGTTCATCGCGCTCTCCCGCGCCCTCGACGTCGACGCGCACGAGCTGACGCACGCCGTCACCGAGCGCACCGCCGGCCTCGTCTACTCGAACGAATCAGGCGCGCTCAACGAAGCGACCTCCGACATCCTCGGCAACTCCTGCGAGGCCTACACGAACAACGCCGGCACGCCGAACGCCAACACGTGGCTGGTCGGTGAAGACATCTACACGCCCGGCACTGCCGGCGACGCTCTTCGCTCGATGAAAGATCCCGGTGTCTATGGCGACTCCGACTGGTACCCGACCCGCTACACCGGTACGTCCGACAGCGGCGGCGTCCACACGAACTCCGGCATCGCCAACCTCGCGTACTACATGATGGTCATGGGCGGCACGCATCCGCGCGCCAAGAGCACGGTCAACGTTCCGGCCCTCAGCGCCACCTCGTCGACCTCGCTCGACATGGCGCAGCGCATTTGGTATCGCGCGCTGACCGTTTACTTCACCTCATCGACGAACTTCCAGGCTGCGCGCAACGGCACAGCACAGGCAGCGGCCGATCTCTACGGCGGCACGGCCGGCGCGGCATACAACAGCGTTCAGAAGGCGTGGGACGCCGTCGGCGCTCCGGGCGGCACCACTCCGCCGCCGTCGACCATCGTTCTCTCGAACAACGTAACCGTCACCGGCATCTCCGGCGCCACCGGCAGCTGGACGAACTACAAGATCACCGTTCCTGCGAGCCAGACCCAGCTCAAGATCACGATGTCGGGTGGTACGGGCGACGCCGATATGTACGTGAAGCGCGGCGCGATTCCGACCTCGACCGTCTATGACTACCGTCCGTATCTCTCCGGCAACGCGGAAACCGTCACGGTTGCGAATCCGGTCGCGGGCGACTGGTACATCAGCCTCAACGGCTACGCGGCCTTCTCGGGCGTTTCGCTCAACGCGACCTACACCGGCGGCGCTCCGCCTCCGACCTGCACCACGTACACCGGCACGCTGAGCGGCACCGGCGCAACGGCGTACGCACCGACGTCGTCGGGCTATGCCTCGAGCGTTTCCGGAGCGCACACCGGCGCCCTGACCGGCACCGGCACCGACTTCGATCTCTACCTGCAGAAGCTGAGCGGCACGACGTGGACGCAGGTTGCAGCCTCGGAAGGTTCCACCGCGACTGAGAACGTGAACTACAGCGGGACCGCAGGTACCTACCGCTGGAGGATCTACGCGTACAGCGGCGGCGGCAACTACTCGATCTGCATCAACCATCCCTGATTCGCGTCAGCATCGTTGACAACCGGCCCGCCGTGCGATCATGCACGGCGGGCCTTTTCACGTCATGAAACGTCTTCTCTTTCTCGTTCTCATCGCACTGCCGGCCGTCGCCGCCGACAAGCCTGCCGACGTCGTCCGCTATCGGCAGAGCGTCATGAAGGCGATGGGCTCGCACATGACGGCGACGTCGCTCGTCGTGAAGAAGCAGATCAGCGATCGCTCGCAGCTCGCCGCACACGCGGCGTCAATTCGCGATCTGAGCGCGGGACTCGCCGCGTTCTTTCCCGCCGATACGACTCCCGACAAAGTGAAGACCGGCGCGAAGGCGGAGCTGTGGCAGAAGCTGCCGGAGTTTCGCGCCGCCGCCGATTCGTTGCGTGCCGAGGCGGGGAAACTGGCGGAGGCGGCAAAGAAGGGTGATGCGAAAGCGTTCGACGCGCAGTTCGCGCGCGTCGGGGCGGCGTGCAACGCCTGTCACGATCGCTTCCGCGTAAAAGACACCGACTGATGCGGAGCCGGCTGCTCGCCGCGGTGCTGCTTCTCGTCGCGTGTCATCGCGAAACGAAGACGCCGACGGCTCACGTGGCCAGCACCACTTCATCGGCTACCTCCGAGTTTGAATCGCTGCCGTCGCGCAGCGCGTACGCAGGCTCGGCGAGCTGTCGTGATTGTCACGAGAAGAACTTCGATCGCTGGTCGCACGACTGGCACGCGCGTGCACTGGCACCGGCCGATACGAAGAGCGTCGTCGGACGATTCAGCAACGCCCATTTTCGCGGCGACTCGAGTGAAGCGTGGATGTCGCGGCGCGGCGATACGTTCGTGATGCGTACTCGCGGACGCGAAGGTCAACTACGTGACTATCCGGTCTCGTGGGTCATCGGCGGCAAGCGGATGCAGGACGACGTCGCGGTGATGCCGGACGGACGCTGGCAGGTGTTGCCGGTCTACTTTCACGTTACCGGCGGCGGCGCGTGGGTCGACTACAACGAGGCGAAGCAGGGACGCGTCACGCCCGACCATCCGTTTTTCTGGACGAACTTTCAGCGCACCGCGAACAAGGAATGCATCGAATGCCACGCCACCGGCGTCGACGTTCGCTACGACCGCACGTCGCATCGCTGGTCGACGGAGCTGACCGATGCAGGCGTTGCGTGCGAAGCGTGTCACGGCCCGGGCGCACGGCATGCCGAAACGAAATCGAAGTCCGACATCGTCCGTCCCGATCACATCGACAAAGAGCTGGCGCTCTCGATCTGCGGACGCTGTCACGGTCCGCACGATCCGCTCTTTCCGCTGCTCGACGCTCGCGATCAGTTTCGGCCCGGCGAGCGTTACGACGATCGCTATCAGGCGCTGGTCATCACCGACGGCACGGCGCGTTCCGGCGAGTACTTTGCCGACGGCCGCCCATCGAGCTCGACGTTCGAGTATCAGGCGCTGCTGCAGTCGCGCTGTTATCGCGCCGGCGGTGCGACCTGTCTCACGTGTCACACCGCGCCGCACGCGGAGAAACACGGCCCGAATGAGTTGAAGGGCGACGGCGCTGCATGCGGCAGCTGTCACGCGAACGTCGTCGCGGCGGGAAAGGCACACACGCACCACGATGGCGTGACGTGCGCCGGCTGTCACATGCCGAAGCTGCTCAGCGGCGTGCTCGACAAGTTCGCCGATCACTCGATCGATCTGCCGAACGCGCGGAACACGATTCGTCACGGTGTGCCGAATGCGTGCGGCCTCTGTCACGCGGAGAAGCCGGCGGAGTCGCTCGCGAAGTCGATCGGCGTGTGGTGGCCGAATGCAGCGCGACGCAACGAACGGCGTGTTCGGCTCGCCGATGCCATCGATGAGAAGACGTCTGCGGCGAGTCTCGGCGCATTGACTGCCGTCGTCGGCGACGTTACCGAAGCGCCGACGCTGCGCGGCGCCGCGGCGGTGCTGCTCGGCCAGCGGTTCGCCGCATCGACGTCAGCGATCGTTGAGCCGCTGCTGCACGATCGGAGCGATGTGCTGCGCGCGCGTGCCGTCGAAGCGCTCGGCTACGCGAATGCGCGCGACGCCGCGGACGCGCTTGCGCCGCTGACGAACGATCCGGCGGTTCGCGTGCGACAGGGCGCCGCGCTGGTGCTCGCGTCGTTCGGCGACGCGCGCGGTTTCGAAGCGCTGGCGAAACTCGCGCGCGATCCTGCGACGACCAGGCTCGTCCGCCCGCACATCATGCTCGCCATCAACGCCGCCAATCGCGGCGACTTCGACGCAGCAACGCGCGAGCTCGACACCGCACTGACGGAAACGCCGTACGCAACGGATGCGCTGGTGCTTCTCGCCGACATCAACGCGCGCCGCGGCAATCTTCCGCACGCGCGGGAGTTGCTCGAAGAGGCGCTGCGATTCGATCCGAGTCACAAAGGCGCGCGGCGGCGGCTGGCGCACTAGCGCTTCAGCAGCTCCCGAGAACGCGCGCGCGAATCCGCCACAACACCTTGAACAACTTCGCGAGATCGGCCGGCGGTTCTTCGCCGTACCACGACGCGCTCTTGTCGCCGACCGTCATCGTGTAGCGAATCTGATCGGGGTGGCCGGGCGGCGGTGCGTCGCTGCTCGCGATCGACAACAGCGACGCCAGCTCGCTCCGCTCCGAATCGGTCACGCCGCCGCTGCAGCTGCGGCGCATGTCGCTTGCGGTGACTTTCGGATCATCGATCGTCAGACCGCCGACGCCGCGGCCTGCGATTCCCCCTTCGCTCGTGACCGCAATGTGAGGAAGCGTCGACGTCATCGGAGTCGAAGTGTTGCACGAGGTTACGAAGAGCGCGACCAGCAGCAGTGTCCGCATGTTCACCTTCCCGTTGCAGTTTCGACGCGCGCGGCGGTTTTCGCAAGCGCGGCGCGCGACTCGAACGTGGCAGGAGGAAACCATGTTCGAAACATCCGTCATCGCCATTCACTCGCAGCGCCCGCAGCGGAGGGCCGGACTCTTCACCATCTCCGTCGCCATGCACACGCTCGTCGTCGTCGCCGCCGTGACCGCCGGAATCTCATCGATCAGTTTTCCGACCAACGCGCCGAACCAGAGCGAGACGTTCAATCCGATCATTCCGATCGTGATGCCGCCCGGCGGCGGTGGCGGAGCGGTACAGCGTCCGCAGCCTCCGGCGGAGAAGCCGCGGCCGGCGCAGCAACAGCAGGTCACCGCGCCGCCGGAGCAGGTTGCGCCGCGGGTGACTCCCGATGCGATTCCGAACGTCGCCGCGACGTCGACCGCAGACATCGGGACTCCCGGGCCGGCCGGACCCGGCGTCGGTAATCCCGGCCCCGGCCCTGGAATCGGCGACGGCCCTGGACCGGTCGGACCCGGCGTCGGCGAAGGACCGGCCACCGTTCCCGTTCCGAACGTCATCTTCACGCCGGGCGCCGATGTGAGAGCGGCGACCGTCATCTCGCGCGTCGCGCCGCAGTATCCGGCGCTGCCGCTGAAGATGCACATGGGCGGTACCGTCACCGTTCACTGCGTCATCGATCGCAACGGCCGCATTCGCGAACCGCAGGTCATCAACAGCACGTCGACGCTTTTCAATCAGGCCGCGATCGATGCCGTGCAGCAGTGGACGTTCGCGCCCGGCACGATGCACGGCCAGGCGGTCGATACGTACTTCGAATTGAAGGTGACGTTCAGCGTGAAGTGAGATGACATAATCGACTCAGGTGTTCGTCCCGAAGTCGATCGTCTGTTTTCGAGAAGGACTCGCGCGCGAGCAGGTGATGCGCGATCTGATCGCCGGCGTTGTCGTCGGCATCGTCGCGCTCCCTCTCGCGCTGGCGTTCGCCATCGCTTCCGGCGTTCCGCCCGAGCGCGGCCTTTACACCGCCATCATCGCCGGCTTCATCATCTCCGCGCTCGGCGGCAGCCGCGTGCAGATCGGCGGTCCGACCGGCGCATTCGTCGTCATCGTCTACGGCATCGTCACGAAGTTCGGCTACGACGGACTGGTCATCTGCACGATGATGGCCGGCGCGATTCTGATCGTGCTCGGTCTTGCGCGCATGGGCGCGCTGCTCAAGTTCATCCCGTATCCGGTCATCACCGGATTCACCTCCGGCATCGCCGTGATCATCTTCTCGTCGCAGGTGAAGGATTTTCTCGGACTGAAGATGGGAACGGTGCCGGCCGACTTCATGGACAAGTGGGTCGCGTATGGCGGGAAGATGCAGACGCTCAGCGTGCCGACGACACTCGTCGCGGCCGGCTCGCTGCTCATTCTGCTGATCTGGCCGCGCGTCTCGCGAATGGTTCCCGCGCCATTCGTGGCGATGGTCGTCGCAACCGCGGCGGTGGCGATCTTTCATCTGCCGGTCGAAACGATCGGCTCGCGTTTCGGCGCGGTGCCGTCGATGCTTCCCGCGCCGCACCTGCCGAACATTCCCTGGTCGCATCTGCGTGATTTCATTTCGCCCGCGCTCACCATCGCGCTGCTCGCGGCGATCGAATCGCTTCTTTCCGCGGTCGTCGCCGACGGCATGATCGGCACGCGGCACAAATCGAACGTGGAGCTCGTCGCGCAGGGCGTCGCGAACATCGCCTCGCCGCTGTTCGGCGGCATTCCTGCCACCGGCGCGATCGCACGCACGGCGACGAACATCCGCAGCGGCGGACGGACGCCGCTCGCCGGCATAACGCACGCCGTCACGCTTTTCCTCATCCTCATCTTCCTCGGGCGCTGGGCGGCGATGGTGCCGCTGGCCGCGCTCGCCGCGATCCTCGTCCTCGTCGCGTATCACATGAGCGAATGGCAATCGTTCGCCGGTCTGCTGCGTGCGCCGCGGAGCGACCTCGTCGTGCTGTTGCTGACGTTCGTGCTGACGATCTTCGTCGACCTCACCATCGCCGTGCAGGTCGGCATCGTCATCTCGTCGCTGCTCTTCATGAGGCGGATGGCCGAAGTGACGAACATCGAAGGGGTGACGTCGGAGCTCGGCGATGGCAACGAAGATCCGGACGAGATCACGCAGGTGCGGAAGAAGCGGCGCATCGTCGGCGGCCATGAGATTCCGCCGGGCGTCGAGATCTATGAAGTGAACGGTCCGTTCTTCTTCGGCGCCGCCGACAAACTGAAAGACGTGATGTCCGAGATCGCGAAGCCACCGAAGGTTTTCATCCTGCGCATGCGCAACGTGCCGGTGATCGATGCGACCGGCATTCACGCGCTCGAACAGATGGCGAAGAAGTCGCGCGCGCAGGGGACGGCGTTCATTCTCGTCGAAGTGCGGCAACAGCCGTTGAGAGCAATCGTGAGGGCGAGGAAGCTGGAGGCGCTCGGCGGCCGCGAGCACCTCGCGAAAACACTGGAGATCGCGCTCGAGCGCGCCGCTCATATACTGACGTCCGAATGACGCGTATCGGTTCCGCGCTTTTTCTCACCGTCGCGCTGTCTCTTTCCGCCTGCACGACTGCGCAGCAGGCGGCGCTCGATCCCTCTGCCGTTTATCGATCGGTCGTGTTCGAGACCGCTGTCTATCAGCGCGATCACGTTCGCGAATTGCGGCCGCTCGTCTCGACCGATGGAACGGTGCTCGTCGTTTCGCTGCGCGGCTCCGCGCTCGCGAAAGGAACGCTGACGACCGATCGCGAGATGTGGGTGACCGGCGTTCCGGAAGTGCGCGACCGCTGCCGCGAGTTCAACGGCGACGTACTCGGGCGACTGCATCAACTGCTCGGACTGACGCCGGTCACGCCCGGCGAGACCGCGTACTTCAGCACGATGCGCGTACGCGTCGCCGATCTCTTCCGTCCCGCGCCCGATCCGCGCATCGACACGCGATTCCCGTGCGAGAACACATCGTCCGATACCTGCGGCAACGACTTCCCGTCCGACGCAACTCCCGAACATCGCGCATGGATCGCGTCCAGCGGACTCGGTCTCCATCGCTGGCCGGACGGTTACCCCTGGACGCACCTCGGCTACACATACGACTGGGGCGCCCGCGGAAAATTCGCCTACGGCGCCTCGGAGTACATCGTGCGCAAAGCCGCGAACGTCGAAGTGATTGATGCGGTGAGCTACGACGTGTATTGCAAGCGCTAGCTCTCCGGCGCGATCTCGACCGCGTCCGCTTTTCGCTTCGACAGTGACGTCACGTACGTCACGCCGACCACGCCGCCGATGGTCAACATGCTGCCGATCGCGGCCATCGGCGTGATGCGGTCGGCGAGGAACGTTGCTCCGAGCGCCATCGACACGACGACTGCCAGCTGCGAGATCACGCCGACCGTCATCGCATCGACCCAGCGCAGGCTGAACGTCAGCAGCAGTTGCGCGACGATCGCGCAGATCGACGTCGCGGCCAGCCATCCCCATTCGGCGGCGTGCGGCGTTTTCCACGTCAGGATGCCGAGCGGCATCGTCGTCAGCAGTCCGAGCGAACAGAAACTGCCGTAGACCGACCACGAGTTCTCGCCGCGTCGCGCGGCACGCATCGCGGTCACCGCAGCGCCGGAGCAGATGCCGGATGCGAGTCCGATCAGCTCCCACCTGCCGAAGCCGAGGAGATCGCCGGGTGCCGCGTGTGCGTGGACGACGAGGAAGATGCCGGTGAGCGCGACCGGCAGCGGAAAGAGCACCTTGGGACTGATCTGCTCACCGATGAAAATGACCGAGAAACTGCCGGCGAAGATCGGCGCCGTGTAGTTGAGCAGCGTCGCCACGCCGACCGAGGTGTGCTCGATGGCGATGAAGTAAAGCAGCACGGCGATGCCGCCGAAGAGTCCGCGATAGAGCAGCAGATCGACGCGATGGAACGTCATGGCGTCGCGGCGATAGCGCGGCACGACGAGACAGGGGAGGATGCCGACGGCGAACCGAATCATCGCCACCTGCGGTCCGCTCAGACGCGCCGACGCAAGCTTGGCGGAGAAGGCCATCAATCCGAAGAAGAACGCCGATGTCGTCATCAACAGCAGCGCGCGATGCATCGCACTCTTTTCGGGCACGGCGCGGAAGAGTAGCATCCGCCCCCATGTCCGACGATGTGATCCGTTACCGCGCCGCAGACCGTACCGATGCCGCCACGATCGTCGCCTTTCAGCAGGCAATGGCGCGCGAGACCGAAGAAGTAGAGCTCGATTTCGACACCGTAACGCGCGGCGTTGCGGCGGTGTTCGATGCGCCATCGACGCTCGGACGTTACTTCGTCGCCGAGAGCGGCGGCGCCGTCATCGCATCGCTGATGCTGACGTACGAATGGAGCGACTGGCGCAACGGAAACGTCTGGTGGATTCAGAGCGTGTACGTGGCGCCCGACTTCCGCCGCCGCGGGATTTACGCCGGGCTGTACGCGCACGTTCGCGCGCTTGCGGAGAGCGATCCGGCCATTCGCGGGATCCGTCTTTACGTCGATCGGCGCAATACGCCGGCGCAGGAGGTGTATCGCCGCCTGGGGATGAACGGCGACCATTACCAGGTGTTCGAGTGGATGAAATGAAGCGCTGGCACGCCGCTTGAGATGAGCTCTCTCACCGAGAGGGACAACATGAAAAATTCAAGACAGTGGACGATTGGCGTGGCCGCGGTGGCGGTTGTCGCTGTGATTGCAGCAACGGCGATTCATCACTACGGCGAGACCGGATCTGTACAGCGGACGAAAGCGGACATGATCGCGCCGCAGCTCACCGACGCGGCGATCGTCGATGCGCTTCGTCTGGCGAAAGTCGACGTGGCGCGTCTTTCAGTGCGCAGCACCGGCGGCATCGTCGTCCTGCGCGGCAATGCCGATCGCGGAACATCGGAGCGCGCCGTGAAGGTCGTGAAGACTCTCGGTTACTCGCGCGTCGCAAATCTGATCTCCGAGCGAGCGGCCATCGACGATGAAGGCATTCGCCGCGACGCCGAGCGCCAGCTCGCCAGAGCGCGCGGTCTGGACGGTTGCACGCTGCGCGTCAGCTGCGAGCGCGGCATCCTCCGCGTCGAAGGAACGTCTGCCAATGAACTGCAGGCCGATCTCGCCCGCACCGTGCTGCGGACGGTCCAGGGCGCAAACGAAGTGAGAGTGAACCTGCAGCCGGTCAGTTAGTTTCCGGCGAAGCAGAACACGCGCAATCATCCGCCGCGAAGCCGGTCACTGACGCTGTGCGAGGTAACGCAGCGGGCCGTGCCCGCTCCAGCCGAACTGCTTCAGATCGATTCGCGAGCGCGTGTCGAACGTCACCCCTTCCGCGATGAGCAGCTCGCGCTGGAGCTCGTGCGAATCGCCGCCGCTGCGCGGGCTGACTTCGCCCTGCGCGTTCACGACGCGGTGCCATGGCACGTCGTCGTGCGGCAGCTTGTGGAGCGCGTAGCCGACCTGCCGCGCGTGGCCGTCGAGTCCGGCCAGCGTGGCGATCTGACCGTACGTCGCGACGCGTCCGCGCGGGATGCGTCGTACCGTTTTGTAGATCGCTTCGTAGCGGTCATTCATCAGCGACGGCGGATTGTAGCTTGCGGAACTGCCCAAAATATTGTTCACTTTCGACGAAGTGACTTAGGAGTCTTCAATGCCGAGAGCATTCGCGTCGGGCCAGATCGCCTTCGGGCTCGTCTCCATTCCGGTGAAGCTTTTCTCAGCGACGGAGTCGTCGGAGAAGATCAGCTTCAACATGCTGCACAAGGACTGCGGCAACCGCCTCCAGCAGCAGTTGTTCTGCTCGAAAGACGAGCGCACGGTCGACCGCAGCGAGATCGTCAAGGGTTACGAGTTCTCGCGCGGACAGTACGTGCTCTTCTCCGAGGAGGAGCTGAAAACGCTCGAGGAAAAGGCCTCGCAGGCGATCGAGATCACGGAGTTTCTTCCGAGCTCGCAGATTGATCCGATCTACTTCGCGAAGGCGTATTACCTCGCGCCCGACAAAGGCGGCGATCGGGCGTACACGCTGCTGAGCAAAGCGCTGCAACAGACCGGACGCTGGGCGCTCGGCAAGTACGCGGCGCGCGGGAAACAGTACCTCGTCGTGCTGCGCCCGATCGCGAACGGACTGGTGATGCAGCAGCTCTACTATCCGAATGAAGTGCGCGCGCTGTCCGACTTCGAGATCGGCGAGGCGGTCGTGAAAGAGAACGAATTAAAAATGGCGGTGCAGCTGGCCGAGATGGGAGCCACCGAGGAGTTCCATCCGGAGGAGTATCGGGACGAAGTGTCCGAGCGCGTGCGTGCGCTCATCCAGCGGAAGATCGAAGGGGAAGAGATCACCTCCGCGGACGCCGACGAGCAGCCGAAGGCGCAGGTCATCGATCTGATGGAAGCGCTGCGCGCCAGTCTCGCCAATCCGCGCGGACGCGGCAGCAGCGGCGGACGCGAATCGTCGTCGAAACCGGCGAAGATGGCGGCGAAGGTGGAAGAGAAGCGGAAGCCGGCGAAGCCGGCGATTCGCCGCGCCGCCGCACAAACGAAAGCACGAGCAAAGTGAGCCGGCACGGCCGGCTGCGCTGATTCGCACAGCGTCGGCGGACGGCTTCGCGGCGGATGATTGCGGCCCGCACGGATTCACGTCACTAATGAAAAACGCCTGCGACTTTCGTCGCAGGCGTTTTTCGTTTGTTCGCGTATTTGCGCGCTTACGGCGTCGTCGTCACCGTTGCGGTGGCGCTGTCGACGCTGCCGCAGGCGTTCGAGACCTGCACCCAGTACGATTCCGATCCGGTCGTTGCGGCGGTCGTCAGGAGCGTCCGGTTGACTGCGTTCGCGATCGGGAACGACGTCTGGCCTGACGAACCGCGATACCACTGATAGGTGAAGGGTCCGCTGCCGGCCGGCTTTACTTCCAGCGTTGCCGATTTGCCGCTCTGTACGCTCTGCGACGACGGCTGGTTGCCCGGCGCGCCGAAGATGAGTGGCGGGTAGCAATCGAGCGTCACGAGGAACGAAGTCGTCGAGATCACTCCGCCCGAGTTCGCCGTCACTTCGACGCGGTAGTCGCGCGGAGCAGCGGACGGGTTTCCGGTGATGGTGATGCTCGACTCCGTCAGGCTGTTTGCTGCGATCGGCGTCGTCGGGAAAGTGAAGTGCAGTCCTTCCGGATCGCTGGTCGCGGAGAGCGTGATCGGTGCGCTGACGTTCGCGGAAGTGATCAGCAGCGGAACGGTGAGCGACTCGGAGGTCGTGAGCAGCGGCGTGCCGCTCTCTTCTTCCGGACGATCGGTCATCACGCTGACGAACGGAACGACCGGCTCGGGAGTCGGTGCAGGAGTCGTGGTCGTCGTGCCCGGCTGCGGGAAGACGCCGCCGCCCGGGTGCGGGAAGCCGGCGAGCGTGCCGGTCCCTGTTCCGCCGCCACCGCTGCCGGTGCCGCCGGGGGTCGGGAAGCCGCCGCCACCACCGCCGCCGGTGCCTCCGCCTCCGCCGCCCACGCAGTTCGCGGTGCCGGCGCCGGCCGGGTCGGCGTCCAGCGGAGTCGTCGGTGCGCCGGTGCTCGTCGCTGCGAACGTGATCGTGCCGCTGTTCATCTGGACGTCAGTGCCGCAGCGGAAGTTGAAGTTGCCCGTGAACGAGATCAGCCGCGGCGAAGAAGTGGTCGGATATTCGATCGTCATGCCGCTCACGCTGAACGTTCCTTCCGAAACGGAGCAGATCGGTCCCGGACCGTAGTCGAGGTAGAACGATGGTTGTCCGACCCGGCTGACGCTGTTGTTCAGACAGTACGTTCCCGGCACGAGGTTGAACAGCGTGCCCGGATTCAGAGCCAGCGACCACGTACCGTCGATGGTGCTGATGCTGAAGCTGACGTAGTCCGCAAAACGGGTGAAGGACGAATCGTCGACAAAGGCGTTGTACAGCGCGTCGGTGCCGTATCGGACGGACCGGTGCGCCAGATGATCGTTCGTGAATCCATTGATCGAGAACGAGCCATTGCGCGTCGACTGCGCAGACGCCGTCACCGCCAGGCACAGCAATAGTCCGACTCCGAACAGCACCGCTCGTGTCGCTCGTAATCTCATACGCCCACCTCTCCTTGATTACTGTGAACCGTAATCATAATCTCTCGCCGCGACTTGATCCAAATGACGACACACGCGTGGGGAACTCAGCCGGAGATGTTCGGGCCGCGGCACGAGCATCGTCTGGGGATGATTCTGGCCGAAGTCGACAAGCTGCCGCGCGGCGCCAAAGTGCTCGACGGAGCGGTCGGACTCGGTCAGCTCGCCGGCCGGATGCAGCAGCGCGGCTATCGCGTGATCGGCATCGACTACGCGTTCGATGCGGCGCTGCACGTGAAGAAAACCTCATCGATCCCGGTCGTCGTCGGCGATATGACGAAGATGCCGTTTCGCACCGGCGTGTTCGACGGCGTTACGACCGGCGAGACGCTCGAGCATCTCGATGACGACGTGTCCGCGGCGCGCGAGATCGGACGCGTGCTCCACGAAGGCGGGAGTTGTATTGCGACGGTCCCGGCGCTGCAGAGTCTCTGGTCGGCGTCGGACGACTATTACGAGCACCGCCGGCGCTACTCGCGAAAGCAGCTCGCGTCGATGTTCGAAGCGGCCGGCTTCGCAATCGCGAAGGCCAGCTTCTGGGGATTTCCGATCGTCCTTGCGTACGACACGCTGTTTCTGTTGCCGATGAACAAACGCCGCGCGCATAAGAAGGTCAGCGAGGATGCGGCGCTTCGCTCAGTCGCGCGCGTCGGACGCTCGCGCCCGATCGTCAATGCTGCGCGCGCGATCTTCGCCATCGATCGGCTGTTCGGCTTTATCCCGTTCGGTCCGGGCTTGCTGATGGTTGCCCGCAAGCGGAGAGCGTGATGCGAGTGCTGGATCCGGACGCGCTCCGTGCCATCGACGCACGCGCGCTCTCCGATCTCATCGATCGCCGCGACTTCGTCCTCGCCATCGGCGACGGTGAGCTTTCCCCGCTTTCCGCCGCCGCGCTCCTCTCCGCCGACTACGCGATCCTCGGCGCGGCCGCAACGCTGCAGCTCGATGCGCCCGAAGCGTGGGGCGCCGCCGTCTGGCGCATTGGACGTGAGGCGTTCGCGCTTTTTCTGCATGGCGACAAACGGCTGACCGCGAATGAAGCGCACGCGCTCGGACTCTGCGACGCCATCAGCGATGACATGGGCGACGCTCGCGACTGGCTGCGCGGCCGCAGCGAGCTTGCGCTCGACATCGGCGCGTCGCTCATCCGCAATCGCGGCGGTGACGCGCTCGAGCGCGCCGAGTTCGCGCGCCTTTTCGCTGCCAGCGTCCCGCAGGAAGGACTGCGCGCCTTTCTCGAAAAGCGGCGCCCGTCATTCGCCGGCGGAGAATAGGGTTCGCGGCAGAGTCGTTGCAGGCGTGGCGCCGGTCCGATACATTGCCGCCGTCACGAAAGAGAGAACCTCATGAGCCGCAACGAGATCGACATCGAAACGAAGTCCGCCGTCCTGCCGCAGCCCGACGCCGAAAGCGATCGCCAGCTTCCGCTTTTCTCGAAAGAGATGGTCGCCGCCGTCCGCGCCGGAGAGCAGCGCTGGCGCCGCGAGACGCACGACCCGATCAGCAATCGGAAAGGGCCGTGGAAGAAAGACTTCACGACCGTCAGCGGGATGGAAGTCAATCCGATGGCGACGCCGGCCGACGTGGCGAACGTCGATTTCGATCGCGACATCGCGTTCCCGGGAGAGTTCCCGTACACGCGCGGCATTCATCCAACCGGCTATCGCGGCAAGCTCTGGACGATGCGCCAGTTCGCCGGCTTCGGCACGGCGCAGCAGACCAACGAGCGTTTCAAATATCTCCTCTCGCAGGGACAGACCGGCCTCTCGACGGCGTTCCATCTGCCGACGCTTTACGGCTACGACTCCGATCATCACTACAGCGCCGGTGAAGTCGGCAAATGCGGCGTCGCCATCGACACGCTGGCCGACATGGAGACGCTCTTCGACGGGATCAATCTCGAAGAGGTGACCGTCTCGATGACGATCAACTCGACGGGACCGATCGCACTGGCTATGTATCTCGCCGTCGCCGAAAAACAGGGAGCGGACTGGAAAAAGATCGGCGGCACGCTTCAGAACGACATCCTCAAGGAGTACATCGCGCAGAAGGAGTACATCTTCCCGCCGCGTCCTTCGATGCGGCTCATCACCGACACCTTCAAGTTCTGCGCGGACAACGTTCCGAAGTACAACCCGATCTCGATCAGCGGCTATCACATTCGCGAGGCCGGTTCGACGGCGCTGCAGGAGCTGGCGTTCACGCTGCGCGACGGCGTCGAGTACGTCGAGTACGGCATTCGCGCGGGGCTCGACGTCGATGATTTCGCGCCGCGTCTTTCATTCTTCTTCAACTCGCACAACGATTTCTTCGAAGAGGTCGCGAAGTTCCGCGCCGCGCGCCGCATCTGGGCGCGGGTGATGCGCGATCGTTTCGGCGCGAAGGATCCGCGCTCGCTGCAGCTGCGCTTCCACACGCAGACGGCCGGCTGTTCGCTGACCGCGCAGCAGCCGTACAACAACATCGTCCGCGTCACCATCCAGGCGCTCGCCGCGGTGATGGGCGGCACGAACTCGCTGCATACGAATTCGCTCGACGAAACGCTGGCGCTGCCGACCGAATCGTCCGCACGCATCGCGCTGCGGACGCAGCAGATCATCGCGCACGAGTCGGGCGTCATCAACAGCGTCGATCCGCTCGGCGGCTCGTTCTTCATCGAAGAGCTGACCGACCGGATGGAGCAGGGCTGCATGGACTACTTCGAGAAGATCGATCAGTTCGGCGGCATGGTCGAAGCGATCGAGGCCGGCTTCCCGCAGCGCGAGATCTGGGACGCGTCGTATCAGTTCCAGCGCGCCGTCGATTCGGCGGAGAAGGTGGTCGTCGGTGTGAACGCGTTCCAGCTCGAGAAGGAAGATCCGTTCGAGATCCTCTACATCGACGAGTCGTGTACGGCCGAGCAGATCTCGCAGCTGGAGAAGGTGCGGGCCGCGCGCGATCAGCAGAAGGTCGACGAGACGCTGCAGGCGCTGCGCATCGCGGCCGGCGACGCGAACGTGAACACGATGCCGTTCATCATCGATGCGGTGAAAGCGTACGCGAGCGTAGGGGAGATCAGCGACGCGCTCCGCGATGTGTTCGGTACGTATCAGGAACCGGCCCTGTTTTAGCGGCGCAACCGGTACGCAGCGACCACGGAGGAGCCTCACGTGGTGCCGGCTGTGCCCGTCAGGCCGCGGGCCCTGCCCGCCTGTGACAGTTGGGTGACAGCAATCGTTGACGTGTCAACGAATCGTCGTCGAGACGTATCATTTCCTCTATCCAGGAGGATTTGCATGCCGCTTCGTCGCCTCGCAGTAGCCCTCGCCCTCGTGATTTTCACCAGCAGTGCATTTGCGAAGGACGTCTACCTTTCAATCACCGGTACCGTCGGTAATTTCCGTACCGACGCGCGCGTCTTCAATCCATCTGCAACGAAGGACATCACGATCACCGCCTCCTTCCTGCCGGTCGGAAACGTCAACAACGCCGGCGTCAGCTCGACCACTTTCACCGTCGCCAAACGGCAGCAGAAGGTTCTCGACGACGTCGTTGCCGCAGTCTTCAACACCTCCGGCCTCGGCGCGATCCGGCTCAGCTGCGCCGACGATTTCGAAGCGACCGCACGCATCTACGCACAGGTCGCCACCGGCACCCTCGGCCAGTTCGTTCCGGGACTTCAGCCCGGCGCCGCACTGACCAAAGGCGTGCTGCTCCAGCTGAAATCGAACGCCGCGTTTCGGACGAACATCGGCGCCGTCAACCCGACCAACGCGACGGCCACCGTCACCTGGCGCCTCTACGACAAGAGCAACGCGCTCATCTCCACCGGCACCGCGCTGACGATGCCGCCGTTCGCAGTCATCGGTCCGACGAACATGGCCAGCGGGTTTTTCTTCGGCGTTCCCGGCGGCGCCGATCTGAACGACTCCTGGGTGAGCTTCCAGGCCGATCAGCCGATCTTTGCGTATTCGTCCG
Source organism: Acidobacteriota bacterium (assembly GCA_034667465.1). Taxonomy (GTDB): domain Bacteria; phylum Acidobacteriota; class Thermoanaerobaculia; order Gp7-AA8; family Gp7-AA8; genus JAOBAU01. The sequence continues at coordinate 12,826 of JAXDJV010000008.1, read as the reverse complement.
TCATCGATAACGCCACGACCGATCCGACCTTCATCCCGGCCGTGAACGACAGCGGCGAGACGATCGTCGTGCCGACCGCGAAGATCTATACGGTCACGCTGCGCAGCTTCAGCATCAGCTTCTCGCCGGAGCCGGACGTGAAGCAGGGCGACCAGGTGACGCTGAACATCGTCAATCAGTCATCGGACCTGCACGGCTTCTCGCTCGTCGATCCGAACGGCAACATCCTCGTTCCCGCGATGACGGTCCCGGGCAACAAAGCGCCGATCTCGAAGAGCTTCACCGCCACGTCGCAGGGCTCGTATACCTACTTCTGCACGCAGCCGAGCTGCGGCGTCGGCCACGACAACATGTTCGACATCTTCACGGTGGGCAAGGCCAGCGAGAGCGATCGTCCCGGCTACTGATTCGAAGAACGACAACGCAGTCATCAAGAAAGCCGCGGTTCGCCGCGGCTTTTCGGCTTTCGGCATAATGCGTCGCCATGAAACGACGCCTGCTCTTCACTGTACTGCCGCTGATTGCGACGCTGGCCGTCGCACAATCGAACGTCGAATGGCCGGCGTATGCGAATGATGCAGGCGGAACGCATTACTCGCCGCTGCGCGGCATCACCAAAGACAACGTCAACAAGTTGACGGTCGCGTGGACGTATCGCACCGGCGCACTTTCGCCGGAAACGCGGTTGAACAGGAAGGCCGCGTTCGAAGCGACGCCGCTGATGGTTGGCGGCACGCTCTACGTCATCACGCCGTTCAACAAAGTGATCGCGCTCGATCCCGCGAGCGGAAAAGAGAAGTGGACGTACGACCCCGGCGTCAATCGCGACGAAGACTATTCGGAAGTCACGTCGCGAGGCGTGGCGATCTGGAAAGCGGCGCGAATTTTCTTCGGCACGATCGACGGGCGGCTGATCTGCGTCGATGCGAAAGCGGGAAAACCGTGCAGCGGTTTCGGCAGCGACGGCGCGATCATGCTCAATGCCGAGGCGAACCAGCTGCCGGACGGCGATCATCAGGTCACTTCGCCGCCGGCCATCATCGGCAATCTCGTCATCGTCGGCTCCTCGATCGGCGACAACGGCAAGGTCGACATGGGCCGCGGTCTCGTGCGCGCCTTCGACGTGCGAACGGGAAAGCAGCGCTGGTCGTTCAACACGCTGCTGCCGCTCGGCGACAACAATCGTTCCGGCGCCGCGAATGCGTGGTCGGTGATCACCGTCGATGCCGCGCGAAAGATGCTCTTCGTTCCGACGAGCAGCCCGAGTCCCGACTACTTCGGCGGTTTGCGTCCCGGCGACAATCACTACGCGAACTCGGTCGTCGCGCTCGACGCGATGACGGGCAACGTCGCCTGGCACTTCCAGGTCGTGCATCACGACCTGTGGGATTACGACGTCGCGTCGCAGCCGGTGCTGGTGATGTTCAAATCGACGCCGGCCGTCGCGGTGACGACGAAGATGGGACATCTCTTCATCCTCGATCGCCGCAGCGGCAAGCCGCTGCTCCCGGTCGATGAGCGCGCCGTGCCGAAGAGCGACATTCCGGAAGAACGCGCGTCGCCGACGCAGACGTTTCCGCGCAATCCGGCACTCGTGCCGTCGCGGCTCCGTCCCGAAGATGCGTGGGGAATCGACGATGCGGACCGCGAGGCCTGTCGTGCGTCGATCGCCGCGTTGCGCAACGAAGGAATCTTCACGCCGCCGAGCGTCGGCGGCACGCTCGTCTTTCCGGGGAACGTCGGCGGCGTCGCGTGGGGCGGCGCGGCATACGACCCGGTGCGAAAACTTCTCATCGTCCCGACGAATCGGCTCGCGATCAAAGTGCGGCTCATTCCGCGCGATCAGTACGACGCGGAACGTGCCCGCGCGCGCGACGACAATCGCCTCGGCGGCGAGTTCGGCTCGCAACGCGGCGCGCCGTACGCGATGTATCGCGAGCCGCTCACCTCGCCGAAAGGCCTGCCGTGCAATCCGCCGCCGTGGGGCGCGCTCTCCGCCGTCAGCGTCGACACCGGCGAGATCAAGTGGGAAGTGCCGCTCGGACATCTTGCGAAACCGGTCGAGATCAAAGGGATGGTCGCACTCGGCGGACCGCTCGTCACCGCATCGGGTTTGACGTTCATCTCCGCCGTGTTGCGCGACGACACGCTGCGCGCATTCGACACGACGACCGGCCGCGTCTTGTGGGAGTCGGCGCTGCCGGCCGGCGCGCAATCAACGCCGATGACCTATCGCTACAAAGGTCATCAGTACGTCGTCATCTCCGCCGGTGGTCACGGCAAAGGGGGAACGACGATGGGCGATCATCTGGTCGCGTACATGATCCCGTGAGCAACGCGTACTGCGCGTAAGGCGCGTTTTCTGCTAGTCTTTCTCGCAGTGTGTGAGTGGCGGGTGTGATGGAAGTTCTCCAGTTTGCGAAGAGCCGTCGCGGGGGAGAGCTGATCGGGATCGTCGTCGTGGCGATCGGGATCAGTCTTGCTGCCGCTCTCGTTTCCTATCACCCGACCGATTCCTCCGCCTTCTTCACCTCCACGAACAGCGCGATCGAGAACTGGATCGGCTACTACGGCGCGACCGTCGCGTGGCTGTTCGTCGGCTTCTTCGGATTCGCCAGTCTTCTCTTTCCCGCGGTGCTGCTCGTCAGTGGCTGGAATCGTTTCTGGGGGAAGGACATCGAGTTTCTCCACACGAAGCTGATCGGTCTCTTCGTGCTCGTCGTCGCACTTCCTCCGCTGTGCGATCTGACGCTCGGCAAGGTGTGGCTGCGCGGTGCGCTGATTCCGTCGGGCGGTTATCTCGGTCAGGAGATCGATCACGCTGCCGCCTCGAATCTGAACGGTGCCGGCGCGGCGATCGTGCTCGTCACGGCGCTGCTCATCGGTCTGCTGCTCGCGACGCGCATCAGTCTCGCGGCGGTTTTCGTCGGCCTGCATCAGCGCGTCATCGCCATCGGCCGCGCGATGTCGTTTCACTGGTCGCGTTTCACGGAGCGCCGGCGTAAAGAGAAGATGAAGACGGCGCTCGTTCGCAAGCATCTCGAAAAAGCGGACGCGCCAGCGCTGCGGCTCGTCGCAAATGAAGCGCAGTCCGACGCCGCTGCCGCGACCGGACCGCTCGTGCGCGAAGTGAAAGGCGCCGGCCGTTTTCAAATTCGCAAGGTGACGAAAGCGGATCTGCGTAAAGCAGCCGAGGAGTTGTCGCGGCAGGAAGTACCCGATGTGTTCGAGTTGTATCGGGAGCGCGCGACGCCGGCGCCGGACGAACGTCCCGTCGCGAAAATCCAGGAGCGCAAAGTGCGCGCGCCGATCGCGCCGCCTGAGCCGGAAGAGTTCGACGACGTCGAAGAATTTGAAGATCCGTTATACCTCGACACGCCGGCGCCGTCCGCGCGTCCGAAACCGCAGATTCCGCGGCCGGCGATGCGCAAGCCGCGCGAGCAGGCGCGCGTCGAGCCGCCGAAGCGCGAGCCGAGCCGCTCGAACGAACTGCTGCCGCCGGTCTCGTATCTCACCGCCGGCCCGAAGCAGGGACAGATCGACGACGAGGTCCACAAGAAGTTCCTCGAAGTCGGCCGCCTGATCGAAGACCGCTGCAAAGAGTTCTCGGTCGATGGCGAAGTGACCGCGTATCACCCCGGCCCGGTCGTCACCACGTTCGAATTCAAGCCGTCCGCCGGCGTCAAATACGCAAAAGTCGTGAACCTCGGCGACGATCTCGCGCTCGCGCTCAAAGCGGAATCGATCCGCATCGAGCGGATCAGCGGCTCGTCGACCGTCGGCGTCGAAGTGCCGAACCGCAAACGCGAGCTGATCACGCTGCGCGACATCATCGATACCGACGCCTTCAACGCATCGGCGTCGATGCTGACGCTCGCACTCGGCAAAGACATTCACGGCGATCCGGTCGTCACCGACCTCGCGCGCATGCCGCATCTCCTCGTCGCCGGCGCCACCGGCGCGGGCAAATCGGTCGGCCTCAACTCGATGATCGTGTCGCTGCTGTACAAAGCGACGCCGCGCCAGCTGCGCATGCTGATGATCGACCCGAAGATGGTCGAGCTGAAGATCTACGAAGACATCCCGCATCTCCTGCATCCGATCGTCACCGATCCGAAGCTCGCATCGAACGCGCTGATCTGGGCCGTGCAGGAGATGGAGAACCGCTATCGCACGCTCGCCGAATGCGGAGTGCGCAACATCGATCAGTACAACGGGCTGATCAAAGACATCGACGCGTATCGCCGGGCGATGAAGAAGCCGGAAGGGGAGCCGATCAAGCTGCCGGATCAGCTGCAGTTCATCGTCATCATCATCGACGAGTTCGCCGACCTGATGATGGTGGCGTCGAAAGACGTCGAAGATTCGGTGACGCGGATCGCGCAGAAGGCGCGCGCGGTCGGCATCCATCTCATCATCGCCACGCAGCGGCCGTCGGTGGACGTCATCACCGGCGTCATCAAGGCGAACTTCCCGTCGCGCATCAGCTATCAGGTCGCATCGAAAATCGATTCGCGCACGATCCTCGACGCCATGGGCGCGGAGAAACTGCTCGGCAACGGCGACATGCTTTTCCTCCCGCCGGGAACGGCGCGCGTGCGACGCATTCACGGCGCATACGTCGCGGAGAAAGAGATCACCGACATCGTCGATTTCGTGAAGGCGAATCAGGGCGTGCCGAACTTCCTCGAAGAGATCACGCAGATGGCGGTCGAGAAGAGCGCCGTCGACGGGATCGAATATCTCGATGATCCGAAGTACGACGACGCCGTACGCGTGGTGCTGACGACCGGACAGGCAAGCGCGTCGTATCTGCAGCGGCGCCTCAAGCTCGGATATTCGCGCGCCGCAAGACTGATCGAGATCATGGAAGCGAACGGCGTCGTCGGCCCCTCGCAGGGATCGAAGCCGCGCGAGATTCTGGTGCGCGCGGACGACTATCCGCCCGCCAGCGGCCAGACGATCTGAGCGTCAGCGCCAGAGCGTGCGCACTTCAACGGCGGTCGCGAGAATAAATCCGGCGAGGATCGCAACGTACGCCAGCCGGAGATAGCGATACTTCTTGCGATAGAGGTAGATGCCGAGCGAATGGATGTCGCGCACGGCCGCTTCGTACGCGAGCGCGTCGGAAGAGATGACGCGCTCGATCTCCTCGAAGTATTCGTCTTCGCTCATGTTCGCGAAGTGACCGAAGAAGAGAATGTTCGGCTTGTCGCCGCGACGCGGACCGCGGCGCGGACGCGCGAACGTCGGCAGCACGGCGATGATCGCGAGCAGCAGCGAGAGCAGGCAGGCGGCGGCGAGCGTCAGTAGCGCGCCGCGGTATTGCGGATCGCCGGAACGGCTCAGCGCGATCGTCAAAACGATCGACGAGATCGTGATCAGCAGGCTGGCCTTCGTGTCGGCCATCAGGCTGAGCTGCACGTGATGCTGCTGCACGGTGCGCAGCAGATTGTCGATCGATGATCGCGGCTGTACGCCGGTGAAACGCTGCCGCTCCGTCCCCAGGTCACTCACGCGGCAGAAGTGTAACCCGCGCGCTGTCATCCCGAGCGTAGCGAGGGATCCGGGCGGGCGGTGCACGCCGCAGCCGCGCCCCGCCCGCCCGGATCCTTCGCTACGCTCAGGATGACTACCGCGCCCGCACCACGACGAACGTGACGTCGTCATTCGGCGCCTGCTCACCATGCCACGCAGCGACGGCACGATTGATCTGCGCGATGACCTCGGCTGCACTCGCGGCGGTCGCGGCGGCTGCGAACGTCTGCGTCACCGCCGTATAGCCGAACTGCTGTCCGGCAGCGTCGAGCAATTCGGGGAAGCCGTCGGTGAGTAACAGGATCGTGTCGCCCGGCTCGATCGATGCGATTCGCTCGTGATACTCGGTACCGAGCGTGCCGAGCGGCGTTGCGGAGAACGCCAGCTCGTCGACCGTGTTGCTCTTCGCGCGATGCACGAGCGCCGGCGGCATCCCGGCCGCCGCGATCGTCATCTGCCGCGGCTCGAAGCGCGCCACGAGCAGCGACATCGCCATCCGTCCGAGCTCCATCCGTTTGATCTTCTCCGCGGAGTCGGCGAGGAACTGCGACGGCGAGATCGCTTCGTCGTAACCGGAGAAGAGCGTCTTCACGACGGTGACCATCGTTCCCGCTTTTGCGCCGTGGCCGGTTGCGTCGCCGACCGCGACCGTCAGCGCGCCGCCGGGGATGAGATGAAAGTCGTAGTAGTCGCCGCCGACTTCCGTCGCCGTGCGGATGAACGCCGCCACTTCGAAGTTCGGATGATCGGGCACTTCCTTCGGCAGCATCGACAGCTGGAAGCGCCGCGCGTCTTCGAGCTCCACCGATTTGCGTCCGTATTCGAGCTCGAGCAGCCGCTGCTGCATCTCCTGCTCTTTCGCGGATCGCTCCTGCTGCAGGATCGTCTCGTGGTTGTGGCTGAGGTCATGCGCCATCTTGTTGAAGGCGGTGGCGAGCTGCCCGAATTCGTTGCGCGACTTCACCGGCAGGCGCGTGGTGAGATCGCCGGCGGCAATTCGCTCGGCGCCGACCGTTACCATCTTGACGTCGCGCGTGATGTGATTCGCGACCGGCACGATTCCGATCAGCGCGACGAGGATCAGTGCGATGCCGGCGCCGAAGTTCCATCCGGCGGTGCGGCGAAGATCGTCGAGGTTCTCGCCGACCGGACGCGCCACACCGATACGCAATCCGCTCTGCGGATCTTTTGACGTGCTGATGATCCAGTTCTCGACTTTCGGCAGCGGCTGATCGTGCGCGATCGCCGCTGAGATGCCGATGCGCTCGAGCGCGGCGCGGTCGTCCGCCGTGCGCGTGTAGAGATGACCTTCGCGATCGGCCGCGAAGGCGATCTCGCCGTCGTCGCTGGCGGTGCCGAGGATGCGATGGATGACCGCTTCGGGCTTCACCTGCGCGGAGAGTTGCGCGACGACCGCTCCTTCTTTGCGAACAGGAACGTTGAACTTCTGTCCGAAGAGCAGCGCGATCCGCTTCTCATGTTCTTTCAGCTGCGCCTTCTCCGCGTCGGTGAGCGGACGGCGGATCTTCACGACTCTGGAAGCGACGTTGATTGGCGCGGGGTCGACGACAGGCGCGGGCGGTTCGGCCGCGTGTCGTGCGCTCCGTTGCGCGTCGATCTCTTTGCGCCGCTCCTCGCGAATGCGCTGCGCTTCCTTCATCTGCAGCTGATACTCGTCCTGCGACTTCTTCAGATCCGCCTGCAGCTGGCGCTGCCGCGCGTCGATCTGCTCGCCCATCGCCTTCCGCTGCTCCGGCGTCATCCGGCCGATGCCTGCGCCGAGCTCGTTTCCCATCCGCGTGATCTCGCGAATCTGCTGGCGCTGCGCGTCGCTCATCCGATAGCGCGGCGCGCGCGGCGCGTCGGGGATGTCGATGATCATCGAATCGGGCGGATCGGGCGGATCCGGCGCTTCGGGCGCTTCCGCAACTTCAGCCGCCGGCGCCGGCGGCTCCTGCGCTTCGACCGATGGATGCGCGGCGACAGCAACCTCTACCGGCCGCACCTCGATCGAGTCGACGAGATTCGCCGACTCGCCGAGCGCCAGCAGCACGTCGTCGATGACCGCTTCCGGCGCCATCTGACCTTTCGGGAGGTTCGGCAGCGGCAGCGACGAAACCTCGGCGAGACTTTGTTCGAGCTCGTTGCGAATCGACGACAGACGGCGATCCATCTGCCGCGCGAGCCGCGCCGCCTCGCGGTGATACGCCGCTTCGAGCGCCTTGCGCGACGACTGATACGAATACAGCACGATCCCGCTCAGCGGAACGATGGAGAGGAGAAAGCAGGCGAGGACGAGCTGAGTGCGGACCTTCATCGGCGAGAGAGATGGTATGCCCAAATTTTTTCGAATTTATCCTGAGGAGCGCAGCAACGAAGGATCTCCGGTCCGTCAGCCGTGCATATGCCAGGAGCTGCGTCGTTGCAACCTGAGCAGCTGAAGCACCGGAGATCCTTCGCTTCGCTCAGGATAAAGTGCACAAGAGAGACGATACGGATCGGGGTCCGGTTAGTTTCGAAGCGCACGCGGCGTTACGATGACGCATGATCGATTTCATCGAAGCGATCGTGGCGATGCTTCCGCAGGACGCCGGCGGACGAAGCGGCATCGTCGCGCCGCGCGAGGGATCGTATCGTCCGTTCGCGCGCGCCGGCGGCGAGCGGCTGCGCATCCGCTTCATCGAAGGTCCGCCGCAACTCGCGCCCGGCCGCGATGAGCTGGTGATGATCGAAGTCGAGACGCCGGCCGATGAATCGCTGCTCGCGCCGGGAGCCGAGCTCGAAGTCGTCGAGCACGATCGCCTCGTCGGTCTGCTGACCGTGATGCGCCGCTTCGCGATGGTGGCGATCCTGCTGCTCGCCGGTTGTTCGTCGGTGGCGAAGCCACAGGGCGGCACGTACGTCAACCAGCCCGGCGATCCGATCGAGATCTCGATCGAAGGTGCATCGCCGCGCGCCGAAGAGATCGACGTAACTCAGGCCATCTCGTTCGTGGTCGTCATCGCCAACAACTCCGATCTCGACGTCACCGTGACGCAGGTGAATGTCTTCCAGGGTTCGGTCGGCGGACTGGTCGTGCAGCCATTCACCGCCGTGCCGAACGTGCTGATCGATCCGGCGAAAGAGGCGAAGGTCGACGTTCTGCTGCGCACGATGCGCGCAGCCGAAAAGAGCGCGATGTCGGTCTACGCACCGATCATCGCGATCCGAGTGGCAGTGACGCTCGCGAACGGCGATCGCTACATGCAGGAGTTCGAGATTCCGATTCGCGGACGCTGATGGATCAGCGCGACGCCACCTTCTCCGTTGCCGCAAGCCTGCTCGCCTGATCGACGAGCTTCACGAAGTCGCGGCGATAACCTTCTTCATCGCGTCCCGCCGATTTCAGCGCCAGCTGCCGCACCGCGTCGTACGACGCATCGCCTTTGTACTTTGAATCGCGCAACAGCATTCCGAACTCAGCGACGGCCGCCGCGAAGCGGAGATTGTCGGATGCCGCGTCGAACGTCGTCGCGGAATCGAGCACCGGCTGCGTCAGCAGTTTGCTCGCGCCGCCGTCCGGCGCTTTGTAGCGAAGCTTGAGCGTCAGCAGCTCGGGAGATTTCTTCGCTTCATCGCTGATGCCGGTCGTCTGATATTTCAGCGCGTCGACGTTCGCCAGTTTCAGGTCGCCGTCCGGCGGGACGATCTCGTACAGCGCCGTCACCGAATGGCCGGCGCCCATGTCGCCCGCGTCCTTCGCGTCGTTGTGGAAGTCTTCCTTGTTCAGCAGGCGGTTCTCGTATCCGATGAGTCGATAAGCGAGGACCTTCGACGGATTGAATTCGATCTGCAGCTTCACATCCTTCGCGATCGTCAGCAGCGTGCCGCCCATTTCGGTGACCAGCGTTTTACGCGCTTCGAGGAGGTTGTCGATGTAGGCGTAGTTGCCGTCGCCTTTGTCGGCGAGCAGCTCCATCTTCGAATCTTTGATGTTGCCGTTGCCGAAGCCGAGGACCGTGAGGGCGATGCCTTCGGTGCGCTTCTTTTCGATGAGCTGCTCGAGCTCGCCGTCGCTCGAAACGCCGACGTTGAAGTCGCCGTCGGTGGCGAGGATGACGCGATTGTTGCCGTCTTCGATCAGATTCTCTTTCGCGGTTTTGTACGCGAGCAGAATTCCTTCGCCGCCGGCGGTCGAGCCGCCTGCTTCCAGCTCGTCGATCGCGGCGAGGATGCGCGCTTTGTCGGAGCCGGGCGTCGACGGAAGCGCCAGTCCGGCATTGCCGGCGTAGACGACGATCGCGACGCGATCTTTCGCACGCAGTTCGTTGACGAGCATTGACAGCGACTTCTTCAGCAGCGGGAGCTTGTTCTCTTCGTTCATCGAGCCGGAGACGTCGATGAGGAAGACGAGATTGCTCGGCGGCAGCTCGTCGGTCTGTATCTTCTTTCCCTGCAGTCCGACGAGGAGCAGCCGGTTCTTCGCGTTCCACGGACAGGCGGCGATCTCCGTCGTCACGGAGAACGGATCGCTTCCTTTCGGCTGCGGATAGTCGTAGGTAAAGTAGTTGACCATCTCTTCGATGCGGACGGCGTCGCGCACCGGCATCTGTCCCGAATCGAGGAAGCGCCGGACGTTGCTGTACGACGCGCGATCGACGTCGATGGAGAAGGTGGAGAGCGGGTTGTCGGTGACGCGGAGGAAGCCGTTCTCCGCGATCCGTCCATACTCCTCGGTGTTCATGGAGCCGGTCAGCTGGTCCATACCCGGCGGCGGCATCGACTTCGGGGCGTACGCGTTGAGTGTGTCGGTTTCGGCCGGTGAGACTCTCGTCGACATGTTCTCCGACTTGCTGCACGACATCGCGGCGACCATCAGGAAGAGCATTGCCGAGAGCACGAAGATGATCGTCAGGATGGATGACTGGATCGGGACGAGGTTGCGTGAGCTGCGCATGATTGTTTCCTTTCGCTCGTTGGATGCACGAGGCGCGCGGCAGGAAACCGCGCGCCTCGATTTTGTTTATTACTTCTTCGCGCGAGGTCGCGACGACGACGACGTTTTCGGAGCCTTCGGCGGCGCCGTCGGCTTCAGGGCTTTTGGCGGCGATGCCGTTTTTGTTTTCGGCGCGGCGCCGTTCGGCATCGACCAGCCGAGGAGTGTTGCGGTGTGGGTGGATGGACCGTCGAGCCAGAGCGCGACGACGGCGCGATTGACCGCCAGCGAATCGGGCGAGCGCCAGACGTACGCCCCGCCGTTCGGCGCCGGATCGATCAGCACCCAGCGCGAGAGCAGTTCGCGCGCGAGGAATTGCCGCGCCGCCTCTTCGGTGTCGGGCGGAACGTCGACGCCGGCGAGACGAATGGTTGTTTGCGTGTGCGAGCGTTCGACCACGATCGTTCGGCTGTCGACGATCGCGACGACACGCGACATCGGTGCGACGGCGGCTGCAGCAGGGGAGACGAGGAGCAGGAAAAACGAATACACGACGAATCTCTTCATTGATTGTTGTCGTGGTGCTGCGAGCGACGCGGGCAGGCGCGTCTCGGGTGGGTTCGCGCAGATTAGCAGCGCACCGGGCGATGTGCGAAAATTGTCCCGCTCATGGCCGGGAGGGAGGGACGACGGAACATGCCGCTGCGGCGCAGCACATCATTCCGCACCATCTCGCTGCTGATGCTCCTTCCGGTCGGCGGACTGGTCATCTTCTTCGCGGTCCGCTTCGTTCGGCAGCAGTTCGCGAACGTGAAGCAACCCGCTCCGCGGCATGTGGAAGAGGCGAGTGTCGTCGCGCCGCCGCGTCCTGCGCCGAAGAAGAACGTCATCGCGAAGACGCATCACGGCGGAGCGATCGTCGTCATCCTCGATGACGTCGGCTTCGATCATCAGCCGCTGGCCGGCGCGATGCGCATCGATCCGAACGTCAATTTCGCGGTACTGCCGAACGGCGCGCGCTCGCAGGAGTTCGCGCGCGAGCTGAATGCGAAGGGCTTCGAGCTCCTCTGCCATCTGCCGATGGAGCCGGAGAATCCGCGGCAGTCGCCCGGCGCGAACGCGGTGATGACGACGATGACCGATGCGCAGATCGAAGCGACGACGCGCGCGAACGTCGAAGCGATTCCGCACGCGCGCGGCGTGAACAACCACATGGGCTCGCGGGCGACGTCGGATCGCCGCGTGATGACGAGCGTCCTTTCCGCGCTGCCGAAAGGGCTCTACTTCATCGACTCGCGGACGGCCGGGACGTCACTCGCCGCCGACGTCGCGCGCGAGCTGAACATTCGCACGGCGTCGCGCAGCGTGTTTCTCGATGACGTGCAGAAAGAGGATGCCATTCGCGTGCAGCTTGCGGCGCTCGTGAGCGCGGCGGAAGCGCACGGAGTGGCGATCGGCATCGGCCATATGTATCCGGAGACGGTGCGTGTGCTGGCCGCCGAAGCGCCGGCGTTGCGCAGTCGCGGCTTTCGTTTTCTGCGCGCCAGCGAAGTCGTGAACTGACGTGCTGCTCGCCCTTTTTCTCGTCGACGTCGCCGCCGGCCTGTACGTCTTCCTGCCGCTCGTCGGCCGACGCAATGCCGGCGTGAAGTTCTATCGGCTGATCTTCATCGTCAACGTCGCGCTGCTGGCCGCCGCGGCGGCTGCGCATCTCGCCGCGCACGCGACGCAGCTCGCCATCGCGGACGGAGTCGCACTCGCACTCACTGCGTTCGTCTACGCCGTGCTCCGCTATCCGAAGCGACTGGTGTTGCGCGTTCCCGCGGTGCTGCTCGGCGTCGCGCTGGTCGTGCTCGGCGTCGCATCGTGGCAGGCGGCGACACGTTCGTCGCTCGCGTGGAGCATCGCCGGCGCCGTCACTTCGATCGCGCTGCTCGGCTCCGTCAATCTCGCGATGCTGCTCGGTCACTGGTACCTCGTCGTACGCGGAATGCCGATCGATCCACTGAAGCGACTCACGCACGCCACGCTCGTCGCCACGATCGCAAGAGTGATCGTCGTCATCGCCGCGCTCTGCGTCCCGGAAATGTTCCACGCCATCGCCCTGCGCCAGGGAATCTTCTTCTGGATGCGCGCCGGCTGGGGACTCCTCGGCCCGCTGTTCCTCTACCCGATGGTGTGGGGCACGGTAAAGATCCGCTCCACGATGGCCGCCACCGGCATCCTCTACGTGGAAGTCGTGGCCGTAATCATCGGCGAAGTCCTCGCCGCCTACCTCGCCACCCTCGTCCACGTCCCCGTGTAAAGTCAAAGTCCGGGGTCAGATCTGGAAATTTGACTTTAGCCGCTAAAGTCAAATTTCCAGATCTGACC
>JAXDJV010000007.1:0-284678 GCA_034667465.1 Acidobacteriota bacterium | reverse complement strand
CCCCGCCCCCCCCCACCACACCACACCGTTACTTCGTCAGCACCACGTTGACCTCACCCGCGGTCGCGTGCACGTGCACCACCGAAGTTCCGGTCGCGTTCTTGTTCACCCAGTGCGTCTTCCCCGGCAGCAGACCTTCACGCTCGATGATCTCGTCGCCGAGGTGCGTGTGGATCTCGCCGACGCGGCATGACGCGACCAGCTCCCGCACCGCCGTCCGCGGCGTTTTCACATCGATGTCACCCGCGCGGAGATCGACGTCGATGTTGCCGTACGTTCCTTCGATGTCGATGTCGCCGTAACGCGTGGCCAGGTCGATGGACACGCCGGCCGGCACTTCGATCGTCAGGTCCCAGTCGGTGTTGTGCGTCTGGGCACGCCAGCCCTGCGCGTTCGCGCCGAACTTCCGCCGCACGATCGCTTCATCGTGGCTCACGTAAATCTCCGCCGACGAATCGTTGACGATGCGCTGGTTCTTTTCGCGCTCGTCGTAATCACTCTCGCGTTTCACGATGCCGGTCACATTGATCGTACCGGTGGTGCTGTTGCGGATTTTGATGTCGCCCGCTTCGATGTCGATGAGCACGCGCCGCACGCTGCCCGCGGGCGCCGATGTGTTGAACGAATGCGTAACGTGCGGCCCCGCGTACGCGGCGGCTGCGAAGAGCGTGGCGGCGAGAGCGATCGTTGTACGCAGACGTTTCGTCATCAGTTCATCCATTTCTCGTACCGCTCGGCGAGCAACACGCCGCGGTCCGATTTCACGAGCGGTTTCACGGTTGCGATCCGATCGCTCGGCGACGGATGCGTTTTCGTCAGCTGCTTCAGCTCGGAGCTTCCTTCGAGTCTGTGCAGCGTCTCCAGGAAATCGACGAATGCGGCGGCGCGATATCCGGCGGCGTCGGCGAGCTGCACGCCGATGCGATCGGCTTCGTTCTCGTCGGCGCGCCCGAGGCCTGTGTTGAAGAGTTTGTCGTACGCGATCTGGCCGACCTTGCGGCCGAACTCGTCGGTGAGCGCGGAGCCGTTCGTCGCGCTTTGGGCGAGATCGGCGCCTGCGGAGATGACGTTGCCGCGCTTGATCTCACGCAGGATGTGCTTCTGCGTCACGTGCGCGATCTCGTGGCCGAGCAGCGCCGCCAGCTCCGCTTCGGAGTGAACGTCTTTCAGTGTGCCGCTGGTGACGAAGACGAAGCCGCCCGGCGTCGAGAACGCATTCACGATCGGCGTGTCGATGACGGCGAAGTGCCACTCGAGCGTCGGCCGCGAGCTGTATGCCGCGACCGTGTTGCCGACCAGCGTCACGTACGTCTGCAGGTCGTCATCCTTCAGCAGCGGATACGTGGCGAGCACGCGCGCCGCGACGACGCGTCCGATGTTCGCCTCTTCATCCTCGGTGAATTCGCGGTTCGCTTCCTTCGCGACCTTCGCCCCTTTCACGATCTTGTCTTTGTTCGCGTTGATCTTGTCGAGGATGTTGCCGAACTGCGCCTGCGCCGGCGCGGCCAGCAGCGCGATTGCGAGCGTGACGTTGATGAGCATGCGCATCACTGGTTCTCCCGCTCTTTGCCGACTTTGCCTTCCTGCTGAAACAGGACGAGCGCGTCGTCGAGCTTCGCGCGCCAGTTCGCATCGCGGTTCTCGAGCTTGAGGACGGCGTCGTAGTCGCCGCCATCTTTCAGCTTCAGACCTTTCTCGCCCGCGCCGCGGCCGGCTGCACCGGCGGAGACCGATGCGTCCGACGGACCGAGCAGACTGCCGGAGAGCACGGCCAGTCGCGATGCCGCGCCTTTCTTCGGACGGACCGCGAAGTTCGACGCGTCGGCGTTGCTGCTGCCTAGCGACGTCCGCGTTAGCGTGTACGCGTGACCGCCGAATGTGACGTCGATCGACGACGGACCTTTCGCGTCGTACCTGTACGTGGCTTTCCCGCCGCGATACGAGTACGTCGCGACCTTGCCGGCAGTCAGCGTCAGCTGGCGATCGGTGGCGTCGAATGGAAGGAGCAGCGCGACGACCGACATGTTCTCCGGCGTCGTGGCGCTGATCGTCGCAAGCTCGACGTCGCCGCCGGTGACGCGCAGCCAGATTTTTCCGTTCGCGCCGAGGTAGACGGCGGCGGGCGACTTCGGAGTGTTCTTCCACTCCGCGCGCGCCGCGTTCGCGGAGGTGAGCAGCGTGATCGTGCCGGCCGGCTTGCCACCGCTCACCACCGACCACTTCGATTCCGTCGAACCGTTGAACAACGGTGGCGCCGCAAACGCCACGGCCGCGAAAAGTACGACAGCGAACATCGAACGAATCAATCTCATGCCTCATGCCTCATGCCGCGTACCTCGAAAATCTTCACAGCGTTCGCCTTCCCCTTCACTTTTACGTCGTTGATGTAAACGACGTCGAACTCCTCGCCAATTCTCGCAAGCGTGAACTCGCTGACGATGATCTCGGTCTTGTACTCCTTGTTCAGACTCTCGAGCCGCGACGCGAGGTTCACCGCGTCGCCGATGACCGTGTAGCCGAAGACCTGTTCCGCGCCGATGTTGCCGACGACCGCGTCGCCGGTGTTGATGCCGATGCCGATGCGAATGGCCGCTTTTCCTTCGGTTTCCCAGCGTTCGCGCAGCCGCGCCGTCTCCGCGATCATCTCGATCGCGCAACGCACCGCGCGCCGCGGATGCTCGGGATCGAATGCCGGCGCGTTCCAGAATCCCATCACGGCGTCGCCGATGAACTTGTCGAGCGTGCCGCCGTGCGCGAGAAGAATCTCCACCATTCGCGTCAGATATTCATTCAGCATTTCGACGACCTGCTCCGGCTCGCTGGCCTCGGAGATCGACGTGAAGCCGCGGATGTCGGAGAAGAGAATGGTGAGGTCGCGCCGCTCGCCGCCGAGCTGCACTTTCTCCGGATGCGCGAGGATGTGCGTCAGGATCTGCGGCGACACGTAACGTCCGAAGGTCGTCTTCAGCTGCTCCGTCTGACGCTGCTCGGCCGCGAATTCGACGGCGGTGATCGCGACCCACGTCAGCGCGATCGACGACATCCCGGCGACGCCGCGCACGACGAAACCGTGCTGGAGAAAGATGAAGGTCGCCGCCGCCCACGCGCCGACGCCGGCGATGGCGATGAGCGCGGAGAGGAGCTGTGAGCGGATCGCGCCGATCGCCGCGCCGAAGAGAGCGGCGATGACGATCATGAGCGCGAAGGTGAGCGGGAGGTTCGCGTAGCGGTTGAAGGTGTTGTTGAGGAGGTCATCGGCGGCGTTCGCGTGGATTTCAACTCCGGCGGTTCGCGGTGAGAGGGGAGTGACGCGGAGGTCGAAGAGACCGAAGGCGGTGTAGCCGATGAAGACGATCTTGTCGCGGAGCTTCGCTTCGAACGGCGCGAGCTCGCCGGCGGGATCGATTCCTTCTCTGCGCATCAGGCCGGCCACGACGAGCTTGTGGAAGCCGATGAGCGGATAGCGAACGTCGCCGCTCGGGTCACGAAGGCTCGTGTCGTTCGTCTCAGCGCGGCGCGCGCGTTTCTGCGCGTCGGTCAGGTCGTGCCAGCGCATCGGCGCCGCGAGCTCGCCCGAGATTACCCGAGGTGCGCCGCGATACTGGCGAACCGTCTCGAGCGCGAGACTTGGCAGCGCGCCGCCGCCTTTCACCGGCTCAGCGAGCAGGTATTCGTGAATGTTCGTCGCGTTGCCCGGCGCGAGGCGAACACCGGAGATGCCCGCCGCGTCGCGAAACATCGCGCCCGGTTCGTCGACGCCGACCGGCAGCGTTGCCTCGGCTCCCTCGATGTGCCACAACTTCGATGCGAACGTCGTCGGACGCGGCGCATCAACGCGCGACGGCACCGCCAGCACGACCGGCGCGCCGCGCAGCGCCGCGGCGAACGCGCGGTCACCTTCCGGATGCGCGGCGTCCTCGCCGGTCAGCGCGACGTCGATCGCGATCACACGCGCGCCGGCGCGGCGCAGTTCCTCGATCGCGATCGCGTAGACCTCACGCGGAAACGGTGGACGTCCGTAGTCTGGCTCCAGCGCGCGCAACGCTTCGTCGCTCACGCCAACGATCACGATGCGCGGATCGGGCGGCGTGCGCACCGCGATCACGCGCGTGAACGCGTCGTGCAGTTCCCATTCGATCGGAAGGAGCAGCTGCGACGCGGCCGCGAGGGCGAGCGCGCAGAGGAGGCCGATCAGAGCGCCGGTTCTCGTCACGAGATCATCATAAAAAAAACGAGGGGCCGGAAAATCCGGCCCCTCGGTACGACTCCCCAATTACGTTCAGTGGAAGTGCTTATTTCTTCTTCGACGACTTCTTGCTGCTGCTGCTTGCTTTCTTGGAGCTCGACGCCTTAGAGGACTTCTTCGCTGCGGCCATTTTGCTCACCACCTTTCATGCCGTACGGGACCTCCCGGTCGCGCCTACTTGGCAAAAAACGCCGGCCTTTGCCGGCAACTTGAATCCAAAGTGAAGGGGGAAAAGAAGGGGAGAGGTGTTCTGACGATCTTCAACAGTTGCGGTTTTTTGCGTCTCGCTTCCGGTGATCATCATTTGATGTTCTTAATGTGCGATCGAATATCGATATTGTCAAGCAATTGTTTATCGAAATCGTAATTCGACCGCGTTGTTCCACGGACGTTTCACGAAAAAAGGGCTTCGCGATACGTCGCCAGCGTCGCTTCCGCGCACGCGCGCCACGTGAATCCGGCCGCGCGCGCGATGCCGCGCGCACCGAGATCGCGTCGCAGCGGCTCGTCGCCCGCAACTTCGGCGATCGTCTTCGCCCACGCGCCGACGTCGCGCGCATCGATGTGCAGCGCCGCGCCTCCCGTCACCTCGACGAGCGCCGCCGCGTCCGACGTGATCACCGCCGCGCCCGACGCCATCGCTTCCCCGGCCGGCAATCCGAATCCTTCCTCGATGCTCGGCACCAGCACGGCGAGCGCGCCGCGATACAGCGCCGCCAGCTCGTCGTCGCCGACGAAGCCGGCGATCACGACCCGCTCGCGCGACGCGAAGCGTTCGAACGCGCCACCGGCCAGGACGAGTTGAAGGCCGTCGACGCGCGCGATCGCCTCGACGACCGTCTCGACGTTCTTGTGCGGCTTGTCGTTTCCGACGAAGAGGACATATCGCCCGCTCGCTCGCGGTCCATCGGCGGTGAAACGCGCGTCGATGCCGTTCGGCGTAACGACGATCTTCTCGGCGTGCGAGTAGCGCGCCGCGAGCTGCCGCTTCACTGCCTCGCTGACCGTCAGCACGCGCGCGGCGTTCGTGAAGGCGCGGCTGATCATCATCCGCGCATAGAGCGGCGCGACCGGGTTGTGGTGCGGCTGATGAAGGTGGATGAGGTCGTGGATCGTGACGACGGTCGTCGTGCGCGTCAGCGGCGTCACGTAGTGCGGCGCGTGAAAGAGATCGAGCCGCGAACGGCGGATCCCGCGTCCGACGACGATCAGCTCCTGAACCGAGTAGTGCGGCGCATCGACGACGACGTGCTCGAACACCGCCGGAATCCGCTCGCGCGCCGCGGCCGGCGCGAGAACGACGATCTCTTCCGGCGGCCCGAGCTCCGCGAGTCCGTCGAGCAGCCCGCGGATGTAGGTCCCGATGCCGTAGTCGGCGATCTTTCGCGCGTCGATTCCGATTCGCGTCATGCGACAGCCCGCCTGTCATCCCGAGCGTAGCGAGGGATCTGCGCGGGCGGGGCGATCGGGACTGCCGCGCTCCGCCCTCCCGGATCCCTCGCTAACGCTCGGGATGACATGCCGCCTCCTCGAAGAGCTCCTGCATCAATCGTGCGCTCCGCTCCCATCGATAGTCGCGCGCCCGTTCCGCCGCGCGCGCGCCGAGCTCGCGGCGCAGCGATGGCGATCCGAGCGCTCGCAGCATCGCTTCGCGCAACGCGACGCGATCGCCGGGCTCGATGAGGATCGCGGCCCCTTCCGCGTACTCGGGGATCGCGCCGGTGCGCGTCGTGATCACCGGCGCGCCGCATGCCATCGCTTCGAGCGGCGGGATGCCGAATCCTTCGAAGTGCGATGGATAGACGAACAGCCGCGCGCCGCGATAGAGCTCGCGCAGCCGGGCGCGATCGACGTAGCCGGTCCGCTCGACGCCCTCGATCGGTTTCATCTTCGACAGCCATCCTTCGCTGCCGCACAGCACGAGCCGCGGACGCGGCGCCGGCAGCGACGAGTAAACTTCGAGGAGATCTCCGAGCCCCTTGCGCGGCTCGAGCGTGCCGACGAAGAGGATGTAGTCGCCTTCGTCGCCGCCCGGCGAGAAATATTCATCGACGCCGTTCGGCACGATCTCGATCTTCGCGCGTGACACGCCAAACCCGCGCACCGCCGCCTCGGCTGTCGCACGCGAGACCGCCGCGATGCGCGCCGCGCGCTCGATGCTCCGTCCGATGAAGAGATTGAACGAGAGGATCGTCTTCAGCCGATGGCGTCCCGGCATCGTGATCGACGTGAAGTCGTGCAGCGTGATCACCGCCGGCATTTTCCCGCGCGCCGGCAATGTTCCGTGTGGTCCCCAAAGCACATCGGCATCGATCGACGGCAGCACGAACTGTTGCCAGAGGATGCCGTTCGGCGCGTGATCGACGCGAAACGCGCAGTTTCCGAGACCGGAAAGGTCATCGATTTGTGTGTGGGCGGCGATCAGCGGCGGCGTGTCGAAGTCGAGCCGCCGCGCGATCTCCGCGACATGCACGCCGATGCCGGTGCGATGTCCGACCAGCGGCCGTCCGTCGATGAGAAGACGCATCGCGAAGTAGTGTCGCACGTGGTTTGTCATCCTGAGCGTAGCGAAGGATCCGGGCGGGCGGGGCACGAGGCCGGACCTTCTGCCGCCGCTCCCGCCCGGATCCTTCGCTAAACGCTCAGGATGACAATTACTACTCCGCCGCGCGCTTCAGCACGTCGAGCGTTTTCGCCGCCGCATCGCTCCACTGAAACTTCTTCACCTGCTCGCGGCCGCGCGCGACGAGTTGCGCGCGCAGCACGGGATCGCTCGTGACGCGCGCGATCAGCGTCGCCAGCTCCTTCGCGTCATCGGGCTCGAAGTAGAGCGCCGCATCGCCGCCGACTTCCGGCAGCGACGACGACCGCGCCGCGATCGACGGCACTTCATGCAGCATCGCTTCGGCGAGCGGGAAGCCGAACCCTTCGTAGATCGACGGAAAGATAAAGAGCTCCGCGCCGCGATAGACGCTCGCCAGCTGACCGGCAGCGAGGTAGTCGAGATGATGCACGCCCGGCTGACGAAGGCGCGGCAGCAGCGACTCCGACTTCCAGCCGACGCGTCCGACCACGACGAGATCGCCGCCGTATTCGCCGCGCGCACGCAGACCCTCGAACGCATCGAGCAGGACTCCGAGATTTTTTCGAGGCTCGATGGTGCTGACGAAAAGGAGATAGCGGGCGGGAAGTCCTTCGATCGGTTCCGGCGGCGCGGGAGCGGTGACGCCGGAGAGGACCGCGACGGCGCGCGACGGATCGACTTCGTAGCAGCGCAGCAGATCGCGCCGCGTCGACTCGGAGACGCAGACGATCGCGTCGGCGATGGCGATCTCGCGCGCCATCAGCGCGGTGAGATTGTGCAGCGTCTCCTTCTGCAGCAGCTCCGGGAAACGCTTGTAGGTCAGATCGTGAATGGCGATGACGCGGCGCCGCGCGACCGCGCTGTGCAGCCGCGGCAGAAAGTAGTTCGCGGCGAACATCACGTCGCAGCCGGCCAGCTTCATCCAGAACACGTATGCGCCGGCTGTGAGCGCGCGCAGCGAGCCGGGAATCCGTCCGCGGCCGGTCAGATCGAAGACGTAATGCCGCGCGTTCGCAGGCAGTTCGGCGTGCAGTCGCGGCCCTTCATCCGTCACGCGCGCGTCGCCGAAGAGGCACAGCTCGATGTCATCTCGTTTCGCCAGCTCGTGCAGGAGGTGATACAGATACCATCCGATGCCGGTGAGCGGCTCGTAGAACGGACGGATATCGAACCCGATCCGGATCTTCGAGTCGCGTCGCGCGGCGCGCGAAAATGCGCGAGCGATTCGTTCGCGCAGTGCCTGGCTCAGAGTGTGAAGAATGAGCCCGATCGTGGAAAACATCGGACGCGGATCGTAGCAGCGTCGCGTGCCGGCGGGGAGTCGAAGAAAGCAGTGCGGAAGTTCATCGTCGTCATCCTCATCGTCATCGCGCTCGTTCTGGGGCTCGCGATCTATCTCTCGTCGACGACGCCGTCATCGACCCGCGGCGTCCACGTGCCGCTCACCGCGTCGCAGCGCGCGCTCGTCGCGCACATGCCGGAGAGCGCCGAGTCGTTCGCGCTGATCCCGAGCGCCGCCGGGCTCATCGCGAAACTGCGCGCGAACGCCGTCACGCAGGAGCCGCTCGAAGAGTGGGAAAAGCGCCAGGCGATGCCGCCGATGTGGGCGATCGGCGCTGCCGACCTCGTCGTCTGGAAAGAGGGAAGTCGCACGGCGTACGCGGTGCAGCTCGATTCGCTGCGCGCGATGCTGGTCCGTCTTTACCTGATGCTCGGCTCCGACATCGACGCGCGCTGGAACGGCTCGACGCTGTTGATCAACGCCGGTGATGTGAATGTGGCCCCCACACAAGCCGCAGAACTCGACTCGATCCTCGCGATGGCATCCTCGCTGCCGCGCGCTGACGTGCTCGCCGTGCAGCGCGCAACGTCGCGCGGCGCGTTCCCTCCGATCGGACGTCCGGCGATCACCGCCATCTCACTCGACGCCGACACGATCGTGCTGACGTCGCGCGCCGCGCGAACATCCGACGCGATCGCCGGTCCGCTCTCCGTCCAATTCCCTCGGGGCGCAATGATCGCGTCCGCGTTCGTCTCGCCGCCGCGCGTGATCGCCGAGCTCAATCGTCTCTTCGGCCGCGAGATCTCGACGCTGCTCGCCGACGGCGGCGCGATCGCCATCTACGACGTCGATACGCACAAGCTCCTGCCGCGGCCGAACGGCGTCGTCATCATGCCGGCGACCGAAGAGCGTCGCGCGGCGCTGGCGTCGTTTCAAAAAACGCTCAGTCCGGTCGAAGCGATCGGCGTCGACAGCTACGTGGCAGAGTCCGGCAATCAGCTCCTGCTGGCCTTCGATCGGGCGAGCAACGATGCATATATTAAGGATGCGTTCGAGCCGGCGCGGACGTGGCCGTCCGCCGAATGGGCGGTGCGCATCGACCCGCAGCGGCTCGTTCCGGTGCTCGAAAAGCTCGGCGACAACGTCGGATTTCGCATCGCTGCCCCGAAGCTTTATCGGTCGGCACGCGACCTAAGTCGCTGGATTCATTACCTCAGGCAGGCCAGGTCGATCGAAGCGGCAGCGACGGCGGACGGCCAGTTTTCCTCGCTCGAAGTGCGGATCTCATCGAAATAGATTCCGGAGGGTCGCGGTTAATCGCGAGACTGCCATGCAGGACGTCATCGAATTCGACCGGATCGACAAGGATGGACCGCAGAGCTACCGCGCGACCTTCGAGCTGAATGCCGAAGAGCTCGATCGCGTCGAGCTCGATAAAACCGGCCCCGTCACGATCGAGGTTCAGGCCGCCAAAGGCGATCACGCCGGGGAGTACATCCTCGACGGCACGTCGACTTTTACCGCCGATCTCCGCTGTTCGCGGTGCGACGAGCCGTATCCGTTTGCCAATACTTCGCCGTTTCACTTAAGATTCCGCCCCCGCCCCGAGGGCTCCGAGCACGAGAACGAAGAAATCGAGATCTCCGACGAGGAGCTCGACGTCGAGTTCTACTCGGAGCGGGCGGTGCCTCTGAAGGATCTGGCACTCGAGCAGATCCAGCTGGCGATTCCGATGAAGCCGTTGTGCGAGGAGGGCTGTCTCGGCCTTTGCCCGCAGTGCGGAGTCAATCGGACTCGTGAGGCGTGCAAGTGCGAGACATCGGTCGTCGACGATCGGTGGGGCGCGCTGGCAGGAATCCGTGACGAACTGAAAAAACGAGAAAGCTGATCAACTAACCAGGAGTCTCCGATGCCGAATCCGAAACGACGCCACTCTAAAGCCCGTACCCACAAGCGCCGCGCGCACGACTTCCTCAAGCTGAAGTCGCTCTCGACCTGTCCGCAGTGCCACGAAGCGAAGCTTCCGCATCGCGTCTGCCCGAAGTGCGGCTTCTACAAGGGCCGTGAAGTGATCGCAGTCAAAGACGCCCTTTGATCACCCGTCATGACGGGTGAACGCACCGCCGCGGCGACCCGCATCGCGCTCGACGCGATGGGGGGCGATCACGCGCCGCGCGAAATCGTCAAGGGCGCACTGCTCGCCGCCGCCGAACATCCAGGCGAGATCCTGCTGGTCGGGAAGGAAGAGGTGCTGCGCGCAGAGCTCGTCGCGCTCGAAGCCTCGCTTCCGTCGAACGTCACCATCGTCGATGCGCGCGAAGTCGTCGAGATGGACGACACCGCCGTCGCGCCGCTCCGCCGCAAGCGCAACTCGTCGATCCGCATCTGCGCGAACCTCGTAGCAGAGGGGAGAGCGGACGCGTTCGTATCGGCGGGAAACACCGGCGCCGCGTGGACGTCCGCACGCGTCGTGATGGGCATGATCGAAGGAGTCGAGCGTCCCGCGCTCGCCGCGATCCTTCCGAATCAGAAGGGACACACGCTCCTGCTCGACGTCGGCGCGAATGTCGACTCGAAGCCGAACAACCTCCGCGAGTTCGCCGTCATGGGCCACTTCTACGCGCAGATGGTGTTCGGCATCGCCGAGCCGCGCGTTGGACTGCTGTCGATCGGCGAGGAAGAGGGAAAAGGAAACGAGCTGACGAAGGAGACGTATCGCGTAATGCGCGAGACGGGACTGAACTTCATCGGTAACGCCGAAGGGCGCGACGTCTTCAATGGCAACTGTGATGTCGTCGTCGCCGACGGCTTCACCGGCAATGTCGTGTTGAAAGCCGGCGAGGCGCTCGGCGAGTTCGTCAGCCGCACGCTGCGCGAGGAGATGACGAAGTCGTTCACGCGCAAGATCGGCGCGCTCCTCTCGCGCAGCGCATTCGAAGGTCTCAAGAAGCGGATGGATTACTCCGAATACGGCGGTGCGCCGCTGCTCGGTGTGAAAGGCGGCTGCATCGTCTGCCACGGCCGCTCGAACGCGAAGGCGATCAAGAACGCCGTACGCGTCGCGCGCGACTTCGCGGTGAATCGCATCGACGCGAAGATCCAAACGAAGATCGGCGAACTGCACAATCGCGAGCACGACTCCGCGGCGCTCTCGACGTTGTCGTGAAGTGTGGATGCGGCCGCTTCGGCCGCATGAGGCGGGCGAAGCGCCCGCCTCCACACAAACACAAACACACAACAACATTCAGCCGCGGATCGTCGTCTTTGGCGGCGCGGCATCCCACAGCGGGAACAGTCGCAGCAGTCTGTGTCCGATGATCCGTTCGCGAAAGTAGCGTTCGTGCTCCCACTCGACTTCCGCCATCGTCAGGAGGCAGTCGATCATTTCGGGATGTCCGCAGTCGCGGGCGAAGACCGCCGCTTCCTCGTACTCGACGATGTTTCCGCGCTCTAGTTTTCCCGCTCCGTACATCGGGACGAACCAGCCGCTGACGTGGCAGAGCGCGCCGAGCGTGCGTCCGATGCACCAGAAGATCGCGTCGCGGATTCGATTCGGTTTGCCACCGAGGTCGCGCAGCAGTCCGGCGACGAGCTCGCGGTGATGCCACTCATCGGCTTCGATCTCGGCGATGCGCGCGCGCTCGCCGGCATCGCGACAGCTGCGCCAGTGGCCGCGATATGCGAATCCGGCCGCCAGCTCGCCGGAGTACGCGCCCTGCAGCTGGCGGATCAATTTCGCGCGAGCGTCACTCACCGATGTCTTCGTTCCAAAGTTGCGCGTGGTCGCGAATGAAGTTCGTCATCAGCTCGATGCAGTTCGCGTCCTGCAGCACATCGACCTGCACTCCGCGCGAGCGCAGCAAATCTTCCTCGCCCATGAACGTCTGATTCTCGCCGACGATCACGCGCGGAATCCCGTACAGCAGAATCGCGCCGCTGCACATCGAGCACGGCGACAGCGTCGTGTAGATCACCGACTCGCGATAGATGCGCGCGGCGAGCCGCCCCGCGTTTTCGAGCGCGTCCATCTCGCCGTGAAGCGTCGGACTGCCGCGCTGAATGCGGCGATTGTGACCGCGTCCGATGATCTTCCCTTCATGCACGAGCACCGATCCGATCGGGATGCCTCCCTCGGCTAACCCGATTCGTGCTTCCTCGATCGCCGCCTGCATGAGCTCGTCCGTCATCGCGAAGCACGGTACCGCGCGTCCGCCGCGCGCGGCAATACCTTCCCGATGCCATCGACGGCGCCACGGGTTGCCGCTATCATTCGCGCCGCAATGGAGCACAACACTGCATTCGTCTTTCCCGGCCAGGGAAGCCAGTACGCCGGCATGGGCCGCGACGTCGCCGAGGCGTATCCGGCGGCGCGGCGCGTCTTCAATGACATCGATGCCGCGCTCGGCTTCTCCATCTCCGACCTTTGCTTCAATGGTCCCGAAGAACAGCTCAGGCTGACGGAGAACACGCAGCCGGCCATCCTCGCCGTCTCGTCCGCGATTCATGCGGTGCTCGAAGAACGCGGCGCCACGCGACGCGATCTCGTCGCCGGTCATTCGCTCGGCGAGTACAGCGCGATCGTCAGCGTCGGCGGATTGACGCCGGCGGAAGCGGCGAAGATCGTTCATCAGCGCGGCCGCTTCATGCAGGAAGCGGTGCCGGTCGGCACCGGCGGCATGGCGGCGCTCATCGGACCGACGGTCGAAGAAGCGCAGGCGATCTGCGCCGAGGCCGCGGAAGGTGACGTGCTGTCGGTCGCGAACATCAACGCGCCGGGACAGGTCGTCATCGCCGGAACGAAGAACGCCATCGATCGCGCCATCGTCGTCGCGAAATCGCGCGGCGTTCGTCGCGCGCTGCCGCTGCCGGTCTCCGCGCCGTTCCACTGCGCGCTGATGAAGCCGGCCGAAGAACGACTCGAGCCGATTCTGCGCGATGCTGCCTTCAAAGATCTCTGGCTCTCGCTCATCTCGAACGTCGACGCGTCGCCGATCGGTACCGCGCACGCGGTGCGCAACGCGCTCGTGCGCCAGGTCGTGTCACCGGTGCGCTGGGTCGAATCGATCCAGCAGATGGTCTCGATGGGCGTTCGCCGCGTCGTCGAGATCGGACCGGGCAACGTGCTGACGGGACTGATCAAGCGGATCGATCCGAGCGTCGAGCTGATGAACGTCTCCGACGTCGCGTCGCTGGAAGCATTCGTGGAGAAAATATCGGCATGAGAGTCGACCTGACCGGCAAAACCGCGCTCGTCACCGGCGCCTCGCGCGGCATCGGCGAAGCGATCGCGCGGCGGCTCGCCGAAAGCGGCGCGCACGTTCTCGTCGCGGCGCGCAGTCTCGACGCCGTCAATCGCATCGCGTCGGAGATCACAGCCGCCGGCGGCAGCGCATCTGCCGTGCAGCTCGACATCACCGATCCGAACGTGCGCGACGGCGTGAAGGCGCTCCTCGAAGCGCGTCCGATCGACATCCTCGTGAACAACGCCGGGATCACCGACGACGATCTCTTCATTCGGATGAAGCCCGATGCGTGGTCGAGCGTCATCCGCACGAACCTCGACTCCGCGTTCAACATCACGCAGGAGATCGTGAAGAAGATGATCCGCGCACGCTGGGGACGCGTGATCAACATCTCGTCCGTCGTCGGCATGATGGGGAACGCCGGTCAGGTCAACTACGCATCGTCGAAAGCGGCGCTGATCGGATTCACGAAAGCGCTCGCGCTCGAGATCGGTTCGCGCAACGTGACCGTGAACGCGGTCGCTCCCGGTTTCATCTCGACGGCGATGACCGACGCGATGACCGACGAAGCGAAACAACAACTCGAAGGTCGCATCGCCCTCAAGCGCCTCGGCACCGTCGACGACATCGCGTACGCGGTCGTCTTCCTCGCGTCGGAGCAGGCCAGTTACATCACCGGCACGGTGATGAACGTGAGCGGCGGGCTGTACACGTAGCGCGCGTCAGTACTGCAGCTTCTTCAGCGGCGGATCGTAATCAAACGATCCGAGCAGCAGCCACCGCCGCGCCGTCGATTCGCGCTTCGGCCGCGGTACGAGCGGCGTTGTGTAATGCCAGAACGGCAGCCGATAGATGGCGATCGCCGCGCGCGACGAGACATCGTGCGCGACCGATAGAAATCCGCGGTCTTCGTACACTAGCCACTGCGACGCCACATCGTCATTCGAAAACATGATGTGCAGATCGATGAATCCGTTCCGCGCGTCGGGGCGCTGCGGATGATGATCGTTGTGCGGTCCGCTGTAGTCGCCGGCTTCGTAGCAGATCACCTGACGTCCGCTCTTTTCGGCGCGCAGCGTCGGCGTCGTGACGCTTTGCGCGACGCGGACGAAGCTCGGTGAATGCAGCATTCCGGCGAGACCGATCTCGGTGGCGACATCGAGCATGCGCGAGCGGCGCGAGTTGAACGTCGCGGTTTTTACGCGCACGGTTTTCGGGAGCTTCTCACCGTAGTTGCGGCGCATGCCGGTCAGCGCTTCGCGCGGAATCGGCGTGTGCATTCGCTTCAATTGCGGATAGACGGCGGTGTCGAGGAGTCGGATGCAGTCGCGGGCGACGCTGTCGTCGATCACGTTTTCGAGAACGACGATCGGCGTCTTCCGTTTCGCGAGCAGCGCTTCGAGCTGCGGCGGATCGGCGAGCAGCCGCCGTCCGCGCGCGTTCAGCAATTCATCGAATTCCGATGGAAAGCGATCCATGCGGAAAGTGTACGTGACGTCATGCCGTTACCGGCTCTCCTTCCACCTCGGCGGCCACTTTTTCTGTGACCGCACGTTTCCGCGCGACCAGTACGTAAATCGACGGCACGACGAACAGCGTGAACGCGGTGCCGATGATCATGCCGGTGACGAGCATGATGCCGATGCTGTTGCGGGCGCCGGCGCCGGGTCCGCGCGCGAAGACGAGCGGCAGATGGCCCATGACCGTCGCGGCGGTCGTCATCAGAATCGGCCGGAGTCGCGTCGATGACGCTTCGAGCACTGCATGCAGCTTGTCGCGTCCCTCTTCCTGCAGGTGATTCGCGAATTGCACGATCAGGATTCCGTTGCGCGCGATGAGGCCGACGAGTGTGATCAGACCGACCTGACTGTAGATGTTGATCGAGGTCAGTCCGAGGAACGAGAAGAGGAGCGAGCCGGAAAGGGCGAGAGGAACCGAGCCGGCGAGGATGATGAACGGATCGCGGAAGCTTTCGAACTGCGCGGCGAGCACGAGATAGATGAGGATCGCCGACAGCATGAAGACGCCGAGGAAGCGTGCGCCTTCGGTGCGCAGCTGGCGCGATTCGCCGGCGTAGTCGACCGTGAATCCGCGCGGCAGTGTTCGCGCCGCTTCCGTCTCGAGGAACTGCAGCGCGGAGTCGAGCGAGACGCCGGGCGGAATCGCGCCCTGAATGCGGACGGCGTTCAGCTGCTGGAATCGTTTCAACTCGCGCGGTTCGGTCGTCGTCTCCAGCGTCGCGAACGTCGAGAGCGGGACGAGCTTGCCGCCGCCGCCCGTGATGTATATCTGCGAAAGCTGCTCGGGCGTCAGACGATCGGCGCGGCGAATGAGCGGGATGACTTTGTAGCTGCGTCCCTGAATGCTGAAGCGGTTGACGTAGTTGCCGCCGAGCAGCGTGGAAAGATCGCGTCCGGCCTGCGACAGATCGACGCCCTGCGCGCGCAGTTTGTCGCGATTGAAGACGACGCGCGTCTGCGGCTGGTCGAACTTCAGATCGGTGTCGGCGAACATGAAGATGCCGCTCTTCATCGCTTTGCCGACGAGCGTGCTGGCGAGCTCCGCGAGCTGCGCCGGCTCCGCAGTCGAGACGATGGCGACGTCGACCGGGAAGCCCTGGCTGCCGGGCAGCGACGGCGGGACGAGATTGATCACGCGGATGCCCGGGATCTGCGACGTTTTCGCCGAAACGTCGACGAGGATTTCCTGAATGCCGCGTTTGCGCTGCGTGTGCGGTTTCGTGACGATGCCGCCGAAGCCACCGCTCGGCAGAATCACCATGAATGACGATTCGTGCTCGGGGAGGGAGCTGTACGCGGCATCGACCTGTTTCGCGAAAAGCTTGGTCTGATCGATCGTCGCATTCGGCGCCGCCTGCATGATGCCGAAGAGGAAATTCTGATCTTCGGTCGGCGCGAGCTCCTTCTGCGAAAACATGTAGAAGGGAAAGATCAGCAGCACGACGATCGCCCACAGCGTGAGCACGACCGGCCGGTAGTTCAGCGTGCCGGTCAGCACGCGCGTGTAGAAAGCCTGCAGCGCCTCGAAGCGGCGATTGACGATGCCGGCGAAGCCGCGCTCGGTGTCGCCTGCGCGCAGCAGCTTCGAGCCCATCATCGGAGAGAGCGTCAGTGCGACGACGCCGGAGATGAAGACGGCGCCGGCGAGCGTGAACGCAAACTCGCGGAAGAGCGAGCCGGTCAGACCGCCCTGCAGTGCGACCGGCGTGTAAACGGTGGCGAGCGTGATCGTCATGGCGATGATCGGCGCGACCAGCTCGCGCGCGGCATCGATCGACGCCTGGAACGGCGTCTTGCCCATGTGCAGATGTCGCTCGATGTTCTCGACCATGACGATGGCGTCGTCGACGACGAGTCCGACCGACAGGACGATCGCGAGCAGTGTCAGGAGGTTGATCGTGAATCCGAACAGCAGCATCAGCAGCACGGAACCGATGAGCGAGATCGGAATGGCGATGACTGGAATGAGCACGCCGCGAACGGATCCGAGGAAGAGGAAGATGACGAAGATGACGATCAGGAGCGTCTCCATCAGCGTCTTCAGCACTTCGTCGATCGCTGTCTGGATGTACGCCGATGAGTCGTACGGAACGCCGGTGGTCATGCCGGCCGGCAGCTGCGCTTTGATCTCGGGCAGCGCTTCGCGGACGCGCTTCATCACATCGAGCGTGTTCGCGGTCGGCAGCGTGAAGATGCCGATGAAGACGGCGGTCTGGCCGTTGAAGCTGACTTCCTGATCGTACGTTTCCGCGCCGAGGACGACGTCGGCGATCTCGCCGAGGCGGATGACGTCGTTGCCCTGTTCTTTGACGACGAGCTGCTTGAACTCTTCGGCCGTCTGCAGGTTCGTGTTGGCGACGAGATTGACGGACGTCATCGTGCCCTTCGTTCGCCCGAGGGCCGAGAGATAGTTGTTGGAGGCGAGCGCGGTGCGGACGTCGGACGGCGAGATGCCGCGCGCCGCCATCCGCTGCGGATCGAGCCAGACGCGCATGGCGAACGTCCGGTCGCCGAAGATGTCGGCGCGCTGCACGCCGGAGATGGCGCTCAGCTTCGGCTGGACGACGCGCGTGAGGTAGTCGGTGATCTGGTTCTGATCGAGATCCTTCGATGGGAAGCCGAGGTAGGCGGCGGCGAACTGGCTGTCGGTCGTCTGCAGATCGATGATCGGCGCTTCCGCTTCGGGCGGCAGCTGGTTGCGGACCTGCGCGACCTTCGACTGGATCTGCGTCAGCGCGGCGTTCGTGTCGAAGTTGAGTTTCAGATGAGCGGTGATCGTGCTGACGCCCTGGCCGCTCGACGATTCGAGAAAGTCGATGCCGTCGGCACCGGCGATGACGCGCTCGAGCGGCGCGGTGATGAAACCGCGCACGAGATCGGCGTTCGCGCCGACGTATGCAGTCGTGACGACGACGTTGGCCATGTCGCTGCGCGGGAACTGACGCACGACGAGTGAACGGATCGACTGCAGGCCGGCGATGAGAATCACCAGGTTGACGACGATCGCGAGGACGGGACGCCGGATGAAGAGATCAGTAAATTTCATCGTTAGCTGTTCTCAGGTTTCGGCGTCGCGCTGTTCGACGGCATCACGTTGTTGTTGACGATGACGGCCGCGCCGGGGCGGAGCTTGAACGCGCCGGACGTGACGACTTCCTCACCGGGCTTCAGGCCGCTGACGACACCGATCTGATCGCCGCGCGAGCCGGAGAGTTTCACGAACTGCTGGCGGACGACTTTGGACGTCTTGCCGCCCGCTTCTTTCTTGTCTTCAACGACGAAGACGGAGTCGCCGAACGGCGCGTAGCTGATCGCCGAGGCGGGGACGACGATGACGGACGACTTCGCGCCGCGCGCCAGTCGCGCTTCGACGTACATGCCGGGGCGGAGCTTGCCCGACTGATTGTCGAAGATCGCCTGCACGCGCGCGTTGCGCGTCGCCTCGTCGATGACGGAGTCGAGTGCCTGCACGCGGCCATGTTCCGGTGCGCCGAGGGCGTCGGAGACGACTTCGATCGACGTGCCGACCGTCAGTCCGCCGAGCTCGTGCTGCGGAACGGTGAAGTTGACGTAGGCAGGACGAAGCGCCTGCAGCGAAACGATCGGTGCGCCGCCGGCGACGTACTGGCCGACGTTGACCTGACGGATGCCGAGGACGCCGGAGAACGGCGCGCGGATCGTCTTGCGCTCGATCGTCGCGCGAATCTCGCCGAGGCGCGCATCGGCCGATTTGAACTCGGCGGATGCCTGATCGAACGACGCCTGCGGCACGATGCCGTTCGCCGCCAATCCCTTGTTGCGCTGCAGCGACAGCCGCGCGAGGTCGCGCTGCGCTTCGGCGGCCGCGAGTTGCGCGCGCTCCTGTTTCGTATCGAGGCGCACGAGGATGTCGCCTTTCGAAACGGCGTGGCCGGAGTCGAACGTGATCTGTTCGATGATGCCGGGCAGATCGGCTGAGACGACGACGCCGTTGACGGCGGCGACGCTGCCGATGGCATCGAGCGTGGTCGACCACGTCTCCGTTTTCGCGATGACGGTCGTGACAGCTTCAGGCGGCGGCGCCCAGCTCTGCGACATCATCTTTTTGATCGTCAGGTACTTGTATGCGCCGAGAATCGCGATGAACGCGATGACGACGGTGAGCATCAGAAACATGCGCTTTTTCATGATCGAGGCGAACTCTACAACCTTCCGCGTGACGAGCGCGTCACGTTTCTGAGGAGAGTGTTTAATTTTCCACGAGCGGTAGATTCAGAACTCGCGATCGCGCAGGTGAAACGGCGAATAGCCGCGCGCGAAGGCAGGCGCCCACATGACGGCGAGCGGTCCGTCGTGCGCGCGTGCGAACTGATGTGGACCTGCTTCGAGCGAGCGCGGGGCGAGTTGCGGCGCGCCGTCGAGCGTTCCTTCCGCAAGGCCGTTCGGATCGACGACGAGGTAGTCGCCCGGGACTGCGATCGTGAAGGTTCCGTCGTCGCCGATCCACTGTCCGGACGCGCGGATGCGGCCCATGTCGAGAAAGTTCTTCAGCATGAATTCCCGTCCGCGCGGCGGCCAGAAAGCTCCGTCGGCCTGCGCGGCGTGACAGCGGGCGACAATGATCGATTCCGGGATCGTGTCGACGATCAGACCGCTGCGCACCTGTCCGCGGCCGATCTTTTCGAAGATGTAATAGAAGGGTCGGCGTCGGAAGATCGTCTCGCCTTTGTAGTCCATCAGCGGTTCGCCGGGCCGCGTCATGCCGAGGACCTGGTTGAGCATCGTGATCTGCTCGTCGGTCTGGTTGACGAGCGGCTTCGCATACCAGGCGATCGATGCGGCGAAGAGTGCGCAGAGGGCGAGGGTGGCGGCGCGCGGGATTGCCGCGGCGAGGAGAATCGCGGCGATCGGCATGATCGGCAGGAAGTCGCGCGGGGAGATGAGGGTCCAGAAGCAGACGAGGGTAATCGTGAAGATGGCGGCTGTGGTTGCGAGGAAGGCGTCGGTGTTCTTTCGAAAGCGCCAGGCCACTGCCAGAAGCGCTGCCATCGCGAAGGGCCAGGCAAAGCGCAACGGCGACGGCTCGGCGCCGCGTGTATTAAAGGTGAAGACGCAGAGCACAAGCTGCGGCCACGCGCCCTTGATGTGGAAGTACCACGCGAGAATCGCCGGCGCGATCGGGATGCCTGCCACCGCCCACCTGCTTTCCTTCATCGCACCGGTGATTGCGACCGCCCCGCCGACCGTGACGATGAGCAGCAGAGTCTTTAAGGAGACGCAGAACGCCAGTCCGAGGAGCAGTCCCGCGAGGAACGCTTTCTTTCGGATGAGCGCTAGCAGCGCGAGCATCCAGAGCGCCGTCCAGAGGTTGTCAGTCCGATACTCGAGCGATTTGAGAAAGAAAGGAGGGAAGAAGGCGAGGAGGAGAACCGCCTCCCACCGTTTGCCGATCGCGTACGTGACGCCGAGCACGACCGCAAACAAAAACAGCATCGGCGCACGCATCCAAAGCAACGCGTCGGACCGCTCACCAACGAGGCTGAGGATCGGCGCCGTCACCATGTGAAAGAGGGGTGCGTGGTTGTCAAAGAAGTCGCGATACTGCACGAACCCCCGCGTCCACCCCCACGCAACATGAAGATGCTGCGGCTCGTCGGAGTCGAAGCGATAGTTGAGGAAGCAAAGGACGCGAAGGATGAGCCCGACGACCACCAGCCCCACCGCCCCCGCCCGCTCGCGCACCCGCATGCGGCTATCATCGCCCAGGCACGCGGGAATCCCCACCCACCCCGCGGCGTTCCGCACGAAAGTCTCGACAGATCACGCCCCCGTGTTTAGAATCCCGCCCCTCACGCCGATGTAGCTCAGTTGGTAGAGCAGCTGATTCGTAATCAGCAGGTCACCGGTTCGAGTCCGGTCATCGGCTCCAGAGTTTTCAATGAGTTAGCGCCGCCCGAGAGGGCGGCGCGCGTGTTTTGCCACCGGGGTTGCCACCCGAAGCGCGCGATTTTGCGCTGCGAAACTCGCCTTCACCGGCCGCGGCGCATGAGCTACGATCCGCTGCGTGCAGGAATCGTTTTCGAACGTTGAGCTTCTCGCCCGGCGCTTGGGTGCTGACTGGCCTCACATCGCGGAAGCACGCAATCGAACTTCGGCGCTGCGCGCCAAGCTCGAGGCGCTGGCACCTCTGACGACTGAAGATGCAGCAACGATCATGTACGGATCCATCGGTCGCGAAGAAGTGACGGAGTCGAGCGATGTCGATTGGACGATTCTCATCGATGGTCCCAGCGATCCGAGTCACCTTCAGCTGGTTGCGAAGACGGCAGATCGGCTCAAAGATCTGGGCTTCAAAGCGCCCGGTTCGACGGAGACCTTCGCTGTACTAGTGAATAGTCACGAGTTGATACACCACATCGCCGGCACGCACGACACGAATCAGAATCTGACGCGCCGTATCCTCTTGTTGTTCGAATCGATCGCCGTCACGCAGCCACTCGTGCGCGAACGCGTCGTGCGAAACATCCTCGATCGATACATCACGTACGACATCGTGGTGCCGCGAGCCGAACCGCTGAGCGAGGTGATTCCTCACTTTCTGCTGAACGACGTTGTTCGCTATTGGCGAACGATGGCCAGCGACTACGCCGCAAAAATGTGGGAGCGGGAAACGAAGGGTTGGGGACTGCGAAACGCAAAGCTTCGGTTCTCCCGGAAGCTGATTTTCGCCGCCGGATTACTCGCGTGCTTCAGCTTCGAGCTCGACCCGCCCGAAGATGCAGATGACATCCGCTCCGATCGTGAGAATCTGCCGGCGCGGCTCACAAAGCACGTCCTCGACCATCTGAGCCACCCGCCGCTGGAAGCAGTCGCGAAGAAACTTCTGACGCTCGATCAGGATTCCACGGCTCGTGGACTGTTCGATGCGTACGATCGCTTCCTCGCCGTGCTTGCCGATCCCGAGCAGCGAACCGAGCTGGACAATCTCGCGATGGCTAACGCGTTGAACAGCGCCGTCTGGCACGAAGTGCGCGACGCAAGTCACGGCTTCCGATCTGCCGTCGAAGCACTCTTTCTGAAAAACGAATCGCGGCTAAAAGATCTGACGTTGCGGTTTGGCGTATTCTAGCGACATGAACTTGCGACCGATTGGCTTCTCGAGCGGCGCGCTGGCGAAAAGCGACTATCGGCGAGGTATCGAGCTCCAGCAATCAAACAAAGGCATCACCGCGATCGAGCTCTCCGCATTACGAGAGCCCGAATTGAAACCTCTCATCTCGACGATTTCCAAACTCTCCCTCGATCATTTCGAATACGTCTCATTTCACGCGCCGAGCCGCTTCGCCGAATTCGCTGAGGACGAGATTGTCAGCGAGCTGAATTCAATTCCGGGTTCATGGCCGATCGTCGTCCATCCTGATTTGATCCGCG
Organism: Acidobacteriota bacterium; assembly: GCA_034667465.1. Taxonomy (GTDB): domain Bacteria; phylum Acidobacteriota; class Thermoanaerobaculia; order Gp7-AA8; family Gp7-AA8; genus JAOBAU01. The sequence goes on along the minus strand of JAXDJV010000007.1, from coordinate 262,393 downwards.
ATCCGGATCTCTGGTCAATTCTCGGAAACCGTCTCTGCCTCGAGAATATGGACATGAGGAAGCGAACGGGTCGTACGGTCGCAGAAATGCAATTGATTTTCTCGCAATTGCCGGCAGCCGGTTTCTGTCTCGATCTCGGTCATGCACGACAGATCGACCCGACGATGAGCATCGCCATCGAAATGATCAAAACGTTTGGCGATCGCCTTCGACAACTGCATGTAAGCGAAGTCGGAACGTTCGGCGAGCACCGCAGCCGGATCGGGTTTCTCGCCCAGGCTGCATTTCGCAAAGTAGCTCGATATCTGCCGAGTGACGCACCGCTTATTCTCGAATCGCTCGTTGCAGAGCAGGAGATTGATGCGGAGCTCGGCGTCGTGCTGGATGTGTTCGGCGGCCTAACCTCACGCGATATGCGTCGGGCCACGGAACCGATGTCCGAACGGCGTGTTGCCGAACGTTAGGACGCCGCCAGCACCCAGATGGATGTCTGCTGCGGTTGGGAGGAAACCGCGCCGCAGTCGAATATCGTCGAGGCCGCCTATGCTCGCAAACGTAACGGATCCTTGCCGGAAATGAGGACGCGGTGAAGTAACGACTGCACGCTCGGAGATGTCTTCCGACGGTGTCTGATCAATTCGTGATCGGCTCGGCAAAATCGCCGCAGATGTTCGCACCGTGGTACCTGCGTCGTTCCAGGCCACGTCGGGTAGGGAAGTGGACGTTTCCGTCACTCCTAGCAGTGTGCGATTCGGTTGTTTCTCCTGATCGGATCGGTAGGAGTTGTGCGTCAGATGACCTGTTCCTCAAGCGCCGTCAATGCCGATTGCGCGTCCGATCCATCATGCGACTTCTGCAACGAATTTGCGAACGGCACGTGTCGCTTTCTTCAGCCGCCGCGGAGTCGCGTTGTCGCCGAGACGACAAATTTCATTGCAATGGCCGCGCTGGGGTCATTTGTCGATGGATATTTACTGCTGTGCTCGAAGGCGCATGTTCCCTCTATGGCATCGCTGAGTAGCGAGGACCTTGCGGAACTGGACTCGCTGCTCCACGATACGCGAACAGCGGTGGAGGTTGTGTATGGGCCTACGGTTGTTTTCGAACACGGGATGGCATCTTCACGCGTGGTCGTTGGTGGCTGCATTGTCCACGCCCATATTCATCTGATACCTGTAGCCGCCGACGTCGTCGGCTTCTTAAGCCGCCAATTCGAAACTGAGCGTCTCTCTTCTTTATCGGCGTTGTCAACCTTCGCCGGGAGCGGCTACATCCTCGTTAGTAACACCGTCGACGAGCTGGTGATCGCTCGGAACTCAACGCACTCTCCGTCTCAATTTCTGCGCAAGTATGTTGCTGAACAGGCTGGAAAGGGTGATCTTTGGGATTGGGCAGCATATCTGGGCATCGCCGAAATGGAGCGAACGATCCGCACCTTTGAGGATCCTCAATCGAGACGTTCCTATCAATTACCTTTCAGATGAGTTGCTTTCCGTCGGCTGATAGATCGACCGTGGACCAACATCGACCAGCACGACTTCTTGATCGCAGCAGAGTCCCTTAGTATTGACGCACCGGTGACGTTCCGCCGAGTGTGCGACTGGTTACTTCCTCCAGTTGCAGCAAACGCATGACGTCGCTGTCTTGCATCGGGTACGCGGCGATTTCGGGACTTTCACAAAGACGAATGACAGTCGCTGGAAGTGCATCCACAAAGAAACAGCGCGGGAACATCTGAAGTCCGAGCCTGACCTCGGCTACCGCCATCCAATGAAGATAAGCGCTCCGCAGGCCGTCGTAACTGAGCGGCAGGGGCGACTTAGGATATGCGGCGAACGCGTGAAGCACGTAACGGGTATAGATGCCGACGCACTTCGAAACCGCAAAGTTTTGTACGTTGTCGCCGAGGTCGTCGTCGTGAAAGCCGAGCTTGTCGTGGTACTTCGAGTCCAGATTCTTTCGTAAGTGTCGGACCAAAACAGCTAGAGGAGTTTCCCCCGGCGTCTGTCTTCCACCGATCGGCTTGATCGTACCCCATCGATCGATGTCCCACTCAACGAGGAGGTATCGTCTCCCGGCGAACTCGCCGATAATGATCGCGTGGTTAAGGACAACCGTGCGGCGGCAGTCGCGATTGACGCTCTCTATCCGTCGGTTCTCCAGCGCATCTAGTACTCTCACCCATGTTTCTTTCGGATCAGCCTGTTCGAAGTCCGCCAGAAGCGGCCGGCCACTACCGAGAATATCCATGAGGGCCTGAACTACGTTTCGCGCGTTGTCCGTCTGCCGCACGAGTCTCAAGTTGTCGCCTGATTTCTCGAGGAAACCAACGGCGCATCCAAGTTCCCCGAGCACTTCAACCTGGTCCAGCGATACGGAAGGATTGGGATGTATTGATTCGACGATCTCCTTTGCGGTCCCCTCCACTCTTCGAGTAAAAAAGTCTAGGAACGCCTGCGTGCGCGCGTACGGTGTTTTCATTGAACTCTTTCCAGTTTCTGTGATTCTGACCATCTAGCCGCGAGCGCCGGGCGTATTGACATCTCGTTATCGCCAGCCTCATCATGCAGGCCTGAAAGAAATCATTGTACCTGAATTCGCGGCCGACGTGACGGCTCTGGATCTCTGTACGGGCGATAGCGAACTGATCGTGGCGGCGCTCCGGAGGATGTTGCAGCAATACGCACTGCTAATCTTTCACGATCAACCACTGACAGTGGCGCGACACGTCGAACTGGCGCAAGGCTTTGGCGTGGTGGAATCACACCGCTATACGCCATCGCAGCTCGAAGACTATCCGGCTATTTTCCGTATCGCTTCTCAGCCCCACGACGGATACGTTGGTCTTGGGCAGTATTGGCACGCAGATGGTTTTGGGCGAGCCACGCCGACGCGATTAGCCCTGTATCACATGGTCGAGAGCTCCCCCCTCGGTGGCGAAACGCTATTCGTCGATGCAGTTGGGGCATGGCGTAGGTTGCCGCATGCGTTTCGGGCTCGGCTATCGAACCTCACGTGGCGGCACCGGTCCGGCTTCGCGCATCCATTTTTCCGGCGCCACCCGGCGTCGGACGCGGCGTCCCTTTCCGTCAACCTCGGACAATTGCAGGACATTGAAGGTATGCGCGATGCTGAGCGCGTCGAATTAGTGGAGCGGCTCGACTACCATTTGAGCCGGAAGTGCGACATCTTTCAGTATCGCTGGTCGAAAGACGACGTACTCATTGCGGACAATCACGCACTGCTGCACCGTGCGACCACGCCAACTACTCGCAGCCGTCGCATTCTTCACCGTGTTTCCGTATTGGAAGTACGATCCAGCGTGGAAGATGTCTGAAAGGAACCGCTACGGCCGAGCTTCCGTGCGAGACGGAATGTCGCGCTCTCACGTGGTGTCGAACTGACGGTTCCTTGTAGCGACCGGTCGTGCAATGGACTAAGAATGCGTGTTGCCATCATCAAGAGTGTCGGGGTTCCAGAGCAGCTTTCGGCCGATGTGGTCGATGGAGGAACGCTTAACTTTCTGGAGTGCCTCCAAGCGTACGAGCGTCAGGGGTGGGCGATCGATGTATTTACGTCGAGTACCGGTGCGGAGACACGGCGCGAGCGTCACGGCTCCGCAGTAGTACATCGTCTCCCAGTTGCCTGCGAACCATCTGCACTCCCGCAGTTAATCGACCGCGACTTTGAACAAGCGTCTCGGTTTGCACAGGCGCTGATCGGCGATGCCGAGTTCGCGGCTGGCACATTTCAACTCTGGCACACTCACCATTGGTCATCCGCACTCATGCCGGTGTTGCAACACCGCGGCAATGAGACGACTCACATCCATACTCCGCATTTGTTGCTGGCAGTCAGGCGCGAACTGACGCGTGAATCGCCGACCAGTCCAGCGCTCGTGCATGAGGCGGCGGTAATCCGCGGCGCGCATCAGGTCATTGCTCTTTCCGCACATGAGAAACAGCAAGTCCATCACTACTACGGTAAGGCGATGTCCGGTATTACGGTGATACCGAATGGTGTTAGTGGTGAATTTTTTCTCAGCGGTCGACAGCGGACGGCGGCGAGTGATGGTTTTAGGCTGCTCACCGTAGCGCGCATCGCGCGACAAAAAGGGTTGCACGCGCTGCTCGAAGCTGTCGATCGGATTCGCCGTACACGGCCAGTGCAGGTCACGATCATCGGTGGCCCGTATCGTCATGAGACTGCGCATTGGGACTCACTGCGGGCGTTGCACGCTGCGCTGCATCTTCAGGGCACGGTGACATTTGCCGGTACTGGAACACGCGCTCAAATCGCAAATGAATTGGCTCGGAGTGACGTTTACGTGCAACCGTCTCTGTATGAGAGTCAAGGCATTGCGATACTGGAAGCCATGGCCGCAGGTGTACCAGTCGTGGCCTCTCGCCTGGGGGCGGTCGAAGAATACATGACCGACGGCGTGAGTGGACTGCTGGTGCCGGTCGGCTCGTCAGAGGAACTAGCGTCCGCGATCGAAAGGCTGCTGTCCGACGCGGCCTTGCGACGCACGCTCGCTGCGACGGCGCGCGGGATCGCAGAGCGTTTCACGTGGGAAGAAATGCGGCGCGTTCTGATCCGCTGCGTGGAGGCGGCGATCACATCTCGAGAAACACTGGAATAATGAGCGGCGTGGTCTCGAAAGAAATCGACAGGGCGTGCGCAATCTCCGTTCGGATTTCGTCCCGCATCATCTCGCGATCCGCGCCGTCATCAATCAGCCGTTCTACTAACGTGTCTACTCGTGCCGCGGCTTTACAGAGCAGCTCCCGATTAGTATCGACGTGCAGCAGTCCGCGCGTGACCACAGTGCTTGGTTGCAGGTAGCGGCGACCGTCATTCAGTCGGATGATTATCACGACGAAGCCTGCATCCGCTAGGCGGAGCCGATCGGACAAGGCCGCTTCCGTCAAAGTGCCGCTTGTATGCGTGACGAATTGCTTACCTGCCGGTACGGTGCCGGCGTGACATATGACATCACCGTCAATCTCAATCTTGTCGCCGTTGAGTGCGATGTGGATCTTTGCCGGATCGACGCCGCATTCGGCGGCTAGCCGTGCGTGCTCGTGGAGATGACGGACGGTGCCGTGAATAGGGATGAAGAACTTCGGCTGAACGAGGCGCAGCATCAAGCGGAGGTCGTCTTGCGCAGCATGCCCCGACACATGTACATGCGCACCTGTATTATTGTCAACAACCGTCGCTCCGAGGCGATAGAGGCGATCGATGACGCGACCGACCGACATCTCGTTACCGGGAATCGTACGAGCGGAGAAGACGATCACATCGCCTTCTCCGATGACAACGTCTCGATTCTCACCGCGAGCAATGCGCGCGAGCGCTGCGCGATCCTCGCCCTGCGAGCCGGTCACAAGCACTAGTGTTCGTTCTGCCGAATGCCGCGGCAACGCGCGTTTCAGATAGCCGTGACGCTCTGCGAGTTCCACAGTGCTGCGCAGCGATCGGCCGATCACTTCGACGCGTCGGCCATGCTTGGCGGCCATGTCAAAGAGCTGCTGCAGGCGATGGACATGCGACGAAATAGCCGTAACGATTATGCGCTGTGCGCCGGAGCGAATCACCTCTTCAAGTCCCGGAGAGACGGCACGCTCGCTCGGCGTCGTTCCGCCAGTCACCGCGCCGGTAGAGTCGCTCAGTAGAAGCAGTACACCACTGCTTGCGTATGCAGCGAGGACGGTCAGATTCGCCGGAGCTCCCGCGACGGGCGTGTGGTCGACCTTAAAGTCGCCGGTATGAATGACTCGTCCGGCGTCGCAGTCGATCACCAGCGCGACCGAGTCGGGCACCGAGTGTGCGACCGCTGTCGGCGTCACGCGAAAGCCGCCGACGGTCACCGGCTCATCGAACGCCATCTCCAGAAAAGCTTCATCAGGCTTTCCGCCGAACTCCTCCCATCTTCGCCGCAACATGAGCAGTGTAAATCGCGTGCCGTATACCGGAAGATTCAAGTGACGGAGTAGAAAGGGCGTGGCGCCGATGTGGTCTTCGTGCGCGTGAGTGAGGAACAACGCGCGGATCGACGCTCGCCGAGTGAGCGCGTACTCGAAATTCGGTACGAGCAGGTCAACGCCAGGCGTACTCTCGTTCGGGAAGCTCAGCCCGCAGTCAACGATGATGGAGTCATCGCCGCACTCAAGCAGCATCATGTTCATCCCGATTTCTGTCAGCCCACCAAGGGGCACGACGCGGAGCGGGATCATTCCGCCGCCTCTTCACGAAGCGCCTCGGCGATCGTCGTGAGGCGCTGCCACCATTCGTCGAGCTCAGAAGTGCCTAGATCGGCTATCGCCGCCCACGTATTCCGCAAGTCAGCCTGGATGGCGGAGCATCGCAGGAAGTCGTCCACGGTCACCAGCGTTGAGCCCAATGTTTTCAGCACGATGTGTGGAATTCGATCGAAACCCGCTAGTGCGCGCATGTGGTTGACGGCGCCTCGGTGAAACCCGGTCGCGACCAGGTCTGAGTAGTAGTCGATCGCATTCTCTTCGCGGCGTACGGCAGCACGAGCCGAGGCGTCGTGCGCAAAGCGCCGGAGTTGATGGGTAAACTTTCCGCGGATGGCGAGGCGCTGACGGGCCAGCCGTCCAGCATCAGCGATCGTTAGGCTTGACAGTCCGACGACCTCTTCGAGGAGGTCGAGTGTATGGGCGACGAGCACGTCACGCCGGTATGCGTGGGCGGTCTCCGGGCGGCGTTTAGAACCGCGCAGTGTCCAGCCGAGCCGGATCAGAGAAGCCTCAAGTAGCGCTTGCATTGCGTGCCGCAGCGTTTGATGCGCTTGGAGAGGCGCAGTCTTCGCGTACGCGATCGCGCCTTCGCCGATCGTGAGCGCTCGCATAGCATGTGCGGCCGCCAACTCGCCGTGTAGTGTCGGATCCGCGCGCATCCTTACCAGTTCCCACAACCGCGCCAGCATTGCGGCGCGGCGCGTGTCGATGTACAGCACACGGTTTACAACCAGGTGATCGGCGGCAGTATTGTGAGCAAGCCAATCGATGAGGACCCCGCGATCCGTCAGATCTGATGGCAGCGTCTTCAGTGGAAGCCAGTGCACATCCTCCATAACGCCGTCCGCGGCGAAGCGCCAGTCTTCATGAGCGTCGCCAGAGGCATCGGTGATGGCATAGAGATCGATGTCGCTGCCACTCTTCGCTTCGCCTCGTGCCAGGCTTCCCACCAGCAGCACGGCGACCGTAGAAGCGTTTGCCGCTACGCCTGCGGTCAGTTTTGCGATGCGTCCAGGGAGCTCCAGACTCGGGTAGGTCGAAAAAGCGGTCATCTGAGCATGCGCAAAATCAAGTCCGTGGCGTCGTCGGGACTGCCACCGTTTTCGACCAGAACGCACGGAAAGCGATCCAGCAGCCGTCGGTGCAGGGCACGGTGCATTTCGACGGCATGGTCATCGGTCAAGATGAGCGACCCGTTCATGAAGTGTTCCGTACGACCATAGAATGCCGAATATGCGCCCTGTTCCAGTACGTGCAAATCGCCGGATGAAAGCTTGCGGATCCGTGCAACGCCCGTAGCGGTGCGCATCAGGAAGACAATTCCGGCGATTGTCGTACGGTTCGCTACGCGCTCCCCACCAAAAACGACGTCGCGCGCAATGAGCAGCCGCGCGTGCCCATCGACGCCGCTGTCGGACAGGTTCTCTGTCAGGTACACCGCTGGACTAAGCGGCAGTCCTGGTGCGAGCGCACTTACGCTCTGATACTTCATGTGCAGATGCCCTTCGCCGGTGTACACCGCCTCGCCAGTGACTAGCGATAGCGAGCCCCAGTCATCATTCACCACGCTCGCACTGAAGAGCTCGCGCAGACGCCGGGTTATGGTCGTCTTCCCGGCACCCGAATTCCCGCAGATCAGAATCCCGCGACCCTCCACATCCATTGAACAACCATGCGCGAACATCTGGGATGGCGGCACAACAGCTGAAGCGAGGCCGCGGACCGATATTTTCACATTGCCGTAATACTCACTGCCGACGATGTACATGGTGCGCTGATCGGCGTCGAACCAGCGCGCCGGTACCACCCCGTCGAGACCGTATCGAAAGGGTGGATGGCGCAGAGCCACGATCCGCGTAGCAATAACGTTTTCAGAGAGGCCCTGTGGCGGCGTCCAGTTCGCAGCGAAAAATGTGGCGAGATGCTCGCTGTCCGTTTGCAGGGTCACCGCGATGTCCGGTTCCGAAGCTGAGCGTACGCCGCGACGCACCTCCATCGTCAAGGCGCTCGATGGTGGTCGCCATTCGTGACCTGCGACCACCGGGATCGGACCCCGCTGGCGCTCTTCATCTTGGTGGTTATGACCCACAGAAGAAACCATCAATACCATTACCCGTGTTGATCGCCACGACGACACTATGCTCACTGTCGATGCTCGGTACGAGCACTGGCAACCGGTCGAGTACACCAAGGCCGACCGCGCCACTCGGCTCGCACGAGACCTTGGCCTCGCCAGCTCGTTTCAGTCCGACGCGGATCTCGTCGTCTGTGACCGCATACACCGGATACGATCGTCGCAAGGCGCCGGTGCGATCTGGTGATCGATGGCGGGACATGGCTACTCCGCGAAGCCGGAGTTCATCGACGTCAACCCAGATAGGACCGTAAAGCATCCGAGCGATACTGCTGGGGCTCGCGACCGCCAATGCAATAACTTCGCATTGGCTCTCTAACCGATCCACGTAGTCACGAATCTCATTGCAGAGAATCCCCGCACCGAACGGCACGAGGCACACGTCCGGCAATCTACCTAGCTGTCTGTGGATCTCTTCTATGATCGGAACGTATGCAGGCACTGACAAACCCTCGGTTGCATTCACGAATGGACTGCCACATGCACCGTGGCGGTGCGCTATCGTTGCCAGCGCGTCGTCATCGTAAACGCCTGCCGCTAAGTCCAGTTCGATAACGATGGCGAAACGTTCGATCTCTCTCCTCAAGGTCGCGCCGTCGAGCGTCCGGCCGGTCGACGACGGCCCTAGATGCCAGCTTGGCAGGTCCGAGGGAATAAAAATCACGAGCTCGCGCGCATCGCCGGCGAGGACCCGACATAGGCTGATTGCAGTGTTGCCATAGGAGATCGCCGCGATAGTGGCATGACGAGGAACGACATCCTTCGCGCAAACGGAAAGTCGATCCTTAAACGTGCCGTTCGGTTGAACGGACTCGTCTTTTACGTACAACCGTTGAAAGCCGGAGAATGGCTGCAACTTGCGGAGTGGAGTCACACGATCATCCTAACTTAATCTGGTACTGGCGTGGCGCGCGCTTTACCAGCACTTAGAACGGTCATACAACGGGACGCAACCGATGATGCCTGTATGGGGCGAAGCGTAGGATCCCGAATTGGCTACAAGCCATTGTCGATCAGGAACAGTCCTGCATCGAACCCTCCGAGCCGCCGCTGCTTGGCTGCCACGGCCGCTGCCAGTTCCTCCACGGAAAACTTGTGCGCTCGGGCGAGTGCGCGCACGACTTCTATGACATCAGCAAGTTCGTCGAGGAACTCGGCAGATTCGGCATTCACGACCTCATCGACCTCCTCGACAAGCTTGCTTTTCAGGCAGCGAACGTACTCGCCGTCGCTAACCGCGGTCACGACAATCGTTCTGCCGAGCCGACGCAATTCATCGGGCACGCGATCGCGGACGAGCTTATCTACTCGCATCACAACAATAGTACGACAGCTGGCGACGATGTCGCTTGATGAGGCTTCCCCCGTTGTACCGTGGAATGTAAGCGGCATCCTCGTCCAGAGGCGAGTGCGGTTCTCGCGCTCGCGCGCCGCAGGAGGCAGAAAATTAGAAAAAAGTGCCTCACCGCCACCACGTCGCATTACCGTGCTGCGAAAAGCGGCCAAGTGAAAGTCACGCAATGGAAAACGTGGTAAACGCAACCAACAGTAGCGCCGCCGCAGTTCATGGAGTTGACGCCGCATAAAGATTCTCGGAGCCGTCGATCCTAGTCCTGACTCGACGCTTATGCCGAAGTGGGAACGACGTGGTCGTTTCTGTATATCCACACCCGCAGACTGTTAATCGAAAACGTTCCCGCCACGCTCATATCTCCACGAAGCTGTCGCCATAATTTCTGCGGGCACCCTCGACGTCGACGTTCTCGACTAAGTTTGACCAAAGATCCTTGTCGGGGAGATTGTCCAAAGTGAAAACCCCGCTGCTCGGCCGGGAGGACATCATGATGAGTTGATCGATAGAGCGATTCCGACCCCGGAAGGCAGCACGTCCCAGCGCGTCAAGCACTGCGAGGTGCACGCGCGTGACGCCGTCACCGAAGTGCTTGCGCAGCATACCGACCGCGACGCGGACATTCGCCTTCATTTTCTCGTCCTTGGTCGGCTCCCGTTGCGGCTTGAGATTTAACTGGACGTCGAGCCGCGACGCAAAGTCATTCGCTTTGCCCTTGCCTTCCTTGAGACGAGCGGAGAACGCCTCGTTGCTTACAGCGATCAGGAGAATGAAGCCACCAAGTCGATGGTGACGTCCATTAACGGCGAACACACCATCCCAGAGCGGAGCAAGCATCTGCGCAAATAGCCGATCCATTTCATCCGGCTCATGCTTTCCACTGGTTTTCTCCGTCGCAAGCAGTGTATCGAATTCATCTAGCAACACCACAGGCATCCTGCCCAAAGCACGGTGATCCCGCACCGCTTCGTACAGATCATGCAGAGCATGCTCAATGTGCGGAGAATCTCCTGCCAACGACAGGTTCGCTTCAATTAATGGGTGGTGACCAGCAATGCCTGCGCGTCGCAGCGCCTCGCGGTCGAGGTGTCGCGCAAGGCATTGCGCGAAGAACGACTTGCCCGAACCCGGATCCGCCTCAAGCAGAACGTTGAACGGTCGCTTATTGTTCTTCTCGCCATAGGCGGACAGCGCCCGAAGCAGCGCCGTGATTTGCCGCTCAGCCTGCTCCGGCGCGTAGTAATCAGCGAGCGCGGACTGCTCCTGCGGAAGCTGTCCATCAAGTTGAGCGCGGCGGAGGAATGCGGAATCGTCGAGCTCCACGATTCTGCGATTTGGGTCAATAGCCAGGAGAAAATTAGGCACCGCACTACCTGCGTGTCGGATCGCGGGCAGTGTCTCATGTCGGCCGAAATACCCGGCTCGCAAGGACACCCCTTCGCTCGAATAATCCGCTGCGGCGCTTACAGCCTCGATTAATGCGGTGCGCACCTCATCACCCGCGAGGAGCGCGCGAACAAAGGCAGCGAGGTAATAGCTGTCCGCGCCCGGCGTTCCCTCGCCGTCAAAGTCGCTCCAAACGCGATCACTCTGGTATACCGTAACCACATCGGCGTCGCCGGCCACGGTCGATCGTTTTAGGTACAGAGAGGCAAGCGACAAGCCACCTTTGTTGATAATTATGTGACGGACTGAAGGAAAATCGACGATCATGTTCGTTAGAATCAATTCGATCAGATCTCGGTGATCGCGGAGCGGCCCGGCAGCAAATCGCGCGGGCGGGTTCGGGACGCCCGACCACAGCAACGCTTGGCGCTCGCTAAAGATCAGGACCGCCGTAGCGGCGGAGTCCAAGATTTCCCGATACAGCGTTTTGTTGCGAAACTGCGCCGTGACAATGACCGTCTGTGGACGCGCGTGCGCGGCTGCCGCAAGCAACTCTGCCGAAATTGCCCCACGCCCGTAGTCATCGATGATTAATGCTGCCGATTCGTGCGGCGCTGGCATCTGCGGCGGCGGTACCCTGTGGTTCTCGTCGACGCGAAGCTGGAGTTCCCAGCCGCTCTCGGTTCGCGCGTAGAAGCTCTCGATCCGGTTCAGGAGGACGGGAGCTTCGAGTGGCACCAACGTCACCGGTGCCCCAACTAGTAGCTTGTCAGTCCATTCGTCTCGAATGGGTAGCATCGCCTGAACCGGCACACCTGCGCCGCCAAGTAGATGCGCAAGGAATGCCGCGCCTCCTGGCGACTCAGTTCGGAACGTGTCCGTATCGTCGTCGCTTCGATAAACCGACACGCCATCGCGATAGACGCTATCCCGCTTCCATTTGACAGGCCTGAACTGCTCCACATAGGCATCGCCTACGACGGTGACCGCAAAGTCCGCCATGGTGCCTCCCTACGGCTAGCCAGCTAGATGGACGTAATACTACCGCAAACGGCGGCCGCACCGGCAGGCACGTCGGACTTCCAGAGTGAAACCGTGATTTCCTGCCGCACGCGGCGACGCTTCGGCGCTGGGAAACCGTCGGTCCGAGTTCTCCGGATGGCAAGGCGAGGTCGAGGCGCAAGACTTTTCCGCAGCGCCATCGGACGGAACCGGACGCGGCCTCGTTGAGTGCGGCGACGCTGGTATGCTCTCACGCGTAGTTGCCTCCTTGAGTTGAAGTATGAATGCACAGCACAGCCGCGAGGAGCCCTGACAAATGAAAGACGGGCACGAGCCAAAGCCGTTGCTCTCGGTAGTGGTCGAGCTTCAGACCGCGAGTCTCACGCGCGAACGGACGGCTGCGGCGAATCTTCACGAGATCGTGGCGCAGGTACGTAGACTTCCACCGCCCGGCGGTGAGGTATTGCTCGTGTCGAGCGAGGAATGGGAGGAACGGCCATCCGGTGTACGCCCCATCGTCGCGAGAGGGTTGAGCTACTACGCGCTCAAGAACGTTGGCGCTCAAAATGCGAGCGGCGATGTCATAGTGTTCCTCGATGCCGATTGCCGCATTGGAAGTGAATACTTTGACGCGATCGTTCAATACTTCGCGTCCGACGCGTCGCACCAATGTGTCGGTGGTCGCACGAGATACGCCGGCGCCTCTGCTCTCTCTCGCGTCAATACCGCGCTGTCTTTCGGATATCTCTGGTACAGGCCCGCACGAGACGGCTACGCGCTTCTCGCTCACAACGTTGCTGTGCGGCGGAAAACGATGCCGGCTCCGCCGTTCGGATCCTTTCAGGGCCGCGTCCGCGGGGACGCGTACCTTACAGATCACTATCGCAAGCACGGCGAGGGACTCCACATCGAGCCGCGTATGCTGGTCGAACATGAGGACTGCTCGTTCTCGCCGCCGCTGATCATGGAGCGGCACCTTCGTGAACACCTCAAACACATCTCATCTACCGACGAACTCGGCATCGCGACAACAGCGGGGAAAGCCGCGCTTCGCTCGGCGCTCCGGTCTATGATCCATCGATGGCACAAGCTTCGAATCTATGGTGACGCTGTCGACATCGGTAGAACTGGTTTTCTGCTCGCGAGCTTTCTTTTGCCTTTGTATTGGGTGTTGGATCTTGTAGCTGTGTTCATAACGTTGGCATGCTCCGGCCTGGGACGCCGCTGGATCGCATACCAGAACGGAATCTCACTAGGGAGCCCGCCGGCGGTGAGTGAATGAGCGTGTCGGTAATCGTTCCGACACGCGGTCGCGCGTTTCTCGCCGAAGCGCTGAAATCGATCGATCATCAGACCCGCGCCGCTGATGAGATCGTTGTGGTCGCAGATGGAGCCAGCCCGGCAATTCATTTCGCCGGCGGTGGGGTTCAACTCACAACGCTACGAAAATCACGAGGTGCTGCTGCGGCACGCAACGCCGGCGCGCAGGTCGCGCGCCACGACTGGCTGGCGTTTCTCGATGATGATGACTGGTGGCTTCCGCGCTATCTCGAGGCCGCCGTTGAAGCTGCATCGAAAGAGAACGCCGATGTTGTGTGTACGTCCTTTCTCGCGCTCGACGACGGTATTCTGGGGCCCGAAAAGGAAGCGCCGCTCGATCTTGCCTCCGCGGACTTCATTAGTCGTAATCCGGGATTTCGCGCATCGAATCTCCTGATTCGCGCAAGTGTCTTTGCCACCGTCGGAGGATTCGAGGAAACGCTGCTTGCCTTGCACGATCTCGATCTCGGACTTCGCTTGGCCCGCGCAGGTGTACGATATTCACGCGCGACCGATCGCCTCGTCGTACATCGAAAGCATGACGGCTCCCGCATTTCGCGGTACGGATCAAGCGAGCTGGCGCAGGCCGTTCCAGCATTCTTGGCGCGTCACAGACACTTCATGACCGACGAGCAGGAGCAAGCCTTTCGTTTACGAGCTACTCGATACTTTGGGGTGAATATGTGCGGCGAGGTGACTCTGTGACACGCGTGGCGTCTCTCACGCTGGCATATCACCAAGCGGACTACATCGAATTTTCGCTCCGCGATTTGGCGCCCTACGTCGACGGCATGTACGTCATGTACGCACGGAAGCCATTTACGCGATATAACCCAACCTCCCTAGAGGAGCGATTCGCCGATGATGCGACGGGTGCGATTTTGGAGCGACTACGCAATGACATTCCGCATATGCGGATTCTTGCCGGTACTTGGGCGTGCGAAGAGGACATGCGCAACGATGGGCTAGACAGTGCGCGCCGAGAAGGATTCGACATTCTCTACATCATCGACGCCGACGAGTTCTTTGCAGACGGGATGCTCGGTCAAGCACGAAAAATGATCGCGCGTGATCCCGCTTCTGACTGCTGGTCGATGCGCATTCGTGTTCCATTTCGTCGTCCAGATCGCGTCATCGATCGCGACGACGAGTACCTACCCCTCGCAGTGCGCATCAAGACGGGGATCGTCTTTGACCGGCGCCGGCTTCCGAACGTGAAGCGCGTTTCTCTTCCTGAGGCGATCACTTGTTACAACATGGGCTTTCTGCTTCCCGACGCACGAATGTACGAGAAAACAAGAACGTGGAGTCACCATCACGAGCTGCCGCTGCGGTGGTTCGAGGACAAATGGCTCGGTTGGACGCCGACTACTACAGATTTACACACGCGCGTTCCGCCGCTCTGGCCCGCTACCCGTGTTCACGACCCTGAGCTATATCCTCGCACGCTGCAATCTCACTCGCTCATCGCGGGGTTTTCGGAGCGCTGAAGATGCGCGTCGTCGTCATTGGTTCGAAGGGATATCCCTCTACGCCGGGCGCGGGAGGTGTTGAGCAGGGTGTTCGTCATGTCGCGGAGGAACTTTCCGCACTTGGCCATGATGTCATCGTTTACGAGCGAGGGCAACGCGCGACGCGAACGGAAGGCCGGATAACTATCCGCTGCATGCCGTTCGTCAACCGGCGCACGCTCGCAGCATGGTCGCACCTGATTCTTTCTTTGATCGACGCTTTGACATCCGTTCGCAGCGTCGATGTGTATCATGTCCACTGCGCACAGAACGGATTTGTATGTATGGTGCTCCGCCTCACCGGAGCCCGCGTACTCTTCCACATCCATGGGTGCGAATGGCGCGCGAGAAAATGGGGCGTGCTGATGTCGCTCGCGATGCGCGTGAGCTGCATTGCCGGCGCTATTAGTGCCCATTCAGTAGTCGTTGTCTGCGAACGGTCGCGGCGCTTTCTGTTGAATGTACTCGGCCCGAGTCGCAAGGTGCGGCTGATACCGAACGGTATTCCGTCCGCTCTTGTTGCATCGGAGGCCGTACCGGTGCGGCGCCGTGAGTTGCTTTTCGTGGGACGCATCGTTCCGCAGAAGCGTCTGGATCTCCTGCTCGACGCGTTTTACAGCCTCCCGAACAGCGATGTGACACTAACGATAGTTGGACCGACGTCGCACTCGGATGTATATGCTCGGCAGTTGATCCAGCGGACGCGCGATGATTCTCGAATATCTTGGCTCGGGCAGCGCAGCAGCAGAACCGTGCAAGCGCTCTATCGCCGCTGCTTCGCGGTCGTCCTGCCATCGGAACACGAGGGTTGTTCGAACGTCCTCCTCGAGGCGCTGGCTGCAGGGTGCTGCATCGTCGCAAGTGACATTCATGAGAATCGCGCCGTGACTAATGACGCTGCTGCTCTCGTGCGGCCCGGTGACGCGACCGCCCTTGCGGATACGATATGCCGTCTCCTTTGGGATCCAGCCGAGGCCGAGTCTCTACGATGCGCGGCAAGAGAACGCGCCGCACAGTTGCCGACGTGGGAATCGGTTGCTCGTGAAATTCTTACTCAATACGGCACGGAGGATGACTCCTTGAACGCTGTTCGCGTGCCCCTCCAGCACTGCGTCCCTGAATCGAATCAGCCGAACAGCGCTCAAGGCCTGCAACGTAGTATCACCTGAATCGGTGAGCTATGTTGGATTCTGCTTGACAGGGCGCGTGGTCACGTCGGGTCCTTAGTTCGAGGAGCAGGTGCCATGTGCGGGCGAGCGGAAGGATAGGGTCGCTCTCCCGCTCATGCGTATCTCGAGCGGTACCCTTCCGTTCGCGTCAAAGCCCGCGCACTTGGCGGCGGTCGTCAGGATGATTGGCGTTGGTGCGTCAGGTTTCCCTACCTCTCCATGAGAAGGCCCAATCTGTCAACGGCCGACGTGGCGGCCCACCGCTGCTTCTGACGTGTCTGTTTTAGCGGCGATCGAAGTGACACGAAACGTCGTGGGCCGCGTCTCCATCCGCACTCCTGGTCAGCTCGTTGAGCTGGGTGCATGCTGAAATCCGTTCCAGTTGATCGCTGCAATACGGCTGTCGGTCTGCCGCTCGCGCGGCGCCAGTAGGTAGGTCGCAGTCGATCGGACTGGGACTCGACGTGTTCGGGGGTTCTTTGCTGCTGATTTTCTCCCTTCGCTGCTTGCTTTTTCCGTTGGTCCAATGGTTACGCTGCGGCGATTTGCGCGCCGGCGTTGTGGAGCGGTCCGTAGACTTCGCGGGTTCGCCACAGCCGATGGAGCAGCACGGCCAGTTTGCGACGGCGGGAACGCTGTCCGAGGCGAACGGACCGAGGATGTATTGCGCGCATCGGACCAGCAGGCGGCGAAGGTATGCGTCTCCTTCTTTGGTGATGCGTCGTTGCGGCTGACTATCGCCGGAATCGTGCTGACCGGGAACCAGCCCAAGCCAGGCTCCGACGCTGCGGCTGCGCCGGTACCGCTGCTCGTCTTCGAGAGTCAGGATATACGCCAGCGCGGTGAGCGATCCGACGCCGCATACCTGGGTGAGCACCGGGGTGTCGGGATACCGGTCCCTGGCGAGTTCTTCGACCTTTCGGTCGTACTCCTTGACGCGAGTGCTGAGCTGTTCGATGACCGCGACGAGCGGCATCAGTGCCTCGCGTACACCTTCCGGAATGCTCGCGCCGGCTCTCGCTTGTGAAACGCTTCGGCGGTACCAGATGGGATCCGTTCGTCGAAGCGACTTGATCGCCGAGCGTACGTGCTGAATGAGCCGGACACGCCTTCCGCACGAGTGTGTCGCGTGCGCGGATCAGGGACAGGTGACATTGCCCCAACCTCGCTACGGTGCTCGATGGCGCCGAGCAGCTTGGGATCGAGTCTAGCCACTCGCGCGAGACTCAGCGTCTACACGATCGCTTTTGGCTGGTTCTCGTAAATCAGCGGCAGCTTGCGCGAGTTAGCCACGATGACCTCATGACGCAGGCGAGCCGAAGGCGGCTCATCCACGGAGAATGCGTGCCTGCTTCGATGGCGATCCTCTTCCGCGACGTCTTGAAGAACAACTCGATCGCGCCGCCCGGAGTCGTCGCCACACGTCCTTCACTGACTACCGCACCATCAGCGTCCAACGTGCAGTAGTGGCTGAACCGATCACCGAGATCGATTCCCACGATCACAACACGCTTCCAGTCGATAGCTTGCTGCTTCACCTTTGCCACTGTCCTCGCCTGCGCTCCAGTCACTTTGCTAGACTTTTTCACGGCCCATCTCCTTTCTTCTTTGTGCCTTGAGCACGTTAAATCTGCAGCGCACTTGTTGCGACTGCGTTTAGGAGGTGGGCCTTCTCATCTCATCCCGCGTAGGCGCAAGCACGAAGTAGGCGCGGAAGCAGCGGTCGGCGACATCGTCAGAGTGCAATCTGATCGGAGGCATCCTGAGCAGATTTGTTTGGCGTTCGCACCTGCGTGGACCGCGTGATCCGTCGACGCTGCCGAGTGTCTGCCACGCGAAGGCGTGGGCGACGTGGCTCGTCAGCCGGTGAATCCGGCGCCACCGAGTGCGCGTAGCCCTTCAGGAGTCGATTCGCGCCCGGGTCGAGCCCCTCGTTGGGAGGAGGACTAGCGCGAAGTTGAGTACATCAAATCGCCGAAGGAATACCAGAAGGAAGAGTGTATGTGCGACATCATCGCCAAGGCGGTACTCATGGGACTGGTGTAGGTGTTTTCCGTGATGCAGGTTTGTTCTTCGTATCGGTGAGGGCACGATAAGCGGTGGGCATGACGCACCTGCGGCAAGACAGAGGCAATAGGGTCTACGTCTACTACTATTGCTAGGTTGAGGTCGGCCGAGATAAGGTCTCGGCTGACAAGCGGCTGCGGCCTCGGCGGAGCGTGAACCCCGGTGACCGCCATCTCGCGACCTCATCGGGTACTTAGCGGAGGCGAATGAACAAACTTGAGGATCTCCTTCCGAACACCGCCGTTCGAGGCGTGGTTCGGGACTCGGTGGTCACCGTAGTCAACGTTCAGTGGTTCGGGTCCGATGCCCTCGAGCTGACCTACAGGACCCCAGCCGGGAAGGTCGCCAACGAACTGCTGTATCGCGACGCGGAACATCGACTTGAGGTCGTCGAGCTTGGCCGGCCGTGGAGCTTCGACGGCGACGGCACATTGTTTCGACTCGTCTCCGAAGCGCATCGTATTCGGCTGGCGCACCTCTTCGATCCGGTTCTCGCGGTCCATACATCGCTCGTCGAGCCACTTCCGCATCAGATCACGGCGGTGTACGAATCGATGTTGCCGCGCCAGCCACTTCGTTTCCTCCTCGCCGACGACCCCGGCGCCGGAAAAACAATCATGGCCGGGCTGCTCATGAAGGAGTTGATCGCGCGCGGCGATCTTCAGCGATGTCTCGTCGTCTGCCCGGGAAGTCTCGCGGAGCAATGGCAGGACGAGCTTGACCGGCGGTTCC
The DNA here is from genome assembly GCA_034667465.1 of Acidobacteriota bacterium. Lineage (GTDB taxonomy): Bacteria > Acidobacteriota > Thermoanaerobaculia > Gp7-AA8 > Gp7-AA8 > JAOBAU01. The sequence goes on along the minus strand of JAXDJV010000007.1, from coordinate 243,455 downwards.
ACCTTCCCTTCGAGATCCTCACCAACGACAAGCTCGAAGCAGCGCGCACCGGAAACTGGTTTCTTGAAAACAATTTAGTCATCGCGCGACTCGACAAGCTGTCGCGCGACGAGGACGTGCAGGCGAAGCTCGCCGCTCCTGATGGTTTCTGGGATCTCATCATCTGCGACGAAGCGCACAAACTCTCGGCCACGTTTTTCTCCGGCGAGGTGAAACAAACCAAGCGATACCGGCTCGGGCTGTTACTCGGCGGGCTAACCCGACACCTGCTCCTCATGACGGCAACACCGCACAACGGGAAAGAGGCGGACTTCCAGCTCTTCATGGCATTGCTTGACAGCGATCGATTTGAAGGACGCTTTCGCGATGGCGTCCACAAGGCCGACGTGTCGGACCTCATGCGTCGAATGGTGAAAGAGAATCTCCTCAAATTCGACGGTTCGCCGCTCTTTCCTCCGCGCATCGCGTACACGGTGGCTTACGACCTGTCAGATGGAGAGGATCAGCTCTATAAGGAAGTGACCAATTACGTCCGCGACGAATTCAATCGCGCGGAAGCACTTCAGAACGACAAGCGAGCGGGGACGGTCGGATTCGCCCTCACGATTCTTCAACGCCGGCTCGCGTCCTCTCCGGAAGCGATCTACCAGTCGTTGCGACGCCGCCGCGATCGCCTTGAGAAGCGGCTCCGCGAACTGCAGATCATGCAGCGCGGCGCGGCCGTTGCGGCAATGTCTGGAGCTCGTCTCCTGGACGAGGACGACATCGAGGACCTCGAGGACGCGCCCGACGACGAGGTCCAGGATGCGGAGGAAGAGATTCTGGATCAGGCGACTGCCGCTAGAACGAACGACGGGCTGAAAGCGGAGATCGCGATCCTTCACCGTCTCGAGCATCTCGCACAGGCCGTTCGGAGGAACGGCGAGGACCGAAAATGGCGCGAGCTCGCGCAGCTACTCACTGAGATCTTCACGCGAGCGTCCATCGTTCATCGCATCGCCGACAGGCCGTCGGTTGCACCGGTCCAGGAAGAAATCACACCCCCAACCCCGTCGCCGTCGCAGAAGCTGGTCATCTTCACCGAGCATCGCGATACCCTCACGTATCTCTAGGAACGAATCACAACGTTGCTGGGTCGTAGCGCCGCTGTCGTCACGATTCACGGGGGAATGGGTCGCGAGGAGCGAATGAAAGCGCAGGAGGCATTCCGGCACGATCCCGATGTGCAGATCCTGCTTGCCACCGATGCCGCCGGCGAAGGTATCAACCTTCAGCGTGCTCACCTGATGGTGAATTACGACCTGCCGTGGAATCCGAACCGAATCGAGCAGCGATTCGGTCGTATCCACCGGATCGGCCAGACCCAGGTCTGCCATCTCTGGAATCTGGTGGCAGACAAGACCCGCGAAGGAGACGTCTATCGGACGCTCCTGGACAAGTTGGAAGAGGCCCGGAAGGCACTCGGTGGACAGGTCTTCGATGTTCTCGGGAGACTCGAATTCGATGGCAAACCTCTTCGCGAGCTACTAATTGCGGCGATCCGCTCGGACGATTCTCCTGAGATGCGCGAGCGGATGACCAGGATCGTCGCCGACGCCGTCAACCCAAAGCAGATCGAGGATCTCCTCGAAGAGCGCGCACTTGCGCACGACTCGATGGACGCGAGCCGTGTACGTCGAGTCCGTGAGGACATGGAGCGCGCCGACGCCCGGCGTCTTCAGCCGCACTACATCGAATCGTTCTTTCTCGAAGCGTTTCAGCAACGCGGTGGAACGGTGCGCCAGCGCGAGCCTCGCCGCTATGAGGTCACTCACGTCCCGGCGCCAGTACGTAATCGTGACCGAGTCATTGGTCGTCGCGAGGTGATCGTTCCGCGATATGAGCGCATCGCGTTCGAGAAGAGTTTGATCGCCCCACACGGTTTACCGATGGCGGCATTCGTATGTCCGGGGCACCCGCTTCTCGATGCCACTCTCGATCTGACTCTTGATCGCCATCGCGACCTTCTTCGCCGAGGAACAGTGCTTGTTGACGAGAGAGATCCCGGTGATTCGCCACGGGTTCTTTTCTACCTCGAGCACTCGGTACAGGACGCGAGTACGACTCGTTCGGGTGAACGCCGAATCGTGTCACAACGCATGCTCTACGTCGAGATCGACGCGGCAGGAAGCCCTCTACATCTGCACTACGCTCCGTATCTCGACTACCGGCCTCTTAAAATTGACGACCCGGCGATCGTCGAGGTTGTTGAACGTCCCGAGTGCGCGTGGATAACTCGTGGCTTGGAGCAGAAGGCACAGGGGCATGCCATCGCGACGCTGGTCCCTGAGCATCTCGCCGAGGTGCGCGGTCCGAGGCTCGAGTGGATCGCGAAAACCCGCGACGCAGTCAAGGACCGTCTCACCAAAGAGATCAACCATTGGGACCATCGCGCCGCTCAACTCAAGCTGCAGGAACTGGCCGGCAAGCCGAACGCGAGGTTGAACTCTCAGGAAGCACGACGCCGCGCCGACGATCTCCAGGGACGAATGCAGAACCGGCTCGAGCGACTTGAGCTAGAAGCGCAAATTTCAGCGCTGCCTCCGGTCGTCCTTGGCGGAGTTGTCGTGATCCCGATTGGCCTGCTCGCCAAGATGCGTGCTGGCCACGTCCGGTTGCAACAACACCCGTCGACACTCAGATGTCCGCCGCCCGTGCACGAGCGATCATCATGGACGTCGAGCGCAGCCTCGGCTATGACCCCGTTGATCGGGAGGCCGACAAGCTCGGATACGACATTGAGAGTCGCGTCATGGAGACTGGCAAGTTGCGATTCATCGAGGTCAAAGGCCGCGTGACGGGTGCTCCCACGATCACAGTGACACGAAACGAGATTATGTACTCGATCAACAAGCCGGATGATTTCATTCTGGCAATCGTTGAGTATCTCGATGAGATATCTCATCGCGTGCACTATGTGCGCCGACCATTTGACCGCGAGCCCGATTTTCACGTAACGAGCGTGAACTATGACTACGCGGAATTGATCGCGCGAGGGAGCGTCCCCTCGTGAACCCGCTCCCGACGGCAGTCATCGGCTCCCAAGGTATCGGCATGCTGACGAACCGGACCGTCCGTAACTTCGAACTGTTCGACGAAGTGGAATTCGGACAGCGAGTCGTCTTTGTCGTGCCGACTAACGCCGGGAAAACCTCGGCACTCAGACGTGCCGTTCTGTCGGCGGACCTCTTCTCGGTTAATGGGGAACACCGCGAAATCGAAAACTACCTCTGCGCCGGTTGGAGACTCTGCTCACGTTCGCCGAGGATCGCAGGCGGAAGCAGCAATGCGAACTCTGCGCCGCCTCGTCGCGAACCGCAAATGAATGCCTCGCGTTCGTCGGCGCTCGCCTCGCTCGACAAATCTGATCCTCTGACTGCAGATCTGAAATTGACGGTTGAGTTTCTGAATGCGATCTTCAAGAAGTTGCCAAAGCTGATGCGGAAGACCGACCACCACACGGTCGCGCCCGTTTCCTTCGAAGGAAGCAATCGACAATGAGGCGCGCGAGAAGCTCGATGCCTCGTGAAAGTCGCGGACCCGCGAACGCGAGCGCGAAGAACTCATGAAAACGCACAAGAAACTCATCGAAGTGGCACTCCCTCTCGACGCCATCAACACAGCCGCCGCCGCGGAAAAACAACCGGGTATTGGCGCGCACCCACGAGGCTTGCATCTTTGGTGGGCACGGCGGCCGCTCGCTGCCGCTCGAGCGGTGATCTTCTCGCAGATGGTGGACGATCCCTTGGCGTACGTCGATGTGCTGCTCGGCGATGCCAAGAAAAGGCGGAAGGCTGAGGCACTGCTCAAGGCGCGGCGGAAGGTATGGGAAGAAGCGCGGGCGGTGGCGCAGAAAGCGAAACTCGCCGGGATCGAGACGCCGGCGCCTGGTCCGGAACCAACGCTGGAAGGTATGACCGCGGAGATCGAACGGGAGCGGCTCTTCGAGATCATCCGCAAGCTCGTTCTCTGGGAGAACACGACCAATGAGAGCGTACTGCAGGAAGCGCGGGAGGAGATCTGGCAGAGCTGGCGCAGGACGTGTGCAGAAAATGCCGATCACCCGCGGGCGAAGGAGCTGTTCGACCGGCACAAGTTGCCAGCATTCCATGATCCATTCGCCGGTGGCGGCGCGCTGCCGCTGGAGGCGCAGCGACTCGGGCTGGAGGCGTACGCCAGCGATCTGAACCCGGTGGCAGTGCTGATCAACAAGGCCATGATCGAGATTCCGCCCAAGTTTGCCGGGAAGCCGCCGGTCAATCCCCAGTCGCGGAAGAAGCTCGATCATTCGCGGACGTGGTGCGGTGTACAGGGACTGGCCGACGATGTCCGCTACTACGGTCAATGGATGCGCGATGAAGCTAAGAAGCGCATGGGACATCTCTATCGGAAGATCCCGGTGACGACTGACATGGAGAAGGAGCGACCCGATCTGAGGCCGTACGTCGGGAAGGAGCTGACAGTCATCGCTTGGCTCTGGGCGCGCACGGTGAAGAGTCCCAACCCGGCTTTCCGCAATATCGACGTGCCGCTGGCGTCAACGTTTATGCTCTCTACGAAGCAAGGGAAAGAAGTGTACGTCGAGCCCGTGATCGGTGATGGCGGCTATCGATTTACTGTGAAGGTCGGAAAGCCGAAGGACGCGCAGGGTGCGAAGAGTGGGACGAAACTCTCGCAGGGAAGCTTCCGATGCCTGATGTCCGACCATCCCTTTCGATATGAGTACATAGATGACGAAGCGAACGCTGGTCGCATGGGCGCTCGCCTGATGGCCGTCGTAGCGGAAGGGAATCGTGGTCGCGTGTACCTCTCTCCAACGGATGAAATGGAGAGGGCTGCTGCGTCGGCGAAGCCGACATGGAAACCCGACTTAGCCAGCAGAGGAACGTGGGCCAGCAACGCTCAGGGACGCACGTACGGTTTCCGAACCTTTGGTGATTACTTCACGCCGCGCCAGCTCGTGGCGCTGACGACGTTTTCCGATCTGGTGCAGGAGGCGAGAGACCGAGTCCTGCGTGACGCGTTAACCGCAGGCCTGTCCGATGACGGCAAACCGCTCAACGAAGGCGGTGCCGCCGCTATGGCCTACTCCGACGCGGTGGGAACATATCTCGCGCTCGCGATTGACCGTTTGGTCGACTACAACAGTTCCCTCGCCACATGGAAGCCATCAGGTGCTCAGGTGATGCAGACTTTCAAACGTCAAGCTCTCCCAATGACGTGGGACTTCCCTGAGTCAAATGTGCTCGGAGAGTCGGCGATCTGCTGGCATAACGCCGTCAAGTATTCTGCGGACAGTCTTGAAGTGACCGGCAGCCATACGACCGCGGCAGGAGTCGCCATTCTTGCCGATGCTGCGAGCCAATCGATCTCTCAAGACCGCGTGGTTGCCACCGATCCGCCGTACTACGACAACATCGGCTATGCCGACTTGTCGGATTTTTTCTACGTCTGGCTGCGTCGTTCCCTTCGCACCGTCTTTCCCGAACTCTTCGCCACGCTCGCCGTTCCGAAGGCCGCGGAACTCGTCGCGACGCCGTACCGCCATGGAAGCAAGGAAAAAGCGGAGCATTTCTTCCTCGATGGCATGACACACGCCATGAATCGTCTGGCGTCGCACAGCCATCCTGCATTTCCGGTAACGATCTACTACGCTTTTAAGCAAGCCGAAAACGATGCCACCGACGGAACGACGAACACGTCGAGGTCTACCACCTGACGCACCCTTCATCAACGCGCGGTGCACTCGCGACGCAGGAACGCTTCAATGCGCTGGAGCGTCGGCACGCCAAGTGGTTTCACGTTAATCACTTTGTTGGCGTTTATGAAGCGGACGGCTTTGGACTTTTTTCCGACGTTTAGCGCCTAGTCGCACCGCCGCCAGCGCACCGACAAACTTGGTGCCATTCGCCGCGTCGATCGCGGACAGAGCCTCGCGCGCATGGTCCCACACAAATTCCAGTTTCTGCTCGGTCAGCCACTGGATGTTATCTCTCGACCAGTCGACGATTGGTTGCCCGCCAGCCGCTGCCGCAATCTTGCCGAGCGCCGAGAAGATGCTGCGCGCGACATACGGATTCGAGCGTTCGGCGTGCAGCGCGAGAACAAGGTGTGGAACTGCGTCGGAGTGCCGCAATTCCCCGAGGGCATCGGCCGCCACTTCTTTCATGTGGTCGCGGTCGGCGAGCGCCACGAACAACTGGTCCTTCACTTCACGATCGGAAACGGCCTTCTTCAGCACGAACGCTTCGGCCTTCGAACGTTTGAGGTCAATGCCCGCCACCTTTCTGCGGCGCAGGTATTCGAAAATCCAGCGGAGCGCTTCCCGTTTGAGTTCAGGATGCGAGTACGCGGCAATTGCGAAGTCCATCATGCACTCGAGCCCTGTTGCTTCGTCGCACCGTAGTTGATCTACCTGCCCGTCCTGCAATGACGTGACGGCGAACTCTCGCACCGCCGGAACGCTGAGGAGATGAATGGCCAGGTCCACGAAAATCTGATACAAGTTTCTGTGAAGGATTACCTCTCCCGTCGCGAGGACTTGGTTGAGAGAGTCGCGGAACGCGAAGAACGTAGCGGAGACGCCGTGATCGCCCGCGTCGTCACGGTCTGCCAGACCGAAGGCGATCAGAATTAGGTCCCAAAAGGTACGGCTGTAGGAATCCAGATATTCGACCACCCGCTCAAGATCGTCGCCGGTGCCAAGGAGCCAGTGGTACCTGTCAGAGAGCCGGGCACGTCCTTCGAAAAATGCGCGGTTATCACGGATACTCGCCGTCAGACGTGCGTTCAGGCCTTTGAGATTCGCGGGGTTGTACTGAATGATCAGATTGTGTCGAAGATCGATTGGTACTTCAGCAATGTTTTGGCAAATCAGGATCACCATCGGGTTTTCTTTGGTGGCGTGTGTGAAGCCGAGCTCATAAAACACGTTGGGGTTACGCGTGCTCAGGTCGGCGATGACGATCTGACTCGACCTGATGGAAAGCATGACCGTCTCGATGATCGCTGTGCTGGCGAAGATGTCGTCTGCACGTTTGCAATCGAAGTCAATTGTGCTGAGACAGTCTTTGATCTCGGCGTAGACGGTATTGAACTCCGATGCGAACGGCATCAGGACGAAGCATGTTTTCTCCTTCACGGGAACGCGCAGGCGCGCGACCTGCTTCGGATACATCGGCATGAATAATCCTTAGTTATCAGCCGGCCGACACCGAGCGGCGCGTATGTGGTCGCTGTTACCTTACGCCACGATCCCCCTTCGCGGGTGCTTCTCCGTGATCCGCACCTTCAGCGCCGCATCAGCCACATGCGTGTAAATCTCTGTCGTCGAGATGCTGCGGTGGCCGAGCAGGCGTTGGACGTACCGGATGTCGACGCCTTCCTCGAGGAGGTACGTTGCCACGGAGTGGCGGAACATGTGCGGCGTGACGCGGTCGCGGACTTCGCTCCGCTCTCCGTGAATCCGGACCAGGCGGCGGATCATCTGCGGGGAGGGGGCTTGGCCGCGTGAGTTGACGAGGAACGTGTCGGCGGAGGCACAGCGGTCGCGTGCGGTCCGGTAGTCGCGGACCAGCGACTTCAGGTCGTCGGGGAGAAAGACCCGGCGCTGGCGGTTGCCTTTGCCGATGATCGAGATCGTACCGTCGTCGATATTCACTGCCGCGTCGAGGAGGCCGGCCAGCTCGCTCACGCGCATACCTGTGGCGAAGAGAAGTTCGGTGGCGACGTATGCGGTCAGGTCGGCGAAGACTGCCGGACGGTCGTGGAGGAGCAGGCGGCGAAGATCCGCCCGGCCGATTACGCGGGGCAGGCGCTTCGGCATTCTGATGCGGATGCGTGCGCCGCGAAACGGGTCGTCGATGCCCTGGAACTCTTCTTCGAGCCATCGAAAGAGCGAACGCAGGGTGGCGAGGTGCCGTTTTACGCTCGACTCTTTTAGCGCGCGCACGTCGAAGAGGTGGCGGACGTAGTCATGGATGACGTTCTTGTCGCACGCGGCGACGGCAGCGCGTTTGCCGAAGAAGCTCTGGAAACGGTTCAGGTCCAGTTCGTACGCGCGAATGGTGTGGGGCGAAAGCTTCCGGATCGACAGGCAGTGACGGATGAACGCGGTCGCAGCGTCTCGGAACAGCACGTGGCTACCTCCCGAAAATGGTGAGCGACGCACGATAGCTGAGAGCAACTGATTGACGCGACCGGAGTTACGGATGAATGGCGTCGGTCGCAGTGCGGAACTCACTCCCTCCTTCCAGCCGATCCCACCAACTAATAGCTGAAAACACCAGGAGGTTTCTGTTGCTCGTCTTCGCGCCGGACGCGAGGATGGAAGTTCTCACGACAACAGGACGTACCGGAGGAGGGCAGCGATGCCGGAATCGATCAAGTACGCGGGCTCAGCGAGCGTGCCAGGGGGGCCGGCGCTTTCGTTCAGCGAGACGTTGTCGCTCGACGTCTTCAGCAAGGCGAACATCGTCGTGGAAAACGGTGCGGACGTTACGGTCCCTTTCAGCGGGAACGTGCGGCTGCTGATGATTCGGGCGAGCGCATACACCGGGCTGAAGTTTGCGGTCGCCCCGAGCACGACAGCGCAGGCCCTCGATCAGCCGCTCATTGTGGCCGGCACCGGGCTGCTGGAGATCGTGTCACCCGGCGGCCTCACTTCGATCACCTTCTCGACCACCGACACCAAACCGGCCACGCTCGACATCTTCGTGGCATTCGCACCCTGACGCGCGAGGAGCGACATTATGGCGGTTTCCGTCAGTTTCCCCGGTGTTTACGTCGAAGAGATTTCCAGCGGCGTTCGGACCATTACCGGCGTCAGTACAGCGCGCACGGCGTTCGTCGGCAGCGCGATCAAAGGCCCTGTCAACGAACCGACGCTAATTTTCAGTTTCGCCGACTACGAACGAACCTTCGGCGGTCTGTGGGCGAAGAGCACGATGAGCTTCGCCGTGCGGCAGTATTTCGATAATGGCGGCGGCGAAGCGTTGATCGTGCGGGTGATCCCGACCGATGCCGCGACGGCTGTTACGAGGCTTGATGGTACTCCGCATCCGGACTATCAATTCTCGGCTTCGAGTCCGGGGCTCTGGGGGAATGACCTGAGTCTCTCCGTCGATCTCATTACGCGCGACCCGGCCAACACGGCACTGGCGAACATTACGGTGCTGCTGAAAGACGTCGAGGTCGAGGTGCTCCGCAACGTCCTTGTGCCCGATGTGAAGCGAACCATGGAACAACGATCCGCTTTCATTCGCTTCACGGATACGAGCACGCCTGCGACGCTCGCGGCTTCAGCGGCTCCGCCACCATTGCCGCACATGACCGGCGGTGAGGACGGTGCGTTGCTTACATCCACGGCGCTTAAATCCGCTCAACTCGTCGGCAGTGCGACTGCGCGCAGCGGGATGAACGCGCTGGCCACCGTCGACATCTTCAACATCCTTTGCCTGCCGCCGCCGAAGTTCGGCGATCACGTCGTGGACACCGACTATCAGGAAGCGGCGAAATTCTGCGCCGACCATCGCGCCATGCTGCTCGTCGATCCGCCATCTGACGCGACGCCTCCCAGCGGACCCGGTGGAGCGGTTGCGGCATTTCAGAACACGGCGGTCTCGCCATTCAGGAAAAACGCTGCCGCGTTTTATCCCTTCCTCCTCGCACCAAACCCACTCTCAGGTGTCATCGAGCCGTTCGTTCCATGCGGTGCTGTGGCGGGTGTTTTCGCCCGGACTGACGCACAACGCGGCGTCTGGAAAGCGCCGGCCGGCATCGATGCAGGAATCTCCGGCATCGTCGGTTTTTCGGTGACGCTTACCGATCCGGAGAACGGTGTGCTGAACAAAGAAGCGGTGAATTGTCTGCGTACGTTTCCGACTTACGGCAACGTCGTGTGGGGCTCCCGCACATTCGATGGAGCCGATGCGATCGGCAGTGAGTGGAAATACGTCCCGGTCCGGCGTCTGGCGCTCTTCATTGAAGAGAGTCTTTTTCGCGGACTGAAATGGGTTGTCTTCGAACCGAACGACGAGCCGCTCTGGTCGCAGATCCGACTCAACGTCGGCGCCTTCATCAACAATCTTTTCCGGCAGGGTGCCTTCCAGGGAGCGTCGCCGAAAGATGCGTATTTCGTGAAATGTGATTCCTCCACGACCACGCAGAACGACATCAATCTCGGCATTGTGAACATCCTCGTCGGCTTCGCGCCGCTCAAGCCCGCAGAATTCGTGATCCTGAAACTCCAGCAGATCGCCGGACAAATTCAGGTGTGAGGTCCGCTCATGGCTCAATTCAGCGTTAATACGCAACGCTTCGATCCCTATAAGAACTTCAAGTTCCGTGTGAAATGGGATGGCCGCTACGTCGCGGGCATTTCCAAAGTCGGGGCGCTCAAGCGAACGACCGAGGTCGTTGAGCACCGGGAAGGCGGCGATCCGAGTACGAGCCGGAAATCGCCGGGCCGCAATAAATTCGAGGCGATCTCTCTCGAGCGCGGCGTCACGCATGATCCCGAATTCGAGAAATGGGCGAACAAGGTCTGGAGCGTCAACGCCGGACTCGGAGCCGAGATCTCGCTGAAGGATTTTCGCAAAGACATCATTGTCGAGGTCTACAACGAAGCGGGGCAGCTCGCCCTCTCGTACCGCGTCTTTCGCTGCTGGGTCTCCGAGTATCACGCGCTGCCCGATCTCGACGCGAACGCGAACGCCGTCGCGATCGAGATGATCAAGCTCGAGAACGAAGGTTGGGAGCGCGACACCGCGGTTGTCGAGCCGGCAGAGCCGATTCTCTGAGGTCGCGACATGATCGCCCTTCGCGATGAAGAGTTGCTGCGGGTGTGGGACGCCGCGCGGTCCGCGCCCGCGGCGCTGCGCCCGGCGCTGCTCCTCGAAACGCTGACCGGCGACGCCGAGGCGGCGGGGATGGCGGTTGGTGCGCGCGATCGCGGTTTGCTCGACCTGCGCACTCAGCTCGGCGGCGGCGTGTTCGACGGAGTGGCGACCTGTCCGGCGTGCGGCACGAAACTCGAGCTGACGTTTGACACTCCGCCGGTCCAGGATGCCGATCCGATCTCGCCAGTCTCGATCGGCGAGCTCCTGATCGAGTTTCGACTGCCGGACAGTCGCGACCTGGTTGCGATCGCCGGCGAATCGTCGATCGATGATGCGCGGCTGCTGCTTGCGAAGCGCTGCCTCATCTCCGCGACGCGCGATGGAGTGGGGATCGCGATGCCTCCGCTCGACGACGATGTTCTGGCGGCGCTGTCCGACGCGATGTCGCGTTCAGATCCCGATGGCGACCTGCGCATGGACGTCAGTTGTCCTGAATGCGCCCATGCGTGGGACATGCTCTTCGACCCCGCGACGTATGTCTGGCGCGAGCTCGATGCAGCGGCCGTCGCTGCAATGCGAGAGGTTGACGCACTCGCGGCGGCGTACGGCTGGAGCGAGCAACAGATCCTCTCGATTCCGCGGTCGCGCCGCGCCATCTACCTCGGGATGGTTCTCGGATGAGTGACTATCTCCGCGGCGTCGTCACGCGCGTTCTCGCGCCGCATCGCGTGCTGCAGCCGCGGCCGTCGATGCTGTTCGAGCTCGAGGCGCAGGCGATGGAGGAGCCGGCAGTCGCTGGATCGCCGTCATTCGAATCAGCGCTGACACCGGCCACTCCGCTGCAGACGAATCAAGCGCCACGACGTGGGATGACATCGTCGTCGCCGCCGGAGTCACGCGAGGCATTCGTTTCCGAATCGCCTGCGATGTCCTTACCGGAGAACGACGCAACGACGGAGGTCACATCGTCTGCGCCCGCCGTGCATGTGACACACGCGCACGTGCCGCTCGTTGATGAAATACAGCGTCCGACGTTGCCACAGCACAACGTGGAGACGATCGAGCGGTCGTTGACGGAGCCGGCGAGCGAAGCGTCGAACACAACTACCTCCATCGCGATCAAGCCATTGCCGCGAACGTTTCCTGTCAGGCGTCTCGTCCGCGATCGAAGAGAAAGCGAAGGACGTTCATCGACTCCGACTGCCGCCGCTCCGATCGAGATCACGATCGGACGGATCGACGTGCGCGCGATCGTTGCGCCCGCGCCGCCGGCGGCGAAGCCGCGGGAGAAAGCGGTGGTGATGTCGCTCGACGACTATCTGGCGACGCGCGGAGGCGGCGAGTGAGCAACTACCTCGCGATCGCCAGCGTCACCGAGACCTTGCGGCTGATGCTCGAAAAACAGGTGACGCTGGTGCAGTTCAACGCGCCGGTGTCGGTGAAGACGTTGCCGCTCGACAAAGCGAGTACCGCTGAAGGGGCGTTTCTGAACGTCTTCCTTTACCAGGTTTCGCCGAATGCCGCGTTGCGCAATGCCGATCTTCCGACGCGCGCGGGCGACCGCACGCTGATGCAGCGGTCGCGTGCCGCGCTCGACCTCCACTACATCCTGACCGCGCATGGCGACGACAAGCTGCACGAGCCCCAGCGGCTCCTCGGCGTCGCCGTGCGCACGCTGCACAGCACGCCGTTTCTTTCCCGCACGCTGATCACCGAGGCGATCGGCAACGATCCTTCGATCGACGGCTCCGATCTCGCCGACTCGCCTGAAGCTGTGAAATTTACGCCGGTCGCGCTCTCGCTCGACGAGCTGTCGAAACTCTGGAGCGCGTTCTTTCAATCGAAGTACGCGCTTTCGGCCGCGTATCTCGCGTCGGTGATCTTCGTCGAAGGGGCGGAAGCGCCGTCGTCGCCGCTGCCGGTCAAGTCGCACAAGGTTGTCGTGGTGCCGTCGCTCGGACCGGTGATCGAGCGAATCGCATCGCAGGCGACGCCGGCAGATACGGTCGTCGACAACCAGTCGATTCTCTCGACCTACACGCTGCACATCATCGGACGCGGACTGCGCGGCGAAAACACGCAGGTGCGGATCGGCGAAGACCTCGTCACGCCACTCGCGCCGATTCATGACGATCTCGTGCTGTTGCCGCTCGGCACGGTCGCGCATCTGCGAGCGGGCGTGCGAACGGTGCAGATCGTTCAGTCGATCGATTTCAAGACGCCGCACGAGCCGCACCAGGGCTTCGAATCGAACGCCGCCGCCTTCATGCTCGCGCCGCGCGTGACGTCGGCGACGTTCACGCCGCTGCCGAAGCCGTCGATTGCGATCGATGTCACGCCACAGGTGATCAAAGGACAGCGGCTCGTGCTGATCCTCGACGAGTCGCCGCCGCCGGCGACGCAAAGGCCGCTGTCGCTGGCGTTCGGAGGCGTCGCGCCGGTCGACAGCGCCACGCCGTCGATCGAAGTTCCGGGACTCGCCAGCGGCAAGTATCTCGTTCGGCTGCGCGTCGACGGCGCGGAGAATCCGATCGATCCGGTCACGCCGGTCACGGTGAGCGTGCCGCCATGAGCGGCCAGGACTGGCTCGACGCGAATCAACGGCACCTGGCAGGAGCGATGGCCGAAGTGCGCGGCTGGCTCGAAGCGAAGCTGCGCGGGGAAGTCGCATCGCCGGCGGAGTCGTCGCGTGATGACACAACGACGTTCGCGCTCGAGCACGTGGCGACGATGTTCGGTCTCTCATCATTCGAACGGCGTCTGCTCATGCTGTGCGCGGCGATCGAGCTCGATTCCGGCATCGCGTCGCTGTGCGCGTCGCTGCAGGGTGATCCGTCGCGCGTGCAGCCGACGTTCAGCCTCGCACTGGCGGTGCTGCCGGATGCGCACTGGAGCGCGACGACGCCGGTCGCGCCGCTGCGCCGCTGGCGTCTCATCGAGCTGGCCGGCTCCGGTCCGCTCACGACCGCGCCGCTGCGCATCGATGAGCGCGTGCTCCATTTCCTGACCGGGATCGATCACGTCGATGAACGGCTGATGAGTCTCGTCGAGCCGCTGCCGGTCGATGCAGCGCTGTCGGAATCGCAGCGCGCCGCGGCGGATCGGATTGCGACGATCTGGACATCGTCTGCGGAATCGCGGGCCGCGCCATCGCGATGCGTGCAGCTTTGCGGCGCCGACGATGCGGTGCGTCGCGCGGTTGCTGCCGCTGCGTGCGCGAAAGCGGGGCTGAGCGGTTTCGCGGCGGGCGCGCTGGCGTTGCCGCAGACGATCGCCGACAGCGATGCGCTCGCGCGGCTCTGGCAGCGCGATGCGTGGCTGGGCGGCGCTGCGCTCCTGCTCGATTGCGACGGCATCGATACCGCCGATCGTGCGCGCGTCGAAGCGCTCAGGCAGTTCGTGGTGCGCATCGACGCGCCGCTGATCGTTTCGACGCGCGAGCCGCGCGAGCTGGCAGGCGTCACGTCCGCAATCGTCGAACTATCGCGATCGCAGCCGGCCGAGCAACGGCAGCTCTGGCTCGAAACGCTCGGCGAAACAGCGCAGCGCTTCGACGGACAGATCGATCGTGTAGCGACGCAGTTTCAGTTGTCGCCCGCGGCGATGCGCGGCGTCGCGGCGTCGATCGCCGGACTCGATGATCCCGGTGCGCATCTTTGGGAAGGATGCCGTGTCGCGTCGCGACGCCGCCTCGACGAGCTCGCGCAGCGAATCGTTGCGTCGGCGGAATGGTCGGATCTCGTCGTGCCGGCACCGCTGCTGGCGACGCTTCGCGACATCGCCACCTCGGTGCGTTATCGGAGCCGCGTTTACGACGACTGGGGATTCTCCGCGCGCGGCGCACGCGGACTCGGCGTCACCGCGCTGTTCTCCGGCGCGAGCGGCACCGGCAAGACGCTCGCAGCCGAGGTGCTGGCGAACGAGCTGCAGCTCGACCTGTATCGGATCGATCTCAGCGGCGTCGTCAGCAAGTACATCGGCGACACCGAGAAGAACCTTCGCGTTCTGTTCGACGCCGCTGAAGACGGCGGCGCGATTCTGCTCTTCGATGAAGCGGATGCGTTGTTCGGGAAGCGCAGTGAAGTGCGCGACAGCCACGATCGCTACGCGAACATCGAAGTCAGTTACCTGCTGCAGCGGATGGAGGCGTATCGCGGACTGGCGATTCTCACCACGAACTTCCGCGACGCCATCGATCAGGCATTTCTGCGGCGTCTGCGGTACGCCGTCAATTTCCCATTTCCCGCGGCGGCCGATCGCGCCGAGATCTGGCGGCGGACGTTTCCGGCGACGCTGCCGACGGAAGGGATCGACGTCGACAAGCTCGCGCATCTTTCGATCGCCGGCGGCAACATCCGCAACATCGCGGTGAACGCGGCGTTCGGCGCGGCTCGTGACGCAACGCCGGTGACGATGCGGTTGCTGCGCGAGGCCGCGCGGGCGGAGTACGCGAAGCTCGAGAAGACGCTGGCCGGCAGCGAGGTGGACGGATGGGTGTGACTCCGCGTCCGATCCGCCTGCACATCGAGCAACTCGTGTTGCACGGCTTCGATCCGCTCGATCGTCATGCGATCGGCGATGCCGTGCGCAACGAGTTGCGGGAAGCGCTGCGCGATCGCGGCGCGGGCGACGTCGCGACGATCTCGATTCCGCGGCTGCGCGCGGGAACCGTCCCGGCGAGCGCGCGCGCCGGTGAAGGAATCGGCACCGCGGTCGGCGAGGCGGTAGCAGGAGCGCTGCGGCGATGAGCGAGAGCATACGAACGGCTGCTCCCGCAATCGCGCCGAGCGTTAATGCGACGCCGCTGCGCGCGCCGCTGCTTGCGCGCAAGTGTGCGTGCGCCGGCTCGGAATCGAGTTGCGCGAAATGCGCCGATGAAGAGACGAAGGGCGGAGCGCTGCAACGGAAAGCGGCCGGTCGCGCGATGCCTGGACGAATCCCCGACTCCGTGCGTCGCGTGCTCTCGTCGCCGGGACGCCCGCTCGACGGCGGTGTTCGTTCGTCGATGGAAGCGCGCTTCGGTCACGACTTCAGCAGCGTGCGCATTCACACCGGTGCCGCGGCTGCGGAATCGGCGCATGCGGTCGGCGCGCACGCATACACGGTCGGCAACGATATCGTCTTCGCTTCGCGCCACGATCCGCAGTCGCCGCACGGGATGCACATTCTCGCGCACGAACTGACTCACACGATTCAACAGCGCGGCGTTGCGCCGGCGTCGTTTGATGAGCTGCCGATCTCCGCGCCCGATCACGCCACGGAACGCGAGGCGGATGCAGTCGCGAGCGCGGTCATGCGCGGCGAAGCGACGCGCGCGCCGAGCGTGGCGCGGCATGGGCTGGCGATGTTGTCGCGCCTTTCGGAGACGGAGCCGGGTCCGAGTCAGCTCGAACAAAAAGAGGTGAAGCTCACCGAGATTCCGCCGACGAAAGAGAACCCGGGCGACAAACGGTTGCGCTGGTTCCGCGTCAGTCGTGCGTTTCCGCAGCCTTCCGAGAAAGGACCGCAGGGAGTAAAACTGCTGGAGTCGAAGCCGAAGCTTCGCATCGTCGGCGACACAACCGGTGGGATGGCTGCCGGACTCAAAGCGCGCCGCTCCGGCACGCGCACGCTGAAGCTGATGTGGCTCGCTGCGCTTGCGTGGCCGGAAGCGACTACCGAGGCCACGAAGCTCTGGAAACAGCACGGCGGAGCGGGTGACGACTTCCTCGCGTCCGCGAAGGCCGGTACGGAAGTTTGCGAGTTCGATCACATTATCGAATTGCAGGCCGGCGGTCCCGACATTCCGTCGAACCTGCAGGCGGTCACCGGCAAGAGCAACGTCGACTCCGCGGTCCAGGTCCGCGCCGAGATCACCGACCGGGTCAAGGACGCTGTGAAGCTGGCCGGCGATCCCGACATGCAGCAGGTCGGTCTCGTTTACGACACGGTCACCCAGGCCGGCGGAACAGACTGTGGCACCGACATCTGCTGTGCAATCGACCAGTGCGCGCGAGAGTGCGCGCGCAAAGCGAAGATGTCGAGAAGCGCGCCGGACGATACCGATCCGTACGTGCTGAAGTCAGCGAGCTTCACGCAAACCGCGCACGTGCCGAAGGACGAGACGAAAGAGCCGGCGCTGTTGTCGAGATCCGAGATTCCTGAGAATCGTTTCGCAGCGCGACTCGTCCCTGGGCTCATTCTCGACAAGCTCAGCGGTCGCAATGGTCCGACGCCGACGATCAAAGCGAGGATCGCGGGGGACGCGGTGCCGATCACCGTCACGAAAGGCGAGGAGGTGACGGTGAACGTCGGGAAAGACGGAACGCTCGACGTCAAAAACTCGAAGCCGCACATCAAATTCACTTTTCCGCATCTCAGCGAAGGCGAGATCACAAAGTTCGAGGTCGCGCCGGAAGGGCTGCACGCATTCGGCACCATCTATCCGAGTCTTTCGCTGCTCAAAGGAACGGCGCTCGACTTCTACCTGACGCCGGACTCCGCCGGCGCGATTCTGAAGCCGAAGAAGAAGCTGACGTCTCCGATCCCCGGACTGGAGCTGAACAATCCGCGGTTGCTGTTGCCGCTCATCCCGGAATTCAAACCGGAAGGGCTGGTCGATTTTTCGATCGGAAAGAATCTCGTTACCGGCGTTCTCTCCGTCACCGTCGAAGGCGACGCGCTTGTCGCGACGGCGAAGGCGATTGCGCACATCCCCGGCATCGACGAAGCCGAAGGCGATGTCCGTTACCACGCGAAGGACGGCTTCTCGAGCAGGATCCATCTGAGCAAGAGCGGAAAGAAGTTCGTGACGAACGTTGCCGTCGACGTCTTCATCACCGACGCCGGCATCAACGCCATCGGCACGATCGACGTCGAGCCTCCGGGCGGTTCGCTCGTCAAGCTCACGATCGCGCGCAATGAAGCGGGCGAGCCGCAATACACCGGTCACGGCCTGATCAACGTGCCCGGCCTCGCAGATCCGGTGGATGTTCTGGTCGGCTACAACGCCAAAGGGCTGACCGCGAAAGGCGTCGCTCCGTTCTCGCTGAAGGCGCTCGGCGCCAAAGGAATCCTCGGCGTCACCTACGACTCAAACCTCGGCTTCATCGGCTCGATCTCGAACTTCAAGTTCCAGAAGGGGCTGGCTACCGTCACGCTCGAACATCTCACGCTGGCGAAGGAGAAGTTCACCGGCGCCGGCGCGATCGAAATGCCGGTCGGCAAGTCGCTCATGGCGAAGGGCGCGGTGACGCTCGACGAGAAGCAACAGCTCGCCATCACGGCAGCGCTGAAGATCGCGAAGCCGATCGTGCTGTTCAACGCGTTCGGCGGCAACTACAACCTCTTCACGCTGCCGGCGATCAGCATTCCGATCCCCGGCGCGAGCATCGCCGGCTTCGGACTCAAGCTCGAGATTCTCGGTGGACTGAGCGCCGGATATCGCATCGGTCCGGGAACGCTCGATGAAGCCGAAATCAGCGCCGGCGTGAATCCGCTCCTGGCGACTTCGACGGCCGGCGTGAAGCTGCATGCGCGGCTGCTGATCCCCGCGCACGCGTCGGTCACCGGCTCAATCACCGGGCTCGTGGCGCTCGATCTGCTCGCGGCTTCGGTGGCCGGCGGCGTGACCGTGAGCGCGACGGCGTCGCTCGACGGTGGCCTCGACGCGCGAACCGATGTTGCGTACGCACCCGAGCGGCTGGTCATCGATGCGAAGCTCGACGCCGCGCTGAAGCTGATGCTCACGCTCGGTCTCGACGCCGTCGTTCGCGCGTCGGTGCTCGGCGCGAAATACGAAAACGTGTGGAAGCTCGGCCGCTGGCCGTTCGATCCCGGCGTCTATTTCTCGATCGGCGGCCAGTTCCATTACGACTCCACGCAGGCCTTCACGCCGCCGGCGCTCACCTTTAAAAAACCGGCGCTCGACGGCGCGAAGCTCGTTACCGGACCGTTCAGCGGCTCATCGCCGAAGGAGACGAAGAAATGAAAGTGCACGCGCTTTCACCGCGTGCGCGCTTTGTGCAGCCGCTTCGTTCCGGCGGCCGTGCGCTCGAAGAGTCGGTGCGACGCCGATTCGAACCGCGCTTCGGCGTCGACTTCTCGCAGGTGCGAATTCACGCGAACGATGAAGCGGCCGCTTCGGCGCGCGCGTTCGGAGCGCGCGCGTACACGGCGGGATCGCACGTCGTCTTTGGCAACGGTGAGTACGCGCCGCACACCGCGACTGGCGAACGGCTGCTTGCGCATGAGCTGACGCACGTCGCGCAGCAAAAGAGAGGCGCGACGCAGGCGATCACGGACGTTGATTCCGCGGCCGAGCGCGAAGCGAACGTGCTCGCATCGTCGCCGGCGTTTGCGCTTCGACCTCAGGCGCAGGTGAACGCCGCCGTTGCGCGACAACACGCGTCGTTCGGAGAGAAGGTCGCTGCGGTCGTCGGCGTCGGACCGATCGATGCGACGACGGCCTGGAACATCTCCACGGAAGCGCTGGCGGCCGCAAACGCGAGCGGACTGCCGGGTGTCGGCAGCGACGGTCCGGGCGACGCGTATCGCCACTGCTTCTGGAACTGCCGCATGACCGCCGAGATCGGCGCGGATCAGGCGCAGACGATTGCGACGAGTCACGAGACGCACGGTGAGGGCTCGACGCTGTCCCATGCGATGGATTTCTTCAACAATCGCGTCGGCCGCAGCTGCAGCGGCGATTGCGATCAATGCGCGCGATCGAAGCTCGCCGCCGGCGAGTTGCTCGTCTTCGAAAACGGGAAGCTCGTTCCGAGCGGAGGGGTGAAGCCGCAGCCGCTTCAGCTTCCGTCTGCGAAAGAGGCACTCAAGCCGATCGGTCTCGACGCGATCCGGCCGGTCCCGCAGGACAACACGATCGTCATTCCGCGCGGAGGTCCGCGATGACCTCCGTCCCGATCTCGCCGCGCGTCGCGAAGTGCGGGTTCGTACTGCTCGACGCGGAGACGGCCGCCGTGCTCGCGGTCATCGCGCTGCAGTACAACCCCGACACGCTCACGCGCACGCTGCAGGCGCAGACCGTCACCGATGCCGCAGATCGTTCGACGCCGATGCGCTTCACGGCGCCGCCGACGGAAACGTTGAAGCTCGACGCGGAACTCGACGCGACCGATCTGCTCGAGAACCCCGATCAGCATCGCGGCGCAGTCGAATCGGGCATTCACGCGCAGCTCGCGGTGCTCGAAACGATGATCTATCCGAGCACGACGCGGCTGCAGGCGAACAACGCGCTGCAGGCCTCGGGAACGCTCGAGATCGTGCCGATCGAAGCGCCGCTCGTGCTCTTCGTGCTGGGAAGCAATCGCATTCTGCCGGTGCGCATCACCGACTTCAGCGTCACCGAGGAAGCGTTCGATCCGAAGCTGAACCCGATGCGCGCGAAAGTCAGCCTCGGTTTGCGCGTCCTCAACGTCAACGATCTCGGATTCAAACACAAAGGCGGAAGCCTCTACCTCATGTATCAGGCGCGCAAAGAGAGCTTCGCCGCGCAGGCGCGCACGGCCGTCTTCGGCACGCTCGGCATCGGAGGAATTCCATGAGCGACGATCGGCTGCAACGACTCCTCGAAGGGCCGGCGCTCGAAGCGACCGCGTTCCCGCCGAACAGCCGCTATCACGGCCTCGGCACGCTGCAGATTCCGGCGGCGGACGGATCGCCGATCGTGTTCCTGAAGCGCCGTTTCATCGCGCAGCCGGAACGCTTCAGCGTCATCGGAATTCACTTCGTGTCGCAAGGCGATCGGCTTGACAACATCGCCGCGCAAACGCTCGGCGATCCGGAGCTCTTCTGGCGCATCTGCGACGCGAACGCGGTTATCGTTCCCGACGAGCTGACCGACGCACTCGGCAATCGCATCGTCATCACGCTTCCGGAAGGGATCGTCTGAATGATCGCCAAAGGGATTCAGCTCACGCTCCTGATGGGACCGGCGGTGCCGGTACCGGCGCCGAGCTGGGTGATTGATGCGCTGCAGAGCGTGAACGTTCGCGTCGCGACCGATCGCGAAAGCGGTTTCGAATTGAAGTTCACGATCGACAATCGCTCGCCGCTGCACACGCTCTTTCTTCTCGCCGGCGGATCGATGCTGCCGATCTTTCGCGTGATCATCGTTGTCACCGTCGGCGGGACGCCGAACGTGTTGATCGACGGCGTCGTCACGATGGTGCAGACGGCTCCCGATGCGGGCAGCTCGCACTCCACGCTCACCGTCACCGGCCAGGACCTGTCGCGGGTCATGGACTTCATCGACATGAGCGGCATTCCGTATCCGAACATGCCGGTCGAAGCGCGCGTCGCGCTGATCATCGCGAAATACGCGGCGCTCGGAATCGTCCCGTTCGTCGTACCGCGGATGCTGCTGGAAACGCCGCTGGTCACGAAAGAGATTCCGAAGCAGAAGGGCAAAGACCTTGAGTACATCAGGGAGCTCGCGAAAGACGCCGGCTACATCTTCTACATGGAGCCCGGACCGTCGCCAGGCCGGAGCGTCGCGTACTGGGGACCGCAGATCAAAGTCGGCCTTCCGCAGCCGGCGCTGAACGTCAACATGGATGCGCACACGAACGTCGACACGCTGACGTTCCGCATCGACGGCGACAGCGGCGTGCTGCCGATCGTGCTGATCCAGAACCAGAAGTCGCACATCGGAATCCCGATCCCGGTACCGAACATCTCGCCGCTCAATCCTCCGCTGGGACTGATTCCGACGAGGGCGAAGGAGTATCCGATTATCACGACGACTGCGAAGAAGTCGGCGATCGGCGCGGCGCTGCTTGCCGCCGCGAAAGCATCGAAGGGAGCGGATGCGGTGGTCGGAAACGGCACGCTCAACGTCCTGCGTTACGGACGTCTGCTCAAAGCGCGGAAGCTCGTCGGCGTGCGCGGCGCCGGTCCCGCGTTCGATGGTCTTTATTACGTCGAGGAGGTTACGCACGACATCAAGCGCGGCGAGTACAAGCAGCAGTTCACGCTGCGGCGCAACGGTCTGCGCTCGACGGTTGGGAGAGTTCCGGTATGAGCGATCGATTCTTCGGCAAGTACCGCGGCTCGGTCGTGAACAACCTCGACCCGATGCGCATCGGCCGGATCCTCGCGTCGGTGCCGGATGTCGGAACCGGCATTCCGACGTCGTGGGCGATGCCGTGCGTGCCGATCACCGGGCGGAAAGCGGGGACGTGGTTCGTGCCGCAGGTCGGCGCGGCCGTCTGGATCGAGTTCGAGCAGGGCGACGCCGACTATCCGATCTGGAGCGGCTGCTTCTGGGGCTCGTCGTCCGAGGTGCCGGGCGCGGTGCAGAAAGGAAATCCCGCCAGCCCGAGCATCGTGCTGCAGACCGCGCTGCAGAACCAGATCGTGATGCATGACGTGCCGGGGCCGACCGGCGGAATCATTCTCAAAGTCGCTTCGGGTGCATCGATCGAGATCAACGACCTCGGCATCACCATCTCGAACGGCAAGGGCGCGTCGATCGTGCTGCAGGGTCCCAGCGTCACGATCAACAAAGGCGCGCTGACGGTGATCTGATGCCGGGACCTCTTCTGCACGTCGGCGCCACGGTGCAATGCGTTCACGGCGGCCGCGCCATGCCGACCGCGCCGAACTCGCGCGTGCTGGTCGGCGGACAACCGACGGCAACGCTGTCGGCGCCATGGACGATCGCCGGCTGTCCGCTGCCGTCGAACGCGGGCGGTCCGTGCGTCACCGCGCAATGGACCGTCGGCACGACGCGCGTCACGTCGGGCGGGCAGCCGCTCGTCATCTCCACCGGAGCCGCGACATGCACGCCGACGGGAGCGCCGCTGCTGACGGTCTCGTCGCAAACGAAAGCGAGCGGGACGTGATGCGATGAACGTCGACTATCCGTATCGCATCGATGGCCGCGGCCGCACCGCACAGGCGGTCGACGACGAGTACGTGCGCGATCTGATCGAGCAGATCCTGTTTACGGTTCCGGGCGAGCGCGTCAATCGTCCCGATTTCGGCTGCGCGGTGATGCAGCTCGTCTTCGGTCCGAACAGCAGCGAGCTCGCCGCCGCGACCCAGTTCACGATCGGCGCCGCGTTGCAGCAGTGGCTCGGCGACATCATTCAGGTCCGCGACGTTCGCGTCCAAGCCGAGGATTCGTCGCTGCGCATCACCATCGACTACATCGTCATCCTTACGCAGCAACAGCAGAGCGCGCAGTTCACGCGCGGAGCGGGAGCATGAGCAGCACCGGCGTTTATCGCTGCTGCGACGACGAGCGTCGCGATCTGGTGCGCGCGCAGTCGGCGCTCAACGGCATCGACTTCCTGGAAGTGGTCGATCACGACGAGCCGGTGCTGGCAAACCGCCAGCGCTTTCTGCGCATCCACTTCGTCAACAGCCCGCCGCCCGCGGCACCGGCGCTGCCTGCGACGCTGAAGGATCTGATCGTCATCGACGGCGGCGAGCGAATCCGCAACATCGTCGTGAAGGATGCGACGTACGACGGCGACGTGCTCGTGGTCGAAGTCGTCGCACGCGGCGATTTCTCGCCATACACGCTGCGGCTCGTGCAGCCGACGACGCGCACGCCGCTGGCCGGGATCGATCCGCCGCTCTCCACGATCGACTTCTCGTTCAAGGTCGAATGCGAATCGGATTTCGATTGCCGCGTCCCCGCGAACTGTCCGCCCGACAGCGATCCGACTCCGCGCATCGATTACCTCGCCCGCGATTACGGCAGCTTCCGCCGGCTGATGCTCGATCGAATCTCACTGCTCGTTCCCGGCTGGCGCGAGCGAACCGCCGCCGACCTCGGCGTGACGCTGGTCGAGTTGCTCGCGTACGTCGCCGACCGGCTCGCCTATGAACAGGACGCGATCGCCACCGAGGCGTATCTGGGAACGGCGCGGCGCCGCACGTCGGTGCGGCGGCACGCGAGGCTCGTCGACTATCTGTTGCGCGACGGCTGCAACGCGCGCGTCTTCGTTCACGTCAATGTCGGTTCGCCGGTCACGCTTCCGCTGCAGACGCAGTTTTTGACGCGTCTCGACGGCGTCGACAAACGGATCGAGCCGGGCGCCGCGCAGCGCGAAGCGCTCGCGCGCGGACCGCTGGTGTTCGAGTCGATGGTCGAAACGAACCTCGAGCCCGATCAGAACCTGCTGACGTTCTACACGTGGGGCTCGCGCGACTGCTGTCTCGAATGCGGCGCGACGTCGGCGACGCTTCTCAAGCTTCCGAAGGTGAGTGCGGGCGATTTTCTGCTCTTCGGCGAAGTTCTCGGGCCGCGCACCGGCAGCGCCGCCGACGCCGATCGGACGCATCGCCACGTCGTTCGTCTCACGCGTGCGGCGAAGAGCGTCGACACACTCACAGGCACGCCGATCACTGAGATCGAGTGGGATGAAGCCGACGCGCTGCCGTTCCCGCTCTGCATTTCCGCGACGATCCGCGACGCCGACGGCGCGCCGCTCTTTCTGTCGAACGTGACGATCGCGGTCGGAAATCTCGTCATCGCCGATCACGGCGAAAGCGTCCCGGACGTTCTCGGCGTCGTGCCGGAGCCGCGGCTCTTCCGTCCGCCGGCGGCGAGCGGAGATTTCTGCGAGCCGGCCGGCGCGGTCGCGGTGTTGCCGCGCTTCTCGCCGCGTCTGCATTTTGCGCCGCTGACGCAAAGCGCGCCGCTCGATCCGACATCCGCGCACTCCGTGCTGCACTGGCCGATGGACGATGTGCTGCCGTCGATTGCGCTCTTCTCCCCGGACGGCATCGGGCTGCGGAACTGGGAACCGCGTCACGATCTGCTCGAGAGCGAATCGGACAAGCCGCATTTCGTCGCCGACGTCGAAGACGACGGCTTCGCGACGATTCGTTTCGGCGATGGCGACTACGGATTGCGGCCATCGTCCGGTACTCCGTTCACGGCAACGTATCGCATCGGCAACGGAATCGCCGGCAACCTCGGACCCGACTCGCTGACGCACATCGTCAGCAGCAACACCGATGTCAACTTCGCCTGGAATCCGCTCGGCGGCACGGGCGGCGTGGAGCCGGAAGCGATCGAGCATGCGCGGCGTGCGGCGCCTGCCGCGTTTCGCAACACGCGGGAGCGCGCGGTCACCGAGGCTGATTACGCCGAGGTGACCGAGCGTCATCCGGCCGTCGATCGCGCGGCTGCGACGTTCCGCTGGACCGGCAGCTGGTTCACCGTCTTCGATTCCGTCGATCGGCCGGGCGGGCTCGAAGTCGACGACGCGTTCCGCGAGCTGATCCGCGCACACGTCGAGAGGTATCGCGTCATCGGCAAAGATGTCGAAGTCCTCTCGCCGCTCTTTGTCTCGATGGAGATCGCGTTGTCGGTCTGCGTTCGCCCCGGCCACTTCCGCGCCGAAGTGGAATCGGAGCTGCGCGATCTCTTCACGGCTGGCGTGCGCCGCGATGGACGGCCGGGGTTCTTCCATCCCGACAACTTCACGTTCGGCGAGCCGGTGATCATGAGCCGCGTCATCGCCGCGGCGGCGAATGTGGAAGGCGTCGACGCCGTCGTCGTCGATCGCTTCCGCAGACAGGGACAGCCGCGCACCGATGCGCGCGATACAGGCGTCCTCTCGCTCGGCCGCCTGGAGATTGCCCGGCTCGAAAACAATCGCAGCTTTCCCGAGCATGGTTCGCTGACGCTGACGATGCGAGGGGGCGTATGAGCGGCTGCGCGTGCGGCTGCTGCGCGGGCGTGCATCAGGAAACGCCGCGCGTCACGTCGAATCGTCACGGCCTTTCGGCGATCGTCTATCGCGCCGGCGACTACCCGTCGTTCATGCGCAGCATGCTCGGCACGATCGCCGGAACGTCGCGACTGCTCGATGACGGGACGAGCGACTTTCCGCTGGCGCGTCTCACGCGCGATCGCGACGACTTCTCGATCGCGTTGCTCGATGCGTGGGCGACGAGCGCGGACGTGCTGACGTTTTACCAGGAGCGGATCGCGAACGAGTCATATCTCCGAACGGCGGGCGAACGACTGTCGGTCGTCGAGCTGACGCGGCTCATCGGCTACAGGCTTTCGCCCGGCGTCGCGGCCGGCGCGTGGCTCGCGTTCGCTGTTGATGATTCCGAGGGCGCGCCGGGTCACGTGACGCTCGACGCCGGAACGAAGGTGCAGAGCGTTCCGGGACAGAACGAAGTGCCGCAGACGTTCGAGACGTCGTCACTGCTCGAGGCACGCGCGGAGTGGAATGAGCTGACGCCGCGCCGCAACTCGGCAAGCATTCCGAAGCAGGGCGATACCTCGATTTACTTCGCCGGTACCGCGACGAATCTCTCCGTCGGCGACGGCCTGCTGTTTTTCAACGACGACGCGCACGCCAATTTCCGCCGCGTCGCGAGCGTCTCTCCCGATTTCGACAACGGACGAACGTTCGTCACGTGGGGCGATGGCCTCACGTCCGCGGTGACTGTGAGCGGAAACGCGAAGGTGATCGTCTACGCCTTCCGCGTGCAGGCGAGTCTTTTCGGTCATAACGCACCCGATCCGCGAACGTTGTCGGGCGACACGCGTACTGCGTTCAGCGGCAGCGTCGATTCGAAGATCACAACGGAAAACGAGTGGGAGTTCCCGATTGACGGCGCGAAGATCTTCGTCGAAGGCGAGCAGCTCGCGATTCGTCCGGGATCGCGCGCGATCCTCCAAAGCGGCAACGTCGCGCCGCAGTTGTTCAAGGTCAGCACCGTTACTCAGGTGACGAAAGCGGCGCAGGCGATCTCGGGCAAGGCGACGCAGCTCACGTTGTCGGCAAGCGCGTCCGATTTCAAGGGGGCGAACTACCGCGGCACCGTTGTTTTTGCCGCGAACGAAGAACTGCCGCTCGGCGAGGCACCGCGATCTGACTCGCTCGCGCAGAAGATCGAGCTCGATCGCGCAATCACGCCGCCGGAGATCGGCCGTCTCGTGCTGATCAGCGACGCAACCGGCAGCGTCGTCGAACCGGCCACGATTGCGGAGGTCGATACGACGACCGATCCGTTGCGCACAACGATCGGTCTCGCCGCGCCGCTCGTGAATTCGTTCAACGTTGCGACGGCTCGCATTTTCGCGAACATCGCGTCTGCCACGCACGGTGAGACGTTCCGCGAGACGCTCGGCAGCGGCGACACGTCGACGCCGTTTCAGCGATTCGCGTTGTCGCACGCACCTCTCACGTACGTGCATTCATCCGCGGATGCGACCGGCGCCGCGTCGACGCTGCAGCTCTTCGTGAACGACATCATCTGGCACGAGCGGCCGTCGTTATACGGCGCCGCAACGAACGAACGCGTCTTCGAAACGCTGCGCGACGCCGATGAGAAAACGTTCGTGCAGTTCGGCGACGGGAAGACTGAAGGCGCGCCGGTGCCGACCGGTCACGACAACGTCCGCGCGATTTATCGGACGGGGATCGGCAGCGCGGCGAATGTCGCGGCGCACACCTTGACGATCCTGATGTCGCGCCCGCTCGGTCTCGACGGCGTCGACAATCCGCTTCCCGCGACCGGCGGCACCGATCCGGAGTTAATGTCGCAGGCGCGCGAGAATGCGCCGGGGAAAGTGCGCGCGCTCGATCGCGTCGTCTCTCTTCGCGATTACCAGGATTTCGCCGCGACGTTCGCCGGCATTTCGAAAGCGATCGCGACGTGGTCGGTGGCCGGCCGCGAGTACCAGGTATTTCTCACGGTTGCCGGCACGAAAGGGGCGACGTTCGGACCGGGCGATGCGACGATCACGGCGCTGCGCGGAGCACTCATCGCCGCCGGCGATCCGTTCGTTCCGCTTCGCATCGCGTCGTATCTGCCGGCTCGATTCAACGTCGCCGCGAAGGTCGGCGTCGAGGCCGATCGCGTGTCCTCGGTCGTGCTGCAGGGAGTGCGCGACGCGCTCGCCGCGGCATTCTCCTTCGACGCGCGGTCATTCGGTGAAGCGGTCGATCTCTCCGATCTCGTGGCGGTGATGCATTCGGTCGCCGGCGTCCGCTCCGTCGACGTCGATCTTCTCTATCGCAGCACCGATTCGGCCACGCGCCAGGAGCGTCTCGGTGCCGCGAAGCCGCGCCAGTTTGCGAACGGCACGCTGCAGACAGCCGAGATTCTCATCCTCGATACCGCGACGATCACGGAGGCGCGATGACGACGTCGTTCGATGCCGATCGCCTCATGGCGCTGCTTCCCGCCGTCTATCGCAATCGCGACGATGCGAACGGCGAGTTGCGCGCGCTGCTCACCGTCATCGCGCGCGAGATCGGCGTCGTCGAGGAAGATCTCGCGCAGCTTTACGTCGATCAGTTCATCGAGACCTGCGCCGACTGGGTCATCCCGTACATCGGCGATCTCCTCGGCACTTCAACGCTGTACAGCGGCAGCAGCAGCGCCGACGAACAGCTCGCCGGCCTCTTCCCCGATCTCAACGGTCCGCGCTTTTTTCCGCGCACGGCGCTGCGTTCCCGCCCCGACGTCGCGAAGACGATTCGTTATCGCAAGACCACCGCGACGCTGGCGATGCTCGAGGGGCTCGCCGCTGACGTCACCGGCTGGGGAACGCACGTCGTCGAAATGTTCGAGCATTTGCAGTGGTCGCAGTGGATTCGCAATCACCTGCGTCTCTTCTGCCACGAGTGTCCCGATCTGCGCACGGACGAGCTGCTCGAGCGGATGAACGGACCGTTCGATACGACGAGCCATCTCGTCGACGTGCGGAAGATCAATCAGTTCGACGGCTGGTACGAAGTGCGGAACGTCGCGTTCTTCCTCTGGCGACTGCGCGCGTATTCGCTGGAGCGTGTCGATGCGCGCGCCGATGCGACCTCGCCCTCCAACCGCTTCCGCGCGAATCGCCTCGGCATCGACGAGCCGCTCTTCACGCGCGCGCAACGCAGCGACAATCGCGGATCGACCGAGGCGGAGATTCCGGGACCGATTCGCCAGGCGCTGCTGCGCCGCGATCTGCGTCCGAAGCAACTCGCGCCGGGACCACCGCCGGCGACCGACTTTTACGGCGATCCTGACCAGTTGCCGGATTTCGATCGCAGCCTTGCCATCTATCTCGACAACGTCCTCGTGCCGCCGGAGAAGATCTGCGCGTCGGATCTGACGAACTGGCGGCAGCCGATCGGAAAGATCGTCGCGCTCGACGTGCACACCGGACGAATTGCGCTCGGCGACGGCTACGGCACGCCGGCTGTCAGCGTTTCGTATCACTACGGTTTCCCGAGCGACGTCGGCGGCGGCAGTTACGCTCGCTCGTCGTGGCGGATCCATCGCCAGGGCGAAAAGATTTACGCGGTCGACAAAACCAATCCGCTGCGCGATACGGTTGCGAAAGCGATCGCCGAATGGAAGAGTGATGGTCGTCCGCACGCGATCATCACGCTGCCTGACGACCGGACGTACGACGAGGCGGGACCGCTGGTGCTCGATCCGCTCGCCAACCACCGCATCGCCATCGAAGCGCTCGATCACACGCAGCCGCACATCCATTGCACGACTCCGATCGAGATCGCATGCGGCGACGGCGCAACGGTGACGCTGTCCGGACTCCTGATCGAAGGAACGATCGACGTGACCGCGCGCGCCGGAACGCTCCGGCTGCTGCACACGACCATCAAGCCTGATGCGCCATCGCCGAGCATCTCGGTCTCCGCGGCTCCCGCCGCCGTCGACAAGTTCCGCCTGCAGGTCGCATTCAGCATCACCGGTCCGCTGTTCCTGTCGCCCGGTGCGCGCGGCATCACGATCGTCGACAGCATCATCGACGCGGACGGTGGCGCGGCGATCGCGGCGACGAGCAACGGTGGTCCCGGTCCGGCGCTGCGCATCGAGCGTTCGACGGTGTTCGGCAGCGTGAACGTTCGCGAGTTGCCGATGGCGAGCGAATCGATCTTCACCGGAATCGTGCTCGTCGAGCGGCGGCAGCAGGGTTGCGCGCGTTTCAGTTTTCTTCCGGACGGCTCGCGCACGCCCCGGCGCTATCACTGCCAGCCGGATTTCGAGATCCGAACGCGAATCGAAGCGGCGTCGGCACGGCGTCCGCGCATTCCGCTCACGGTCGCGGAGCGGAAGAAGATCGCCGACACGGTGCGCACGTTTCTCGTGCCGTCGTTCACGTCGCTTCACTATCCCGATCCCGGATACGCACAGCTTCACGCCAGCATCCCGAAACAGATTTCCACCGGCGCCGAGGACTTCTCGGAGATGGGCGTGTACTGCCACCTGAAACAGCCGCAGCGCGAGGCGAATCTGCGCGCGCGGCTCGACGAGCATCTGCCGTTCGGCCTTCAGGCCGGACTGATTTTCGTGACGTGAGAGGAGCCGCACATGTCAGGCGATTACAGCCGATTCACATTCGATGAGACGGAGCGGTTCTCCGAGGTCCTGCACCAGCAGGGAAGGGTGAGGCTCGACTCCGATCTCAACGAGCAGAGCGCCATCCTCACGCGCCGCGACCGCACCGCGGCGCGCGACGTCATGAGCGATCTGGCGGTGCCGCGCGCGACGACGCCGAACGCGTTTCGCATCACTGCCGCGGGCGCCGCCGATCTGGCCATCGGCGCCGGCCGCATGTACGTCGATGGAGTGCTGGCCGAAGCGTTTGCTTCCGATCCGCTCACGTATGCGACGCAGCCGTTCTATCCGAATCCTCCGGCGCTCGGCTCGTTTCCCGCCGGACGTGCGCTCGCGTATCTCGATGTGTGGGAGCGCGAGATCACCGCCGTTCAGGATCCCGATCTGCTCGAGCCGGCGCTTCGCGGCATCGATACGACGACGCGCGGGAAAACGATCTGGCAGGTGAAGATCCTGCAGCGCGGCGGACTCAATTGCGGCATCGATCTCAACAAGATTTTCCCGCCGTCGCCGGCGCGGCTCACGGTATCGGTTGATCCGCCGGGACAGGAGCCCGATCCATGCGTACTGCCGGAGGCCGGCGGTTTCCGCGATGTCGAGAACCATCACTACCGCGTCGAAGTGCACGGCTCGTTCTCGCCGCCGAAATTCAAGTTCTCGCGCGATCCGATCCAGGGGCGCATCGAAGAGATCAAGCCGGGCGTGGCGGCGACGGAATCGATTCTGAAAGTCGAGCGCACCGGCCGTGATTCGCAGTTCCGTTTCTCTCCCGGCGATCGCATCGAAGTGCTCAGCGAGCGGCTCGCACTTCGCGAAGAGCCGGGAACGATGGCGGTCATTCTGAAAGTCGACGAGACGCTGCGCGAGATCACGATCGATCGAGCAGTGGCGCCGGCCGGACCGTCACCCGATCCGCACGCGTGGATCACGAAGTGGGACCAGGAAAATCTGCTCGATCCCGATCATCTGCTCGTCGCCAGCGGCGGACCGATCGCACTGGAAAGCGGAATCTCGGTCGAGATCACCGGCGCCGCGCGTCACGGCGAATTCTGGATGTTCGCGGCGCGCGAAGCGACGCATTCCGCCGGTCCGCTGGTCAACGCGCGGTCGCGCGGCGTGATCCATCACTACGCACCGCTTGCGCTCATCGACAACCTCGGCACCAAAGCCGCGGTGAGTGTCGCCAGCGATTGCCGGACGCTCTGGCCGCCTGACTGCGATTGCGAGTGCGCTTCATGCGTGAACCCCGAGGACCATCGATCGGGCAAGTGGACGATCCAGATGGCGATCGACAAAGTGACCGCGGAGAAAGGCGGGAAGGTCTGTCTGAAGCCGGGCACGTACACGTTCGAAGTCGCGCTGCACATCACCGGCGCGACGTCGCTCTGGCTCAATGGTCACGGCGAATGTCAGTTGCTCTACACCGGCGGCGGCCCGGCTGCGCTGCTCATCGATGGCAGCAACGACATCGTCGTCGACAACCTGTCGCTGACGCGTTCCGGCGGTTTGCAATCCGAGGCGACGGTCATCGCCATTCGCAACACGTTCTACGGAGTCGTCGTTCGCCATTGCACGCTGAAGACATCACAGAAGGTCGCCGCCGCCCAGGTTCAGGTGAAGGGAATCGGTATCGGTCTCGACCGCGCCGTTCGCGATACGAAGGTGCTCGACTGCGAGATCACCGCGCCGGTCGGCATCGGACCGATCACCGATCCGCAGAAGCAGGTTCCTGGATTACTCGTTGCCCTCGGCATCGAGATTCGCGGAAACACGATCGACTGCACGGACGGTGGCATTCTCCTGGTCGGCCGCGCCGTCGCCGCCGTCATTCGCGAGAACACGATCACGGCCGTGACCTCCGGGATTCGGATGGAGGGAACGACGCGCAGCGGCTTCTCGAACATCGTCGACGGAAACCAGGTCACGACCGCACGCGCAGGCATCGGAACGAGCGCCGATCGCACGACGATCGCGAACAACGTCATTCTCGGTCGCTTCGTCTTCGACGATGGAAAGAACGAGCTCGTCCAGGTCGATCAGACATACAGCTCGATCGCTCTCTACACGAATCCGCCGTCGGGTGTGCTCAGCGATTGTCTCGTCTCGGGCAATCACTGCAGCAACACGCGCGGTCACGGCGTGCTTGTCGCCGATCCGGTTGAAGGATTGATCGTCACGCACAACTTCATTCGACAGGCCGCCGGTGCGGGCGTGTTCCTCCTGGATCGGGCGCGCCGCTCGAACCTGAAGATCGAAGGAAACGAGATCCGCGACGTCGCCCTCGGCCACGACGATTCCGATCACTGCTTCGGCATTCGTCTCGCGGCGATGTGCGAGGCGGAGGTGGCGGCGAACGTGATCGAACGGGTCGGTCTTCCAATGCGCGCGGAGAGGCTGCACTTTCCGGCGAACGGTATCCGCGTCGATTCACCGATCCGCGTCCGCATTCATGAGAATCGCATTCGCGACGTCGCGGCAACGCCGGAGTTTTCTGTAGAGGGACGTTTCAACCTGTTTTCGTCGGCGGCGATTTACGTGACGCCGCCGCTCGGTGTCGTCGAGATCACGAACAACATCATTCACACCAGAGGAAAAGCAGTCGAAGGTCAGGGCCAGTCACCGGTCGGGATCCGGCTGACGAACGGTCATGTATACGCGATCCGCGTTCAGGCGCCGCCCGCGCGTAACTTCCCGGTCTTCACGTTGCCGGGAGTTGCCACGCAGGCGATCACGGACGCGGTCAACCGCGTGACGGCGACAGGAAACGCGAACTTCACGCGTGTCGCCATCCTGGACGGTTTTGCGGTGGTCTTTCCCGGATTCTGGTGGGTGAGCGTCGGGCCGGCGACGTCGCTCGTCCTGATTCGCGCGAATACCGTCGAATGCGAAGGCGACGTTGCCGTGCTCGGAATGGTGCGCGTGGTCGGCGAAACGATCCGCTGCACGTTCGGCGGCAATATCTGCGCGCAGCGATTCGAGGAGCGTCAGATTCTCGACGTCGGTGTCTTTCTGGGCACCGAAACCGTGGTCGCCGATTCGAATCAGATCTTCGGCCGGTTCGAGGGCGACACGGCACTCGGCATTCGCACGTCGGGCAATCTCTGGACGGTGCTCGGGAACATCGTGCAGACGACCGATCTGCAGCGCGGCATTTTCGTGAACGGCGTCCCGCTGTCAGGTAACTGGCGAGAGTTGAACCGCTTCACGTTCTGAAATCGAGGAGACCGATGAACATCGCAAACCTGCAGGGCGAAACCACCGTCGAAGCGCTGGCGCGCCGCATCTACGGAGACGCGGTCACGGCGCGGCCGGAGCTTGTCGTCCGTCTGCTCGACGCGAATCCTCACCTCGAGAATCTCGGCTCTCTGCCGGAAGGAACGCCGATCGCCGTGCCGCGCACGGGCGACCCCGAGCTCGACAGCGCGGCATCGGCCGGCGTCGATGCGCGTCGCGAAGCGGCACTGGCCGATCTCGACGCCGCGCTTGAAGATGCCGCGAAGATCGGGACCGAGCTCATCGCACGGCGAGAGGCGACGCTCGTCGAATCGGACCGCCTCGCCAGACTGCCCGCGCTTCGCGAAGCAGGTGGCGCTGACGCCGCCGCGCAGCTCGATACGGTCATCACCGGAGCCGCGGAACAAATCCGTCAGCTCGACGATGAGCGGGCCGCGCTGGCGAACGACATTGTGGCGGTACGGGCGGCCATCCATCCTCCCCGCCGACGCGTCGTTGGAAAGTGAGGGTAGGGACGGCACGCGTTTTTTCCACTCCTACGGATGTGGATCAGAGAGTGGCCGCGGTTTTGGCTCGGGTCGAGGCGGACTGGAGGAAGCACCTTCGCGTTTCCGATCTGGCCGCCTCCGTGAACCTCGGGCCGTCCCGCCTGACGCATCTCGTCCGCGTTCACGCGCAGACATCGATCCGTGAGCTCGTCCTGCGAAGACGGATGACGGAAGCCGCGCGCCTGCTGGCGACGACCTTTCATCGCGTCTCCGAGATCAGCTACTACGTCGGCTTCACCGACGCCTGCAACTTCGCGCACGTTTTCCGCCGCGAGTTCGGCGTCAGCCCGCGCGCGTACCGCGAGCGGGTGCGGTGCGAGCGCGAGGGTGAACGGGATAGATCGCATGACAGGTAGGGAAATGCCGGGACGCGACACTCCGATAGGTGTTCATGACAAAACTCGCGCCCTGGTTCGCATCTGCGTTTCTTTGCCTTTCCTCCGTTCGGGCGGCCGACAACGCGCCGTATGAAACGCTGTCGCTCGCGGAGGTGCAGGCGTGCGTGCGCCAGCGGGTCTGTGAGCCGATCGACGATCCTCGCGCGGCGCTCAGCGATCCGGCGTTCCGGCACGCGCACGTCATCGGCGTCACCCGCACCGCGGCGGACGGCTCGATCGCCATCTACGACTATCGCCCGCTCCATCATCATTACGATCGCGTCACGTCGGCGCCGACGGTCGACGCATTTCGCGAATTGCAGGTCGCGTGGCTGCGCGACGTGGACGCACCGAGTCTGCGCGACTGGTCGCGCGCCTTTCCCGGACAGAACGAAAGCCACTCCGGCCCGCCGTGGCCGTCTTCGCTGACCGGCGGCGAGGCTCGCGCCTGCATCGCAGGCGGCTTCTGCGAAACGGTGACGTGGGCCGGTACCTCGAACGGCGACACGTCGAACGATGGCGATCCGATCATCGCCATCACGCTGCGCGAGAAAGGCGAAGGAGTGACGTACCGGTGGAACCGCGCCACGCGCGGCTACGACCTGCTGTGGGTCACGCCGCCGATCGTCGGCGATCCCGCCCGCTCCGCGATCTCCGACCGCGTGCTGCACGACGTCTGCGGTGCGCGTGTTGCGAAACCACCGTCGCCGCAACCGCCCGCTGCGAGCAGCACGTTCGTCGCCGCAAAACCTGGCGACGTCACCGTGCTCGCGCCGCTCTCCTGGACGGACAAAGACGCGCCGGTCACCGTCGCGCCGATCGGGAAAATCCTCGTCGACAGCGGCAACGTTTCGAACGTGAAGTTCCTGACGAACGATTCGTATCTCGCCGCGCGGACCAGCGCCGGCGTGCTGTTCTGGACGACGCCGCGCAGCACCGAAAAGACGACGCCGTGGTCGACAGCGAATCCGGTCACGGTGACCGGCAGCGGCGCGGCCGCGTGGTCGGGCAACGGCAGACGCGTCGCGCTGTACGAGGGCGGCCGCATCCGAATTCATCAACTCGTGTCGGGGTCGCCAGCGCTGCCGATCGACGTCGTTTCCGCCGATGAACCGGACGCGCTTGCATTCACCGCCGGCGGCAATCTGCTGTTCGCGATCGTCGATGGACGTGTGACGATTCGCGACCTGCGTGAAGCGGAACCGCTCGCGGAGCACGTCGCGCGGACCGTTCCATCGCACGTCGTCGCCGTGTCGGACGATGCGAAATACCTCGCTGTCGGCGGCGAGCACGAGGTCGTCATCATCCGTCTCGAAGATCGCCGCATCGACGCGCGGCTGCCGGTCGCGCGCGGCGTGACGGCACTCGCCTTTTCTCCGGATGGCACCTCGCTCATCGCCGCCACCGCCGATCGCGTCATGACCTCGTGGGACACCGAGACATACGCAAAGGTCCGCGCCGTCGTGCCGGATTACGGCCCCGAGCTCTGGTCCGAGCGCCGCTGGAAAGTGCGGGCCGCCGCGCCGATCGACGGCGTCGTCCGCTCGATGGCGTTCACACCGAACGGACGAGTGATGGCGGTGGGCAGTGAGAACGCAGCGCTCACGTTCATGGTCACGGAGTCACTCTCCGCGATTCCGCTCGCCGCCGCGCTTCCGCATGCGGCCGAGGTGACGTCGGTGGCCTTCTCGCGCGACGGACGCATCATCGCCTCGTCGTCCGGCGACGTCATCTCGCTCTGGACGACGCCGCGCGAATTCACCGCCGGCCCGGTGCCGCGTCCGATCACCGTCGAAGATCTTCGCGTCGCGCACCAGCATGTCGTGCAGGTCCACGCGTCGTTGAAAGACAAACGCGCCGAGGTCTCGCAGCTGCGGGAGTCGTACGAGCAGCAGGCGGCGAACTACAGGGCGCGCATTCGCACGCTGTTCACGGAGCACCATCTTTCGACGAGCGTGCAGGGTGATTCGGTTCCGGAGATTCGCAATCTTCTCCAGGCTACGCGGAAGACGCTCGCGTACGCGACCCAGCTGCAGATCGTTCAGAGTCGCTTCGACGTCGCCATTCTCGATCTCGAGAACACCGCCCGAAACATGGTCATCGACATGCGCATGCTGGCTGTCGTTCCTCCCGAGCAGTACCAGCTCATCACTACGAAAGTACACGACCTCGAAACCGCGCTGCCTGAATACACACGGCTCAACGTCGATCCGTCGCTCTTCCCGTCCGAGTCCGTCACCTGGAACTACATCTTCGCCGGCGTCACCCCTTCGGCGGCATCGCAGCCACACTGAGGAGTTGAACGATGAACAAGAATTCTCTGCCGGCCGTTGCACTCGGCGGCGTCGCGGTCCTGATCGCGATTGCCGGCGTGCAGCTCCTCCCGACGCTGTGGTGCTTTGCCGTCTTCGAATGGCTCAGCCGAGCCATCGCGCGCGACGCCGGAATGCAGCCGTTCCTCGCTTCCGCGATCGCGGCAATCTTCAGCGTCTTCTTCGTGGAGACGCTGTGGCACATGTTCACCGGCTCGCCGGATACACGGCGTCTCGCGCGCTGGCTGCTCTTTGCGGAGCTCGCGGTCTACTTCGGCCTCCTCGCCTTCGCGACACGCGAGCACAATTTCAGCCGCGGCAACGAGATCGCGTACATCGAAGTGCAGCCGGACGGCAGCATCCACCGCTCGTACTCGGTGACGAATCCCTATACGAACCTGCCGAACATTCCGATCACGCCGGAGAACGTTCGCCTGCTCGATGGCGCGCCGGCACGCCGCATCGCCGTCGACGAGAACACTCAGTTTTTCGATTCGTTCGGCAATGCGCGGCTCTGGTACGGACGCGATCGAAAAGGGGCCGTGCAGTTCTTCGACAAACCGGGACGCAATCCGTACACGGGGGAGCCGCTGCTGAATCCGACGAAGGAAGCGATCGACGAAGCGCTCAACGCGACGAGTGCGAAAACCGATGCACAACTGCTGTCCGATCCCGCCAACGCGCCGAAGCTCGTCGTCACGTACGCAGGAATGCCGCTGCTGCACGATAACGGCACGCCGATGTACTGGTTTGTCATGACGGCGAATCGCTTCGAGCTGTACGACCACGACGGCTTCGATCCGGTGGGCCGCGAGCGCCTCCAGCCGCTCACCGCCGAGTACGCGCATCAGCTGGACGGCTGGCTGCGTGAACGTGCCGGCGCCGACCAGCGCAATCTCAGCGATTTCGAAGCGTATCTGCGCCGCGAAGGCGCGCAGCAGAGCTATCCCGCGCACAAGTGAGCATCCAATCCTCACCTGCCGGGTAGGGGTTCCGCCCGCCCCCGACACTCCTCAGTCAGAAGCAGGAGGCTGTGATGCGAAAAGTTCCCGCTATTTTGATTTTGATCGCGCTGTGTGTGCCGCAACTCTTCGCGTGGGGTGAAGATGGTCACCGGACGGTCTGCCGCATTGCGTATGACTCGCTCTCGACGGCGGAGCGGAAAGAGATCGACCGCCTGGTGAAGGCCTACCACACGCCGCCCGACACGAGGTTGAAGATTCACGGTTTCCCCGACGCCTGTGTCTTTCCGGATGAAGCGCGCGCGAACGCCCGCACCGCGGTCAAAGAACACATCACGGACAGTCCGTGGCTGCACTTCACCCCCTTCAATGACTGGCACTTCCTCAATGTCGAGCGGAACGTGAAGACACTGCCGGAGTCCGCATGTGCGGACGATTGCGTCCTTACCGGAATCGCCACGCATTCGGCGATGCTGAAGAACGGCGGGACCGATCAGGAGCGCGCGGAAGGATTGATCTTCCTCGGCCACTGGGTTGGTGACGTTCATCAGCCGCTCCATATCAGCTACGAGAATGACGAAGGCGGCAACAAGATCGCCCCGATCACCGGCGGCTTCTATCCGGTGCCGCTGAAGTTCCCGCTCAATCTGCATTCGGTGTGGGACAGCGGAATCATTCGCAAGGCTCTCACCGCAAAGGGCTGGCAGACGTTTGCCGACGGCCTGAAGAAACACATCACCACCGCCGACAAGAAAAAGTGGCTTGCCTCGACGACGCCGCTTCAGTGGGCGCAGGAGTCGTACGACATCACCACGCAGCCCGACGTGCTGTACTGCCACGAAGAGGCCGACGGCTGCGATGGATTCGGCACCGGCCGTGCGCTGACCAGCGCGTATCAGGAGGAGTTCGTCCCGATTGTCGACCAGCGCCTGGAGATGGCAGGTACACGCCTGGCGCAGCTGATTCGCGAGAACCTGAAGCTGAAGCACTAGCTGCGTTTCGTCGCCCGGAGGGCCGGCGCGCCATCATCCCGATTGTGCCGGTCCCATCCAGGCCGCGCTAATATCGGCAACTTGTGACCAGTGGCGGGGCAGATGTGACGCGGCGCGCGGAAGCGGCGCTGGTTCTGATGCAGAAATATCTGCTGGACGCAGTCGAGCCGGCAGTGGCTGCCGATGCTGTTGCCACGCTCATGGCGCAGCCGCCGGAAGTGCTGATGCGTCCGGTCGGAGACTGGTCGCTGGCAGTGGCGTCGAGGACCGGCAGACCGGTCGCCGAGTTGCTGCTGTACGCGCTGCAAAAGATCTACATCACCGGCGAGCTCGGTCTGCTCGACAGCGAAGCGGTGGCCGGTTATCTCGATCGACTCACCACCGTCGCGCTGCGCATTTCGCCGGCCGACCAGCGCGATCAGCTCCGCAGCAGCCTTGCGTCTATGCGCATGTCGCGCACGAGAACCGCCACGCGCGTCGACATGCCGCTCGAGCCGCTGCGCACGCCGACGATGACGAACGTTCCGCTGCCGGTCGTCGACGAAGACGCGGAGCTGGCGAAGCGGTTCTCCCTGATCGTCGACCGGTTGCAGCGCCAGGCGCAAACCAATCCCCGCTTGACACAGGAAGCACCGACGCCGGCCGATCAGCAGACCTTCGCGCAGCTCCTCACCATGGCCGCGTCGCGATCGCAGAGCGGCCAGCAGTTCAACGATTACATGAAGATGATCCAGCCGCTCACCGGCGGCAAAGAAGGAAACGTCTTCGTGATTCTCGGCGGTGCGATGCCGTCGTGGGACACGCCGAACTTCGCGCCGGGCGTCGGCGGCCCGCCGCCCGCGCAGGTCGGCGCGATGGAAAAGATCATCGATCTCGCCGAAAACGCGACGGTGACGATGACGCGCGTTCGCGAGCTGATCACCGCCGCGATTCAGAAGTTCAACGAGGGAGCGCTCGCGGCGGCGCTCTGGATGTTCGACGTCGCCGAAGACACGATCCGCGAGAAGAAACTCGATCCAGCGGTCGTCGACAGGATTCGCGCGGACGCCGCCGATGCAATCGCGACGGTGCAGCTGCGAAAGTACACGGAAAACCGGGCGCGGCATGGCGCGCTGAAGATCGCGCTCGATTTCTTTCCGACGCTCCGTCTCGACACGCTGCTGCAGCAACTTCGCGGCGAGCAGAAGGCCGATCGCCGCCGCTCGCTCCTCGGATTCATCGAAGCGTACGGCGCAATCGGCCGCGCTGCCGCGCTCAACGCACTGCAGCACGAGCTGACTCGCGGCGATGCCGACACGTATTACCTTCG
The DNA here is from genome assembly GCA_034667465.1 of Acidobacteriota bacterium. Classification (GTDB taxonomy): domain Bacteria; phylum Acidobacteriota; class Thermoanaerobaculia; order Gp7-AA8; family Gp7-AA8; genus JAOBAU01. Next base: position 203,506 of record JAXDJV010000007.1, on the reverse strand, counting down.
CAATCTCATCTACATCCTTCATCGCGTCACGCGTGCGTCCGAGGAGGGAGTCGATCCGGAACTCGAATTACTGGGCAGAGCGTCGGCCCGCGGCCGGAACATCTACGTCATCAAAGAGGCCGCGACCGCGCTCGGTCAGATCCGCACCGACGAAGCGGTGACGCTCCTGACGACGCGGCTCGCCGAGTTCGAAGCGCTGCTGCTGCGCGGCGATGCCTCGATGTATCCGATCTCCGAGATGCAGAAACTTCTTGATCGGATCACCGGTTCGCTGGCGCGCATCGGAACGTCGGCGGCACTGCTCACCGTCGCCCGTCACGGCATGAAAGCGAACGCGCTCCTCGGCGATACCCGAGCGCGGCTGACTGCGCTGGCCGTGCACGACCTCTCGTTCGATGAAGCGACCGTGAACGTCCTCGTCAAGGCGCTGCGCGACGAGATTCCGGGAAAGCTCTTCGGTCGAATGATGCCGAAGAAACAGGACTCGACGCTGCGGCTGATCGAAGCGCTGTCAGGCACGCGCAGCGATGCAGCCGAAGAGCTGCTCCGCGACATTGCGACGCGGTTTGCGGATCAGGACGTCGGACGCGCGGCGTTGACCGTGCTCGAGAAATCGGCGCCGCCAAAGCCGTCTTCGGGCGCGGAACCGGTGGCGACGCTCACCGGCGAGCTCGAGTTCTTCGGCTTGCCGTCCGTCATGCAATCGCTCTCCGAGATGCGCGCCACCGGCATGCTGACGCTGACGAACAAGCAGCGCCAGGCGGCGTCGAAACTGATCTTCGTCGATGGGAAGTTTCTCAACGCGCGCACCGCGCACGTCCGCGGCGTCGACGCGCTTTACGAGGTGCTCGAGCGCCCGCTCGCCGGCACGTTCGCATTCGTTCCGTATCCGCCGGAGAAAATGCAGGGCGCGGATGAGCCGCTTGCCATCATGGGATTGCTGCTGGAAGGAATGCGCCGCCACGACGAACTGCAGCGGCTGATCGCGTTCGTGCCCGACGACATGCGTCTCGCAAAGGGAACCGCGAAGCCGACGCCTGATGAAGAGGAAGACGATCCGACGCTCGTTCGAGAGGTGTGGATGAAAGCGTCGTCGGGACTGCCGGTCGCGGAGTGCGAGCGCCAGCTGTCGACGGACGGCTTCCGCGTGCGGCGGCTGGTCGCGCACTGGGTCGAGCACGGCGCACTCGTCGCGTTGTAGCGCGACGAGTCATGGCAAACTGCCGCGATGAAAAAGATCGCGTCCCTCTTCCTCCTGTTGCTCGCTGTCTCGACCTTTTCGTTCGCCGCCGCACCCGGCGATGACGTGCTTGCGGCGATCCGCGCGTACCGCCAGGCGCTGATCAAAAAGGACGTCCCGACACTCAAACGGATCTGGTCGGATGACTACAAATTCGTCAACGGACACGGACGCATTCGGACGAAAGCCGATCGCATCGCCGAGATCGAGTCGGGACATTCATCCATCGATTCGATCAAACATGAAGATGAGCCGACGGTGACGATGCACGGGAAGACCGCGCTCGTTCTCTCGCACGTAACGATCGTCGGCAGGTACAGCGGCAAAGAGGTGTCGGGCGAGTTCCGCAGCCTGCACGTCTGGATCAACGAAGACGGCCGCTGGCAGCTCGTGTTCAATCAGCTCACGGCGATCGAGAAGTAACCCAAAGTCAATTTCGGGGGTCAGACCCCCGAAATTGACTTTTCCGCGATTGCTTTGAGACTGGCGAGGCCGGTCTCGAACTCTTTGCCGACCATCCTGTCCATGTTCATGAAGAGACAGACGACCTTGCCGATGTACATCTGCGGTCCCGACATCGACCACGTCACGTTCGTCGTGTCGCCGTGCGGTTCCAGCGTGAACTCAGCCATGTTGTGCGATGCGAACGGCCGGGTGAAATCGAGTTTGATTTTGACCGCGGCGGGGGAAGCGCTCAGCACTTCCATCCGTCCCGCGCCCGCCTTGTTGTTGCCGTCCCACTCATAGACGGCGCCTGGTCCGCTCGGCGCGCCGTTGATCGTCCGTTTCATCGCCGGATCGAGTTTTTCGTACGGCGACCACGAGCTCCAGCGATGGAAGTCGGCGATCAGCGGAACGATTTTCTCCGGCCGCGCTTTGATGGTGGCGGTGCGCTGGACGCGGAACGTGTTCGGCTGGAACGCGGCGATGATCAGGATCGCGGCGATGACCGCGATGATGCCGAGTGCGATTTTCTTCAACATGGCGTCTCCTCTCACATCGGATGCATGCCGCCGTTGAACATCCACGGCGTGCCGAATCGATCGGTGAGCATCCCGAAGCCGTCGGCCCAGAACGTCTTGTCGAACGGCATCGTTATGGTTCCACCCTCAGCGAGCGCGTCGAACGCCTTCTTCGCGGCCTCGGCCGTCGGATACTCCAGCGCCAGCGAGAAGCCCTTCATCCCTTCGTACTTGTGGCTCGATGGCGCATCGCCGGCCATCAGCACGCCGTTCTCGAGCACCAGCCGCGCATGCATGATGCGGTTCTCGTCGCCGGGCGCGGTGAACTCCGCGGCCGGACTCGCACCGTTGGTCAGAAGCATTACGAGCTTCCCGTTCAGTGCTTTCTCGTAGAAGCGCATCGCCTCTGCGCAGTTGCCGCCAAAACCCAGGTATGCCGTCAGCTCATTCATGTCGTTCCCTTCCTTCACTTCGTCAATGCGAGCAATCTAGTATTGACTAGTCCTAAAAAGCAACTACAAAGATTGTATTCAGGACAAAAGCGTGTAAACTTTCATTCGTGACGAGCAAGCGCACCTATGAAGATGGCTGTGCGACAGCTCATGCGCTCGACCTCATCGGTGAGCGCTGGGCGCTCCTCGTCGTTCGAGAGCTGATCCTCGGGCCGAAGCGTTTCACCGATCTTCGCGGCGGTCTGCCGGCCATCAGTCCGAACGTGTTGACGCAGCGTCTGCTCGAGCTCGAACAGGCCGGCATCGTTCAGCGGCGCAAGCTGCCACCGCCGGCCGCGGCGTGGGTTTACGAGCTGAGCGAATGGGGACTCGAGCTCGAGCGCGTGATCATGGCGCTCGGCCGCTGGGCCGTTCGCTCGCCGGCGCTGATGCAGGGCCATCCGCTCAGCGTCGACGCGCTCATCCTTTCGTTTCGAACGATGTTCACCAGCGACGCCGCGGACGGCTTCAACGCCACGCTCGAGATTCGCATCGGCGAGGATCGCTTCCGCGCTGTTGTCGCCGATGGTGAGATGGAGCTGACGCGCAACGCCGCGGAGAATCCCGACGCGGTCATCGATGCTGATGTGAACACGCTCGCGGCCGTGGTCTATGGTGGCCGCAGGTTCGGAGAGGCCGTTCGCAGCGGCGAGCTCCGCGTCGAAGGCGACAGAGCAATCGCGAAACAGTTTCTTACGCTGTTTCCGATGACAGGAGCGGCATGAGCAGGACGATCATCATCACCGGCGGCAGCTCGGGAATCGGCGCCGCCGCTGCGCGCGCGTTGCGTGAACGGGGCGAGACGGTCGCGATCACCGGACGCTCCGCCGAAACGAAACGGCTTGCCGACGAGATCGGCGCCGACGCGTTTCTCGCCGACTTCGCGAAGTTGCGCGACGTCCGCGCGCTCGCCGCTCAACTGCTCGAACGTTATCCGCGCATCGACGTGCTCGCGAACAACGCCGGCAGCGTGATTGCGACTCGCCAGGTCACCGAGGATGGTCATGAGAAGACGCTGCAGGTCAATCATCTCGGCGGATTTTTATTGACGATGCTGTTGCGCGAACGACTGGAAGCATCGAACGCGACGGTGATCAATACGGCGAGCCGCGCGCATCGCATGGGACATCTCGATCTCAACGACCTCGAGAACGAGCGCAATTACGGCGAGTGGCGCGCATACGGCACCGCGAAACTGATGAACATCCTCCACGCGGCGGAGATCAATCGACGCTTTCGCGGCGTGCGCGGAGTGTCGTTTCATCCCGGCGTCGTCACCACCGCATTCGCGCGCGATGGTGCCCTCATGACGCGCATGCTGTACGAGGCCGGCCGTTTTTTCATGGTCTCGCCGGAGAAGGGAGCGGACACGCTCGTCTGGCTGGCAACGACGGAACCGAATCGCGACTGGATTCCCGGCCGCTACTACGTGAAGCGCAGGGAAACGCCGGTCAGCAGCCAGGCGTCGGATCCGGAGCTCGCACGCGAACTGTGGGAGTGGAGCGAGCGCGCGACCGGCTGATCGTGAACGACAAGCGCACTTGACACGGTCGCGAACGCGACCTAGCATTGCATGGAAAGCATGCTTGTCACCGGCCCGATCGTCCACAACCGAGTAAAAGACCTGCGCAGCCGGCGCGGCTGGACGCAGGAACAGCTCGCCGATGCGGTCGGCGTCTCACGGCAAAGCATCAACTCGATCGAGCGGAACCGCTATGTGCCGAGTCTGCAGCTCGCGCTGCTGTTCGCGCGGGTGTTCGGCTGTTCGATGGACGAGATTTTCCTTCTGGAGGAAGAGCGATGAACATCCCATTCCTGGGCCGCGCAATCGACGAGCGTTTTCTCAATCATCGGCTGCGCTCGACGAGCCTCGGCGGGATCATCGGCGGCGTCACCGCCATCCTGCTGTTCGCGTATCGCTTCTACATCAATCACATCTGGAGCTGGGATCTCTTCACGGTCGCGATCACGATCGTCGGCGTGAAGATGACGATGATGGCCTGGTATTTACTGACCGATTAACTCCAAAAAGGAGACCCGCAACATGACCCTGTTCAAAAGAGAAATGCAAACGCCCGACAAACTGATGACGCTCGGCATGTTCTGCCTTGCGATGGGCGGGTTCGCACGCATGTTCCATCCAGCCACACCGTTCGCCGAGAACCTCCTCGACGGCGCGTCGGGAATGGGGATCGGGATGTCGATCGCGTTCAATCTGCTCGCCGCGCGCATGCGCGGAAAGATGCGCCGCGACGGACAGCCGCCCGCGTGTGCATGAGGCTGTCTCGCATTTTGAGATCCTTCGCTGACGCTCAGGATGACGGCGTCAGCGACGCGATGTAGCGCAGCGCGCGAATGCTCGGCAGAAAGAAATAGCCGCCGCCGCGCAACGCCACGAATTGCGGCACTCCTTCGACGCATCGCGCCAGTCCTGTTTGCTGCGGCACGGTGAACGTCGCCGTCGTGAGGCAGCCGTTGATCGCGATGCGGTTGCCGAGGAGCGGATCGCTTTGCTCGGTGAGTCCGGCGAATTTCGTTCCCATCGACCACGCCTGTTGCACGAACTCGAACTGTCTCGTGATGTTCGCGTTGAGACAGATGAAGCGCAGGCCGCGCGGGATGCCGTCGGGCGCCGTCTGTTTCACGGCGTCGTCCGGTTTGAGCTCGGGACCGTATTCACGTCCGCGGCGGAGAATGCGATGGAAGCGGACCGATGACACGAGATCGTCGTTGGGTCGCGGCGCGCCCCAGCCGAGAATGCGGAGTGCGCGCTTCAGGAAACCTTTCGTGTCGGATGGCATGTCGGCCACGCGCGGATTCGTGCGACGAATGTGCGCGCCGATCGGACAGCGCGTGCCGGTTGGATCGCTGTCGTATGTGAAGCGGTTGTCCTTTTCCTCTTTCGGGCCGATGCCGGCGATCGGCTGGTCGGACAGCGGCACGAGCGGATCGCCTTTCGTCGTGCGGCCGACGGCCAGCGCGCCGAGCTTCATGCGCGCGTCGCGATCGCCGGCCGACTGCTTGTCGAGAAACTGCCAGAGTCCGCGCACGTCCTGCGTCAGATCGCGGAAGACGAGATACGTTCCGTTCAACCCGAAATCGCGGCGACCGGATTCACCTTCCGCCGGCGTGAGGATTCGCTTCGGATCTTCGCTCTCCGTGACCGTCGGCCGTTCGGTGAGCTTGTCGTATTCGTTCGGGTAGCCGAGGAGAAACTCGCCGGCGGTGATGAGATTGCCGAAATCGAATTCTTCGCTTTTCGCTTTGCGCGACAACGTCCAGTCGACCTTCGGCTGACTGAGACCGTCTTTGAATCCGAACGGCTCGATGTCGTTGTCGAGATGCGACGTGTCGAGCGATGCGATGACGCGAAACGCCTGTGACCAGAGTGGTCCCTGCACCTCCTCTTCCCACGCCGCGAGATTCTCGATTTTGTAAATCATCACCACGAGATCGGCGGCGTTGTTCGGACCGCCCCACTCCCAGCGTTCCGGCGCGTCGCCGCCGACGTCACCAAGTCGCCGCGATCGATTCGCTTCGCCGCCCATGCCCGACTGAAACTCGAGCGAGAAACCTTCAGCCGTGCTCGCAGGGACGCCGAGCTTTTGCAAACCGCTCCACGAAAATGCCAGCTGCAATGCGCGCTCGCTTTGGGCCGGATCGCCGCCTTCGTCCTTCGTCAGAGAATTGTTGACGCGGCCGAGCACCGACTGCAGCCACGCGCGCGCTGCTGTGACATCGACGATCGTGACGGCGTGGAAACGCGCCTCGATCATGTCGTTGTAGCCGGTTCGGACGAGACCCTGGACGTCGCTCTTGTCGACAGCGGATGGCATTGTCGTCGGCTCCTAAAAAAGTTGCAGCCACTCGCGCGTTTTGGCGTCGCTCATCGACGATCGTTCGAGCCCTTCGCGAATGCGCGTGTTGCGCGCGAGATCGACCGCCGTCCGCCCCGGATGCGCGTCGTACCAGACTTCGGTCGGCAGCTGATGGCGGCGGATGTAGCGCTTGAACTTCTGTTCGTCCTTCGCGCCGTCGAAGACTAGATAGTTCGTGCGCGGATAGCCGATTCCGCTGCTGAAGACGAGGTTCAGTCCGAAGCCGACTTTGTTGATGAAGTCGTCCATGTAGCTGTCGAGACTGCCGTCGTAATTGCTGGCGAAGTAGAGCCGCTTTTTGTCGTTGAGATAGATCCAGCGCGCGAAGTGAATCGTCTGCACGCGGCCGAGGTGGCCGTGGGTGAAGATGTGGCGCGCGATCCAGTTGATGACGGTCAGTGCGAGCGAAATGGTGAGCAGACGGAACCAGCCGGGTTTCAGCGTGCCGAGCGCGCTGAACTGATTCGTGACGTCGTGATCTTCAATCTCGGCGAGCCTGCGCTGGATGTCCGGCGCCGCGCGGCGATCGACCTCGGCGTCTGTCGTTTCGTGTTTCCGCAGGATGATCAGATAGATGATTCCGAGCGGAATGAGGATCGGCAGCAGGACGATCGCGAGCGGGATGAACAGCAAGCCGGTGATGAAATTGATGAGCTGCGAGATGCGCCAGCCGATCGGCGTCGGCGCGGGCGGCGTCAGTTTGATGCCGCTCGACTTCACGAGCTCGCGCAGCGATTGATGGATCTGCGACGGACTCATTTTCGCGACAACCGGCGCTCCCGCTCCGCGCAGATACGTGCAGATGAAATCGCGCAGCGCCGCTTCTTCGCGGACCTGCAGCATCGTCCGGCCGACCGTGTTCACGTAGTTCGCCGCCGGCTTCACGCGATGCTGGTTCATCCAGCTCTGCAGATCGCCGCCGGTGAATCCGCAGCAGGCGAAGATGCGTGACAGTCCGCTGCCGGCGACGCGCACGAGGTCATCGATGAAGGAGTTCTGCGGTCCGTCGAAGTCGGCGATGAACGCGACCGTCAGCGGATAGTCGACGCGCGGCAGACCGTAGATGGTGATGTCGTCGAGCGTGCGATCGTCGAGGATCACGAAGCGCGCGAAGTGCACTCGCTCGAGTCGGCGGAACGGCACGAGCGCATTGTCGGGATCGACGACTCCCGGCTCGCGATTCATCGAGGCGAGCAGCGTGCGCAACTCGCTCTCGCGCCCGGCCGTGACCGGCGCGAGCACCATCAGATTTCCCTGCGGGGTCACGCGTCACTCCTCACGCCGGGAACTGCAGCGCGAAGTGAATGGCCTGTTTGTTTTCCCAGTAGACGCGGCCGAGGTATGTGTTCGGCGCGATCAACCGAATTTCATCGCGAACGCGCTCCGCAACCTCGGACGTTTTCGAGTAGTCGATCACGATGCACGGCTTCTGATCGAACAGACTCGGTCCCAAATACACCTCGGCGACGATGGCGTTCAGATGGAACGCCGTGATGCGATTGCGCAGCATGCCGTGCTGCGCATCGAACGTCTTTCCCTGCCAGCCGAAGTGATTGACGATCCTGGCGATGAGACTCGAGAACCGCGTTCCGTTCGCGACGATCGCCGTCCCATCTCCCTGACCGTTGGGAATCGGCCCCGGCGGCGCGGCGGCGAACATCGCATCGAGCTCCGCGTCCGTCTTCTCGAGCAACTGATCCACGTCGTAAGCCATGCTGACCTCCTGTTCGTGCTGCGCCGTTACGCCGGCCGCGCGCGGTCCGCGAGGATCGCGTCGGTCGCTTTCTCGCTGATCATGTAGATCGGCGTGACGATGAAAAATCCGGGGATGCGCGGAAAGACAGAGGCGTCGACGACGCGCAGATTCCTCGCGCCGATGACGCGGAAACGGCTGTCGACGACCGCCATCGGATCGTCGGCTCTTCCCATGCGACAGCTGCACGACGCGTGATGTCCCCACGCGTTGTCGGCGACCCACTTCGCGATCTCTTTGCGGTCCGTTTTGACGCCGGGTCCGGGGATCAGCTCTTCGTGCAGCGACTCGTTGCGCGCGTTCATCTGCCGCACGAGCAGCACCGCGTTCACGACCGAATCGAGATCCTCGCCGCCGGTGTCGTTGCTCTCATCGAAGTAGTGGAAGTTGATGTACGGCCGCGCGCGCGGATCGCTCGACGCCAGCCGCACTTCGCCGTTGGTGTTGTTCGTGTGCGCTTTCAGAATTGCCCACGTCAGATAGTTCTTCTGGCGCTCGACGTCCGCGGAATAGCCGGGGTAGTAGCCGTGAAAGTTTCCCGGCAGCGCGAACATGAACAGATCGGGATCGGGGCGACTGCTCTTCGAACGGGTGATCAGCGCGATGAGCGCGCCGTTCGACGTGTACATGCCGACGCCTTTCAGCCACTCCTGAAAACACTCGTCGCCTTCTTCATCCGCGGCCGGCGCTTTGAACGTCGCGTTGCGCAGCACTTCGAAGTTCTCGTACGTCGTGCCGACGACCGCGACTTCGTAACGATCCTGCATATTGCGTCCGACGCCGGCGCGATCGGCGCGGCAGGCGATGCCCATCTCCTCGAGATGCGCTTTCGGTCCGATGCCGGAGAGCATCAGGAGTTGCGGCGTGTTGAACGCGCCGCCGGCAAGGATCACTTCGCGCGTGCAGCGATACTCGACTGTCGCCGGTGTCGCGGTTGCGCTGAAGTCGGGATCGGCCTGGTAGAGATGCTCACCGGTGAGACATTCGACGCCGACGGCGCGATCGCCGTCAAAGATGACGCGCGTCGCGAGATGGTTCATCCGGACGTCGAGCTTGTCGGGATGTTCTTTCATCACGCGGCGGATGTACTCGCGCGTGCCGTTGCGTCGTCCGTTCGCAGTCGCGAGCGGAATGCGCGACGTCAATCCCTCGGCGCCCGTATTGCGCTTGTCGTTCGGATCGAATTCGATTTTTCGTTTGCTGAAAATCCGTTCGAGGATTCCGGCGCAGCCGCCGCGCAGCGCCGCATCCATCACCGTCTGGATGACCTGCTTGTCGCCGAGGGCGATGAGAGGATCGACGGTGCTCGTGCTCAGCCATCCCGAGTATCCATGTCCGTTTTTCGCCGCCTCGGCCGGATCGGCGTACGTGCATTTCTCGAGTCGCTGGAAGTACTGCCGCATCGACTCCGCGCGCCACGAGACGTCGCCGGTCAGCTCGGCGATGCCGTTCCAGTCGTCGTCGTGCGGATACATCGTGATCATCGCGTTGTGCGCCGTGCAGCCGCCGAGCGTGCCGGCGCGCGGATAAAAAACGCCGCCGCGATCGGCGCGGTATTTCGGATCGCGCTCTTCGTCCTTCGTGTAGTGATGGACGAAGTAATCCCACGACATCGCTTTCTCTTCGCTCGAATACGCGTGAAAGCACGGCACCTGATACAGATAGCTTTCCGGGTCGGAGCCGGCTTCGATGAGCAGCACGCGGCAGCCGCTCTTCGCGAGATTCGCGGCCAGCGGTCCGCCGCCGGCCCCGGAGCCGACGACGATGTACTCGTATTCTTCAGCGCTCATCGTTCGTCAGAACGTTTTCAGTAACTCGATAAGCGCTCGTCTGTCGGGCAGCGGCAGCTGCGTGCCGAACATGTGTCCTTTGTCTTCAATGAAGTCGGGACACTTGTTGACGGCCATCAGCAGCGGAATGACTTTGCGCATTCGCGCCGTCGCCTGCTGCTCGTTCATATGCTTCGCGTCGATCTCGATGAGCGCCGCCGACAGCTCGACGCCGAGCTCCAGCAGCTTGATCGGATCGCCTTCGAGATTCACGTTCGACAACAGGTTGACCGGTGTTCCTTTCGGGATCGGTCCGATGCGCAGATTGCCGTCGGCGTCCTGCAGTTCGTGACGCGAGATCAGTTTCCGCAGCAGCGGCGGCGCGTAACTCTGCGGAATCGTGATGTAGCTCGTCTCCTTCGTCCGCCAGACGATGTTCTGCCGCTTTTGGATGAGCAGCATCCGTTCGATTCCTTCCTGGAACGCGCGCATCCGGCCTTTGACAGTCGGATCGCCGAAGTCGCTGCCGACCGTGTTGTTGTGCAGATACGGCGCGCTCGTCCAGAGGCTGATGAGCGATGGCGGGCGATACCAGCCGGGACCGCCGGCCGGCAGCTGGAACTGGAACGTATTCGTGGTATTCGGATCGCCTTCGAGCGGATTGCTCGGCAGCGACAACGCCGCGACGGCCGGCAATGTTTTGTAGGTCTCGGACGAGAAGTTGTCCCAGATGTGTCCGCGAATCGCGTTCGTCGCCGCCGCGCGCGTCGCGTTCGTGCCGATCTCGGCGACCGAGTGCCGCCGTTCATCGGAGAAGAAGTTGTCGGTGAAGAACGCCGGATCGGCAGTGAGCTGATCGACGAACCACTTCGTTCCTTCCGGCGACGCGGGATCGGTCGGCTCCGGTGGCTGTTTGCTCGAATGGCAGCGCGCGCAATTCTTCAGGAAAACCAGCTTGCCTTGCTCGACCTGTTTCGGATCTTTCGGCAAATACGTTGCGCTGTCCGGCGCATCTTTCAGCAGCAGCGGTTTCGCGCGATTGACGAGATACGTCTTGAGATGCGGCGAGCGTTTCTCGCTCCAGTTCCAGTGTGAAGAGATCGTCTGCAGCGTCTTCACCTGGACCGGCGTCTGCGCGCGATCGGGGCCGCCGACGAGCGGGCGGAAATGTTTGCTCCACTCGTTCCACGACTCACCGATGTTGATGAAGACGCGGCTCAGCGCGCCGTCGACGCCGACCGAGTCTTCGCCCATTTTCAGCACGCGCGGTACCGGATATTTTCCGGTTGCGATCTCTTTCTGAATGTTGAGGAGATCGAGCGCGCCACCGGCGAGCATTTCGTGACCGGATGTCGCGGACGTCGACGCCATCGGCGAGCGCGAAAGGCGCTGCGGCCACGAATAGACGCCGTTCATCGTGCCGGGATTGTTGAGGTAGTCGGTGCCGATGAACGATGTGTCGAGCGTTCCCTGCGGATTCGAGTGCAGGAGCTGTTTCACGAAGCTGTCGCCCTTCATGTACGAGCCGAAGACTTCCCACACTTTCAGATACTGCGCGCCGACGTAATCATTGAGATTCGCCCAATGCGGCTCGTCGGTATGTTCCGGCGGACGCACCGGATCGAAACTGACGTGACAGAAGGCGCACGCCATTCCGATCGCATACGGCCGCACGAGCGTGTTTTTGTTGAAGTAGTTCGGGTTCTCGTAATAGTCGTGATTGACCCCGTCGGCGGCGATGTGTTTCTTCCATTCGTCGACCGCGGCCCCTTTGAATTCCGGATTGGGATAGACGCGTAATCCGACGACGCCGGATGAACGGCCGTACGTGTACTCATTAATGTTCAGCCGCTTATCGATGTCGCCTTCGGCATCGCCGGGACGCGGTATGTCGATGAAGAGTCCGTATTCGTCCGCCTTCGGCGCCGACATGAATCCGGGCTGATTGATCGTGCCGAACGTGTCGAAGCGGGTGGCGCGATTCCGCGAGTCGATGACTTTCAGCAGGTCCGACGTGCCGAAGCCGTTCTTCGCGAGGTAGTCCCACATCAGATAGCTGTCGCCGGTCCAGAGGTTCCAGAGCACGCGGCCGCTGATCTCTTCGGCGGAGAGTTGAGTGGCGGGGATGCCATCCATACCGGCGAACGGATCGCTCGTCAGCTCGACCATCTTCGGATCTTCGCCGTAGCGCTGCATCCCCGCGACGTCAGGCGGCGCCGGCGGCGGCTCTTTCGGTTTGCACGCGAGGATGACGACGAAGATGGCGGAGACGATGAGAGCGACGAGGACAGTGAGTCTCGTTGAGCGCATGGCCACTCCTTACTTATGCGGTTGTTTTAGGAGGGCCGTCGGGAGGGGGTTTCCCTACCCCCTTGAGGTCGTCGGGCGGGTCGATTCGGTGACGCTGCCAGAAGCGATAAAGCTGCTCGACCGTGTAGTCGAAATAGAGCGTCTGGCAAATTCCGTCGAGGACGTCGCGCGACATCGACATCTTCTTCGCCATTTCGTCTAGCGTGCGATTGGCGCGGATGACAGACGTGGGCGGCTCGCCTTGCAGCGTGTAGCTGTAAAGCACCGATAAGTCGATCGCGCCGGTGACTCCGTGCTCGCGCGCGATGCCGATGTTTCGCCGCAGATAGATGATGAGAATGGCCTGATCGATCCAGTCGATGACACGATTGAATGGGTAGAGCGTGCGGATAGTCAGCTCTGCCGGCTCGCTGGTGGCGAGGTGCTCGACGTCCCAGATTCCGAGCTCGTCGAGGATATCGATCATCCCGTCGTCCAGTCCGTCGACGAGACAGAGTGGAAGGCGATCGCAGGCTGCATTCGGTTGATTGAAAACAGTCCGAGCACGAGTGCGCAATTCGGAAAGTGCCCAGTCCGTGAAGAGTCCGATAAAGAAGAAAAGTGCGTAGGTCGCCGGGCTGCCTTTGGCGACGGCGAACAGATCAACACGATCGGAAACGTAGCCTATCGACATCGCCACAGCCGTTCGCAGCGTCGCGGTGAAGATGAACCTGTATGAAAGCGCATTCGCGTGAATGCGATTGATCATCCGCCACATTACGGACACGTACGCACCGAGGGCTGCGAAGAGAAAGCCGTACAGACCTGGATCCTTCGTCGCTTTGCCAATCAGGAGTGTGGGATCGTGAGCAACACCGACGGCGAGGAGAAAGACGAGCGACAGCAGAAGCGCTCCCCAGAGCGTGCCCGAAAGCATCGGCCGGAAGGAGAGGTAGTCGTCTGTAGTGCAGCCGCGCTTCGACGTCGAAAACTCGATCTTCGCGGCTGGTGCGTAGCCGGTTTGCGCCAGTTTTCGCTGCCAGCCCTGCGCGACCCACCACCGGTCGAAACCTTCGGTGAACCGATCGTAGTCGCGAGTAGCTTCACGGCGTGCCTGGAAACGCGGCAGAGCGCTGATGCAGTGATACGCGATTGCGATGAGACCCGGCAGCGTGGCGAGCACTGCGAACGCCGACTGCGGTACGAACCTGACTGGCGGGTACTGCACCCACCAGACCACCACGACGACCGCCAGGGCCGTTCCGAGAATCTCCACGATGCCGACGGTTCGATCGTGCAGCCAGTTGAAGAATGCGCAGATCCAATTCCACAGCGTCTTCACATTAAGTAAGACGGCCCCGGAACGCAATTTCCCCTTACCCGCGCATGTACCTCTCTAAATACTGCGCCGTCCGGCTCTTCGTCGACCGCATCACGTCCGCCGGCGGTCCCGCGGCGACGACGTGGCCTCCTTCCTCGCCTGCGCCCGGGCCGATGTCGATCACCCAGTCGCTGCCGGCGATCACTCGCATGTCGTGCTCGACGACGATCACCGTGTTGCCGGCGTCGACGAGTCCTTCGAGCTGCGTCCTCAGTTTCTCGACGTCGGACGGATGCAGTCCGGTGGTCGGTTCATCGAGGATGTAGAGCGTGTTGCCGCGGCCGATGCGCTGCAGTTCCGTGGCGAGTTTGATCCGCTGCGCTTCACCGCCGGAGAGCTCGGTCGCCGGCTGGCCGAGCCGGATGTAGCCGAGGCCGACTTCGCGGAGCACGTCGAGCGAACGATGGACGTGATGCTCCTCAGTGAAGAACTCCCACGCCGCGTCGACCGTCATCCCCAGTACTTCGGCGATGTTGCGATCGTTGTATTTGATCTCGAGCGTCTTCGCGTTGTATCGCGCGCCGTGGCACGTCGGACACGGCGCGTAAACGCTCGGCAGGAACAGCAGCTCGACCATCACGAAGCCTTCGCCTTCGCACGTCTCGCAGCGTCCCTTCGCCACGTTGAACGAGAAACGGCCGGCATCGTAATGACGCGCACGCGCCGCTTTGGTCGACGCGAACAGTTTGCGCACGTGATCGAAAAGACCGGTGTACGTGGCGAGATTCGAGCGCGGGGTGCGGCCGATCGGCTTCTGATCGACGCGTACCAGTCGCTTAATGTTCGTCATCCCATCAACGATCTCGCCGCCGATCGTTTCGACCACGCGCTCCAGCGTGTCGCCTTCTTCGGCATCGGACTCCAGCTCGTGTCCGAGGTGCTCGGCGACCAGCTCGACCAGCACCTGACTGACGAGACTCGATTTGCCGGAGCCGGAAACTCCGGTCACGGTCGTGAAGACGCCGAGCGGAAACTCCGCATCGAGCTCGTGGAGATTGTTGCGCGTCACTCCTTTGAGTCGCAGCCAGCCGCGCGGCTCACGCGGCGTTCGTTTCGGCGGCGCGTGTTCGACGAAGAGATACGCGCGCGTTTGCGAGGCTTCGATCTTTTTCAAACCTTCAGGCGGTCCGCTGTAGAGAATCTGTCCGCCGTGCTCACCGGCGGCCGGACCGACGTCGACGATCCAGTCGGCGTGACGGATGACGTCGAGCTCGTGCTCGACGACAAAGAGCGAATTGCCGGACGCTTTCAGTTTGTCGAGCGCGCCGAGCAGCGCTTCGGTGTCGGCGGGATGCAGGCCGGCCGACGGTTCATCGAGCACGTAAACGACGCCGAACAAATTCGAGCGGACCTGCGTCGCCAGTCGCAGCCGTTGCAGCTCGCCGGGCGAGAGCGTCGGCGTGCTGCGTTCGAGTGAGAGGTAGCCGAGGCCGAGCTCGAGGAGCACGTCGAGCCGTGCGGCGAGATCGCAGGCGATTCGCTCGGTGACGATCGCTTTCTCCGGATGCCCGACCGATGCCTTCGTCGCGCCGGTTCCATCGACGTACGGACGAATGACGGATGCCAGTCGCGCAAGTGGAAGCGCCGAGATATCGGCGATGTCGTAGCCGGCGAACGTGACCGAAAGCGATTCGCGCCGCAGCCGTTTGCCGCGACACAGCGGACAGTCGGCGCTGAGCATGTAACGCGCGGCGCGTTTCTTCATCAGCGCACTTTGCGTGTTCGCGAACGTGTGCAGCACATGGCGGCGCGCGCTCGTAAACGTCCCCATGTAACTCGGCTCTTCTTTACGCTTCAGCGCGCGCCGCGTCTCTTCCGGCGTGTAGCCGGCGTAGACCGGAACGGTCGGCTGCTCGTCGGTGAAAAGAATCCAGTCGCGTTCTTTTCGCGGCAGCTCGCGCCACGGACGATCGACGTCGTATCCGAGCGTGACGAGGATGTCGCGCAGGTTCTGTCCGTGCCACGCCGGCGGCCACGCGGCGACGGCGCGCTCGCGAATCGTGAGCGAGTCGTCCGGCACCATCGACTCCTCGGTGACCGTGTAAACGCGACCGAGTCCGTGACACTCGGGACACGCTCCTTCCGGCGTGTTCGGCGAGAACGATTCCGCGTACAGCAACGGTTGATTGCGCGGATAGTCACCCGCGCGCGAGTAGAGCATCCGCAGCAGATTCGAAAGCGTCGTGACGCTGCCGACTGATGAGCGCGTCGTCGGCGAACCACGCTGTTGTTGCAGTGCCACGGCCGGCGGCAGCCCATCGATCTCATCGACTTCCGGCACCGCCATCTGATGAAAGAGCCGTCGCGCATACGGCGAAACGGATTCGAGATAACGCCTCTGCGCCTCGGCGTACAACGTTCCGAACGCCAGCGATGACTTGCCGGAGCCGGAGACGCCGGTGAAGACGACGAGCGCGTCGCGCGGGATGTCGACGTCGATGTCTTTGAGGTTGTGCTCCCGCGCGCCACGCACGCGGACGAAAGGATGCGGCTCGTTGTCGCGACTCACAGCCGCGGAGGCTACGAGTTCTGTGCCAGATGTTCTAATCAATCCATGAAGCAGCCGCGCGTCATCGTCCTTGTTGCGGTCATCGTCATCGCATTGATCTGGCTGCTGTGGCCGTCGCGATACTCGCGCGTCGCCAATCTCTCTTCGCGCGGCACCGCGATCGTCGCGTTCGGCGATTCAATCACCGCCGGCTTCGGCGCCGCGGCGGGCGACGACTATCCATCCAAACTGTCGCAGCTGATCGGCGTCTCCGTCATCAACGCCGGCGTGAGCGGTGATACGACCGAGACCGCACTCGCGCGCATCGACGCCGACGTCCTCACGCGCGAGCCGCGACTCGTGATCGTCGGCCTGGGCGGCAACGACTTCCTGCGCAGCGTTCCGATCGCGACGACCGAAACGAATCTGCGCACGATCGTGCAGCAGATCGAGCGCCGCGGCGCGATGGTCATCCTCCTCGGCTTCCGCTTTCCGAGCATGAACGCGAATTACGAATCGATGTACGAGCGGATCGCGCACGACGAGCGCTGCCTCTTCGTGCCGAACGTCCTGCGCGGAATCCTCACCGATCCGTCGCTGAAGAGCGACGAGATCCATCCGAACGCGCGCGGCTACGCGCTCATCGCGGAACGGGTTTCCGGTCCGTGCAGGGGACTGCTTCGCGCCGCCGATCGGCGGCGTTGAAATCATCGCGTCTCCACTGCGCGTGGTGATGTTCGCGTCCGCGTGAGCCGCCGCTGAGAGGCGCGAAATCACATCGCGCGACAGGCGGTAGAAATCCGCGACGTCGCGCATTTTCGCCACATGCTGATACTCGCCGCACGCGCTCGAATGGCCTTCCTGACGGCTGGACCTCTTGACCGCCGTAAGTAAGAAAAAGTGAGAGCGCAGGCGGCTCGAATGCACTTAGCCGGCGAGAGGTCCGAGACAAAACGAGCAACGGCCGTCCTGATTCCCGCGGCTGTCGCGGTGAGGCGCCGCGTGTCATCCGACACGTCTGCCACAGGTCTCGGCTGGCGATGGAAGAGAGCGAGGCGAAGGAAGCGACTGAACTGGTGTCTCGAATCCGCAGTGGCGATCCTGCCGCAGAAGCGGAACTGGTGCATCGATATGGCCCGCGGGTCATGCGAATGCTGCAATCGCTCACGCGAAACCGCTGGTCGGCGGAAGACGTTCATCAGGAAACGTTCGCCACCGCGCTGCAGCGGCTGCGACGCCGCGGTATCGACGAGCCGGCCGCGCTCGCGCAGTTTCTTCGGCAGACCGCGCGCTATCTGCTGATCTCCGGCTGGCGAAAAGCGAGACGTCGCGGCGAGGTCGAAGAGAACCTGGCAATCGATCATCCCGATCCCGATCCGGGTCAGCTGTCGCACGTGCTGCGTCAGGAGCAATGCGAGCGTGTGCAGCGCGCGGTCGCGTCGGTCCGTCCGCTTCGTTATCGGCAACTGCTGACTCGCTTCTACTTCGAGGGCGAACCAAAGGACCGCATCTGCGCCGATCTCGGGCTCGACTCCGCGCACTTCAACCGCGTCCTGTTCCGCGCGCGCCGCAGCTTTCTCGACATCCTCGAGCGACAGGAAAAACTCGGACATGGATCACGTCGAGTGAGATGAATTTCAATGTTCCGACACTTAATGAATGCACGACGGCAATAAGGCCGTTGCGTAAACCGAGAGGAGCAAACAATGTCTCAGCACAGCGGTCCATTCACCGTCACGAACAACACCGGTCAGACCATCAGCGGTTCCGTTTCGCATTTCGCGGAAGGGTGTAACAGCACGCCCTGCACGTTCTCCAACCTCGCGAACGGCGCGACGGCCGGCGGCGGCGAGTGGCAGACGGAAACGACGTCGACCGATCGGTGGGCGATCAGCTCGAACGCCGGCAGCACGACCAAGGACTGCGCCATCGATTCGGGCGACACGTCTGTCGCCGTCACGCTCACGTCCAGCGGCGTCGTCATCGTTCCCAGCTCGTCGAGCAGCTGCAGCGGATCGTACTAGCGTGTCACTCGAGGCAGCCGCCGAAGAGCTGGCTCGACTCGGAGGGGTGGATCGCCGTCGCGCTGCGGCGGCGATCCTTCGAGCCGCGCATGATGAAGTCTTTCGCGAGCGGCTCACTCAGCTGGCGAAGAAACCCGCGCTGCTGCATTCGCTGCTGCTCGCCGAGGACGAAGACGCCGCCGTCCGACAGCAGCCCGTCGACGTGATCGAAGAGCTGACGCGCTCGATCCGTGCGTGGGCCGCGAACGGCTTCGGCCTCGTCGAGCCGTCGACGTATTTCCGAAGACTCGAGGTCTGCAACAGCTGTCCTCACTACCGCGAGCCCGCCGACGATCCGTTGCTGACGATCGCGCCGTGGGCGACGGACCGTCGCGTCTGCGAACTGTGCGGATGCTATATGCGGCTCAAAGCGCGGCTGACGAAACAACATTGTCCGGCGGGGAAGTGGGAGGAGGAGGGGAGGTAGGAGGAAATCCTCGCACGCGTCCTTCTCTTGTGATGGAGGGAAGCACCATGCGCCGTCTCGGCTTCGCGATCCTCGTGACTTCGATCTCTGTTTCCGCGTACGCGCAGACGTTCACACTGCAGGAAGAGAACGATTCGTTCGCGCGCGCGTCGCTGCGAAGCGACCGCGCTTACACGAACGGTACGCGAATGCTCTGGAGCTGGGTGCCGAGCAGCCACTCCCGCCTCGATCGCATCGCCGCAATTCTGTGTGGCCACGCGACTGAACAATGCGACCGAACGGTCACCGCCGGCCTCGGGCAGAACATGTACACGCCGGAGGACCTTGCCAGGACGACGCCCATTCGCGGCGATCGTCCTTACGGAGGCTGGCTGTACGGGACGCTGATGTTCGATGCGACGCGGCAGAGCACGAACGATCACATCGAGCTTTATGCCGGCGTGATCGGACGCGACTCGCATGCCGAGGAAGCGCAGACGTTCGTCCATCAGCACATCACGCCGAGGGCACAGGATCCGCTCGGATGGGACAATCAGATCGGCGAGTGGGCGGCATTCCTCGCCAGCTACGAACGGCGTGTGAAATTGCTTCCGCGGAAATTGCGCGACGATCGTCTCTCGTGGTTCGACGTCACTCCGGCGATCGGCGGCGCTGCCGGAAACGTCTTCATCAACGCCAGCGCGAGCACGACCGTTCGCCTCGGCTACAACCTTCCGCTGCATTTCATCGAACCGATTCGAGCAGTGCCTTTCGCTCTTCGCACGAACACGCGCGAGAAGCCCGAGACCAGGCCGGATTGGGACGCGTACGTCTACGTCGTCGCGAATGCGACATACGTCGCACGCAACGTTTTCATCGACGCCGAGGACGAGCAATATCGCATCGAACGCCGCTCGTCGGTACGCGAGCATCGCGCCGGTGTCAGCGTCCGCGTTCGCCATTTCCGTTTCGCGTATCAGCAGACGTGGCGCAGCTCGGAGTTCCGGCCGCTCGTCACGAGAGTGCAGCAATCGTCGCGCGCGCACTCGTACGGCATGATCATGATCAGCATCGGCCCCAATCCCTGACGTTCCGCTCTAAACTTGCCGGCTCGGAGGTTTCACCTCATGCCGGTCACTCAGCAGATCGATGCGCAGCGCGGCGACGTTCTCATCCTCGTCGGCACGATGAAAGGCGCGTTCATTCTCGTGGCGGACGCGGCGCGCCGCACGTGGGAGCTTGGCGGTCCTTACTTTCCCGGCAGCGCCGTTTATGCGATCGGCTACGACGGACGCGCGGATCGTCATCGACTGTGGGCGGCCGCGTCGAGCATGCACTGGGGCTCGCTCCTTCATTCGAGCGACGACTTCGGCCGCAACTGGACGAATCCCGAAGAAGCGACCGTCAAGTTTCCGCAGGGAACCGGCGCCGCGCTCGCGCAAATCTGGCAGGTCATTCCGGGACGCGACTTCGAGCCCGACACGATGTACTGCGGCGTCGAGCCGGCAGCGCTTTTCGTCTCGCGCGACGCCGGCGAAACGTGGTCGCTCGATGAAGGGCTCTGGAATCATCCGCATCGCGAGCGCTGGATGCCGGGCGGCGGCGGACTCTGTTTGCACACGATTCTTCCCGATCCGATCGAGCCGCAGCGAATTCGCATCGCCGTCTCGACCGCCGGCATGTACGTCACCGAGGACGGCGGTGCGAGCTGGCGCGCGTCGAACAGCGGCGTGCGCGCCGACTTCCTCCCCGACAAACATCCGGAGTTCGGCCAGTGCGTGCACAAGGTCGCGCAGTCGCAGCAGCGGCCGGAGCGAATGTTCCTGCAGAATCACTGGGGTCTCTATCGCACCGACGATCGCGGCGAGAACTGGGTCGACATCGCGAACGGCGTGCCGTCCGATTTCGGATTCCCGGTCGCCATCCATCCGCGCGATGCCGATCGCGCGTGGATCGTGCCGCTCGAAGCCGACGCTTTCCGCTGCACGCCCGAAGGAAAGCTGCGCGTTTATCGGACGAGCGACGCGGGCGCGAGCTGGAAAGCGATGACCGATGGACTGCCGCAGCACGACGCGTACGAAACCGTGCTGCGCGATGCGATGTCGGTCGATGCTCTCGCGCCGGCCGGCGTCTACTTCGGCACGCGCAGCGGCAAACTGTTCGGCTCGTCCGATGAAGGACAAACGTGGACGGCGATCGTCGACGGACTGCCGCCCATCGTCGCGGTGAAGACGGCGATCGTTTCGTAATGGCGCTCAACTTCGTCATCTCCGGACCGCTGCGCGAGCTCGCCGGCAATCGCAGCGAAGTGCGCATCGAGCGCAGCGCGGGCTCGCTCGCAGACGCGTTGTCGCTGCTTTGGGCGGAGTGCCCGGCGTTTCGCGATCGCGTCGTAACCGAGCTCGGCGAACTGCGGCCGCACCTCAATATCTTCGTCGACGGCGAGAACATCCGCTTCCTGGATGGCTTCCGGACCGCTGTTCGCGACGGCTCCGAGATCGTCATTCTTCCCGCGCTGAGCGGCGGTTAAGCTCGCTCGGAACTCGTCTTGCAAAGAGTGGCCATGTTTGGTGGCCAACGTGCGAGACGCGACATCCGTGACGATCACCTGCGCCGACTGCGGCCGGACGCAGAGCATCCCCGCGCTGCCGCCCGGCGCGGAGGCGGAATGCGTTCGCTGCGACCGCCTGCTCGCGCATCGCTCGCGCGCGTTCGATCTTCCGCTCGCGTGCTCGATGGCGATCTTCATCCTGCTGCCGCCGGCGGTCTTCATGCCGCTGCTCGATTCGACGATCAAACATCTTCTGTCCGATGAGAGCCGTCTCGTGTCGAGCGTGCCGGTGATCTACAGCGAAGTATGGTTCCCGTTCGCATTCGGCTTTCTCTTCTTCGCGTTTCTCTTTCCCGCATTGCGCGCGACGTTTCAGATCGTCGTGTTTCTGTCGCTGCGTTGGAAGTGGAAGGTCCCGCAGCGCGGCCGCATCTTCCGCTGGAGCGAAGAGCTGCGGCTCTGGAGCATGACCGACATCGTCGTCATTGCCGGCGTCGTCGCCTACTACCGCGCCGACATTTCCGCCGACGTCACGGTGCGCGTCGGCGCGTGGTGCTATCTCGCGGTCGCGGCGCTCACATTTCTCGGCGACCGCACGCTCGATCGCCGCGCGGTCTGGAACGAGATCTATCCCGACAGCGTCGCGCCGCCGGTTCGCCATCTCGCATCGTGCGACGTTTGCGAGCTGGCGGTGATGGATCGTCGTCCCGGCGATGCCTGCCCGCGTTGCGGCAGCAGGCTCGATCGCGACATCACGCCGCGGTTCGCACCGGCGCTCGGTGCGGTCGCCGCCGCGATCCCGCTGCTCCTTCCCGCGTATTCGGCGTCGATCATGGTGAACGATCAGCTCACCGGCGTGCTCGAGCACACGGTGCTCGGCACCGTGCAGCTCCTCGCCGATCGCGGCTACTGGCAGATCGGCGCGGTGATCCTGATCGCCGGCGTCGTCATCCCGTTCGTCGAGCTGTTCGGATTGCTGTGGCTTCTCGCGCGCGTCCGCTTTCCGAAGAAGAAAGGGCTGATTCTTCGCACTCGCGCGTATCGCGTGCTGCATCGCCTCGCGCGCTGGCCGATGATCATCCCGTTCATCGCCGCACTCGCCGCGCCGATCGTCGACTTCCGCGGCATCGACGACATCGTCGCCGGCCCGGGCGCGACGCCGCTCTTCATGATCATCGTGCTCATTACGTTCGCGGTCCGCTATTTCGAGCCGCGTTTGATGTGGAAGACCGCCGGAGAAGAAGCGACATGAGTGAGTACGATCAGCACGCCGAGGAACGCAGGAGTGAGCCGCCGCCGGAGGCGAAAGTTCATCTCGCCAAATGGACGCCGTGGGTCTGGATCGTTCCCGCGCTGGCGATTTTTTTCGCGGGATGGCTCGTCGTTCGTTACGGGTTCGGCGGCGGCGACATCACGGTCCGGTTCTCCGACGCGCGCGGTCTCGATCGATACAGTCCGGTGCGATTCCGCGGCGCGAAAGTGGGAACCGTTCAGAAGATCACCATCGATGAAAATCTCCGCCAGGTAGTCGTCCGAATCTCGATGGACGCGTCGATGAATCACGCGTTGCGCAAGGGGACGAAGTTCTGGATCGTCGAGCCGGGACTCGAGAGCGGCGGCATCGGCAGTCTCCTCGGCGGCACGTACGTCGGCATCGCGCCGGCCGAGGGTGAAGGAAAGGAAGAGAACATCCGCGAGTTTGCCGGACAGGAGTACGCGCCGATCCTGACGCCGCCCGAAGCCGGGCGCACATATATCCTCGAAGCGCGCGGCCTCGGCTCGATCGCAGTCGGTTCGCCGGTGCTCTTCCGCGGCATCCGCGTCGGTCGCGTCCTCGGCGCCGAATACAACGACAAGACCGGCGTCACGGCCGTGCATGCGCTCGTCGTGCAGCGATTCGCGAGCGAAGTTCGCCGCAGCACGCGCTTCTGGCGCGGCGGCGGTCTGAACGTTTCCCTCGGCGGCGGCGGGCTCTCCCTCGGCGGCGCGTCGATCGGTTCGCTGCTCACCGCGCCGATCGCCTTCTACACACCCGAAGTTCTTGCCGGCGATGAAGTCGCCGCCGGCTCGCACTTCGAGCTCTACGACTCCGAAGCGACAGCGATCGCGGCCGCTGACGGTCCGCATATGACATACATGACCTACTTCCCGGGCAGCGTCAAAGGACTGACTGCCGGCACCTCGGTGCAGATGAAAGGCGTGCAGATCGGACACGTGCGCGATGTCAATCTTCGCTACGTACCGGAGAGTGCGAGCCTCGAGACGCCGGTCACGTTCGAGATCGATCCGCGTCTGCTGCACATCGATATCGCATCTTCGACGACGCGCGAAGATGTGCGTGTTCGAACGAACGACGTGTTGCAGCGACTCGTGCAGAAAGGAATGCGCGCGACGCTGTCGACGAGTCTCGTGCTTCCGGGCGCGAGCGGCATTTCGCTCGATATGGTTGCGTCACCCGGCTCCGGACGTCTCGTCACGACGAACGATCCGCCGATCGTTCCCGCAGCATCGGCCGGAAGCGGAATCGAAGGAGCGCTCTCCGCAATCAATGACGTCGCGGGCCGCATTCGCAATCTGCCGATCGAAGAAATCGCCGGCCATCTGCGCAGCACCGCGCTGCGACTCGACACGCTCGTGCACGATCCGATTCTCGATCAGAGTCTGCAGCGGCTGAATCGCTCACTCGCCGACGTCGAGAAGATCACGGCCACGACGCGCGAGAATGTCGGACCGATCGTCGGCAGTCTGCGCAATGCCGCGACGTCCGCCGAATCAGCGGCGAACACGGTCAAACAGAATGTCCAGCCGATCGTCGACAGCCTGCGCAGCACTGCCGATTCCGCGGAAGCGGCGGCGAAGAGAGCGGAGCAACTGATGGGCAGCTCCGCGCGCCAGAACTACGACCTCGGCACGCTGATCAAAGAGCTGACGCGCGCCGCCGAAGCGGTGCGCGGACTGGCGTCGTACCTCGAAGAGAATCCCGACGCGTTGCTGAAGGGGAGAGGAAAAGCGAAATGAGATTCCGCCGGATGATGATCGTGCTCTTGTTGTTGTGCGCCGGCGGCTGCTCGTTTTTCTCGCGCTCGCAAAGCCGCTTCTATTCGCTCGACCGAAGCGCGCCAGCGTCCGTCACCGCCGCTCGCGGACTGCCGGTTGCAATTGAAGGTGTCGAGCTCCCGCCCGGTCTCGATCGAAGAGAAGTCGTGGTGCGCCAGGCCGATCATCAGCTGCAGATTCGTTCCGCGGAACAATGGTCCGCATCGCTGCAGCCACTAGCGCTGCACACGCTCGCCTTCGATCTCGCCGCGCGATTACCCGAAGGAATGGTGATCCTCCCCGGCGCCGCGAAACCGCTCGCACCAACACGATCGATCGACGTCGTCCTCGAAGAGTTCGCCGCCGGACCGGGCAACGTCGTGGTGCTCGATGGCCGCTGGGTGTTGCGCGAAGGAACCCGCGCGGATGTCACGCATCACGAGCGGATCACGATCGATGTGCCATCGCTCGACAGCGCGAACATCGCGACCGGGATGAGTCAGGCGCTCGCCGCGCTCGCGGATCGGATGGCGGCGGAGCTGGCGCGGTAGAGCGCGGGATAGAATGGGGCGATCATGCGCGTCACGTCAGGCAAAGTCGTTTCGGGTCGAATCGTCGTCGAAGGCGAGCTGCTGCCTGAAGGCTCGAGTGTCACAGTGCTCGCCAGAGATGTCGACGAGAGCTTCGAGCTCGACGCGACGGCCGAAGCTGAGCTCTTGATTTCGCTCGCGCAGGCGGACCGCGGCGAGCTGATACCGGCTGAGGATGTGCTTCGGACGTTTCGAGACGTCGAGTGAGCGATCGATTCACCGTCGCGTTCACGCAGAGCGTGGCGCGCGAAGTGGCCGAGGCGAAACGATGGTAGAAATGTGGGGGCGGCCGCTTGGCCCGTCCTGGCGGCCGAAGCGGCCGCCCCCACACTGAGGCGCCTTCCGGCATCGGTAGCCTCGTCTCGCGTCACGCGCCCCGCAGCGCGACCGGCGCCTCGACCACCTTCGTCACTGTTCCCCACAACGTCCACTCATTCGGCGGGCCGAGGATGATCGTGGCGAATTCGGGATTCGTTTTGCGGAGGGATGGGCGGCCGTCATCCAGGTGCCAGCGGCCGAGGATTCCGCCTTCATCTTTCATGTAAACGGCGACGAGGGCTTCGGGGGCTGGGCGCGTCAGCTCGGTGTCGACGAGCACCTTCCATCCGTGGCGCAGCTCGGGTGACATTGAGTCGCCGATGACGCGCACGACCTGGAGGCGCGAGTCCCACACTTCGCGCACTGAATGGAGAATCTGCGCGGAGGTGAGCGTCAGGTCGGGCTCGGCGCCGCCGTTACCGGCAGAGGCGGGGAGCTCGGGGACGACCCACGCGTGGAGCGTGCGCGGATAGTCGTGATCGCGCTCGATGAAGTCGTTTGCGGAAACGGAGAAACGATATTGCTGCGGCTCTTCGATCGCTTCGAGTGACTCGTCGTCGAGGTCGAAGAGGTCGCGAAGGATGAGCATCGCTTCGCGCAGCGTGCGGCGTTGCGCGGTGGTGACGAGATCGCGCGGCGATTCGTAGCCGGGCTCGCCGAGGAGATTGCCGACGGTCGTGTCGAGCATGTCGGCGATCTGTTGCAGTTTGAAGACGCCGGGGATTTTGGCGGCGCGTTCCTTCCGATCCGGCGAGCGCTCGCGGAGCGGACGATATTCGGGAACGTTCTCGAAAAGGCGTGACAGCGTGTCGTCGACCGGGATCGACATTCCGGCGTGACGACGGCGCCACGCCAGCCACTGATCGTGGACCCGTTTCGCCAGAGTCGCGATATCGCGGGCCGATCCGCCGCGCCGTTCGCCGCTTCGCATGACTCTTAAGTTACCTGGAATCGGCCGATTGTGCCGGCTTTTCATGGTGGGTCCGCAAGGCAATGACTCCTTTATTGCCTATTTCCACCAGCTGACTCGGATGCGAGTCAATTGCGCGGTAGCAGTATATTGCTCACAAGTCACGCGTCGCTACGATGCGTGGATGTCGCTTCGCAGCCTCGACGACCATCGTCAC
Organism: Acidobacteriota bacterium; assembly: GCA_034667465.1. Taxonomy (GTDB): domain Bacteria; phylum Acidobacteriota; class Thermoanaerobaculia; order Gp7-AA8; family Gp7-AA8; genus JAOBAU01. The sequence continues at coordinate 177,164 of JAXDJV010000007.1, read as the reverse complement.
GATTCCCCATACGAACCATTGATCGTGCGGCGGGAGTGCGATCACTCCTCCCTGTGGATTCGACTTCTCGAGCCGCGGCTCGCCGTCGCGCATCCTCCAGACGCCGAGCAAACCGCCGCTTCCGCGGACGTAGATGGCTGCGACGTCGCCGTCCGATGGCGTCGTGCGCGTCGTGTCGACGACGACCTTCGCGCCATTGCAAAGCAGCGGCTCCATCGAATCGCCGATGACGCGAACGACGCGCAGCCGCGAGTCGCGCACTTCCCGCAACGACTCAACTGCAGCAGCGACATTGCGCGGCGATTGCGGGATCAGCCACGCGTGCAATGGCTCGGGGTAATCGTGATCGCGCGCGATGAAGTCGGCCGGCGCGATGACGAACGGCGCGGCTGCTGCGTCGTTATCGTCGGAGGAGACGAGCGATTCGTCCTCGAGATCGAAGAGATCGCTGAGCAGTGCGAGCGCATCGCGCAGCTTCCGTCGCTCGGCGGGCGTGATGAAATCGCGCACCGATGTGTAGCCGGGCTCGCCGAGCAGATCTCCGACGGTCGTTTGCAGCGTTGCGGCGATCTCCTGAACGGTGAAGATCCCGGGATTGCGCAGCGGCTGGCGCTGCCGAAACGGCGCCCGTTTTCGCGGCGACTGATAGCCGGGCGCGTGCTCGAGAATCCGCGAAAGAGTGTCGCCGATCGGCACACTCATGCCGGGATTACGGCGGCGGAACTCGAGCCATCGCCGATGGACGCGTTGCGCGAGCGTGCGCATGTCGCGGACGCCGTCGCTCGGCGGTATTTCCATGACTCCATCGAGTCTAGTTGGGGATTTAAGACAACTCGCCGTAGCCTTATGGTCGTAGACGGCTCGGGCGTCATCGTTAGCGACAGTTGTCAACGGGAGGCGTGAATGAAGAGAAGAAAGGATGATCGGCACGATCGAACTCGCGACGCTCTTGCTCGCGCCGCGCTACGTCTCGTAGGGCTCGTCGCGGTGGCGATCGTGCTGATCCTCGCGTTCGAAAAGCCACTCGGACTGTCGCGCGAAACGGAGAAAGTGCTGTTGTCGCTCTTCGTCGCGAACCTGTCGCTCGCCGCGGTGGCGTTCCGGTTTTACTTTCCGAAGGAGTGATCGTGTTCTCATTGCGCCGTTGATCGACGAAATCGCGCCACCATCACCGACCTTCGCCGAACGTGCGGCGCTTCGCGTCGTGCAACTCGGCGCGATCGCAGTAGTCCTCGCGGCATCGACCGATCGCGCCTTCGACCTCGATCGTTTCTTCGTTCCGAAAGAGCTCGTGCTGCATCTCACGGCGCTCATCAGCGGCCTGCTGCTCATCCGCCGCCTTCGCGTGAATCGACTCCTCGTCGCATTCCTCGGCGTCAGTATTTTCTCGGCGCTGTTCGCGACGAACGGCTGGGTGGCGGGACGCGCGGTGGCGATCACCGCGTCGGCGATCGTGCTCTTCGAAGTCGGTCGTGCGTTGCGCGATGCGGGACTCGGTCGACAGGTCGCCGGCGCGATGGCGCTGGCGGTCGTCGTTGCCGCGGTCACGTCGCTGCTGCAGGCCTACGGCATCCGGCTCGACATCTTCGCGATCAATCGCGCGCCGGGCGGAACGCTCGGCAATCGAAACTTCGTCGCGCATGCGGCGGCGTTCGGACTGCCGGTCGTGTTGCTCGCAGCGATGCGCGGGCGGCGACGCGCCGCGATCGGCGTGATGCTCGTGACGGCCGCGCTCGTGCTGACCCGCTCGCGCGCCGCGTGGCTTGCGTTCGGCGCCGTGGTCATCATCTTCGTCGTTGCGGTGGTGATGCTGCGACTGTGGAAGCGGCTCGCGCTGCTCGTCGTCTGCGCGGGCGCCGGCGTTGCGATTGCACTGCTGCTGCCGAACGCGCTGCAGTGGCGCAGTGAGAATCCGTATCTCGAATCGGTGCGCGGCGTCGTGAACTACGAGGAGGGAAGCGGGCACGGACGACTCGTGCAGTATCAGCGCTCGTTGTTCATGTCGCCGCTCATCGGAGTCGGTCCCGGCAACTGGGCGGTCGAGTATCCGCATCGCGCGCCGCGCAGCGATCCATCGCTCGATCAGAACGCGAGCGGGATGACATCGAATCCGTGGCCGAGCAGCGACTGGGTCGCGTTCGCCGCCGAGCGTGGTTTCGCCGCGGTGATTCTGATGGCGTGTTTTTTTCTCGCGCTGCTACGCGATGGCTGGCGGCGATTGCGCGAATCGATGGACGTCGACGATCGTCTCGCCGCCGCCGCGCTCATCGCGACGATCGTCGGCGCAGGCGTTGCCGGCGCATTCGATGCGGTGCTGTTGCTCGCCGTGCCGGCGCTGATCGTCTTCACGACGCTTGGCGCGTTATCGCCGCCGGACGCGGAACCGCGCGGACGTCGCGCGTGGGTGATGCTCATCGTGATCTTCATCTGCGCGGCGGGAGTCGCACGCAGCGCGGCGCAACTCGTTGCGATGGACATGTACGCGCGCGGCGCCTCGCTGCAGCGCGCATCGAAACTCGATCCCGGCAACTACCGGCTGCACATCCGACTCGCTCGCGGACGGCAGCGATGCGCGCACGCTCGCGCGGCGCACGCGCTTTATCCGAATGCGGACGAGGCGCGCGCGCTCGCACGCGGCTGCCGGTAGCACGTCATCCTGAGCGTTAGCGAAGGATCCGGGCGGTGGCGCGCGCTGCTCGCCCCACACACCCGGATCCTTCGCTAACGCTCAGGATGACGTGGGGTTTACGCGACCCGCACGTACTCGTAATCAACCGGCAGATTGTTAATGCCGCGATCCGGTGGCGCGATCCACGCGGCCACCTTTCCCTGCTCCAGCACCGGCTGCATCAGTGACTGCACGAACGCCTGATCTTCCGGCGTCGGGATCCAGTTTGCGATCTGGCCTGCGAACGATTCGGCGCTGATCGAGTTACCGGCGGGATCGGTTGGGACGTTCGACCAGGCGCCGACGGAGCGGCGGAAACGCGGGCTCGCCAGTCGCAGCTCGAAGTTGATGCCGCCCTTTTCGATGATCTTGTTCCAGCGTTTCACGCCGTTTTCGCAGTCGCGGACGTATGCGGCGCGGAGCACTTCGTTCATGGCGTTGCGCATTGGGACTGTTTCCGTTCCGCTCGGCACCGAGAGCGTGTACTCGCCGTCGGCGCGATGATCTTCGTACAGCGACTCGTCGGGACGTCCCTTCAGTCCGTTCGCGAAATAGCTCGCCGCGTTCGACGACACTTCGGAGCCGAACAGATCGAGCGCGGAGCTGAACCAGAAATTCATGTACTTCTGAATCGTCAGCAGATCGATGGCGCCGGCGGCGCGCACCTTTGCGGGATCTTCCGTCCGCAGCTCGTTCATCACTTCGACGGTTCGCCGCACGACGCGACCGATTCCCGTGTCGCCGACGAACATGTGATGCGCTTCCTCCGTCAGCATGAACTGGCAGGTGCGCGCGAGCGGATCGAAGCCGCTTTCCGCGAGCGCCTTCAGCTGGAACTTTCCGTCGCGATCGGTGAAGTACGCGAACATATAGAACGACAGCCAGTCGCGGATCGGCTCATTGAACGTCGACAGAATGCGTGGCTTGTCGGCGTCGCCGGAGTGGCGCTCGAGCAGCCCTTCCGCTTCCTCGCGGCCGTCGCGGCCGAAGTAAGCGTGGAGCAGATAGACCATCGCCCAGAGATGACGTCCTTCTTCGACGTTCACCTGAAAGAGATTGCGGAGGTCATACAGCGACGGCGCGGTGGTGCCGAGGGCGCGCTGCTGTTCGACGGAGGCAGGCTCGGTGTCGCCCTGCGTGACGATGAGACGCCGCAGCGTCGAACGATGTTCGCCGGGGACGACCTGCCACGCCGGCGCGCCGATGTGATCGCCGAAACCGATAGTGCGATTCGGATCGCGCTCGGCGAGGAAAATGCCCCAGCGATACTCCGGCATCCGCACCATGCCGAACGTCGCCCACCCTTCGCGATCGACCGACGTCGCCGTGCGCAGATAGACGTCGTTGTTCTGGAACACGGCCGGACCGAGCTCCTTCCACCAGTCGAGAAAGCGCGGCTGCCAGTGCTCGAGCGCGCGTTGCAGCGTCTTGTTCGTCGAGAGATCGACGTTGTTCGGAATGCGCTCGTCGTAATTCATCGAAGTCATCGTCAGATCCTTTCCCACGAAAAGCGGGGTTTGCTGCCGCTGCCGAACAGCTTCAGGGCGCCTTCTTCGCCGGTCGCATTCGGCCGGATGAAGATCCAGTTCTGCCACGCCGAAAGACGCCCGAAGATTTTCGTCGCCATCGTTTCGCGGCCGCCGAAACGGAGACTCGCTTCCATGCCGGTGAGCGCGTCGGGCGAGAGACTGGCGCGCTCTTCGATGGCGAGGCGCAGCTCGTCTTCCCAGTCCAGTTCATCAGGCGCGAACGTGATCAGTCCCGCGTCGAGCGCTTCTTCGGCGTTCATCGGTGCATCGATTTTCGCGCGCAGCTCTTCAAGCTTCGAAGGAGCGTTCGTTCCGAAGCGCGCTTCGAGTCGCGTCAATCCGTTCGGCAGCGTGTACGGTCCGAAGTTCATCGCGCTCAGCGCGACGCGCGGTCCGTGCTCCTCCGACTGCAGCATGTACGAGCGATCGGCCGCGAGCGCGAGTTCGAACAGCGTGCCCGCGAATGCGGAACTTTCATCGATGACCGCGTAGATGCTGCGCGACGACACTTCCAACCGGCCGAGCGTGCGGCGAAGGAAGCCGATCGTTTCCCGAACGAACCAGTTGCCGGAATGCTTGTCGAGCGCACGATCGATACGCAACATCGCGTCGAGATCGCCGCGTGTTTTGAAGAGCCAGATGCCGCCTTCGCGAACGTTCGTGCGCAGATGAAGGATGGCGTCGTCGAGCTCGCGCGCGATGGCGAGCGGCCACCAGTTCGCCCCCGCTGCGAGAATCGCATCGAGGTCTTCCGCTTCATTGGAAGCCGGCGCGTTGACCGTGATCTCGATCGTCCGCGCGTTTGCATCGATCGCGACATCAACGTGCTCGTAGTGCACGCCGCTCTCATCGACGGTTCGCTTCAACGGCGTCAGCGCGATCCCTTTCGCGTCTTTCGGACGATCGCTCATCGTCGCCAGCGCGTTCGCGCGCTCCTGAACTTTTTCCGCGAATGCGCGCGGCGGCACCACCTCATCCACAAGCCCCCACGCTTTCGCTTTCGCGCCGCCCAGCCCCTCAGCGGTCGTGCAGAAGACATCAGCGAGATCGCGGCGGACGTTGCGCTTGTCGACGAGCCGCGTCAGTCCGCCGGTTCCCGGCAGCACGGCGAGCAGCGGAACTTCGGGGAAGCTGACCGCGCTCGAACGATCGTCGACGAGGACGATCTCATCGCACGCAAGCGCCAGCTCGTAGCCGCCGCCGGCCGCGGTGCCGTTCACGGCGGCGAGGAACTTCAGTCCCGAATGCTCGCTCGTGTCTTCGATGCCGTTGCGCGTTTCGTTCGTGAACTTGCAGAAGTTCACCTTCCACGCGTGGCTCGATTTGCCGAGCATGTAGATGTTGGCGCCGGCGCAGAACATCCGATCCTTCGCGCTGGCGATGATGACCGCGCCGACTTCCGGATGTTCGAAGCGGAGGCGATCGAGGGCGTCGCGCAGCTCGATGTCGACGCCGAGATCGTACGAATTGAGTTTCAGTTTGTAGCCCGGCTCGATGCCGGCGTCCTCGGCGACGTCGAGCGTCAGCGTAGCCACGGGACCATCGAAAGAGAGTCGCCAGTGCTGGTAAGTGGCCGGGTCACGGTCGAATGTGATCATCAGTGCTCCTGCGAGAGTTCGGCAGTATAGTTCCGAATGCGGATGACGTGCCGCATTATTTCTGGCGGCGAGGCGCCGCTGCCTGGTTCGCACAGCGTCGGCGAACAGCTTCGCGGCGGATCATCGCCTCGATTTGTCTTTCGTCCGCAGTGATAGCGGCAGCAGCGCACGCAACTGTTTCGTGCTCTCCGACACCGCACGTCCCGCCGTATCGATCGTCAGATCTGCCCGCGTATACAGCGGCGTCCGCTCTTCGAGAATGCGACGAAGATCGTCCATCGCCTGTTGCGAGCCGGCCATCGGACGGCGATCGCCCTGCGCGATGACGCGCGCCATGTGCTCTTCGGGACTCGTTCGCACCCAGACGGTGACGCAGCTTCGGAGGAGCAGTTCGTACGTCGAAGCTTCCGAGACGATGCCGCCGCCGGTTGCGACGACAAACTGCTGTTCGCTTTCGAGCAGTTCCTGCAGCGCCTGCAGTTCGTAGCGGCGATACGCCTGCTGGCCGTACAACTCGAGGATTGCGCCGAGCGACATACCGGAAAGCCGCTCGACCTCGCGATCGAGCTCGTAAAACGGAACGTTGCGCACCTGGGCGATTGCCGCGCCGAGCGTCGTCTTGCCGGCACCGCGCAGACCGACGAGCGCGACTCGCTGCGATCGCGAGACGCTCGCGCCCGCGGCGAACTGCGTCGAGAGCGACGCATACGCTTCCTTCAACTGTGCGGGCGAAAGACGCGCGAGGAACTGCCGGACGAGCGTCAGTTCCGGCGACGGATTTTCATCTTCTACGAGCCGGCTGAGCGGCAGACCGAGCGCGCCGGCGATCTGGCGCAGCAGCAGAATCGAGACGTTCCCTTTTCCCGACTCGAGCTGCGTGATGTAGCGCTCGGAAATCCCGGCGTGATCGGCGAGGAGTTTGCGACTCATGCCGCGCCGCGCGCGCTCGCCGCGGATGCGATCGCCGAAACTGCGCAGATAATCGTCTCCGGTCACGAACCGGAATTATAGTACCGATCGCGGCGACCTCGGTCATCCTGAGCGTCAGCGAAGGATCCGGGCGGAAGGGACTCGCTGCGCGCACCACCCGCCCGGATCCTTCGCTAACGCTCAGGATGACGGTGCGGCGCCGCAGCGCCGCAATTCGCTCGCGATCTCCCGCAGCCCCGGCCGGTGCGCCGGGTCGTACGCGAGCGACTGCATCACCAGCTCCTCGAATCGCGGATCGAGCTCGTGCGTCACGCTGCTCAGGCGACGCGGCTTCGTGGTCAGATGGAGCTTGATCATCTCCGGGATGTTCGTCGACTCGGTCGTGAACGGGAGGTAGCCGCTGACGCTCAGGTAAAGCATCACGCCGATGCTGTAGATGTCGGAGCGCGTGTCGTACGAGCTGCCCATCAACCGTTCCGGCGCCATGTAAACCGGCGTGCCGATGAACGTGCCGTGCTGCGTGACGTCGTTCTCCGGCAGCGAATCGTCGACGAGCTTGGCGATCCCGAAGTCGACGACTTTCACGATCTCGTTACCGTCGTGCGCGTGCAGGAAAACGTTGTCGGGCTTCACATCGCGATGAACGATTCCCGCCGCGTGCGCGGCGCCGAGCGCATCGCAGACCGGCGCGACGATCGCACCGGTTCTTGCGAGCGGCAGCGTGTGCGAGTTGCGCAGCAGCGTGCCGAACGTCGTGCCGCTCAGGAGTTCCATGACGAGATACGCGATGCCGGTCGATGAGACGCCGAAGTCGAGCACCTCGACCGCGTTCGGATGCGCGATGCGGCACGCGGCGATTCCTTCGCGACGGAAGCGCGCCAGCTGCACGTCGCTGTCGACGCCGCCGATCGCGCGCAGCACTTTCACCGCGACCGGACGCTGCAGCCGGAGATGCGTGCCGCGATAGACGGCGCCGAATCCGCCCTCGCCGATCTTCTCTTCGAGCCGATACGTTTCGTCGAGCAGCGTGCCGGTCAGCGCTTCCGACAGCGCCACGAACACGCGCTCGGTGCGCTGATGCGCGAGCGCCAGCTGCACGTTGCGTCGCTGCAGCTCGACGTTGCGTTTCTGCAGTTGCGAGTTGCGATCGGCGAGCTCGCGCTGCAGCCGGAAGAGCTTCACCTGACTGCCGACGCGTGCGAGCACTTCCGCCGCTTCGAACGGTTTCGTGACGTAGTCGACGCCGCCCGCTTCGAAGCCGCGCACTTTTTCTTCGACGTCATCGAGTGCGGAGATGAAGACGACCGGAATGATGGCCAGCTCGCTGTTCGCGCGCATGGCGCGGCAGACGTCGTAGCCGCTGAGCTCCGGCATCTGAATGTCGAGCAGCACCATGTCGGGCGGATCGCTTTCGATCATCCGAAGCGCTTCCGCGCCGTCGGCCGCCGCACGCACGGTGTAGCCGGCGTGCTCGAGGATGCCGCCGAGGAGCATGCGGTTGACGCCGTTGTCATCGGCGATGACGATGCGGCCGGCGTTCATCGTTTCCAGGAGAGCTGCATCCAGACGCTGCGCCCGGGAAAGACGAAGGTATCGGTGAGATTGTTGTTCGGGCGGATGAAGAGATAGCGCACCGACTGATCGAACGCGTTCTTCATTCCGACGCGGACGTCGAGTCCGCGGATGCCGACGTCCTGCTTCGTGATGGTGAAGTCGACGAGATCGAAGCCGCTGCCGCGCGGCCGTTCGCCGACGTGGCTGAGATGACTGCCGATGATCAATCCGCTGTACGGCCGGTAGAGCAGCGACAGATTGCCGAGCCATTTCGGCGCGATCAGATTCGGATTCCGCGGGAACGCCGCTCCAGCCGCGCGCGGATCCTCGGTCTCCGTATACGAGACATTCGCGTCGACCTTCAGCGGCACGCCGATCTGCTGCGACCACTCGACCTCGACGCCTTCCGCTTTCGCATTCGGATCGCTAATGATGCCGCCAGGCCGAATGAGGTTGCTGATGATCGCGCGAAACAACGTGACGCGGCCGACGTGTCCGGCCGCGCGGTAAACGTAATTCAGTTCCGTCGTCGCGTTTGATTCGAAGTAGTAGCGCGGAATCGTGCCGCGCGCCGGCGGCGTGTAGAGCTCGAAGAACGTCGGCGGACGAAAGCCTTCCGCGTATTGCGCTTTCAGAATGTGCCGATCGCTGAGCCGCCACGCCAGCGACACGCGCGGAGTGAAGCGCGAATCGAGATCGCTGTATGCGTCGTAACGGCCGCCGAGCGTGAGCGAGAGATTCGTCCGCAGGTCGATCCGATCCTGCAGATAGACGCCGGTGATGCGGCGCTGTTTTCCGTGCGCGAGCAGTATCTGTGCGGGCGGCGGTCCGGGAGGCGCTCCGGCCGCCGGTGCCTGTGCGAATCGCGCGTCATCGGTCGTGGAGATCGTGTAGTCGACGCCGCCGAGAAACGAATTGCGCCGCAGGCCGTTCCAGACCGCGTCGGCGCCCATGCGAAGCAGATGTCCGCTGAAGGTGCTCACCGTTTCGGCGAGCTCGTTTCGGAGATACGTCGCATGCAGGGTGCCGTCGAGCTTCGCGGCGAGCGGATGCGTGTACTTCGCGTCGACGACCCAGCTCGATTCCGCGAATCGCGCGCCGGGATTGCCGCCGTCGTAATCGCGATGCGCGGTTTCCGTCGAGAGCGAGAAGCCGCCACGATCGAACGTGGCGATGCCGAACCACCGTCCGTCGTTCGCGCTGTTGATCACCGACGGTCCGCCGAGGTTGCTGGTGTCGAAGTGCGAGAAGTTTCCCGTGAACGTCGAGCCGCCGGCGTCGAACGCCGTTCCCACTCCTGCGGTGCGCGTGCGATGCGGAGAGTCGAGGCGGACGAAGCCGCGCGATCCTTCTTTGCGCGTGACGATGTTGACGAGTCCCATGAATGCGAAGTCGCCATAGACGACGGAGCCTGGGCCGCGAATCACTTCGATCCGCTCGATCTGTTCGACCGGAATCTGCAGCGCCGACGTCGTGATGCCGGCGTCGGGACGCGTCAGCGGAATCGAGTTGATGAGGATGAGGATGTTGCCGGCGTTGAACGGGAAGTCGAGGCCGCGCGAGATCACCGACTGATTCGAGAGACGGTCTTTGACCGAGAAAACGCCCGGCACGAGACCGAGCGCTTCGCCGGCGGTGATGATGCCGAGCGCTTCGAGCTCGTCGCCTTCGAGCACGGTGACGATGCCCGGCACGTAGTCGCTGTTCATCTTCGTCTTCGTCGCGACTTCCGTCTCCTGCTGCACGATCGACAGGAGATCTTCGAGCTCCTTGTCCTCGCTGCGCGCCTGCTGCGGTGGCGTGTCGCCGGCGAAGGCGCCGAAGGCCGTCAGAAGAATGGCGAGAGACGTGATGATGATGCGCTTCATCATTGCTCCTGAATGCTGCCCGTAATCCATTCGCGCGTGTTGTTGATGACATCGAAGTGATGGGCGCGATTGCGTCCGCCGTCTTTCGATTCGTACAGGAGGCGATCGGCCGATTCGACGGCCAGCGACGCCTTGAGGGTTTCGGTTGGGATGAGCGTCACGGCGCCGGCGCTGATCGTGACGATCTGCGCGCACGACGACGACGCATGCGGCAGCGCCAGCGAGCCGATGTCGTCGAACAGCCGGCGGATGATCGTCTGCGCGGCGTTCGCGTCGCTCTCCGGCAGGATGAGCGCGAACTCTTCGCCGCCGTAGCGCGCCGCGAGATCGCCCGGCCGCCGCGCCACACCGCGCAGCGTTTGCGCGAGCTCGCGCAGACAGTCATCGCCGCGCGCGTGGCCGTACGTATCGTTGAACTCCTTGAAGTGATCGACGTCGATGATGGCGAGCGAGAACATCGCGCCGTTGCGCGCGCAGCGCCGCCATTCGGCGTCGAGCGTGACGTCGAAGCGGCGGCGATTGGCGATGCCGGTCAGCGGATCGAGCGACGCCAGCGATTCGAGGAGATCGCGCGCCTGCTTCAGTTCGAGATGCGTCTGCACGCGCGCGCGAACGATCGGCGGCCGGATCGGTTTGGCGATGTAGTCGACGGCGCCGACGTCGAAGCCGCGCGCTTCGTCGCCGACCTCTTCGCGCGCGGTGACGAAGATGACCGGGATGCGGCTCGTTCGTTCGTCGCTCTTCAAACGGCGGCAGACTTCGAAGCCGTCGAGCTCGGGCATGACGACGTCGAGCAGCACCAGCTCGATGTCGCCGGCCGACGCGATCTCCAGCGCGCGCGCGCCGTCGGTGGCGAAGAAGAGGTCATAGCGATCGCGCAGCGCTTCCGCCATCACGCGGATGTTGGCCGGCTGATCGTCGACGATCAGCAGCCGCTGCCGCGCGCTCTGCAGCGCCGGCTCGCTCACGATTCCTCCGGCGTCAGCTGCGATTCGAGTTTCTCGAGGTGGGCGCGCGCGGCGCCGAAGTCGAGCTTGTCGAGACTTGCTTCGAGCGCGCGCAGCGGCTCGGCCCATCGCGCGCCGGCGGCCTGCTTCAACTCGACGAAGCATTGCATCGCGGCGAGGTTGTTCTCGTCGAGGTGCGTCCGCATGCGGCGGGCGATCGGAATCAGCTGCGGCCCGGCGATCGGCTCCGCTTTCACATCGGTCGATGCGGTGAGCTGTCTGATGACGACGTCGATGCTCGCCTTCGCTTCATCGATGGCGCCGGCGAGCGCTTCGAGCTCCAGTGTTTCACCGCGACGCGCGGCCGCTTCGAGGGTCGCGGCGTGATCGGCAACGCGTCGCGCGCCCATCGTCGCCGACGTTCCTTTCAGCGTGTGCAGCAGATCGTGCGCCTGATCGAGCGTCGCGCCGCGCAGGCGCGTGAGCGTCGCGTCGAGATCGCGCCGGAACTCGGCGATGAGCCGGCGATAGAGATCGGTGTTGCCGCTGGTGCGGCGAATGCCGTCGGAGACGTTCAGTCCGGGAAGCACCGACGGGAACGCGCCGTCGCCCGTCGTTTCTTTTCCCGCGGCAACGTTCGGGCGTCGCTCTTCGACGTCGATCCAGCGCGCGAGGACGCCGAGGAGCTGATCTTCTTCGATCGGCTTCGCGACGTAATCGCTCATACCGCAATCGAGGAATCGTTCGCGATCGCCGAGCATAGCGTGCGCGGTCATCGCGATCACCGGCAGCGTGCGCAGCCGTTCCTGCGCGCGAATCGCTTTCACCGTTTCGACGCCGTCGAGCTCCGGCATCTGCACGTCCATCAGGACGACGTCGAACTGTTCGGCGGCCAGCCGGTCGAGCGCCTGATAGCCGTTGTGCGCTTCGACGACGAAGAGGCCGGCCATCGTCAGCAGCTCGCGCGCGACTTCGCGGTTGATCTCGTTGTCTTCGACGAGGAGCACGCGCCGCGTTCCTTCGAAGCGCGGACGCGACGGCTGCACGCGCGTGCGGCGATCGTGCGGCGAGAGGACGTCGACGAGCGCGTCGTGCAGCGTCGACGGACTGACCGGTTTGTGCAGCACGGCGTCGATCGCTTTTTCATCGGCGCGCTGCAGCGCGTACTCGCGCTCGTACGCGGTGACGAGGATGACGCGCAGCGGCGGCAGTCCGCTCGACGCAAGGCGCGACGCCGCTTCGGCGCCGTCCATGCCCGGCATCTTCCAGTCGAGCACCGCGAGGCGGAACGGAGTTCCTTTCTCCGCGTTCCGCTTCGCTTCATCGAGCGCTTCCTGTCCCGACGCGACCGCGGTGACGTTGCATGAAAGCGAGCGAAGCATCGTCGACAACACGGCGCGCGCGCTGGCGTTGTCGTCGGCGACGAGCACCGGAAGATCGCGGAATTCATCGGCGAGCCGTCGCGGACCGGCGGCGCCGCGCGGGACGTCGAACTGCGCGGTGAAACGGAACGTGCTGCCGACGCCCGGCGCGCTCTCGACTTCGAGATCGCCGCCCATCATCCGCACGAGACGGCGCGAGATCGCGAGCCCGAGACCGGCGCCGCCGAAACGGCGCGCGTTCGATGAATCGACCTGCGTGAACGGCTCGAACAGCGTCGGCAGATGTTCGGCGGCGATGCCGATGCCGGTGTCGCGCACCAGGATGGCGAGCTCGGCGCGCTCGCGGCGGATTTCGTTCGGCGCGATCTCGACGACGATCTCGCCCGACGTCGTGAACTTCAGCGCGTTGTTGAGCAGGTTGAGCAGCACCTGTTTGAGCCGCACCGGATCGCCGCGCAGTCTCCGCGGCACGTCGGGCGCGGTCGCGAACAGCACTTCGACGTTCTTCTGTCCGGCGCGCTCGCCGACGACGTCGGAGAGATCGGCCAGCAGCTCATCGAGATCGAAGTCGACGCGCTCGATCTCCAGCCGTCCCGCTTCGATGCGCGAGAGGTCGAGGATGTCTTCGATGATGTCGGCGAGCAGTCGCGCCGATGCGCGGATCTTGTCGAGATAGCCTTCGATTTTCGGCGACGGCTCGCGCTTCAGCGCCAGCGCCGTCATGCCGATGATGGCGTTGAGCGGCGTCCGGATCTCGTGGCTCATGTTGGCGAGGAACTGGCTCTTGGCGCGACTCGCCGATTCGGCCTGTTCCTTCGCCTGGCGCAGCTCTTCTTCGACGACGCGCTGCGCGGTGACGTCGTGCGCGATCCCTTCGTACCCTTCGACGCGGCCGTCGTCATCGAGCGTGCGCGTTTCCGAAAGATCGAGCGAATGGACGACGCCGTCGGTTCCCTGCAGTTCGATCGAGTATGTCCGCTCATTCGCGTTCGGCGTTTCGATCGGCCGCGTCGACGCGATGCGCGCTTCGAGCTGTTCGATGAGCTGCGCGGTGTCGCCGCCGAAGAGTTGCGCGGCGGAGTTGCTGACGAAACTGATTCGTCCCGCCGGATCGCGGCCGTAGACGAAGTAGGAGCTGAGGTTGTTGACGAGGCGGTGATAGCGCTGTTCCTGTTCGGCGAGATCGCGCTGCGCCTGGTCGCGTTCGGAGCGCTGGCGCTGCAGCTTGCGAAGGACGCCGAGGAGCACGGCCCACAGCATCGTCAGCAATGCGGCGACGGAGGCGGTGACGACGGTCAGCTCGCGGCGAACGTCGGTCGTCAGCTGTTCGAAGAAACGATCGCTGACGCGGAAGGTCGCGACGCCGAGGAGCTCGTAGGTTTCGGGATCGTAGAGCGCGACTTCCGCGCGGAATCCGCTGCCGCCGTTCGCGCCGCGATGGAGATCGAGCGAGCGGTTCGGCGCCTGAACGGCGTCGTAGTCGATCTTCAGGTCGATGCTTTCGAAGTAGGGGATGCCGCTGTGTGCGTCGCGCAGCAGCAGCAGTTCGTCGAGCGCGGTGACGACGTGGCGCGTGCGCTGCGCGGCGTCGGCGGTGCGCATCGATGCGGCGATGAAGTTCGCCTGCGAGCGCGCCAGCACTTCGGCCTGCGCGATCGCTTCCGCCTTCAGGCGCGGGTGAAGGACGACGTTCCAGTAGATGGCGACGCCGGCCGTGAGGATCACCGCCAGCAGCGCGAAGATGACGGTGACGGCGGCGAAGATGCTCTTCGACGATTCGATCGGCTGTTTGAGCTGCGGCGCACTCATTGGAAGACCTTCGCGACGGAGAGGAACAACGGTTTGAGTGAGATCTGCGACGCTTCGAGCGTGGCGTGATTGAGGAACGGCCGCACCTGCGCTTCGACGGAAAGTCCGCCGAGGACGCCGAGCTCCACGTGACCTTCGAACGGCGAGTAGACGATGACGTGTTTGCTGATGCCGTAGTGCACCAGCGACGCGATCGCTTTTCGATTCGGTGATTGCGCGATGAAGATGCCGGCCGGCGTCCGCGCGCCGAGCTTTTCCATCGTCGGATCGTTGACGACTTCGGTGGTGACGGCGAGGCCGCGCAGCTCTTTCGATTCCTGGACGAAGCGCGCGGCGAGATCGTTCGCGCGGCGCTGGTCATCGACGTAATAGAAGACGACCAGCAGCTGATTCGGCGCGACCGTTTTCTTCGAGAGGTCGGTGTCGGCCAGCATCAGCGCGCGGAAGAGACGGACGCCCGCGTTCGCACGGCGGTCTTCGACGTCGTCGCCGAGCGCACCACCGGCGATGAGCAACAGCAGCGCAGCCGCAAGCAGGCGCGCGTAGCGGGAACCCTGACCTGTTCGAATCATGACCGAGTGGAACGCGGCGATGATCGCATATAACGTCAACCGCAGGAGGATTGTCCCTATGCGTGAAGTCATCGCCACAGCCGATGCGCCGGGTTCCATCGGACCGTTTTCGCAGGCCATTCGCGCGAACGGTTTCGTCTTCGTTTCCGGCCAGGTCGCGCTCGATCCGGCGACGCAGAAAGTGATCGAGGGCGACGTCTCCGCGCAGACGGAGCGGACGCTCGAGAATGTCGCGGCGATTCTGCGCGCGGCCGGCAGTGGCCTGGAGAAGGTCGTACGCGCCGGCGTCTATCTCCGCAACATGGGCGACTTCCCGGCGATGAACGCGGTGTATGCGCGCTACTTTCCGTCGGCGCCGCCGGCACGAACGACGATCGAAGTGTCGCGACTGCCGCTCGATGTGCTCGTCGAAGTCGACGTCGTCGCGCTGGCGTAAGGAGAACCGATGAAAGCGATGCAGGTTCGCAACGTCGGTGGTCCGGATGCGCTGGAACTGCTCGACGTCGCGACGCCGGAGCCGAAGGCGAATGAAGCGCTGGTCGCCATCAAAGCGATCGGCGTGAATTTCATCGACTGCTATTTCCGCGAAGGACGTTATCCGGCGCAGACGCCGTTCACGGTCGGGCAGGAAGCGGCCGGCGTCGTCGAGAAGATCGGCAGCGATGTGAAGACCGTGAAGGTTGGCGATCGCGTCGCATTCAGCGGAACGCTCGGCGCGTATGCGGAGTACGCGGCCGTCGATGCGGAGAAGCTCGTCGTCATTCCGGACGGCGTGACGTTCGAGCAGGCGGCCGCGGCGATGCTGCAGGGGATGACCGCGCACTATCTCTGTCACGACACGTTTCCGCTGAAGCGCGGCGACACGGCGCTCGTTCATGCGGCGGCGGGCGGCGTCGGTCTGCTGCTTGTGCAGATGGCGCATGCGATCGGCGCGCGCGTGATCGGTACCGCTGGTTCCGAAGAGAAGGCGCAGCTCGCGCGTGAAGCGGGAGCGGACGAGGTGATCCTTTACACGAAGGACGACTTCGAAGCGGAGACGAAGCGGCTGACGAACGGACGCGGCGTCGACGTCGTGTACGACGGCGTCGGACGAACGACGTTCGAGAAGGATCTGGAAGTGCTGCGGCCGCGCGGTTATCTGGTGCTGTTCGGCGGCTCGAGCGGCGCGGTGCCGCAGTTCGATCCGATCGTCCTGTCGCGCAAGGGATCGCTGTTCCTCACGCGGCCGACGCTCGTGCATTACATCGCCACGCGCGAAGAGCTGACGATGCGCGCCGGCGCGGTGCTCGATGCGGTCGCGGACGGCGCGCTGAAGCTGCGCATCTCGAAAACGTATCCGCTCGCCGATGCCGCGCAGGCGCATCGCGATCTGGAAGGACGGCGGACGACCGGAAAGCTGCTGCTGATTCCATGAAGGACCAGCGCGGCCTGAATCGAAAGGGCGTATGCTGCCGTGGCCGTCGAGGAACCGTCCTCTTCGCGTCAGCTCATCAGACTAAGCTCGATCGCCTGACTCCAATCCTCTTAGACACGGAGTTTTGAGGAGATCGGTATGCTTCCCTGGTTGCTCAGCGGTCTGGTTGTGGTCAGTTTGCTCGTCGGACGCGCCATCTATGTGGCCGAAGCGGATGACAAACGGCGCAAACGATAATTAACTGAAATCGTCCCACTGCCGCAACACGAAAAGCGCGACAAGCGCGACTCCGACAAGACCCAGGATCGAGGGACCAAATCCCACGAGACGGAAATTGATGGAGCAGACCACCAGGGCGACGACGATGTAGAGGTACAAGTACAGACTATTGCGCTTCCGCCGGCGCGTCGCCCGATTTTGCGGCCTTATAAAGCAGCGCACAAATCGCCAGTACAATGGCAATTCCCAGCGTCACGGCAATCGGCCCTTTCAGCCACGTAAAATCCTTCGCGCCGAAATGCACCGCTGTCAGAGTTTTGCTCAATGCGGATTCCGGCCAGCTTCGTCCGGCCGCGACGAGCATCGCGATCAGTACGCCGACCAGTCCTTCACCCGCAATCATTCCTGATGCGGCGAGCACGCCGGGATCGCTGTCGCTCGCTTTCGCCGAGCGGCGGGCGTCGACTATCCGTCGTACGACGCCGCCGACGAAGATCGGGGTCAGGCTGCCGAGCGGGAGATAGATGCCGACTGCGAATGCGAGTCCCGGCAGGCCGGCGATCAGCGCGGAAACCGTCAGCGCGGAGCCGACGCCGACGAGTCCCCACGGCAGCGAACCGGAAAGCACGCCTTCAATCACGGTTTTCATCAGCGTTGCCTGTGGCGCCGGCAACTCGGGCGAACCGAATGTGAATGCTTTGCCGAGGAGCAACACTGTCGCGGCAATCGCCCAGCAGGCGCACGCGGCGCCGATGAACTGGCCGAGCTGCTGTTTCGCAGGCGTCGCGCCGACCAGGAATCCGGTCTTGAGATCCTGCGAAATGTCGCCGGCTTTTGACGCCGCAATACAGACGACGGTTCCGACGGTGAGAATCGCGGCGCGCGCCGACGGATCGCTCCAGCCGAGGAAGACGAAAATCACGGAGACACCGAGGAGCGTCACGAGCGTCATCGCAGAAGTCGGATTTGATGAGACGCCGATCAGGCCGACGATGCGCGACGACACAACGACAAACGCGACGCCGAAGATCGCCACGCCGATCGCCGCGACCAGTCGCTGCTGAAAATTCATCTCGCCGGCGAGCAGTCCGGGAATTGCGACGAGCGTGACGATCACGAGCGACGGCACGACGACCACAACCCACGACGGAAGATCGCGATCGGTGCGCGGCGTCGCTTCGCCATCGTCGGTTTCGAGTCCGCCGCGGCGCAGTCCTTTCAGCACGGCCGCGAATGACGTCCACATCGTCGGCAGCGCACGCGCGACGGCGACGATGCCGGCCGCGGCGACCGCGCCCGCTCCGATGTAGCGCACGTATCGCGACCAGATTTGCGACGCGGTCATGTCGGTGATCAGCGCTTTCGCTTCGGGGAAAAGCGGCGCGCCGAGGTGCGCGCCGACGAGCGCGATGATCGGCGTGAGGACGATCGCGGAGATGAGGCTGCCGGAGACCATGATCGCCGACTGGCGATAGCCGAGGATGTAGCCGACGGCGAGCAGCGCCGGCGCGATCTCGAGCGCGAGATCGGCTTTCGGCAGCACCGGCAGTACGAGGTCGAGGCCGGACGGCAGCAGCATGAATGCACCGAGCGCGAGCTTCACGAATGCGCCGACGGCGAGTCCGATGAAGATCCATCGTCCGCCGCCGGTCGCCGCGTCAGTCGTCGCGCGCAGCACTTCGGCGCACGCGGTTCCTTCGGGATACGGCAGCTCATCAGCCGACTTCACGATCAGCAGGCGGCGCAACGGAATCATCGCGGCGATACCGAGGCAGCCGCCGAGGAGCGCGAGGATCGCGATCTGCCAGAACGGCGGTGCGAATCCCCACATAAAAAGCGCCGGAATCGTGAAGATGGTGCCGGTCGCGAGCGACGAGCTTGCGGAGCCGATCGTCTGCGAGAGGTTCGCTTCGAGCAGCACGCCTTCGCGTCGCGCGCGCGACATCTTGAAGAAGGCGACGGTGAGGACGGCGATCGGGATCGACGTTGAAACGGTCAGGCCGACGCGAAGGCCGAGGTACGCGTTTGCGGCGCCGAAAATGATTCCGAAGATGATGCCGGCGAGCACGGCGCGGACGGTGAATTCGACGACGGACTCGGGATGCTGCCGGGTCGTAACGAGCATCTATCCTCCTGGCCTCGGGACGCGCGGATCGTTGCGCAGCAGGACGGAAGAGTCAACGACGATTAAGGCAGCGCGCGCACCGCCGCCAGAATCTGCTCCGGCCGCAACCTCACGCGAAAGTCTTCAGTGAGATTGCGCCAGCGCACGATGCCGTTGCGATCGACGAGAAATTCGGCGGGCCGCGCGATGTCCGCGCCGTCGATGCCGGCCTTCTTGTGCACGATGCCGTAGCGCCGGATCACGACTGCGTTTTTGTCGGAGAGAAACGGGAACGTGTAGCCCGCTTTGCGGCAGAGATCGCGCGACTGTTCAGGCGAATCGACGCTGATCGCAACCGGCTGGATGCCGGCGGCGCGCAGCTCGGTGAGGTGTTCTTCGAAACTCCGTAACTCGGAGTTACAGAACGGTCACCAGTAGCCGCGATAGAAGATGAGCGCGACGCCTTTCGTACCCGGCGCGGCGATGAGCTGCGAAAGCGAAACGGCGCGGTCGTTGATGTCGGGAAGCGTGAAGTCGGGCGCCTTCGCGCCGACGGCGATCGCCTGTTCGGACTTTGGCAGCATCTTCGTCGCGATGAAGATCGCGAAGCAGAAGAAGACGAAGATCGTGGCGCCGAGGAACGTGACGATCGATGCGATGACGCGACGCGCTCGCGAGCGAGGTTCTGTGGCGAAGGCGCGGCCGGTGCCGATCACGAGCAGCGTCAGCGCGACGCCGAAGAGGAGGAGCGACGGCCATGGCAGATCGCGCGTCGACGGATACTTCGCGAAGACCGTGAAGTACGTCGCGAACGCCGCGAGGCTGAGGACGAATCCGGACCAGAGCGGCCAGTTGAAACGATTGCGCATGATTGCTCCCGGCAATGTACTGTAGCTCTATACAAAAGGAGAATTAGAGATGCTTCGTGCCACCTTTGCCGCGCTTGTCGCGACGATCGCCATCTCCTCGTTCGCACAACTCCAGCCGATCGCGCAACTATCGACCGGCGCCGCACCGCTTGCGTCGAATCCATCCACGACGAAGTTCACGTTTGTCGTCGCCGGCGACAATCGCCAGGCGAAGCGCGGCGATCCGCTGACGCAGCCGCTGCTCGACATCGCATCGCAGCTGAAGGCGTCGCCGCCATCATTCATCGTCTGGAATGGCGACACGATTTACGGCAAGTCGGCGATCGGAACTGCCGCCGAGTACACGCAGTTTCTCGGCGCCTGGACAAGCGTGCCGGTGCCGATTTTCAACGCGCCCGGCAATCACGAGATGGTCGTGCAGACGAACATCCCATGCGATGCCAAATTCAACGCGGAGCTGCCCGATTACAGCGGCGCGATGCTGGCGACGTATCAGCAGTCGATGGGCGCGCCGTACGGCATGTTCCGCTACGGCAACGCCGCGTTTCTGCTGCTGAACACCGATGACGTGCCCGATCTCCCGATTCCGACCGCGTGCGATTACAACGGCTTCGTCAGTCAGGCGCAGCTCGCCGCGCTGACAGCGTCGCTGACGCAGCTGTCTGCGGATGCGACCGTCGCGCACATCTTCGTCTTCATGCACCGCCCGATTCACGACGACAGCAAGTCGAAGCTCGAGGCGCTGACGGAAACGAAATCCGACTACGCCGCGCGCCTGCAGGCGTTCCGCAAACTGCTCGACGGCACCGCGAATCCGAAAGTGACGTTCGTCTTCGCATCGCACGATCACCGTCTGTACGTTTACGACAACGGCAGCCTGCAGCGCACCGCGCCGGCGACGACGGCGCCGACGTTCATCGTGACCGGCGGCGCCGGCGCGCCGCTGAGCGGATGCAAGTCGGGGACGCCGGCGGGATCGTACTTTCACTACACGACGGTGACGGTTGACGGCGCGAACGTTTCGGTGGCGATCGATCCGCTCTACGGCACGACGCCGTGCGGCGCGCCTTAGTGTCATCCCGAGCGTAGCGAGGGATCCGGGGGGCGGGGCACGAAACAGCCTGCCGCCCCGCCCGCCCGGGTCCCTCGCTACGCTCGGGATGACAGACGGGTCGCGGCGAGCGCCCATGCTTGATAGGCGAGGAACCCGAGCCGCTCGCGATAGCCATCCATCAACTGCCACTTGCGCCAGAGCTGATCGCGCCGACGTTGCGGCCCGCGGCGACGAAACGGCGACGGGACGACGCGCGTGTCGATGAAGTTGCGTGTCGTTTCGGAGAGCAGCATTTGAGTGAGCGGTTCCACGCGTGGTGCGAGCTCCGGAAAAACAATGACGAGTTGCCGCAGCGACGCGTAAAGCGCGCGCTCGATGTGCCATTCGCGCGCACGTTGTGCGAGCTCGGCAACGTCGCCGCGGAACTGCTCGAGCATCAGACAAAGATCGAAGTACCGGACGAGCGGCACGTCGAACTCTTTGATGGCCAGTCCGAGCGCGTGATAGAGCAACGCGTCGGCGTCGGAGAGACGAAACGCATCGACGCCCGGGATGTTCGCGCGAACGCGTCGCGACCAGAGCGCGTCGTAGTCGATCCGATTTCGCGCGCGCTGAATGAAGCTGCGATGCACCTCGATCGTCACGTCGCCGAGCTTGAAGACCGTCTCGTGATGTGACGGCAATCGATCGACGCCGCCCGACGGAAACTGCTGCGGCATTTCGGCGGCGCGGAAACGTTCGTGCACCGCTTCCATCCGCGAGTCGGGGACCAGCAGGTCGATATCGGCCATCTGTCTCAGATGCGGCGCGTCGTAAAGGCGGAAGAGGTAATCGCAACCCTTCAACAGCACGAACTCTTCGCCGATGAGCAGCTTTCCGACGCGGCGCATCGCGCGCAACAGGATGTCGGTGCGGACGCGATTGGCGTGATTCATCGCCCGCGCGCTATCGAGCGCCGCGCGGATTTCGTCCGGCAGCGATTCATCTTCGAACGCCAGCGCGAACGTTCCCTGCGACATGCACTCCCGCACGAACGCGTCGGCGTCCGCGGCGCTCCGCGGCGGCCACGGAGCATCGGAGACGATTCGCCAGACGCCGGCGTGCAGTGACGGAGGAACGCGCACGGGCGGAGTCTAGCGCGGCGCGTTCCGTTATCCTTCGAGCGTCCTCATGTCCGATCGACGTTCCCGAATTGCGCCGGCGGTGATCGTCGCGACGTTCATCATCACGCGTCTGCTCTACCAGACCGTCTCGACCGGCGTCGGTACGATCAGCTTCCGCGGAAATCTCGCGCAGCGCGCCGGGGCAACGTTTCGCGGCGAGACGTTCGATGTCTCGACGCTCGGCAGCTGCATGCCGATCATCGATCGCGACCTTCTCCTTCACGACCTCGGGCGGAGTCTCTGGTATCTGCACGCGCAACCGCCGCTCTTCAACCTGTTCGTCGCCGGCATGCTCCGGCTGCCGGGCAGCTTCGCGCGCAACTATCAATACGCAAACTGGCTGATGGCGCTCGCGCTTTATCTGATCGCGTACACGCTGATGCGCCGCTTCGGCGTACGGCGGGAAATCGCAACGCTTGCGACGATTCTGCTGATGCTGAATCCGAACGCGATGTGGTGCGAGAACGCGGTTTACTACGGCGTCCCGCTGGCGCTGCTCGTCGCGGCGTCGGCGCTCGCGCTTGCGAATGCGCTGCAGCGCGGATCGATCGCGTGGCTGTTCGCGACGGCGATGCTGCTCGTGATTCTGCCGCTCACGCGTGCGTTCTTCACGAGCATCTGGTGCGCGCTCGCGCTCGTGCTGATCGGCTGCGCGTTCGCGAAACTGCATCCCGATAAAAAGCGGAAGGCGATCGCCGCCGCCGCGCTGCCGTTCGCGCTCGTGCTCGCGTTTCAAATCAAACAGTACGTCGTCTTCAAGCAGACGCTCGGCAGCAGCTGGTTCGGCTGCAATCTCGCGGCGATGACGGCCGGCATGACCGCCGACAAAGTGCAGGCGCTCGCCGAACATCACGTGTCGCCGCTCGTCCTCGTCTATCGCAACGACCCGCCCGAAACGTACATGCCGTACGTCGACGTCGCGCCGACCGGCGTCCCGCTGCTCGATCGAACGCGCAAGTCGACCGGCGAGCCGAATTTTCATCACGCGATTTACATTCCGGTCGGCCGCCAATATTTGCGCGACACGACCTGGCTGATCGCGCACCATCCGCTCAAATACCTCGGCAACGTCGTGAACTCGACCTACATCCTTTCCGGCTACCAGCTCGGCGTCTACTTCGATCATCCGCGCAAATTCTTTGCGCGCTGGTCGTTGATGGACGTCGCGGCGCCGCTGATCGGTTTTCCGCTGATCGTGTTCGCAATCGTCGTCGGCGTCCGCCGCGCGCGTGCGTCAGTCGGTGCGACGAAGTGGCTGATCGTCTACATGCTCTTCGTCGCGATTTACGTGTTGGCCGTCAGCGCCTTTCTCGAGAAGAGCGAAGGGGCCGTTTACCGGCAGCAGATCGACGTATTTCTCTGGACGTTCCTGGTGCTGGCGGTGACGCCGGCGGCCGCGCTCGACGATGTGCGGGATTAGCGCGGTCATCGATCGTGCCGCTTCGCCCGACGCGGTCGCGCGCCTGATGCGGATGCATGCGCAGATTCGTCATCGCGGTCCCGACGGCGAGGGCTTCGTCTTCATCGATCCGCACGGCGGCGCGCGACTGGTGCGCGATCCGGCGGCGGTGCCGGCGACGCCGGTGATCGCGGCGATGGCGTTCCGCCGGCTGAACGTCATCGATCTGAGCGAAGCGGCGTCGCAGCCGATGTCGTCGCCGGACGGTCAGGTATGGATCGCCTTCAACGGCGAGATCTACAACTTCCGCGAACTGCGCACCCGGCTCGCCGCGAACGGACGCGCGTTCGCGACGCACGGCGATACGGAAGTGGCGCTGGCGGCGTACGAAGCGTGGGGGACGCGCTGCTTCGAAGAGCTCGACGGGATGTGGGGAATCGTCATCGTCGATCTGCGGCGGCGCGTCGTCGTCGTGTCGCGCGATCGTTTCGGAATCAAGCCGCTCTACTGGTCGATCGACGGCGAGCGAATTCTCATCGCGTCGGAAGTGAAGCAGCTCGTCGCCGCGCGCGATGAACGTCCGCGCGCGCATGCGCCGATCGTCGCCGCGTTTCTGCGCGGCAATCGCGTGCCGGTGCTCGACGAAACGTTTTTCGAAGGGATCACGCCGCTGCCGGCGGCGAGCTTCGTCGAGATTCCGCTCGACGCGCGCGGCGCGATGCCGTCGCCGCAAACGTACTGGGATTTCCGCGCGATCGAGCCGCGCGAATTCAGCGACCGCGAATACGCGAGTTGCGTCGATGAAGTCGAATCACGGCTGCGGCATGCGGTGGCGACGCACAACGTCGCCGACGTCAACGTCGGCTATCTCGTCTCAGGCGGACTCGATTCGTCGCTGCTCGCCGCGATCGCAGCGAAAGACATCGCGCCGCCGCCGGCGTTCTCGTTCGGCTTTCGCGATCCGCGCTTCGCGCGCTTCAGCGAGCTGCCGTACGCGGAATCGGTCGCGCGCAAGTACGGACTGACGCTGCACGAAACGACGTTCGATGAATCGTGGGTCGTGGCCAGCGCCGGCCGCGTGATGCGCGCGATGGACGAGCCGGTCCTCGGCATGGCCGCACTCGCGCAGTTCCGCGTCTTCGAGCTTTGCCGCGAGCGCGGCATGACCGTCGTGATCGACGGCGAAGCGTCCGACGAAGTCTTCGCCGGCTACCCGAGCTACCAGGTGAATCTCCTCCGCGATCATCTCGATCGCCGCGACGTCATCGCGTTCGCGCGCGAGCTCCATGCAATGGCACGCTACGAAGAGCGATCATCGTTCGCAATCATCCGCGATCTGCTCGCGCGACGCCTGGCACAAAAGCGCCCGATCGAAACGTGGCTCGACCCGTCGTACGGCCGCGACGTCGCTCGCATCGAAGCAGCACGCAACGCACTCGCCGATCGCGGCCGGCGTTCATCGCGCGTCGCGCGTCTCCTCTTCCGCGACGTGAAATGGGGCAACGTCAAAATCATCCTCGGCTACACCGATCGCGTTTCGATGGCCAGCTCCATCGAAGCGCGCGTCCCGTTCCTCGATCGCGCCCTCGTCGAGCTCGCGTTCTCGTTGCCCGATCACTTCAAAGCGGGCGGCGGCCAGCGCAAACGCGTCCTCCGCGACGTTGCCCGCCGCTACCTGCCGGCCGACGTGACCGAGCGCAAAGACCGAATGGGCTTCGGCACGCCGGACGAGCAGTTCATCCGCGGCGCGATGTGGCCGGATGTCGAAACACGCATCCGCGCAATTGGTAGCGCATCGATGTTTGCGCCAGGCGCGATCGCACGATTCGTCGACGACTTCGCCGCGCGAAAACAGAACGATGTCCGCGCGATCTGGCGCATCTACGCGCTGGCGCGCTGGGCGGAGGAGTTCGGGGTCGCGCTGTAGTCGATGAAGAGCAGCAGCAACGGCGTGGCGAGCCAGATGACGCCGAACAACGGAATCGCCGCGAGATGCGCAAGCGCGGCAACCGGTACGACGATGCGCGCGACGCGACGCGATACCACCGCGATCGGCATCCCGATCGAGACCAGCAGCCAGCCGATCGCGATTAGCCACGCAAACGCGGGATGATCGATGACGATGTGCGCGGCCGGCGCGGCACCGATCAGATCGAAGGTGCGCGCAACGTTGGCGAGATTCGGTCCGGTGAACCAGCCGATTCCTTTCGCGACAATCGAGAAGAGATATGGCGCGGCGACCGTTGCGCGGATCAGAACGATCGGCCAGCGGAAATCGCCGCTCGGCTCTGCTTTTCGCACGCGCGGAACGAAGGCGAGGACTGCGAGCGCCAGTACATCTGCCGTGAGTCCGTGCATGAAGGGATCTCCCGACCGGGCGAGCGCTTCCTCCAATGGCGCGAAGTGGTAGAGAAGGATTGCCGCCGCGAACGACGTAACGCGACTGAAGAGCGCCATCGCGACGGCGACGATCAGCGCGATGAAAAGTGCGCGTTCCGTCTCGACGTCAAACAGCCAGCCGAAACGGAGCGCCAGTTCGCGCGGCGGATTCACGAGCCACAGCGAGGGCCGCGACAACACGATCCAGAGCGTGTGTGCGACGACGATGATTCGCGCCGCAACAATGCCACGCGCGCTCGCGGGCGAGAAGAACAGCCGTTCGAGTGCGCTCATCGGCTGGGGATCTCGCTGACGAGCTTCGTGCCGCGAACGTCGTGGCGGTAAATGCGAACCGCCTGTTCGTCGTCTGTGAGGCGGCCGCGCGTAAGCAGCCAGTCGGGCGCCGCAAGCGCGCGAAGCAGACGATCGTTCCGAGTCGGCTGATGTTCGCGAACCATGGGCTCGATCATCGGCAGCCCGCGTGTCAGCGATCTTTCGTACACGGAGCGAGTAAATGGCGAGACGTCGAGCGGATGCTCGACGCCGTGAGCGTCGACGGCGCGCGCCTCATACCAAACCGATTCGCGCCAGCGTTCCGCAGTTTCCGCGATGACCGGGTACGGTGAGAACGGCCAGAGATCGCGCTGCGCGAAACCGGCGACGCACGACGCAGTCAGGAAGAACGCGATGAAGGTGCTGGTCGCGCCGCGACGCCATTTCGTCGCAACCGTGATGGCGCCGAGGAGGAGCAGCAGCGCGAAGGGGGCGACGCGAAGCAGCGTCAGCATGGCGATGCGGTCAGGTTACCATGCACGAAATGACCGAACAGAACGGACGCGCGCGCAAGGTGCTGCTATGCGCAGCGGGCGGATTTCAGGCGTATGCGCTGCCTGGCTTCGTCCTCGCGTTGTTGCGTCATGTTGCCGATGACGTGCAGGTCGTCGTCTCGCGCGCCGCATCGAAGATGGTGTCGTCGTATGCGCTCGAAGTGGCGAGCAGACATCCGGTCTTCACCGAGATGGACGACATTGCCGGCGGCGTGTACGTTCCACACATCGAGCTGACGCGCGACGCCGATCTGATCATCGTCTACCCGGCGACGGTCAACATCCTGTCGAAAGTCGCGCAGGGCATCGCCGACGAACTGATCGCCGCGCTCATCATCGCCACGCGCAAGCCGGTCTTCTTCGTGCCGGTAACGAACGAAGTGATGTGGCAGCACGCCGCCGTGCAGCGCAACGTAGAGACGCTGAAGCGCGACGGCTACGTCGTCCTGCCGCCGCTGCCGAACGTCGAGATCGCAACGCGCGAAGGACTCGACGAAGTGAGTGAGCCGTTTCCGTTGCCGACGCTGCTGCTCCAGCTCCGCGCCGCTTTGAAGGCATATTCGAATTCTTGACGCTGGGAAACCGACTCTTTAGGCTGCGCCCAACCATCAAAATTGAGGGGTAAGAGCGATGACCGCTGAGACCGCGCGCGCGAAGTTGATGCGACGCAATGAAAAGATCGAGGAAGCGCCGTTGCAGGGAGAGCTGATGCTTTTCGACCCGGCGGCCGCGAAATTCTTTGTGCTGAACGAAACGATGGCTTTTGTCTGGCGCCACTGTGACGGGAAAGTATCACTTGCCGAAATTGCACGTTCCCTCACAGAGGAGTACAGCGGCGTTGTAGAAGAAATTGCGCTTCAGGACGTGGAGCGCTCTGCGAATGAGCTCGTGGTGCTCGGTCTGCTCCTTGACTGATCGTTCCCGACGTTCGTATGATGTCGAAAATTCAAATCCAGGCAGACCCGTCTCATCGGAGGAGCGCCATGAACAATACACAG
This sequence comes from Acidobacteriota bacterium, assembly GCA_034667465.1. GTDB lineage: Bacteria > Acidobacteriota > Thermoanaerobaculia > Gp7-AA8 > Gp7-AA8 > JAOBAU01. The sequence goes on along the minus strand of JAXDJV010000007.1, from coordinate 149,881 downwards.
GTCCTCAAGGCTTCCCAGGAAACCCGTAAGTCAGACCGCCCCGCCTATGTTGCGCCGCGTGTGCAGGTGATGAGTGAAAAAGAAATCCTCAACACCTTCCAGATCACTCAGGCGATGCAGACGTGGTGGACGGCTGGTTGTTGATACGCCCGTTTCCTCCATCCTGATGACCGCCGCCAGGCAACTGGCGGCGGTTTCGTATATGGCCCTTCCTTGCTGACGACCTTCACGCTTCTCAACGTCGTGCTGGAGTTGCGCACCGACGACGCCGCATTCGCTGAAGAATTCGCGTCGGTTTTTGGCGGACGGCAGCCGGAAGATTTCGGAAACCTGCCGCGAGCGATCCTCGGCGCGACGTTGACACCGCCTTCGTCCAACGCGTGGGGTGAACTGACGATCACCAGCGACACACCAATTGACGGCGCAGCGTTCCTCCTCGGCTTTTCATCGGCGACGATTCCGCTGCGCAGTGCAGAGCCGTCCGATCCTGAATGGGTGTCACTTGCGCTTGGTGATGATCCGGAGCCGGTCTTTGCGTTTCGCGATGGCGTTTGTCGCTTTCGTGCGGTTCCTCGCTGGCGACGAATTCTCGCGCATTACCTCTTTTTGCGGATGCTCGTGCTGCGGCAGGAAGCCCTCTTTTTCCACGCGGCATCGGTCGGTATTGGAGGCCGGGGCGTGCTGCTCATCGGTCCCAAAGGAACCGGCAAATCGACGCTGTCGCTGGGACTGGCGGCGCGCGGTCATGCATTTCTCGGCGATGAAACCGCAGCGTATGTGCCGTCGACGCGAACACTCCTGCCGTTTCGTCGTCCTGCCGGCGTAAAGCCAGGACCGCGTTCGGAAGCGGTCGCCCAATCGATCGATCGCGTCCGGCCCGTCGCCGATGAAGATGGCATGCTGCGCGTCGATGCCGCGACACTTTTCGAACTTGCTCCGGTTTCTCCGCTTCCGTTGAATGGCGTCGTGTTTCTGCAGGGTTTCGGCGACGAGGCGCACATCGAATCGGTGCAGGCCGGACGAGATGAGTTGTCACAAATGCAGCCGATGGCGACCACGCTTTCGGCCGCTCCCCCGGCCGCGCGAGTCTTCGAGATGATCCGCCTGCTCGGGTCAGTGCGCTGCTATAGAATGACTTCCGGTAACCCGGACAAAACGATCGAGATCCTCGAAGGGGTTTTCAGCTCATGAGCCTGACCGTGAACGACCGCGTACGGATGATTGCGACGTTCCGCTACATCGAAGTGCGTCTGATGGAAATCAGCGCTGCCTGGACGCCGACGACGCCGGAGATGGAAGTGAAGGTTCTCTTCGGCCGGCACATCTTCGATTTCGCACAGCACGCGGACTGGCTCGGCAAGCGGACGTTCGAGCTGCGCAAGCCGGAACACTACACGGTCAAACCGATCGGTTCGTATGGTGCCGTCATTGAGCAGATGGGATCGGAAGAGGAGACGGCCAATCGCCTTTCCGCTCTTTACGACGTTTTTCTGCCGGCGCTCGAAAATCGCTATCGCGCGTATGTGGCCGCGACCGACCGGCTGCTCGATGAGCCGTCGGTGGTCATCATCGAGAGAATTCTCACCGATCTCGCGCGGATGCAGGCCGATGCGCGGCGGTTGCGCGAGCATCTGTCGCTGCAGCCGATTGCGCTCGGAGATCTGGCCAGCAGCGAGCGCGCGCATTCGGCGATCTTCGCCACCTGAGAGGACGACATGAGGCAAATCGGATTCGTTGAAGAAGCAGGTCTGCGACTCCGCGCCGAGCCGGCTCGCGATGCGTGTTTCAAGGTCGTCCGCCGCGATCGCGAAATGGTCGAGTACGACGATTCCGGGCCGCAGGCGCAGCGCGAATCGCTGCATCGCCACATGACCAACGAGATCACCAGTCTCGACATCGCCGCGCAATGTCTGCTCGAGTTTCCCGACGCGCCCTGGGCGCTGCGGATGGAGCTTGCGCGACAGTGCTGGGATGAAGCGCGCCACACCGCAGCGCTGCATCGGCGGCTCGAGGAGCTTGGCGGTCACAAAGGGGAGTTCCCGATCTCCGCATTCGAATGGCAGGTCACCTGCGCACTCGACGATCTCGCGGGACGGCTGGCATCACAGAACCGAACATTCGAAGCCGGCGCGATGGACGTCGTCGGCGGCAATATCCGCGAGTGGCGTGCCATCGGCGATGATGACACCGCATACGTACTCGATGCAATTCTCGCTGACGAGATTCAGCACGTCCGTTTCGCGAATCGCTGGATCAAACAACTCGCCGCGGAGAATCCGCGCGTGCTGATGAAGGTTGCGATGGCAGTCCGCTTCGTCAGCCACGCAAATCAGACGCTGCAGACAGAAATCGGCGGGACGAATGCGAACGGCAAAGTCTTCGTCGATCCGCACGCGCGAATTCCGCTCGTGAACATCGAAGATCGCAAGCTCGCCGAGTTCAACGACGAAGAGATCAACGAGATCCTGAAGCAGGCCGGCTTCCGCTCGCTGGTCAACGAGGCGACGGCATGAGCGACAACCTCGATCCGCGGTTGTTCGGCGAAGGACCGAAGCGCGACTCCCGTTTCGTGGTCGGCGAGGTCTGGTCGGAGATGACGAACTTCGACGCGTCCGACCCGGAGTTGATCCACGAGTTCCTCCATCGCCAAATGAACGAAGAGATCAACGGCATGGAGATCTCCGCGCGCAACCTGGCCGATTTTCCGGAAGCGCCGTGGGAACTGCGGATGTCGATGGCTCGCCAGTGCTGGGACGAAGCGCGGCACATCGATGCATTCCGCGGATGCTTCGAGCGCCGGGGTGTCACTGTGGGCCAGTATCCGGTGATGAACTTTCAGTACCGCCTGATCACGAACCTCCCGTCGCTGCTCGGCCGGCTGGCGGTCCAGAATCGCAGCTTCGAAGCGGCCGGCATTGATGCCATTCAGAACGAAGTGGCGGAGGCGGCGCGCCGCGAAGGGCGCAACGATCTCGATGAATTGTTCGATGCGCAGCTCGCCGATGAAGTGCAGCACGTCCGTTACGCGAACGTCTGGGTGAAGAAGCTGATGCAGTCGGGCGGCGCGGCGGCGGTATTCGAGCTGACCAAAGCGGTCTCGCTCGCAAACGAAGCGCTCAAGCTCGTGGCCGGTGACGCGGCAACGATGTATCCGGTTGCCGAAGACATCCGCCGCGAAGCAGGATTCACCGACGACGAGATCGAAGTTGCGAAGCGCCTGGTGGCGCAGATGTCTGCATGAGATGACGACGAGCACGAACGCCGGCTGGATCGAATCGCCGAAGTACGACCTCGGCTTTCTGATTCTCGCACCCCTGCTCGGCCTGGTCGTATGCGCGCTTGCGCTGCTCGGCGTCGATCCGTACATCATCGCCGGTACGTCGCTCTTCCTCCTCGGCATGCCGCACTACCTGTCGACGTACTCGTATTACTTCGACGACAGGAACACCGATTACGCGCGGCAGCGTGCGTTCGCTTTCTGGATCGGACCGCTGCTGATCATCTTCGGCCTCGCCTTCGCGGTGAAGCTGAAGTACTACATGCTCATCGCACTGGTCGTCGACGCGTGGAACATTTTCCACGTCTCGCGGCAGAGCACCGGCATCCTCTCCGTGTATCGTCACCTCAACGGCGGCGACAATCGCCGTGAAAAGCTTCCCGCGAATTTCGCGCTGCTCTGCATCGGCAGCGGCCTTTATTCGTTCACGATCGCAAAGCAGCCGAGCTTCTCGACGTATCTCAAACGACTGTCGTTCGATGTGATGCCGTTTCTCGGGCCGGTACTCCTGACGATCGGAATCGCCTCGCTGGCGACGCTGCTGTTTCGGATGTGGCGCCGCGGCGCACCGCTTCCGACTTCGGAGCTGATCTTCGTCGGAACTTCGGCGCTGCTGTTTCTGCCGTACGTGCTCATTCCGAGCCGCACCACCGCGTCGTCGGCGATGCTCTCCGGACACTATCTCCAGTACCTCGGCATTCTCTGGCTGCTGAATCATCGCAAGTACGTTGCGGATGGCGGATCGGTGCGCCAGCGTGCGCTGACGCACGTCAGCCGCTCGGTTCCGCGCATCGTCCTGCTGTTGCTCGGCATCGTCGCGGTGAGCGCGGGCATCGATCGCTACGTGCATCACGTGAACGCGATGGGCATTCACAACTACGTGCTGAATCTCATCGTGCTGATGCACTTCTATCTCGACGGTCTGGTTTGGGCGTTCAAGCATCCATACACCCGTGCGACGATGGGACCGTATTTGCTGCTTCCCGATCATCGCGTCGCCGCGGCGATGGCATCGCCGATGCCGATTCCGGCGCCCGCCGTTGGTTGAAGCGAGCGAGCTCGCCGCGATCGCGTCGCTCTGGAAACGTGAGCGGCGAACGTTCACCGCAGCTTTCGGGGGAGTGAGCATGCTGCCGACGATTGCTCCCGGCGCACCGGTGGAGATCGTATGCGGCGACGAGGCGAATCCCGGCGACGTGATCCTTCTTATCCACCGCGGGCAGGTCGTCGTGCATCGACTGATCGCGACGCGAGGCTCGTGGATGCTTGCGCGCGGCGATGCGAATCCCATTCCCGATCTTCCGGTCGCGCGCGAGGCTCTGATCGGCCGGGCAGTTTCGGCTCCGCCTTACGCCGAGACGGGATGGCAGTCGTTCAACCGGCGACTCGTGGTCACGGCGTTCCCGCTGGCGCGTTACCTGGTTCCGCTGCTCTGGCAGATCCGCCGCGTCGCTCTCGTCGCGCGCCGAACAGCCACTCCCAGTTGACGAAGAGGAGCAGCAGCGGCAGGTTGAGGAAGAAGACGTCAAGGATGCGCATGATCAGCACGTGTCCGATGAACGTAATCGGTACGATGATGCGTGCCGCGCGCCGCGAGAAAACCGCGGTGATAGTGAAGAAGTCGATGGCGATTCCGCCGGCTGCACAGAGTGCGATCAGCGGTGGATGATCGACGACATATTGCGCCCACGGCGGGATCGCGTCCGGGATCATCTTCGCGAGCACGATGCCGGTGAAGTTCGCGGGACGGAACCACGAGATGCCGACCAGTCGAAGCTTGGCGATGCCGGACATCAGATACGTCATTGCGAAGAGCAACTGGATCAGTACGAGCGGCCAGCGGTACTCCGGCGATGACTCATCCGACGCCCTGGGGACCTTCGCGAACGCGATGATGAGCAGTCCCGAAACCGGAAGCGCCAGGCCGCGGAAGAACGGACTCCCGGAGGAGGAGAAGATCTTCTCGAAATCGGCGAAGTGATAGAGCAGTACGGCGCTCGCGAACGCAGCGGGACGCACGAACTTTCCGGCAGCGACGAACAACAGCGCGACAACTGACAACGCGTACAAGGCGAACTCGACGCCGTACGGAAACGGAACGATAAGGAAGCGAATGCGCGTGTAGAGACTCGCATCGCTCCAGAAAATAGCCGGCCAGCGCACGAGGTCGGGGAGCGCGGGACGCGAGAGCACGATCCAGAGCGCGTTGAACGCGAGAAGAAACCGGGCGGCGATCAACGCGTGCGGCGATGCGGGTCGAAACCAGAATCGGTTCCAGCGCTCGATCACTCGGTGACCTCATCGATCAGTTGATATGTCACGCTGCTGCGATCCCGTGCAAACTGCGCTGGTCGCCACGTTTGCCGGTACAGACGCAGCCGGTGGAACGCGAGCGGAGATGGTGCAACATCCGGCAGGAGGTCAATGTCGGGAGCGGTGAAGGGGCCGAGGAGCGCGGCGTTTCCGAAGTAGCGATCGCTCTCGATCCGACGCCGGCGCGCCTCCTCCGCGCGGTGCAGCAGATAACGCATCGCGACCCCGCGCTGCGCGGAAGTGATCTTCGGCCCGACCACGTCGAGCCATGCGGTGAGATTCTGTGGATACAGCGGTGACCACGAGCAGGGATCAACCTGCCACTCTGCGCCACGCTGATCGACCGCGCGGAACACCGGCAACTGCTGAACGCGCGCGGGATCGCTGACGTCAACCGTCATCATCGGATAGTTCGAGAACGGCCAGACGTCGGTTTGCGCCAGCGCGATGACGATGTGAAGCGCCAGCAGGTAAGCGATTAGTTGATTGATTCGACGCCGTCGAATCGCAGCCGATGCGCGAATGACGCGGATTCCTGCGACGACAAAACCGATGACGATGGCGAGGCGGACGAGCTGAAGTGCATCCCGAATCCTTGCCAGCGTCTCGCCGTCGAGGTGCATCCGCGACGCTACGCTTCCGCCGCTGTGGTGCGCGAGGAAATGATCGCGATGCCGATCGCGCAGAGAAACAATCCCTGCGACGTATAAGGAACCCACTCGGGAAACGTGAAGTGAAAGACTCGCGTCAGCCGGTAGTACTGCACGCCCCAGATCGCGCCATCTCCGGCGAGGACAACTGCAAGTGGCAGCGAGATGATGGAGACTCGCCAGAGATACCAGACGAGCAGCACGGCGCCGCCGGAGAGCAACACGGCGGCGACACCGTCAACGGCGACGTCGTAGCTGACGAACGCGTTCGCGATCGTTCGCATCAGTTCGCGCTCGGCATCCGTCTTCGCAGCGTTGTATGCGGTGCCGATCGTGCTCGCCGCCGTTGCGTGCAGCAGCGCCATCAAAGACATCATCAGATAGCCGGCGCTGAATGCGGCACCGCCGAAGAAGCCGCTGGCGCGGCGCGGTCCGACGATACAGAGCAGCAGTGCCGCGCCGGCGCCGAGCGCGAATCCGAGCGACGCAGCCTGATGGATCGGGATCCAGATCGGGCTCGCAGACAGTTGTCCCCACTTCATCAGCCAGTCTTTGCAGGTGTTGTTCGGATGGAAGAGCGGCGCCGAAAAAAGTGCGAGACCGCCGGTAATCAAGAGCGGCACGAGCTTGCGAAGCTGCCCGCGTCGTACCGAATCGTGTTCGTTGTCGGCCATCCGGTCCTTTCGAATCAGGCGATGATGCCGGGCAGCTCGCCGGGCGTATATGCAGGAAACAGCGATTTCCTGATGCGCAGATGTTTCTTTGCTACCTCGGCGAAGACATCGCGGAAGTCGGTGGTGACGTCGAGATCGCGCTCTTCGAAGAGGTTCTTCTTTTCGAGCCCGGGCCATTTGCCGTACACGCGACCACCTTTCACCGGTCCGCCAAGTACGAACATCGCGCCGCCGGTGCCGTGATCCGTGCCGTGCGATCCATCTTCGGCAATGGTGCGGCCGAACTCCGTTGCCACGACGACGACGACGCGATCCATTGTCTTGCCGAGGTCCTGGTGGAATGCTGCGAGTGAGCCGCCGAGGTTTGCAAAGTCCTCAGCGTTTGCGGGGAGCTGGTCGGAGTGAGTATCGAATCGCTGCTCGACGTTTACGAAAATGCAGCGTGTGCCGAGGCCTGCTTTGATTGCCTGCGCCGCCTGCTGCATTGAGAGACCTGTCGATGTGACCGGATAACGCGCGCCGTGCGCCGCGGCGGCGCGAAGGGCCGGTTTGTTGCGCAGAACCTTGAGGAGGTCGATCGCGCCGAGACCGACTTCATCGATCGCGTCGTTGCCTGACACGTACATTTCGCGCAGCAACGACTCCGCTTCCGACTTCCAGCCGTCCGCTTCGAGATCGAAGCGCGCGATGTCCTGCGTGACGAAGACCGGTTCCGCGCCCAAAAACGCGCGAGGAACGATCGGCGCGAACGCAACGCCTTGCGTCAGGCCCGATCCGGGGAGATGAGTGAGGCAGCGATCCATCCAGCCGGTTGGTGTGCCGCGAAATCCAGGTGTACCGGTTTCGAGAAACTCCTGCGCATCGAAATGCGAACGACTCATGTCGCGCGAGCCGGCGGCGTGCACGATCGCAAGCTTGCCGGAACGCCAGAGCGATTCGAGCGGACGAAATGCGGGATGGAGCCCGAAGTAACCGTCCAGATCGATGAGCGAATCGCTGCCTGCTGCGCGCGGTTTCGGCAGCGCGATCGTGGGGCGTGCTTTGTAGTATTCGGGATCGGCGTACGGCGCGCAGATGCTTAGTCCGTCCGCGCCGCCACGAAGCAGGACGAAGACGAGTATCGAGTCGCCGGGTGCGGCGATCTCCGCTGCCTGAAGCAGGAACGGCGACGTACGCAGTGCGCCGAAGCCGACGGCGATCATGCCAGCCTGTGTCAGGAATGCGCGGCGAGTCGTCGTCATCGGACCTGAAACTCCGGGCTGGCGAGAAGTAATGCCAGCGCTTTCGTTTGTGGCGGGACCTCGCCGTTGGCCGAGACACGCGACACGGCGGTGAGGGTCGATGGTCTGAGTGGAGCGCCGAGTATTTCATCGGCAAAGCGTTTCGCGACGGCGGCGGGCGGCACTGATTGCGTGCGCACCGTGACGCCGGGAAAGCTTCCCGCTGCGAGCGCCGTTGCGAAGTTGAATCGATGGAGTTGGCCGGAGACATTCAGCCAGTCGCTCCCGCGATTCGAATAGCCGGTCGGCGGAATGCAGTCGTAGAGCGGCATTCCCATCTTGCCGATCGCTTCGGCGAGGAGGCGGGCGTCGACGATCTCTCCATCGACTGCACGCACGGAACTGACGACAAACTCAAAGGGTGATTTCAGCTTCGGCGTGGCGCCGCGGAACTCCTCGCTGTCGAAGATCGTGCGCAGCACCGGGCTGATTTCGCCGCCACTCTTCAGGAACGTTGTGGCGCAGCGCGCGACGAGCGACTCGGGCGGATCGTCAGCGACGAAACGCTGCACGAGCCGCCACGAGATGAAGCGCGCAGTCGCCGGGTGAACAGCGAGATAGTCGAGTAGTTCCTCGCCGTCGTTCTGCCCCCCGCCCGATTTGACGCTGTACCCGAAGATCGATTTGGAATCGCGATCGTGCTGGTCGCTCGCAAAACGAAATCCATAGATCGGTGCGTGCCATCCGCCGAAGTCCCACCCGGTGAAACATCGCGACGCCTCGGTGACGTCGTGCTGCGTGTATCCGGCCGAGACGCCGACGGTGTGTAACTCGAGCAACTCTCGCCCGAAGTTTTCATTGAGACCGCGTACGAGTTTTCCGCCGACGACTCGATTGGCGGTGCTGATGTACGTGTCGAGCGCGAACGTCATCGCCGGCGACTGCGCGACAGCAGTGAGCAGATCGCGGAAACGACCGAAGACATACGGCCGGATCGATTCGCGCTCGTACTCGGGAACGCTCGGCCGCCATGCCCGTGCGTTGACGTTGAAGTGGTTGTACCAGAAGTCCACGAGCACTTCGCGAAGCTGGTTCTTCGATTCGACCGCGCGCAACAGTTTCGCTGAGCGCAGCTGTTCGAGCGGACACTCGACGGTCGCCGAAGATTGATTGTCCAGCTGGTGTCGGAGGACGTACTCGGACGTCGTGTAGTCGATGGCGGGCAGCGTGCGCAGTTTTCGCGCAAGTGTTTCGTGTTCCGGTTCCGGCGCGAACTGCCGCTCGAGGAATTCGGAAGGGCCGCGATCGAGGAGGAGGCCGATGTCGCCGGGCCGCGGCCCGAAGGTCAGGCGGTTCAGCAGGCGCATCGCGCCTGTAGTCGAGTTTGAAACCTGGTCACGCATTTCAGATTGGAAGATGTGTGATTCTACCGCGAAGAACCGCGATGAATAACAGAGGTCACCTGGCCGCGCGCGCGATCACAACGCCATCGCGACAGTAGATCGTGAGGGCTGCTCGGTCGATCGTGAATGTGCCCGGTCGCTGATCGTGCGTCTTCGACTCGTACCGCTCCACGATGCCGATTCGATGGAGGTTCCCATCGCGATCCGCGAGCGTCGCGCCGGTGCGGAACGAATAGCCGCGGAGAAAGTGCCAGATACGCTCGGCTGGCCACTCTTCGTAATCGATGCGCCAGGTCATCTGCGACGGCGGCGGATCTGCCGGGGCGTCGGGCTGCGGCGTTCGCTTGGCCGATCCATCGCCAACTGCCGCGACGGCACTCGCCATTGCTTCAGCCGCTTCGTTCGCCAGCTGCATGTATAGATCGAGTCCCGAAATACCGCGCGCGACATCGATGCGACGCTGCACGATCACGTCGCCGTCGTCGACGCGATCGGTCATCCAGTGAACCGTCACGCCGGTGACTCGATCGTCGTCAAAGTACGTCCAGAAGATCGGATCCGGTCCGCGATGCCGCGGTAACAGCGACGAGTGCACATTGATCGCACCGAGTCGCGCCGCCGCGCGCAAGTCCGAGGGAACGATGTGTGGGAATGACGCGGTACAGAGGAGGTCGGCATTGAAGCGGCGCAGATCATCGCCAAAGATCACAGTCGGGATTCGATGACGGCGGACGATGGCGCGCAACCCACGCGTCACGTATCGCTGACGGAGAGTTCGAAGGACGCGTCCCAGGCCGCGGCCTCGTGCTTTCGGCATCACGACTGCCGCGACATCGGCCACTTCGATGAGGCGCTCGAGGCAAAGACATGAGAACGGACCGCCGGCGCCGAGGAAGACAAGTCGCGGACGTGGCATCGGGCAAGTCTACGAGATTGCGGAACGAGGCGGGCGCGGAGGAGTCTTGCTTCCTTGCCTCGAATGCTCGAACTCCTGCGCGACGTATGGCTTCCTGATTGCGAGAGGAAGAAGCTCTGGCTCGCTCCGATGTCACTACGTAGTTCGCGATCGCTTGCATTTGCGCGCTCTTCTGATGATGGCATGATCGACCGCGCGACTCTGAACTCGTTCACTGTTGATGTTTTGCGTCTGGAACCGAATTCCACTCGCCTTCAGCCACGCACCAGGGTCGCAGCGCCGGGGCTCAGCACGATTGTTGCTGGATGGTGACCCTGGACGACATTGAGCGTCCTGGCGTATAGATCAGTGCGGTGAATTGACATCTGCACAGAAGTCATGAAACCGTATGTGAGTTCCCGCCTCCGTTCACCAACCAGCCGCCAACGAGGAGATTCGCGATGAATCGTTTCCTTTCCCGGGTCGGACTTGCCTTGGTAATCGTCGTCGTTTTCACCACATCCGGCCAATCGCAATGGCTGAACGGAACCGATGCAAACCTTGGTAATGTCAGATCGTCCGGGAACGCCAGCATCGGAGAGTGGTGGCCGTACGGCGTTCCCTTTCTCGTTGCAAAAGCCGGCGCCAGTGTCGGTGGCACACTATACGAGACAGCAGCGTTCGGTCCGGCGAACGGGCAGCAGGGGATTTGGATCGGTTACGACACCTACAACAGCGATCTCGTCGGGATCGTCGGGGCGAATAATTACAACAGCAGCCTCGCGTTGCATACCGGTACGACCAATGGAACCGCGGAACGCCTTCGCATTAACTCGTCAGGGAATGTCGGTATCGGTACGTCTTCCCCGGCGGATATTCTGCATATTCAACGCGATCAAAACACGCTGACGACAGCATATATTCGTAACAATGGTGCAACTGCGGCGGCCGGTGCGCGGTATGTCGCGCAGACGGCAGAAGCCGGGGGTGCCGCCATGACTTTGGAGGCGCTCAGCTCTACGTACACTGCGGCGGGGGCGCGTCAGCCGGCGGGTGGTGCGCTGATTGCCACCGGTGCCGGCGGATTGAGCATCGCCACATCTGCAGCGAGCACGGTTGTCCGCGTGTTTACGGGCGGGGTGGGCGCTGCGAATGAGCGACTTCGCGTCGATGCTTCCGGTAATGTTGGCATCGGTACGACGGTCCCTTCTGCGCGATTGGACGTCAACGGAGACATCAACGTCACCGGGAACATCAATGCGAAGTATCAGGATGTCGCTGAGTGGGTTCCCGCCACTCGCGCGATGGAACCAGGGACGGTTGTCGTCCTCAATATCGCGCAGTCAAACGAAGTCATGCCGGCGAACAAGGCGTATGACCTCACTGTCGCCGGAGTTGTTTCGACGAAGCCCGGCCTTGCGCTCGGCGAGCGCGGCAAAAATCGCGTGCTGATTGCGACGACCGGCCGTGTTCGTGTGATGGTGGACGCTACGAATGGCGCGATCGCTGTCGGCGATCTCCTTGTTACATCAACCGGAGATGGGCGAGCCATGCGCTCAGAGCCGGTCGATCTTGGCGGTCTGAAAATACACCGTCCGGGCACGATCATCGGAAAAGCGCTTGAGCCTCTCGCGAAAGGCACAGGCGAGATTCTCGTTCTGCTCACGCTCCAGTAAGCCTCATCATCGCCGGTTCCGCGAGGCGGAAAGGAGAGCGTATGCGACGAGTGGCCTTGAGTCTTTTTGCGTTGTTTGGAATCGCGGCGGCAACCCACGTTCCGCGCGATATTCGGATGGTTGCAGTCGATCGCTCTTCCATGAATCCAACAGCGGGCGACACGGTGACTCTCCGCGCCAGTTTTGCGCGTCCGGGCCGCGCCACGATCCTCATTTTGGATCGAGATGGGTATGTCGTGCGCAAACTCGCCGATCAACAGTCAGTGCGAGGCGGTCCCGCGTCATACATGTGGGATGGCCGAGACAACACGGGATCTGTTGTCGCCGACGAAGCTTATTCATTCAAGATCAACTGGACTAACGGCCATGAATCGGACTCGTACTTTCCTGCCAATCGCGTTGAACCGATGACCAGTGTGACGGCGAAGTATTACGACCGCCACGGAGGGACGCTTTCGTACGAGTTAGCGGTGCCGTCTCGAGTGCATGTACAGGCCGGTACTGCAACACCAAACGCGCGCACAAAGGAGATGGACGGTCCGGTTATGAAGACCATCGTCAATCGCGAACCGCGCGGGGCCGGGAGCATTGCCGAACACTGGAACGGGCGCGATGAGAGCGGCGCGATCTTCATCCCGGATCTTCCCGATTTCGTTACGGCAATCGCCACAACGCCCCTGCCCGCCAACTCCGTGATTACGTTTGGAAATCGGAAGCGAACATTTCTCGATGTGGTCCTTTCACGATCCGGCGCTTCGTTGTTTGCATTCCCCGTCTCGACGCATGAGCACCATGCCGGATTGCAAACGCTCGACGATGTCTCTCCTTCGTTGCGACTAACTCCGAAAAATGCGCACTGGTCTGCAAGCGAGCGTGTCTGGCGAGTGTCTGATGACCGCATCGACCTGGATCTTGCGATCGTCGGTGCGTCAGCGAAGGTGTTTCGTGCGCAACCCGGAGTGATCTACACGTTCCTGAACGGGAAACTCGTCGGGACGACTGAGTCTGGTTCGAAATTGAGCGTCGCTGTTCCGCTCAGGAACCTGCGCCCTGGTGTTCACCTGGTGACGGTTAACTGGCGCAGCGCGTACGGCGCGGTGGCCGCCAATACCGTTAAGATCACTGCCGCCCCGGCGGCTGCGGAGGCGTCTCGATGAAGCGCGCGGGAGTAGCAGTTCTGTTCCTCTGCTGCGTTGTCGCGTCAGCATTCTCACAGACTGCACCTGCGCTGCGGGCGGTGTACGTGCCCGGTTCCTACATCAACCTGAACTGGACGTACGCTGGCACGAACTACTACCGCGTGAACCGCACGCCCGGTGGTGCGGGATGGCCAGCGATCACAAACCAGCTGGGGTTTACGGAGTTCTCGCCGCCGGCGAATGTCGCATACGTATATCAGGTCACGCCGTCTGATATATCGGGAAACGCTCTGGGACCGTCGAGCAACAAGGCGTTCGCGACGACATTTACGTTCACCGATTCTCCGCTCGTCGTCAGCACGACTCGATTCAAGGCTGGCCACATCACGGAATTGAGGACTGCTTTGAGTGCCATCGCTTCCGTCGCTGGAGCCTCCTCGCCGTCCTGGACGTACTCGACGATCGGCGGCAACACGCCCCTGTATGCGGCAAATGTGCAGGATCTGCGGAATGCGTGGATTGCTTCGGTTGCCGCAATGGGAATCAGCCCGGCGCCACCGTTCGAAGATCCGGCTCTGGGCAATACCGTCCGGATGAAACGCGCGCATATCGAACAGCTCCGCCAACGGGTACAGGCATTTCCTTTGGATATCGGTATCGGCGCATCGATCACCAATCGTTACTTCAGCCCAAATGCCGACGGGCATAACGACACGACGAGCGTGAGTGGAGTGGTCAGCCGGTTGCCGAACTCGGTCGTGACCGACTTTCGCTGGATTGTTAATGTTCGGAATTCAGTGGGCGCGATCGTCCGGAGCGCGTCCGGGATGGGCGACGTCGGATATGCCTGGGATGGCCGGAACACCGCTGGCTCAATCCAGCCCGAGGGCGATTATGCAATCGAGATTGTCGACGCTGATGGCATCGCGGCTCCTCTCTGGACCGGCGTTACCACCATCGACCTTACTGCACCGCTTGCAACGATCAGCAGTCCAGCGTCGAATCAGCAGTTTTCCAACGTTCACCAGTCGGGAACTTCCATCGTTGCGATTACGGGCTCTGCGAGCGATTCTCACTTCGGGACCTGGACGGTATCGCGATCGCAGAACGGTCAGCCGGGAATTGGGCTCGGTTCAGGCTCTGCGGCCGCAGCCGCCGGAACGACGCTCGCGAACTGGGACACCATTCCGAGCGGCGTTCCGCTGGCGAACGGCGCCTATACGCTCACGCTTCTGGTGACGGACCTCGCCGGCAACACCACGTCGACGAGTGTGGACGCTGTGATTGCGAATTTTTCGGCCTCGCTGGCTACGCATCAGCTGAACGCTGCTGGCGGCGAGAGCGCAGTCTTCACGTCGATCGTTCCATTCACACTAACCCAGACACTGGTAATCACGACGCTGAGCGGGACGGTTGTCCGGACGCTTGTGAACGCTCAGCGGGTCTCGGGCACGTATTCGGATTCATGGAATGGCACGAACGATCAGGGTGTCCTCGTGCCCGACGGATCGTACAAATACACCGCGACAGCCACGGACGCGATCGGCACTGTGACGTGGGATCAGGGGAACATTGCCATCGGTACGTTTGCCGCGGTCGCGCAGCAATACGTAAAGTGTCGCAACGACGCCGGAGCGCGAGTCGAGTGCTCGGATCCGTCGATCGTTTTCGACCCATACGCCAACAGGCCATTGCGGATCAACTACTGCGTCGGAGATATCGTTCATGACCCGCCGAATTGCGTCGGCGGCCTGCCGCATTACGTCGTCGTCAAGGTTTCGAACATCGTAGAGGACACGGGCCAGTGCGACAGCGGTTGTATCTCCGCGGGCTTCGAGGCCGCGGGCGAGCACGAAGTGGCGTGGTGGGGGATGAGCACGCAAAACGTGCTCGTTGCTGCGATGCCGCGCGTTCTTGTTCTGCGAAGCACTGCGAGCTTCCCTGCAAATGTGCTCGTCGTGTATGGCACTGCGCCCCAACTGTCGAACGTCGTCATCGACAAACCGATTTTCTATCCCGGCGGTACTCCACTGACCATCACGATACCGATCCAAACTTTTCAGGGGCGTTCAGTTGTGCTTTCGGTGCAGTTCCGCAGTGTGATGTCGGGAACAGTGCTGCGATCGCTTGTAACTGCCGCATCCTCGGCAGTCAGCCAGACGGTTCAATGGAACGGTCGGGCTGACGGCGGCCAATTGGTGGCGCCCGGATTGTACGAGGTGGTGATCGTTGCCACTGACACTTTCGGCAACACCGCGACCGCAAGGCCGCTCATGACGGTCAAGTACTAGGCGCCACGCGCCGGAGAACAGAAGAATGCGCTACCAGATAATCGGAGCCTTTGTCGGAGCGATGATCTTCGCTCTCCAGGTCGATGCTGCGACTTACTGTACCGTACCTAAAGCGACGCCGTCGCCGGCGGCGCCGGATGCGCCACCTTCGGTGTGCCGTCCGAAGTGTAACAGTTGTACAAAGTCACCGTGTTACATAGCAACAGGTGTGTACGCGAACGACTTCACAGATCTGCAAATCCCCACGAACGGCTTTCCTCTTACGGTTGGCCGGCACTACGAGAGTAACCGGTTTATAGACGGTCCGCTGGGCATCGGCTGGTCGTCCACCCTGCTTCCACGGCTTTTCGACGCGGTGTACCTCTATTCACCTTCCATATTTCAGCATGAGATCGAAATACTCATGCCAGATGGCAAGCTATTGCCATTCCTAGCGTCGAATGGATCCTACATAACTCCACTCGGTCGCAGGGATCAACTCACCCTTAACGGCAACGGAACCTGGGATCTGACCCTGCAGTACTCGCGCAGCGTAATGCATTTCAATGCTGATGGTACGCTCGACACGATGACGGATGATTTCGGTAATGCATTGAAGTACGCGTACAACGGAAATGGAGCGTTGCTTTCTGTTGCCGATCTGTCAGGCTCTACACGGCGACTTGACATAACATGGGGTGCAAGCGGCCGGATTGCAACGGTGACCGACAACACCGGTCGCACGGTTGAATACAGTTACGCCGCCAACGGTACGCTGGTCGGTGTCACTGATCCTGCGGCACGAACATCCACCCTGCAGTACACTGCTCCACGCCGGTTTGCACCGCTGCTGGAATCAGTTCGCGATCCATGGAACCGAACCATCACGGCTCTCGGCTGGGATTCCAACGATCGTCTTGCCAGTTACACCGACGGCGATTACTCCGATTCAACGGCTCGGGGGGCGAAGTTTACGTATGACTACGCGCCTGACGCTACCCCGCCCCGGACTATAAAGACCGCTCTTCGCGGCCCGCACGCTACGACGTATCACTATAACGGCGCGAACTGGCTCATCTCGAACGATGTTTCGCAGTATGACGCGGAGGGCCGAGTCGTCACGACCGCAGATGCCTTTGCACCGGTCGCTTATACCTACGACACGGGCGGCAGAGTTCTTACCGTTACTCGCGGTGGGCCTCTTTCGAACTATGTAAGAAGTACTCTGACATACGACGCCACTTGGCCGAACAAAGTCGCTTCGATTACTGTGACGAGCGACACGTTCTTGCCTAATGATTGGCCCGGCACGTTGTTTACCTATTATGGAGCCACGGATCCCGCGCCCGGCGCGCTTAGATTTGTTAAGCAGCGTCAGGGCGACGGTACGACCATCGAGATCGTCGAGCAGTTCCAGTACGATAGCAAGGGTCGAATGACGATGCATGCGGCCGGCGATCAGCAGTTTAACTATGCCTACAACGCCGCGGGCGATCTATTGACCACTACTCGGGCCTCAGATGGCGCGGTGTCGTCATCTACATTCGATAGTTTGGGGAGGACCCTGACGTCAACGGACGTGATGGCTGCCACTACCACGTACACTTACGACGCGGTGGATCGAATCGAGAGCGTCACTGCCCCGAAGCCGAGCGCGAACACCCCGTTCACGGCGATCGTTTCGTTGACTTACGACCACTTCGACTCGACCACGGGACTCACATTTACATTTCAGACGGACGCCAACGGAAATGTCACTAAAATGGGGTACGACGAGCTTGGGCATCTGGTCAGGAGTGTTGATGCTCTCGAGCATGTGACAACATATCGCTACGAAGACAATCTTTTGAAAGACATCACGGACGCGAACGGCAATGTCACTTCATTCTCCTATGACGTCTTCGGTCAATTGTCAAGGACTACGTTCCCCGATGGCGCGTTTGAGACATACTCTACTCATAGTTCCGGAGAGCCGTTGAGCCGCACGGACCGCCGTAGTGTCACCACGGGGTATATCTACGACATACTGGGACGCTCGACAGGTGAGACGTTTTCCACTGGTGGCGGCATCACGTATAGTTACACTGGACAGAAGCTAATGACGGTGTTGGATACGACTGTGACGCCTGCACAATCGCTCACTTATGCCTACGACACGAGGTACAGGCTGCTCACGGAGACTCAGGGCAATCGCGGCAGGCTGACCTACACTTACGAGGATGACGCAAATCCTCGGCCACAAAGCTATACCGTGGGGCCATCGTCTGGATCGGGTTACGCGCCGACGGCTAACCTGTCTTACGACACTTCCGGTCGGCTCGCTCAGATTGACTGGTCCGCCGCTGGCACGTTCGTGTTTGCGTATAACAAACGGGATCAGTACACGACGGTTACGTTTGCGGCGGGCGTCGTACGTTCATACACGTACGATCTAATCGGTCGTCTGACGAACCTCGCCAACGAACACGTTACGGCAGGTAACTTGGCAACATTTGCATATGAATACGACTGGAACTGGTCGGCGAATAACGCGACGATGATTGGACAGCGGACCAGCGTCGCCGTTAGTGGCGCGGCAACGCTGGCAGGCATCACGAAGTATCATTACGATGGCAATTACCAGCTGATTGGGGCAGATTATCCTTCAGGTACGTCGGAGCAATGGCAGTATGATGCGATCGGTAATCGCACGAAGCGGAGTTTTTCGAGTGGCCTATACACTGACTATCTGTATTACAAGAATGGAACGAACCCCAACAACGGACAGCGTCTGAAGTATCACGGAACTGGTTCAGATCTCCTGTACGATGCCAACGGCAATCAGACGGGCACATCGACGGCGCAAAATCTATACACGTGGGACGCGATGAATCGCTTTGTTTCCTCCGGCACGGCATACGACGGTTTAGGTCGGCGTGTTGCGATGTCGCTCTCGACTCCGACTGTTTTTGTGTATGCTGGTGTGAATGTGGTCGGAGAACGCATAGCGGCGGCCGGTATCTCGAATGACTATTTGTTTGGACCGGGTATGGATGAACCTCTCGCCGTTAGTGGCGGCTCCGGGCAGGTGGCCAAGTACTATCTCGCGGACGGCCTCGGTTCGATTGTTGGCGTGGTGAACTCCTCCGGAGGTATCGCGGCGCAGTACGCTTATCAGCCGTGGGGCGAAACGTCCGGTAGCGAGCTCTTCGGTTATACGGGCCGCGAACGCATGCCACTCAGTGGCGGAACTCTCTGGCACTATCGCTCTCGCGTCTACAACGCGGATACCGGGCGGTTCCTCAGTGAAGACTCATTGCAGGAGTTTATTCACGTAATAGGCGGAGCGCTTTATACTTATGCGGGTAATTCAGCTGTGGCATTTACCGATCCATATGGCTTGAAGTGTGTCGATCACATTTACCCGGGCATCAAGAATGTATATAAAACAACCAGAACGTCGACCGCTTGGCAGTCGGGTGGCGCAGAAGCCTTGGGTCCAGATACGGGTTTGCCAGGGCCGATAGCGCCGCAAGCACCATCCGCCAGTCGGGCGCCGCAGGCGAGTGGCGGGGTCGGTTGGCCTGTTGTGACTGAGAAGTGTCGTTGGCATCGATGGTTTCTCTTGACGGATTTCTGGAGACGCAAAGTGCGGGTTGTCACGCAATGTGATTGCGGACCTTATTGCTCCGAAGATTGCACGCCGGCGACGTATGTCGACTGGTACGAGGAGTGGGGGAGCGACGTGGCCTCAAGACGTTCACAGCAGGCGTGGACTCAGGGCTATATGATCTTCGGCTTAATGCATCCGTGTCAGCGGCCGGAACAGGAGGGGTACTGAGCATGCAGGCTCGGCGCGATGGCGCGGCGCTGATTGTGCTGCTTGTTGTTATGTGCAAAGGCATCGATACGCCGCTGCCAGTGAAAGAAGTGACTCTCGGCAAGCTCCAGGATACAACGATGCGACTGCTAGCTGCAGGACGTTGTAATGACGCGATCGACTTGATTTCCCAGCAGCGGCAGCTCAATTCCAATCCTCTCTGGTATATTCTCTTGGCAGACGCCTACGGCGAGTGTTTCAATCGCTCCCGTGAAAAAGGCACGCTCGACAATGCGCACGCGATATTGCGGCAGGGGACGCTGCGCTTCCCACGTTCGTCGCGTCTATTGCTCGCCCACGGTGCGCTCTACGATCGCTTCGGCGACGAAGGAGTGGGAGCACCCCAATTAGCAAAGCGGTTTTTCGATAACGCACGCCTTGTGGCGCTCGCCAATATTGCGTCCGATCAAAGCGGCGAGCGATCATATGAGGATCGCGATGTTCTTAAGAACTTGGAGCAATTAGCGCAGCCTCAGGAAAGGCGGAGCGACGCGGGATCAGATAGCGATGTGACGGACAATGATTGGCATGATCGTGCCGTGATGTTGCTTCAATCCGGTGATTGTACGAAGGTCGTTGCATTCCTCGAGTCACGATCTGAAGCAGCGCGACGGTCAGTCGACTGGTTTGTGATCCTGGCCGACGCGAACGCGCTGTGCTTTCGCGAGGGGGGAGAGCCCTCATATCGTCAAGCGGCGCTCCGCTCGGTCGAAAAGGGCCTTGCTCTCTTTCCAAGATCGGCTGTCTTGATGTTGGCAAAGGGCCGAGTCTCCGAGGTGATGCGAGATTACGAAACCGCGCGAGGCGCATATCGCGATGCGGAGCGTCTTGCTCGAGAGAATCTGAGGGCGGGTGACGACGTGGATGCGACCGGACGCGATCGTGAGGTTCTGCGGATCCTTTCTAAGCATGTGACGCCGCGTTGAACAATTGGATATGGTGTCCGAGTGTTGTTTCACGCAGATGTCTGCCCGGCGATCCGATGAGACCAGCGTTGCTCATCTCGGAATCGACATACCCACACGAGGTCCGCTCTCGCCTGACAGGCAACCTTTCGGCGCGACGCCGCACCCACGTGCAGTCAAGACCGCTCTCAAGCGCCCTCTCATGGTCATTCATAGAGACGCAGAGGTCGGTCGGACCGTTAAGACCTGACGACGGGGTCATCGGAAAGTGATCAGAGTGGTTCGCGATCGATTGCTGTACCCTCGTCGCACAGGCCGCCTGAAGCACGACAAGGCGCGTTCGACCCGCAAGCGCGCCGCCATGCCTGTTCGTCCCTCGAAATAATTTGCCTCTCCGTCCACCTTCCCCTATACTCGCGCGCCCGGCTCTGGTGCCGGGACCATTCTTTTGACAATCTGCGCCCCCCTTGGACCACCGCTTGTGCGGGGTCCCGTTCAGGCCAGAAGGAGGATCTATGAGGACTTATGAAGTCCTGTTCATCCTTTCTCCGCAAGTCGCGGAGGAGGAAGCAACGACGCTGATTACGGATTTCAAAGGCGTCGCTGCAAAGACCGGAGCCACGCTCAAAAATGAAGAAGCGTGGGGCCGTCGTCGTCTCGCTTACCCCATCCACAAGTTCAACGAAGGTCACTACCACCTCTTCGTCTTCGAGAGCGACAGCTCGCTGTCCGAGCTCGATCGCCGGATGAAGAACTCCGACCGCATCCTGCGCCACATGATCGTGCGCACGGATGAGGACCACAAGCGGGCGGACAAGCTGGCTAAGAAGAACCCGAAGAAGGAACGCGTCCGTCCGGCCGCGCCCGGTTTCGGCACTTCATCGCCGTCGCCGTCGATGGGTGCGTCTGTGTCGTCCGCGTCAGCTCCTGCTGCGCCGATGGCCGCTCCGGAAGCCGCTCCCGCGGCCCCGGCAGTCGACGAGGGTGCGGGCGTGGAAACGCCTGCCGCCGAGTAAGGAAGGAGATCGAACATGGCTACGATGGGTGGACCGAGAAGAAGCTCTCCGGGCGGTGGCCCGGGCGGCGGGCAGGGTGGCCCGCAGGGCGGAAAGAAGAAGTTCTTCTACCGCCGGAAGCGCGTTTGCAAGTTCTGCGTCGAGAAGCTCGAGTACATCGACTACAAAGACGTGAAGATGCTGCAGCAGTTCATCCCGGAGCGCGGGAAGATTCTTCCGCGCCGCATTTCCGGTACCTGCGCACTGCACCAGCGCAAACTCCAGAACGCCATCAAGCGCGCGCGTACCGCGGCGCTGATTCCGTTCGCGACCGACTAACGACGAAATGATCGAATCGTCCCTTCAGAGCGAGCCGGTGCTGATGCCGGCCGGGAAACCGGCTGGTCGCACGATCCGCAGCGTCGCCGCATATGCGGCTTTGACGGCGCTGCTGTTCCTGCCACCGATGTTCGTGTTCGTGCCGGCAGCGCTCATCCATTGCGGACTCCGCAACGGGCGGCGCGCGGCATGGATTGCGCTCGCTCTGGCCGTCCCGATCGCCGGCATGCTCATGCTGCAGGCACCACAAGGCTCCACGGCCGCCGACGTGAATATGGCTTACGCCTACTTCATGGCGCTCGTCGTCGCCGTTGCGGTGCCGGCGCTGCTGGTATTGCCGATGGTCGAGCGACGCGACTCGTTCGGCCGCGTGCTCGTCGCCGCGCTCATCGCGAGCGTCGGCGGCCTCGCGCTGACCGAGATCGTCATGCAGCTCTTCGCACATTTCTCGCCGTACGCGCTGCATGCAGTGCAGGCGGCCGAGATGGCGAAAGCGATGCTGACGAACAACCCGAAGATGCCGTCGACCGGTTCGGCGGCTGTGTTCGCAAAGACGCTCGCGTCCGTCGCGCTCTTCTGTCTCCCCGCATTTCTGCTGATGGACATCGTGATTGTTTTCGTCCTCAGTCTGGTGATGGTGGGACGGGTCGTGGCGTGGCGGCAGTTCGTCGAGACGCGCACGCTGCCGGAGTCCGCGCCGTACCTCTTCCGCAACTTCTCGCTGCCTGAGTGGCTGGCCGTCGCGTTCGTCGCGGCGGGCTTATCGCCGCTCGCGCACGGGATGGTGCAGAAGGTCGGCGCGAACGTGCTGGCGGTCGTCGTCTTCCTCTACTTCATGCAGGGGCTGGCGATCTTCCGTGCGCTGCTCGCCGCGATCGGCGCCGGCTTCATCGGCGTTCTGTTCGCGTACGGCACGCTGGCGATTCTCGCATTCACGGGGTTGTCGCCATTGCTGCTGACGGTTGCGGGGCTGTTCGATTCATTTTTTGATTTCCGACACTTCAATCGAAAGGATCACTCCGATGAAAGTCATTCTGATTGACGAGATCCGAGGATTGGGCTCGCGCGGCGACGTCGTCACGGTCAAAGACGGCTACGCGCGGAACTTCCTCATTCCGAAAAAATTGGCGCGCGAAGCGACCGCCGGCAACCTCAAGTCGGTGGAGCAGGAGCGCAAGAAGTGGGACGTGCTCGCGCAGCAGGAGCGCACCGTTGCCCAGAAGGCCGCCGACAGCGTGAAGGGGATGAAGATCGTCATCAACAAACGCACCGGCGACCACGGCAACCTTTTCGGCTCCGTGACCGCGAACGACATCGCCGACGCGCTGCTCGCGAAAGGCGTCGATGTCGACAAGCGCCGCATCGAGCTCGCGCATCCGATCAAGACCACCGGTCTCCATGAGATCGACGTCCGTTTGCACAAGGACGTGACGGCGCACATCCAGGTGGAAGTGCTGCCGATCGGCGTCGAGTCGGTGGCGACACCGGCGCCGGCGCCGACGCCGGCTCCCGCGCCTGCAGAGGTGGCTCCGGCCGCCGATGCGGACGCTGCAGCCGCCGAGTAATTACGCTCGCATTGCATCGCAACGCGCCGCCCGCGGTTTGGGCGGCGCGTTTTTTTGTATGCTCACGGCCGCATGAGCGACGAGCGATTCATCGATTCTCCGCCGGACGGCGCGGACGGCTGGCGCGAAGTCTGGCAGGCGGACCGTCGCTATCGCGATCGCGGCGGCCTGCGCGGCGCGCTTTCGGCGTTCGTTCGCAAGCTCGTTCGTCCCGAGCTCGATCGTCAGCGTGACTTCAACCTCGTGTTGCTCGATCTGGTGCGCGAGCTGCGCGGCGAGCTCGATACGCTGCGTACCGGTTTGAAAGCGGACATCGCTGCCGTGCAGGCCGATGTTCGTCGCGCGGACGAAGCGCTGGCGGCCGATCTCGCGCGCATTCGCGAGCTGATTCCGATCACGGCGAAGCGGAACGACGCGTTGATCGCGGCGCTCGATCAGAAGATCGAGACGGTCGCGGTGCGCGTGCGCGATGTCACGAATCCGATCGTTTCCGCGACGATATCGACGACAACATCGACGACGTCATCCGACTTTCTCTACCGCCGGCTCGAAGACGGGATGCGCGGCAGTGAAGCGGAGGTGCACGAAGCGATTCGTCCATATGTTGACCAGGCGCGCGGACACGAGCCGCTGCTCGACGTTGGCTGCGGCCGCGGCGAACTGCTCGAAGCGGCGCGCGACGCGGGGATCAGGGCTCGCGGCTTCGATACGAATGAGCGCTCGGTCGCCGATCTTCGCGCGCGCGGCCTTGATGCGATCGTGGCCGGTGTGCCGGAGTGCTTCAATGGAATCGTCGACGGGACGATCGGCAGCATTGCGGCGATGCATGTCGTCGAGCATTTGCCGGTCGAGCTGCTGTTCGCGTTTTTCGCGCAGGCGGCGCGCGTACTCGCTCCGGGCGGTCTGCTGATGATCGAGACGCCGAACGCGGAGTCGCTGGCGGTGACCGGCTCGACGTTCTGGCGCGACCCGACGCATCTTGCGCCACGCCATCCGGCCGCGCTCACGCTGCTTGCGCGAGAGCAGGGCTTCTCAGTCGAAGAGCTGCGCGCCGTTCATCCGTTCCCGGAGGGAAACCGTTTGCCGGTGAGCGATGATGATTCGCCGTCGCTGCGGCGCGTCGTCGACGCGCTGAACGAGCGGCTGTTTGGTGGGCAGGACGTGCGGTTGATTTTTCGCCGGTAGCTTTCGGGCGGCCGAAGCGGCCGCCCCCACACTTACTCAGACGTTGACGATCGCGTTTGCCGGTGGCGGAGGCGGGACTCGATGGGGGAGGAAGCCGAGCAGGAGCCCGGAAACCATGCCGCCGATGTGTGCGACGTTATCGATGAATGGGAACGAGTAGCCGATGATGAGATTCACGGCCATCCAGAAAACTAACTGGCGGACGAGGCTTTTCGTCCAGGGTTGATGGCGATACTGCGGCGAGCGCAGGACCGAAAAAATAAACGCGCCGAGGATGCCGAAGATCGCGCCGCTCGCACCGACGGAAAGTGATTGCTGAAAGTACGCGCTGGCCAGCGATGCGCAGATGCCTGTGGCGAAGTAGATGCCGAGGAAACGAGCGGAGCCGAACAGCGCTTCGTAGAGCGCGCCGAGTTGCAGGAGCGCGATCGAGTTCGTCAGCCAGTGGAGGATGTTGCCGTGCAGGAACATCGCGACGACGAGCCGGCGATAGTCGCCGTCGGCGAGCATGTTCGGCACGATCGCTCCCATGTTCGCGAGGCGAATCGTCGCGAGGATCGACGATTCGAGGCCGAATCCGCGCGGCACAGCGCCGGTCATGTACTCGATGGCGAAGACGATCGTGATGCCGATCAGGATCGTCCAGGTAGCCGGTGCGCGCCGCGGTTGAAACATCATCACTCCAGCCACGCCGACACGCGGCGCATGAACAGATGCGCGACGCGCGGAAAAAGTTCCTTGAATCGCATGTACGCCGCGGCGCCGAGCGGCAGGATGCGGCGGTAGCGGCCGTCCGCTGCCGCGTCGGCGATCGCGCGCGCGATCTTCTCCGGCTTTACGGCGGGAATTAGCCGTGACGCGCCCGGCATCCTGTGACGCTCCGCCTTCACGAAGAACTCGGTCTCGGTCGTGCCGGGGCAGACCATCGCCACCTTCACACCTCGGCCGATCACCTCGTCTCGCAACGCTTCGGTGAAGCCGATGATCGCGAACTTCGTTGCGCAGTAGCCGCCCATCCGCGCGTAGCCCATGATTCCCGCGATCGACGCGACGTTCACGATCGTGCCGCTGCCGCGCGCGAGCATTCGCGGAAGCGCTGCCTGCGAGCACCAGACCGTGCCGAAGAAGTTCGTCTGCATCATCGATTCGAGCTCGTCCGGCTTCGCCGATTCGATGGCGTCGAAGACCGCAAAGCCGGCGTTGTTCACGAGGACGTCGAGCTGCGGCGCGCTTTCGATGAGGCGAAGACAGTCTTCGCGTTTCGTGACGTCGGTGACGACGATGCTGCAGCGAGCGCCGAGAGCGCGGCATTCGGCGGCGACGGACTCGAGCTGATCGGCGCGACGGGCAGCGATAACGACGTCGGCGCCGCGCCGGGCGAATTCGAGCGCCGCCGCGCGGCCGATTCCGCTTGATGCACCGGTAATGACAACGGTTTTGCTGGCGAAGGAAGAAGGCATCGGCGGGCGCGTTTTCGTGGCAGGTTTATAGCATTGACTTGCCAAAACAGCGGCACCTATACTCCGCGCAATTCCGGTCCCGGATGACGGGCCGTGGTCTGCACGCACTCAGGAGGCGTCAATGCCGTTCGAAGAAATCAAAAAGATTTGGATGAACGGACAGTTCGTCGACTTCGCCGACGCCAAAGTGCATGTGCTGACGCATGCGATTCATTACGGCTCGGGCCTGTTCGAGGGCATCCGCTGTTACGTCACGAAGAACCAGGGCCCGGCGATCTTCCGGCTCAACGAGCACATTCGCAGGCTCTACGATTCGTGCCGCATCTATCGGATGGACGTGCCGTTCACGCAGGACGAGTTCAAGGCCGCGTGCGTCGAAATCGTCGCCGCGAATGAGTTCGAAGACTGCTATCTCCGTCCGCTGGTCTACCGCGGCTTTCACTCCCTCGGCGTCTATCCCGGTTCCTGTCCGGTCGACGTCACGATCGCGGCCTGGCAGTGGGGCAAGTACCTCGGCGTCGAAGCGATCGAGCACGGCGTCGACGTGCGCGTCTCGTCATGGAACCGGATGGCGCCGAACACTTTCCCCGCACTCGCCAAAGCGACCGCGAACTACATGAACTCGATTCTCATTCGCATGGAAGCGGCAGCTGACGGCTACGC
Organism: Acidobacteriota bacterium; assembly: GCA_034667465.1. Lineage (GTDB taxonomy): Bacteria > Acidobacteriota > Thermoanaerobaculia > Gp7-AA8 > Gp7-AA8 > JAOBAU01. The sequence continues at coordinate 123,393 of JAXDJV010000007.1, read as the reverse complement.
GGAAGGGATCGCGCTCGACGTCAACGGCTACGTGAGCGAAGGCTCGGGCGAGAACATCTTCCTCGTGCGCGACGGGAAGATCTATACGCCGCCGCTCGGCGCATCCGTCCTCGCCGGCATTACGCGCGACTCGATCATTCGCATCGCTCGCGACCTCGGCTACGAAGTCATCGAGACGCTCATTCCACGCGAGATGCTCTACATCGTCGACGAGGTTTTCTTCACCGGCACGGCGGCGGAAGTCACGCCGGTTCGCACCATCGACCGCGTCACGGTCGGCAATGGTCGCCGCGGTCCGATCACCGAGCACATCCAGCGCGAATACTTCGCGTACATCGGCGGCGAAGTTCCCGATCGCTACGGCTGGCTGACGCCGGTCTATCCGGAACGCGCCGCGGCCGCGCGCAAGCTGGCGGCGGTCGCGGCCGGATGACGGTCACTTCGCTGCCGCCGCGCGAGCTGCTTTGCTCGCGATCTTCGTCATCGCTTCGCGGTGATCGAAGAAATAGAGCTCGACCTGAACGCGCGTGCCGATAGTCGTCGACGATCTTCGCCGCCAGCTGCAGCTTCGGGACGTCTTTGATCGGCGGCAGCTTCGCCATCTTTGTGAGCCGCGCCAGACCTGCTTCGTAGTCGGGTGAACCGACGTTCAGGTCTTGTCGATGTGACATCAGGTTGATGGCAAGCGTCAGCGTGTCCGCGTAATCGTCGAGCTGTTTTCGTTCCGCGGCATTCAGCGCGAGGACCTCGCCTGCCTCGGCTTCCGTGAGGTTCGACTGGAACGGCATGTCGAGCCGCTGATATAGGCCTCCGGAGCGTCGTGCAGTTCGTCGAACCGGTTCATGACGGCGGTCAGCATCTCGTCGAATGCTTTGTCCCAGATGGGATTTTGCGGATTCCATTTCGCGCCGAGCGCTTTCGCCGAAGGTGTTTGCGCCAGCACTTCGTTGACGCGGCCGACCCGGTTCACGACGGTGCGAACGCACCGAGCACATCAGTACATCCGTTTCTCGAACATCGATTCGAATCCGTTGCGGCCGATGACGAGGTGATCGACGAGCTCGACCTCGATGGCGTCGAATGCGCTGTTGAGATGTTTCGTGAACTGAATGTCTTCGGCGGACGGGCGCGAGTCGCCGCTCGGATGGTTGTGAAAGACGATCACTTTCACCGCTCGTTCTTCGATCGCCATCGTGATCACTTCGCGTTTGGAAACGACGCAGCTGGTGATGCTGCCGACGAAGATCTCGCGCTCGCGAATGAGCCGTCCGCGTGAGTCGAGAAACGCGGCGCCGAGCCGTTCCTGACGGTAGTGCGCGCAGCGGGTGACGAGCTGGCTGCCGAAAGCCATGATGCTGACGACCGGCTGTTCCGGTTCGCGCCGCGGGTTCGCGAAGCGGCGCGCGACTTCGAACGCGGCCACGACGCGTGCGGCCTTCGCGTCGCCGACGCCGCTGACCGACGCGAGCTGTGTCGGTTCACGCGTGGCGAGTCCGTGGAAGTCGCCGGCGACGAGCTCGCGCGCGACCTGGATGGCGTTGCGTCCCGGAACGCCGGAGCCGAGGAGGATGGCGATGAGCTCCGCATCGGAGAGCGTGTCGGCGCCGTGACGGAGCAGCCGTTCGCGCGGACGTTCGTCGACCGGCAGATCGCAGATCAGCTCACGCATTGCTCACCTCCAGAATTGCATCGACGATCGGCGGCGTCGCTTCGGCCGCGGTCGCCGGAATCGCGAGCGTGCAGGCGGAGCTGAGTGCGCTCGCTTCGGGATTGATCTCGATCGACAGACCGCGATGCAGCGAGACGAGACCGGCGGCCGGCTGGACGACGCCGGACGTGCCGATGACGAGCAGCAGATCGGCATTGCGAATCTCTTCCGCGGCGCGCTCGAGCGCATACGGCGGCAGCATCTCGCCGAACCAGACGACGCCCGGTCGGAGCATCGCGCCGCATTCGCAGCGTGGCGGCAGCGACTCGAACGCGTCGGGCGCTTCCCGTTCGCGGCCGCATCGCACGCATCGAACACGAACGATGCTGCCGTGCAACTCGATCACGTCGCCTGCGCCGCCGCGTGTGTGCAGTCCATCGACGTTCTGCGTGATGACGACGGCATCGGGCAGACGCGCGACGGCGCCATGCGCGGCGTTCGGCTGCGCGTCGCGGATCAGCGTGCGGCGCCACTCGTACCACTGCCAGACGAGCAGCGGATCGCGCGCGAATGCGTCGGGTGTCGCGAGGTCTTCCGCGCGGAAGTCGCGCCACAAACCGCCGGCGCCGCGAAATGTCGGGATGCCGCTTTCGGCGGAGACGCCGGCGCCGGTGAAGACGACGACACGGCGCGGTCGGTTGCGGCGGATTGCTTCGATTGCTTCGGTGAGCGTGCTCATGCCGACGAGGTTACGTCCGGCAGTTTCGAGGAGCGACAAACTCTACTGGTTGGGAGGTGCAGAGCGATTCCGAGGGAGGGAAAACCGGCCAATCGCGCTACGAAGAGTAGACCGGCACGGCCGGCTGCGCAGGTGGCAGAGCCTTCGCCCCGCCACCGATTCTGCCGGCCGACTTGCCCGATTCAGCTCGTCGGAACGTTCTGCTCGTTGATCTGGATGAATGCTTCGGCGCGCAGGCGATCGATGTACGCCTTGTAATCGCGCTGGAACGTCTCTTCGCTGGCGTCGTGTTTGAGTCGGTCTTTGACCGACTCGAACGCCGGGAGCTCGGACGGGAGACGCTGTTCAACTTTCAGGATGTGCCAGCCGGACTTCGTCGCGATCGGGCCGAGCACGGCGCCGCTTGTGCTGCTGAAGACGGCTTTGTCGAGATCGGGGAGGAGCTCGCCGCGTGCGACTTCGCCGAGGTCTCCGCCTTTGTCTTTGGTCGAAACTTCAGAGGTCGTGGTGGCGATCTTCGCGAAGTCGGCGCCGGTGGCGCGGACCTGGCTCGCGATCTCGTCGGCGCGCTGACGTGCTTTCTCGACGGCCGACAGATCATCGGGACGGATCACGATGATCTCGCGGAGGCGTGCGCGCTCGGGAAGACGGTAACGCTCTTTCTCGCGGTCGTAGCGCTCGCGGAGCTCTTTGTCGGTCATCTCGTCGCGGTTGCGGAGCTCGCGGCCGAAGACTTTGTTCGTCAGGAGCGTGTCGCGGAGGCGCGCTTCCATATCGGCGCGCGTCATGCCGGACTTCTTCAGCGAGTCTTCGAACGCCGCGTCGGTGCTGATGTTGTACTGCTGCTTGAGGCGAACGATGCCGTCTTTGATTTCGTCGGGCGAAACCGAGATGCCGAGTCGGTCAGCGCGGTCTTTGATGAGCAGCTCGCTAATCAGATCGTTCAGGAGAGACTTGCGCAGTTCTTCGCGCTTCGCGGCCTGCTGCGCGGGCGCGACGGTCTGTTCGATCTCGGTCATGCCGTCGCGCAGACGCTTGTCGTACTGGCTGCGGGTAATGATGCGGTCGCCGACGCGGACGACGATCGCCTCGACGAGCTGAGCCGCGGAAAGCGACGCTGCCGAGAGGCTGAGGATCGTGAGGATGAATAGTTTTTTCATAATTGCGTGCTCGTTCTGACGTACCGGAACCTCAACAAGTTCCGCCGGACTTTATTCGTTGTCGGACTTCGGCAGCGTCCCCGAATAGCGGAACGGCAGCCGTTTGGTGAGGACGGCGATCTGCATCTCGCCGCGGCTCTTCGCCACGAGCTGCGACATTTTCTGGCGGACCGACTCTTCTTTCAGCCGTTCGCGGATGACCGGCTCGGCGGTCTGGAGGTCGATCGTCCCGGCGGCGCGGCGCTCGTCGACCTTGAAGATGTGGAAGCCGCCGTCGGTGCGGATGACGTTGCTGACCGCGCCCGGCTTGAGCGCGAAGATCTCTTCCTCGAACATCTTCGGCAGCTCGCCGCGGCTGAGATAACCGATCTCGCCGCCTTTCTTTGCGTTTGCGGCGACGGAATGTTCGCTGGAGAGTTTTTCGAAGGGCTCGCCGGCTTTCAGTTTTTTCGCGATGTCGTTTGCGAGCTCTTCGTCGTGCACGAGGATCTGCCGGACGCGCACTTCTTCCGGCGATTTGAATTCGTCCGGATGCTGCTCGTAGTAAGAGCGGATGTCGTCGTCGGTCGGCTGCGGGACGTCGGTCGACATGTCGGTGACGAGTTTCTCCCGGCGCATCTCGTCGCGTTTCTCGACGACGGTCGCGCCGGCGTCGTTTCGAACCGCGGTCGCGATTTTGTCGGCGGGGACTTCGACGCCGTGCGTGGCCGCGTATTCCGAGAGCACGACCTCTTCGACGTACTGGTCGAGGAGCGCGCTTGCAACTTCAGGTGTCAGCTGTGCGAGCTCGGTTCCGGCGTTGCGTTCCAGGTAACGTTTCAGATCGGCGAGCGTGATCATCCGTTCGCCGAGGCGAACGACGACGTCGGGCGGAATCGCAGGCTTGCGGTGACAGGCAGCGACGACGACGAGGACGAGGAGTGCGAGGAGGAGGCGGAAGCGCATGCAGCGGCTGCGGCAAGTATACCGGCTGCGAGCCGGTGCGTGAGGCGCGCAGCGTCGGCGAACGGCTTCGCGGCGGATGATCGGCGCTGACGCGTTAAGCGTTCTCCTGCTTTCGGGCGTAAACGGGTCAGACGGTTCGTTCGTCACATCGTCGTACGGGTGCGAAGGGGAGTTCAGATTCAAGTGACGTTTTCCAATGTAGTTCGCCGTTCCCTCATTACCGCCGCCCTCCCGCTAATTGTCTTCTCCTGCGGACGAGAAACCGTCGTCCCGGCCGTGCAGTCCGCGCCGCCGCTCTCGCGTCGCGCGCAGGCGGAGCTGGTCGCGCTGAAGGAAACTCCGGCTCCCGCGTCGCCGACCGTCGTCCGGACCGAGCTCGTTCCGCCATCGCGGCCGAACATCGTTCTCATCACACTCGACACGGTGCGCGCCGACGCCACACCGCTCGGCGGCTCGAATCCGATGCCGTTCCTCGCGAAACTCGCGAAGGAAGGAACGACGTTCGAGAACGCGTACACGACGTTCGACTCGACGCCGCCCGCGCATTTCTCGATGATGACCGGCTTCTACGGCGGATGGGGCGCGGCTCCGCTCGACACGAAAGAGACGTCGGTTCCCTGGCAGCTCGGGAAGCTCGGCTATCGCACGTTCGGCATCGCCGCGAATGGCAATCTTTCGCTGAAGACGAACATCTACCTGAACGCGTTCGATCAGTATTCGTGTCTCTACGACGAGTTCGCCGCGCTCGACGGGGCCGCGAAGGACGCGGCGCTCAAAAAGGCCGACGCGTTGCTCGATCATTACGGCGCGGCGAAAGACGATTTCAATCGCGTCATGGTTTCCACTCCGTGGGAAAACGTTCTCGAGAAGTTCGATCGCGAAGTGAAGCCGGGAAAGCGTCCGTTCTTCGCGTTCCTCAATGTCATCGACGCGCACGATCCCTACCTGCCCGATCCGCGTTCGTACAACCCCGCGAAGGAAGAGCGTCGCTGGAATCACACCGGTTTTGAATCCGATCTCCGCAACCGGAAAGGGATCTGGAATCCCGAGTTACAGGATCCGTCGAAGATCGCCGATCCCGAGCGGCGCGAGGTCGTCACCGACACGCTGAAGAAGACCTGGGGCCGCATCTGGAGCACGACGTTCGATCTGAACGCCGATGAGATCGCGATCTATCGCAATCGTTACAGGTACGACGTACGCGACCTCGACCACTTCCTCGAGGGTGTTTTCAAGGTGCTCAAGGATCGCGGTGTCCTCGATACGACGGTTGTGATCATTACCGCCGATCACGGTGAAGCGCTCGGCGAGGATCACCTGATGTCGCACTCATTCGGCAATCTTGGCGAACGCGAATCGACACTTCACGTTCCGCTGCTGGTCGTCTTTCCGCATTCGTTCGGCTACACGCCGAAGAAGGTGAAGACTCCGGTGACGGTTGCTGCGATTGCGCCGACGATCTACGACATCGTCGGCGTCGACTGGCAGGCGATTACGCGGCTGACACTTCCGACGAACATCGGCCGCTCGCTCATCGCGGAGCTCGGCGATCGAACGCCGGTATACCGCGTGACGGCGGTCGTGCCGAAGAAGGTACAGACGACGCCGGACGAACGCGAGCAAACGAGCTCCGAGGCGGAGAAGCGATTGCGGTCATTGGGCTACATCCATTAGGTCATCCCGAGCGTAGCGAGGGACCCGGGCGGTGGCGCGCGCTGCCGTACGCCGCCCACCCGGATCCCTCGCTACGCTCGGGATGACATGGGGCGTCAGGCTGCAATCGTCTTCAACAACTCCTCGATCGCGTCGATCACCGCTGGTCCGTGTTCCTTCAGCGGGAACGAGAGCACGCCGTTCGGTGAGAACTTCACCTGGTTGTTCTGCTCGATCAGTCCGAGGAGTTTGGTTGGATCGACTTTCGCGGCGGGCGTCAGTTTCACGACGCCGCGCGCGCCTTCGCGCACGATCGAGATGACGCCGAGCTGTTGCGCCATCCGTTTCACTTTCACGAAGTGGAGCAGGTTCTCGATGTTCGGCGGGAGCGCGCCGAAACGGTCGCGGAGCTCGTTGCGGATGTCTTCCAGTCGCTGATCGGTCTGCGCGGAGGCGATCTTCTTGTAGAAGGTCATGCGCAGGTTTTCGTCAGTGATGTAGTTCTTGGGGATGTAGATGTCGACGCCGAGGTTCATCGAGGTCTCGACCTCTTCCTCGACGCGCTCGCCCTTCATCTCGCGAATCGCTTCGTCGAGCAGGCGCGTGTACATCTCGAAGCCGACGGCGGCGATCTCGCCGGACTGTTCGCCGCCGAGGAGATTGCCGGCGCCGCGAATCTCGAGATCGCGTGCGGCAATTCGGAAGCCGGCGCCGAGGTCGGAGAACTCCTGAATGGCGGCGAGACGTTTGCGCGCGTCGCCGGTGAGGACGCGATCGCTCGGCACGAGCAGGTAGCAGAACGCCAGACGATCGCTGCGACCGACACGGCCGCGCAGCTGGTAGAGCTGCGAGAGACCGAAACGCTCTGCGTGATTGATGAGGATCGTGTTGCAGGCCGGGATGTCGATGCCGTTCTCGATGATGGTCGTGGCGATCAGCACGTCGAACTCGCGATTGATGAAGGCGAGCATGGCGCGCTCGAGCTCGCGCTCGTCCATCTGTCCGTGGCCGACGATGCAGCGGAGTCCGGGGATCAGTTTCTCCAGATACTCTTTAATCTGATAGATCGACTCGACGCGGTTGTGGACGAAGAAGACCTGTCCGCCGCGGCCGATCTCGAACTCGATCGCTTCGCGGATGAACTCGTCGTTGAACGGCACGACCGCGGTCTGAATGGCCAGTCGATCTTTCGGCGGCGTCTCGATCACCGAGATGTCGCGAATGCCGACGAGCGACATATGCAGCGTGCGCGGAATCGGCGTCGCCGACATCGCCAGGACGTCGATCGCTTTCTTCAGCTGCTTTAGCTTTTCTTTTTGCGCGACGCCGAAGCGCTGCTCTTCGTCGATGATCAGCAGGCCGATGTCTTTGAAGTCGATGTCTTTCGACAGAACGCGATGCGTGCCGACGATGACGTCGATCTCGCCGGTGGCGAGCTTGTCTTTGATCGCTTTCTGTTCCTTCGCCGAGTAGTAGCGCGTGAGCAGATCGATCGTCACCGGGAACGACGCGAAGCGGCGGAGGAAGGTGCGGTAGTGCTGGTAGGCGAGGACGGTGGTCGGTGCGAGCACGGCGACCTGCTTGCCGTCCATCACCGACTTGAAGGCCGCGCGCATCGCCACTTCCGTTTTGCCGTAGCCGACGTCGCCGCACAGCAGGCGATCCATCGGCTTGCGCGATTCCATATCTGCTTTGATGTCATCGATGGCCGCGTTCTGATCTTCGGTCTCATCGAATTCGAACGCGTCTTCGAACTCGAACTGCCACGGCGAATCCTTCGAGAACGAATGGCCGTGCACCATCTGGCGCGTGGCGTAGAGCTTCAGCAGCTCGTCGGCCATGTCCTTCATGGCCTTCTTCACGGACGCTTTTTTGCGCGCCCACGTCGCGCCGCCGAGCTTGTCGAGCTGCGGCTTCGATTCTTCGCCGCCGCCGGAGTACTTCTGAATGAGATTCAGATTCTCCATCGGCATCAGCAGCTTTCCGCCGTTGGAGTACTCGAGCTCCATCACTTCGCGCTCGTTGTCGCCGAATGAGATTCGCTGCAGGCCGACGAAGCGGCCGACGCCGTGATCGAGATGGACGATGTAGTCGCCCGCTTTCAGATCGCGGAGATCGGTGACGAATGCGTCGGTCTTTTTCTTTTTGCCGCCAAGGCGCGTGGACGTGGGCGGCTCGAAGAGATCCCACTCGGACCAGGCGATGAGATTCAGCTCATCGAAGGTGAAGCCGCGCGCGAGATGGCCGGGCGCGATGACGATGTCGCCGCCGAGCTTTTTGGCATCGTCGACGAACGCGACGTCGAACTCTTTCAGCAGCCGTTCGACTTTTTCCTGGCCGCCTTTCGTCGACGTGAAGAGCACCTGACGTTTGCCGTCGGAGCGGCGGCGCTTCACTTCGTCGGCGAACTCGCTGAGGCGGTTCGTGTAGCGATCGGTGGTCGGCGCGTGCAGCCGCAGCTCGGTCGTCATCCCGAGCGTTAGCGAGGGATCTGCGTGGGCGGGACTCGATGCAGCGGTCGGGCGCCCCGCCCGCCCGGATCCCTCGCTGACGCTCGGGATGACTTTCGCGACGTAGACCTCGCTCATCGAAATGCGCGACGCATCGAGCTTCGCGAAGACGTCGAGGCCGGCGGTGACGACGCGCTCCGGCGAATAGACGGGACGTCCTTTCTCCGATGCCGCTTCGAATTCGTTGCGCAGCAGCGATTCATATCGCGCGATCGTCGTCGTGACCTGATCGGGCTCGATGAGGACGAGCTCCCAGTCGCTGATGTAATCGAAGAGCGGAACCGTTTCGAGCGCGACCGGCACGTAGTGCTCGATGCCGGGAAACGTCCCGTTCTCGCTCAGCCGCTCGATCTTCTCGGCGAGATCGCGTTTGTAGATCGGATCGTTGAAGTCGAGCGAGAGGCGGCGGGCGATGGCGCTGCGCGCTTCCTTCGTGATCGCGAACTGCGTCATCGGATAAACGGTGACCGCTCCCGACGGATCGTCGGAGCGCTGCGTCTCGACGTCGAACCAGCGCAACGACTCGACCGTGTCGCCGAACAGCTCGACGCGGACCGGGCGGGCGGTGTTGGGCGGGAAGAGATCGAGGATGCCGCCGCGAAAGGCGAACTCTCCCGATTCGCCGACGAGATCGGTGCGGACGAAGCCGTTCTCGACGAGCGCGACGAGCAGCTCGCGCATGTCGAGCTCCGAGCCTTCTTCGATCCGCAGGATGCGGCTCGCGAACGTCTGCGCGCTCGGCAGCCGCGCGAAAAGTGCGCGCGCCGGGATGATCAGGATCTCGGCGGCGCGGTCGACGAGCATGCCGAGCGCGCGGATCTCGTCGCGCACAACGCCGAGCGACGGGCTGACATCCTGGTACGGAGAAAGCGCGCGCGCCGGATAAGCGGAGACGCAGCGCGGGTCGTGGTGAAAGTGCCGCAGCGCCTGTTCGAAATCGTCGAGCGCCGCGTCGCCCGGCGTGATGATCGCGATCCGTTTGCCGGTCTGTTCCTGGAGCGTCGCCAGCAGCAGCGCGCGCGCTTCGAACGATGCGCCGGTGACTTCGACGCGTCCCGATTCTTCGAAGCGGACGCGTTTGAAGGAAGGGCTGCGCGCAAGCTCGGCGCGGAGACTGGCAGTCAGGGGCTCGTTACGATCCACGCCGCGGATTCTATTGCGTGCGCGCCGTCATCCTGAGCGGAGCGAAGGATCCGGGTGGTGGGACTCGCTGCCGTAGCGCGCCCCGCCCGCCCGGATCCCTCGCTACGCTCGGGATGACGCGCGCCTTCGGTGACATTACGGGGCGAAATATCCGCGAATTGTTCTTGCGGTCAGCTTTGGCGAGGCCAGTACGACGCGCACCTTGCGCCATTCGTTGCGCTTCGCGTAGTCGGTGACCTGATAGCGGATCGCGAACTGCGCGCGAAGATCCTTCTCGATCTCGCCGTAGCGCGCCTGCAGGTTCTGCTCGTTCGACGCGAGCGCGATGAAGCCGCCGGTCTCGCTCGTCAGGAACTTCATCCGTTCGAAGTCCTGCGTATCGATCGGCACGTCGTCAACCGTGTACGCGATGACGTAGATCGGGATGCCGGCCTGCTTCGCCTCTTTCTCGACCTCGTCGAATGACGCGTTCGACGTCGTGTCGCCGCCGTCGGTCAGCACCACGATCGCCCGGCGATTCTTCTCATCCTTCAGTTCGCGCATCGCGCTCTCGATGGCGTCGTAGAGGGAGGTTCGGCCCATCGGCAGGACGTTCTTCAGCGCCGCCACGACCGCGACGCGGTCGTTCGTCAAAGCCTGCACGCGGCGCGGAACGTCGCGGATGGCGAAGAGCGCGCAGCGATCGTTCGGCCGCAGCGTCTTCTGCACGAACGACTGCGCGGCGGCGATCGCCGCCTGCATCGTGTACGTCATGCTGGCCGAGGCGTCGAGCAGGAGCGCGATCGAGATCGGCTGATCGAACGCTTTTCCGAACTCGACGATCTTCGCTTCGGAGTCGTTGTCGATGATGCGGAAGAGCGAACGGTCGACGTCGTCGTGCGTGACGCCGTCACGATCGATCACCGAGACGAAGAGCGGCACTTCGCGAACATTGACCGACTCGACGTGCACGTCGCCGCCACTCGACCAGAAATCGGCAGCCTCTTCTCCCGATTTTGTTTTCGCGGTGACCTGAACGAACGCGTCCGGCTTGCCGGCGGCAGACGCAACGGTGAAGCGATACGGCGGCTCGGTGACCGACGCGTTCAGTTTTCCTTCATCCCACAGCTCGACCGCGACGATCGGATCTTCGCGCGGCGCGGTCACGGTCGCTTCGAAGATGCCGGCGGCGGCGTCGACCGCTTTCAGTTTCACGCTGAGCGGCAGCAGGCCGCGGTTGATCGTCTCGCTCCACTGCACGCGCTTCTTCTCGCGCGACCAGGCGGTGACGACGATTCGATGCTGGACGGCGATCGGGCCGAAGTCGACAGTCAGACGATACGGCGCGCGCAGTGCGTCGGTGAGTTTCTGGCCATCGAGCGTGATCGTGACGCGGGCGTCATCGAAGCCGGGATTGACGGAGAGATCGACGAGTCCTTTGTATTCGGCGGCGTCAACCTGCTCGCGATCGCGCGTCAGCAGCAACTGGGTCGTGTTCGCCGCGGCCGTTTGCGTCGTCAGAAGTGCGAGAAGGAGGGAAGCTGCAACCGCGTCAGCGGCGCGCCGTCTGTTGCTGCATGGACCCCGATGCGACGTCATAGATCCGCCGGTACTCGAAACGATTCCTCGTCACGCTTTTGACGTAGAGCCGGGTCTCCGCATACGGAATCGACTCTACGAAAATGTCGATGTCATCGATGGGCGTGTGAGCAATCCATTTGCCAACGGCGTCTTCACCGGCATTGTAGGCCGCGATCGCAAGGGTGTCGTTTCCATTCACAGCCGCAAGTTTCTGCACGAATTCCGCGGCGCCGACGGCGATATTGATCTTCGGATCGAAGAGCGATTCACGCGTCACCTCCAGCAACCCGGCCCTCGCCGCGATCGTCGCCGCCTCGGCCGGCATGATCTGCATGATGCCGACCGCCCCCGCATTCGAGACCACCGTCGGCTCGAAGCCGCTTTCCTGTCGAATGATCGAGGCGACGAGATACGGATCGATCTGACGCCGCCCCGCTTCTTCGCGAATCGTTTCCCAGTAGTTGAGCGGGAAGAGAATCTCCCAGAAGCGCTGCGGGATGTCGTTGCCTCCGTGGCGAACGAACTGGCGGAAGCGGCGCTGCAGCACACCGTTCGCTTTGAACGGCTCGCCGGCCTGGACGTAAAGATCGGCGAGCGCGAAGGCGAGCCCGAGATTGTCGGGGTTCGCGGCGGCGAGCAGCTTCAGCTCGCGCGTGGCGTCGCGCATCAGGCCGAGCCACGCCAGTTCCTGTACCGCTGCAAAGCGCGGATCGCTGACGCTGTCGAGTTGCGCGCTGATGTCGGGGAACGTCTGCGCTGAAGGAGCGATCGCCGGCGCGCCGCCCATCAACTGTTTTGCGCGATAGCTGTAGTACGAGAACGGATAGCTGGCGATCAGCGTACGGAACTTCGCGTCGCGCTCGGCGATGAGGCCGCGGCGATCGAAGATCTTCGCCGACCAGAAGAGCGAATTGCTCAGGTAGTCGCCGTCCGGGAAGGTGCGCGCGTAGCGGTCGAACGTCTGCAGCGCGTCGTCGTCGCGATGTGCGAGAACGTACGTCCAGCCGAGGTTCCAGAGATTTTCGCCTTCGCCACCGGCGGCGCCGGCATCGACCGCGCTGCGCAGATCGGCGAGAGCGACGTCGTAGTTCGTCTCGTCGGTCGTGTAGTACTTCGCGCGCAGCACTTTCGCTTCGATGGCCTGCGGACTTTGCGGGTAGTCGCGCTCGAGCTGTTTGAGTCCGGCGAGAAAGTCGGCCGGCTGTCCGGCGCGCCATGCAGCGCGTGCGCGCATCAGCACGAGCGCGGGATCGTTCACGTTCAGCGATGCGGTCTCGTTCAGGAGATCGCGATAGCGGCGCGTGTTGAAGAGTGCGCGCAAACGGATCGTTCGGTATTCGGGCGACGCCGGCTGGTCGGGAAAGCGGCGCGCGATGCGGGCGAGCAGCTCGAGATCCTGATCGTAGCGATCGTTCGTGCCGAGGCGGCGGGCGAGGTCGAGCGCTGCCTCGCCGGACATCGCGTCGAGCGGGGAAGGGTTGAGCTGCGCGAGTTTCGCGTAGGTCGTTTCGGTGAAGCGTCCCTGCGGGAATTGCGTCAGCAGGCGAAGGCGGATTGCGGTCGCGAGATCGGCGCGGTTCCCTTTTTCCAGAGTGTTGGCGAGCTCGACGAAATCCGATTCGGTCAGCTCATCGATGTTGATCGCCGCGGTCGCGGTCATCGCGGCATCAGCGGCGGCGGTGTTTCCGGCGAGCGCGCAGTAACCGGGAAGACGGAGACGTGCGACGGTCGCCGCCGAGCTGGCCGGCGTGTCCTGAATGATCTGCTGCAGCGTGGCGATCGCGTTCGGCAGATCGAGCTCGGCGATGCGCAACCGCAGATACGGAGCGGTCGACGGCGAGAGCTCCGCCGCGTGGCGCAGTGAGACGACTGCTTCGGCGCCACGTTTCTGTTCGAGATAGAAGAGGCCGAGGAGCGTCGTGGCGCGTGCGCGCGTTTGGGCGTCGGTCGAACGGGCGAGAGTTTTGAGCGATGTTTCGTACGCCGCGAGCTTTCCGCTCGTCCGCAACGTGCGCGCTTCATCGAGCGTCGCCGCTACCGGCTCCGAGTTTTGCGGCGCAACCGCCAGCGGCGCCGATGCCGGCGGTTTGCTGTGCGTCGACTGCTGACACGCGAACAACAACGCCACGCCGCACAACCCCGCCCACCGTTTCATCACACTCTCCGTTCCCATCGGGGACCCTGCTGCACGAATCCGACCTTACGGAAAAACTCCGCCGCGTCGCCCGGCTCTTCCACGATGAGACGTTCGCGATTCATCGTTCTCGCGATGTTCACCAGTTCGTCGACCATGAAGCGGCCGATCCGTTTCTTCCGCAAATCCGGCGCGACGAAGAGATCGTCGAGCCGGATCGCGTCGCCGGCCTCGCTCGTCTTCGCGACGGCAACGAGGTCGCCGACCAGTTTTCCGATGGCGCCCGATGACGGCGTGCCAGCGACGTGGCCGTGGCGTCCGAGAAAATCGCGAACCGCATCGAGGTCCTGCGGGTCGAGCGGGCGGATGAAAAGTCGTTGTCCTCGCACAGTTAGCGCGCAGCTCATACGCGCAATCGTCATTGTGTCATGCGGTTACCGCATACCGCGAGAACAAATAACCCTTGACAAAAAGCCGCCCGCGCTCGACACTTCGACTCGGTTTCCTCCAAAAATTCCAGCTGCAACAAAGGTGTTACGACGATGAACGTGCAACAGGCGATTGCCGACTTTCTTCAGCACGGCCAGAGTGTGCGCAACCTCTCTGACCGGACGCTGCGCGCCTACCAGTCGGATCTCAGCCAGTTCCACGTCCATATGCCGGACGCGAACATGGTCGAGATCACTCCGGAGCATCTGGAAGGTTATCTCGACAAGCTTGGTACGGAGACCTACCGCGACACGTCTATCCGCCGCAAGGTTGCCGCGCTGAAAGTGTTCTTCCGCTACCTCGAAGAGAGCGGCGTCGTGCACGAGTCGCCGGCCCGCAAGCTGAAGATCAAGCGTCCCGTGGAGAATCGCGTTCCGACCGTTCTCTCATCGCGCGAAACGCGTGCGCTCCTCGCCGCACCGAAAGAACAGATCACCGAACTGTCCGCGCTGCGCGACACTTCGCCCGGCGCGCGCAATCGCTACTTCTGTGCCGTGCGCGACAACGTCATTCTCGAGATGCTCTTCTCGACCGGCATCCGCATCGGCGAGTTGGTCGCGCTGAACATCGCCGACGTCGATTTCGACAAGCGGCAGATCCGCATCACCGGCCGCGCCACACGCGGACGCGCCGTCTCGGTGACTGCTGAAGGCGTTTCCGACGCGCTGGTGAACTATCTCGACCTGCGCGCCGAGCGGAAGCTCGACACGACCGCGCTGTTCGTCGGCCGCTCCGGAACGCGCCTGACGATCTACTCGATCGAGAACATCTTCAAGAAGCACGTTCGTCTCGCCGAGATCAAACGCCACATCACGCCGCACTCGCTGCGCCACACCATGGCCGCGATGCTCGTCTCCGCCGGCACCGACATTCGCGAAATCCAGGAGATCCTCGGCCACGCGTCGATCCTCTCCACGCAGGTTTACGCGAAGCTGCCGATTCAGAAGGGCCGCCGTACGTCGATCGTGCCGTCGTCGACGAAGGTGTATCTCGACGCCGCGTCGACGAAACTGTCGATCAAGAAATAGCGCCGCACGTTTCTTCTGCGATGATGCATCGCGATGAGACACCTCGTCCTTTTCCTTCTCCTCACCACGACCTCACTCTCCGCATTCGCGCAGGAAAATCGCTGCGCCGCGATGCGGCTCGACGAAGTTCTCGCGCGCATCGACGGCGCGAAGATGAAGCAGACCGTCGAGAAGCTCGCGTCATTCGGTACGCGTCACTCGCTCTCCGACACGAAGTCGGACACGCGCGGCATCGGCGCCGCGCGGCGCTGGATCTTCGATGAGCTTTCGCGTTACGCCGCCGCCAGCAACGGGCGGATGACGATCTCGTATCAGTCGTCGATGCAGAGCGGGCCGCGAACGAAAGATCAGCCGGCGGAGATGATCAATGTCGTCGCCACGATCAAAGGAACGACCGATCCGAATCGTGTCTACGTCGCCACCGGTCACTACGACTCGATGAACAGCGACATCATGGATTCGGCCGGCGACGCGCCCGGCGCGAACGACGACGCGTCGGGGACGTCCGAGATCATGGAAGTCGCGCGCGTCCTTTCGCAATATCCGACCGACGCCACGATCGTGCTCGCCGCGGTGATGGGCGAAGAACAGGGACTCTTCGGTTCGACCGGACTCGCCGATCACGCCATTGCCGAGAAGTGGAACGTCGAAGGCGACATCACCAACGACATCGCCGGCAGCGTTGAAGGAAGCAGCGGCGCGATCGACAACCGCACGCTGCGCATCTTCTCCGCGAACACGCTGCCGATCGGCGACTCGACGTCGCGTCACTGGGCGCGATTCGTTCGCGACGGCGCGCGGCGCTGGCTGCCGCAGGTGAACGTCCGTCTCGTCTATCGACTCGATCGCTACCGCCGCGGCGGCGATCACGCGCCATTCTTCGATCGCGGTTTTCCGGCCATCCGATTCACCGAAGCGAATGAGAACTATCACCATCAGCATCAGAACGTGCGCGTCGAAAACGGCGTGCAGTACGGCGATCTCCCGCAGTTCGTTTCCGCCGATTACCTGAAGCTCGTCGCCAGCACGAATGCAGTCGCGCTGAGCACCGCCGCGTGCGCACCGTCTGCGCCGAAGAACGTGAAAGTCGCCGGCGCCGTCAGCGACGACACGACGCTGACGTGGGACGTCGGTGCCGACGCCGACCTCGCCGGATACGAGATCGTTATTCGCGAGACGACCGCCGACGAATGGGAGCGCGTGATCTCCGTCGGCAAGGTCGGCACGTATACGGCGAAAGACGTTCGCATCGACAACTACTTCTTCGGCGTGCGCGCCGTCGACACCGACGGCAATCGCTCGCCGGTGCGAACGCCCGACGAACCGATCCGGCAGACGAAATGGCGCTGACCGCGACGATCTACAACCTGACGGTCGAGCTTTCCGACATCGACCGCGGCGTCTACGAAACGCTCGACCTGCGCGTGGCGCGGCATCCGTCCGAAAGCGCGGAGTACATGCTGATGCGCGTGCTCGCGTACTGCCTCGAATTCGAGGAAGGGATCGAGATGACGCAGGGCGTTTCGGCCGGCGACGAACCGGCCGTGCAGATTCGCGATCTCACCGGAACCGTGACCGCATGGATCGAAGTCGGCGCGCCCGACGCCGACCGTTTGCATCGCGGGATGAAGCTCGCCGGGCGCGCCGCCGTCTACACGCATCGCGACATCCGCCAGTTCCTCCCGCAGCTCCTCGCGAAAAAGATTCATCGCGCATCCGAGATTCCGATCTACGCGTTCGATGCGAAATTCGTCGACGAGTTCGCATCGCTGATTGACCGACGAACGAACATCTCGCTGTCGATCACCGAACGGCAGCTGTACGTCGACATCGGGGGGAAGACGTTCAACACGACGATCGTGGAACATCGCCTGTCATCCTGAGCGTGAGCGAAGGATCTGCGCGGGTGGCGCGTGCTGCTCGCCCCACACGCCCGGATCCTTCGCTCACGCTCAGGATGACAGCGCGGCCGTCCGCAACTTCCGCCGTATCTCGTCGTAGAAGCACGCCATGCTCAGCATCGAATCGGTCTCCAAACGTTTCCGCTCCGGCAACTACGGCGTGCGGGACGTCTCGCTGAACGTCTCCGGCGTCGTCGGGCTGCTCGGTCCCAACGGCGCGGGGAAGACGACGCTGATGCAGATGATCGCCACGATCACGAAGCCGACCTCCGGCCGCATCCTCTTCGATGGCGTCGACGTCGTCGCGAAACCCGACGCGCTCCGCCGCCGCCTCGGCTATCTGCCACAGGACTTCGGCGTTTACGACAACCTCACCGCGTTCGAGTTCCTCTCGTACTTCGCCGCGCTGAAAGGCGCCGGCGGAAAGCAGCGCGTCCGCGAATTGCTGGAAGCGGTCAATCTGCACACGGTCGCCAATCGCGCCGTCGGCGGATTCTCCGGCGGCATGAAGCAGCGGCTCGGAATCGCGCAGGCGCTAATCGGCAATCCCGATCTCGTCATCGTTGACGAGCCGACGGCCGGACTCGATCCGGAAGAACGCGTCCGCTTTCGCAATCTGCTCGCGGAAGTCGGCTCCGGAAAGCTCGTCATCCTCTCGACGCACGTCGTCTCCGACGTCGAAGCGGTCGCGAACGAGATCGCCATCATGAAAGGCGGCTCGCTCGTCGCGATGGGAACTCCGGAAGAACTGCTTCGGGGCGCCGAGGGGAGTGTGTGGGCGGGAGTGATGCCGTCGACGGAGTTGGATGTGATGCGCGCGCGGCTCACGATCTCGAGCGCGGTACGCAAAGCGGACGGCGTGCATCTGCGCGTCGTCAGCGATGAGCAGCCGTTCGCCGGCGCGATCGCGGCGGAGCCGACGCTCGAAGATGCGTATCTCTGGACCATGAACGAACGAACTGCGTTGACGGGACGGGCGGCGTGATTCGCCGCATCGCAGCGATCGTCGTCAACGACGTTCGCATTCGCTTTCGCCGGCCGTCGACCGCGATCCTCTTTCTCCTGCTCAGTGCCTGCGCGTACCTGTGGGTTCCGGCGCCGTCGACCGGCCGCACGCTGCTGGAGATCAACGGCCAGCGCGCCATCTACAACTCTGCCGCTGTTGGGATGGGGACCGCGTCGCTGGCCACGATCTTTATCGGCCTCATCGGCTTCTACGTCATCTCCAACGCGCTGCGGCGTGACGTCGCGACGCGCTGCGGTTTCGTCCTTGCGTCGACCGGCATGCGCGGCGGCGAATATCTCTTCGGCAAGTTCGCCGGCAACCTGGCCTTCCTCTTCACCTTCATCGGCGGCTTCATGGGAACGTCGATGATGATGCAGCTTCTGCGCGGCGAAGCGCCGCTGCAGCCGTTCGTTTTCGCGAAGCAGTATCTGCTGCTCGTCGTGCCGGGGATCGTCGTCGTCGCCGCGATTGCGATTCTCTTCGAATCGATTCCGTGGCTCTCCGGCCGCTTCGGCGACGTCGTTTACTTCTTTGTCTGGATGGCGTCGATCGGCGTGGTCGCGGCGATGACCGACAAATCGGCGCAGTCACTCGGCTGGATCGGGATCTTCGACATCTCCGGTACCGGCTATCTCTTCGAATCGCTGCGGATCACGCTGCACACGAATCAGGTGTCGATCGGCTCGTCGACGTTCGACGCGAGCAAAGGGGTCTTCGTGTTCGGCGGTTTGCCGTCGACGTGGAAGCTCGTGCTGCCGCGCATCGGGACGTGTCTCCTGGCCGCGCCAATCCTCGGCGTCGCGTCGCTCTTCTTCCATCGTTTCGATCCGGCGCGCGTGCGCGTCACGGAGAAAGCGAAACGCAACTGGGTCGGTCGCATCAACGCGCTCGCGAAACCGTTCGCGCGGCTGATGTTCGCGCTGACGCCGAGCGGCGGACGGGCGACGTTCGCGCGTTCGGTCGTGCTCGATGCGATGCTGACCGTGAGCGCGATGCCGATCGCGTTCATCGCCATCATCGTCTTCAATATTCTTTCGCTCGTGATCCCGATGAAGAGCGTGATCGGTCTGCTGCCGATCGTTTTCGGTGCGCTGGCGATCGCGATCGCCGACGTCGCGTGCCGCGAATCGCGCGCCGGTACGACCGCGCTCGTCCGCGCCGCGCCGCAACTGCGCGAGCGCTTCGTCATCTGGAAGCTGGCAGCATCGCTGGTCATCGGTATCGCGTTCTTCGCCGGAGCGATCGTCCGCTTCGCGCTCGCTCGTCCCGCTGCACTCGCCCCGCTCGTCATCGCGATCGTGTTCGTCTGCGCGGCGGCGACGATGCTCGGCGTCGTCAGCGCGAATCCGAAGGCGTTCATCGTCGCGTTTCTGCTCTTCTGGTACATCGCCATGAATGACAAGGGAGCGAATCCCGCACTCGATTACGCGGGACTGAACGGCGTCACGACGCCGCTCGTCATGGCCGGATACGCGGCGATCGCGATCGCATTCGCCGGCAGCGCGGCCGCGTTTCACGCATTCAGCCTTCGCCGCAACTGACGCGTCCGGTTACACTTCGCGGCGCATGCCGAAAATCTCGCTCACCACGAAGATCTTCATCGGTCTCTTCGCCGGAATCTTTCTCGGATGGCTCGCCCCCGACTGGGGTCTGGCCATGCGCCCGCTGTCGATCCTGTTCCTGAACCTGATCAAGTCGATCATCGCGCCGCTGATTTTTTCGACGCTCGTGATCGGCATCGCCGGCACCGGCGACATCAAACAGGTCGGCCGCATCGGACTGAAGTCGCTCGTCTACTTCGAGATCGTGACGACGTTCGCGCTCTTCATCGGGCTCGCGGCGGTCAACATCACGAAGCCGGGCGTCGGTGTTTCGCTGGCCGGCAGGAAGCAGGAAGAGAACAAAGCGGTGCTCGCCGATCGTGCGAAGAAGCTCGCCGCCGAATCGCAGGCGGCCGCACAGCGCGGCGATTCAGCGACGGCTGCTGCCAGCGCGTCCGCCGCCGCAGACGCGGTCGCGAAAGGACTGACGGCGCCGGAAGCGCCGGGCAAGCCGCAGACGTTCGGCGACATCATCGGCCACCTCGCGCCGACGTCGATCATCAAGGCGATGGCGGAAGGCGACGTGCTGCAGATCGTCGTCTTCTCGGTGCTCTTCGCGCTCGCGGTGACGAGCATCGGCGAGAAAGCCAGGCACGTCGTCGGGTGGTGTGAATCGCTCGCCGACATCATGTTTCGCTTCACCGAGTTCGTGATGCAGTTCGCGCCGATCGGCGTCGGCGCGGCGATGGCGAACACGCTCGGGCATTCGATGAAGGAAGGACACGGCTTCCGCGTCCTGCTGAATCTCAGCATGCTCGTCGGGACGTTGTACGGCGCGCTGATCGTCTTCCTGCTCCTCGTGCTCCTGCCGGTGGCGCTGCTGTTCCGCGTGCCGATCCGCGATTTCCTTCGCGCCGTGAAAACACCGGCCACGATCGCGTTCGCGACGACGTCATCGGAATCTGCGCTGCCGAAGGCGATGGAGAACATGCAGCGCCTCGGCGTTCCGCGGCGAATCGTCGGCTTCGTGCTGCCGACCGGCTACAGCTTCAATCTCGACGGAACGACGCTTTATCTCGCGCTCGCTTCGGTCTTCGTCGCGCAGGCCGCCGGCGTGCACATGACGTGGACGCAGCAGATTTTCATGATGCTGACGCTGATGCTGACGTCGAAAGGCGTCGCGGGTGTGCCTCGTGCATCGCTCGTCATTCTGCTCGGGACGCTCGCGTCGTTCGGCCTGCCGGCCGAAGGGGTGCTGGTGATTCTCGGAGTGGATGAGCTGATGGATATGGCGCGTACATGCGTGAACGTGATCGGCAACTGCCTCGCGACCGTCGTGATCGCGCGATGGGAGAAGTCGTTCCGCACCAGCGAATGGGTTGCCGAAGAGGCAGAGCTGGAAGAAGTGACCGGCCAGCTGGCGATCGTGTCATGAAAAAAATCGCTGCCATCATTGTCCTCCTGCTCGCCGCCTGCGCGTCATCATCGAAGGATGGCAAGCCGGCGTTTCCGCAACCGGAGCTCCAGCTCGGCCAGGCGAACGAGCCATCGGATTTCCTCTACAGCAACGGCACGGTCAGGTTGCGTTACGCCCTCGAGATCACCAACAACGCCGACCAGCAACTGACGTTGCGCCGCATCGAGCTCCGAAGCACCAGCGGCGGCTACTATCAGCTCCCCACTCGCTCCGAGATGTTCAACCTTGCGATCCCGCCGCATTCGACCGAGACCGCAACGTTCGCGATGTGGGGAACCGCCACCGGCTCGATGCGAACGCATGTTGTCGAGCCGACGACGCTCCGCGGTGTGGCGTATTTCGACACGCCAACAGGTCCAATGCAGAAGCTGTTCACGTCAACGATCGACCTCGCGGGACGGTAGCGCCTACGGAATTTTGTAGACGGTCATCTCGTCAGCGATCCCTTTGAGCGACGCCTTGTGTTGCGATCGAAACGAAGCACGCCCAACGGCAGGCCGCGAGTTTCGCGGCCTGCCGGCTGG
Source organism: Acidobacteriota bacterium (assembly GCA_034667465.1). GTDB lineage: Bacteria > Acidobacteriota > Thermoanaerobaculia > Gp7-AA8 > Gp7-AA8 > JAOBAU01. The sequence goes on along the minus strand of JAXDJV010000007.1, from coordinate 101,935 downwards.
TGAATACGCGCGTGGAGTTACGGCGCGACGGTGACGCTTTTCTCGCGCTCGATGGAGGGCTGGCCCGGCTGTTCGATCTGCACGCGAACCGTATACGTTCCGGCAGCGCCAAACGTGTAGGTGGCGGTCGTCCCTTCCGGCCGCGAGTTGTCGGGAAAGCGCCACTTCACCACGGATCCGGCCGGCGGCTGGCGATCGAACGATGCGGTGAAGATCGCTGCCTGCCCGGCTTTCGGTGCCTGCGGTGACGATATGAAGTCGATCGACGTCACGTTCTGGCCCGAGCCCGAGCCCGGACCTGCGCCGCCGCCGACGGTGACGAGATGAGTTATGTGCAGCGTCTCGCTTCCGGCGTGTTCGAGCTCAAGTTCCACTTCGCAGGAACCGGCAGCAGCAAACGTGAACATCACGACGTTGCCGCTCTTGCGAACATCGCCAGGAAACTTCCAGTTGAAGGTTCCCCCCGCGCTGGCACCCGAGGCGGTGAAGACGACCGCCTGCCCCGCGCCGGGCGCGGACGGCGACCAGGTGAAATCGATCGATCCCGTGCCGGTGCCAACACCCGTACTCATAACGTGCACGTCTTCGCGAATGCGAACGATGCTTCCACCCGTCAGCGTAACCAGGGCGTTTATCTCGAACTCACCGGCCGAGGCGTACGTGTGGATCGCGGCCGTTCCAGTTCCGGAAGTGCCATCACCGAACGTCCACGAAACCGCTGTCACATTCGAGCCGGCGTGCTTCAGGCTGAACGCGATTGGTGACCCGGCCGGTGCGGTGCCGGGAGTGATCTCGACTTCGATCTCGGTCTGCCGTTCGTTCTCCTGCTCCGACTCGTGCTGGATTGTGTCGCCGGTGTGATTGTCGACATTGGAAGCGATCACCGTAACGGCAACGCCATTCTCGGTTTCGACCTCGATCTGGCCGGCGTGCACCTTCGCCGCGCCGCCCGACATCGACACCTGCGTCGACTTGCCATGCTCGACGTGAAACGGCTCGACCTCAACCTCGACACCGTGATCGTCGAAGAGCCGAACGGTGCCGCCGGTCGCGTTCGAATCGTCGTTGGAGATGGCCACGTTCAGGCGGTAATCGTCGTCGCGCCGCACGCCGTCGACGCGCACCCTGGACGCCTGCACGACGGTACTTTGCGGCAGGATTGCGGACCCGAAAGTGGAACCGTCGGTTTGCGTGTTGAAAACGCGAATCGCGCTGACGATGGCCGTCGTCGATTTGATAGTCAGTGATCCCGTTCCCAGCGGAGCGCCGACGAACGCGTTGAGATCATCGCTCTTCACCGTGCTGCGAGCGGAAAGATCCGCCGTCTTTGTGTATGTCGTGCCGCTTGCGTTATCCATGTAGACGAACGTGACGCTTCCACTGCTGTCGGCATCCGAGGTGACGACGGCCGTCGTGGACCAGAATGTGGCACTGCTTCCCGGCGTCTTGCCGACCACCGGAAAGAAAAGCGACGTCGTGTCGCGCGACGTAGACGGCGCGCTGGTCGGATCGCCGGACTTGTTGTCGATGATGCTGCCGATCACATATCCGCCGCTTGCAGCCGTCCAGGTCAGCGACAGGCGGCGATCGTCAGGCGACGTTGCCACATCGTCGCCGATCGAGATCTGCCGAGTCGAATGTGCCGGCACGTCGAGGTGTCGCGTTGCGGCAACGCTTCCGTCCTCGCGGCGGAGGACGTAGTCAAAGGAGTTCGATTGATCGTTTGAGTTCGCAAACGCGATGTTCGAGCGGAAGTGCGCGCTGTTGATCAGCCCCGCAATTGAGCCGAGCGTCGAGAGAACGGACGGATCGAAGTCTTCGTACGTGCTCCCGTAGGTCCCGCCCGCGCTGGCTTGCGTAAAGATGTGTGCCGTCGCGTTCACATTGCCGGTTGAACGCACCTCGAGCTGGCCGAGCCACGAGGCGGGGTTCGTGCCCGAAAATTTCGTTGGTCCGACCGCATCCTCGAGGAGGATCGATTGATTTGCCTCCAGCGTGAGTGACCGCGTCCTCGCGATTCCATCCTCGGGGCGGAACACCAGCTCGACCACCACCGCGGAGGGTTCGCTGTTGGTCAGGCTGATGTCGGTCGTCCAGCTCGTGCCGTTCGAACCGGGTAGATGCCCGGCAACGGGAATGATCCTTGTCGATGCAGATACTGCGGTTATGGATGCGATCCAGATGGCTGCGCCTATCAATATGTTTCTCATAACGAGCTCCCTTAAGGCGATCGAGCTCAAGCCGCAAATACAAACTGCTCAGCGCGGACTCTGGTCGTTCGCAATGTCTTGATTAGCAGCGCAAGATGAAATGCGAGCGTGTTGGCGATCACCGTCATCGGTGACGGCTGTCGCCCTCAGTACGCGATCCGCCGCGAGGGCGGCGCGGGGACGATGGGTTCGACGCGAATACGGGCGTCCGGAGCGATGGCGCCGTGCTCCACGACTTTTGGCGGAGTCGGAGGATCGGGGTGGAGGCGGAAGGCGACGTCATTCAACAACTTCACGAGCGTGCCGCCGCCAACCGCACTCCGAACAGAAAACCTCGGAACCTGCGAGCTTCTGGCAACGGCGGGCGCTTGCCGCTGAACACGCGCTGAGCCTGTGCGCGGCGTGTTGCGCGTCCAATGTAGCGTTGCGCGCATTGTGCTTTTCGCCGGACGCGCGACGGGCGGACTGAGCCTCTATCACGTCACGATCAGCGTCTCCGTTTCGGTCTCTATTTGGGACTCCTGGGCACCCGTTGACTCTCGTGGACAGAGAGGAACGTGGTAAACTGGATTTCGCACTTCGTGTTGGTCTTCGGTGACCGTATCTACCTGAAAGCACAGGAGTTACGGTATCTGGCGGGCGTAGCTCAGTGGTAGAGTGGGAGCTTCCCAAGCTTGATGTCACGGGTTCGAGCCCCCTCGCCCGCTCCATTAGATTCTTCAAGTTACGCGGATATCACTAATGACTCCAACTTGAGGAGTCTCTACGGTGGTCTCTACACGCTTCTCCTTTTCTCCTTCCTCCCAACTCATTCCGATCCATTCCGCTCGTGGCGCGAAGCTCTCTCCCATCGTGGTCTCCGTAACGGAGGCCGGCGTTGGAAGAGCGCATCTCAGCAGCGCGCGTTGCACAACTGATTGGTATCAAGACCCGGACGCTCGCGAAGTGGCGGTGGCAGGGGCGAGGCCCGCATGGATGGGTGCGAGTCTCGGCGACGCACGTAACCTACGCGAAAGCCGACGTCGAACGGTTTCTCATCGAGTGCGTATCGCCACGCACGCGAACGCCGTAACGGAGGTGCGTCGATGAAAGACCTCCCCGGCTTCAATTACGACGCACGTCGGAAGATGCTCGTCCTCGATGGCTACGTTCGCGGGAACCGAAAGATGCGCCGTCAGCGGACGATCCGGAACGTCACGCGTGACCAGGCTCTCAAACTGTGGCGGGAGTTTCGCGCGGATCTCGACAGCGGTCGCGCAATCGAGGGACCCCTTACGCTCCGGCAGTTCATCGAACGGTTTTACGATCGTATCGCGGCGAGCCACCGGGCCAGCACGCGCAAGACGCAGCAGGTGATCATTCAGAATCATCTGCTGCGCTACTTCGGCGATTCGAATCTCGACGAGATCGCGAGCATACGGATCATCGACTTCATGGCTGACATGCGGCAGCGCAAGCTATCGGGTACCTACATCAATAATGCCGTGCGCGTGCTGAAGATGCTTCTTCGACAAGCTGTCGAGCGGGACGTTCTCGCTGATTATCCGATCAAGAAGAAGATCCCAAAAGAGAAGGAAAAGCCACTTCGGCTGGAGCTCACGCTCGATGAGCGCACGAGATTCTTTGGCGTGTTCGATGATGAGGCCGCGTTCCGACGCCACTTGGATGATAAGCGCCAGCTCGGCCCTCTGAAAGACAGCGACAGCTTCGCTGCTCCGCGCAGGTTCGGCGGAGGATTGCGCGGTGACAGCAAGGCGGCGGGTGTTGCCTTTCAGCGATTCCGGGAGCTTCGCGAATTCTTTGTCGTCGCGGTGGAGACGGGCCTTCGGAAGAACGATCTGCGCAATCTACGATGGGATCAGGTTGATCTGGTGGCCGGGTTCATCCGGGTACTGATGCAGAAGACGACGCTCGAGGCAGAGATTCCGATTTCGCGCGCGTGTCGTGAGGCGCTGCGCTCGGCTGAGGCCCGCAGCGGGCGCGGTGACTACGTATTTCGTGATGCCTCCCGTCGCCGCTATTCGTTCACACGAATCCGGCGTGTGTTCGTCCTCGCAAAGACCCTTGCAGACATTTCACGTCGCTTTCGTCCTCATGATCTGCGACACACTTTCGGTTGTCGCCTTGCGAGCAAATCGGTCGGCCTGCAGATCATCGCGAAGGCTCTTGGGCATACGACGACGCGGATGGCGGAACGCTACGCGCGTCCGTCTCACGAAGCGATGCAGGTGGTCGTCGCGGCGCTCGACGCTGATCCACTACTGACGACGCGGTAGAACACGGCCGCGTAAGATGTCGCGCGAAAGGAGACCAAGCGTATGGCCGCGAAGCGATTGGAATATCGGGTCCTTACGGCAGTTGGCGAAGAGCAGCCCGCGGGTAATTCCGTTTTTGACGAGATCGAAACGTCTGTTAACGAGGCATTTCGCGACGGTTGGTCGCCAGTCGGCGGTGTAAGCATCTCGGCAGTTGCCGGCCCTCGTATTGCCGGCTCTCCCAAAGACAATTGGTTTGTTCGCGTCGCTCAAGCGATTGTTCGAGAAATCTCCAAGTGACATTAAGAAAGTGATCGAAAGGTGGAAGAAGATTCGTCGGTGAGGCGCGGTCGCGCATCGTCGAGCGGGCAAGACTGATCCAAACATCACCCGAACCAGATCGCGGGCGTCCGCTACGGAACGACCGCGAATATCGGTGACACGGCAAAAAAACTCTGGCCCAGGGCTTCAAGCATAAGGGTCGCTCGCTTCGCCGCCGCGACGGACGGCACCGTAACGTTCTCACTGCCATCGTTTGGAGTCGATGGAAGCAAGACGACGAACGACCCTCCGTCGAGCGATATGGAGACACGAACGTCAGCGCAGGAGAGCGGCGCGGTCGTAGTCCCTGCGACATCCCAAGTCACCGCGACGGTCGACCCACTCTTCCATGTCGTCGTAGCGCTTGGGCTCGTGATGCGGAATGGTCCCGCGGCCAGAACGGTGGCAACGGTCCCGTCGGCGAATGCGAAGCCGCCGCGCTGGTCCCGCGCGAGGACGCGAAACGAGAGTGCGGGACTCTTCATGGGGAGTGCTTCGAAGCTGACACTCGGCGGCACTGCGCCAGCTATGTTGGTGACGTTTGGGAACATCCGGCTTGGCGTGACCGAGAGAGTCGACCGAAACATCGGTCGAAGCTTGCCATCGCTGTCATCGTCAGGCGGCGCGGCGTCACCCAAATCGTACTGTTCGAATGAGTATGTCAGCCTGTCGTTGTCGGGGTCGGAGCCAGTCGCACGCAGCACAAACGGAGTGCGGATGGGCACTAGCACACGCGCCGCTTCCAGTGCCACGGCCGGAGGGCGATCGCCATTCGGTGCGGTCGTGGCGCAAGCACCGTCTCCAGTGATGTGCGCGATGATCTCGTCGAAACTAACGGCGTGAAAATAGTCACTTGAATTCGTCGTTACGTCTTCTGAGCCACAAATACCCGCGTAGCCCATGATCGTTGTCCCGCTTCCGGGCTCGTAGGCGGCCGCGGCCCGCCTGTTTCCGGAGCAGTTCGCCGTCGTCGCGTTAAAAGTGTGGTTGCCGCCGAACTGATGACCAACCTCGTGAGCAACGTAGTCGATATAGAAGCTATCCGATGTCGGACTGTCAGAGCCTGTTTCACCGCGCGCCTTACTACCCGGCGTGCAGGTCGATCGGAGGCTCGCAAGACCGCCGCCACCAGTACCGACCACATGTCCGATATCGTACGCGTCCGCACCAAGAACCTTGTCTAGGTTCGCTTCGTTTTCGTCCAGCAGCTTGCTCGGATTATCGTTCGTATACGGATCGTGCGCCGCGTCGGTGTAGATGATGTCGAGTTCCTTGGGTATGAGGACAAACTGAATTGCAAGCTCGCGGCTGTATACCTGGTTGAGCCGCGCGACGAGACGGACGATCTCCGTTAACGTACGACGCTTCGCTTGATCGTCATTATCCTCGGGACGTCGAAAGAAGGTTGTGTACTCACCAGTTGCTGCGATCGCGAGCCGATACGTTCGCGATGTGCCTCCAAATGATTTCGGCAGCTTGCGTTCGGCACCTGTCGTCTCGCCGCGGTCCGATGAACCCTCGACGAAGCATCGAAACGGCTTCGGCGCGGCGCTTGGCGCTTTTCGGGCAGCGATGTACAGATCCTTCTCACCTTCCAAGAGCGGAGTAACGAAACTCGTCCCGGTGGTTGGTGAAATGATCATCGCCGACCATCCCTCGGCTGTGCGTTCGATGCTGGCCGTTGTGGTTGGGTCATCGACTGCAACAGCTGCGAACGTTTTCACATCCGGGATTGCCTCTGCGAGTGACGACGGAAGAACCGACGTGGAGTAGACAGCAAACCGCTGAAATCGTCCGTCCGCTAACGGAACATTGATTTGGCGGCCGTTCTCCACTGGCGCCGTGAGCAACGGGCGCTGGGGCGCGTCCCGAAGCATTGCGTCCATCCGTTCGACATCGAGTGCGTACACATGCTGCGAGCGCGTCTGGGCCACTACCGCCGTCTGGGCCACTGCGATGTTCGACAACGAACTCACTTCAGCGAATGTGAGTGACACGTCACTCGACGACAGTTCGGTCCACAAGTGATCCGTCGAGATGCGCCGACCTTCGCGCGCGCGGACGGTCGCCGCCTCCGTGGCGGTCGTGACCAGCATAACGACAAGAAATGCAAAAGCGGCGACGCGCATGTGTGTCCTCCATGCAAGTGATCAGAAGCTGTAGCCAAATCCGGCAAAGACAGCGCGAGCGACTCCGCGTTCGAACGGTCGTTTCTTGTCCGTTACCGCACCGATCTCGACGCCACTCGCCGGGGTATCGACGAGCATGCCCGCATAGCCCACATTGATTGTGAGGCCGCGGAAGAGCTTGTAGCCGATGCCGAGTGCCAGACCTGGTTCTGGCGTTGCCACGTATCCAACGAAGAACGCAAAGCGCTCAGCTTGGGAGGGTGTTGCCGTTCCGCTAAGAAACGGCATCGGGTGAATGTACAGTGCCGCGGCGCTCAGGGCACCGCTCAGAGGATCAGCCTTCACTTTCCCGTCGTCCGCGAGCTTCACACGAGCGTCACCCGTCGTGTTGAACAAGCCGCCGGCGATGAGGCCGAGACTGAAACGGTTAGGCGGTGCATTCGTGTAGGCTGTTTCGTTTTGCAGCTTCTTTGGGTCAGCGCCGTCTGCGATCGCGATGAATCGGTCTATGGTTTGCTGCACGGCGGTCGAGCGGAGCGTCGCCGCCTCGTGTGGGGGCTGAACCAACTCATCACGACAAGTGCTCAGCTTTTGCGTGTCGCTGATCGCGCGGCGTACCGCTGCTTTTAATTGATCGCGGTCGTCGAGCGGATCGTCCGAGCTTTGGACGTACTGCTGCACCTCCTTGTCCGCTGCGTGCGCGATGGCGACTGCGCATGGCGACAAGATCTGATCCCGCAGTTCGACTTCGGCAAACGCGTCGGCAGATGCTTTGAGAATCTTTTTTTGTGCGATATCGCCGAAATCCGCAGCGGCTTTTGCAGTGACAGTCGCGCGTTTCGCTGGGATCGTTACATGGGAAATCGTGAAGTACACAACTTCTGTCGTCTTTGCTCGCGCGGCAAGGTCTACGCCCTTCGCCGCATCCGGATTACGCTCACGTGTCTTCTCGATGACCTGCTGCGAGGTTATGGCTTTCGCAATATCGCCGAAATTCATGACCTTTGAAGCCGCTATAAATTGAGACTGGAGGGGATTCTCAACCTCCGTGTAGCTGTACTGAAGGCCAATCGAAGCGTCTTTATCCATAGACAAGAAGACGTCGTAGATCTCCGCTACGCCGGGAACCGTTGCAGCTCCGAGCTCAACGTCGGTCGCACCGCCCGTTCGGAATCGTTTTGCGAATCCGGCTGGATACGTGAGAACTCGGACAAGCTGTGGGTCCGCCGCGGTAGGATCGTTCGCCACGAAAATGAATGAGTAGTAGTTGTGCTCGAAGTCAAAGCGGTGAACGACTCCTGGTAGGAGATTCCCTTTCGAATCTAGATACACCGGGTCCTGAAACATCGTAGTGAGATCCGCCCGCAGGCCTGCTGTGTCTCCGGCGAAATATCGCTTCGTGAATGCGTCGAAATTGCCCTTCTCGACGGCGATTGTTCCCCGACCGACGCCATCGATACGAGCGAGTTTCTGGGCAGATGCCGGACTGATTGCTAGGAACAGCAAGAGAACGGTGAGGCAACACGCTCTTCGGTACATTCGACGACCTCCGGTGGCAACTTGAGACGACGGCAGGGCATGCTGACCGACGCGGAGACACCATGCCCCTCTGTCTATAGGAGTGACACTGGCGGCCTTTTCCCTACCCGGCAGGCTAATTGTCTTGCGCAGCCGCTTACGGCACCGCGCCAAGTACGTTTCGATCCGCTTCGGCTCGCGCTCCCATCGCGAACCTACTGTGTCCTCCGTTGATCAGAACACGGAGGACACGATGAAAGACGATCTCCCAGAACTTCAATCCGCCGCACTTCGGCTCCGCTGCATCACGGTGCTCACCCACATCGACGAGGAAAGCCTCCGCATCGTCGATTCGGTCCTAGGCCGCCTTGTGCCTGGCACCACGAAGCCGCGGGCGAAGCGAAGCGCGAACGACGCCGGGGGCGCGACCACAGCCAACGGTAGCGATCCGAAAGGAGGTTCGAAGTGAGTTGCCGAGGTTCGGCCGGCGACGGCGTCATGGTCGTGGTCAATTCCGCGAGCGTTCTCGCGGGCGCCACCGCTGGTTCGAACCTCGGCAAAGTTTCTCTCGCATGACTCCGAGAGCTAGGTAGATATGAGATGCAGATGATCGTTCTATATCTGTTCGCCGCGGCATGCGCACTCCTGGTGGTGTCCCTTCCCATCGCGGGGACGTCGATTGGCTCGATGCTGCGCCGCTATGCAGGTGTCCTGTTTCTGCTCGCGATCACGCCCGCGCTGTTCTTTGGGCTTATCGGGTCCCAGTCAGTCGTCGGGTCACCGTCAGTCGACGGTACGGGCACGTCTCCGGGAGTGTCAGCGAATTCGTTCGGCTGCGTAATCGGCTTCGTGCTCCTTTCGCTTCTCTCCTATGCGGTGCTGGAAATACGGCGGCGGTTCCGCCGGCCGAAGAAGGATGCGTGGAGCGAATACATCAACGCCCGATCAGCCGGGAAGACCATCGTACGAGATCGCGACAAACGGCCGGGCATTCCGCCGCTGGCGCCGACCGATACCGATGAGGATGGGACGTGAATCTCCTCGACTTCCTGTTCTTGCGCGAGCGGAAAACGTCGTACCAACGCGCGCTACAGTACGAGCGATCGCGAAACGCGAACGCCGCTCGGTCGCAAGCCGACGTCTTCGCTGACGCCGCGAGGCAACTTGTCGGGAAACCCGCGATTCCGTTCGGCAGCCTGCCGGATGACACTGCGGTGCGCGTCGATCAATCGATCGCGCTCGCGAGTGCGCTCGTAATCGGCGCCACCGGAAGTGGCAAGACGAGGTTTGTCCTCAGTCTCATCGTCACGCTTCTGCGTCGGCTTTTCCAGTTGCCAGATGAGAACGGCCAAACCGATGCTCCGCTCGATGTCGAGCTTGAGTTAGTTGATCCGAAACAGGAAACGTTCGACATCGCAAGCCAGTTCATCGCTGCGCTCTGGCTTCTTGCCGATGATCCGACGAAGGAACGGATCGCGCGTGCGGTTCGCGTCATTGACTGGTCGCCGGATGCCGTCAGCCCGATCGCGCCCTTCGACAATTCCTCCGCCGACGTCTCGGATGCGTACCTCGCGTTCATTCGGAATGACGTCGCGATCCAAGCGAGCGCGCAAACCTACACGGAGAGTCTGAGGCAGGCCTCCTTCATGCTCTGCCGGCTGCTCGTCGATCGCCGGTTTCCCCCGAACTATCGCTTCGCCGTGAAGTTCTTTGAGGACGCCTCGTACCGCGAGCGCATTCTGCAGGACGTCCGCGATCCCGATGTGCGGGCGTACTTTCATGACGTTGCGCACACGCTTCCACGTCAGACGCGGGAGGCGCTGCTGCGCCGCATTCAGAGCGACATGGCCTTTCCTGAAGTACGCCTGTCGATCGGCATCCCACCCGCGGATCTCGACCGGCTGCTGCCGAAGGATGTTGCGCAGGTGACGCTCGGCAACTACGGCTGCACGATGACGCTGCCGCTCGCGAAAGGGAAGGAGCGTGCGAGTTACCGCCTGATCGACGTCCTCCTCGCTGCGCCGCGGCGCAATCCGCGCCGGCCAGGACTCACCTTCATCGACGAGTCCGTGATGCTCCTCTCCGGATCGAGCGAGCTGGCGCAACCCCTCACCGAAGGGGCGCGGACGCTCCGATCGGTCGGCATGGGGCTCATCTTCTGCGCGCAGGATTTCGCAAACGCGCTTGCCTCGCCGATGGTGCGGACGTTGATGCTCAACACCCGGTGGTGGGCGATTTTCCAGTCGCGAGAAGAGGCGGAGTGGATCTATCCGCATGCTGTTCCTTCAGCGGACGACCTCGCCCTCTCGGAAGGAGAGCGACACCGTGACTTCCTCCGTCGTTTTCACGGTCTGGAACGTCAACATTTCTACCTGCTTTCGAAGGGCAGTGTTGCGCTGCCACTCCGCGCGCTCGATGTGCCCGAGCCGGCGGCACTCGTTCACGGAGGTACGCCGGAGCAGCTTTGCGAGGTCTTCCGCCGCGAGATCGCATCACGATCGATGATCCCGTCGAAGGTCGCTGCGGATCTCATCACAGCGTGGGAAGCACAGATCGTCGATCAGGCGCAGCCCCCCAGGGCCGACACCCCGAAGACACCCCGGCACGGCACGCTCGCGGACCTTCTCAAACAACTTGGAAGTGGGGGCGAATGATCAAGTTCTTCTTTGTCCGGTGGCTCTTTCTTGCTGCTCTGTATGTCTTCGCCGCGCCGGTCTATCTGGTGCGATGGATCCTGAACACTCGAAAAACGCTGGACCGGTTCCGCGCCGTGCGCGATGGAGTTCTCCGGTGCCCGCATTGCGCAAACGTCAACTCGATGAATGTGCTCGCATCCTGCAAGCGATGCGGAACGACCGAGTTCGGTTCGCGTTTGCATTGTTCGAACTGCACGCAGACCTCGAAAGCGTTCATCTGCGATTTCTGCACAGCGACGATTAGGGTGCTCTGATCGAACTTCTTCGATCCATTCGCTGCTCCGAGAAGAACCGTTCGTATCGTCACGAGAACGATATGAACCTGATCTTGAACACAGGAGGTCGCGATTCGTCCCGCGTGGCTAACTGCCACGACCTATGTCCTTCCAACCTGACTTCATCTGGATCGTCGCGAAAGAATCCGCGTTCGGCCGGTCTCTCGCATCATTCACCGACCCGACCGAACCAGATATCGCGACCTCATTGGACGCGTGCTGGGCGTCGACGTCGAGATCGATGATGAGGATGAACCTGGCGGTAACCAAGACGGCGTTTACTTCGATGGCCCAGCCTTCATCTTCCGTGTTCGGCAGCGGCGACTCGGCATCATCAACGACATTGAAGAACTCGCACGCTGCATTACTCCAACCGTACCTCGCGGGACGTAGTTCGTTTCTCCGTGCTCTTGTTGTCGTTGCCTCGCCGGCTACGCGCTCGCACGAACGCCGCGGATCGATCAGCTCTGCGAATCACGCGAGACTCGAACCGCGCCATCGGGACTGCCGCGCGTGGCCGGCGGCGGCACGCAACGGTTCTGATCATTCCGATCCGTTTCGATCCGCGGCGTCGCGTGGCGGCTACGCTGATCGTCATGACTTCATCATCCCCAAACAGGAAAACAAGCTTGAGCAAGAGGAGGCAGGCACTCGGAGCAGCGACAGAGATATCCGATCTCTTTTTTTCATTCCCCTTTCCTTTTATGACTACACGCACACGCGAAATCCCCAGCACCACCGCGGACGGCATTGATATCCCGTCTGACGCCTTCGATCCCATCGGCCAAGTTGTAGTCGACGACTTCGACGGCAATCTTCTGGTAACGCGCCATGAAGGCGGTCTTCGGTTCGGCGACGATGGACCCGAACTCGTGCCTCCGCACTTTCACCTCGAGTTGCAGGCCGACGACGACCTCATCGACGACGTGATCAATGCGATCAATCCGATGATCGAAGAACTTCTCTCAACGCCCCGCATCAAGATTCCAGTCGCGAGCTAACGGATGCTGCCTGCCTCCTCATACGCTCAAGGTGTCTTGCCCTCGCCGGCATGTTGCCGCGCGCGCACGAACCGCACCCTTCCGCCGTCGTCATCGACGCGGCGTCAGGCGCGGACCATCGGAACCGCGCGGCAATGCCGGCGGGGCGAGCACATTCCGCCCGTCTACGATCTCTCCTGGCTTCGCGCCAGGCGTTGCCCGCACTCGTCGCCGCCGCCTTCCATAACCCCAGGTCTCATGCTCACAGCAACAACTGCTCCCCTTCGCGAGACGGTCAGCCTCGACCTGCTCGTACCCATCGCTGACAACGATGGTCTTCCGTTTTCCGAGGCACAGTTTGAGGCGTTCGAGCGTCGTGTTGTCGCCCTGACCGGCGGCATCACGCGGCGCGCGGATGTCGAAGGCATCTGGCTCAACCCGTTTGGAGAGTTCCAGCGGGAACGTTCGCGGTCGTACACGACGACCGTTCCGTCACGTGACGCTGTCGCGGTCATGACGGAGCTCGATGCGCTTATTCGATCCTCATTCGACCAGTTCAACTCTTTCATACAAGCAGTACCCACCTTGGCGACGGTGTTTTAAGAATGGGGCGATGCATGAACCCAGAGCCGGAGAGGGTGAGCTGCGGCCCGCTTCGTCCGAACGGCGCGCACGTCTCCTCATGCATATGTGCAGAGGTCAGCGTGCGCGATCAGCGGGACGACGAAGCGGCCGCGGCCTCATCGAGACATGCATGACCCTAGAGCGGCGCAGAAGCTCTCGGCGCGCGATATCGCAGTCCTCGTCTTCGTCGCGATGGCGCGCGAGGTTGCTCAGTACCAGATCCACGCACTCTTCTTCGGCGGCAAGTCCGAGGTGGTTGTTTCGCGCTGCGTCCGTCGACTACTCGGGCTGGGTCTCATCGCTGTGTATCGCTGGCACAAGGTCGGTATCAACCGCATGCGATTGACTACGCACGGTGCCGAGTACCTGCGCGAATATCGCCACGCGCCTGATGCTGAGATACATGTCGCGCAGCGTCCCGTTCCTGACAAGGATGTGGCTCACTCGCTCTGGATCGTCGACCTCCTCGTCCTCTTTCGACTCTTCGCACCCGAGGCTCACGCGTTGCCATGTTGGCAAATTCGCCGGAAGCTGAAAGCGAGCGGCGGAATGAATGTGCCGGACGTTCTTGCGCTTCCTCAAACCGGCGGGATGCTCGTCGCCGTGGAAGTCGATCGCGCAACAGAACGGCTCCGCGTCCTGGTGGACAAACTGAAGGCGCTCGACGCAACACTCGCCACTCTCGCCGCGGATGCGGAGGCAACCGTTCTGGTTCTAACCATCGGCGAGCGGCGGGTGCAAGCGATCGAGAAGGCCGTTGAAGGGGCTTCGTTTCGCGCGCATATCGTGGTTGCCGCCCTCCCGAGTGAGCCGGGCCGGCCGGGACTTGCCAGCCTCGCAGAGAGGGTGTTCAAGCGGACTGTCTAGACTCCTTGTTTAGACGAGTTTCAACCGATCTTCTTGGCAGGCTCCAACTTGCATCGGTTTTGAGGGGGGTCCTTGTCGCAATCGAAGATGAAGACTGAATGAAGAGTCGTTTACAGGTACCCGACGTTTCCATCGCAGATCAGCCGAATCTCAATCTTGAGCGAAAGGAGGGATTCACAAGTCATCTGTAGTCTGAGCCGCCAGTACCGTCTAACCCCCATCCACATGAGGAGCGTCAACAAAGTCATTCTTGTCGGGCACGTCGCCGCCGATCCCGAGTCGGCCGAGACCAAGACCGGCACCCGTGTCACCTTCCCAATTGCCACCCATCGCGAGCACACCTCGGACGGCGAGAGACAAGAAGTCACCGACTATCACCGTGTCGTTGCATTCGGCAAACTTGGCGAGATCTGCGCCAAGTACCTCAGCAAAGGCCAGGGCGTGTATGTCGAGGGCACACTGCTCAACCGCGCGTACGAGAAGGAAGGCGAGCGGAAGTACATAACCGAGATCCGTGCGGATGAAGTGAACATGCTGACCTGGAAAAAGAAGGGCGGCATCGAAAAAGTCAGCCTCGACTCGATTCCGGTCGACTAGGCCTGCACCTTTACGACACACACATGAATCTCACATCAAGGTCTTCTAGCAATCAGACGGCAAATACGTAGAAGGTGACGCATCTTTCCCCAATGCTCAGGTTCTCCACCTCGGTGGCATGCTGCCGCGCACGAACAGTCCGTGATTCCGTGCGATTCAATCGCACCAGTTCTCGGGACCACTGGAATCGCGCGGCAGCAGCCCCGAGTCTGGCGAAGAGTGGACTCCCGACGTGTTCAGGAGCTTCCTCGATGCGTAATCCTGCCGCCCAAGGCACACGTTCATTGATGCACCGTGGTTGTCCACGTACCATGACCGTACAAGCCTAAACAACGATGGCACAGGAAGATCCAACGATGCCGGTACTCGATCCCATCCCTGCGGACCTTGACGCTCGAATCGAGCGCCTGCTACGGGGCGATGGGCGGGAACTCGACGCCTTCCTGACAGTTGTTGAACGAGATGTGATGGTGCCTGATACCAAGGCGACGATTCACTGCAACGTTGTTTCCCTCGACGGCAACCTAATGCCGCGCGTAAAGGATCTCGCCCGTTCGTTGGCGCTGAGTGTTGTCGAGTACGCGATTCCGCGGCGAGAGATCGAGGAGGCCGACGCCGCCGATCGCAAGAACAACAACAAACGCCGCACGACGGAGCTTGTCATCAAAGCGCGACAGCTCTTCACGAGCCTAGACCGGACCGGAGAAGGTGGTGAACTCCTCCTCTACATGTTCGCGCAGAGTCAGCTGAAGTTGCCCCAGGTCTTCTGCAAGATGGCATTGAAGACGAACCGGCAGATGCACGTCCACGGCATCGACGGCATTCACGCCGGCTACGACGCCGATAGCGGTCAGCTCGCGCTGTACTGGGGAGAATCGAAACTCCACAAGACCATTGCAAGCGCAGTCACCGAATGCCTTGACTCAATCAAGCCATACGTCTGCGGCGAAGGAGGGACCGGCGCGGCCTACGAGCGCGACCTGCAGCTGATGCGCGACAACATCGATCTGGCAGATCCTGCGCTCGAAGCAGCCATTCTGACCTTCCTGGATCGTGATCATCCCCTCTACAACAAGGTGCAGTTCCGAGGCGTCTGCTTGGTCGGCTTCGACGAGACGCTCTACCCAAAGGTTCACAATGAGAAGGAGCTTGATGCCCTCGTGAGCGAAGCACGGGTCGCCCTTCAGAAGTGGGTGGAGATGATTGGCGGCCACATCACGAAGCGTCCGCCGCTAGCGAGCATCCATTTGGAAGTCTTCCTGCTGCCCTTCCCATCCGTCGAGTACTTCCGGAAGGCGTTTCTCCACGAGATCGGTCATGGCTAACACGCTGGCTGATCGGCTTCTCGAATCGCCGGCGCTGAGGCGTGACATCCGAAGAATCACGCTGCGATCAGTAGCGGAACAGTTCTCTGTGTTGACCGGCATTCCCGAAGATGGCGCGACCACCGCCGATCTAAACTATCTCCTTGAATGCGGGAGCGTATTGGCCCACTCGGATCGCGGCGCCTGCCAAGACGCCGCATTACGAATTGCGCACTTCACTCTTAGCCGTACCCAGGCAACCGTTCCGCAGCGAAACGGAGCTGCGCTCATCCTCGAAATGATGACGAATCGATCGGCGGTAGCGCTGGCGGTCCAGCGCGGACTGGTTGAGTCAGCGTATCGCGATGAGATCCCACCGCCGCTGCTCCTCGATGCCTTGCGCCGCGACGTCGAATTCTCACTAGTGGACACAACAACAGGCGGATTCTCGCAAGTGAATCGGTTCCAAATGTTGGTATACCGTACTTTCGGCGAGGGGTCGTGGCTGAGCATCTCCGCACCAACGTCGTCCGGAAAGTCGTTCATCCTGCAGCGCGCAGTTCACGACGTCATCACATCGGCCGACGCTCACACGGTTGTCTATGTAGTGCCAACGCGTGCCCTGGTGCAAGAGCTCGAACAGGAGCTGCGCAGTCGATTTGCCGGAGCACCGAACGTCTTTATTACCTCGATCCCGCAAGTGCCTCATGGCTCGGTATCCGCCCCGGTCGTATATGTCCTCACGCAGGAACGCCTGCAACTCTTGCTTACCGAACACGCAGACTTCGCGCCGGATGTCCTAGTCGTCGACGAAGCCCAGAAGATCGGAGAGGGCCCCCGCGGCATACTGCTCGAACAGGTCATCGACCAGGTCGGCCAACGGAAGGCAGATGTGCGAACAGTCTTCGCGAGCCCGATGACCTCTAATCCCCAGGTGCTCCTCGATCACGCGCCTCCTGGACGAAAGACGCAGTCCGTCGCAGCCGAGCAGGTTGCAGTCAACCAGAATCTCATCTGGGTTTCTCAAGTGCCGAGGAAAGCGAAACGATGGACAGTCGAACTGTGCATCAATGAGGAAACACTGCCCCTCGGTCAACTCGATCTGCCCCAAACGCCGTCGCCGGAGAGCAAACGTCTACCCATGATCGCGGCAGCACTTGGCGGCTCGATCGGCGGCAATCTTGTCTACGTCTCCGGCGCTGCCGACGCGGAGAAGACGGCGGTACAACTCGCGGAAATGTTCCGAGCGACGTTGTCGAACGACCCAGAGCTGGCTGCGCTCGTTGATCTCGTTCAGCGAACAGTGCACGAGAAGTACGCTCTCGCGGCAGTTCTTCCGTACGGCGTCGCATTTCACTACGGCAACATGCCGCTCCTCATCCGCAGCGAGATCGAGCGACTGTTCCGAAGCGGCAAGATCCGCTTTCTCGTCTGCACGTCCACACTCATCGAAGGCGTGAACCTTCCCGCGCGATCGATCTTCGTTCGCGGGCCACAAAAGGGCAAAGGAAAGCCGATGGGTGAGATGGACTTTTGGAACCTCGCTGGACGAGCCGGTCGGCAAGGGAAGGAGTTTCAGGGCAACGTCATCTGCATTGACCCTCGGAATCCGCATATCTGGAAAGAACCGCCGCCGACCCGACGACTCCGCTATGTCATCGAGCGGGCGACCGACCGCGTGTTTCTCAACCGCAGGCAAGAACTTCTCGACTACATCGCTGCTGGGACCCCGCGCGGCCGCCCGAAGGAGTATGACCCGCTCGAGTATGCGTTCGTGTACTTTCTTGGAGAGCGTATTCGATTTGGCTCGCTCGCGGCGTCGCCAAGAATGGCGAAATACGATCTGGCAATCGTGAACGAACTTGACGCCGCCTGCGCAACTGGCATGGCACCGGTTGAGCTTCCGACGGAGTTCATCCTCCGCAACCCCGGCGTGAGCCCGATCGCACAGCAGGGGCTGCTTGAGTACCTGCGCGCGAAGAAGGCGATCGAGGAAGCAATACCGGCGGAACCAGGGAGCGACGATGCCCTGGACAGTTACATGCGCGTCATAGGAATCATCAGCCAGCATCTCTCCGGCGATCCGCTTCAGCTCACCTACCCACACGCGCTCCTCGTCGTTAACTGGATGCGTGGTTATTCACTGGCTCGTCTCATCTCTGAAAACTGGAAGTATTGGAAGGATCACGGTCGTCAGCTGCCTGACGTGATTCGTAGGACGATGGCCGACATTGAGGAGTACGCGCGGTTCCGCTTTGCGAAGTACTCCGCGTGTTACGTCGATGTCCTTCGCTTTCATCTTACCGAACTAAACCGAGTCGACCTCGTTGAAGAGATTCCGCGGCTGAACATGTGGCTCGAGTTCGGGACGTCGATTGCGACGCAGCTATCGCTGATCGGCCTCGGTCTCTCGCGCACATCGGCCATCGCAGTATCCGAATACATCCCCGAAGACAACCTAGACCTCGAAGCAGCGCTCGCGCGGCTCCGTGAGCTGAATCTCGATACGGTAGCCGTCTCGCCGATCATCGCGAATGAGATACGCCGAGTACGCGGCGATGCTGTCGCGTAGGGCGCACTGGATGCAGATGTTGGCGGGAGAGGGGCTTCTAGTAAGCGCGTCGGCTGGGCGCTCGTATTGCAACCCGCGATCCGCAAACTGCTGGTCCATCTGCTGTTATCCACAGCTCGCAGTTGCGGCCGGCCGTCGTTATCTGAAAGAATGAGCAGGCAAATCCCTGACACCCGCGCTGTATTCCATCCCTCATTGAACTCCTACCGAAAATCGTCGCTGATGGCAGGCGCGAGGCGAACCGGATCCTCGAAGGCCTCTCTGAAAAGGACGGCACTCGGGTTGGTCTCCAGACGAACGAACTGGTCATCCCCTCGAAGGAGTCGAACTATCACGACCTCCTGAGCAAATTCGCGCGCGATGTCGCGTACGAAGCGCGGAGCACCGAGGTTCCCGAAGGCGCCTGGCAGAACCGCCTCATCTACGGCGACAACCTTCTCGCAATGCAGGCGCTCCTCGCGGGGGACCCCGAGACCGGACTCCCGAGCATGCGCGGGAAGATCGATCTCATCTACATCGACCCACCGTTCGACTCGAAGGCGGACTATCGGACGAAGGTAACTCTCCCAGGAGCGGATATCGAGCAGCGACCAACGACAGTCGAGCAGTTCGCCTACGCCGACACTTGGTCGCGGGACTTCGGGGGAGACATTGGCCTCGTAAAAGGAACAGGAGCCTATCTCGCGTATTTATACCCGAGGCTCGTATTGATGCGCGAGCTCCTAAGTGGTCGGGGGTCGATCTACGTGCACCTCGACTGGCACGTAGGGCATTACGTGAAAATCATGATGGATGAGATTTTCGGTGCTGAGTCGTTCCGGAACCAAGTGATCTGGCACTACCGGCGCTTCTCCCGGCGTTCGTCCAGTGGGTTTCCGCGAATGCACGACATGCTATTGTTCTACGCACGGACGGATGAGAATTTCTACCGAGCAATTGAGGATAGCGTGCGGTCTAACGCACGGTATGAGCGGGGTTACCACGTTGTCGTGGATGGCGGGCATAAGAAGCTGCTCGTCTATGACGAGGCGCGCGCAAAGGCATCCGGCGTGGATTTCAGCAAGTACGACAAGATAGTCCATACGAGCGCGGCCGGCACAGTCGTGTCAGATGTCTGGACGCTTCCGATAATCAACCCCCAAGCTTTCGAGCGTGTGGACTACGGTACACAGAAACCAGAGGCCCTCTTGGAGCGCGTGCTCCGCGCTTCGTGTCCAGACGGTGGGGTAGTTGCAGATTTCTTCTCTGGCTCCGGCACGACCGCCGCCGTCGCGGAGAAACTGGGTCTGCGTTGGATTGTCGGCGACCTCGGCAAGCCCGCCTGTATGGTTGCCAGAAAGCGCCTCATCGACCGTGGTGCGCAGCCGTTCCTCTATCAATCCATCGGTGACTACCAGAAGGAAAATCTCGCTTCAACGATGGGAACCAAGTATCGCGTCGGTGACCTCGCACAGGTCGTGCTCGGACTCTACGGAGCACTCCCGTTCCCGCCGGGAGATAACCCAAATCGCAACCTCGGTTACCTCCCCACGAGCCGAACACTCGTCATGGTCGACTCTCCGAACAAACTCTGCGGCCGATCGACGCTAGAACGCGCCCAGCGGGAGCGCGGAAACTTCCGCGGCGGCTGGGAGAAGATCGTTGTCCTCGGGTGGAACTTCGTCCCGGACATCGGTCAGAGCATCCGCGATCTCGATGACCCGAAGCTCGAAGTCCTCGTGATCCCACCGGACCTCCTCGACAAGCTGTCGAGTAAAGCGAGCTACAAGAAGCTCGTAGACTCTGGCGGTGTCCGCTTCTCATCTCTGCAGTACCTCACGATCAAGGAGCCGCTAGTCCGTAAAGTCGACGGAGACGAAGTCGAGCTATCCGTGGAACTCGAGAACTACACGCTCCTCTCGCCGGATGCTCTGCCGCTCGACGATGCGAACAAGGAGAAGCTGCGGGAAGTCATCGCAAAGAGCCCGCTCGACCTCATCGAGTATTGGAGCATCGATCCCGACTACGACGGGCAGGTGTTCCGCAGCACCTGGCAGGACTATCGCGAAAATACCGAGAATGACGACGATCCGCTGCGTGTCGTTCGCGCGGCAACAATCCGTGTCCCTGATCGCCTTGGTCCCCGCACGATCTGCGTAAAGGCTGTTGACGTCTTCGGCTGGGAGAGTGAGGTTCGCGCAACGCTGCCACCAGTCCACTGACCGCCTGGCCATGGAGAAGCACTTTCCCCTCGCATTCGCGAAGATCCTGTCTGAGCAGACGAACGAGGCGTGGGCCTCGGGCAGCCTCCTCGACCAGGTGACCCCGACGACGAAGCGGCTTCTCCAGTTCTGGTTCGCCCCAGAGCAGGAGGCTGAGCGTCAGATCAACTTCCACCCAGGACAGCGCCAGGCGATCCTGAACATCATTTACCTCTCCGAAGTCCTGAAGGCGGGGAACGTCCGCGAAGCATACGAGAAGGTCGCCCCGAGCATCCTGACGGAGGCTGAGGGCACACTCGAAGAACTCGCCCGGGAGAAGTACAGCCATCCGAAGGTCGCGGTGAAGATGGCAACGGGGACGGGGAAGACATTTGTCCTCTCAGCGATCCTCCTCTGGCAATATCTAAACGCAAAGCACGAGGATGCCACTCGATACACTAGGAACTTCCTGATCGTTGTCCCGGGGCTCATCGTCTACGACCGCCTCCTCGACGCCTTCCTCGGGAAGGAACGGGAGGATGCCGCTGGGCGGTCGTTCGAGACGTCTGACATCCACGCTCGCCAAGACCTCTTCGTACCCCCGGAGTTCCGTCAGGAGGTCTTCGGTTTCCTCCAGGCGTCCGTGGCCACGAAAGAGGAGATCGGGCGGAAGGTGACGGGTGACGGCCTGATAGCCATTACGAACTGGCACCTTCTGGCCGGCCTGGAGGACGAGGTATCCGAAGATGCCATCGAGTCCCCAGACGACCTGACGCCGGAGCAGGTCCTGAAGGCGGCCCTTCCTGTCCGTCCGGGTACGAGCGCGGGGAATGATCTCGTTACCCTGGATCGCTCCCTCCGAGGAGGAGAGGCGCTCGCGTACCTCAAGGATCTCCCCGACCTCATGGTCTTCAACGACGAAGCCCACCACATCCACGAGATGAAGAAGAAGGGCGAAGTGAACGAGGTGGAGTGGCAGAAGAGCCTCTCCGACATCGCCCGCCCAAAGGGAGGGCGCTTCTTCCAGGTCGATTTTTCTGCGACCCCCTACAACCAGAAGGGTGGCGGCCGAATGAAGAAGACGAAGGGTGGCGGGGAGGAGTTCATCTTCCCGGAAAAGGTGTACTTCCCGCACATCGTCGTCGACTTCGACCTCAAGGCGGCGATCCGCGCCGGACTCGTGAAGATGATCGCCCTCGACAAGCGGAAGGAACTCGCGACCCTCCCCCTCGACTTCCGTGCCGAGCGAAACGCCCAGGAGGAGGTCATCGGTCTTTCAGAGGGCCAGCGCCTCATGCTCCGGGCGGGGCTCACGAAGCTTCGTAACCTTGAAGGGCACTTCACGTCAATCGACAGGGCCAAGCACCCGAAGATGATGGTCATCTGCGAGGACACGTTCGTATCCCCACACGTCGTGGACTTCCTCAGAGGCGAGGGACTCACCGAACGAGACATCCTCCAGATCGACTCGAACAAGAAGGGTGAGGTCCCACCGGCCGAGTGGCAGGCGATCAAGAAGCGGCTCTTCCACGTCGATCATCACCCGGAGCCGAAGGTCGTCATATCCGTTCTGATGCTCCGCGAAGGATTCGACGTGAACAACATCTGTGTCATTGTTCCGCTTCGATCCTCGAAGGCGCCGATCCTCCTTGAGCAGGTGATCGGGCGCGGGCTCCGGCTCATGTGGCGTGAGCCGGAGTACGCCGAGAGTCGACGGGAGAACATTCACCGGATGCTCGACGAGCGGAAGCAGCCCGCGAGCATGATCGACATCCTGTCGGTCATCGAACACCCCGCGTTCCAGGCCTTTTACGACGAACTCATCACAGAGGGGCTCGCCATCGAGGACAAGAGCGAGAGGGAGGATCGCGAGTCGGTTCTCGGGGACCTAATGGAGATCCCCCTCCGACCGGGCTATGAGCGCCTCGACTTCCAGTTTCCGATCGTTCGGCGAGAGGCGGAGGAACTCCTCCAGGCAGGGTCGATCGACGTCGGCGGGCTCGACCCGATGCCCGGCTTCTCAATCGAGCAGTTGCGAAAGCTCATGCCGAAGAACGAGGTCTTCATCTCCCAGGAGATCACGAAGGGTACCCGCTTCGGCGACTACGCCGTGACGAGCGGCATCATGACTGCGACGAGCTACAACGAGTACCTTGGGCGCCTCGTGCAGCGCGTCGTCGGGAACCTCAGCGACGATATTCGCACCCGCGGCAAGGCGATCGACGCGAAGTTCCCCGCTCTCCAGGTCGAACTGCCCGAGGTGGCGAGGGCAGCAGACACCTTCATCCGGACACGCCTGTTCGGGACCACAATCGACCCAAGGGCGGACGATACATGGCGGGTCCTTCTCCTCGCCGACGTAGCGAAGCACGTCATCCTGCAACTCGTCGCGGCGATCGTGAAGCTTCAGGAGGCATCCGATACCCTCGACGCCGAGGTCGAACTTCGTCGGATTTCTGAGGTGTCATCCCTCCGCGCTCGGGCCAACCTCGTCGTGGAGACCGCGCGGACGATCTATACGCACACCCCGTTTCCCTCGGTAAAGGGCGGTCTTGAGAAGGCGTTCATCGAGTACGCAGATGGGGACCAAACGGTCGACGCTTTCGTGAAGCTCGACGTTAACCAGCACGACTTCGTTCGGTTCCGCTACCTCCGCGAAGAAGGTGCGACGGCCTCGTACCATCCCGACTTCCTCGTGCGTTGCCTGAACGGCGCGACGTATCTGGTTGAGACAAAGGCAGACGACCAGATGTCGAACGCGAACGTCCAACGAAAGCGTCGTGCCGCTGTCCGCTGGACAGAGCAGATCAACGGCCTCCCCGCGAGCCTTCGCGCCGATACAGAATGGGCGTACGTCCTCCTTGCCGAGAACTTTTTCTATGACTGGAAGACTCGGAATGCCTCCATCCAGGAGATGCTGGAGTTCGCGAAACTTCGCGAGAATGCCGAAGAGGGCGGCTCCTATAGCGATGCGCGTCCTCGAGCCAGTCACGAAGCAGGGCCGCGTCGTCTCGTCGATCAGGGAGCCGATCCGCGACGAGAAATCGCCGAAACGTCTCCCTGCATTCACGCTGTAGCCGGGTTCCTGCAGGATGTAACGACAATCGAGAATCAAACGCCGGACCGAACCGCGACTCAAGTTCATCCCTCACCTGCGTGAGCAGGTAATTCCTGGACAGATCTCTTGTGTTATCTTGACTTTACGGCTATGGCATTAGGCTCCACAGTGATTTCCGAGAAGGCTTTTGTTCGAGTCGGTCTAGGCGCCGATGGCATCGGGAAACTGGTCGACATTCGAGGGAACGAAGCCGAAATCGAGTACTTCGAGTCGCCTGTAGGTCCGACACTGCACCGAATCGTCGCGGCGGCTTCCACCGTTCGGCGCGTCGAGCTCTCGCCGCAAACTCGGGTCTTCTGGCAGGATCGTACGACGTCAGCTTGGCACGTGGGTCGCGTTGACGGCGGACTCGTCGCAGCCGCTGCCATCCATGCAGACGAGGATCACTACCACGTACGCTTTCCGAATCAGCAGGACGGACGCGTGCCCCTTTCTCGTCTGTACGTGCGATGGAATCACCCCATCGAAGACCCGACTGATTACCTTGCTCATCGAATCCTGGAGACACCATTCTTTTTCGACGGTCGGTCGGCAATCGTCCGACATATCTCAGGGCAGCGGAACTCATTCGGTGGCCTCACCGGCTTGGCATCTTCGGCGATCGACCTGTTGGAACATCAAGTAACAATTGTCCGGAAGGTACTGTCGGATCCAATCGAGCGGTACCTCTTGGCCGACGAAGTTGGCCTGGGAAAAACGATCGAAGCGGGTGTGCTGATCCGCCAACATCTGATCGACCTGCCCTTGGGGCGCGTTCTCGTCATTGTGCCGCACCATCTCGTCCGACAGTGGCAATCCGAGCTTGCCAATAAGTTCTTCTTGGAGTCATGCGATGAAATGACGTCCGGGGCACGAGTTCTCGTCGTTGCGGAAGAACAGGTCGTAACAGCAGACATCGAGCGAGGCGTATTCTCGATGCTCGTCGTCGACGAGGCTCATCGATCGGCCCTGCTGGCGTTTGATACGGACCTATCAAAACGCAGCCTCTACGAATCCCTCACGCGACTCGCGACGGTTATTCCGAGAGTCTTTCTGCTGTCGGGCACTCCAGTACTTCACCAGGAGGAAGGGTTCCTTGCGATGCTGCATCTGCTCGACCCGACGGCTTTCCCGCTAGAGGAACGGGATGCGTTCAAGAGAAGGGTGAGAGACCGACAACTCGTCGCTGAAGCGATCGCCGATCTTCATGATGAATCAAGCGCATACTTCGTGGAGGAGGTTGTCCACAGGCTTTCTGCGCTCGGGAGCGAAGATCCTCGTCTCGCCGCGTTGGTCGAGGCGGTGGTGCCCGTCGTCGAGCGCGATCCCTCAGATGTCGAACGCCAACGCGCCGTGCGCCATTTGCGGATTCACCTGACCGAGACGCACCGCCTCCACAGACGCTTGCTACGAACCAGGCGCGACGACCGGCGCGTCCGCGACCTTCTTCCGACTCGTTCAGGTGTCACAGTCCTCGAATGCGAGGATCCTCCGCGGGCTGAGGCTTCAGCGTTTCTTGAGGGATGGCGTTCGGCTGTTCTCTCTCACGCGCCTAACCCGTCGCGTGAGACCGCTCGCTTATTCGCGCTATTCGTGGAATCAGCGCTATCCGACCCGCGAGTACTGCTGCGCAATCTTCGAATCCGGCTCCGCACCCTCACGGCGGGGACCGTATTCTCGGAGCCGAACGCGGGCGTGCTCGCGTGTGCGGAGGCTTTCCCGCAGGAAGTGTTTCTGCTCCGAGAGCGAGAGATTCTGATCCGCACGGCGCTCGCAGAAGGCGCACGACCGCATCGCTTAACAGCCTGGCTGGACGCGAATGCATCTGTACGGAAAGTCATCGTATTCGTTGACGGCCGAGAGGTTGCGGATCACCTTGCGGAGCACATCGGCCGCCTCCAGGGGATCGACTCCGTGGTGCGTGAGGACGGGTCTGGAGAAGGCGTTCGGCAGTTTGAGCGCGGCCCGGTACGCGTGCTTGTTTGTGATTCAAGGTCGGAAGAGGGCCTGAACCTTCAGCGACTGCGTGCTTGGATCGTCCATTTCGATCTGCCACTTGAACCGGCTCGTGTTGAGCAGCGTATTGGGCGCATCGATCGACTCGAGGCCCGCGCCGGCATGAACGCTCTGACGTTCGTCTCGGAGTGCCGCTATGAGCGCGGTTGGCTGTCGTGCATTCGCGACACGATAAAGGTCTTCGATCGATCAGTCGCTCCGCTCCAGTACATGTTGGTGGCAAGCACCCAGGCGTTGCGGGAGGAGCTGCTCATCGATGGCGTGGATGCCTTTCACCGATTGTCAACCCATCTCGCGAACCCGGGTTCCGGGCTCGAGGCGGAACTCAAGAGAATCCGCGCACAAGAGAGTCTCGACGCGATCGATGATAGACCTGAACAGCACCAGACCTTTTTTGAGGAACTTCAGGATGCAGATGATCGTGTGGGTGACGATGGCGAATCGGCGGTGAAGTCGTGGCTGGTTGATCGTCTGCAGTTTCGCGCTCGCACGTCCCCCGCAGGGGTCCTCCGGCTCGTGTATGACTTGAACCCCAAAGGACCCACTCTGGTTCCCTTGCTCGACATCTATCAGCGCTTCGGGAGTTGCGTCGACAACGCCCCGAACGCGGGACGATCACGAACTGAGATGCCAATGAGACCATTCACGCTGGATCGAGCGACGGCGCAAAGCGAGGGCGTCGAACTGCTTCGCGTGGGCCACCCGTTTCTCGACAATGTCGAAGCACTCGTACGTGAGGACGATCGCGGGACGGCTTTCGCCCTCTGGCGTCATCTTCCTTCGTTTAACGCGACGAAGGTCTTTTTTCGTTTTGACTTTCTCATAGAGGCCGACGTTCGGGGAGCCGAAGCACTCATCGCTGCCGATCATTCGGCATCAGCGCTGCGACGCCGCGGCGACTATGGCCTTCCGGTCGAATACCGTACGGTATGGCTGAATTCCGACCTCAAGCCGATCCGAAGCGACAGGCTGATTGCTGCTCTGCAGCGACCCTATAGCAAGATTCGGCGGGCGGATGGTAGCGTTGATGTGCATCTTCGCTATGATCGATGGCCTTCGGTTGACGTACTGCCAGAGCTTCTCTATTGGGACGAACTCTGCTTTCGCGCACGTCGCGAAGCGGAGCGGGCACTCCGGGAGTCCGCTGAGTTCGAGACGTACTGCGTCGGGCGCGCGGCAGCTTTCCGGGTCGCCAGCACCCTCGCCCAGGAGCGACTTCAGAGCAGAATTTCACGCCTAGCGGGGGCGGCACGCGAAGCGGAGTTGCTTGTGGCCCGCTTCGAGGAGGCGTTGGCGGCTGAACTCGCATCTGGGATTGAGTCGCCATCGCTTCGGGCCGACTCCGCAGGAGCAGTCGTCCTGTCGAACGTCCGGCTGGAGGTACCGTGATCTCTCCGATCCGAGACATCCAAGCCCTGATCACGGCGCCAAGAGGGGAAGTCGCGAGGAAAGCAGGGGATCGCGATCCGTTCGCTCAGAGACTTGCGAACGCTGTCGATGCGCTCCGCGGCGGGAGTTCCGAAGTTGGCGCACGCGACATCGCGGTACTCCTGAGACAATCACTCGTGCGAGCAAGCGAGAGCGATGCTTCATCCGATGAAATCCGCGTTCCACGAGGCGATGGCTGGCCGGATGAGAATCTATGGAAAGAGGTCGGCTGCGAAGCGCATCGGGCTGGCCCGAAGGGCTACCTAGTGCGGGCGCGCGGATGGTCGCCGGAGTGGCTGGACGGACAGGCCGGCGCCGTCGCGGAATCGGCGGCCCGCGAGCTTCCGCGACGCTCAGTTCGATCTGTGCCCTCCGACCCGGTCGTCCGATCCTACGCCCATCTCACGACGTACGTGACACCGGGACAACGCGCTGCTGTGCGCGCGGCGTTTCTGATGAAGCCTGGTGCAACTACGATCGTGAATCTGCCAACCGGTGGAGGCAAAACCCTAGCGTTCCAACTCCCGGCGCTGGTCGCCAAACAATCGGGTGGCTTTGTGCTCGTGATCGTGCCGACGGTGGCTCTGGCGAAGGATCAGGAAGCGCGATTTGCGCGGCTGCTCGAGAGCGCGGATCCGCTGTTCCGGAGCGAGGGAGCCGCGCTCACCTATCACAGTGGGTTAGATGACGCGGCACGAAAAAGCGTTTTTCGAAGTATCCGTGAAGGCCAGCAGCAGATTCTGTTCACATCTCCGGAAGCAGTTGTTGGCGCATTGAGCGGGCCCCTCTTTGATGCCGCGCGGCTCGGAACTCTACGATTGTTCGTTGTGGACGAGGCCCACCTCGTCGCCCATTGGGGCCAACAGTTCCGACCAGAGTTCCAGACCCTGGCAGGTATACGAGAATCGCTTCTCGCCGTTTGTCCAACGGGCTCTGAATTTCGTACGCTTTTGCTGAGCGGCACGCTGACCGCTGAATCGTTCTCCACTCTCCGCGAGCTCTTTGGAGGATCTGCCTGCGAGGTTGTGTCGGAGTCATTCCTGAGGAGTGAACCAGGCTTCCTCATTCACGGCGCCGCGAACGACGCTGAGCAGGAATTGCGAGTGATCGACGGATTGAACCACTTGCCGCGACCGGCAATCCTGTACACCACTTTGCGCGAAGATGCTCAGAACTGGTTCCTACGACTCCAGAGGATCGGCTACCGTCGTATCGGCCTGATGCGAGGCGGCGATGCTGCGGACGCCCAGGGCGACGACGTCCTCAGACGCTGGCGGATGCGCGACATCGACATCATGGTGGCAACGTCTGCCTTCGGTTTAGGAATGGATCAGGACGAAGTCCGGTCCGTCATTCATGCATGCGTGCCAGAAACCGTCGACCGCTTCTATCAGGAGGTGGGTCGGGCCGGGCGTGATGGCCGTGCCTGCGTGTCCCTTCTGGTGAGTACGCCCGCAGACTTTCGTGTTGCTGAGCAGCTCGCAACTGACCGTCTCATCAGCATCGACCGTGCTTTCGAACGATGGTCTTCGATGTGGCACCGCAACCAACCAGTCGGAGACGACCTCTATCGGTTATGTCTCGATGACCGACCGTCTGATCTACTTGATATCGGCCAAAAGAACGCTTCGTGGAACCTTCGCACGCTTGTTCTCATGGCTCGCGCTGGGGTTATCACGTTCGCCGCTGAAGACCCTCGATCGCGCCAGGTGAAATCGGCTGCCGCCGATATTGGCATAGGCGCGAGCGGGAAGGCATTAGGTCGCTACATTGTGATTCGCATCTGCGACGCGAGCCATCTCAATAAGCAGCATTGGGAGACAGTTGTTGCCTCGGTTCGTGACGGACTGAAAGCCACGGATCGCGCCGGTGTCGAGCAGATTCGAGAGCTGCGCGCTCTCGCCCGACCCCTCAACGACTTGTTTCGAGAGATCTACACCATTGACGAGGCCGGCATCCGACCGTCGAGGCTGAGTGGCAATTGCCCGGTCACACGCTCACGCGGCAAAGTTTCCCACATCGGATCACCGCCCGAAGTTCTCTTCCTTCGCAAGACCGCTGCAACCGTCGCCACCAGCTTTCTCGATGCGCTTGTCGCGGCGCACGACGGTCAAAAGCGCTTTCTTGTTGCATATGGACGCCCTAACACCGGACGCGAGAAGCGAGAGACCCGCGACCAGTTGGTACAACTCGCAACCCGCGCCGCGCGCGCGGGCTTTCTTGAGTTCGCCGCTCCGGCGAGCGTGCTCGGGGAAGAGGTATGGTCATCATTGATCGCCCAGTCGCCACTCGGCTTTCCGATCGTCGCCGCAAACCCAGAGAGCTATGAACCCGATACGTTCGAAGACTGCCCGCGTATGACCGTCATCGCCCACGATGGCCCGTCGGAGTCGTGGATTTCTGCACTCCGGCTTGCGCGGCCGGCGCATTTGCTCGTCATTCCGACTGACGCGCATGACCCCTCGCACCCCCATAGAAAGTTCTTTGACGTTCGGCGATTCCTCACCATCGACGAGGCGCTTGCAAGGCTCGAATCATGAGTATCCTCAATCGGCCATCTGATGGCTTGCTGAGCGTTTTGCTCGCCGTGCGACGCGCCATCGCCGCTTTCGGAGCGATGGACGAGGCAAAGGTGATCGCTCTCTGCGCCCCTCCTTCTGTCGTGTCAGAGCCTGACATGATTCGGAAAACCATCACGCGGTGGAAGCAGATCGGCTTCTTTGAGGATCGCAATGGCAAATTGGATCTAGCCCCGGGCATTGCATCAGTCGCCCTCGACGATCTTCGGTCGCTTCGGTCCGAATTGCTCAAGCTTGTTCTGTCGCAAG
Source organism: Acidobacteriota bacterium (assembly GCA_034667465.1). Taxonomy (GTDB): domain Bacteria; phylum Acidobacteriota; class Thermoanaerobaculia; order Gp7-AA8; family Gp7-AA8; genus JAOBAU01. Next base: position 72,038 of record JAXDJV010000007.1, on the reverse strand, counting down.
AGAACAACCCGTGGCTCAGTTCGGACGGAACGGAGTCCAAGGCAGGCGATTGGACACGTGCGGCGGCATGGGTCCTTTCGCAGGACCTATTTTCGTTCCCAACCGACTACGCGGGGGTGGAAGCACTCCAAGAGCGCCAGGGCGTCGAACCAAAAGTGTTTGCAAACGATACGCGCTGGCATGGCTTCGTTGAGTGGTCCGCGTTTCTTGGAATCGCGTGGAATTGGAAGTCCAGAACGGGAACGATGTTCGAGCCAGGCTTTGCAGTCGAGGCAGTTCTGCCGTCTATTCTCCGGAGTGCGGAACAGATTGCGATGCCAGACTTTCTACCTCGGCTCGCAGCGGTCCTTCCCGTGATCGATTCCGGCATCTACGCCGACGCCGTGCAGCAGGGCTTGCGACGACCGTGGCGCACCTCTCGACCGGACCACCTCTCGCCATGCCTGTCAGCGGCACTGGCGCGACTCGAAGCCGGCGGCGTTGTCCGTATGGAGACCCGTTCCGATGCTCCACAGGTGTGGCTGCTTGGACAGTCAGGCCGTGAGCGCCGGCAGATCAGTCACATCATTCGAACAGGCGGAGGATAGGCCATGTCGCACGAGGATCTCCTTCGTTATTGGCCTGCTGAGAGCGACGTCGAGGCGTGTATCAAAACCGACGCCGAATCGTCGAGCGCCGCCGTCTCCGCAGCCGTCCACCAACCCATGCGTTTGGAACGCCGTGTGATCGGTTCAGATGCAATGGATCTCTGCGATGAACATGCAGTGCTGGCTGCGTTTCTCACCGCGTCCCTGCCGGACGGACGCGTCATTCTTCCGATTGTCGGTAGCTCCGGTATTGGGAAATCGCACGTTGTGCGATGGCTCGAGTCGAAAATAAGGACGACCGCTGGTGCCGATCGGCGTGTTGTGATTCGCATTCCGAAAGGGACAAGCCTCCGTGGCGTGCTGTCGCTTCTCCTCGACCAGCCTGAGTTGCAGGGTCCCACCTACCAGCGCCATCGAGAAGAGATGCTGCGTGCACAGCGGGATCTCGATAGTCGCGAGGCGGCAGGTCTCCTGTGCGAGATGCTTGCGCACGCAGTCACGGAGATGGGAAGCGAGGCGCGCGATGTGCTGACCGCGACGCCACACGATGCAACAGCCCGCGAACGCGCAGCATTTTGTAACGAGCAGGTTTTACCAACTCTCTTCCGCAACCAGGTTCTTCGGGATCGCCACTTTGTCCTCTCATGTGACGGACACGATGGGCCGGTGGCCCGCCTCGTCGAGCAGTTAACGAAGGGGCGCGATCCTGGAGTTGCCGACGATCGTCAGCATCTTTTTGTGCCCGACGATCTCGTGTTTGATGAGCGGATCGAGCGCGATGCTCTCGGGAAAAACGAGCAGCGAGCACTGTCAATGCTCGACATGCGCCCTGACCGCCGAGAGACGGCGTGTTGCATCCTCAACGCAGCCCTCGATAGCGCGAAGCAACGCCTGTTACGTCTCGACCCCACGATATCTGAACTATTCGATACGGTTCGCCGCGAACTCTTCGCGGACGGGAAGGAACTGATCCTGCTCGTAGAAGACTTCGCCGTCCTGTCCGGACTTCAGAAACAGCTCCTGCAGATCGTCATCAAGGAGGCCATTCGGGACGGACAGCAGGTGCTGTGCACGATGCGCACGGCCCTCGCTTATACAACTGGATACATCGACACAGCAACGGTCCTGACGAGGGCTCATGTCGAGTATCGCATCCCCGACACTCCGGGCGACGACGAGGACATCTTTCGGAGAATCGAGCGACTTGTAGGCGCTTACATGAACGCCACCCGCAGCGGGCAGCGGGTTCTGGAGCGCGCTTATGCGACACATCACGATGGCGACGCGTGGATTCCGGCATTCTCGGCAGACATCGAGAATGAGGCTCGCCTTACGTTGAACGAGTTCGGGGCCTCGGTCGATGGATACGACCTTTTTCCATTCAATCGCGCCGCTATCCGTCAACTCGCCCGTGAGGGTTCGCTGCGGTCGGGGACTCTCGTATACAACCCTCGGTACGTCATTCAGAACGTACTCAACAAGGTCCTCAAGCATCGCGACCTCTTCGCCAAAGAGCAGTTTCCGTCTGCTCGCTTTGGTCCGCCGGCTCGACCGCTCAGAGCGGACGTCGCCGGCCACGTGCGGCGTCAGGTGTCGGCGGCTGAATTCGATCGCTACGAACGATTCCTTGAGTACTGGGGCGGACACCCCGAATCGGCCGGGGATGTTCTCCTTGTGCCGGAGCGCGTGTACGCCGCGTTCGGTCTCGATCGCGGAAGACTCGCGCGCAATCTGGACGAGGCGTCAGCCCCACCGCGTCCGCCGGTCCCTTCCAGTTCTCCTTCTCCAGTTCCACCCCCGCCCGTCACCGAATCGTCGGCCCTTGAGATCCAGTGGCGGCAGATTCTTGAGGCGTGGCGAGGTGGAACAATGATCCCGCAGGGGGACGCGAGAAAGCTACGCAAGTGGATCGCTGACGCCCTCATCGGGACGATCGACTGGGATTGGTCACTGCACAAGCCGCTAAAAGACGGAGGCGTGAAGTGGTTTGTCGACGACAAGGTCTACATTCCTCGAGCAGCGGGCGGGGGCGGAACGGCGCCCGACGACGCTATGGTGGTGGTGTGTTCCGAGGCAGATCTAGACACACCAGCGGAAAGTGTCCGTATCTTCCACGCCCTCATGTCCGTCGTGCGCTTCCAGGGTATCCACCAAGATAGCTGGGCGTACGAGGGCGCCGAGTCCGATCTCGCCCACTACGCCGCCTTTCTCTCGGCACATGCGGAGCGGGCTCGAGACTTCGTGCGGGAGCGGTATTTCAAGGCGTCATGGGATCCGGTTCCGATGCTCGCAGAAGGCCTCCTGATTGGTGCCCGCTCGCTGGGGATCGTTGGATCGCAAAATAGCGCGGACGTTCCCGCACTGGTGAATGCCATCTTCAGTCCGGTGCCATCGGAGACAGCAGAGACCACCCCGGCATCTGACGGCGACTCCAGCGATGCGCAGTGGCAAAGCTTTCTCGACCTGTTGCGCGGGTTTCGAAGCACTACTGAAGCGGATGGCCGCGACATCGTGTCATGGCGCCATCATCTCCTCAGCATCATCGGCGCCCGTCAAGGCAGTGCCGACCGCGTCTACGCCATCGACGTAGCACGGTTGCGAGGTGCAATCGAAGGCGTTCTTGCCAGTTGGGACACCGCGCTTGCCCCGCCGAATCCGGCAGCTGTGCCTGAGTTCACCAGCGTGCGGATTGGTTACCTGGAGCTCAAGAAAGTGCGCGGCGCCGTCGAGAAGCATCGGCAGCGGTTGTACGAGTCGCACCTCAGAATGGCGGAGTGGTGGGGAGCAGCACCGGACAAGGACGCCCTCTACAGGGAACTCAAGGAACTTGTGGAGTCCGCGAAGGCCGCCACTCTTGCGCGAGCGGACGATTACCGTCCGGTCTTGGTGGCACTTGAGGATTTCCGGACTGCGCGCATCGCCGCGGCTTTCAGTGACACGGGAAGTCTGAAGCCTCAGTCGGAGCGCGGCGTGGTTCTGACCGTCCTCGGGAAGCAGCACGATCGTGCGATCCGCATCGCCGAGAATTTGCGGGCGGCAGCTGATGGGTTCTTGCGCACAGTCGAGGAAGAATTGGCCGCGAGATTCATCAGAACTGGCGACGACCCGATGCGGGACGCCCTCGCGGATCTGACCGCTAGTCTCGATGATCTGACAATTCACTTGAAGGACGCAGCCATATGACCGTTCTTGAGCGCTGCCACTCGCTTCGAGCAGAGATCGACCGCTATACCCACCTTGCTCGTGCAGAGAGTGAGGCCACAGTGTTTCGCGAGCGCGCCACAGAGCTGCGCGCCACATACGAAGCTATCGGTACAGCTCTACACAAGCGACGCATCCTCGTGGCAAACGCCGCGTCAGTTCCTGCGCTGCCTGGCCCGTCGAGGCCTCTAGTGCTGATTCAGGAGTATCGCGACGCTGTTGTAACGTCCCCGCAGGACGCAGGGAAGGTATACGGGCAATTGAAGCGATCGATCAACAAATTCTCTGCCGATGTCACCGGCACGATCGCGGTCGCGATTGACACGCTCAAGACGCAGTTACCCTCAGTGGAAGAGCCGTTCCTCAAGGCTGTTGAAAGAATACCCGGCTACGCAGAAAAGGTGGCGCGCATCCGTACCCAACGTGATCGGCTGGCTGGTGGTCGGGTATCCGTGGAGATGGCACCTGACGACATTGCGAAGTTCCTCGACGCACGCACGCAACTGCGCACGCTTGCCGGTGAACTTCAGCCCGCCGAGTTTCCAGCAGAGGTGCTCGCGTTCTTTCAAGCCGTCCGCCGTGATCGTGGAGCGCCAGTTGACCAACTCACTGAGGCAGTTCGACACTGGTTGGTTGAGCATGATCTCTTGAAGAATGTTCGAGTGACGCTTGTGTAGCGGATGGCACCATGGATAGTGAAGACATCCCTGAGTTTCTTCGAACACTCGAAGTGGCGGAGACAGCACTCCTGGGTTGGGGCCTTGTTGACGGCTTCTTCGCTAGCCGCGAGCTCGAGGAGCGTGCGGATGCGTTTCTTGCACAACGACATTCTCGCGACGGCGCTTCAGAGTTCGGTTCTGGCTGGGACTTAGTTGAAGCACTTCTGGACGCGCAGTTGCTCTGGAAGTTGCCTAACAGCGACCGATATCGAACGCGCATGTCTGAGGGCGTGCGGCTGTTCGCCTCGCTGCGGCAGATCTTTCCCGACCCCCAACTGATCGCATGGCGGACCGCGCCGACCCTGGTGGCGGACTACCGTTTCATGTTGCGGCGCCGCCTGTATCCTCGGCGGGACCTCGCGCCCGACGACCTGTTCCAGTTCGTCCGTCAGGACACCGCTCTCTCGGCAGGAGCCGAGTCGGTGGCCAGGGCGATTCTCACAAGTGGGGGTGACGTCCGGGGCGTATCGGGCTTCCAAGCGCGCACCATGCGCCGCTTGCTCAACTGCGCAACTGACGACTCAGTGACAGGAACGGTGATCTCTGCTGGTACGGGGAGTGGTAAGACACTCGCATTTTATTTGCCGGCCTTCGCCCTCATGTTTGCAAGTGTGAGCGGCGATTACTGGACAAAGGTTCTGGCGATATACCCTCGCAATGAATTGCTGAAGGATCAATTGCGCGAAGCCCTCGTGAATGCGCGGAAGATGCGACCGGTGCTTCACCAGCACGGGAAGCGAAGCCTCGCGATCGGAGCACTGTACGGGGATGTTCCGAAGTCTGGGAATGAGGTGCTATCCGAGGAAAAGTGGCGCCGAGTTCAAATCGAAGGCGGAATGGCGTATGTCTGTCCTTTCGTCCTCTGTCCGACATGCTCGGAGCCGATGGGATGGCTGCGGACAGATCTCGAACGGGGTGTCGAGCGATTGATCTGTGTCCGACGCGGCTGTGGCGACAGCGTTGGAAGCGACGAGATTCGGCTCACACGTTCGAGCATGTTTAGCGCTCCGCCGGACATCCTTTTCACTTCGACCGAGATGCTGAATCAACGTTTGGCATCCAGTCGGTATGCACGACTTCTTGGAATTGGGTTGAGGTCTGACCGACGGCCACAATTCCTCTTGCTGGATGAGGCACATTCTTACGAAGGTGTGCACGGCGCGCATGTCGCAATGCTGATCCGCCGATGGCGCCGATTGTCGAACGCGCAACCTCATTTCGTCGGGCTCTCCGCAACGCTTGCCGACGCGCCCCGGTTCTTCGCTGATTTGGTTGGTATCGGGCCGGGTAGCGTCGCGGAGATCACGCCGCTTTCTGAGGAGATGACGGCGAGTGATGCGGAATACCTTCTTGCGCTTCGAGGTGATCCATCCTCAGGCACAAGCCTTCTGTCCACAACGATTCAAGCGTCGATGCTTCTGCGCCGCATCATTGCCCCGCGAGCTGCAAACGCATTCTTTGGAAGCAAGGTCTTCGTCTTCACCGATGATCTGGACGTTACCAATCGCTTGTACTTCAATCTGCTCGACGCGGAAGGCTGGGACTCATTCGGCCGTCGCAATACGCGACCGACAGGTTCCCTCGCTAACCTTCGATCACACGTTCTGCCTGCATCTCGGGAGCGGCTCGACGCGGGGCAGAACTGGGAACTCGTCGAACGATGTGGGCATCTTCTCGCTTCTGGAGTTCAGGTTCGAGTCGGTCGCACGAGCTCGCAAGACACGGGAGTGAGCGCCGATGCCGACATTGTCGTCGCCACATCTACGTTGGAAGTAGGTCTCGACGATCCCGAAGTCGGGGCCGTCCTCCAGCACAAGTCGCCGCACAGTTCGGCTGCGTTCCTGCAACGGAAGGGGCGGGCCGGGCGACGACGAGGAACGCGCCCGTGGACCGTGGTCGTTCTCTCCGATTTCGGCCGCGATCGCGCCGCCTATCAGTCGTACGACCAACTCTTCTCGCCATCCCTTCCGCCGCGGCACTTGCCCCTGGGCAATCGCGCGGTGCTGCGAATGCAAGCAGCCCTTGTGCTTTTGGAGTGGTTGGCTCGACGTGTCTCCGCGACGGGTGATCCCTGGGCAGACTTCTCTCAACCGGCGCGAGACTCAGAATCGCGCTCGCGACACCAGGCGTACCTACGACACCTCGTCGGTTTCCTTGAGAGTGAGGCCGCGCGAAGTGAATTCGCTGAACACCTGCAACGAACACTATTCCTTGACGAGTGGGACACTCGGTCGGTGCTGTGGGACGGCCCTCGATCGATCTTCATGGAAGCAGTGCCGACACTGCTACGCCGCCTGGAAGCGGAATGGCAGCGCGCAGACGGGTCGAGCGAACCGTTCTCGTTCTGGAAGCCGCTACCTGAGTTCATCCCGTCCAGCCTGTTCTCGGACCTCCTGCTCCCGGAAGTCTCCGTGCGAGTGCCCGCGTTCGGCGCCTCTATGGCACATGCGGAATCCATGCCTCTCATACAGGCGCTTCGCGACTTTGCTCCTGGTCGGGTGTCTCGGCGGTTTGGCACCTACCACAGCGGGCAGCGGCACTGGGTTCCTCCGGGAACAGGAGGCGTGGTCACCATCGATTCATTCTGTCGCGCCGGCGATCGTCAGAATCTCGGCTCGTTTCGGTATGCCGGTGAAAACACGACGATTGCTATACGAACCTTCAAGCCCCTTGCTCTGGATCTGACCGCGTGCCCTCCAGATGTTCAGCAGTCATCGAACTCAATGCTGGACTGGAGAACGGAGTTGGTACTCACTGGTGACGGGACCGATGCTGACCTCCCTACACCATCAAGTTGGGATTCGATTCTTCGATCGTTGCGTTTCCACACGCACCACACCGCTTCGCCAATCGAGCTGCGTCGATTCGCCGTTGGCGCCACGGCAACGATTGGGCGAGGAACCGGCAGGCCAGTGGAGCAGTACTTGCGATTCGTCGAGAGCAGCACCGGCGCTGAGGCGGAACCGGTCGCGCTTGGATTTGTCGCTGACGTAGACGCTATCGAGGTGGTTTTTGCATATCCACGGCCGCTCCATGAGCTCTGCGCCGCGGATGACCGGCTGAGTCGGTCTATGCGCGCCGCGCGATTCCGCAGTGAAGTGCGCCAGAGCCCTCACCTGAACGGCATCGCGAATATCTTTCAGCGCGATCTGGTCGCGCAAGCGTACCTCTCCTCCATCGTCACCGAAGCACTGCGCGGAGGGACTTCACTTGAATCTGCGGAGGCAGCGATTCACCGAGACGTCGTCTTTGGGATGCTGCGGCAGGTCCTTGAGACGCTTTTCCAGTGGGACGACTCAGACGGTGGCACTCCTGGCGGAGCGCAAACGGTTCCGCGTCGGCTCGATGAGCTCACCCACCTGATTGCGACACCAGAGTGTCGCGCCGTCTTGCACGAAGCGGCGCTGATGTTGTGGCGTCCGATTAACGAGGAGTGGGAGACATTCCTTCGCGCGAGGTTTAAGGCCACCCTCGGTGCGGCGTTTGTCGAGGCGGCACACAACCTCTGTCCCCGCATGGAAACCGGCGCGCTGTCCGTCGAGTTGCATGCCTTACGGACGCCAGCTGTGGCTCAGGGCGACGCTGGTGCAACGGATACCATCTGGCTATCAGAGAACACCATCGGAGGAGGTGGGTTTGTCGAGGAGTTCCTCAGTCGATACACCTCCGATCCACGGACCTTTGTGCGGTTCCTCGATGCTGCCGTGAGCGCTTCCGATCTCGAGGTCGTCGGCGACGAACTCTGCCGAATCCTCCAGTTCGTGAGTTCACTTGATGAGCGAGACATCGCGCTCAGCCGCGCCTTTTCAGATCTCCGAACTGCCGACTCCTATCGAGACATCGCGGAAGCAGTGCTGAGGCTACGCGCGCGCCTTACCGAGCGAGGGGTCACGCCTATTTCAACGTTGCTCGTCTCACTGAATGCGAGGGTCCTCCAGCAAGGGACGAGTGATGCTACTGACCAACATCTCGGCCGGCTCGTACGGGACTGGGTGACGGCAGAACAGGTCTTGGGTGTCGACATTGATGCGCGCGTGTTTGCTCTAGCCCTGAGCGGCAATCCCGATCTTGAGCTCGCTCTCCAGGTGTCGCCGCCTTCCGATCCCGACTCGCAGGCGGCTGCCTCATGGCGCTACAGCGTGCTGCACGGCCTGCTGTGGCCGCGAGGTGCGCAGGTGCGAGCCGGAACGCTGGTCGTGCCGAATCAGTTCGCGACGAGCGAGGACTGTGACCGATTGCTCGTGACGGCTGCGCTCCGTACGAGGCGGCCACGGGTCGAATTGGCCGCCGTCGACTGGTTTGAACAGATGGGAGACGAAATCGTCGAGCACGGCTCCGTGGAGCTTGCCGCCAGAACGAGCGCCGCACAGTCCCTCTCGGACGCCATTCTTCGAGTCGCCTCCGAACCGATCGATTCGGAAATCCTGTTGACCCATGCGCGGCTGGTCGGACTTCGCCGCGACGGGCTATACCTCATAGCCGAGTTTGACCTCCCTGAGGCCTTCCAATGACCCGCCAGATCCTCCAGACCGCGGCGTCCGTGCGTAACGCCGCTCGCGAGTTGCTTCAATCGATCTTCGCATCAGAATTGGTCACGCCGAGTCGATGTCTTTGGATCGTATCGCCCTGGCTCCGAGATGTGCCGGTGCTCGACAACTCTACTGGTGCTTTTGCGGTCGTCTGTCCCGAATTCCCTCGCGCGGAGGTGCGTCTGAGCCTTGTCCTTCGCGAGTTGGCCACCCGCGGAACGAACGTGGTGATCGCGACGCGGCCCGATGCGGGGAACCGGCAGGTGTTCGATGCGCTCGCGAATCATTCGCCGTCCCATGTGGCCACGTTTGTCGAACGCGCGGCGCTGCACTTGAAGGGGATCGTCGGCGACCGATATGCACTCCTTGGATCGATGAACCTCACATACAACGGTGTCGAGCGTCTGACGGAAATGCTGATCTTCCAGACGCAACCAGTCCAGGTGCAAACGCTCCGTATTGCCTTCAAGGAAGAATACGGTGGCGTCGTATGAGTTTCGAGGGAACGTTCTTTGGTCCCGGAAATCGCCTCGCATGGAGCGACATTTGCGCGCGGACGCTTCCGGCTCGAAGCCTAGAAGCCCTAGAACCGTTTCTCGCGCGCCTTTCGAGCGGAAGCGACCCCACGATCCTTCCTCGGATACGCACCGATACCGGTCTTCCAGAATGGTATGTCCTCTGTAATTCGGCACAGTCGTATCGGATCGCACGTGAGGAACTGGAGTCCCTGCTAGGAACGACGTACGCAGACCTAAGCGCTGGAGTGAGCGAACTGCATGCTGAGGATGCCATCGACGCTACGGTGATGCAGCGCAACGGCTCGTACGCGTTCAAGGTCCCGGTAATCAACCAGCGCCTCGCCATTCCTATTCGCGAGCGCCTGCTGCTCTACCTCCGACTCTGCGCAGAGCGTCCTCCACGGCAGGGGCCGCGCCATCGAGCACCCGGGCGAATGCTGCGGGATTTCGAATACGCACTCCTGAACCGCGATGAGCCAGCCGCCCAAGAGGGCCTCGATGCAATGCGGTCTGCTGGACACTTGGATGCGTCGAATCTGCTGTTCATGGAGATCCGCCGTCTCGCTGCCTTCGGTCACTGGGCTGCAATCCTCACGATGCCAGAGTTGGCGCCGCTCCTGTCAATGCGCCGACCACGCCGCGTGACTGAGGCGCTCATCCAAGCCGTCTATGCCGTTCGTCTCGCGGGATTCGAGCAGGAACTCCAGGCAGCATCCGCCGTCGAGGTTTTTCGATCACAGGTCTTGCCGACTTTCGGAATGCTATTTGAGACGCGGGCCGGCATGGAGCTCATCGAAGCGGATGTCAGCTTTGCATTGAAGGCCGCGGCTCTGGATCCCCCTCAACGCGAGCTAGTCGACGCGATCCTAGCGGAACATCCCGCAAGTGATCCGATGCACGCCTACCTTGCGTCGATCGCCCACCTTGTTCCGCAAGGAGTGTCGCACCTCGCTGACGCACAGACGGCCTTCAACGCGGGCGACATCGATCAAGCATTCGACTTATCGCTTCAGGGTGTCACGACCGTGGAGAGTTGCGTCGTCACCTTGCGATGCGCGCGAGAGATGGAGACGGTTTCCGCCGCCACCACGGCGGTGATGACGCTTCGGTCACTTCCCGACGTCGATCGCAGCAGGATCACTCAGCATCCAGTCCTTGGCCGAGTCGTGAAGCATCTCGAAGAACTCTCGGAGACGGAAACCGGAGAACCGGAGTCTGTCGCGGTTGCTTCGTGGAGTGGCTGGCTCCATCGCCTGCAAGCGCAGCGGCCATGGCCTCTCGCAGTCCGGGTTGCGCAAAGCGGCTCCACGGAGTGGAGTGCTGAGGCGGTCGTCGCCGATCCGATCGAAGTCGACAGAACGGCGGCGCTGATCCTCGCAGATCGACCCGCTTGGGCCCAGGAAGCATTCTTCGATGGCTTGCCGCACATGCTTCAGACATTTTCCTTGCATTCCGGCGACACGCGTCTTCGGCCGATACTCGACAACCTTTTCATCGCGATGTCTCTTGATGACCACGTGTCGGGTCCGCGGGCCGTTGCGCTCCTACGCCTCGCCAACCTTCGTCTGGGACTCGGTGTTACGACCGCGGAGTATCGAGACCTGGTAGAGCAACTGGGAACAGCGATCGATACGTTAGAGAGCGCTAGTGCGGCTGACTTGGCGCTCGACGGCCTTGAACTCTTCGTGACCGCTCCCTGTCCCGATCCTGGGGAACGATTCAATTTCTTTCAGCGCACTTCGGCCGTCTTTTCCCGGTGGTATCGCCGAATCGATCGCTCTCAGTGGCGCCTGCTGCAGACGTTGAGCGAAGAAATTGGTGCCGGCGCAACGGCTCAGATCCCTGAGCCCACCGCGACCACGGCCTCTGAGGTTTCTCCCTGGGTGTCCCTTGCGGGGCAGACGGTGGCGTTCTATTCGCTGCGCGAATCCGCTCTCCGGCATGCAGTGAGCGTCATGGCTGAAGTTGCTCCCGATACGCGCGTTGTGACGTTCTCTGACGAAGTCGGCGGATCGCCAGCGTTGCGTACCGCCGCTGCCACTGCGCACATCTTCGTCCTCGCGACTGACGTTGCGACCCATGCGGCCGTTGGTTTCATCCGCATGCACCGCCCCGCGCAACTTGCAACGGTCTATGCGCGCGGACAAGGCAGCACGGGCTTACTCGCCGCGGTTCGCACCCGACTTCGGACGCCGCAACAAGCCGAAGGCCTTGGTTGATTAGTGTGGCTGGGCATCCCACACCAGATTTCGATACATCATCAGGATGTGATCGGCGAGGAGTTGCACGTCCTTGCTCGTGTTCTGGATCTCGCTCCATTTGCGCTGTTGTCCCGGCCCAAAATACCAGGTGCCGTCGGTCCAGCGACAGACAGCCTGAAGGGGCAGCAGTTGTTCCCGAAACACGTCAGGATTCGGCGGACGCTCCTCGCGGAAACGATCCGCGATAGTGTCCATGAGCAAACCCATCGCAACGATTCCCGCGCCGTGCATCAGCCTCGATCGTTTCGGCGAGATCCCCCACGCGTCGGGAAATACCTCTCGAACGGCGGACCAGTAGTTCTTCAGCAGGGCCAGCATAACGTCCGCAGACGTTTCCTTGGCCGACGATCGCTTCAATCTGTAAAGCGCCCCGTCGGTGAGGCTCTGTTCCACCATCCGCAACACAGAGTTATGGTTTACAAAGCCATTGGGACTCGTCGGTGTCTTCACGAGTTTATGGAACGGAGAATCCCGATCAAGATTGAGCCGATCCGACAACTGCGCGGGGTACCGCCGCCGGTGCAGCAGTTTGGGTAAGGGCGCTTCCGTCATAGGCAGGAGTTCGTAGATCAGTCCTTTGGGCAAAGGTTTTGTTGAGTTGACGAGGATGAACTGCTCCGTCTGCTCGCCGAGGTCATCGGTAATGAAGGCGGTGACAAATAGCGGGAAGCTGTTGACCTGAGCTTCGCGAACGGCCGCGAGGCGCTGCTGACCATCCACAACAAAGCCCGGTTTATCCCCCTCGGAGATGCTCTTCAGAAGCGGAATGATCAACGTGCCAGGAGTAGTACCTTGGGCCTTCGCGTGGCTGTCGGCCTCAAACCGCACACGCGAGTCGAAAGCGAGTACGACCGCGTTGGGGATCATCGGGCGTTCGCTTTCAATGTAGTTGCGAATCTCAGCGATGTGGGAGATCACCTCCGGTCGTTGATAGCCACGCACACGCTCGTCGCCATCGCGATGAATACGAGTGACCGAGGCGAACTGCGGCACCATCTTCCCATCGACAGCGAAGCTATATAGAACCCGCGCTGGTGTCTGTTCTAGGCGCAAACACGGCAACCTAAGCTCTGGCGTGTCACTCTTACGTCGTCCTGCCATCGTTTCTCTCCTAGACTGCGCCCACCGGCGCGCAGAGCAATTGATCGGGCTGCGTGGCGTCTCGGCCAAGTGACGCATGGAGGCGCCGGCGAAACACCCATAGGTTGTGAAAACCTCGCCGCCGGTTTCTCTCCGCACCGCGAAAGACCACGACGTGGTAGCCAATGGCCTTGCACACATCGCATGGGCAGTCATCCCATGGACGTTCCTCCAGCACCCGGCGGTAAGCTTCGGAGTGATTCTTTCCGGGCGCGTAGAGGTCTTCATACTCGCGGAGGAGTGCGAGGACTTCTTGTATCGGAGTGATGCGATGCGCGAAGCCGTGCATCGCATCCCGGCATCCCCGTTCCAGGCGAGCGGCCTCCTCCTGCTTGACGGCGCCCGACCGAATCAGCTTCATCAAGCCCGGATTCCCTTCGAGTTGGGGGATACGAATCGCCGTGTAGGCAGATCGCATCGTCCAGTAGTTGTCATGGTCGTCCTTGAATGCTTGCCGCAGAGGAGAGGTCGTATCGAAACTGACAACACCGAAGGAAGCAAAGGCGGTGACTTCCTCGACTCTCGTCACTCCGAGAAGATGGAGTTGAACGTTCGGGCGCAGGATGGATGACACTTCGCGGAGAACGTCGACGATCGCTGATGTTCGAAGTGGAACCATTCCTCCGAGCGCGATGTATTCGTATCCGAGGCTCTGAAGTGTACCGACGGCATACGCATACGAAGCCGGACTCCAGCCTTGCGCAACGCCAACGGGAGTGAACCGAAGGCGGCGTTCAGCATGTCGCCGCAAGAACTGATCGGCCAAGTCCAGCGTTAGGGTTTGCCGATCGCGAACCTCTGTAGGTACTCCGAGCGCATCCCACGTAGGCTGGTATTCGAGAATAACGTGGTCGACAGAGAGTCCAAGATCGAAACGACCATTCGCGTAGTAGTCCAGGACCTCGTCAACTGTGAACGGAGGTTGCGCCTGCTTTACATACGAGAAGGCGCCGCAGTCTCCCATGATTTGAAACGTCGTCCAGCTCGCAGGGATACGAAAGAATTCTCTTACACCTTGGCGATAGAATCTGTGTCGCTGCGCAAGCGTATAGCGGCTCCCGTTGCCCATGCCGTCCACAATCGCCTTCGAAACGAGAAGCCCGTCATATGGCGGGATCGAGAAGAGTTCATGTGCATAGACATCGTCGCGGTTTCGCAGCCGGTCACGGCCCCACTCCTCACGAACGAAATCGAAATGGGGATCGACCAAGTCCTGGCTGTCTGCGTAGAAAAACTTCATCGATCCAACCTTGCATACTCGAATAGCCCGCCGAAGCGCCCCTGCTCGCACGCGAAACCAGCGTCGCGAAACTCGCGGAGAGCCTTAGACGCGCTGATTGTCCGGCGATGGCGAACGAGTCTATGGATGTGACGCAGCACCTGATCATCGCTCAGTCGCCTGCCTTGATGAGGAGACTGGTGAAGCGCCTCGGCGAGGGACCGGTAGTGCTCTGCTGTGTCGGCCAGGTCGCGCCTCAACCACCCGCGAGCAAGCACATCGCGCGCGACGCGTGCGTTCAAAGAGACCAGCGAGCCGCCCAATGCATGGCTCAATCCTGCACCCGAAGTGACCACGTGGCCTCGAAAGCGCGCCGCGAGGCGCACGTCATACGACGACACAATGGTCAACTGACGGCGCCGCCAAAGGAGTGTCGCGGCCTCCGCCAAGTCATCGGCCATTGCGGACAGATAACGTGGTGACGCGACGAACATGAACATGGCCTTCGGATCTGAACGAGCAAGCCACGTCAGCGAACGAGGTCCTCGAGTACCGGTGATTTTCAGTGCGTTGAGACGTTTCCACCACTCTCGATTGCCATCCCGAAGCCGGGGGTTCACTTTCCGGTAGACATAGTCCGGTTCCTCCGCGGAGAAACTTGCAGAATATGATCGGACGCGATCGCCGGACGATAGAAGGCCATATCCAGCAGATGCAATCCAGAGGTTTGTGGTGAGATGAGCCGCTTTCGCGACTTGCAACAGGTCCTTGACCACAGCCCAATGCTCTCCGGCGTAGAGGTCCGCAGCGTGGAGAACCGAGTTCCTGGTCGGTCGGAGCCGTCCGGTCCACTCTCGAATTCGGTCGTCGATCGCCCGTGCCTTGACGGAACGAAGACATGCGTCGACCGGAGGCGTCTCGCTCTTCCGGCCGGTGCAGTTCGTAATCACATGGAGCGTTGGTCTCGTCACGATCCTGGGTGACCCCATTCCTTCTCTTCCCGAGTCCATTCGATCTCAGCGAACGCGGCGTGGTTATGAATGCTTTCCTCGTTGACGGCGCTGACCGCGAACCAGGCGATCCGCCGGTCAGCCTGAAGCTGCACCGCGACATTCCTGACCATGTCTTCGACAAAGACAGGGTTGTCGTACGCCTGCATCGTGACGAAGCGCTCGTCAGCACGTTTGAGGAGGGGATACACAGGTGCCGATCCAGACGCCTCCGCGATGGAAATGACTTCCTCAATCCAGACAAAATCCGTCGGGCGGTGTGTGCGCACGCGTATGGTGATCGTTCCTCGTTGGTTATGCGCCCCGTAATCGCTGATGGCCTTGCTGCAGGGGCAAAGACTCGTGACGGGAGTGGCGACCTGAAGAACAAAATCGGTCTGGCCGCGCCTGTCGCTGGCTGAAAACGCGCAGTCATAATCCAGAAGTCCGACGACGCCAGTCGCCGGAGCCTTCCGTTCCAGAAAGTATGGAAAGCGGACGTCGATACTTGCCTGATCGGCGTCGAGGCGTCCTCGTAACTCTCGCAGGATCGCCGGTATCGTGTGCATTGTCATCTCACCGCGATGCTCATTGAGGACTTCGATAAAGCGGCTCATGTGAGTACCCTTGAAATGGTGGGGCAGAGCAACGGACATTGATATCAGAGCGACCGTATGTTGGCGGTCAGATTGCCGATCCAGAACACTGATGGGATAGCGCAAGCCGCTCACACCTGCGCGATCGACCTCGATGCCCCTGCTGTCGGGTTGGCCCTGCACGTCGCACGCGTCAACGCGATCCGTGAGGCGGTAGGCGGTCGTCATTCCTCGTCTCCTTGGTAGATGCAACCCGACGTGCAGGTCTCACGCACGATTACCTTTGATAACCCAGGCAGGTTCGGCTTCACGCGGGTCCACAGCCAACGCGCGAGGACCTCGCTCGTGGGGTTCTCAAGCCCCGCAACCTCGTTCAAATAAAAGTGATCGAGAACCTTCACGACTGGGTCGACTGCTGATTTGATCTCGGCAAAGTCGACAATCCAACCGGTCGTTTGCCCAACCGGGCCGGCCACGAACACTTCCAGCCGAAAGGAATGACCGTGCAAGCGGCCGCACTTATGCCCTGCCGGCACGCTTGGCAGCATATGGGCTGCCTCAAACGAGAACTCTTTGAAGATCTCCATCTGATCCTAGGGAATCCCCAGAAACTTGTGGGTTTGAATGCTGAGGCGCCATCGCGGGTTGTGTTTGCAGTAATCGATGGCCGCAGCCGTGTTCTCGGCGATGCGATCGCCATACATCGGCTGCAGGTAGAAGAAGCGGAACTGGAGATCCTCGTATGTGGGAGGACTTGCTTCCGACTGTGGATACACAAGCTTTAGTTCATCGCCGGCGCATATGACCAACGCGGCGCCCGCTTTGGGGCTTACACATATCCAGTCGAGATTGTGAGGGGGTGGGATCGTCCCATTCGTTTCGATGGCGATCTCGAACCCGAAAGCATGGACAGCGTCCACCAAGACTTGATCTAGCTGAAGAAGCGGCTCTCCTCCAGTAAACACGACGAAGCGGTGGAAGTCACTGCGGGCATCACTTGACCAGCATGCGTCAATCGATCGCGCCAGATCGAGAGCATCCGCGAATCGTTTTCCTCCTGGACCGTCGGTTCCAACGAACTGGGTGTCGCAAAACTGACAGATCGCATTCGCTCGGTCTCTTTCGAGTCCCGTCCACAGATTGCATCCTGCGAAGCGACAAAATACTGCCGGTCGCCCCGTGTTGGCGCCCTCTCCTTGGAGCGTATAGAACAGCTCTTTGACTGAATACGTCATGCGATAGCCCGCGCGCCTCGATATGACACGGGGTCTCTGAGCCCGACTTTCTGGAACGCCGCAAGACGAATCTGGCACGAGTCGCACTCGCCGCACGCGGTTGCCTCGATGTCCGGATCGTAGCAACTGCTCGTGAGAGCGTAGTCCACGGCATGTGCAATGCCCATTCGAACGATGTCTGGCTTTGAAGCCTTGATCAGGGGTGTATGGATGGTGATGTGGCTTTTGCCTTCCACTCCGGCACGAGTTGCGAGAGCGGCCATCTCCTGGTATGCCGCGATGTATTCGGGACGACAATCTGGGTACCCGCTGTAGTCCACAGCGTTTACCCCGATGAAGATGTCTTCAGCACCAAGGACCTCGGCCCATGCGAGCGCGAAGGAAAGAAAGATTGTGTTGCGAGCGGGAACGTACGTCACGGGTATTGAATCGGCATCTCGGGCTAGATCGCGATTTCGCGGAACGTCGATGTCGTCAGTCAACGCCGAGCCGCCAAACATTCGAAGATCGATCCGCGCGACGACGTGACGAGCCACGTGCCGTGAGGCCGCAATGCGTTTCGCGGCATCGAGTTCGACCGCATGACGTTGTCCGTAGTCGAAGCTGAGCGCGTAGCAGTCAAATCCGTCTGCTTGAGCAATCGCGAGTACCGTTGCCGAATCGAGGCCGCCGCTAAGAAGCACCACCGCTTTTCTCATTTTGCCCCCCGTTTTCTCGCCGTGAACAGCGCCATCTGATCGGCATTTGCTAACGTATCGGCAGGTTCGATGCGTGTGCCGTACGCATAGGCATCGACGGCCTCGGCGACCGTAAAGATCAGTTGCCTGCTCCGGTAGAGATGCCCAGCCGGAATCTTTCCCGCCGTGCGCCACCTCCACAAGGTCTGCCGCGAAACGCCCAACCGATTGGCCAAGAGTGAAGCGGACACGTACTTCGCCCCGCCGATCTCCAGGTACTCAAAATCCGGTTGCTCTGACATATTGGTTCCAGGACGTTGCAGAGTGGTCGATCTCGTCACGTACCGTCAAGAACGTCCCCATCTGTCTCTCCGTGTTGCCTAGCGTAACATGCTGTCGCGCCATCGGGCTACGCAGAATCGAGCTCAAAAAAACGGCAGGGCCTAAGCCCTGCCGTTGGAAGAAGATGAGAGCAATCAGATCGCTCCTCGCTGTTTCAAAGAGATGAAGTTGTCGACACCGAGAATGAGATGATCGACGACTTCGATGCCGAGCAACTTCCCTGCGTCGACCAATTTCCTCGTGAAGATGAGGTCCTCAGGGGACGGAGTGGGATCCCCGGAGGTATGGTTGTGAAAGACGATTACGCTGGCAGCATGCTCATCCAAAGCGTATCGGAGTACGTCCCTCGTGGAGATCGTGGCCGAGTTGAGTGTGCCGACATACAACTCGCGTTGACTGACGACGCGATTCTTGGCGTCCAGGCAGATCGCTCCGAAACGTTCCTGCGTAGCATGTCGGTATTGAGAAAGCAGAGGACGAGCAACCGCCTCCGCGTCGCGCACCGGCTCGGACGTCGGCCTTCGTGTTATCGCTGCACGTCGCCCCAACTCGAATGAGGCGGCCACTCGCGCGGCCTTGACTCGCCCCATATCACCGAACTGTCGGTACGTCGTCCAATCTCGTCGCGCAGCGGACTCAAGTCCGTGGACGAGAATCTCACGAGCGAGATCGAGGGAAGTCTTGCCGTGGGTTCCCGTGGCTAGAACGAGCGAGAGAAGTTCGGCGTCCGACAGGGTTGTGGGTCCGTGCGAAAAGAGACGATGTAAAGGGTGCTCGTCCTCAGGAAGATCCGCGATTCGAAAAATCATGCGGCCCTCCATCGCGATAGCTGGGGCTCGGCTGCCGGGTTTCTAGGGAGACGCGCAAGATGGTGTTCACGAGGCGCTCTCGTGGGACGGAGGAATTGGGGCGTAGCCCATCGACGTGGCGCCGATTGGCGGGCGAAAGACGAACGAGTGTCCGACCGATGCGATGCATGGCAGGCTCCTTTCAGGTTGAAGGGTTGGTTAGCGTGGGATCACAGGACGCCGCGCTGTTTCAGCGAGACGTACCGGTTGGCGCCCAGGATCAGGTGATCGAGGACCTCGACGCCGAGGACCTTCCCCGCTTCGACGAGCGTTCTCGTAAAGAGGAGATCTTCTCCAGACGGATCGGGACAGCCGCTGGGGTGGTTATGAAAAACGATGAGCGACGCTGCGTGATCGTCGAGCGCAAAGCGCAGGACATCACGCGTGGAGACCATAGCGCTGTGGAGCGTCCCGATGTAGATCTCCCGCTCGCGCAGGACGCGATTCCTCGAATCGAGATAGATGGCTCCGACCCGTTCCTGCACATGGTGTCCGTACCGGGCGATGAGCCTGTGCCCGAGCGCCAGCGGGTCGCCGATTGGTTCTCGATCGTCGGTGATCGAGGCAAGGCGGCGACCGAGTTCCAGGCTGACGACGACGCGCGCAGCCTGCCTCCTCGTGACGGGTTGCCTGCTGCGCGTCCAGGCCACACGAGCGAACGCGGGCAGGCCGTCGCGCACGAGCATCTGTGAGTGCGGCACGGTTCGGTCCATGAGCAGTGAGACGAGCTCCGCGTCCGAGAGCGCTTCGGCGCCGGCGCGGTAGAGCCGATCAAGCGGCGTTTCCCCTGAGACCTCAGGAGCGTTCATGCGGCCCTCCGCCGAGACGGGTGCGGGCGGCGCGGAGAACGCGCGGCGCGTGTGCCGTCAAGGTAGTCGGCCAGGACAGCGTTGATGAAGCGGGCGAGCGGCTGATGCGAGCCGCGGCGCAGGCGATCGAGCCTTCGGGCGGTCTCTTGCGGGAGGCAGAGATGCGCGTGGACAGTGCGGTACATGGGGGCTCCTTTCTTAGCCGTGATACGCGTCGTGGCAGGACCGGGAGCAAAACGCTCCTCGGTGCCAGGCAACGCGCGGATGAACCGCGTCCGGCTCGGTGCCGAAGCGGTAGAGGAAGGGAAAGCGGCGGCGTCGACTGATCCCGACGCCGCCGCAGAAATCACAGGTGTGGTTGCCGACAAGCGGCTGGATGGTCTCGCGCACGAGGGTAATCCGTGCGAAAGGGTCACGAGCGATAGCGCGCATCCCATCACCTCCTCACGCGACGGCGTGGAGCCGGGACGGAGCGAGGGGACGCGCGCTGGGAGGGACGGGTGTGTTCCGTGACTGCTCTGATGCCGCTGCGAGTTGTGCTGCCTGCAGCATGAACTCGAAGCGCTCCAGGAGCGCGTCGCGCAGGGAGGGGATAGCTCCCCCAGGCCGGCGAGGAGTGCGTCTTCGCGCGTTTGCTGGAGGAGCGATTCGGGATCGAAGAGATCGTCCAGCTTGTGGCTGAAGAAGTCATCTTCGGTGATGTTGTAGAGACGCAGGAGTTTTCGCAGCTGCGAGAGCTTCATGGAGTCGATGCGGTCGCCTGTTTCAAACGAGCTGACGGTCTTTTCGCCGACGCCGGAGAGGCGGCCGACGTCTTTCTGACTGAGCCCGCGCAGGCGGCGCAGTTCTCGAAGCTTCAGGACGATGTCCATGGGTGAATCTCCTTTCTTGCGTGTGGTGGTGGTTGAGTGCGGGGTTCATGCAGCGCGTGCGAGGGCGTCGGCCACGGTGCGGGTGGCGATCGGAAAGTGGAGATCGCGTTCCATCGTGAGCCCGCGGACGCGCAGGCTTTGCAACTCGGAGAGCATCGTGTAGCCCCATTCGTCGCAGTCTTCGCCGAGTGCCGAGACGCAGTAGCCGAAGAGGCGCACATCGGTGCCCTCCTTTTCGCCCTCGGTGACGTAGAAGGTGTAGCGGCCGGCCGGGAAGAAGTATTTGACGATGACCTTCGCCTGATCGCCGAGGCGCTCCTGCGAACCAAGCGGGAAACGCGCAAGCGCTGCGCGCACAGAGGATGGATACAGGTCCATAGAGGACTCCTTCGAAACGTAGTGGTGGATGGAGGAGGCGGCGGATGCCGCCCGGTGGTGGTGTTAGAGGCCGAAGAGCGAGAGCTGCTTCACGATCGCTGGAATCTGGATCATGAAGGGCTCGAGGCGCTCGTCGAGCGTGACTGCGGAGAGAACATCGGGAACAACAATTGGGCTGAGGGCGAGCGGCTGCAGCTGGATGTCAGGGACGATCGGAGGGAGCAGCTGGATGCGCTTCGCGATTTCCAGCTGCACATCGCCGGTGACGCGCTTCAGGATCTCGGCGACATCTTCGAACCGGGCCTTGCCGTCGATGGCGTGCCGGATGGCTTGGGCTTTCTGCACGAGGATCTCATGCATGACTTGGTCGATCGTGTCGCGCGAGAGGAGATAGTGGATGTGGACGGGCTTGGTTTGGCCGGGCCGGTGCACGCGATCTTCCGCCTGTTCGGTGGCTTCGGGGGAGTACTCCAAGTCTACGAGGATGACGTGGTTCGCGGCGGTGATCGTGAAGCCGCGGTTGAGGCAATTGAGCGATGCGACGATGGCGCAGACATCGGGGGAACGCGAGAACTCCTGAATGAGCCCGAAGCGTTTCTTTGCCTGCACCTCGGCGGTGATGGGCAGCACGGCGAGTCCGTGCTGCCTCAGATGCCGCACGATGGCGGCGACCATGACGCGGAGACCCGAGAAGATGATGGTCTTCTCGCCGCGATCCGCGGCGGCACGGACAAGCTCGCGAATCTTTTCGAGCTTGTTCCATGTCTCCGCTTCGAGAACACCGCGGTCGAGATAGTCGCGGGCGACCGGACAGGTTGCTGCGTAGCGGAGCTTCCAGAGCGCGCCGGAGATGATGCCCATGTTCGGATTTCCGTCTGATTCGCGGAGCGCCTTGGCGATGGCGTTCTGCGCCCATTCGGCATAGCCGGCATAGAGGCCGCGGTGCGCGCCGTCCATGTTGAGGAGCACGATTTGGCGCTGTTTCGGCGGAAGGACGAAGATGTCGTCCTTGCGGCGCCGTACAGAGAAGGACGCCATGAGGCGCCAGAAACGGTTGAGGTTGCTGACCTCGGGAAGCACTTTCCCTCGGCCTTCGGACAGGGTGTCTTCGAACTGCCGGGAGACAAACTGGATAGTGGAGAACTCAGAGAGAAACCGTTTGGTCCCGCCGCGGTAGGCGTACGGAAACAGCGGGTTGTCGAAGCCGAGGAGCCACGCCACATTCCAGAAGATGTCGTGCGCGAAGCCCTTCATGAGCGTGCCCGTGAGAATGAGTTTGCCCTTCGGCTTCAGCGCGCGGATGGCACGGCCCCGGAGCGTGTTCTTCGACTTCGCGAGCTGCGCCTCGTCGACAAGGACCGCCGAGAAAAGTTTTTGCACGCGCTTGTATGCCGGCCACTGATGGCTATCGCGCGACGCGGACCAGGCTTGGTAGCCGCAGGCGTTGCAGTGTTCACCCGTCCACGCGGAGACATCGGCGCAGCGCGGGCACTCCTTCACCACATCGGCGTAGGCACGCTTGCAGACAGCGCAGGTGGCCTTCGTGTTGTCCATGACGGAGTGATGAATCTGCCCGTCTTTCGTGAAGGTCTGGCAGCTCCACGCGTCATACACGCGCGGGCCGGTGAGCGAGAGGAATTCGAATGAGGTGATGTAGAACTGGGTGTCCTTCGGGAGAAGCCTCCTTCGCTTCTCGTCTTGAATGACGTCCACGGCTGCGTGTGTCGTGAGGCGCTGTACCGGAAAGCCGAACTGGCGAAGCTCGCTCAGCCAATTCTCAACGAGCGATGACTGGCAGACGACGAGCACGCGCTTGAAGCCGCGCACACGCGCCCAGGCCGCAGCCGTAACTGTCTTGCCGCCGCCCTGCTCGTATCCGAGATAGCCGAACGGTTTGACTGCCAAACGGGCAACGTCTTCTTGCTGAAACGGGAACAAAAACGGTGCGACGCGCGAAACCACGATGCGGTGTTGCGCGACGCGCGCTGGAACGATGGTGGTGAGATCCGGAACATCGGGAAGCTCGAAGGCTGCGGTGAGGAGTTCGACATCGGCGGCATCGACCTCGCGAAAGGTCCGTTGGCCGGAATCGGTGACGACCTGAAATGCGAGATACCCGCGATCGACGGAGGTGATGAGTTCGACCTCCTTCCCTTCGCGTTCATCGAAGACGGTCTCGACTGACGCGACTTCGCGGTTGCGAATCCACGACGGCCGCAGGTGGTACGCCTTGCCTTCGGTGAAACACGGCTGGTCGTCGACGGTGAGCGTGTCTTTCGCGGTGTAGCTCTTGTCTTCGATGTATGCGAGGCGTTGGTGGGCTTCGGGCGGATAGATCGGGGTTTTGAGGATGCGGTACTTCTCCTGCAGGCGGGAGATCGTTGCCTGGTCGCGCTCGGAGATCGCGGGATCGAAGCCGAGCCATGCAAGCGACTCGACGCCGGCCCGTGGCCCGAGCGTCAGGAGTGATGCCGGCGAGAGCGTCGCCGACACCATGCCGTGCTCGATACCGCGGACGGGGTCGAACGCGGTCACGGTTTCGTCGAGGAAGTTCAGGAGGCCATCGACATCGGCGGCAGCCTTGAGGCCCTTCGGGGTGACGCGGACGGCGGTCGAGGGTGTGACGGCAAGCAAACGCGAAAGAACGGGAACGGGAGTGTGGGTGGAGACAGGAACCTTTGGCGCGTCGAGGAGGGATCGGGTGAGTGCGTAGCGAAGGCGTCCAGGCCCGTCGTCATCGTCGACGGTGAGATTCGCCGGTTGCCATGCACTTCCGTGTCCCCGGTGTGTGCGGCGCGCGATGACGAGGTCGACCTCGACCGGGATGCCATACTCCTCGGCGAAGAGGTTCGGGAGCGTCGCCTGGAGCAGGGGTTCGAACTGCGTGTAGAGAATGTCGCGGAGGAAGCGGTCCTTCGCGTTCTGGAAGGTGCTTGTCGGGATGATGGCAACGAGATAGCCGCCGTAGACGAGCGATCGTGCTGCGATCTCGAGTGTTGCCCCCTGGCTCTCGATGAGCCCTCCGGAGGTTTCGCACGTCCAGACCTCACCAGCGTCGGGTGGGGTCCAGAAGATGCCGTAGGGCGGATTCGTGACGACGAGCGAGAAGCCGGCGAGGAGATTGCGGTAATCGAGGAGATCACCGGTGCGGACGTTCTGGTTCCCGATGGCGAAGCGTGCGTGGTCGGCGGCGAGCTGGTCGAGTTCAATCCCGAGGACCAGTGCACCTGCGGCTTTGAAAGGTGCGAGCAAACGCCCGCTGCCGCAGGTGGGGTCAAGAACAGAAATGGTGGCGGGACCCTCCGGTGGGATGAGCGGGTTGAACACCTCGAAGAGCAACTCGGCGAGCCAGACGGGGGTGAAGTACTGCGCGTGCTTCGACTTGTTGAACTGCCGGAATGAGAGTGCGTGATTCGCCTCGCGGCCCGCATAGGCGGTGCCGGGCGACACGTCGACCATGGACACAGGTGTGCCTCCTTCTCTGTTCGTAGGTTGGAAAGGAAACCCCCGCGCAAGACGCGCGAGGGTGCACTGCTTGCTTTACTCAGACTGGTTTGGGACTTCCGTTTTAGGTCGCATTCCTCCTTCTTGGGACTCGTGGTCCCGTTCGTAATTTCCGCGAGAACCTGGTGACCAGGCTCTTCCTGCGGAGTCTTGTAGGTTGGGAGTTCCGCGGTTGGGAGAGCGCGCGCAGATGGGCCGGTGCAGCGCCGAATGCCTCAATCATGAGGAGGACGCACGCGGCGCTCGTTCGCGATTACGCGGGAAACTTCTTGCCCGCATGCAGAGCAGTGATGCCTTCTGTTACGAGGTTGGTCGGAACTCTTTGCAGCTGTCACCTTCGTGGCAGGAACCTTTGGCGTGCGCCTTCTTTCCATGACCGCACTTGCAGATGGGTTCCGCATCGAAGGCGGAGCAGGGGGAGACAAGGCACGTGCCTTGAGGTCGGAGCTTGGTGCACCAATGGTCACGCTTGGAGTGCCCGCAGGCGCAGACCATGACGACCTTCTTGAGAGCGAACATGGCCGCTCCTTTCAGTTGAACTATTGATGGAACGTCGGGTGTCTTAGGGTTGGTTAGCGACGGAGGACTACTGGAAGGGAATGACGACGAGGACGTAGGTGTCGCCGCGGATCGTCACCGTGTCGAACGGCCCATCGCCGCCGATCGTGAGCATTGCGTCGACGGTGTCCTCGAAGTCAGCGGATGCTGCCTGGTGGCGGCCGTCCTCGTCCTCGATCACGCGGATCGCTTCGAGGTGATGGAACGTGCCGTTGATGACGAGGATGGTCGTGAGGTGATTGGCGTCGGCCCCGCCGTTCATCCAGTCGTCGTCAGGGATACTGAGAGCGCGGACCCTGATCGGTTCGGTCATGCCGCACTCCGGATGCCGAGAAGCTCCGCGGTTGCCGTTGCGTCAAAGTACGACGGGACATCGAGCGTGACGAGCTCTGTCCCCGTGAGCGCGGTGTCGCGCGTCTTCTCGAAGATGAAGCCATAGGGTGCGTCGATGCTGGTTGCGAGATCCGCTGCGCGTGCGGCGATGGTGCCTTCGTCCGTCGTGACGCCGAAGCGGCGGACGAGGTAGCGAAGCCCGAGGTAGAAGGAACCTGATGTCGATGCGCCAAGAAAGGCGAGCTTCCGGGTCGCATCGAGCTTGTAGTCGAACCAGGGCTTGCGCCACGCGGTGCTGATGCGTGTCACGCCTGTGCGGTTCTGAAGCACGATCCAGTCGTCGGTCGGCAGATCCTCCTTCGTGAGCTGCGTGCGGCCAGCGACCTGGATGAATATGGGTCCGTGACGGTCGGGCTCGTGCCATCGGTATGCGGCAAAATCCTTCCCGTTGATAACGGTATAGGGTCGTTTAGAAATGGTGATGAGATGCACGTGATGTCCTCCCTTTTCCGAGGCGCGTCAGCGCCCCCGGGCGGACGGCGCTGGACCGGAATCACGCAGGACACACGATGGTCGTGACGCTGGACCGCAAGTGCGCGGGTTGCGCACCGACTGCGGAGAACAGTAACGAGTCACGAGTGATCATGTGGCCTGAAAAACGTGGTGCCGAAAGAGCGCGCCATCCGCACGGGAGTGCCGACGGCTTCGGGAGAGGTACCGACGTAGATGCGGCCGGTGGTCGCACGAGGGCATTGTTGCCCTATCTATTTCGGAGTTATCCGCCGCCGCGGATGGGCGTGCAGTGAGCGCGCGAGGCGGCGGCGGAACCTGGATGTGAAAGTGCGCTCAGGTGTGAGAACACGTTCATTAAACCGTGTGCGGCACATTCATGGAGAGCTTCTGGAAGCAGTATTCTCGACACTCGAGACAGCGGCACGAGCCCCCCCTCTCGAGCGCTCGCGGGGGGCGCGTCTCGATGTTCGAGAAGTGCGGCCCGATCACGACCAGATTGCCCATCTCTGTGGGCAGCGAGGACGTCTTCGAGACCACCAGAAATGGCGACTCCACGAGGTGCCGTCCTCCCTGGCCGCTACTCAGGGGGTAGGGATTTGCCTTGCTGTGTCACTCCAATTGGTGGGGGCTGTCCAGTCAAGAAGTTAGCTCGCGAAGGATGCACCATCATTGCTCGAAGACTGGTCGATCCAGGCGAGCGCCCCGCCCCGAACAACGTCGGGCGCTCGGAGTCGGGAAGCAGGCCCGGCGTCACGTCTTTCGATGGTGATTCAGACCGTCGTGTAGCGAGCTGGACAATAGGTGTAGAGTACCTCCCCGAAGCCATCCTGACGGGTAAAGCGAGCGCGGCGCCAACGGCACTTGAGGAGAAATATCATGAGTAGCCAATTCGAGAAAGAAGTAGAACTGCTCGAGCGATACGGGAAAGAATTCGCGGAACACAAGCTGGACCCGGATTCTGAACGCCGACGACAACTTTATAGCAAGCAAATCGACCTCGTCAGATCTCAATTCCCCGCTGAAGACGCTTGGAAAATTCATACAGCCAACCTCTATCACCAACTAGCGGTGTTGAAATATGCAGATTCAGGAAAGGCGAGGGAGGCTTTGGAGCTTGCCGACAAGGCAATCAGTAGTTATGACCTTCCCAAGCACAGGATGTTAAAAGCGAAGATCTGCAATATGCTTGGGCAGTATCCCCAGGCTATCGCCGAATTAGATTACATCTGCGCCAACTTTCCTGACAGTAAGTTGTATGTCGACGCTCGCCAATTGAAGGACGAGATTGCGAGCAAGCCGAAGGGTGGATGTTTTGTTGCCACGGCCGCTTACGGGTCAGTGCTCGCACCGGAAGTTGTCTTACTGAGCCGCTTTCGAGATGAAGTGTTGCTTCCGTCGCAGCTGGGCGCCGTATTTGTAACGTTCTATTATAAAGTATCGCCGCCGTTAGCGTCGTTAATTGCTCGAGTAGAATTTCTGCGAACCGCTACGCGAGCCTTACTTCTTGCGCCGCTGTTACGACTTTTGAAACGCACATGAGGTGAGTTGTTCGAATCCCGTTGTTACATCAGATTGGAGGATTAGTCATGGGTATGGAGCAAGGACCGAAGCCACCAACCACTTGTCCTGTTTGCAAGGGTTCAGGAAAGACAAAGGATGGCCGCAACTGTCCAGAGTGCAACGGCTCTGGACGACGACGATAGCGCGCGTGGCAGTTACGGCGGGCCGAGCTGTCTCTACGAATGCTTGTGGAGGTCCTTTCGCCATGAACGTCAATCGCAACAATGGTATAGGTGCCGCCGTGCCGATCGTGGAGGATAAATCCATC
Source organism: Acidobacteriota bacterium (assembly GCA_034667465.1). GTDB lineage: Bacteria > Acidobacteriota > Thermoanaerobaculia > Gp7-AA8 > Gp7-AA8 > JAOBAU01. The sequence continues at coordinate 44,382 of JAXDJV010000007.1, read as the reverse complement.
GCCGGATCGGGACGATGCAAGGCATGTGGGTGCAGAGGCTACCGGCCGAACATTCCGAAGAATGACTACTGTAAAGATTGCGGACACTCGTGGCACATGCACGAAGGCGCTTGACGAGCAGTTACGTTCGAGAGTACGCGCGATGGCGTGCGATCGCATCTAGCTTAGCTAGCTAAGGCCGGTGGCACTCGGAGTCACCGGTTCGGTTGTGGAGTGGTGAAGCCGGGAACCCACAGATCAGCAATGTACCAAGGAGCGCGCGATGTCTGACTATAACGAGGAACTCTCTGAACTCCATCAATTCGTCGTCAGCGAGGGACTTGGACTACCCGCCACAATCGACGAAGACGGCTGGATTCAATTCACACACCCTGGCTTGGGCGATGTTGAGACCGTCCTCCGAGAATACAACCCGGAGTATATGATGGTCCAGTGTAGATTCTTCTCCGACGACGGCCGGCAGAAAGACGACCTCATTCGCGTCTGCAATCGTGTGAATAACGGCGAGTTCGCTAAACTGTGGGTGAGCGATGCCGGCGCGGTCCGCGTCGGCGTCGGGCTGTTCGTGGCAGCGCCGGAAACACCTATGACCATCAAGGGCAAGCTCCTTCCCGATGAGGACCTCCTCAGGGGTGTATACCTCCTCGCGATGTCCGCCATGCTGAGAGCGGTCAAAGAGTTTACCGCCGAGCTCGAGAAGGTCGAATAGGCCGCAGCGGTGGAAGAACACAGCGAATCGAGAGACGAGCGAGATTTGAAAACTGGGAGGCGCTATGGGCCATCGTGTCTGTGACAATTGTGGACATGACAAAGATACATCAGGGGGTAAGTCATGCTCGAAGGGGCATTTTATCTGTCACTCGTGCGCAAGTCGCCATGAGCATTGTCCCCTCTGCAAGCATACGCTCAGATAAACGCTCTACTGGCGCAAGCGCTTCGCGCACTTCGCCCTTATTGCGTGCCGATTTTCGGCCGACCGCGATCTATCTAGGCTTGGGCGGTTCGCGCCGCAAGAGGAGAGCATATGTCCGACCCTAAACGCCTGCTCGCTGAACTCTATCAACGAGTCGTCCAGGATGAGCTTGGGCTGTTAGCCACAATCGAAGACGATGGGGATGTTCTCTTCAGACATCCAGACTTGGGCGATTTCTTCATCTCTCTCAACGCTGAAAAGGACCCGGAATACATGAAGCTCGTATTCCCGGCATTCTTGTTTGATGAGACTCGAGGTGTTGCTCCCGAAGACCTCATTCGGGTCTGTAATAAGTTGAACGTTCACGCCCAGCTCGCCATCTTGACTTTTCACGAGGAGGCCGACGACACTATCGCCGCGCATGTTGGGTTGCTCTTGGCCGCCCCAGATGTGTTTCCTGACGAAACCCTTCTTCGTGGCGTAATTCGCCGCGCGATGTCTTCAATCAGGTCCGTGGTGGAAAAGTTCGCTGACGAATTAAGCCGCTTAGAGTAGGGCCAGAGTCCCGTCGAAGGGAATCTCGTAATCGTACGTACGGTCGGCTGGTTCGGTGCGGGTCCGCTACTTCACTGAACAGATTCTGAGGTTGCGGTTGGGGGCCGGTTCAAGCGGTGCACGACGTGCGGCGCCAGCTGATCGAGCCGTTTGAGCCGATCGTGCTTGGTGGATGTGAGCGATGGGTGCTCCGGTGGGAGACCGTCTGCAAACCAGATCGACCCGGTCGGATCATTGATCAGCCACGGCGCGAGGGTGAACGCGAAGAGACTCTCCGCGGATGCCGTGTTCGTGACGTCGATGAGCTTGCGAACGCGGCTGATCGGATCGTTCGTATCGGACACGACGACGAGCATCTGGAAGTGTGCGAAGCCGGTGAGTTCTGGCAGGAGCCCTGAGTATCGAAGCGTGAGGGCACGGTCCGCCTTTCGGTCTTTGAAGTGGGCGAGAGACTCGTTGCTGTGATGATCCATTTCACCGAAGAAGAGCTGCGACGCTCCGTTGATGCTTGCGACGAAGACGAGATCGGGTTGCGGGAGCTGGAGTTGTGCGTAGGCATGCGGGAAAGGCCGGGGCCAGGTCGACATCCACTGCACACCGAGCGCGGTATCCGCTTCCAGAGCGTGCGCGAGCTCGTTCGTGAGTTCCTGGTGCCGAAGGAATCCGGGGATCTGCTTTTCCGACGTGTACATGTCGGCGTGAATGTTCGGCATCATGGTCGTGACGAGCTGCGCGTGCGGCTGCCCCTCCGCGGCGGCCTGAAACTGCGCGCGCGCCCACCGCATCGTTTTCGCGGTGGGAAAGACATAGTAGGGATGTCCGCCTTCGGCGAGGCGGTCCTCGTAGCGCACCACCCACCCTGCCTTTTCGAGCTTCTGCATTCGCCTCCCTACGAGCGTCTCATGGCCGGGGAAGAAGCGAGCGCGGAGCTGCTCATAGGAGAGGACGCGAAGACGCGCGATGGCCTTTAGTGCTTCGGCATCACGATCGGTCGGAGGTTCGCTGGGGTCCGAACGCCTCGACTCGCGACGGGCCTTGGAGCCTGCCTTGAAGCCTGCCTCGATCCTCCCTGCCTTCCTGCCTTGTCCAGACTCGGCAGTCGGCACCCTAAAAAGTGAGGAGGAAAGCGGATCTTCGCCCGTGAGCGTGTCTTGAACAATACTCTCTGCGGGGGCGCGATCACCGACAAGTTGCGAGTCGCGGCGCTGCTCCTCGCTGTCGTCATCCCTGGGCGACTGTTCAGAGACGACGGAGTCCGCGTTCTCCTCCGCCGCCATCGGTGATTCCGGTTCTTCCACCTCTCGCAGTTCTTCTGCCACCGCATCCTCCGGATAGACAAACCCGAAAGCGGCGGGAGTTGGCTCCGCTGCCGTTGGAGCTTCTGCGAACGATGCAAGAGGAGCGATCGGCTTCGGAGGAAGAGGGCACATTGGTGGTCGGACAGGAGAAACAGGTTCAAGCGGCCGCGATCGGAGTGCCGTGTGCAGGCGCGTCCGAGCTTGGCGAAGTAGCCGCAAGAGCGACCGAAAGGAGCCGCGTACCGAAGGGATGTGCATAGGCACTTCGGGTTAGGGGTGGGGAAGGCGATCACACGAGCCCCGCTCGAACAAAGCCGGGAAGGAAGGGTGTAGTAAACGTCAACAACAGAGTTGGCGTTGCCGCGCGTCGAGATTGCGGCATCCTGATGCGACATTCCCGCTGGGTTTCGATCAGGGGGTGTTCCTCGGCCAATAGATCGCGTACCGTTAGTGGCGTAGCAACACCAAATCTACCTGTAGTCAACATGACCTCCGCAGAGGCTGACCCGCAGATTCTCGAAACCCGAGAACGCGAGCGCGACGTGCCACCAGAAGAGGGGACGACGTGCACGTTCTCGATATTCGAGGAACGTTTGTTCCCGTCATCGTGGACGCCATCGTCGCGCGTCAGAATGCATGGTGTCTTCCAATCTCGCCTGTGACGCAACCTCCCCTCCTCATCCATGAACTTGAGCGCCTCGCGCGTGAGCGCGTTTGGACAATCGCCCAGCTTTCGGAGCGGCTCGGCATTAGTCCGAAATCGTTCTACAACCTTCGACTCGGCCACAGCACCCTGTCCCTCGACACACTCTCCCGCATCACCGTGCTGTTCGGCGGCAGCCGCACCGTCCGCGAACTCGTTCTCCACTACCTGCGCGATGAATACCCTTCTCTGGGGCGCAGGGGTCGCGCACGAACGACTGGTGGCTCGTCGGAACTCTCTACGCTGATCCCGTCGCATGCTCGATGGCGCGTCGCCGCCTGGATCGCGCAGATACCCCGCAGCGATCGCGTGAGGAAGGGGTTGTACCTCCACTGTGAGGATGCCGCCCTCCTTACCGCCACTGCGCGCTTCATGCAGCGCGAACTGGAGCGGCTTCGCTGCTCGGTGGTCCTTCTGGATGCGAATGCCCGACTGACGGCCTCGCATGCAAAGGCCGCGGAAGACGCGATGGTCCTGATCGTCGAGCGCGTTGACTACGCGTCAGAATCTGTCGCGGCCATCATCCTGCGTCGTCACGAGAACCTGCGGCTCACCGTCGTCACAAGTTGCAGCCCCCGCGAGAATCTTCGCGACCGTCACCTTCTCCGCGTTGTTCGCTCGGCAATGCAGCAGCTCAGGCTCGACTTCATCCGACGCGCCCCACTGGCCGCGAGTTTGCCCATCCATCTTCCCGCTCCACAGCATGCCAACCCGACCTGACCACGCACTCCAAGACCTGACGCGCTTGCGTTTCCTCACTCCGCGTCCAGAACCCACCGAAGGACTCGCGACCGTCACGGCGGACCTCACGGTGTTCTTTGTCATCGTCGGAGACGTGGGACGGAATGAGGCGTTGCTGCTGCTCCTCGTCCGGGCCCTACGGCAGCGGACCGGCCTCCTCGCTTTGCGCGTCAATGACCTTGCGTGGATGCTTCGCGTATCCAATCGCCGCGTGATCCGCTGGCTCGACCGGCTCGTTCATCACCGCCTCGTCGTCTACCACGTCGAAGACTTCTGGGGTGTCGATACGGTGATCGTGGAGATCGTCGGCGCGAGCGTCTCGACACGCGACTTCGAGCGCGCGGTGCAGCAGGACCTGCCGACGCACTGGTTTGTGCAGGTGCTGCCGATTCTCGGACGCACGACCTTCACTGTGTTTCTGTACTTCCTATGGTGTGAACCTCATCGCCCCGAGACGCACATTGACCATCTCGTCGAGACCACTGCTCTGCGCGGTCGCGTACACGCGCGCTGGCACCTGCGGCGGCTACGAGCGCAGGCGCTGCTGACGCCGGATGCTTCAGGACTCGGCATGGTTGTCCGCGACCCAGCACCTCCGACGCGGTTACAACGACTGCACCTTCGGTTCCTTGCGGTCCCGTTCCTTCGCCGCGCGCTCGTGCATGTCGGTTTGATGACACTCGCACTCCTCGCGATCATCGCGGTCCTGTTGCTTCTGCACGCACTCCCTTCCTTCCCCCGCGTATGACACCGCTCGCTCTCACGCTCGCAGCCGCCGCCTCGATGACCGTGAGCGGTGCCGCTCTCCATCACCTGCGGAAACGCCGTTCGACCTCGGGCGAGACGATCGCGCTCAGTTTCGACACCACTCCCTCGCGTGCGCGGCAGGGCTGGGCGACCTTCTGGATGCGCGACCCCTTCGTGCAGGCGCAGCTTCAGCGGCAAGGCGTCGCCTTCGGGACGTACAAGGTCCCGGGCCGTGGCGACGAGATCGCCGCGCATCTCGCGGCGGCCGATATGCAGCAGCACACGCTTGTTCTCGGTGCGACAGGCAGTGGCAAATCGAGCCTGCTTGAGACGCTTGCACTGCATCACCTGCGGCATCATCACGGCTTCGCGCTTATCGATCTGCACGGCGATCTCTTCACGCGTGTGGCAGCGTGGGCGCTCGTCACGAAGCCTCGGCATCTAGTGCTGCTGGATTTCACGCGTCCTGAGTTGCTCCCCGGATGGAATCCGCTGACCCGTATTGATGGCGTGGACATTGGCCGCCACGTGGATCTGCTGGTGGGCGTGCTCAAGCGGCTCTACGCGGGCGAGGAAGCGGCGTCCTGGGCGTGGGGGGTCAAAGTCGAGGAGCTCACCCGCCATGCCCTTCGCGCATGCATCGAGAGCGCCTCGCCGATGAGCCTCGCGGACCTTGCGTCCTTTTTCCTCATTCCCGCCGTGCGGCAAGGCGTGATCGCGACCGCATCGCCGCAGACACGGGCGTACTTCGCGCGGTTTGGACCGCGCGAGCAGATGTACGTGAGTGCTGTGCTGAACAAACTCGAACCGTTCCTCGGCTCTGTCGCGGTCCAGCGTTTCCTTGGGCAGCCGACGTCCACCTTCGATCTCCTCGGTGCCATCGATCGGGGCGACACAGTCATCGTCAACCTCGCGAAGGGCTATCTCGGCCCAACGGCCGATGTCATGGGACGACTGCTCGTCAACGTCTTGCAGACGGCGGCGCTCCGCCGCGAACGCATCGCGCCGGAGAAGCGCACGCCCTACTCGCTCATCCTCGATGAAGCCCACGTGCTCGCCGGCGCAGAGAGCGGGCTCGAAGACTTCTTGGTCGCGGCGCGCAAGTACAAAGTCGCCGTGACACTTGCCGCGCAGGGGTTGTCGCTCTTTCCGCCGAACTTCCGTGCGCACCTCCTGGGCAACACCGCGCGGCAGTTCTTCTTCCGCCTGCCACACAGCGAAGCGCGGATGCTCGCGCGCGACATCTTTGAGCCGCTGGGATCTGTGTGGCGCGCACAAACTCGCCCAAATGACATTATCGACGATCCACTTCTCACTCCGGCTGAAGAAATCGCGTGGCGGACGCGCGAACTCTCCAGCCTTCCGGTCGGTGCCTGCTACTGGTATCTGAAGGATCGGCCGTACAAGGCGCGCCGCATCCGCGTGTCGTCGCCCCTGCCACTGCCGTTCACGCCTGCGGCGCTGCAACGCGAGATCGAGGCGGCGATGGCACGCGCAAAGGGGATGGTCGCACCGCCCGTTCCCGAGGAGGAGATGCAAAGTGCCTTCGCCAAGGCGATCGCCGAACGAAGTGCGCGGCGCGCCCAAGCGGCCGGCATCGTGGATATCGAAAAAGAGGTCGCATGAACCCCGGCCGCATGTCGACCCTTCATAACCCCCTCAACCTACCTCAAGTCTTGGGCGACCAAGGCGGAGTGCCGCGTCTCCGTAACCGCCGATTCAACTTGAGTCCTGTCCCGCTCCAATTCGCGAGCTTGAGTCACTCAGACGAGGCGATGGAGCGGGTCTATACACGTGGCGAAACCATCGAAGGCTTGCGGCGAACAACGGTGCGGTGGCTTCGCGATGGTTACCGATCGTTCCGTACCTTTCTCCGCGAAGACACTGCGCGCGAGGGGACGTTCCTCAGCGGGAATGCCGTCAAGCAAGTGCAGCTCATCGAAGATTGGATAGCGTGGCTTCGGTCGCGCGGCGTCTCGCATACGAGCGTCTGCACCTACTGGCGCGGCCTCGACGCCGTGTTCCGCCGCCTTGAGGCGACAGAGGGGATGTTCAATCCGTTCACCTGCCTTTCGCCTCCGAGAGCGAGTCCGCCCCTCCCGAAGGCACTCACGCGTTCCGCCGCGGAACAGCTTCTCCATCTGGTGCGAAACTTCCAATGGCGAACGGCATTTGAGCGACATCGCAATCTCGCAATCGTCGGACTGATGTTGCTCGCCGGTCTTCGCAAGGGCGAAGTCCTGAAGCTCACCATAAGCGACGTGGACTTGGATGCTGGTGCGATTCACATCGAACGGGGCAAGGGCAAGAACGGTGGAAAGGACCGCACCGCGTACGCCACGCCGCAGCTCGTCATCATCCTCGGCCAGTACGCGGAGGCCCGTCGTCGTGCGGGGAAGACTCACTCCGAGTTCGTCTCCTCCTCCAGTTCAGCCAACCGGAGGATCGGCGAGGTGACCATCCGCCGCTTGTTCCGAATCCTCACGCGCGAGATGAACATGCGCGTTGCTCCGCACATGCTTCGCCACACCTACGCAACGATGCTGAGGCAAAGCGGCGTGCAGGATCGTGTCGCGCAGGAGCTTCTCGGCCACTCCTCTCTTGCGATGCTGCAACGGTACTCGCACGTCTTCGATGGCGAGTGTGCATCCGAGGCTGCTCGGCTGCATCTCGATTTCTAGGCCGCACAACAACCGGACGTGGGCGGCACGTCCGGTCGCGGTGCGGAGGTCTACCGCGAAGAAAACAGTTTGATCCTTCGAACCTCGGTTCGCTTGTCATCATCGAAGACACGCAAGTAGCCGGCGGTCGTGGCGATGTTGTTGTGGCCGGCGAGCTCACTCGCGACGTGCAGCGGCACGCCACTCTTGAGGAGCATGGTCACGAAGCTATGCCGAAGACTGTGCATCGAGAAGGGAACGCCGCTTGCGAGGCGGACACGACGCACGATCCGACGCAATGTCACCTCGGCGAGCCCGCGATTCTTGAGACCGCAGAAGAACTCCGGTGCTTCGAGTCGCAGCCGCGCACGTTCGCGCACGTACTCCCGCAGCAACAGCGCAAGTTCGCTCGGCATGTACGCCATACGGTCTTTGCCACCAAACCGCCCTTTGCCTCGCTCAATGAGGAGTGTGCCGTCGCTGAGATTGACGTGTTCGAAGCGCAGCCGGAGCACCTCGCCCTTGCGGAGGCCCGCGTAGATCATGCAGCCGAGCATCGCGACGGCGCGCGCTCGCTCGAAGGTGTTCTTCCAGGGCACATTGCGCGCAGTTTCGAGGATGCGGCGGCACTCGTCGGGTGTGCGAGCTTTCGGGACGCGCTTTTGGGCTCGTGGGGGACGCTCCCCGCGAAACGGGGAGGGAATCCGGTCACGGGTCTCGAGGTCGCGGAAGAACGCTTCGAGACCGCGGTAGTAGTTCACGGTTGTGACCGGCGTCCGCCTCTTCTCGCGATTCCAGCGGATCCATTCCGCAATCGCGAACAGGTCCCGTCGAATGTCCGCGCCGAGTACTGCGCCGCGTTCGATGAGAAACGCCCGGAAATTTTGGTAGGCGCAGCGATACCAGCGGAGGGTGGCAGCGCTGTGGCCAAGGCCTGTGCGTGCGTACTCGATCCACTCTTCGAACCGCAGGTCGAGGAGATCAAGGGTACGGAAACGATCAGCGGGATCGGGCGACGGATGGCCTGGGAGCGCCTGAGAAACGCTAGGCGCTCGCGCGCGACCGTCCGACGCAGGCGCTCCGGTAGAGGATGGGAACATAGAGATGGGGGGTAGGAGGTTTTGGCCTCCCCCTGCCGTTTGGAGCCATCTTCTCCCGACCGCGTTTGCAAATCTCTCCAGGCGGTCAAACGGGAACACCGATCATGGGAGCAAACCAGTGATTCGGCGCATCCGGATGCGGTTTTCTCGGGGTGACAGGATTCGAACCTGCGACCTCCTGCACCCCATCCAGGCGCGCTACCGGGCTACGCTACACCCCGGCTTATATAAGCCGTTTTCACTGGTTGCTCCCTCTGGTGTGACCGCCTGAGTGTTTGCAGCAGGGTCAGAAGACTAGGCATTCAAAGCGACAGAGGGCAACCGCCCACAACCTGCCACAGGCGCTGCGCGCGTGCAACTCGGCCCTCCGTCGAAAGGATCGCTTCGACCGGCGGCCCGTTGATCGGAACGACCCTTACTTCCGCGCGCAGACGCGGGTTACCATTTGCATGGAACAGAGGAGTGTATATGGCAGAGAAGAGTGCGGCGATCGCAGTAACCCCGGGTCAGGCACAGTGGATCGTAGAGCGGATGATCGCCGATCGGCGCATTTCACGCGCGGACGTTCGGAGCATGCTCGCAGGCATGGGCGAAGAGATCGCCGAGTTGGAGCGCCGCCTTGCAGCACTCCGTGCAGCACGAGGCGGTGCTTCTGAGGGGTTGCAAGCCCCTCGGAGCGAGCCGCGAGCCCGAAAGACGAGGAAGCGGACAGACGGGCGAAGGAAAAAAGCAACTGGCCATCCTCGTGGGATCGCCGGAACCCTTGCGGTACTGCTCCGCAGTATCCCTGCCGCCCAGCATGCTGCGATTCAGGCGATTCGTGCCGATCAGGGCATCCGGGCTGCAATCAAAGCCGCGCAGGCCGCTGTGAAGACGAGCTAAACGAAAGGCTCATCCTCTCTCCTCATACGTTCGGTATCGCGCCCTCACTCGAGCGGCGGGACGCTCGCTTTGAAATCCCCCGCGGTTGAGCAACGGTCGATGCAGCGAAATCCCTCCTCTCCGGAAAGAGTGCTGCACGTCTGGTCGCAGGCTTGAACTTCGGGACTCCGAGGGTCAGGGGCCGGAGTCCGGATACATGCGGCGAGGCTGACGGCTCCAACGAGGGTGATAGCAAGAATGAGGTGCTTCATGAGAGTTGGGGTGAGATGGGACCTTGACGATTTTGAAGATTCTCGACAAGTGGGATCAAAGGGCAGCAACCTCCGTCGAGCGCAGGGCTCGGAATTTCTTGTCCAGACGAGTATTCGAGACCTTGGCGTAGATCAGCGTTGAGGCGATGCTGGCGTGTCCAAGCCACTTCTGAACGTCGGCCAAATCCCATCCGGCATTCATCAGATGCACCGCGATGCTGTGCCGGAGGACGTGTGGGTGATGGCGGTTCTGTGGAATGCCTGCTGTCGCGGCGTAGCTTCGGAAAAGTTGATAGATCAGGGACACGGAAACCGCGGCGCCGGCTGTCTGCGGGCTCGGGAACAGGTAGGGGTTCGAGTCACTCGTCACCGTCGCTAGATATGACCAGAGGAGTCGCCGAGTTCTCGCGAAGACCGGGTATTCGCGCGATTCACCCCGCTTGACGCGCGTAATCCAGATACGATCTCCGACGTGGTCTTTCCGAATCAACGTCGCCTCCTCGCGACGAAGACCGTAGTGGTAGATGAGGTCGAAGAGAAGTGCATCCCGTGTCGCGACCGGAGGAATGGCGTCGAGAAGCCGTTCCACATCCTCCTTGGACAGATAGAGCACAGCTTGAGCGGGTGCGCCAGTCAACCCTAAAGTCACCTTTCCTCTGGTAGTTCGAGTGGCCATCTTGACGACTTTCTTCATTTTCGTGAGGTAGCTGGCGGTAGGCGGGTTTCTCACACTCTGCGCCTGCGGCATCGTTTCGTACAGCGGCTCTCCGCCGCTCTTGCATCGTCTGTGGTGGCGCTTGCCCTCGCCGATCCCGCTTTGGGAGCAACCGCCGTCACGTTTGTTTTGGCACAACGCGGCGAAACGCTCACCGTGCTGAATCCGCAATCGGGTGTCGTAACTGGCCAAATTCGCCTGATATCAGACGCCGGCTCGCGAGCGACTGCCTCTCCTTTGCCGTTCTCGCTCTCTGGTCAGGAAGCCAAACCGTTTCCGAACGTGGCCGGGAACTTCGGTCTGGTTGACTCGCCATCAATTCTCGCCGTCGAGAGTTCGGACGCCGTGAAAGTGTCGAGTGTGATCCTGCGTATTGGCTATCCGGAATGGCATCTCACCTTGCCTGTGCGGTTCAATCCGAACACGCCGACGATCGGCTCGCTCGTTCTCGGCATTCTCGCCGGGCTCGTTCGCGTCAACATTTATGAGCATCCGTCGAGTGCAACGCCGATCGTCAGTCGCACCTTCGGCAGTTCCGGTGAGCAGGTCACGCGCCTTCGCTATATGGACTTGATACCCGCAACGATGGCGATCAGCGATGGCTACGCCGAAGTCATTCCCTTGACCGGCCAGGTCGTCGGGGCGACGCTGAACCCACCAACTCGAAGGCGCGCTGCGGGAACAGTGCCGACCGTGCCGCCAAATCTGTCAATTACTGGCGGCCTGGCCTGCGAGTTTGCGTCAGGCGTTCATGCGAGCGTTCCCGCGGTCAGTGGCGCGAGCTACCAGTGGACGATTCGGAATGGCTCGGCCCCAGTGCTCACGGGAAATAGCGTCGACGTTCAGCCATTCGCTGCTGGGACTTTGACTGCAGAACTGGCGATGACGATCAACGGCGTCCCGTCGTTCGCGGGCGTTAACGTGGTGGTCATTGCCAAACCGAGCATCCAAAGCCTCGCAGTGTCGGATGCCGTCCTGGGGCAACAGGCCGTAGTTCGATGGAATGCGACGGGGGCGGAGTCTGCGCGTCTATATGGAACAGACTTTCCCTCCGGCGGCGAAGTGGTGACTGTGGCCACCGGTGAATACCGCTACAGCGCGTCGTCTGCTGGCCTCAAGTCTGCCCAACTGGCGTTGGAGAACGGCTGCGGCAGCGCCTCTGCGAACACCGCGTATCGAGTCACGCCCGCGTGTTCGACGCCGTCTGCGAGCATCACGGCACCGTCCTCGGTCGCGCCCAACGCCTCCTTCAGCGCGTCGATGCCATCGGGCGCATCGAGCTACAGCTGGAGCGTCGCGGGCGGAACGATTACATCAGGACAAGGCATGCCCACGGTCACGATTACAGCGGGATCCGCGGGCGTCGTATCCATCAACTCCACTGCTAGCAATGGCGGTGGATGTGAAGACACGAGCGTTCTGAACGTTGCGATCGTCATTCCAGCGCCAATCATTACGAACTTCACGGCCCCCTCCACGCTCGAATGGGCTACGGGCGGGTCCGTGTCATTCACACTGCAAAATGCCGAGTCGTGGAGCATAACCACGTCATCGACTAGTCAGGGTTGGAACACCCTCTTTGCCAATGATGAAAACTACTTCGGTGATCCCTCACAGGGCCCGCAGGGTTCAGTTTCTTGGACGGGCGCGAGCACTTGCGCTCCGCAGAGCAACTGTACCCCGAAAGTCTCGGGCGCAATCACGCTCTCCTTTGTTCCATATCTTCCGAACAACGATGCGATCATTCTGACTGCGGCGGGGCCGGGCGGGACAACGACGCGCAGCGTGCCGATCAAGATTCCGGGCGGCGACTGTCTAGGGCTGCAATTTGCCAGTGTCGTCCCCGTCGGCGGCTCAGCGACGTGGAAGGTCAGGTGGGTCACGTCGGATGCTAGTACGCTCGTACCCTCCTCATCGCTCGGAAACACGTTCACGCCGGTGAACATCCCCATTCCCGAGGGGCTTGGGACGTACTCGTTTCTATACACGCGCTCGGTTGCAGGTGATGATCATGTGGGTCTCTTGGGGCCTGGTTGTCAATTGGTGGGAATCGTCAAATGAGTGGCGCGTCGTGAGGACGGTCTCTGGCGAACTCGCGAACCTGCAAGCGCAGACTCTGAGTCGTCGTCATGCGGTAGCTCACTGGTGTTTCTATTCGTTCTGAGTGGGTTCATGGCACGGCTAACCGTGCCCGAAGATAGTTCAGCCGCTCTTCGCTGAGGGTCATTTTTCCGTCCTGGGCTTTGATGAAGTCGACATTCGCGACAGCTTGAAACCACTTGTATTGCCCATCCCAACGACAGAGGATCGTGCCAGTACTATCTTGGTAGACCACTCCGCGCTTTGGATCTTCTTTGGTTGGAACGTACGCGCATCTGCCATCCCGTACGCAGAGCTCCACGACGTCTGCATCAACGCCGTGTGCGCCAGGTCTGGATGCACAGACGGCGGGGATGGCACGTTTGCGAGATCCTCTCTCGTGAACGGAGGCAGTGCTGGAGGATCGAAGACGAACGACAACTGTGATTGGAGTTTCGCCATCCGCTCAGGACTGATGTCGACGAGATGTTCATGATCAAGAACGGGCTCGACTTCACAAACCGATACATATGACTTCAAGTCCGGATTCCACTTGTAGAGAACCGTCTGCTTGTTCACGTCTTCATAGACAACTCCGAATTGCGGGTTACCGTCTCTCGCGACGTAGGCTGCTTCGCCTCGCCGGACACCTAGTTCGGCTACGCCCGTACTGATTTGGATCTGGCGCTGGGAAAGCGGTGGGTTCACGAAGGGCGCTGTCTCGGTCGGAGTGGCATTCGGTGGATGTGTGCTCGAAGCGCTCGTCAGGACGGGGTTCGTCTGGCTGGGATCAGAGATTGTCTGAACGGGCAGGTTCTGCTGGATCTGATCGAGCTTCTTTTCGACCCTCGCGAGCCTGTCATTCGTCTCGTTCCGGCAGGCCACGATCAAGACGCAGAGGGTGAGAGCGCGTCGCACGACTCATCGTACACTCATGAGAGGAGAGCCCAATGGAACTGGTGCCCCCCGGAGACACCAAGACGGATTGGGATGAGTCTCGCGTGAGGGCATCGAGCGACCTTCTAGATGTATGTGTGCGAATTGGGAAGTTTGGCTGAGGCCAAGCGTGGTTTTGACTACACACAATCAGCGGTGCGGCTTCCGCTTCCTGAGTGATCGCCCCGTGCTACCATGAGTAGCAATTTAGCTACTTTAGATAGCTTTGAGTAGAAGTGTCGTGGATGTGTCCAGACGGCGACAGTGATCAGGAAAGTCGTTTGTAATCTGTAATTTACAACGTTAATCACGCACCGGAGACGTGCTGGCATCCAAGTCGCTCTTAGGGCTCTCGTCATGACCGTTCGTGTTCGCCTCAACGCCATCGAAAAACGCTACGGCCCAGTCGTCGCAAATGACGGGGTCTCGTGCGAAGCCGACGCTGGCGAGATTCACGCCATATTGGGTGAAAACGGCGCCGGCAAGACAACGCTGATGAGGATCCTCGCAGGGCTTGAGCGTCCCGATAGTGGCGCGATCGAGATCGACGGCAAAGCCACGACCTTCAGAAACCCCAAAGACGCGATGCGCGCGGGAATCGGCATGGTCCACCAGCACCTGTCTCTAATTCCCGCGCTCACGGTTGCGGAAAATCTGGCCCTCGGTTCCCAAGATTATTCGGGTAGGAATCCAACCGCTTGGGTGCGTATCGTTCGCGAACGAGCTAACGCACTCGGCTTTGATATCAGAGCAGAAGCGCCGGTTTGGCAGCTCTCGATGGGTGAGCGGCAACGAGTTGAAGTGTTTCGACTCCTTTTCCATGGAGCCCGTATCCTCGTTCTCGATGAACCGACATCGATCCTCTCACCGTTGGAGGCAGAGCAACTGTTCAGCCAGCTCCGGCAGTTTGCAAGCCGCGGAAACACTGTCTTCTTGGTCACTCATAAGGTAAAACACGCAAAAGCCGTTGCCGATCGCGTGACCGTCCTTCGGCGTGGTCGAAGCGTAGCGACAGCGGACATACATGGCGTCAGCGAAAGCGAACTCGCCGAACTGATGGTTGGCAAGTCGGGGGTGTTCCAGAACGGAGCACGAATCCCGCGATCAGAGGTAGCCGGCGGTGTGCTTCTCCGGCTCGAGAACGTTGGCGTGAAGTCGATCGCATGTCCGTCGGGAGTCAACGACGTCTCGCTCCAGGTTCGCGAAGGCGACGTTCTCGGAATCGCTGGAGTGAGCAGCAGCGGTCAGGACGAGATTGTCGCCGCTATCACCGGAACGGCGCCTCACAGCGGAACGATCACCTGGTCGCAGCCAGACGCACCCCGCGCGTTCATTCCCTCTGACAGAACCGGAGTTGGCGTCGCGCTCTCTCTCTCCGTGAAGGACAATCTTTCTCTTCGAAACTATGGACGAACCGAGTTCAGGTCGGGTCCGATCCTCAACACGAAGCGTCTTGGCGATGCTGCCCGAGAATTGATCGCACAGTACGCCATTCAGACCGACACGCCTGACGCTCCTATTGCGACGCTTTCTGGGGGCAACATTCAGAAAGTGATCCTCGCGCGCGAACTCAGCCGCGAACCCCAGATGATCATTGCCGAGAATCCAACGGCCGGGCTCGACCTCGCGACTACGATTCTCATTCAGAAGGAACTCTCAAAGCATGCTGCACGGGGCGCGGGCGTCATCCTCGTTTCGGAGGACTTGGACGAACTGTTGGCGCTCTGCGACCGCATCATTGTGATGCATGACGGGCATGTTGCTGGGACTTTCGCGGTCAGCGAAGACGAGCTTCCTCGCATTGCCGCCGCAATGACGGGAATCACGATTCCTCATGGTGCCCGACAGATGGAGACCAGCGAGAACAGGTCTGCGGCTCGCGCGACTTCCGGTGCGCATGTGGTGAGCCGATGAAACCTAGCGTAGGCCGCGCCGGGTCTGTCATGTGGAAGATCAGTCTAACGGCGTTGCCGCTGGCCGTGGCCTTCCTGGCCATGAGTGCGATTGTGTACTCAGTCGGACGACATCCTCTAACAATCTTCAGTGGAATGATTAGGAACGGCGTCGGAAGCCTGCTCGGGTTGACGCAGTCCGTGACGCTCATGATTCCGCTCCTCCTTTGTGCGCTTGCGGTGGCCATTCCTGCCCGTGTCGGCTTGTTCAACATCGGCGGAGAGGGCCAATTTCACATCGGCGCGATCGCCGCGACTGCAATCGCACTACATGTCGGCACTCTGCCGAGAATCGTCGTTGTCCCGTTGATGTGCGCCACAGCGGCCCTCGCGGGCGGAATGTGGAGCGCCCTACCCGGCTGGTTGCGGGCTCGGTTGGGCGTCAGTGAAGTGCTAGTCGGCCTTATGGGAAACTACATCGGAATACTTCTAGTTGGATACCTAGTCCACGGTCCCTGGAAGGACCCTTCCGCGCTCGGATGGCCGTATTCCGCTGCCTTTCCGCCATCTGCGACGCTTCCCACGATCGGAACGACCTATATTCACATCGGCCTCCTTTTCGCGATCATCATTGCTGCTGCGGCCCTATGGGTCATTCGGTCGACAACATGGGGATTCTCTTCTCGGCTAATTCAGGCCAATCCTGCAACGGCGCGCTATGCAGGCGTTCCGCTGATCCAGTATGTCATCGCAGCCATGCTTGTCGGAGGAGCTGTCGCTGGTCTCGCCGGACTCGGTGAAGTATCAGTCGTTCAGGGTCGACTGCGTCCCGACATGTCGCCTGGATTCGGCTACGCGGGTTTTCTCATCGCTTGGCTATCCAGGAATAACTTTGCTGCAATCGTCCCCGTGGCGTTCGCCGTTTCAGCTTTGTATGTCGGCGCTGACGCGCTACAACTCACCGCTGGTCTCCCGTCATCGACGGTAGATGTTGTCGCAGGCTTGGTGTTCTTTGCGGTATTCCTGGCGCGAACCATCGCGGCTCCAACATGGGAAGGAGCGGACGCATGACATCCGACTCCATGCCGCTGATCGTCGCCGTCCTTTCGAGCGCACTCAGGAGCGGAACGGGGATCGCTTTTGCGGCGGTCGGCGAAACATTTGCGGAGAGAGCCGGCGTCATCAATCTTGGAATCGAGGGGATGATGCTCGTTGGCGCTATGGCCGGCGTCATGACGAGAGTCAACGGCGGGAGCTTGGTGCTGGCAGTTGTCGCCGCGGGCGTCGCCGCGATGCTGCTCGCGGCGCTCCATGCCTACGCGACGGTAGGGCTGGGCGGCAATCAGATCGTGAGTGGAATAGCGCTCTCGATAGTCGGCACGGGTCTGTCAGGTTTCTTTGGCAGACCCTACGTCGGAGTTCAATTCGATGGCATCAGTCCGTTGAACCCTCCTGGTCTAGCGTCTCTGCCGATTGTGGGTCCCATTCTGTTTCAACAAGATGTGCTTGTATACGTGGCGATCGTAGTGAGCATATTGGCGTGGTGGGTGCTCTTCAGGACCCGCCTGGGCCTCGACATACGAGCCGTTGGTGAGAATCCGGACGCGGCGTTTGCGCACGGCGTCGCGGTCGTCCGAGTCCGAGTCACCGCCATCCTTGTCGGGGGCTTTCTTGCCGGAGTTGGCGGTGCGTATTTGTCGCTCGCGTATACGCACCTGTGGGCGGAGAAGATGACTGCGGGCCAAGGGTGGATAGCTGTCGGTTTGGTGATCGCGGCGCGTTGGCGACCAATCGAGACGCTGATCGCGGCCTATGCATTCGGTGCACTCACGGTCTTGCATCCGCATCTTCAGGCGACGGGAATTGCCATCTCGCCCTACTTCCTCGCAATGGTCCCGTATCTCGGTGCCATCATCGCCCTGGTTGTGACTACCCGGATCTTTGCTAGGAAGGGCCACGCGTTGCCTGCTGCACTTACACGGAATTTCCAATTCGGCCGCTCTCGGCGAACATAGAGCTAACCACGATCAACCAACACTTAGATGTAGACAAAGAGGAGTTGTTAGAAATGAACCTTGGAAACAGCAACCGATACGGAATCACAGGCCGCAGACATTTCAAGAGCATGCTAGTTGCCATTTTCATCGCCGCACTCTTAGGCGGTTGTAGAGAGCGACCTGCTGTCCAGCAAACGAACACGCAGGCTCCAGCGCAGAACGCTACTCCCACCCTTGGCTTTACAAAGGACTCCGGAAAGCTGCAGGTCGGATTCATAACGGTCGGCCCCGTCTCAGACTTCGGATACAACTATCAGCACAACCAGGGACGGCTCGCACTCGAAGCTAAGATGCGGGACAAGGTACATACCGTGCTCGTGGAAAACATCCCCGAGACGGCCGAGGTCGAGCGAGTAATGCAGCGCATGGTTGACGAAGGGGCGAACGTCATATTTGCGACATCGTACGGCTATCTGGACTCCGCGTTGCGCGTGGCTCAGCGGAATCCGAAAGTGACATTCATGCATTGTCTGGGGGCGAAGAACGCACCCAATCTTGGTACCTACAGCGCCAGTCTTTGGGAGCCCGCCTACGTGGCAGGCGTGGTTACAGCAATGACCGCCAAGAATCCGCGGTTTGGGTTCGTAACGTCGCATCCCATCCCTCCCGTGTTCTGGATTTTGAATGCGTTCACCCTCGGAGCTCAAAGCGTCAACAAGAATGTCACGGTCGATGTCGTATACACCAATAGCTGGAACAATCCATCCGCGGAGACGGAAGCCGTGAAGAGCCTCGCGGACAAGGGCGTCGGAGCTGTCTACGTGCTGGTTGACAGTCCAATCGCGGGTGTGCAGGCTGCGGAGCGAGCGGGTATTTACTCCGTTGCCCAGCACGCCGATCTGTCGTCGTTCGCACCGAAAGGATGGATCACTGGATCGGTTTGGGGCTGGGGAAAGGTATACGAAGATGTCGTTGGTTCCGTGCTTAATCACACATGGACGAACCAACCGATAAGCGGAGGCTTCAAGGAGGGCTATGTGTCTGTCGCTCCCTTCGGCCCCGCGGTGCCTGCGGCCGCGCAGCAGAAGTCGCACGAGCTCATCAGAAAGATTGCATCGGGCGAGATAAGTGTCTTCCAAGGTCCGATAGCCGATAGCGAGGGGAAAGAACGTGTAGCTCGCGGCAAATCGATGACGGTGCCAGAGATCCTTTCGTTCGACTGGGTTGTAAAGGGTGTACGCGGGGGTCCGGCTCATTGAGCTCAGAACTCCACACCGTCGGTGTCGAGTGCCCGGGCGTCGAGTTTCATTTCGGCGACCCGGCGGCTCACGCCGTTGTGCAGAACGTTGTTGACCATCTGTCAGTCGATGATGTGGCAGTCCGCCGATGGTTGGAATCGCAGTCATTTGAGTATTTTCGGCGTATCACGTCCGCCCGATATCTTGACTGTGCGGGTACTTGCCTCGCGCGAGAAACTGCAAGCGCGCCTCGGGACCGTCTCGTGGACGGCCTCGACTACTTGGTAGCCATCGATGGTGGTCCTCTCCAGCGTGGCCGGTTCGCGGCGCTGACCTTCGCGGTTGCCGCACTGTCGCAGTGCCCAGAAGTCATGACCCACGTAGCGGCGACCGCAGCTGCCGTGTACAGCGCCGCAGAGGCGGCGTACGTTTCTGGCGCTCTCGAACCGGATCTCGACCTCTGTCTAATCGACCTTGCCGTGCAACTCGCGCGACTGGCCGTGCGGACTCAGGCGGATCCAAATGCATACCTGCAGTTCTTACTTCGAAACCAGCGGAAGCTATCCAGACTGACGTTGCACGACTACGGGGTTGAGCATGGTACCGATGTGTTCGCTCCATTCGAGAAGCGCTGGCTACGTCTTGAGGCAGATGCCGCGACGTCATCGGCCGAAGCCGACTTCGCACGTTATGGAACTCTAGCGCCCGTTGCATTGAGCATTCCCGTGCGCTTCAGAAGCTCCGACGTTATCGCGACCTTAACGGACTTCGCACAGGCGGTGCGAACAGCGCACGGACTTTCGGTCGACGCACGCATGAGCGAGCCCGCGACACCAGCATCGGGTATTGCCACGACTCTGGGGTACCTGGAGCGAGTGTTGGCGCCCGAGTTGCGAATCGTGCAGTGGGAGATTTTTACGCGCGATCTCTTGTCTGAAAGACAACAATACAAGAACCGCGATTCTTTGCAGTTCCAGCCTTTGGGCGCCAGGGCTAAAGTCGCCGGCCTTCCTACAGCTGAATGGCTGGAGGAGTACGCCACCTCGAGCTGGCGGACGCAGTTCCGCTATTACGCGACTGACGCCGCCGCGTTACCCCTGCCGCGTCCAATTAACGATGATGGCGACAAGCTCGCCACGCGTCATGCGGCGAATGCGGTCGCGCAAGTCGCGACGTTCGCATTTGTTTTGGACAAGGTCCATCACTTCTATCCGCAGGCGCATTCCGACCTGTCTGAGATGCTGTCAGTCAGGGACCTGATACCAAGTGAGTCTGTGGGAGTGGCCGACGAGGATGACGATGCGACGAATGAACGGTCGACAAATGTTCATTCGAAGCAAGGCCTGCCGCTATGGATCATCGACGACGGCGAAATCTCGTTTTTTACCCTTCTGTGGATACTTCGCGCGGCGAGACGACTCTCCTCAACTGATGAGGTCGCGGTCGATTCGCGGATTCCGAGACCGACATTTGAAGCCGGTTCCCCGATTGCGTTTGCCTGGCGATCTGGCGAGTGGACATTTGACGAATTCCTCGTGGCGAGTGGCCTCAGATCAAAGTCGGCTGACGATAGTCGGACGTTCATCTTTACGCGTCGGTGGCGGTCTCTGGTGAACTGGTTGCGAAGGAGAGTGAACGTTAGCCCCGAGGCTCTCCCGGTCAAGAGACTCAGCGATGACGAGGCACGGGCACTAAGAAAGGCCCTGCTAACTTTCTTTGCGTCGAAGGAACTTGCGGCGTTTGTGAGGAGCCCCCACGCCTTGGCAGACGAACTGTCATCGGAAGAGGCACGCAACGTCGTAGAACTCTTAATGAAGGCGTTATCTGGCCTATTGAACGTGTCGGCCCCGAGAGACGCCAACGATCTAGACATGGTGCTTGTCCGGTCGTGCCGCTTGGGTTTTCTGCCGGTTGAATTCTTCTTTCGAAGCTACCAACCTCATGAGATGCATTTGCTGATTCTCGGCCTTGATCATCAGAACGACCCGGATCGGCCCAATCATCTCCGGCCGGTGTCGCTGGCCTTTGCCACGGTGGTTGGGGGATTGCCGAGTATCGGAGAAATTGGACTCGTGCCGGCGAAGAAGACCACTCCCATACGCTCTACCGCGAGCAGGAGGGATTCGCTTGATAGCAAAGAACGGGCGTTCCCAGGAAGCCCCCCTACCGGCGATGGAGAAGAGTGGTTGGCGCCGTATTGGACGCTATTTACCTCTATTTCCAGCATGTTGTCTGGCTCGCGAATTCAGGCAAACACCGCCGCCACCGCAGTATTTGAGATGCGCGAGATGTTCAATCATGAAATCGCAAAGCTGGGATCGAAGTTTCTCTTCGACTTTGTGCGTCCTATTCAACAATTATTGCAGGTCAGCGAACTTGGTGCCGCAGCGAGCGACGAATCGACAGCGTTAGATTTCACGGGCGAAGATTACGATTGGATTGCATCATGGCGAATTATCACCGTGCCCCGTCTGTGGGACGATTTGTTTCTGTCGTGGGCTATCTGGAGCGCGAAAGATGCCCTCGGGGAGTTCTATGTCTTCGATGGTGCCACATTGCGTTTTGCGCTTGCTAAGATCTTTGAGGTCTGTGCCGGCCTCACGTGGACCAGACTTCGGTTGAGCGAGTTGTCGTCTCGGGATCTACCGGCTGCAAAGAGCGCGGAGGAGCGTCGCGCGGAGGCGATCGAATGCAGCAACAGTCCAGCCGGTGACACGACAACTATGAATGACGATGGATATCGGGTCAGCGTTCTGTGCACGTACCGAAACGGCGCTGAAAGAGCGATTTTGAGAGATCGACGCTCGCCCTTGGCGCCGGAGGCCTCTGCGGCTGTTCTCGAAGCTCGCAACGCGGTCGCGCGTGCCCTCACCTCATGGACCTGCAATATGTTTTATCACAGTCGCTCCGCGGCGCGCGCTGGAAACGTTAAGGATGTCCAGGCGAGCGTTGTGGTTGAGCTGTCCGGAGGCCAATTGATCATTCGTGGCAGCAACCCTCGGACAGTGTCAAATGAGGAGGAGAAGGGCTCATCGTTTGGAACGTTCGGCGTGCTGGCTTCATGCCTTCATCCACTAAATGGTCGCTATGCGCCGCCCAAGCCTGGAAGCGCTGGCGATACGTGGACGGATAGCATCTCTATCCCGGTCACGACCAGATCAGGAATCGAATGGCTCATCGGCGGCAGTGCGCTATGAAAGTAGTCATTATTGATGATGATCCGGAGAACCTCATCTCTTTGAGTGAGGCTTCCGTCCGGGCCTTGGCGGATATCAGCTGTCCCGATGATGTGGTGTGCATACATCCGTCACCCAAAGAGATTGCAAAGCCACGCTCGATGAAGGCCGCGGTACGCTGGCGGTCATCCAGGACAGCCGGGGATGTTGCAACCCTACTAACAGAGCTGTGTACGGGAGCGGCGGCAATCGTATTCTACGATCTGAAGCTTCTCGGAATCCAAGACAGCACGCCGAGTGCCGTTGCCTCTGAGATTACAAAGGAACTGGTACGGCTGCTAGCTGACGCCGATAATAGGCTACTACTGCGCATTCACAGCGGCGATCAAGCTAGCGGTGTTGTCGCAGCAGAGATACTCGCGGGTGCTGGCGGTATCGACGTAGTAGGCGACCGCAGTAGGGATACGCAGTCCGTGAGTCAATTTCGTGTGAAGCGGGGCGGCGCGCAGATCATATATGAGAGCATTGCCGTTGAGGCTGTGCAGGCATGGCAGCGGATATTCGGGGGCGCAGAGGATCGTCTGTGGCCGTCCTACACCAGTGGGTGGTTCGGTCAGAATCATCCCGATGTGCCGCATCGCTGGGCGACCGTTGCACAGTCTACTGCTAGCCGTGAGCGCTGGCGGCGGGCTGTAGACCGCTATCTGGCCGATGTCTGCCCAAAGGCGCCTAACTGGACGACCTGTCGCGACTGCAGTCAAGAGATGGTGCACAACGAATTGAAGCATCTCGTAGGTGCATACGCTCGCCATGCGAGGTTGGGCGCGCTGAACGTTAGCCAGAGTGGCGCAACGGCAGGTAGCCAAAAGGCGCGCGACAAGAAGCGCGAAGGACGGCGAACTTCCGGAAAGAGCTCGGTTCGCGTCGACCGCATCGGAGCGGAACCGGTGGAGCGTGATAAGAATCTGAGCTTGGGCGCAATTGTCTGGCTGCTCGCAACGGTCAGTAGAGCAGATTCGGATTGGCTGCGCACATTTCATTGGTCTCACCGTTTGCAACACGAAGTGCTTCCGGCCCAGCGGCCAGATGTTGGACGCAAAGTGATTGCGGGGCTGGTCTTGGCATTCGGTGAGTTAGAAGGTGCTGTCGAGGAAGTGTCGCTCGGTGACACGTCGTTGGAGATGGTCTTGGGCTTCGACTGTCGCAAGTCCCCCACACGGCCAGACCAACCGCTGTTGAAAAAGCTGCTAGAAATTAACACGGAAGGCGGAACGGTGTGGAACGGTTTGCGGACGTTTTTGGCTTTGGGTGCACTAGAGGAACGCGGGAACCGTGAGGCGCGCTCGGTGGTGAATCTCAGCTGGGATGGAACTCGCTCGCGATTGCTTTTCGTGCCGACGGTGAGGTAACTGCTCGTGACAAGTGTTCTCGTTATGGATCCGACCAATCGCGAACGATCGAGGCTAAACGCTGAGGCGTTTGCCCGGGTTGGGGCGAAAGTATTTCGCTTCGACGCCGACGGCCGAACCGTGTGGAAAGATAATCAGTGGGTGAGAGCGTCGTCACTCCCCGATGCATTTACGCTGGTGTTCGTGCACAACACAGACTTCGACCACTGGACAAAGTTGGCCGTGGAGATTCCTGGTGTGACGAGGACCGCCGGTAGCATTATTCGGTATACGGGCGGCGAATTGCCCACCGAAGGCTCTTCCGAGATGTGGGTTCGACGGCGAATCATCAGAGCTGCCACCCCTCTAACCGAGAGCGAGGCGCGAGCGATTCTGGAATGGTCGAGGTCGCCGAAGGATCCAGCGCCGGAGATTTTGTGTTCGCCGTTTCGCGAGGTGCTCCCCGCGCTCGCGCTGCTATGTCAAGGTTATCTCGTAGCAAGCGGGAATGTGCGAATGATCAGAGGCCTGTCGGAAAGCGCCGTTGAGAGCGTTCTGACCCATCTGAGCAAAACGACGAAAGCAAGAAATGGTAGAGACGCCTTTCAGTGGAGCTGGTTCATAACGCCCTTTGACTCGTTCGCTGTACTCCGCGAGGCGATGCATCGGGAGTGGAGGGGCGAACTGGCCCGGCCGGCGGCCACTTTTCTTCACGAAGTTGAGACGAGCCCTGATGGTAGGGTCAACGCCCGCGTTGTAGCGGCTGTTCTGGCCGCAATCAGCGGGCAACTGCGACAGACGTGACTTCATCGATCTACAACCCCCGCTGGCAGCAACGACGCAGCCGTCTGAATCACGACTGGCTCAAGAATCAGTATCTGCAGGCCCTCGGTCGGTGGCTCAATATTTTGGACGGCCACGTTCGTCACGGCGAAACCGAGAGAACATTCATCGCCTCGGTTCTGCCGCAGTGGGAAAGCCATTGTCCTGAAGTCCGGGAGCTCATCGATGACTTTCCGGCTGCAATGACTCCAGCACGATTATTCGAGATCGAGCCATTGTGCCGCTGCGACGGCGACACGATTCGATGGCTTCCCCCGGTCGTCGATCAGGTCTGGCGGGCGCGTTACCAAGTCGATGAATGCGTCGCCGAAGCACTATCCGCTCTCGATGGCGCTAGTACGACCTATCGATCGCTTTCGCGTGGCATCCGAACCTGTGGCGGCCGGACATCCGTGCTGGAGCTTCGAAAGGCGCGAGACGAGTTCGCACGGTTTCTGGATGCGTGCGAGGTTTTAGGGTCTGCCCTGTCGCGCTTTCCGAGCGAGGTCGCGGTCGTATGACATCAATGCTGCCGCGTCTTCTGATCGTCGATGACCTCTTCGGGCGCACAGTGTCCGCGGGTATCAATGAGGATCGGCAAAATCTTTGCGGGCAGTACCTATTCAAAGATATTACCGGCGACGAAGAGGGCAAGGGGGAGCCGCAAGAGATTGCCGATCCGTCTGCCGAGGTCGTGTTTTGCCGCGGACAAAGCCCACGTATCGCGGTGATCGGAGACTACGTCGAGAATGATCTCAACGTCGTGATCGACGCGGTTGGTCGCGGTTGGGACCAACGGCCATTGGAAACGCCGCCGTGGACGATGGTTCTTTTGGACTTGTCCTTCTATACCGGCGAGGTGACGACCGAGAGTGATCGCGCGTGTCCTGGTATGCCGGTGGGTCTGGACGCGGATCACGAGCCACGACGCTTCTTTGGTCTAACGATTCTGCGAGCTCTGCACGAGAAATTCCCGGACTTGCCCGTCGTGATCTTCTCCAGCAAGTCCAGAACAGACGTTAGCCGCGAATTCGCCGCGGCCGGAGCGTTGGGATTCCTTGATCGCGGAGACACAAAGAGTCGCCTGTTGCTCAGGCAATACGTAGCGCGTCACGGTCTCCTGCCCGACGACGCAGGCGAAATCGAGGGATGGTCGATTCCACTTCTGCTCACCCTACGAGCGGCACGGCGGGCTGCGGATAGCGATGAGCACATTCTTCTGTTGGGCCCGCGCGGAAGCGGGAAGGAACTGATGGCGCGCTACATCCACCGGCACTCATCGCGTCGGCGCGGGAAGCTTGTGGTGGTGGATTCTGGGACACTTTCGCCAACACTATATGGGTCGGAGCTTTTTGGTCACACGCGTGGAGCCTTCACAGGCGCAGATCGAGAACGGCGCGGTCGGATTGCGGAGGCCGACCGCGGAGATCTGTTTCTGGACGAGATTGGGAATATGACGCTGGATGTTCAGGCAGGTCTATTGCGCGTTATCGAGGAGCACGAAGTGGTCCCGCTGGGTGCTGCCGACGGACGTAAGGTCGACGTTCGTGTCATCTCGGCGACGAACGAGGATCTTGAAAAGCGCGTGCGTGAGGGGAGTTTCCGCGCGGATCTTCTCGACCGCGTCCGCCAAGGTGCGTCTATCAAGCTGCCGTCGCTGGACGAACGCCGAGATGACATCCCACTCCTTGTGAACCGATTTGTTCGCGAGGCGGAGAGCGCATACGGCGCTCTT
Source organism: Acidobacteriota bacterium (assembly GCA_034667465.1). Lineage (GTDB taxonomy): Bacteria > Acidobacteriota > Thermoanaerobaculia > Gp7-AA8 > Gp7-AA8 > JAOBAU01. Next base: position 18,554 of record JAXDJV010000007.1, on the reverse strand, counting down.
CGCAGGAGGACTAGCGCCGACGCGATCGCGAAGCTAGTCGGTGCCTCCTGGCCCGGCAATGTGCGTCAGCTAAAAACGGCGATTAACGCGGCCGTAAGCGAACACCGCGACGTCGAGCACTTTGATGAAAGCCATGTTCGGGTTTGGAGCGGAGAGAGTAGCGAGGATGGTGTTAAACGCCCGACGACGGTGGAAAAGCGGGGGATCGCCTCGGTAATCAATGCGATGACCGAAATCGATTTCGATGACTTAGCACCGTCGGAGCTAATCGGGCACCTTCCTACCTTCGATCGTTCGTTTGCTGAGATGGTCTCACGGTACCTCGCCGCAGCGTTACGGACACAGTTGCGGCATAGTCCGGAAGCGCCTGCAGGCAAGCTGATGATTGTTCCTGCACTCGCTTTGATCACAGGCGAAAGGGACCTCGCAGCAACAAAAGCTTACGATCTGATCATCCGGCTTCGCCACGCTTCACCGGGCATGATGGAATTGTGGGAGACGGATCCGCTGCTGAAGCAGGCCTACGAGAGGGCGGTCGCGAAGCGCCGAACCAAGAAGACAGCGTAGTTTCGTACCATCGCAATAGAAGCCCCAGACTCGTCGTGGTTCAGGAGTTCATTTCGATCCACTCCGTTGGCAGCGCTCCTCATTTCATCAGAATCACTTGCATGAAACTCCAAGGGAGCCTACACTTATTTGAATTACCTAATCTCCACGTAGCAATGAAGTCTCCCGCTCGGGAGCCCCATGAGGTACCAGAGGATGGCAACCTTTCCTCGACACCCACAGGCCACAACACGGAATCCGAAACGGTCCGCGATGAACTGACGCGAATTCTCAACGAACCAACGCCGACAAGGACGAAGGACAACTCGGAGGAGCTTGACGAGGGTCGACTCGAGGAGCAAATCGCAGCTCTACGGGAAAACTTGGCGCATTTCTTGGCGCATGGACCTGATCCTTCAAACCCTGACGCGATGCGCCAAATGCTCGAGAATCCGGCGCTCTCGATCGAGGATGTCATTTCACTCATTCCCGCCGCCGAACGGCCGCAGATTCGGGTCATCGGCGAGCATGGTGCCCACGAGTTCGTGATGCTGCGTCCGGCGGACGCTCGGCATTAAAGCAGGTATTCTCCTGTATAACCGAGATTGGGCGGGCACTCTTCACAATCTCCTCTTCTACGTTCGGGTTGCGGACGATTACGCCGAGACGAGGCCTTTCTATGAGATCTGCGGTTGTTGTACGGATATACTGGCCGGTGGTAGAAGCGCCGACGCTATCAATGGTGTTAGACGCGAGATCGCGGAAGCCGCCGCTCAGACTGGGACAGTGGTGCTATTCGTCAGGCAAGCGGCGAACATGGCCAGAACTTTCCCTGTCGTCGGGGTCACCTATCGCGAGGCAGACCCAGAAAGTCTGCGGAACGCCTTCGCTGGCTCCTCCCTTCTGCAGGTGATGCGGCCCCTAAGCTGAGGAGGCTCGCCTGCGTGATCAGCTCCTGCCAAGAGCGAAGCCAGCGGAGATTCAGCGCGCTCCGCGTCTTCCAGGTGTCCGCGGCGTCGGATTCCACTTGGCGTCGGTCGCGAATGCCACTTCGCATGCAATCGCTGCCCAAATACTTCCAACTGGTCCGATCGGGGCCGTCAACTCGGCCTTGTACTTCTGCACCACACGCAGTGCCGTCAGCATCAGAACCCAGTCATAGAACTTCCGCTGCGTCCTGTCCCGATAGAAGAGGCGAAAAGCATTCCGGCGAGTATCAAGCAGGACCTGCCAGCCGGCCCGAAAGGTATGCAGATCAGGTTCGCCATCGAGATCGAGCGCCTTCGTGGAACCATGATCATTCAATCGATCTTGAATTAGATTCGTTCGCACCCGCGCTGAGTTTTGCGTCAGCTCCTCAAACGTGCGTATCGTGGCCCTGGCCCGGTTGAACCATCGCTGTCCGTTCGTTGAATCGCAGGCCATTCCCATCCATCTGGCCATTATTGGTACAAGCACCTGAAGACGGATTTCCATCTCGAAGAGCGCATAGTCGACGGCGGGTGGCGCGGGGCGCGTGCCCGCATAGTCGATCAGCCAGAACCTCTCTATCGCTTCGCAACAGAGGACATTTTGAAGGTTGAGATCAGCATGCGCGATAGCCCAATGCAGATGGAGGGCCGGCGAGAGAGTTTCAAAATATGACTGGGCCTTTCTGACCCAAGTAACGAGGTTAAACTGCGCCAAACCGGTGTTCTTTGGGTTCAGTGATTGCGAGAATCGGTTGCGAACCGCAGCAACAACCTTCGAAACCGGTGTTAGGTCTTTTGCCTCCTTCAGAACAGCTTCCGCAATCGTTCTCCGAACAAGCCCATAAGGCTCGACAAAAAGCGATCCGGCCACGCGCTTGGCTTTGAACTCTCTTCCAGGGTGGAGATGCCACCAGTCCGCGGCATCGTAGTCGAGTGTCAGAGAATATGTTGGAAAGAGCACCTTTCCATTCTCGAGAGGACGACACGAAACAACTACATGATCGCCGCGATCCGAAGGGACGCGTTTGAGCTTGGTGACCTTGTATTGTTGCTCTGACTCATTGAAGAACGCGCCGGCTCGGAAATTGGGCACCGTATCGAGCACGGTCGGCGCTAGCTCCTCGGCGAAGTAGCCCAGAACATCCTTGTACGTTGCGCGTCCCTGACCGCGCTGAACGTCGTGAATCGGAGCAAGCATGGCGTCAAAGATGAGATTTGCCAACTTGCCAAGAAGAGGGCTGGCGGTGCGGAATAGGTCCAGACACGTAACAATCCGACCAGTTGCCGTATCCTCTTTCGAACCAGCGAGGGTATATGCGATTGCAGCCAGATCGCCGCGTCGGCGATAGGCATGCTCGATTCGTGCGAAGGCATCCGTTGCGACCAAGCTGACGTGCTCGTGAAAGGCCGTCCACTCACGAGCCATCTTCTCGGCGTCGTCGATCTTGAGAACGCGGGGCGATGTTGGAGACCCGTGCATCCACGCCAGCACAGAAAACGTTGTAGCCCCGCTACGTCCCTTTCCGAACCGCTCCACAAGGTCAAGGCGCGACAAGTTGTGCTGCATTTCGCGAGAGAATAACTCCCAGGTTAAGTTCAAGATCTGGGCCGCCCGGTCGGACTGCTTAGGACCGACATCGCTCGCGGGAAACATCTCTTCCCATCCGTTCCAATCTAGATTCTGAAACGATTGCTGTAAGGCCTTGACGTTGAAGTCTGTCTCAGTGTCCAGGAGGGGCAACAACCTATCGGGCCCGTCGAGTGTGTGCCATAGGAGAGCGCCGAAGAGGTTGGCTGGATTGGGGTGGGCGAGAAACAACTGCTTCTCAAGGAAATAGTCTGCGCCGGATCGATAGCAGAGGTCGGCAATTCGCTCTGACGGAATGTCGCTGAGAATAAATAGCTGGGGAAACCTCTCCAGACCGCGAGCCTTTCGTAGCTTGGGAAGAGTGTTCTCTAGCCCTGCAAGGGCGCGATCGGCATCGACAATATCAATCAAGAACAGATCAACCGCCTCGGGGGGCGAGCAGCGATTCTCGCAAACTGCCTGCTCGTAGTCATTGACAGACCGGTGCGTTTCGATTGCAGTCGGCACGGTCAGACACGAAAGCTTGGCTGATGCGAGCCTGCAGAATTGCCTGTCGTCATCAATGATCACGATTGTGAAAGGGAGCGGGCCCTCGCGCTGTGGTTGCTTGAAGGAAAGATGATGCTCCCACAGGTTCTCAGTCGCCTTACCGTGGGCATCTGCTTCGCCGCTGCGGAGCGTCCAAAGTCGGGATACAGCTACTGCGGCCTTCCTGGCTGCGGTTGCGTTACCAGTAGTCTTCGCAAGACTCGCGGCGGATAGATCAAGAACCTGATCGATTGAGGGGGGCCAATCGAGAATATGGAAAGATGAAGCCGTGCGCCCGAAATGATCAAACAGCGAAACGAGGTCGGCGGACTGATGTCCGATACGCTGGCTCACGCCCAGACGGATACGCGAGTCGGCCTCGATCTCTGATCGCAGCTGGGCGAGTGCTAGGGAGAGATCCTCGAGGCGCCCCGTGTCAACGATCAAACGAAAATCGGACTTGAGATTCAGCTCCCGCGCTACAGTCTGTAGTGCCTTTCCCAAGTAGGAACGGGGACTACCATCGTAGATCATGCTGGCTTCCCTGCTCGCACCTGTCACACCTCAAGTCTCAAACGTTGGACCGTTACACGCTCGCTCGCACCATCGACGCGAAATTCTTTAACGTTGCCTTCATCGAGAGTTGCAGCTCCTTTCGGCAGGTCTCGTCATAGAAGCCATCGTCTCTCTGCTTGCCAAAGTCGAGCGCTGCCATCTTCTCTTCGACGTGATCCGCGAACTTTGCGCGCGAAGCCGCGTCAGGGTATTTCTTCTCTTCAATGCGCCACAGGTCTCGAACCCAGTTGTGCAGCTCGTCGTTCCGTATCAGACGCCCACTCTCGAGGCGGTGGGTCGTGTTCAGGTGCCACGCGACAGAGCCGATGTCGCTCTCCTCGCCCAGGTCAACAGTACCAGCGGCGAGCTTGGCGACGAATCGGCGAGGTTTACCCATCGTGGCATCGTCCTCGCGGGTCAGTAGATTCAGGGCATAGCAGAGACTGAAGTATCGAAACGTGTCGTAGTCCGAGAACGAATTCGCAAGACGAGGATCAAGGCACGAGTTGTAGGTTCGATCAATTACTCGAATCTCTTTTTGAAGGCGATTCGCAACCTGCTCGTTCGGGTAGATATCGACAAGCACGTTGAGCGGATCGTCGACGAATGGGAGATAGACGTTCTGCGTCTCGGCGAAGTGCGTCCAGTTGCGGATCGAAAAGCTCGGAAGCACGCTGACGACTCTGATCTCGTGCGAGAAGTCATCGTGCGATGCGAACGCAGCATCTGCGCATCGAGCCGTAATCTCCTTGACCACGGACTGGCTGGCTTCGGTTTGTGCGGCTCCCGAGCGCCAGAACACGAAACGTTTGGGATTGTCTGCACCCGACGCGAGCTGTATCGACACGGCGGAGCGACGCAGTAGCTCGCTTACGAGTTTGCTGCTGTAGGAGGAAGCGTTCTTTTCTGCCGGTGGCACATCGCCACGCTTTAGGTACCCCTCGGAGTAGTCAAGATCCACCAGCTCCCAGATCGTGATGCCACGAAGGACTTCACGGAGTGACTCGGCAATGAAGGATGTGTGTTGGTGCCAGGTATAACGTGACACGCGGTCGATGAGCTTCTGTCCAATGACATCCTTTAGGCGGGACGCCGAGAGCTCAGCGTCGTAGTCTGCCGCGCTTGGAGACTGAAGGATGATCGTATACCGATCAGCCTTCCCTGGGTCAATCGTGAGAAGCCAGTTAGACGACGCCATGATTTTCTGAAACACCGGATAGGCGTACTTTTCATACAGCGCATCTTCGGCGAAGCCGCCTGGTTTCGGGAAGTAGCGGCGAAGCCGTAGTCGCGAAAGTTCCTTTCGCCTTTCAACCTCCGTCTGAAAGTGAAGATCCACCTGGTCTTGGAAGATTGACAGCGCATTTACCCAGCCGCCCGCCGTTTGGCCGACGACCTGCTCGAACTCCTGCGCGACTGCGGCGAGTGCATCGGCTGTCTCCTGGATGCCGTCCATGAGAATCTTCCACATCTCGACTTCGAGCTGGCGCTGGGCCTCGCGGACGTATACCTCTTGTTCCGCCTTTCCGCCGCGGAACATCTTCTCTTTCGCGCGCATCGTGCGAGCCACAGCTTCGGAAAGAATGTCAGTCCGGCCGTTCACCGAGGTCATGTGGAAATGCGCCTCGTACTGCTCGTGGACGTGCTTCCGAAAGGAGGCGGTAACGCTCAAGGTCAGCGCGACGAGATCCGACGCGATGCGCAAACTTGCGGGGGATGTTGCAATGCTTTTCGGCGTGCCAGAAGGATCGTAGAAAATGTTCCTGGCTTGACCGTCGAGATTCGACTGGAACTCCGTCGAAATGCGGACTTTCTGGCGTTCAAGCCAGTCCTTCACCTGCTTCTTCCAACTGTCCGACAACCGATTCACGTCAGCTTCGACGTCCTGCGGTGCTCTCTTGAAAAACATGCCGAGATCGACGTTCTCTTGTAGCTTCTGAGGATCGTATGGAAACGCCGGATCCTTGCCCTTGCCTACGCGCACCTTCCCGGCGAGAACGCGCCAGGCACGGGAATAAGATGTCGGGACCGGTGGCGTAAAGTCGACGTTACTAGGCTCGAGCACCATCTGGGTATAGTCAGTTGAGCGGAGAAGCTCGGTGACGAGCTTCTGATCTTCGCCAAGCTGCGGGCCGCGTTTCGTGAGCATCTGGTCATACAGCTCACGCGTGATGCGGTAGCAGAATGTCTCCAAAAGATCTTGGTAGTCATATCGCAAAGAGGCGGAGCCGAAAGACGAAAACTTCTGATATGCCGACTTGCTGTTGTTGTGGATCTGCGCCCAATCCGTGAAGCGTGGCGTCATAAGCGCAGTCGCGGCCTTGTTGTCCTTCGCAATCGACAGAAGGAAGTCAGCGATCGCCGGAACAACTCCACGGTTCGGAGGCACGTCGTTCACTTTGCAGTCGTTTGGTGATCCGTCCATTAGGAACGGTACGCTTACTAACTGTGGCGACGCGACGGAGACGTGCTCGCTATATTCCGTAACGGTCGGCTTCCCATCCATGCCGGCCATGAAGCGGATGAGGTTTCGGAGCGCGGCAAAGTTCTTCGCTTCGAGATGCTGCTGCTGTGTTGTGCCGCTTACGACTGCATTGTACGTTTTCGAAAGCGGCAGAATTGAAATCAGGAGATCGTTCTGCCCGGGAAGCTGCTTGCGAAGGATCTGAAGGACATCGAGGTAAAGACCAGCGCCCGTTCCACCGGCGATCGAGGTCACCACGAACGCGATGACATTGCCGTTAGCGGCCAGTTGTTGTGCCGCTTGGTACGCGCTCACGATTTTTTGACTCAGCTGGCTGTAGTCGACGAAAACGTATGCGTGCCCCGGAACCCGTTGCCCACCAAAACCCTGCTGCGGTTGGATGTCGCCAGTGGTCATCTGCGCGGCGCGCTCTCGCGGAAGCCACTTTGCTACTGCACGTGCTGGATCACGTGCGATGTCGCCCGTCGCAACCTGCCTGAGCACATCGGCTGGAGATTGTGTCGGACGAAAGAACTCCGTCGCGCCGGGAGCGCTACTGATTGCGTAGCCACCCGGGAGTTGATAGTTCGCGTCATCCTGAGGCCCATCGATGACGAGGAGCGACACGCGCGCATTCGCCGGCTTGCCGTACATCCGGGAGAGTTCGTAGTGCAGGTGGTTACAGACGCCCCGACCTGCGCCTCCAATGCCGACGACAAGAATTGAATTGGGCATGTTTCCTCCAGATCAGCTATTGGTTCGCTGCTGCGCGACGCGCAGACATTCAGTCTTGAAAATCCGATTGAATTTCAATGTGGGCGTCACCGAGTTCCGTTTGATCGGTGCCGGACAGATTGACGTTTCTTGAAAACAGACCGAGCAGAAGAAGCGATCCCCAGCCGCCTGCGTAGAAGCGCACCTTGTCTCGCGCGAGCGCACGTCCCCATAGAGACATTACAGAGTTCGCTCGCGCCTGGGCGGGGGCAGCCCCCTCTTCGTCGGTAGCCATTGGCGCTTCGCGCGACACGCGGGCTCGTTTGGGCCACCAGACACGACGATTCGCGTGGCCCATCCAGATGGATTGACCACCGGCTGACGCCTCGACCATCCCTAAATACCGCGGACCGATGGCCGTCAAGCGAATCAACACGAGAAGTATCCAACCCATAACAATGGACGCAATCACAATCCCGATGCGCGTAGCGGTCTGCGACGAAGTCAGTGCACCATGAAACGGTATCGTTTCGACCATTTCTGCGGGCATACCAGCGTTTTGAATCCGCGGTGAGCCCTTGAGTCTGACAACAGCAGCGTAATTCTGCCCGCGATGTACGTCGGTTGGTACGGCAGCGCCGAAGAGTCCGTTCCCTTTGTGGCTCAACCACATCGCGCGCCCACAACTCGTTCCCTGAATGTCGCTGCACACTTGAGCGAGAACGAGGTCGTTGGGGTTGTCAGTAAAAAACTTGCTTGGATCGATAGCCGCGCCGTCGTGACGAAGTTGAGCGGTTATCGACGCAGCATGGCCGGCAGGCACACTGCCGTTGAAAATCGGTTGCGAGATATCCAGGTAAGGTAGGGATCGAACGTCAGTGCGAACTGTGCGGGTGAACTCGAATTTCGTGCCGCCTTTAACACGGATGACAATTTCGTATGTGCCTGCTTTGGAGAGCGTGATCGGGCGGAGTTCGCCGCTCGCCGTGTCTTCTCCTCCGTAGTATTCGCCGCGGCCCGTGGCGATCGGCAGAAGGCGGAGCTGCTTTTCGAAATTCGAAGCATCCTTCATCGTGATCCGCGCAGTCAGCGACAGCGGGTACTCCGGAATCTCAGCGACCTCATGACCCGAGCTATCGGTGAATACGGCGCGAAAGAAGAAGGGCTTGCCGGACGGGTACACGGGCTCTGGCACCTGCACGTCAAGGTGGAGGGGTATCGGATTGCGGACGACACGTACATCGCCAGTGCCATTTTTCACTTCGTAGTGCCATTGGCCGGGCCGCGGTCGTTGCACAGAAAGAATCCGGTAGCCGTTGCCGCCGCGAACGGTGACACCAGGCGTCGCGGAACTCAGAACGACGTGCTGCGGATCGCGGATGAGTAGCTCAACTTGCGAGGGCGTGAAGATGTGAAACTCGAGCGCGCTCAGGTACGGCTCGACCTCAAAATCCTGGCTACCTCGGACCGTGATTTCATCAACGTGCGGGATCTCGAAGACGCGACGCAGGGCCTCGTTGTATCCCGCGTACAGGTCGTCGAGCCGTTCCACTCGTGTCACGTGGTCCGGCCCGGCGACCTTCTGCCAGCGCGACACCGTTTCTGAGAACTTCACGGGCGAGGTGGGGTTGTTGATCCCAACAACAAAGAACTCAGCGCCTCCGAGGCTCGTGTTCGCCTCATGTTGCAGCTCCTGGAAAGACGCTTCGATGCTCAGCTTTCGTGCGTCGTCGGGCTGGCCGTCCGTGAAGATGACTGCGATGGTTCGCCGTCCTGGTGCTTTGAAACGCGAGTTCGCCCGGATTTGCCCGGCGAGCTTAAATGCCGAAGTGAAACTTGTGTCGCCGAGGCTAGCGGGGTTGTCGAGGTGGATCGCGCCCAAGACCTGGTTAACGGAACTCGGGGTGAGCGGAAGCAGACCTTTGGACTGTGCCGTTGAACCAAAATGGATGATAGCAACTTGATGCGGCGACTCGGCGTCAGCCGGTTTCACGAGCACGTTCTGGAGTAGATATTTGGCGGCTTCGTAACGAAGAAGGTTTGGATCGGTACCGTGGGGTCCACCCATGCTTCCTGATTCGTCCATCATGACAAAGAGGTCGATGCCATCGATCGGTGTCGTCCGATGCACAGCGATCGTCTCGTCGCTGGCACGACCATGGTCGGGTGCGAAAGCGCATCCCAGAACGAACAACGGCAGCGCGAATGCGCATAACTTATTTATATTCATCAGTTCCGCCAGTGGACGTGGACGCGTGGTAAGCTGCAAAGCTTACCAGAAAAGGAGGATGCGCCGGCTTGACGATCGCGAGCACGCGAAGCGATGCGCCACCCCCACTCTGGGATGCGCACTGCCATTCGACGTATTCGGATGGCATGCTGACCGTACCCGAACTCGTCGCGCGCGCCGCGGCAGTCGGCATCACGGTGCTCGCGATCACTGACCACGATACCGTCGATCACTGGCCGACCGTGTCATCGGAGTGCATCCGTCACGCGGTGCGTCCGCTTCTAGGCGCAGAAATTTCGGTAGTCCATCGCGGCTTGCCTCTTCACATTCTGATCTATCTGCGGCAAGCACCGGCTGCGCTTCTGGCTGTTCTCGACGATCAGCGACAGGCCAGGATTGAGCGCACATCGGAGATCCTCGATCGTGTAAGGGAACTTGGCTTCCGCATCAACGCCGAGAGCTTGGCGAAGAGTGCGGGAACCGTTGGGCGGCCAGCAATCGCGCGCGCCGTTCTCGCTGACGAGGAAAATCGCGATCTGCTACGAAAGCATGGCATCGCAGCGCACGACGAGTTTTTTGCGAAGTTCCTCGTCAGAGGTGGGGACTGCTACGCTGAACGACGTCGCGTCCCGGCGGAAGATCTGCTTTCAATCGTTCGTGAACAGGGCGGTGTTGCATCACTTGCGCATCCAATCTGGTCCACGCGCTCCCGACCGGAAAGTCTGCCTGTGATCGTTGACGCACTGCATCAATGCGGCCTCAACGCGATCGAGGTCTACTATCCGACACACGCCGAAACTGATGTGAGGAATCTCATCGGTCTGGCCGCTGCGCATGACCTCTCTCATACCGCAGGATCAGACTTTCACTTCGACGGAGATCAGCGGTCGCCGCGACTCGGCTCATGGATCGCATCGACGTCCTCTTCGGTCGCCGTCCCACCAGCGCTGCTTTCCTTAGCGCTGCCAGGAGAGCCACATGTTTGATTTCATCTATGGCTCTGCGCGATTCAAGTCTGACAGCGGCATCGTTGCGGGAAATCGAAACGATGCACTCATCGCTGACATCCCGCTCCCGCGAAAGTTGAGCATACGCGACCGTTCTCATCCAGAGTTCAAGCCGAAGGACGCGCTTCTGTTTCTTCCGAGCGATGCTTCTGACTTCGTCCGTCGCAACATCGTATATCCAACCCACCAAGGGGCGTGGGCACCTCTTTGGTTCACGGTGACCCAACATGCCGCACCGCTGAACCCACGCGCCGTCCAGTATCAGGAGACCGTGAGCACGCTTGTCACGCCCGAACAGCGCCGGGCGTTCGTGGGGAATCTCACGGATATCGCGGACGCGTGGATGGCTGAATTCAACAGTGGCGAATCTGGTAGTGACCCAAAGAAGCATTACAAGAAGCTAACGCGAATCGTACAGGACGCACTGCTATACCACTCGACGCTCGGCCGAGGGCGTCCTGTCGCAAACCATACGACCCACATGAATTCGTCGGATCTCGCTAGCCTCGTCGGCGACTGCAATGCACTTCGCCGCGACGATGGACGTGTCAGTCCGACGGCCGTGGCAGCTGCCGTCCACGCAGCGCTTGCGAGGTTTCCGAGAAGCCCCGACGACCGACTGCCTTTGCATCATGACTACGAACTCCTTCTTTATCCGAGGCAGAAGATGCCCGGTGCGGTCGACATCTCAGCAATCGTCCATGCTGATGTCCTCGGGCGCCTGTTCGATGTGGAGATCGCTCGTGATGGGCATGACTGGGATGCGGTGACGTTCTCGTGCTTGATAGAACAGCCGCTCCTGATCCAGTACGATCTCGAATGGGGCCATACCGTGTCAGAAAAGAGCCGCCCGGTGCGGTTGGATCTGTCGGTCGTCCCATCCGGCGCAGACCCTTTTGCGTGCGATGGCGATGATTCATTCCAATCGGACGCGATGAAGATGCTTGCGCACGGCACACCGCAGACATTCGTAGGACGGAGCGAGATTCAGCGCGCGCGGGATGTGATCTCCAGCGCTGACCTGGCGGGCTATTACCTGTTTCTTGCCGACGCCTTCCTATCAAAGGCGACGCTGTCAAAATCATTCCCCGCGAAGATGAATGACGTCGTGAGCCGCCCAATGAAGAGGGTCTTACCCTTATATCGGGTGTGCTTGGATCTGCTGCCGCGAGCTTGGTGGATGTTGGAGCGGCGCACACATGGAGGCGGCGTCGCCCACGCGGATCTAATAGATACATTCGTCGGCGCGTTTCCGGCAATCGCTTCTACAGTTGCTGATATATTTAACGCTTACGACAAAGATCTCGCGCCGCCCGAAAGCAGGCTACATGAGATGGCTGCGAACCTTGTTGCGGTGACGTCGCGGATGCAGGCCGTTGACTCCGGATGGCGGTCCAAAGCCGAGCAGATGTTGCAACGCCTTCTGAATGTAAATCCGACATCGCGCATTCTGCGGCAGATCGCGCTGTGACGCCCGTTGCCGAACCTCGTCAGCCTTCCTAAACTGATGGTGACACTTGTCCTCCTTGTTCTGGTCGTTGTGCTTCTCTGGCAGACTGCACGCTCGGCGGTGGAGCCAGCACGGGTTGCGACGAGGCTATTCTTTTTTTCAGCACGCCAGATTCTTCGCGTTGTTGTATGTGTGATCATCCTGGCTTTGTTGCTCGCGATGCACTGCTGGTCCCGTCGAGCTGCGACGAGCGCACGGTTCCGTCATTCTCGCGGGCCGTTGTCCTGGGGGCTCAGGCTCCCGGTTGAGCCGGCGTTGTCCTCTACATCGAAGCCCGATGCGACGGCCCAGGCCCGACTTAATCTGCTCGTGAGCGCGCAGACAGCGAACCGGACAACGGTAACCTCATGGCGAAGCTCGATGTATCCCGACTCGTTGTCACCGCGGAACTCTCGGCGTATCCTGAGAGTTCCCGGCGGGCGGCGTTTGGTCGCTCCGGTTCATTGAAAACCGAATAGTTCCAGGCTTCTTCACGGCCGGACACACGCGCGGCATTCCGATTCGTTGGCCAAGTCGCTCCATCAGCGGCAGGTGCGTATCGGAAGACCATTCGCAGAAACTCCGCAGGTGGCGAGGGCTTCTGCAACCTAGGGCAGAGGCTCGCCTCCCATCGATGGAGTCCGTGCCGCCCCGTCGCGAAGAAATGAATCGGTGAGTAGGTGGCAAAAGGTCGACCGGAAAGGGAGCAGAACCATGAGCCACGTTTCGACTGGCCTGCTCAACACCCGCAGGTGTCCTAACTGCGGTGCCGCAAACGCGGTGCAACAGCGCTCTGAGCATCAAACCCGCATTCCTGGTCATCTCTCGCGTGGACGGTCGTCCACCGATCCCATGGGCGTTCTTCCGGGCTCTCCATTGCCCCAAGAAACAGCCGCGGATCCTCTGTTTGCCGCCCAGTTGGCGGCCGTGCGAGAGATTGAAGGTAGGCACGTTAGTGCCGGCTGTAACCTGATCTCGTTGTGCAACGGGATCGTGACTCACCCCAGTCTTCTGGACTGGCTCACCCAGAGCGACGAAGTCGCTAGTTCGATCAAAGGGCGGCGCGATCTCGTGAAGAGGCGCCGCCATGGCATCCTCAGGTGGCTGGATGGACCTGATCGTGGAATGCCATTTCATCTGCCGCCGCAATTTGTAACATCGGAAATCTCAGCTGATCGCGAGCTTCGGCTCTTCCGCTTGCGCGATGAACTCGAGTACATCGCTCTCCCGTTTACTCGCCGTGTGGATCGGTTCGCCCCTGGGCCCCGACCGGTCCGCGACACGCTGACGCATCCCCTCGTGCGAGCCATCCTTGATTGGAAGGCGAGTCATTTGGATGCGTGGCTGAGCGCCTATCCCCATCTCATCGGTGGTCGGATCTACCATCCGATTCCACCTGATGCTCGGGAGACGCTCGACGCTAAGGCCCGAACCCGAGGAAAGGAGATCACTCAGCCTCGGGAATACCTCACGGAAGTTCGCTTCGACACTGCCCGATTCATGGCCTGGTACTACGGAAACATGAACTAGAAGACGCGTCGCTCGCCGGGACCTTTCTTCTGCTTCCGATCCATCGATGTACCCGAGGAAGGAGACCAGTCACCAGTGTTCCATCCTGGCGTGCCCGGCGTCAGAGAACAGCGCTCGCGGAAAGATTCCTCGCGTCATGCGGCGGCGCCTCAATCCATCCCTGCTCTTTGAGTCTCTCCCACGCGCGCAGAAGGTGCTCGCGCTTGAGCTGCTGTTTCTTCCGAGGGCTCCACGCCTGAACGGCGCTGATCGCGACCTCGGGATTCTCGCCTGCCTCGGGTTTTTCGCGTGCGACCCAGTGGAGTGAGCTGAGAAGTTCCAACCCGAACGGGTCTTCAAAGCCTTCGATCAACTCGGCGACACGGTCCATCCGCGCCCGCGCCTCGGAGTCTTCGCGAAGAAAGGCACTCGCTTCCTCGACTGCGCCCGGAAGAAGATGAATCGGTGTGGCCGGCTTGTCTTTGCCGTCGCCGTAGCCTTGGGTGTAGTGGCTCTCGAGACGAATCAACACCTGCCGAAGATTCGGCGCGTACGGCCCGTACGGCTTGGCCTCGTAGTTCAGTTGAAGCGGTTGTCCCGCCTCCTGCATGAAGTACATCAGCTTGTGAATCTCAAGGAGGCTCACGAAGGGATCGAGCAGTCCTTTGAGGTATCGATCCATGAGAAGGATGAGTGCCGCGCGACCTAGGGTCATGTTCGGGCGGTCGGTTCGATTCGGCATCGCTTCGGCCTCCGGCGCGCGACCAGGCGGATAGACAAGAACGCGAACATCAGGCAGTTCCTGCAGCGCCGCTTCGATGCGCGGACGCACGTCGCTCCAGTCGAGACCACCGTTGCCGCAGCCCAGCGGAGGGATCGCGACCGATCGAATGCCGAGACGCTTGATCGTCGCGACGAGATCGTCCAGGCCGGCCTCGATGTCCTTGATGCGGCTCGCGGCTCGCCAGTGCCCCTTCGTTGGAAAGTTGATGATCCAGCGTGGCCCGCCGACCAGGCCGCCGAGATCGAAGACGTGCATCTTGCCGAGTTTCACCTGAGCGGTTTTGCACGCGCTCTCGTATGCGCGGAACATCGCCGGATACGCTTGCTTGAACTGCAGCGCGATGCCGCGGCCCATCACGCCCGCGGTGTTCACCGTGTTTACTAGCGCCTCCACGGGCGCCTGCATCAGGTTGCCGGTTGCAAACTCGATCATTGGTTTCAATTCTAGTAGTACCAGGCGGTTTTAACCGAGAGTTTCGGTCGATGATTCTGCTGAGCGATCAGCGCCTTCACCTCTTCTGCGGTTTCCGGGTTCTGGCAGGCGATCTCGTGAAAGGCGGACCAAGGGAAGAAGTCAGCAACGAGGAATTCGGCCTGCTTTTGATGGCGATTCTCGGCCCAGTACGTGGCGTCGATCACCTTCCAATCCAGTGCCTCGATGGCCTCCAGCGTTGACTCGAACGTGGTGTGAAACGCCGCTGCGTTGCCGTCGCTGATAGCCCATGTCGCGCCGAGATCGATGGCGTAACTCACTCGGCTGACGAGGTGAACAATCGAGCTTTGGCAGCCCGGAGGCGACCGGTGTTGCCGAGATTGATGCTGTAGAGCATCGGCGAACGAGGGCAGAAGTAGAAAGGGACGAACTCGCCGACGAAGCGGTTCCCGGAACTGGTAACGCGAATCTGAGTCAAGCGTCGCTGCTTGATCCGGTCGTCGCCGATGATCGTGGGATCGCGCTCCGACATCAGGGCATCGGAGAGCAAGCCTCCCTCGGCCATGATGCCGGGCAGGTTCTCGATGTCGGTGATGTGGAAGATGAGTCTTTCTTCAGGGCGTGGACGCATCGGCTCGGCCGATTCTGCCACCATCGGCCGCGGCAATCGCCACGCAATCGCACCCCTGCCCTACGGCGGGCACCACTTGCTGCTCCTTCACCTTTCGTCATTGCAGCGCGTGTCATGTTCGAGCATCCGTTGCTCGCCGTTTCGAATCACAGCCACGTCGGTATGAGCCAGCGGTGTGGTCAGATGCGCAGCCGCTGTTCGACTTGCTCACGACTCCGGCCATATCCCCACACCCAAGATGCGCCTAAGACGGCACGGTCGGAGTCTCTATCTTGTCTCATCTGTGGGCGCTATCTCGGTCTCTACATTGGTCTCTACATTGGTCTTTACGACGCTCGTTGACACTCGTAGATGGACAGATCCGTGCTAGAATCGATCAGCATTGGTGGACCAACGGTTCTTGTCGTATCTATCGGAAAACGCAGGGGTTTGCGGCATCAGGCGGGCGTAGCTCAGTTGGTAGAGTAGGAGCTTCCCAAGCTCTTGGTCGCGGGTTCGAATCCCGTCGCCCGCTCCAATAGATACAGGCACTTACGATCGTTCACCACGACTTCCGATTCGAGGGAGTCTCTGTGACGGTCTCTGTTGCGGTCCTTCTCGCCCACCTTTCGACACCTTTCTCTTCATTCGCTAAATCCGATCGCATCGTGGTCGCCGAACAGGGGACCACGCATGGAAGAGCGGATTCCCGCGCCGCAGGTTGCGCGGCTCATAGGCATCAAGACGCCCACGCTCGCGAAGTGGCGTTGCCTCGGCAAAGGCCCGCAGGGCTGGATCCAAGTCTCGCTCTTGCCCTTGGTTGGCTCAGAACTTAAACGTAAACCCTAGGGCGGTGGAGTGCGTCGATGCAAACGCGGGCGGTTGGCGACCGTTCATATGCGTGAGTGTCAGCGCGATGACGCCGAGGTCATAGGAGAGATCGACACGGCCGTACGTCTGTGCGCCGTCTGAGACCATGGCCGCTGCACCGTCTTGCAGCACGGCTTCCTCAGTGAACAGGTACCGGTGCTGAACTGACGTGGTGAGGGACCACTTGCCGTACTCGACGCCGGCGGAGATGCCGGCGCGCAGCCGCTCAAAATCGCTGTTGTCAATCTGCGGCGTGGTGCTCTTGATGTGCCGCCCGATTTCAACGGCAACAGACGGTCGCAGTTTCCAGCCCCAGACATGCGCGAGCGGGGGGCCTTTCTTCCGCTTCTCTTCCTTCCGTCGCTGCTCAAGTGACCGTTCAAGGCGCGGGATGACTCCTTCGAGCACGACATCCGCTCCGAGATCCTCGTTTTTGAAGGACCTGTCAGTGCGGAAAATCGGCGAGAGTGTGAGGTTGGTGCGGAACTTCGGCGTGCCCTCGAAGAAGTACCGCAAGTCGAGCGAGACCGCCCCGCTATTCGGTGCCTTCGCCGTCTTGTTGCCGAAGGTCGCGTCGAGTGTCGGCCCGAGGTTCCAGCGGTTCGCCGCCCGCCAGACGTCATGAATGCGCGTATCGAGCGTGTACTTCCGCTCACGTTTCACATTGTTCGCTTCGGCGCTCAGCTTCAGATAGAGCGTCGCGTCGTCTCGCCCCTTCGGTACCGGAAGAGTCTGGATGGAGCCGCTTGCTTGCTGCGGTTGGCCGTTGAACGTCTCAAGGCCTCCGATTGCCATATCGAGTTTCTTACCGCGCGGGGCACCCGTGATGGTGAGCTGGAAAAAGTCCGACGGTCTATCGAGCGGCGCAATGCTATCGACGTAGCCTTGGTGTGGGCGGTCGAACTCCCCGGGGTCGGTGATCGTCAACGCGGACGACATCGCGGCGCGTGTCTTCGCCTCGTCCCCGGCCTTCACCGTCATGGGCGCCATCGTGTGGTATTGCACGATGATCGGGCTGCGCAGACCCTCGAAGGTCTCGCTGTCATCGATGTCGAGTTGAAAGAGCTGCGGCGACACGGGGATTTCGAAGTACCCGACCTTTGGCGTAGCTTTCAGGTTCCTGGCGACGAATGTCAGTTTCTTCGTGCTCGTCGGAAGCTCAGCGAGCGTCACCCGGAGTGTTGTCGTATTCTCGACCGCCACGGACGCGATGTCGTACGTCCGATAGTCATTGCGGTCTTCGAGGCGGTACTTCTTCGCGCACTCGTCCTTGTCACTGCACGTGTTCGACGGATCGATCACGTTATCTTCGAGGACCACGAGCAGGTCCATTGGATGCGCCGAATCGGAAAAAGAGGCGGTCTTCAGGAACGCCGAGAAAACCTCTTTCATCTTCTTCTCAGCACGAACATCGTGCGTGAGAAGGAGTGCGATCGTGACGGCAAGGAGAAGGACGAACGAGCGACGCATCGGCTCCTCCACTTATCCGCAGGCCGCGTGAATGACTTGGATGACCGTCATGCTGCAGGCGAGCTCCAAGCCCTCGCCTCCGCCGCAGTTTCGACGAAGCGCATCGGCGAGATCCGCCATCGCACCGGTGTCGCACGGTGAGCAGACGTCACGCAACTTGTCGCCGAGGCTTCCCACGGTGGTGTTGCACTGCTGTTCGATCGTCCGAATGACGCAGGTCCGACAGTCGAGGGTCTCGGCGAGCGACTCGAGCGCGAGATGCATCGCTTTCGATGTCGCACCGCCCTTCTGTGCCTTTGCGCTCTTCTTCGATGCCTTCTTTGTCGCCATGACATCCCTCCACTTGATTAGAGGGACACGCGCCTCATTTTCGCGGCTCGCCGTCTTCGATTCGGTTCGCGCCGTTGTGTGCGAGTGCGCACATTTCCCCCGACGGTCGCGGCATGCGCTCGTCGTTTCGGGCGAAGCTAGAGCGACGTTGGTTCGACATCGATGCGCTCCGCGAAATCCCTCCTCGCCCCTGGGTCGGCCGAAATGGGCCTACGAGGAGGGGTCATGGCACGGGTGCGCGAAGTTGCCGAGCGGGTTCCGTGCAGAAACAGTGATGCGATGCGCGCGGCGGTTGGGCGAATCATCGTAGCGATGAGCCACACCCCGGGGGCTAGTTGTCGCGTCTCATGACGTTGTTCAGGGTTAGCCGAGAGATCGGCGGTTGGTCAGCGAGTGCGGAGTGCATACGGTGGTGATTGTAGAAGTGCAGATATGGATTGAGAAGTTGTTGCCGCTC